>NZ_JAMYJR010000030.1 GCF_024137025.1 Paractinoplanes aksuensis
GGTGTTGTATGGCGGTGTCGCGGCGGTCTTGTCGTCAGGCGGCGGCGTGACTGTTTTGTTGTCGTGCGGTGGCGCTGTTGTGTTTTCGTCGGGCGGTGCCGCGGTGTTGTATGGCGGTGTCGCGGCGGTCTTGTCGTCAGGCGGCGGCGTGACTGTTTTGTTGTCGTGCGGTGGCGCTGCTGTCTTTTCGCCGGGCCGCGGCGCGGCTGTCTTGTTGTCGGGCGGTGGCGCGGCGGTCTTGTCGGCAGGCGATGGGGCGGCTTCGGTCTGCGCGAGCACCTCTCGGACGAGACGCGTCTTTCCGATGCCGGCCACGCCGGTGATGGTGATCAGACGCGGTCGCCGGCTGGAAACCGCCTCGTCGATCAGGCCCAGTACGGCGCGCATCTCGTTGGCCCGGCCGACCATCGGCGTCTCGGCGTTCCACCGCACGGCGGCCGATGTCGCCCCTGGCATGGGTGTCGGGCCCTGCGCATCGGCGACCGGCGCGGTAAGCAGGCGGCGGGCGGCCAGCGGCGGATTGCCGACGGGCGTACGGTCGCCGAACTGGAACTCGGGGCGCAAGGCAGCTTGCCGGGTCCGGTCGGTGACCAGCAACGTGCGCGGTGCGGCCGCCGCGCGTAGGCGGGCCGCGGTATCGAGGACGGCGCCGCCGATCCCCGCCAGTTCGGACGCGACGATGATCTGGCCGGTGTCGGCGCCGAGAGCGATCGGGACCGGACTCCGCCGCAGGATCTCGGAGCCGGCCCACAGCGCGCGGTCGGCGTGATCCTCGCGGGCGGTCGGATAGCCGAACACCCCGATCACACCCCCACCGACAAGCGGTTGCACCGCCCCGCCCCACCGCGTGATCACTTCGCGCAGCAGTTCGGTCCATGCGACCATTTCGCGCCGGGCGCGCTCCGGGTCGGCGTCGGCGGCCTGTCCACGGATGCCCCGCAGATCCGCGTCCAGGACCGTGACGAGCTTTCGTTCCTCGTTGCTATAGCGATCGGTGAACCCCGGGGCCTGAGCCACGACGCCGTGGTGATCGGCGAGCCCCGACCCGGAATTTGCGATGCTCTGCTGATCGGCGAGCTCCGACCTCGGAACCGCGAGGTCGTGGTAATCGGGGAGCCGTAACTTCGGAGCCGTGAGGTCGTGGTGATCGGGGAGCCCCGACCTCTGAGCTGCGATGATTTGGTGATCAGCGATTCCCGACTTCGGAGCCGCGAGGTCGTGCTGATCGGCAGGCTGTGACTTCGGAGCCGCGAGGTCGTGCTGATCGGCAAGCTGTGACTTCGGAGCCGCGAGGTCGTGGTGATCAGGGAGCCGTGACTTCGGAGCTGCGAGGTCTTGGTGATCGGCGGGCCGTGACTTCGGAACGGTGAGATTGTGGTGATCGCCGAGCTTTGACCTTGGGCCCGGGGCCGGGGCTGGAGACAGCGCAGCGGGCCCGGCTGCTGCGGTCAGCTCGTGATGCATTTGCTGGAGGTCGGCGCGCGGTTCCACGCCGAGTTCCTCGCGCAATTGGACGACCAGCCGGTCGTACCAGCGCAGCGCCGAGTGCCGCTGGCCCCGGGCGATCTCGAGGCGCATCAACCGGGCGTACGCCTCTTCGTGCAGCGGATCGAGCGTCGTCAGCCGCACCAGGTCGGTTTCCGCCTGGTGCGGCCGAGCGTGGGCTGCGCGTTCGAGCAACAACTGGACGACGGCGTTGCGCAATTGCGCGCGGCGCGGCTCGGTCCAGTCGTCGAATATGTTCCCGGGAAGCAGATCGCCTGTGTACAACTCGAGCGCCGCTTGGCCGTCGCCCTGGTCACTCGCACGGTCGAACGCGTCGACGTCTGTCCACAGGCCGGATGTGTTCAGAACGAGCAGTCCGTCGCGCAGTTCGATGCGGTCGGTGCCGAGCACGCGCCGCGCGAAGTGCAAAGACTTGTTCAAACGCCGTACGCCCAGAGCTTGGTCAGCTTCCGGCCAGAGCAGGTCGACCGCTTCGTCCCGGTGCAGCCGACCGCGCAGCGCCAGCAGCTTGACCAGGGCGGTCGCGCCACTGCGCCGCCATTCACCGTCGGGCACGGACTGGCCGGCGACCTCCACCCGGAAGCCACCGAGCAGCCAAACGCGCAGGTCGGACGGCACGCGGTGATTGTGCGCCACAAACGCTCAGAGTGCGGACAACAAACGGACACAGAAGGGAAAACGTGCTGGCTACGGTGCCGTCAACTTTTCACGGAGGGCACGGACATGACTACGACAACGACTGTGGACGAACAGAAATTGATGGGGTTCGTCTTCAAGGCAGTGGGGGATTTCGGGGCGATGCTGGCCGGGTCGCTCGCGGTGATCGGCGACAAACTCGGGCTGTACCGGGCCATGGCCGGGGCGGGTGCGCTGACGCCGGCCGAGCTCGCCGACCGTACGGGAACGGCGGAACGATACGTCCGCGAATGGCTGTCCGCTCAGGCCGCGACGGGCTATGTGAACTACGTCGGCGACGATCGCTTCGAATTGCCGGTCGAACATGCGATCGCCCTCACCGACGAAAGCAGCCCGGCCTGTGTGATCGGCGGGTTCGAGCTCATGCTGGCCGCCGCGCGCTCGGCCGACCGGCTGGTCACGGCGTTCCGTACGGGAGCGGGGGTGGGTTGGCACGAACACCACGCCGACCTGTTCGAGGGCTGCGAGCGATTCTTCCGTCCCGGATACAACGCGCATCTGGTGGCAGACTGGATTCCCGCGATGGACGGCGTCGCCGACCGTTTGCGCACCGGTATCCGGGTCGCGGATGTGGGCTGCGGACACGGCGCGTCCACGATTCTGCTCGCGGCGGCCTACCCGGACTCGACATTCGTCGGCACCGACTGTCACGCGGAATCGATCGCCTCGGCCCAGGAAAAGGCCGCGGCGGCCGGCGTAGGCAATCGCACCCGGTTCGAGGCGGGCCGAGCCAAGGAACTGTCCGGCACGTACGACCTGATCTGCCTGTTCGACAGCCTGCACGACATGGGCGACCCGGTCGGCGTCCTGCGCCACCTGCACGACCGCCTGGACCCGAACGGCAGCCTGCTGCTGGTCGAACCGTTCGCCGGCGACGCGCTCACCGACAACCTGAACCCGGTCGGCGCGGTCTACTACGGAGCATCGACCCTGCTGTGCACGCCGAACTCACTCTCCCAGGAGGTCGGCGCGGCCCTGGGCGCCCAGGCCGGCGAGGCCCGCCTACGCCAGACGGCAGCGGAGGCCGGCTTCACCCGCTTCGAGCGGGTCGCCGAGACCCCGTTCAACCTCGTCTTCCAGGTACGACCGTAGGCGCTCGGACGAGCCTGAGCACGTCACCGGAGGATCGCCGAGACGTGCTCAGGCTCGCGCAGCCCCGCCCACCATGACGACACCGCCGAGACAGGAACACGTACCAAGACCCCAGTCGCACGCCGACCGACCCGCGGATCGCAGTCGTCGTGAGTCGCGCCGCCGCGATCGCCCACGCGCTGACGCGGTCCGCTCATAAACCCTGAACAGTGCCTTGCTCACCGTCCGATTGTCGGACTATCCGACTGCCGGACTATCCGACGCTTGATCACTTGATCGCCGGCCCGCCCAATTGCGGGCTGCCGGGTAACGGGTTGCCGGGCCGCGGGCTGCCGGTTCGCCGGTTCGCCGGGCCGCGGGGTCGCCGGTTCGCCGGGCCGCGGGGTCGCCGGTTCGCCGGGCCGCGGGGTCGCCGGTTCGCCGGGCTGCGGCTTCGCCGGGCTGCGGGGTCGCTGGGCTGCTGGGCTGCTGGGCTGCTGGGCTGCTGGGCTGCTGGGCTGCTGGGCTGCTGGGCTGCTGGGCTGCTGGGCTGCGGCGCTGCCGGGCTGCGGGGCTGCCGGGGCTGCCGGGGCTGCCGGGGCTGCCGGGCTGCGGGGCTGCGGGGCTGCCGGGTCGCGGGGCTGCCGGGTCGCCGGGTCGCGGAGCTGGGCCGCCCCCCGGACCATCCAATCGCCGGATCGCCGGATCGCCGGATCGCCGGATCGCCGGATCGCCGGATCGCCGGATCGCCGGATCGCCGGATCGCCTTTGGCCCTTTGGCCGGATGGGCTCATGGCCGGGCACGGGACCTCTGGGAAGTGTGGCGGATGGGCGGCTGGTGTTGACGCAACCAAGTGATTGCTATAGCTTGAGTGGCAACTGAATGGTTGCTACTTGGGAGTGAGTATGAGCTTTCCGGATCGGATCGAGCGGACGTTGCAGTTGGCGCAGCCGGTGGAGAAGGTGTGGGCGGCGCTGACGACGGCCGAGGGGCTGGGCACGTGGTTCGGCAACACGGCCGAGGTCGACCTGCGGGTCGGCGGCGAGGCGAAACTCGCATGGGAGAGCGGCGACACGGCGACCCTGACCATCGAGCGGGTCGAGCCGCCGACGGTGTTCGCGTACACGTGGCCGCTGCACGGGCTGCCCGACGGCGACCCGAGGCGTACCTATGTGGAGTTCACGCTGGCGCCCAACGGTGGCGGCACTACGCTGACCGTGGTCGAGTCCGGGTTCGCGCAGGCGAGCGGAGACGAGCACAAGACCGCGTTCTCGGGCAACACCGAGGGCTGGACGAACGAGTTGGGTGAGCTGGTCGCGTATCTCGATGGAAAACTCTGACCTGGAGTCGGTGGCGCAAGAGGTCTTCGCGGCCCTGGCCGACCCGAGCCGCCGGTCGATCCTGGCCACTCTGGCGGCCCGGGGCCCGGCCACCGCCACCGACCTCGCTGCCCAGTTGCCGATCACCCGCCAGGCCATCGCCAAGCACCTCACCCTGCTGGCCGAGGCCGGCCTGGTGATACCCGAGCCGGGGGAGCGCCGCCGAGTTCGCTATCGCCTCGACTCGGCCCCCATGAAAATCGCCCAACAGTTCCTGGGCGCCCTGGCCCGCGACTGGGACGGTCCCCTGGCCGCCCTACGCGACCGCCTCCGGTAACCGGTCGAACCAAACATCACCGTCTCGGCCTGTTGGTTTGGGCCTGGTGGCCTGGTGGCCCGCGAGCGCCGACAGTTGCGCACGCTGCCGTTCGCGGTCGCGGGCTAAATGCAGGCGCTGTCAATTGCGGCCGCGGGTTGTTGCATGCGCTGCCTATGCGGGCGCGGACTGTTGCATGCGTTGTTCGCGCGGGTTGTTGCGGGCACTGCCGGTAGTGGCGGATGGCTTTATTTATCATCGTTTATCAAGTTGGGGAATCGTTGATGTTTGAACCTACTGGCATGATTTTGGCTGATAAGGCGACTCGCCAGCATGTGTTGTCGGCTCGGCCGGACGCGCCTGTGGTGCCTGAGCCTCCGCCTCGGCGTCGAGGGGAGGCGTTGCGGCGGCTGGTGGTGACTGGTTTGCGCCGGCTCGCCGATCGGCTGGAGGCGCGGAGTGGGGCGGCATGTGCGTCCGGCTCGTAGGGTGCTGTCGTGCACGAGCTGAAGGAGTTTCGTCGTACCTGCTGTCTGGTGGCGGCTCGGACCGGTGGGCGGGTGGTCGAGTTTCGGGTCGCTGACGGAGTCACGCCCAACTTTCATCAAGCGATAATCGACTATCGCGAGCGGTTGGTTGCGGTCGTGATGGCTCGGGATACGGGGGTTGTTGCCCTTGCTGTTCCGCGAGGTGTCACCGGGGCGGTGCGGGAGGCGGGGCCGTTGACGTTTGTCGACTTCCCGAAGTTGACCGGGGCGCTGGTGGACAACGGGCGGTTTGTCGTGCTGACGACGGATGAGTTGGCGGGGCCGTTCAAGGCTGCGGAATGGCCGGCGCTCAGCTCGTACGACGTGCAGTCATGGAAGCCGGAAACGTTGGGCGAGACGCTCTACAACTACTGGGACTGATCTGGGTAGAACGGTTGCCGTCGACATCGCGGGCCTGGAAACCGGGGCGGTCTGAGATGGGCGCTAGTCGGGGGCTGTGCTTTGGCGGATCTGGAGGTTGGCGGGGAAGACGCAGCGCCAGTGGGGGGCTATCTGGCGGTTGATCAGGGCTCGGGTGGCGGCGGCGGCCATTTGTTCCACGGGCTGGTGTACTGAGGTCATGGGTGGGTTGGCGCACTCGGCGATCACGCTGTCGTCGAAGCCGACTACGGCTACGTCGTGGGGGATTCGGCGGCCTGCGTTTCCCAGGGCCTGCATGGCTCCGGTGGCCAGTAGGTCGCAGCCGGCGAAGATGGCGTCTATTTCTGGTTCTTCGGCCAGCAGGCGCTGGGTCAGCTCGTAGCCTGCCTCTCGGCGGAATTTGCCGGTGGCGGAGATTTCGGGGAGGCCCAGGTCGCGTACGGCGCGGCGGTAACCGTCGCGGCGGCCCTCGGCGCAGGAGTTGCCGTCGGGGCCGTGCAGGGCGGCGATTCGGCGGCGGCCCGTGGCGTGCAGGTGCTGGACTGCTGCGTACGCACCCTCGGGGTTTTCCAAGCCGACGAAGGGTAGGCCGGGGACGGTGGGGCCGATCGTGACCACTCGCTGGCACTGGCGGTAGAAATCGGAGGCCAGGGGGATCGGCACGTTCACCAGGAGGACGCCGAGGCTTACGGACGTGGCTATCCGGTTGAGCAAGGCTGCCGTGTTCAGTTCGTCGACCACGTGGACGCGTAGTTGGGCGTTGCTGCCGGCCAGCTCTTGCAGGATGCCTGCGGTGACTCGGCCGTAGTAGGGGCTGGTGCCGAAGACTGACGTGTCGTCGACGATCACCAACTCGACGACGTCGCCGTGGCCGGAGGCGAGCGCGCGGGCGATCGGGTCGGGGCGGTAGCCGAGATCGGCGATGACGCCGCGGACGTGTTCGCGGGTCTGAGCCGAGACCCCGGGGGCGTCGTTGATGACCCGGGAGACGGCGGCTTTCGAGACGCCGGCCTGGGTCGCGACGTCGGCCAGCGTGGGTCTCCTCTGCACCATCGGGCCAGTGTAGAAAATTCGGGGCGGTCGACGAATCGAGATTTCAGGCACCCCGGGTCCGCTTGTGGGCAGCATTGCCCGCGCTGATCGGCCCGCCGTCACGCCGCCTGTGATCACTAACTGGGTCATTCCGAGTGCTTTGCGCAATTTGCCCGACCAGGAAAGGCCGGGACGGCAGGGTGGGCCGGCGAAGGGCGGGCTGGAAGAGGGCTGGGCCGGTAGGGAGCGTTCAGCTGGGCGTCGAGGTGGGGCCGGACCGGAGGCGGGAGGACCATAGGGCCAGCCCGAGCAGGGCGATGCCGAGGACGGCTTCGGCGATGTAGACCGGTGCTGACAGGTGCCAGTGGATCACCTCGCGCCAGCCGGGGACGATGCGGGCCGACACGATGACCAGTGGTTCCAGGATCAGTAGCAGGGCTATTACCGTTGTCACGGCCCGGGGTACGTCGGTGGCGCGTCGGTTGAGCCAGGCACCGAAGGCGCCGAGGACAGGCCCGCTCACCAGGCCCGAGAACAGCCAGCGCCGGTTCTCGCGCAGCACATGAACGAGATGCCCGTCGTCGGCAGTGACGGCCACGACCACGTAGAAGCCGAGCAGGGCGGCCCCGGTCGCGATCAGGCCCAGGACGGCGCCGCGCAGCCGGGTGCGGGCGTGCAGCCCGGCCGCCAGCGCGATCAGGAGCCACGGCGTGCTGAGGTTGCCGATCGTGTCCCGTACGCCGTCGTGGTGGCCCTTGACCAGGGCGGCCAGCGCCCCGAAGAGCAGCGCGACCGCGATCACCCCGAGGAGGCGGCTCATCGGGTGCTCCCGTGCAGCCGCTCGAGGAGGGCTGCCACCCGCGGGTCGTCGGGGGCCGAGGGCTGGTGGACGACGTGGTAGGTGACCGGGGGCAGGTCGGCGACCGGTTTCGCCTCCATCCCGGGCGGGGTGGGCACGCAGCCGTTGACGATGGCCAGGCCGACCCCGAGCGCGGCGAAGTGGCTGATCAGCGGCCAGCCCTCGGCCTCCACCGCCACCGACCAGTCGGCGCCGGCCGCTCGTAATGACTGCTCGAGCTGCATCCGCTGCGGGCGGTGCTGCGGCGGCACGACGAGCGCTTCCCCGTCCAGGTCGGGCAGCGTGACCCGGCGTCGGCGGGCCAGGCGGTGGCCGGCCGGCACGAGCAGCACCTGTGGGAACGTGGTGAGCTCGGTGACCGTCAGGTCGTCCGGCAGCACGTCGAGAACGCTGACGCCCAGGTGGGCCTGACCACTGCGTACGGCGGAAAGCATCTGACGGTGATCGCAGTTGATCAGGCGCAGGCGGGTGGGCTGCATGGTGCGGATCGTGTCGCCGAGCAGGTAGAGGTAGGCGCCCTGCCCGGCCGCCAGCACCACGGGCCTGGTGGCGGTGGCCCCGGCGAACTCGCTCAGGAATTGCGTCAAACGCTCGTCGTGCGTGCGCGCGAAACGGGCCACCGCCTCGCCGTCGGTGGTGAGCACGAGCCGGCGCCCGTCGCGGTGGTAGAGCGGGCGGCCCAGTTCGGCCGCCAGCTTGCGGATCTTCACGTGCAGGGCGGGCTGCGAGATGTGCAGCTCGGCCGCGGCCCGGGTGAAGTTCAGGTGGTCGGCGAACACGGCGAACGCCGCCAGCGCGTCGGCCGAGACAGTCATGTCCCGGAACGTTAGTGCAGCGGCCGATGGGCGTCGCAGCGCGCGGACGATCGGCCTGCGCGACAGCCGCGGCCACCCGATGGCCGCTGTGGCTCAGTGGATCGGATAAAGGTCGAACCGACCCCAGGCCAGGAAGGCGAACAGGCTCAGATAGAACAGGTCGCCCGGCAGCAGCTTCCACTCCCGGCGGCGGAAGCGGGTGGTCGCGGCCCCGGCCATGAACAACGCCAGCCCGCAGGCCGCGAGCGGGGTCAGCACGGGCGCGACGCCGGACGCGGCCGGCAGGATCAGGCCCAGACAGCCGATGATCTTGATGGTTCCGATGGCTTTGAGGTGGGCGTCGCCGAAGTCGTCGACCCAGTGCTGGCTGGGCCTGAGGGCGCGGTAGCGCTGCCTCGGCAACAGCAGCAGACTGGCTCCGCCGGCGGTGAACGCGAGGGCGAGAGCACCGGCCAGGATCCACAGGGTGAGGTTCACGGTTGCTCCTTCTTGTTACGTCGGCCCGTCCGGGCTCGTCGTGGGGATGACGAGATCGAACGGGAAGAGGTAACCGATGAGGGCAGAGGCGTTCCAGGCACATCGTGAACGGCTGCTGGCGATCGCCACGCGGGTTCTGGGCAACCGGGCCGACGCCGAGGACGTCGTGCAGGAGGCGTGGCTGCGGCTGGCGCGCCAGGAGCCCGGAACGGTGGACAACCTGGCCGGCTGGCTCACCACCGTGGTCGGCCGGTTGAGCATCGATGTGCTGCGGGCCCGAACCGCCAAAGCCGAGATTCTGTACGACACCCCGCCGCACGAGCCCGTCGTCAGTGAGGACGATCCGGCGGACCAGGCGCTGCAGGCCGAATCGCTCGGGTTGGCGCTGCTGGTCGTGCTGGGCGCGCTGGGCCCGGACGAGCGGCTGTCGTTCGTGCTGCACGACCTGTTCGCGGTGCCGTTCGCCGAGATCGGCCCGATCATCGGCAAGTCGGCCGACGCGGCGAAGATGGCGGCCAGCCGGGCCCGCCGCAAGGTCCATGGCGCCGCCCGCCCCACCAGCGGCCTCAACCAGCAGCGCGAGGTGGTCGACGCGTTCCTGGCCGCGGCCCGCGACGGCGACTTCGAGGGGCTGCTGGCCGTCCTCGACCCGGACCTGACGTGGGAGGTGACGAGCGTCCGGGGTGTCACGGTGACGCGGGGCCGGGCCGAGTTGGCCCACGCGGCCGGGCGTGGTGGCGCGCTGGGCTTCACCGCTCGGCGCGTCCTGGTCGACGGGCAGCCCGGGATTCTCGCCTGGGGGCCGGCTGGGCAGCCGGTGGGCCTGATGGCCTGCACGATCGAGAACGGGCGCATGACCAGAGTCGTCTCGCTCACCGACCGCGCACAGCTGCGACGGATCGACCTACAATCGGCCGGGTGAAGTAATTGACGCACGACAACGACACTCGTACTTTCGGGTGGTCGATGGTCGTTCGTTGGGCTAGGGTCACAGCATTGAGTGACGGATGGCGCGTACCGGCCCGGCCGGAGCAGGCGCGTCAGTGGTGGGGACGTCCGGCAGCTCAACAGTGACGTGAAGGACTGTCCATGCCCACGACCATGACCAGCACCACTCCGGCCGACGCGGCCGAGCTCGTCAACGCCATGGCCGCACTCCCGGCCGAGCACCCGGACCGGTCCCGGCTGCGCGACCGTGCCATCGAGGCCTGGTTACCCCTGGCTCGCCACCTCGCCCAGCGTTACGCCAACCGTGGCGAGCACATCGACGACCTCTTCCAGACGGCCACGGTCGGCCTGCTCAAGGCGATCGACCGGTTCGACCCCCAGTTCGGGGTCGACTTCGCCGGCTATGCCATCCCGACCGTCGTCGGCGAGATCAAGCGGCACTTCCGCGACCGCACCTGGTCGATCCGGGTGCCGCGCCGCCTGCAGGAGATGCGGATGGCCATCACCGCCGCCAACAACGAGCTGACCCAGACCCTGGGCCACTCCGCGACGGTGGCCGAGATCGCCGCCCACCTGAAGGTCACCGAGGAAGAAGTGCTCGAGGGCCTCGAGGGCGGCCGTGCCTACTCGGCCACGTCGCTGTCGACCCCGGTCGGCATGGAGAGCGGCCTCGAACTGGGCGACACCCTGGGCGGCGAGGACCACGGCTACGAACTGGCCGAGGCCCGGATCGCCCTCGGCCCCGCTATGTCGTGCCTCACCGAGCGCGAGCAGCGCATCATCACGCTGCGCTTCTACGGCAACCTGACCCAGACGGAGATCGCCCGTCAGATCGGCGTCTCCCAGATGCACGTCTCCCGCCTGATCAGCCAGGCCCTGACCAAGCTCCGCACCCAACTCGCCGCCGGCTGACGACCGTCAGAGCGGGCGGCGGACGATGAACGCGGTGGCGTCCCGTCGGCTGATGACGACGCCGCCGCGTTGGGCGGCCAGGAAGTGGCCGGGGTAGTTCACGGATTCGAGCAGGACGGCGGCGTCGTTGTCGCGGGCCGGGCGGGGGCAGAATGTGGCGTCCTGGTCGTACAGACCGGAGCCGTCGCGGCGGTCCAGGCGCAGGACGTAGTCGCGGTGGCGCAGGAAGTAGCCGGGGAAGTTGCCGGCCTCCAACGAGAAGCACGCGTCGCGGGCCAGGCCCTTGCGGACGGTGAAGCGGGCGTCGTCGCGGGCCGGGCTGCCGGCGCCGACCGGGTCGAGGCGGGCCACGAAGTCGCGGTGGCGCAGGCGGTAGCCGGGGCGGTCGGCCAGTTCGAGGCCGACCGTCGCGCCGGCGGCCAGGCGGGGCGGCGGGGGCGTGGTCGGTGCGGTCGTGCGCGGCGGGGTCGTGGGTGGGGTCGTGCCAGCCTTCTCGGCCGGGCGGGTGCCGGCCCGGTGGTGGGTGGGCGTGCGGATCACCGAGCCTGGGCCCTCGCTGGTGGCGCTCGGCGCCGGCTCGACCGACACCGGGTCGGTCGGGTCGAGCGGTGGCGGCACGAAGCGCTGGGTCAGGGACGGGCCGGGGTCGTCGTCGCGCAGGGAGAGGGCGGTCAGACCGGCCACCGCGATCAGCACACCGGTGGCCACCGCGACCAGCGCGCGGCGGCCGGTGGTGCCGCGGGTGCGGGACGGCGACGAGGCCGGCCAGAACCCGGCGGGCAGCGCACGCCGGGGGAACTTCGTGGGGGGTGCGGGTAGGGGGAGCGGCCCGTTCGCGTCTCGGTAGGGCGGGACCCAGCCGCCGATCCGCAGGCGGTCCTGGCTGTCCTTCTCGGGCATTCTTGGTTCCGCTCCGCGCCATCGGCTAAGACACTTTTAAGCTGACGGAAAGGCATTCTTACGGTGAAATCGGCTAGGGGCAAGAGTGTTGCGCGTTCGGGCAGAGACTGAGCGGGCGCGTCCTCATCGAACTGTCGGCTGATCTCTCCCGTACTCCCCGGTGACGGCGCCCGGGCCCACGGTCGCCGCGGCCGCACCGAGGAGGCGCGCGATGGAAGGCTCCGCCCTCCCTCCGCCCAGTGACGACCATCAGACCGACACGTACGACAACAGCACGTACGCCGGATCGGCCGACCAGCCCGCCCGGTCCGGCACCGTGACGTTCCCCCGCATCTCCGACTACTGGCCGGAAGAGAACGGCCCCCGGCCCGCGGCGACCAGCGCCCGGCCCGCAGATGACGGCCCCCGGCCCGCGGCGACCAGCGCACCGCCCGTACCGGGAAGCGCCGCACCGAAGAGAGCCCGGCTGCGGCTGATCGCCGGTGCGGCCGGCGCGGTGCTGGTCCTCAGCGTCGGCGGTGTGGCCCTGGCCCGGCTCGGCGGCGGGGACGAGGACCCGGCGCCGTCACCCCCGGCGGCGGCCGACCCCGGCATCATCGTCGGCGGTACCCCGAACCCGCCGGTCTCGATCGCCCCGGCGCCCCCCTCGGCCGCCGTCACCACGCCACCGGCCTCGGCCCCGGCCGCCCCGGCGTCGCCGACGGCCCCGCCCGGCCCGGCCTTCGCCGCCGGCACCTTCGTGCTGGCCTCGGATCTGACCGAGCTCAACGTCACCCTCGGCCGCCCGTCGGGCAACGGCGTGGCCCGGGTCGGCTCGCCCGACGGCAGCGGCGTGGTGCCCGACGCCGACCTCGACGGCACCACCCTCGAGCTGACCGCCAGGAAGAAGGGCGACGAGGACGGTTCGGGCCAGGTCGACGTGGTGCTGGACGAGCGGATCGCCTGGACCGTCCGCATGGACGGCGGCGTCAAGCGGGGCATGTTCGCGATGGCCGGCGGCAAGGTGGGCGACTTCTATTTCGAGGGTGGCGCCGACCGCCTCGAGCTGACCCTGCCCCGGCAGGAACGCCAGATCGAGATCCGGATGGCCGGCGGCGTGCACCGCTGGACCATCGGCACCGAGGGGGAGTTCCCGGTCCGGGTCAAGATCCGCAAGGGGGCCGGTTCGGTCGACCTCAACGGCGACCGTGACGAGGGCGTCGACCGCGGGCGGACCCTGCGTGCGCAGGGCTCGGACACGAAGTCGGGTGGCCTGCGGATCGAGGCCGTGGCCGGCATCGGATCACTTTCGGTGGCCCCGCTCGAGGCGTAATGCGGCTTTTCCGCCGGGCGGGGTTGCAGGGCCTCTTCCCGTTTTGGGAGAGTCCACGGAATGTCGGACGATCGACTTGACCACCTGCACGAGCTGGCCGAAGAGGGCGCCGCCTTCGCCGGCCGGGCCCGTGCCGCCGAGCAGCGCGCGTCCGGCGCCACCGCGTCCGACCGCACCGGCGCGGTCACTGTCACGCTCGACGACGAGGGCCGGGTCAGCGGGGTCGCGGTCGGGTCCGGGTGGCGGCGGCTCATCGGGTCGCTCGCCCTCGACGAGGCCGTGATCGAGGCGGTCCGGTCGGCCGGCGAGCGCCGGTTCGAGGCCTGGGGCGACGCGTACGCCGACCCGGGGCCCGCCCCGGCGGCCGGGTTCGACCGCGACGAGTTCACCCGCCGCCTGCAGGACGCGGTGACCGGCAGCGGCCCGATGTCGGCCGAGGACAGTCAGGCCGCGCTGCGCGAACTGCTCGCCCTCGTCGAGTCGATCGACCAGGGGCTCGACGAGGCGTCGGCCGCGCTGACCGGGGCGCTCGCGGCGACGTGGACGGGGCGCAGCCCCGACCGGAAGGTCCAGGTCACGGTGACCGGGGGCGGTGACGTCACGGCCGTCGGTTACGACCGCCAGTGGTTGCTCCAGGCGCACGAGATCAACATCGCGCGGCAGACCGCCGCGGCGTTCCGCGCGGCCTACGAAGAGGCCGGGCGGCACGGCGTACGGGAGATTGTGGCCGACAGCCGTCTCGGTGAGACCCAGGTTCTGGCGCAAGACCCGGTGGCCCTGGCCCGGCGGCTGCGGCTCATCGACTGAACGGGGGAACGATGACGCTCAAGGCGGCGATCCAGGCGCTGCGCGTCGACGCGGCGACCTGGGACGAGACGTCCGGGGTGCTGAGCCACGCGGCCGGCGAGGCGGGCGCGCTCACGCTGACCGAGGGCGACCTGTCGTGGGCGAGCCGGCCGACCGGGCTGCTCGACACGTACGCCGAGATCCAGGCCAAGGTCGCGGCGCTGCTGGCCCAGGGCGCGCGGACCCATGCCGAGCTGGCCCGCACGCTCGACCAGGTCGCGACGGCCTACGAACGCGACGACGAGGAGGCCGCGGCGCGGCTCGGAGGGGTGTGGGACGTCCGTGACTAGCTCGACCGCGCAGGAGGACGACCTCATCGGCAAGATCATGTCTTTGCTGGACAAGGTCGAGCAGAAGACGAACGACCTCCAGAACTCGATCAACTCGAAGATCGGCTTCCTCCCCGGCTACCTGCAGGACAAGGTGCGCAGCGGCTGGAAGAGCTTCTGCGATTTCATGAGCAAGGTCTGGTCCGACGTGCGGCAGTTCGTCACGCACCTGGGCTCGCCCAGCACGCTCACCGCCACCGCCAACGCCTGGAGCGATCGAATAGGCGGCCCGGTCAGCGGCCGGGTCCAGACCGCCGAGGCCGGCCTGCTCGAGGTCGACACCAACTGGGACGGTGACGCCGCCGAGGCCTACCGGCAGATGCTCCCGTTGCAGAAGGCCGCCCTGGAAAAGGTCAAGACGGTCTTCACCGACGGCATCACGACGATGCTCGGCGAGATGGTCAAGGCCATCAACCTGTTCTTCGGCGCCCTCGTCGTCGCGCTGGGCGCGCTGGTCATCGGCATCGTCGGCGCGGCCTCGTCCTCGGCCACGATCGTCGGCCTGCCCGCCGCCCCGTTCATCGCGGCCGGCGCCGCCGGTGCGGCCGCGGCCGCGTTCTTCGCGGGTGGGCTCAACCTGAGGTCGACCGCGGAAGCGGCCAACAGCACGTTGCGCCAGAAACTGAACGACAACGTCGGCTACCACGACGGCGCCTGGCCGCCGGCCACCGTCAGCTGAGGCCCGCCGTGATCAAAGCGCTGCTGGCGGTGCTGCTGCTGTGCGAGGCCGGCCTGGCCTACATCGGCGGCCAGGCCTGGTCCACGCTGCACGAGGACGGCGGCATCAGCGGCCTGGTGCTGCTGGGCGCCACGGGCGCGGCCGGCGTCCTGGTGATGGTGGCCCTGCTGCTGGGCCGCACCGGGCTGGGCACGGCCCTGGCCTGGTTGCGCCTGGCCGGCGTGTTCATCGCGGGCGCGGTGCTGGTGGCCGTGGGCGAGCTGACGCCGGGCTTCGGCGGGCTGCTGGCCCTGTTCGACGCGTTGCTCGGCGTGGTGCTGGCCGGCTTCGTCCGCCGGGGCCGGTGATCTCGCTGGACCCGATGGCCGGCGTGCTCGCTTTCTTCTGTGTGGCGTCGCTGGGCCTGGTGGTCATCGCGGCCCTGCTGGCCGCCCGGCAGCGCCGCCGCCGCGCCGGGCGCATCGTCGCCTGGGCCGTGCACGCGGGGTGGCAGGTGGTCGAGCGCCCGGCCGTGGACTGGGGCCGCCGCCTGCCCGGGGGCAACCCCGAGGGCGTACGCATGCTGTTGTCGGGCCACGTCGGCGGCCGCCCCGTGCTGGTGGGCGAGTACGAGGTCACCGACGTCCAGGTGACCACGGGTGCCGACGGCACGGCGACGACCACCCCGCACACGCGGCACTGGGTGGTGAGCGTGGCCATCCT
The DNA here is from genome assembly GCF_024137025.1 of Paractinoplanes aksuensis. Taxonomy (GTDB): domain Bacteria; phylum Actinomycetota; class Actinomycetes; order Mycobacteriales; family Micromonosporaceae; genus Actinoplanes; species Actinoplanes aksuensis. The sequence goes on from NZ_JAMYJR010000030.1 coordinate 15,629, forward strand.
CAACCACCCGTGGGCGCCGGCCACCGTCACGACCCGCGGCCGGCTGTCACGCCGCACGAACACCACTGGCGATCCCGGCTTCGACAAGGCGTTCCGCATCGAGGGCGTGGTGGGCCCGTGGTGCACGCCGGCGCTGATCGCGGCCCACCTGGCCCGTCACGTGCCGGTGCCGTGGAGCGTGTCCGGCCCCGAACTGATGACCTGGACCGAGGGCCGCCTGCATCCGGCCCACCCGGTCGGCGACCTCGGCCCCCTGCTGCACCTGGCCGCCCTGCTCAACGGCCGACCGGCTTAGGATCGTCGCCATGGCAACGGGGACGCAGGTGCTGGTGTTCGCGGGAGTGGTCGCACTCGGGGCGATGTCGCCCGGTCCCGACTTCGCCGTCGTCGTCCGGCACGCGATCGTCTCGGGGCGGGCGCGGGGCATCGCGGCCGCGACCGGTATCGCGGCGGGAGTTCTCGTCTGGGCCGCGGCTGCGGCCACCGGGATCGCGGCGCTGATCGCCTGGGCGCCGGGCGTGCTGACGGGCGTCAAAGTGGTGGGCGCGGCCTATCTGATCTTCCTTGGGGTGCGCGCCTGGCGCAGCGGCGGCTCGGCGTCCGAGGGGGAAGCGGAACAGCCGGCCGGTCGCGGGCTTTGGGTCGCCTTCCGCGACGGATTGCTGACCAACCTGCTCAACCCCAAGGCGGCTGTCTTCTTCGTGGCGCTGCTGCCGCAGTTCCTGCCGGCCCAGCCCGGCGTCCTCGACACGATCACCCTGTCGGCCACCGCCGTCGTCCTCAGCCTGGCCTGGTTCGTCGCCGTCGCGGTGCTCTTCGCGTCCTTCCGGCGGCTGCTCTCGCGGGCCGCCGTGCGGCGGGCGATCGACCGGGCCATGGGTGTGGTTCTCATCGGACTCGGCGTCCGGCTCGCCGTCACCACCACCCGCTGAGCAAGTGCTGCGACCAGCGGCACGGGTGTGTCCGGGCCCGGCTGACCTGTTTGCGGTCGCGCGACCTCCTGACGGCGGCCACAACAATTCCACAACGGGGGTCGCTGAGACTGCTGGCATGCTCACAACAGCGAAAGTCAGCGGGAAGATCGCGCGGGCCCTGGTCGTACTGGGTCTCGTCGGGGGTGGGGTCGTCGTGGGTGGGGCGGCACCGGCCTCGGCCGCGTCGTGTCCGAGCCGGGTCGTGCTGCCGGCCGGCGTCTACGGCGGCGAACTGTGCCGGGGCAACACGTGGGTCGGGTCGTTCCGCGTGCACACCTATCCGAATTCCAGCCGGCGGCACATCATCGTGGCCGACAAGGCCGTCAACGGGCTCGCCTTCTCGGTCGACGTGATCGCGACCAACGACGAACTCACGCGCTACTTCGACCGGGACGAGGGTGGCAACGCGACCCACTACGACATCTGGTACCCGGCGAGCAGCTACTCGGCGTGCCAGAACTTCGTGCAGTGCGTGTCGTTCCGGGTCGGTTGACCCGTCAGGGCCGGGCTGCGGCGTCGGTGGTCTCGCGTTCGGCGATGGCGGTTCGGATGCGGCGCAGGGTGCGCAGGGCCTTCTTCGCCGCGGCGCGGACCTCGCCGTCGAAGACGGTGGAGCCGCGGTCGGTGGCCATCAGGTGTTCCAGGGTGGGTGCCACCTGGGGGTCGCCGGTGGAGCCGAGGGCGACCGCGGCCCAGTAGCGCTGGTTCGGGTCGGGGCTTCCGGTGGCGGCCAGCAGGCGGGGGAGGACCTCGGGGGTGAACAGGGCGAGCGTGCTCGCGAGGTAGCCGATCCGGGGGAAGCGCCGCTGTTCGAACTCGTGCCAGAGCGCCTCCAGGGCCTCGGGGCCGCCGATCCGGGCCAGGGCGTCGGCGGCGCGCTGGCGCAACCAGTCGGTCTCGTCGGCCAGCAAGGGGCTCAGGGTGGGCACGACCGAGGCGTCGCCGAGTTGGCCGAGCGCTTTGACGGATTCGTCGCGCACGATCCACTGCGGGTGATCGACCAGCTCTTGCAACTGGGGGACGGCGGCGCGGATGTTCATGGCGGCGCAGCCCATGGCCGCCCAGGCCTGGCAGTTGTACCGGGTGTCGGCCAGCGCGGCGAGCAGCGGCTCCTGCAGCGCGGGGTCGGCGAACACGTCCGCCTGGTTCATCGCGCGCGAGTACAGCGACCGGTGGAAGTTGCGGTAGTCCCGGACGAGCGTGTGCAGCGCGGCGAGCGCCGACTCGTCGGCGCTCGCGCGGGCCCGGTCGAGCAGGCGGTAGAGGTGCTCTTCGCGGGTCTCGAGATCGCCCGTGCGCAGACCGTCCAGGTCGGTGGAATTCACCGCCCGACCCTACGCGCTGCCGAAATTCGATTGTGTTGTCGCCAGGACGTGGTTGGTTCACCGTATGTCGATCACAATGCTGCGGGCGACGCCGGAATCTCTCGGTGAGCTTGTTGAGGCGATGTCGCAATGGCCGCGAACCGGTGGGCCGGTGCAGGTGCACGTGGGTGACCTCGGGTGGAAGTGGCGGTTCGGCGGACCGGCGCTGGCCGAGGCGGTCCGGGTGTGGACGCGGGACGGGCGGGTGGTCGCCGTCGGCCTGGACGATGACGGGTTGGTCCGGCTGGGCATCGCGCCCGAGGCGGACGACGACATCGAGCTCGCCGCGCGGATGCTGGCCGATCTGGAGGGCGTCGAGGTCGTCGAGGCCCGGGCCGGTGCCGCCTTCCGTGCTCTGCTGGCTCGGCGGGGCTGGGTGGCCGATGAGCCGTGGGCCCCGCTCGTGCGCGACCTGGCCGAGCCGGTGGCGGACTGTGGGCTCCGGATCGAGGTCGGCGGCGCGCACAACGTGCGGGACCGGGTCGAGGTGCAGCGGGCCGCGTTCGACAACTCGACGTTCAGCGAAGAGCGGTGGCACGCGATGGCCGCCGCGCCGGCCTATCAGCGGGCCCGATGCCTTATTGGGTACGACGACACGGGCGCCGCGGTGGCGGCCGTGACCGTGTGGTCGGCGGGCGAGGGGCGGCCGGGTTTGCTCGAGCCGATGGGCGTGCACCGGGATCACCGGGGACGCGGGCACGGACGGGCCATCACCGTGGCCGCGGCGGCCGCGTTGCGCGAGATGGGGTCGTCCAGCGCGACGGTGTGCACTCCGGCCGGCAACGTCGGGGGCGTAGCGACGTACGCGTCGGCGGGTTACACGCGGCAGCCGGACGTCACCGATTTGCGGCGGCCGATCGGCGGTTGACTTCGAGTGCGCTCGAAGTCCTAGCGTCGTCGGCATGCAGACGATCGAACTGGGCCGGACCGGTCAGCAGGTCAGCGCGCTGGCGCTGGGCGCCATGCGCATGGGCGGCGACACCGACGAGCGCGACTCCGTGCACATCCTCAACCGCTACCTCGAGATCGGCGGCTCCTTCATCGACACCGCCAACTGCTACGAGTGGTGGAGCCACCCGGGCACCCTGGGCGGGCAGAGCGAGGAGCTGCTGGGCCGCTGGATGCGCGACGGCAACCGGCGGGACCAGGTGTTCCTGGCCACCAAGGGCAGCGCGGTGCCGGTCTTCTCGCCGGAGTTGTGGGACGACCAGGGGCAGCCGAACTGGGAGCTGGCCCGCCGCACCTTCGAGGGGGCCGGCGCCGACACGTTGCGCCACGCCCTCGACGGCAGCCTGCGGCGCCTCGGCACCGACCACGTGGACCTCTACTACGTACACGTCGATGATCTGAACACGCCGCTCGAGGAGACGCTGGAGGCGTTGCACGGTTTCGTGACGGCGGGCAAGGTGCGCTATCTCGGGTGGTCGAACGTGCGCACCTGGCGGCTCGAGCGGATCCGGCAGCTGTGCGAGCGCAACGGCTGGACGCTGCCGGTGGCGGTGCAGCAGCAGCACTCGTACCTGCGGCCGGGGGCGTCGGCCGACTCGGCCTCCATCGTGAACTTCGAGCAGCTCGACTATCTGCGCGCGCACCCGGACCAGACCCTGGTCGCGTACTCGCCGATCCTCAAGGGCGTGTACGACAGCGCGGCCAAGCGGGACGGGCACTGGCTGATGGAGAACTACACCGGGCCGGACGCCGACGCGCGGCTGGCGGCGTTGGCCGAGGTGGCCGGGGAAGCGGGTGTCACGCCGAACCAGCTCGTGCTGGCCTTCTTGCTACAGCAAGAGTCGCCGCGGGTGCTGCCGCTGATCGGGCCGCGCACGCGCGAGCAGTTCGAGGGGGCGCTGCCGGCCCTGGACGTCAAGCTCAGCGAGGAGCAGCTGCGGCGGCTGAGCGAGGCCGGGGCCTGAGAAAAGTCTCACCCTCGACCTCAGGTTCAGCTTGAGGTCGAGGGTGAGACTTGGTGAGAAAGCGCAGGTCAGAAGCGCTGCGCGATCCAGTTGGCGACCCGTTCGGCCGAGACCGTGACCGCGGTGTCGTGGTCCTGGCCGGGCAGCGTGTCGTAGCGGACGACGGCGTTCTGGTCGCGCAACCGCTGGACCAGCGCGTCGGTCAGCGCGGCCGGAACGGTGGCGTCGTCGGCGCCCTGGACGATGAACACGGGGGCGGTCGTCCGGGTCTGGGCGGGCTCCACGTACTTGTAGAGCTCGTCCACCCACCGTTCCGGCAGCGTGCCGTTGTTCAGCAGCTGCGAGGGCATCAGGTTGGCGTAGGCGCCGAGGATCTCGTACAGGCAACCGGTCCTGAGCACCCCGAGGCGGCGCTCGGCCGGGGCGGCCAGCACGTCGGCCGGCTTGAACGAGGGCTCGACCGCGTTGAGGCCGAACAGCGCCATCACCAGGTAGCCCTTGCCCTCGGACTGCGGGATCAGCTCGGCCAGGGTGCGTACGCCGCTGGTCGGCGCGATGCTGACCGTGCCGCGCAGCTGCAGCTCCCTGTCGTACGAGCCGGCGAGCTGGTTGGCGAAGAGCGCGGCCTGCCCGCCCTGGGAGTGGCCGTCGACCACGTACTGCGGGGTGAGATCGTCGTCGAGGTGCCGGGCCGCCCGCACGCTGTCGATGATCGACCGGCCCTCGCTGTTGCCGATCAGGTATGGATGCGGGTCGCTGGTGCCGATGCCCGGGTAGTCGGGGGCGGCCACGGTCCAGCCGCGCCGCAGCAGTTCGCCCACCGCGGTGCGGGCCTCGGGATAGAAGGCCTGCTGGTTGGTCGAGGGGGCGCACTGGTCGGCCAGCCCGACGGTGCCGTGGGCCCAGGCGACGGTCTTGTTCTTCCGGCGCTCCTTGGGCGTGATCACCAGCCCGGTCGCGGTGATCGACCGGCCGCGGACGTCGGTCGTGACGTAGGTGATCCGGACGGCGTCGCCGAGGCGCCGCAATTCGTCGGGCAGGGTGGCCGCGGCCTTGCTGACCACGGTGCCCGGGCGTTCGGGGTTCCACTGGAAGACGTGGTTGCCGTCGGTCGAGGCCAGAGCCGGCGCCGGGGCGACGGCCGTGCCGACCACCATGGTGGCGGCGAGGAGGCGAACGATCATCTGTCTGCGCACGGACGTCATCGTCGACTGCTCAAAAGCGACTTTTGGTACGCCGCACCGCGCTCGATCGGGTGATCAACGCCCCGGCATGATGCATCCTGACCTGCGCTAAGGCAAGATCAACCGGTCCGCCGCGGTGGTTTCGACAAATTCAAGATCAGGTTCCCGGCCCAGCCCGTACGCCGTGGACACCGCGACCATCCCGTCCGTGGCGACGATCGGCTCGGTGGTGACGTCGCGGGCGTAGTACTTGTCCGAGCCCGACACGTCGGACGGCAGCGTGAACCCGGGCAGCGCGCTCAACGCCACGTTCGCGGCCCGCCCGATCCCGAACTCGTGCATGCCCCCGCACCACACCGGCACCCCGTGCTCGGCCGCGACGTCGTGCGCCCGCACGGCCGCGGTCAGCCCGCCCATCCGCGACACCTTGATGTTGAGGATCCGCCCGGCGCCCAGCCGCAAGGCCGTCACCAGGTCGTCCACCTCTTCGACGGACTCGTCGAGGCAGACCGGGGTGGCCAGCTGCTGTTGCAGGTCGGCCAGATCGGACAGGGCCCGCGGCGCGTACGGCTGCTCGATCATCAACAGCCCGAGCCCGTCGAGCTCTTTCAGCACGGCGAGATCAGCCGGCGTGTAGGCCCCGTTCGCGTCGACGTGCAGCGGCACCGACGGATAGGCCGACCGCACGGCCTTGACCGGCTCGACGTCCCAGCCCGGGGCGATCTTCAGCTTGATCCGGCGGTAGCCCTCGTCGACCCGGGGCCCGACCTGAGCCAGCAGGCGGTCGACAGTCGATTCGATGCCGAGCGAGACGCCGGCCTCGACCTCGGTCCGAACACCACCCAGGGCCCGGGCCAGCGGGACGCCCTGCGCGGCTGTCCACAGCGACCAGGCGGCCATGTCGAACCCGGCCCGCGCGAACTGGTTGCCCCGCACCTTGGCCAGCGCCCGGGCCAGCTCGGCCGGATGCTCCCACTCCGCGGCCAGCACGATCGGCGCCAGGTGGTCGCGGGCGATCGCCCAGCACGTGGCCACCGTCTCGGCCGAATAGAACGGGCCGCTCGGCGACGCGATCTCGCCCCAGCCCACCGTGCCGTCGGTCGCGGTCAGAGTGAGCAGGATGTGCTCGAGCGAGCGCTTGGCGTGCGAGCTGGTCTGGAATTCGTGCACGAGCGGCAGCCGCACGCGGCGCAGCTCGACGGTGCTGATGCGAGTCATGTCGGGTCCACGTAGAGGTCGAGTTCGGCGGCGAGGGCGTCGCGGTCGTGCAGGCGGCGGCCCGCGCCCTTGGAGCTGGCGATGGTCAGCGTGGCCAGCAGGTGCAGGGCCAGCACGACCGAGGTGGGCGAGCTGGCGTACGAGGCGGTGTCGGTGCCGATGACGACCCGGGTGCTCGCCCGGTCGGTCAGCGGCGCGTCCTCGGCGTCGGTGATCAGCACCAGCTCGCCGCCGTGGGCGACGTAGGCCTCGGCCACCGACACCGTCTCGCGCCGGTAGCGGGACATGGCCACCGCCACGAGCAGGTCACCCTGACGGATGTCGCCGAGCACGTCGAGCGGGCGCACGGTGGCTCCGTCGACGAGGTGCACGCCTGAGAGCCCGGCACTGAGGTCGGCCGCGAGCAGGGACGCGTACGCCAAGGATTTGCCGTTACCGAGCAGGTAACGCCGCCGGGCGGACACTATTCGAGCAGCGGCCTGTTCGATCGCGTCGTGCTCGGCCGCCCACGAGAGCGCCTTGTCGAATGCTGTGCGCTGCTGGTCGAGCACTCGATGCTTGAGCACGTGGGCCGAGCGGCGCTGCACGTTTCGTTCGAAGCGATCAGCGGGCGACGGCAAAGTGCTCACGGTGTGCACCTTTCGAACGTGTAGACCGCGCGATTGTCGTGGCGCTCGACCCGGACGAGCCGGCCGGTCGCGAACTGCTCGATGAGTTCACGGCGGAGCACCGTACGGTCGGCGGCCTCGGGCGCGGCTGTCCGTTCGCCGGCCGGTGCGCTCACGGTTGAGCACTCGTGTTCCACCGCGTGCGGCCCGGCCAGGTCCCACGAGACGAGCAGCCGGTCCGACGCGCCGTCGCCGTAGTAGTCGGGCAGGAACCTGATCGCGGTCGCCCCGAGCACACTGAAGTTGAAGTGGGCGTTGCGCAATGCGTACGGGTCGAAGGTCCACCGCATCGTCCGCGCCCCCGTGGCCCGGGCCGTCGCGGCCTGCGCCTGCTTGAGGCGGCGGCCGACGCCGGTGCCCTGCGCGCCGGGGGCGACGACCGCGGCCTGCGAATAGTGGTAGAGCTCGCCGTGGTCGACCGCGCTGAACCCGTAGCAGAAGCCGACCATCGCCCCGCCCGGGTCGAACGCGCCCAGCACCGAGCCCGAGTTCTCGCCCAGCGCGGCCAGCAGCCGCGGGCTGATGCCGAACTCGGGCTGGTCGTACCCGAACACGTGCCGGTACAGCGCCGACGCCGCCGACCACTCGCCGAGCCCGGCCAGGTCGCGCACCACGATGCCCATCGCGCCCTCCCGGGATGAAGATACGAAACGTATGACCGTCATCGTGCACCGTGTTGTGCGCGTTGACAACGTGCCGCCGGAAACTTAGCGTTCGCATATGCTGGACGCGCTGCGCACCTACACGTTGCTCGAGTCGCCGACCGGGGAGGCCCGGGCGCTGGCCGCGCTGGCCGAGGTGCTCGAGACGGACGCGGCCCGGGCCGGGTTCGCCACTGCTCGCGAGGGCGACCACCTGCTGTGGACGCTGCCCGCCCGCGACACCCGGGGCGGCGAGTTGCTGCTGCTCAGCCACTACGACACGGTGTGGCCGGTCGGGACGCTCGAGACCATGCCGTGGTCGGTCGACGGTGACACGATCCGCGGTCCGGGCGTCTACGACACCAAGGCCGGCCTGGTCGCGCTGTTCGCGGCGGTCGAGCGGGTCGTCGCGTCGGGGCGGCCCCATCCCGAGGTACGGGTGATCGTGGTGGCCGACGAGGAGATCGGCTCGCCCACGGCCGGCGAGCTGGTGCGGGCCGAGGCGAAGCGCGCGACGGCCGTACTGGGAATGGAGCCCCCGCACCCCGGCGGCGACCTGAAGACCGGGCGGCGGGGCAGCACCCGGGCCCGCATCGAGGTGACCGGCCTCGAGTCGCACGCCGCGCTCGACCCCGAGGCCGGCGTCAACGCCATCGACGAGCTGGTCGACCAGCTCGTCGCGTTCCGGCAGGTGGTGGCCGGGCGGCCCGTGCTGCTCAACGCCGGCACGATCACCGGCGGCGGCCGCACCAACGTCGTGGCCGGCCACGCCCACGCCGACCTGGGGCTGCGCTTCCTCGACCCGGACAACGAGCAGGCCGTGCTGGGCGCCCTCGACGCGCTGACCCCGATCCGCGACCGGGCGGTGGTGCGCGCGAGCCTGCTGGCCCACCGCCCGACCTGGCGCCCGAACGAGGCCACCGACCGGCTGCTGACCCGGATCACGCAGGTCGCGGCCAGTATCGGTCAGACGCTGGCCGGTCACCCGGCCGACGGCGCGGCCGACACGAACACGACCGGCGCGCTGCTCATCCCGACCGTCGACGGCCTGGCCCCGCCCGGCGGCGGCGCCCACGCCCGGCACGAGTGGGTCTCGCACGAGGGCATGCGGGCCCGCGCCGACCTGCTGGAGGCGCTATTGCATCAAACCAGTTTGATGTAACCTGCGGGCGTGACGACCGACCCGCCTGCGTTCGTGACGGCCGCCGGTCACCCGTTGCGCTGGCAGCTGCTGGGTGAGCTGGCCCGCACCGACCTCGCCGTGCGCGAGCTGACCGCGCGGGTCGGCCAGCCGCAGAACCTGGTGTCGTACCACCTGGGCAAGTTGCGCAAGGCCGAGCTCGTGCGGGCCCGGCGCAGCAACGCCGACGGGCGCGACACGTACTACACGCTCGACCTGGCCCGTTGCGAACGCCTGCTCTGCGGCGCGGGCGCCGCTTTGCACCCCGCGCTTCGGCTGACGGCGCCGGCCGTCGCGCCCGCGGTGACCGGGCGGGTGCTCTTTCTGTGTACGGGCAACAGCGCGCGCTCACAGATGGCCGAGGCTTTGCTGCAGCATCGCACCGGCGGCGCCGTGCGGGCGTTCAGCGCGGGCAGCCGTCCCAAGCCCATTCATCCGTACGCCGTGGGTGTCATGGCCGACCGCGGCATCGACATCTCCGGCGCCCGGCCGAAACACGTCGACGAGTTCGCCGGCCAGCAGTTCGACCAGGTGATCACCCTGTGTGACAAGGCCAAAGAAGTCTGCGCCGGCCGCATCCACTGGAGCCTGCCCGAACCGGCCGACCGCCCCGCCTTCGCCCAGGTCGCCGACGAACTCGACCGCCGGATCGGTTTCCTGCTGCCGACGCTGCCGCATGCTTGAGCCGCACCGGGCCGGTCTGGCCACTGTCCTCAAGGAGTGGGGTCGGATCGGGTGCATCGGGTTCGGTGGGCCGCCGTCGCACATCGCACTGTTCCGCAAGTTGTGTGTGGACGATCGGAAGTGGCTCGACGCGCAGGAGTTCGAGGACGCCATCGCGGCCTGCAACCTGCTGCCGGGCCCGGCCTCGACCCAGCTGGCGATCTTCTGCGCGTGGCGGGTCCGCGGCCGCGCCGGGGCCCTGGTCGGCGGGGCCGCGTTCATCCTGCCCGGCCTGATCGCGATCCTGGTGCTGGCCGCACTCTTCCTCGGCGACCCGCCGACCTGGGTCCGGGCCGCCGGTGCGGGGGCGGGCGCCGCCGTGGCCGCGGTCGCCCTTCAAGCCGGCGTCTCGCTGATCCCGGCCGGTTGGCAGCGGAAGCCGAGCCGTCGCCGCTGGACCATCTATCTGGTCCTGGGAACGGTGGCGGCCGCGACCGTCGGGCCGTGGCTGGTGCTGGTGCTCATCGCCTGCGGCCTGGCCGAGATCCTGGCCCAGCGGCTGCCCGGGCCGACCCGGCGGCCGTCGATGGCGTTGCCCGTTCTGGCTCTGGGCGGCGGGGCTCTGCTGCCCCTGGCCTGGACGGCGCTGAAGGTCGGCGCGCTGTCCTACGGCGGCGGGTTCGTCATCATCCCGCTCATGCAGGCCGACGCCGTCGACCAGCACCAGTGGATGACCGCGGCCGAGTTCCTCAACGCTGTGGCGCTCGGTCAGATCACCCCGGGCCCGGTCGTGCACACGGTCGCGGTGGTCGGTTACGCGGCGGCCGGGCTCGGCGGCGGCCTGTTCGCCGCCGCCGTCGCCTTCAGCCCCTCGTTCACGTTCGTGCTGCTGGGCGCCGACCGCTTCGACCGGCTGCGGGGCAACGCGCGGGTGCGGGCCTTCCTCGACGGGGCCGGGCCGGCCGCGATCGGCGCGATCCTGGGATCGGCCATCCCCCTGATCCGGGCCCTGACCGAACCGTGGCAGTACGGCGTGCTCGTCGTCGCCGCCGTCCTCACGCTGGCCGCCCGCCGCGGCCCGGTGCTGACCCTGCTGACCGCGGCCGCGGCCGGCGTGATCATCGTCCTGGCCGGCGGCTCCCTCCCGAGCTGATCAGGAGGCGGGCCGGCGGCTCTTTCCCGAGCTGATCAGGAGGCGGGGCCGTACAGGCGGGCGATGTCGGGGGAGTCGAGCCAGCCGCTGTAGGCCGGTGACTGCGGCCAGCCGTCCGGGGAGTCCTGCCACTCTTCCTGCCGGCCGTAGGGCAGCGTGTCGACCAGGGCGAACGTGTGGGTGAGCTGTTCGACGCCGCGGCCCGAGGTGTGCCACGTGCGATAGACGGTGTCGCCGTCGCGCAGGAAGACGTTCAGCCCGAAGCCGCCGCCGGCCGGGGCGTCGACGTCGGCCCCGAACGGGCTGTCGGCGGTCGAGTACCAGGTCATCGGGTTGCCGACCCGTTCGGCGTACGCCAGGGCGTCCTTGATCGGGCCCTGGGTGACGACCACGAAGCGGGCGTCGTAGTTCTCGAGGAAGCCCAGCCGGGTGAAGACCGAGGTGAAGCTGGTGCAGCCGCCGCACTGCCACTCGGCGCCCGGCTCCCACATGTGGTTGTAGACGATCAGCTGGGACTTGCCGTCGAAGATGTCGGCCAGCCGCACCGGCCCGTCCGCCCCGACCAGTGTGTAGTCGGGCAGGCGGACCATGGGCAACCGCCGCCTCCGGGCCGCGATCGCGTCGAGTTCGCGCGTGGCCGCCTTCTCGCGGGCGCGCAGCGCGTCCAGTTCCTTGGCCCAGGTCGCCTGGTCGACCACCGGTGGCATAGCCATGATCAATCCCCTTTCGGCACGGTGCCTCTCAGGGGTCAGACTCGCTCAAGCCGGCGAAGTCATCGGCGAATCACAGCAGAACGTCGAGAATTCTGGTGGCCCGGTTCTCGTGTTGATCGTAGGCGTCCGGCACGGCCGAGCGCTGCACGGTCTGAGCGGCCTCGCCCAGGCCCTTCGACTCCCAGTCCGGCACCTTGAGCAGCCGGTCGTAGAAGACGTCGGCCGCGTAGCGCGGATTCATCAGCTCGGCCACGCTGCCCCAGCCCTGGCTCGGGCGCTGCTGGAACAGGCCGAGCGAGTCGAAGTCGTCGCCGCTGCCCTCGTTGGGCCGGTCGAGCGAGCCCGGGACCGACGGGTTGGCCAGGTTGCGCAGGCTGGACTCCTGCAGGCCGGTCATCACGGCGACCAGCATCGCGCGGCGGGGCAGGTCACGCTCGCGGCCGACCTCGACGATCACCGCGGCGTTGTTCATCTGGGCCTGGTTAAGGCCCTTCACCGGTCGCGGGGGCGTCGCCTTCTTCTTCGCGGACGGGGTGGGCGTCGGTTTGGGCTTCGGCTTCGACGTGACCGCGGCGCGCACCTTGTTCCGGGTCACCGGCTGCGCCCGCTGCTGGAGCGCGGCGTCGATCGCCACCGGGGCCGGGGCCGGTTCCTCACCGCGGCTGGTGACGACGATCCCGCCGGCTGCGGCGGCCACGGCGCTCATCGTCACCAGGATGGTCACCGTCCGGCCGGACCGCCGTCGCCGGTGTCGCCGGCGCGGTGACCAGTCGGTGTCGTAGAGACTCGGCCGAGGCGGCACCCCGAGTGGGAGCCCGTCGACATAGGCGACTCTCGGCCGCGCGGCCGTTCCGTCGATGGGGTGATCCGGGTACGCCGGGGCCACTAACGCGACCGTCCTTTCCCTCGGGCCTGAGCTTCTCCCCGTCAGTACGGTGGAATCGGGTGCCCGGATCACTACAGTGAGCGAACTGCCGGGACGTTTTGCCGACAAGTCGATGGCGCCGGGGCGGCCGGGTCGCGAAGCTGTTCCGCATGACGGGCTTCGATCGCGGTCGGGCGCGCGACAGCGCCGAGCTTCTGCGCGTCAAGCGGCTCGAGTTGTCCGCCCTGGCCATCCCGGCCGGGCGCGGCTGGAGTCCGCTGCACGAGAAGGTCACCGAGGCGCTCGACGGGCATCCGGCCGACATCGGCGAGGTCATCACCCGGCTCGTGACCGTGCAGGCCATCCTCGACGAGCTGCCGCCGAGCCGGGCCGCCAACCGGGTGTCGGCGTTCAACGAGCTCTACCTGAAGATCACCCGCCGGGTCGACCACGCGCTGGTCACCGGGGTCAACTCGCCCGACTTCCTCGAGCTGCTGGACGTCGAGTTCGCCAAGCGCTACTTCGACGCGCTGACCCTGTGGAACAACGACGACGAGGAAACCCCGGACGTCTGGGAGGTGCTCTTCAAGCGGGCCGGTGACGTGCGGATGAGCCGCCTGACCGCGGCCATGCTCGGGGTCAACGCGCACATCAACCACGATCTGGCCCTGGCCCTGATCGGCACGTGGAACGAGCTCGGCGCCCCCGAGGCGGCCGACGACGTGATCCATCCCGACTACCTGCTGGTCAACGAGATCTTCTACCAGGAGATCCCGCCCCTGCGCCGCGGCTTCTCGACCCGCTGGCAGCTCGAGCTGGACGAGTTCGTGGGCCCGCTCGACGACTGGAGCCAGCGCATCCTGGTCACCGTGACCCGGGCCCGCGCCTGGGACCAGGCCCGCCGGCTGTGGCTGCTGCGCCACGACACCGACGACTTCGAACAGGCCCGCCGCACCATGGACCGGGCCGCCTCGCTGCTGGCCGAGTGGGCCATCATCGGCGACCGCCTGGTCACCCACACCGGCACCGGCGTGATCGGCAGCTGGCGTCTGCTGCGCAAACTCCTCGTCAGGCGGTGAGCCAGCCCCGCAGCACCGTGAAGGCGTCGGTGTTGTCGCCGGTGACCTCCTGGGCCAGGTCGGCGACGGTCACCGCCCGCAGCGCGGCCCGCCAGGCCTGATCGGCGACGGACATCGTCCGCGCGATCGGGCACGGCCGCAGGCAGGCCTCGGGCGGGGTGGCCAGCGGCCCGCGCTGCCGGATCTCCGTACAAGTGAAGGCTGGTTGGGCTCCGTCGACCGCCTCGACCACGTCGAGCACGGTGATCCCGTCCGCCGGACGGGCCAGCTCGTAGCCGCCGGCGTGGCCCTGGGCGGCCCGGATCAGCCCGGCCCGGGACAGCGCCTGCAGCTGTTTGGCCAGGTAGCTGCTGGACACGTCGTGCAGCTCGGCCAGGCGCACGGCGGGCACGGGCCGGTCGGCCGCGCTCAGCACGACGGCGCAGTGCAGGGCCCACTCGACCCCGCCGGACATCTTCATGGTCACACTCTACTCACTTGACTCGGACACAATGAGTCCGAGTAGACTCGGACAGGGATTATCCGAGTTTATTGTTCAGGGAGCAACACCATGAAGGTTGTCGTCGTCGGTGGTACCGGCCTGATCGGGCGCAAACTGATCCCGCTGCTCACGGCCAACGGGCACGAGGCGGTGGCCGTCTCGAAGTCGACCGGTGTCGACGTGATCACGGGGGAGGGGCTGGCCGACGCGCTGCGCGGGGCCGACACCGTGGTCGACCTGACCAACGCGCCGTCGTGGGGCGACGACGAGGTGCTCGCGTTCTTCACGACCTCGGCGCGCAACCTGGCCGCGGCCGAGCAGGCGGCCGGCGTACGCCATCACTTCGCCCTGACGATCGTGAACGCCGACACGATCCCGGACTCCGGCTACATGCGGGCCAAGGTGGCGCAGGAGAAGGTCATCGCCGCGAGCGGCATCCCGTACACGATCGTCCGGGCCACCCAGTTCTACGAGTTCATCGGCATGATCGCCGGCGCCGCCACCGTCGACGGTCAGGTGCGGGTGACCTCGGCCGCGTTCCAGCCGGTGGCCGGGGACGACGTGGCCGCGCTGCTGGCCGAGCTGATCGACCAGCCGCCGCTCAACGGCCTGATCGACCTGGGCGGGCCCGAGGTGCAGCCGATGAGCACCTTCGTCAAGCGCTTCCTGGATGTCATCGACGACACCCGCACGGTGGTTCCCGACCCGGCCGCGGGCTACTTCGGGGCCACGATCGACGACTCGTCGCTGACCACCCGCGACGGCGCGCGCATCGGCGCCACGACCTTCGCCGAGTGGCTGAGCAAGTAACTACAGGCCGAACACGTGGCCGAGCCCCGTCACCTCGATCGCCTTGCGGACCGGCGGGGACGGCTCGGCCAGCGTGAGGGTCACGCCACTGGCGGCCGCGCTGTTGCGGGCGCTGACCAGCGCGCCCAGCCCGTACGAGTCGATGAAGTCGAGGCCGGCGACGTCGATCCGCAGGTAGCGGACGGCGGGATCGGCCGCGATGGCGGCGAGCTGGTCGCGCACGGCGTCGGCCCGGTCGAGGTCGAGCTCGCCGCTCAGCGCGGCGACGACCAGGCCGTCGGCGTCCGCCGGTTCGTACACAATCGTGGCGTCCAAGGGCATTGGCCCAACCTACCCGCCGACCGCCACCGCTACACGGCGAGAGATCAACTCGGGCCGGCCGCGATCGCCTGGTGCACCGAGCGCACCGCGCTGGCCCCCTCACCGACCGCCGCGGCCACCCGTTTCATCGACGACCACCGCACGTCGCCCGCCGCGAACACCCCCGGCACGCTGGTCTCGAACGGCAGCGGCCCCCGCCCCACCCCGGTCCACCGGTCCCCCAGCTGAACGTCGGTCGGGACGAACCCCCTCTCGTCCAGCGCCACGTCGGTCAGCCAGCCGGTGGCCGGGGTGGCCCCGATGAAACAGAACAGTCCGTGACAGCCGCACGGGTCGGGGTCACCGCCCGTGGCCAGCGTGACCTCCTCGAGCCGGTGCCCGCCGCTGAGCCCGGTCACCTCGGTCGAAGTGCGCACGGTGATCCGGGGATCGGCCCGCACCCGCTCGACCAGGTAGGTCGACATCCCCTTGGCCAGGTCGTCACCGCGTACGGCCAAGGTCACCGCACCGGCGTGCCGCGCGAGATAGAGCGCGGCCTGACCGGCCGAGTTCGCGCCCCCGATCACCGTCACCGGCAGCCCGGCCACAGCCCGCGCCTCGAGATCGGTCGCGGCGTAATAGATGCCCGACCCGACGAAGTCCTTCCACCGGTCCAAAGGCAGATTTCGGTACGCCGCCCCGGTCGCGATCAAGACAGTCCGCGTCACCACCTCGGTGCCGTCGACCAGCGTCAGCACGTGCCCCTCGTCCGCGCGACGCATCCCGACCACCGCGCACGGGCTGGCCAGGTGCGCCCCGAACTTGAGCGCCTGCACCACGGCCCGCGCCGCCAGCTGCTCCCCGCTGAGCCCGAACGGGAAGCCGAGGTAGTTCTCGATGCGCGAACTGGCCGCGGCCTGCCCGCCGGTGGCGACGGAGTCGAGCAGCACGGTCTCGAGCCCCTCGGACGCCCCGTAGACGGCGGCGGCCAGCCCGGCCGGCCCCGCGCCGACGATGGTGAGGTCGGCCACCCCCTTCGGCGTACGCCGGAAAGTAAGCCCGAGCCGATGGCTGAGCGTGCGCGGTTCCACGTTGCGCAGCGTGACCCGCGGCAGCACGGCCGCCGGCAGATCGGCGTCGGTGAGCCCCGCCGCCGCGATCTCCTCCCGCCCCTCGGGGGAGTGCTGGTCGACCCACCGGTGCGGCATGTCCTGCCGGATCAGGAAGGTGCGCAGGGCCAGCCCGCACCCGTTGGTCTCGTCGGCGATGACGGCCAGGTTGCGCCCGGCCCGCTGCACGAGCAGCTGGCGCCGGGCCAGGAACGAGCGCAGCAGCAGGTCGCTGAGCTCGGTGTCCTTGGCCATCAGGAGCCGGAACTGATCCGGTGGCACCCGATGCACCACACCGGACGCGACCGCCCGCGCCGACAGGATGCGCGACTGCCCGGTCAGCAGGTTGAGCTCACCGACGAACTGTCCCGGCTTGGCCCCCAGCGGCGGCGCGTCGTGGAGGTCTCCCAGCGCCACCTCGATCTCGCCCGACTCCACGAGCAGCATGTCCGCGTCGTCGTCGCCCACGTCGAACACGACCTGACCCTCGACGATCGGCTCGGGCCGGCCGTAGGCGGCCACGCGCGCGAACTGGACCTCGTCGAGGAACGGGAAGGCCGCCTTCATGAGGTCTTCGAACCGCTCGCCGAGCTCGGGAAAGGATGACATCACCACGCGGCTGATGCTGCCACCGCCCCCGCCCCGGAACAATCCGTACGTTGACTGGCCGGGGGCGTCGCGCATCACCCGCCACCGATCCGGTAAGGTTTCACTCGTCGCGGACGTGGCGCAGTGGTAGCGCATCACCTTGCCAAGGTGAGGGTCGCGGGTTCGAATCCCGTCGTCCGCTCTTTCGGTCTCCAGGCCTTGAAAACCCCTGAACCTCGTCGGTTCGGGGGTTCTTTGTTTCCCGTTCCGGTTCGGTGTCCTCGATCCGGCAGCGTCGGCCGGGCCCGGCCGGATAGCGTCGGGAACCATTCTTCACGGGGGATTCGGTCACTCAGGAGAATCGATGTCACGGAGATATCCGATCATCTATGTTCGCGGATTCGCCGGCAGCACGCGGGGGATCACCAAAGCGGTCGACGACCCGTTCTACGGATTCAGTGCCGGTTCCACCCATGTGCGGGTCGGCGGCAACGGCGACCCCATCTTCTATCAATTCGAAAGCCCTCTCGTCCGGCTGGTCACCGAACTGAATTACAAGTTGCTCGTCGAGGGCGGTCAGGAGTCGTACCTGGACCGCGCGGCGCCGGGGGAAGTGCCCGCTGACTCGGTGTGGATTCATCGGTTCTACGACAAATCGGCTTCGTCGTGGGAGAGCCGGAATCGAGACCGAGGCGGCGCCCAGCCCTTCGTCCTGGAGGCCGCGGCCGAGGACCTTCTGCGCTTCGTCGAAAAAGTGCTGGAAAAGACGGGGGCGCCAAGGGTCCACCTTGTTGCGCACTCGATGGGTGGGCTCATCTGCCGGTCGATGATCCAGCGCGTTATTCCCGACCGTAACGAGCGGGAGCAGCCTGGGCGCCCGGAAGGCCGGAAGGCGGCCGACTTCGTCGATCGGCTCTTCACCTACGGCACACCGCACGGCGGGATCGAGTTCGCGTTCGGTCTGGGCCTGGTCGAGCAGGTGCGGGACGAGTTCGGCCTCGGTGGCGGGGACATTTTCGGCCCGGACCGGATGTTTTCCTATCTCACCCCTTCCGTGGGGCGTCAGGGTGGGATTCCGGCCGGGTGGGACCCGCGCGTGAACCCGGATCCGCGGAACTTCCCGACCGAAAAGATCTTCTGCCTGATCGGCACCAACGCCGATGACTACGCGGTCGCGCTCGGTCTGTCATCGCGAGCGGTCGGCACAAAAAGCGACGGCTTGGTGCAGATCGAGAACGCATTGGTCACCGGAGCCAATCATGCGTACGTGCACCGTAGCCACAGCGGACGTTACGGAATGGTCAACTCGGAGGAGGGCTATCAGAATCTCACCCGCTTCCTGTTCGGCGAGATCAAGGTCACGGCCGACCTGAAGAACCTGGTCCTGCCGCAGGCCGACGAGTTGACCTGGCAGGCCGAGACCCGGCTGGCCGTCCGGGGGCTGCCCGTCCTGCTGCACGAACAGGTCGCCGAGCACCATTGCCCCATTCTGATCGAGAAGCGACGGCCCGAGGACCCCGCCGACCGGCCCGTGCCACTGGTTACCAGCTACCTGCGCCTGGATCAGGCCATAGGGAAATTCATGCGCTACACGCTGCACGTTCGCCTGCTTTCTCTGCGGGAGCACGACAGCGTTTTCTTCTGGAACGATCACATCGAACAAACCACCGACTTCGACGACATCCTCGTCGTCGACGTCGAAAATCGTGGCAACGCCATGGTCGGCTGGGCGCAATGGGCGTCCAAGA
Organism: Paractinoplanes aksuensis; assembly: GCF_024137025.1. Lineage (GTDB taxonomy): Bacteria > Actinomycetota > Actinomycetes > Mycobacteriales > Micromonosporaceae > Actinoplanes > Actinoplanes aksuensis. The sequence continues at coordinate 34,280 of NZ_JAMYJR010000030.1, forward strand.
TCGACACGCCGCTCAGGGACTACCGACCGACCGGCGAGCCACTGGCCGACCTGGACGATCGCGACGGCGCATGGTTGGCCCGGGTGCCTCTGCCGCCGGCCGGGGGTTTCGTCGGAGCGAACGCGCACGTGGAGCTGAGGGCGCAACCGGAGGAGTAGTGGCCGCGTGCCGGCCATGCCGGGTGCTCCGGCTTGCCTTGCAGTCGGTGGGGAAGCCGGCTGTTCCGATCGCTGATTTCTGACACAGTTGGGCTGGTCAGGGGCGATTAGGGTGAGCGGATGCCGGTGGGTCGCGGTGGCGCGGCGCGTGTGGTGGTCTGGGTTGCTCATCTGAGTGCGCCGATGGCCGGTCTCTGGCTGCTCGTGGCCCGGCCCGATCTTGACGTTCACTGGCAGCACGAGCCGTCGCATTTCTGGTTGGTGCTGGCGGTCGCGGTGGTCAGCCTGGGGCTTGCGATCGTCATCAATCAGGCGGCGCGGCGCCGCGGTGACACGCGGTTGCTGCTGGTCGCGCTGTCGTTCCTGGTGGCGGCCGCGTTTCTCGGGCTGCACGCGGCGGCCACCCCGCAGGTGGTCCTCGATGCGCGGAACGCCGGTTTCGCGTACGCCTCCCCGGTCGGGCTCACCCTGGCCGCGCTCTTCGCGGCGGCCAGCGCGGCTGATCTCTCCGCGACGGCCGAGACGCGGCTGCTGCGCTGGTCGGGCTGGTTGCGCGGGCTCGTGCTGGCCCTGGCCGGGGCGTGGGCCGTGGTGTCGTTGACCGGGCGGCCGCCGCTCAACCGGGTGCCGGGGGCCGGCGAGGACACGACGGCGATCCTGCTGGCCGCGGTCGGGTTCGTGCTGTTCGGGTACGCGGCGGTGCGCTACTACGTGCTCTACCGGCGGCGGCGCGCGGTCATGCTGCTGTCGGTCGTCACCGCATACGTCCTGCTCGCCGAGTCGGCCGTGGCCATGGCCCTCGGCACGAGCTGGAACGCGTCGTGGTGGTTGTGGCATGTGCTGATGGCCGCCGGGTTCGGCTATGTCGCGTACAGCGCCTGGGTGCAGTACCGCAACGAGGGTGCGGCGTCGGGGCTGTTCGCCGCGGTCGGGCGGGAGGAGACCGTACGTCAGTTGCGCGCGGAGTACAGCGCGGCGCTGGAAGGCCTGGTCGAGGCGCTGCGCAGCGGCGAGCGGACGGCGGCCGCCACGGAACGGGTGGCGCAGCGGTTCGAGCTCACCGACGGTCAGGCCGCCGTGCTGGGCCGGGCGGCCGACGCGCTGATCGCCGAGCGGGATCAGATCCGCAAGCTGGGGGCGCTGGTCGCCATCGGGCAGGACGCGCGGGTCAAGGTGGCCGACTTCGAGTTGCTGCGCGGGGCGGTGCACCGGGTGGCTTCGGTTTTCGACGGTTACACCGTACGGATCGCTTTGGTCGAAGAGGACCGGCTGGTGTTCCCGCCCGTGCCGGCCGCGGCCGCGCCGGTCGAGGTCCGCACCGTACGCGTGGCTCAGGCAGCCCTGGCCGCGGGCGACGACGTGGAGGACGAGGGCACGCTCTACCTGCCGTTCGTGGTCAAGGGGCACCCGGCGGGGGTGCTGATCGCGTCCCACGAGGGGCCGGTGCCCGAACGGGACGCCGCCCTGCTCGCCTCGCTGGCGGCCCAGATCGCGATCGGGCTCGAGAACGCCCGCCTCTACCGCAGCCTCGACGTGCTGTTCCGGCAGTACATGTCGCCCGACGTGGCGACTGCGCTGGTCGCCGATCCCAGCCAGGCCGCGCTGGGTGGCGCGGTGGTCGAGGTGACCTCACTCTTCGCCGACCTGCGGGGGTTCACCACGTTCTCGGAACGGTCGTCGCCGGCCCAGATCGTCGACATGCTCAACCAGTACTTCGATGTGGCCACCCGGGTCGTGCTGGCCGAGAACGGGACCGTCGTGCAGTTCGTCGGGGACGCGCTGATGGCCCTGTTCAACGCGCCGGCCCGGCAGCCCGACCACGCTCTGCGCGCGGCCCGGGCCGCGCTTACCATCCAGCGGGAGGTCGACCGGATCGCCGCCGTACGGCCGGACTGGCCGCGGTTCCGGATCGGTGTCAACACGGGGGAGGCGCTGGTCGGCAACATCGGCGGGGAGGCGCTGCGCAACTTCAACGCGATGGGGGACGCGGTCAACGTGGCGGCCCGGCTCGAGTCGCAGGCCGCGCCGGGGCAGGTGGTGATCGGCGCCGCCACCCGCGACCGGATCGGTGACTGCGCGCAGGTCACGCCCCTGGGCGACCTGATGGTCAAGGGGCGGGTCCAACCGGTGCCCGCCTTCGTGCTGCACGGTCTGCGAGGGGAGAACCCGTGGTCCATGAGCCTGGTCTCCTGACCCGCACCGATCCGCTGCTGGCCGAACAGGACCAGCGGGATCTGCTGCGGATGGGCCGGCGGCGGTGCTGGCCGGCCGGGGCCACGCTGTTCAGCGAGGGCGACCAGTCGACGACGGTGGTGCTCGTGCTGAGCGGCCGGGCCAAGGTGTTCTCGCTGACCGAACAGGGCGGTGAGGTGCTGCTGGCCATCCGCGGGCCGGGCGCCCTGCTGGGGGAGATGTCGGCCCTCGACGGAGCTCCCCGCTCGGCGTCGGTGTCGGCCCTGGAACCCCTCGAGGCGTACGTCGTAGGGGTTTCCGCCTTTCTCGACTTCCTCGCCACCCACCCCGAAGCGGCCGTGCGCATCATCCGGATGATCGTGTCGCGGCTGCGCGACGCCGACCGCAAGCGCGTCGAGTTCGGCACGTACGACGCCCTGGGCCGGGTCGCGCTGCGGCTGGCCGAACTGGCCGACCGGTTCGGGGCCGAGGCCGGCCACGGCGTCCGCATCACTCTGCCCCTCACCCAGGACGAGCTGGCCGCGTGGACCGGGTCGTCGCGCGAGTCGGTGACCAAGGCCCTGCGCACCCTGCGCCGCCAGGGGATCATCGAGACGAGCCGCCGCTCGGTGTCGGTGGTCGACCTCGACCGGCTGCGCGACCGCGCGCGATGACAGCGGCCGCGCCTCGCGCGGCCGCTGTCATCGGTTGAAGGGTCAGGGCAGTTCGCAGCTGTTCCGCAGGTCGCCCGGGTTCGAGAGGCAGATGTCGGTGCCCGCGCCGCCGAAGTTGCGGTCGTTGGCGTTCACCCCGTCGAGGCTGTTCAGCCGGTCGTTGCCGGCGTCACCGAACAGGAAGTCGTTGCCGGCCCCACCGGTGATGGTGTCGTTGCCGACCCCGCCCCGCGAGACGTCGTTGCCGGCGTCGCCCCGCAGGGTGTCGTTGCCCGCCACCCCGGTCTGGGTGTCGTTGCCGGTGCCGCCGTTGACGACGTCGTTGCCGGCCCCGCCGTCCTGCCGGTCGTTGCCCGCGCCACCCGACAGGTTGTCGTTACCCGCGTCGCCGCGCTGATTGTCGTTGCCCGCGCCACCCGTGAGGATGTCGTTGCCGGCCCCGCCGAGCTGCTGGTCGTTCCCGGCGTCGCCGGTCAGCCGGTCGTTGCCGGTCGCCCCGGACTGGGTGTCGTTGCCGGTCCCGCCCAGGTGCAGGTCGTTGCCGACCCCGCCGAACTGGCGGTCGTTGCCGCTGCCGCCGACCAGGACGTCGTTGCCCGCGTCGCCGAACTGCAGGTCGTTGCCGGCCCCGCCGTCGAGCCGGTCGTTGCCGGCGCCGCCGCGCTGCAGGTCGGCCCCGAGACCGCCGACGAGGGTGTCGACCCCGGCGCCGCCGTTGGCCACGTCGTTGCCGGCGCCGCCGTCGAGCCGGTCGTTGCCCGCGTTCCCGGACAGCGTGTCGTTGCCCGCGTTGCCGTTGATCGTGTCGTTGCCCGAGCCGCCCGACAGGATGTCGTTGCCGGTGCCACCGTTGATCGTCGAACGGGTGCTGGTGCGGTTGGTCACCCGGTCGTTGAGGTTGCCGGAGTTGATGACCATCCGGGCCACGCCGTTGGCCGAGCAGCGGATCGTGTTCGCGATCGCCGTGCAGCCGGCCCCGGCCACCAGGTTGTCCCCGGTGTCCCGGACGAAGAAGAAGTTCCCGACCCGGTCGACCGTGATGTTGTTGGCCCGGTTGGCCGACGCGTTCACGACCAGCGCGTTGCCGGCCTTGAAGACGTTGGTGACGGCGTGGGCCGGCGCGGACAGGACGAACGCGGGAGCGGCGCCGGCTACGGCCAGAACGGCGAGCCGGAGCATCCGCCGGTGGGTCGCGTTCTGCAGTGGATTCATGTGCTTTCTTCCCCCCTGGAAGGTCTCGCACCCTGGAACGGGCACCGCTGAACCTTCGCAGCCGAAAGGGCTCGGGTATGAGGAAGAATTACGCGCCGGAACTGGTAAAAATGCCTGTTGAAACTGCCACCCAATTGCTAATCGGCGCTTTCTTGCATCTCCTTGCTACTATTCCGCACGCATTCCATGGTCGCAATGTTTACACCCGGAAGGCCGAAACGACACTGCGCAACTCGGACGACATCCGGGCCAGGTCGGCCGTGGCCTCCTGGGTCTCGGCGACACTCTGACTCGTGAGCCGGGCCGCCTCGGCGACGCCGGTGATGTTCTCGGCGATCTCGCCCGACCCGGCGGCGGCCTCGGTGACGCTGCGGTTCATCTCGGCCGTGGTCGCCGTCTGCTCCTCGACGGCCGACGCGATGGTCGTCTGGAAGTCGCTGATCCGCTCGATGACCAGCGAGATCTCCTCGATCGCGGCCACCGCCCCGCTGGTGTCGGACTGGATCGCCTCGACCCGCTTCGAGATGTCCTCGGTGGCGCGGGCCGTCTCCTGGGCCAGATCCTTGACCTCGCTGGCCACGACCGCGAAGCCCTTGCCCGCGTCGCCGGCCCGGGCCGCCTCGATGGTGGCGTTGAGGGCCAGCAGGTTGGTCTGCTCGGCGATCGAGGTGATCGTCTTGATGACGTTGCCGATCTCGGCCGACGACTCACCCAGCTTGCCCATCGTCGCCGAAGTGGTGGCGGTGACGCTGACGGCTTCCGAGGCGACCCGGGCCGCCTCGGCCGCGTTCTGCGAGATCTCGCGGATCGAGGCGCCCATCTGCTCGCCGCCGGCCGACACGCTGTCGACGCTGCGCGAGACCTGCTCGGCCGCGGCCGACACGGCCTGGGCCTGCGCCGACGTCTCCTCGGCGGTGGAGGCGATCCGGGTCGTGGTGTCGGTCATCCGGTCGGACGCGCCGTTCAGGGAGATCGCCGAGGCCTCGATGGTGGCTACCGTGGCCCGCAGCCGGGTCATCGCGGTGTCGAGCGAGCGGCCCATGCGGCCCGGTTCGTCGGCGCTGGTCAGTCCGGTCGTCCGGGTGAGGTCGCCGTCGGCCAGGCCGTCGCACACCACCGTGACCTTGCCCAGTGAGCCCACGATGCGGCGGGCCACCCAGAACCCGAGCCCGACGGCGAGGGTCAGGCCCACGACCAGCATGATGATTGCCCGGTTGCGGTTGGTGGTGTAACCGTCGCGGGCGGCAGCGGCATTGCGCGCGGCGTCCTGCGTCTCGTCCTCGTCGAGCGCGGCCACCGAGGCAGCCACCCGGTCGAGGATCGGCATCGCTTCGGCGTCCCGGATGTTCGCCCAGGCGACCAGGTCGTTGCGTTGGCCGGTCGGCAGCAGCCGGGTGCGAGCGACCTCGAGGTAGCTGTTCCAGTCGGACTGCAACCGGTCGATCACCGCCGGGTCGCCGGCCGGCGTGCTGTTGCGGTAGGCGGTCATGGCAGCCGCGAAGGCGTTGGTGTCCTGCTGGAACAGGGTGGTGAACTTCTGGACGGCCGCGTCGGACGTGGAGAGGGCCTGGTTCGCCGTGTCCAGCCGGACCTCGCTCACCTCAGACCGGATCTGCCCCACGGCTTTGATGCTGGAGACGTTGGACTCGTAGATCAGCTGAGCCGAGGCGCTGGCGTTCTGCAGAGCGATCAGGCCCATGATCCCGACGATCAGGGCCACCAACGCGGCCACGGCCACCGCGGACAAGACCTTGACGCTGACGCCGAGGTCGTCGAACGAACGCCGGCCCCGCGGTGCGGCGGCGATCGGCTCGCTCAGCGCTATGACGCTCATGTCACTCTCCGTCTGCTGATCTGCTTCCGGCCTGCACTCCAGTATCGCGAATAATTCTCGGCAAAGCGGCATGTATCGGGAATGTCGCGATCGTTGGCATGCGGTAGTTCCGCACTAGCGCCAATGAGTTTGCTGTGCCAACCTATTGAGCGGCCGCTCACTAGTAGCAGGAGGCGTAATGACCCACTTGTCCCGCCGGGGCCTCATCTTTGCCGCGCTGGGCGCCGGACTCGCCGGCGCGCCCGGACTCGCCGGGCGCGCTTCCGCAGTGCCGGCCACCGGAGCGCAGCGCATGGTCCTGCCGGCGCCGACCGGTCCGCACGGGGTCGGCACGGTGGCGCTGCGCCTGGTCGACCGGTCGCGCCCGGACCCGGTGGCCGGCCCCGGCCACTACCGCGAGCTGATGGTCAGCGTCTGGTACCCGGCCCGCGACACCGCACGGCATCCGCGGGCCGTCTGGATGCCCGACCCGCTCCTGCGCGCCCTGCTGGACTTCAACGGGATCCCGGGCCGCTCAGTGGGCGCCCCGCCGATCACGGCCGGGCACGTGAGCGCGCCGGTGTGGCGCTCGGCGGGCCCGCTACCGACCGTCGTGTACTCGCCCCTGGCGCACGACCAGCGCGCCGACACCACGATCGTGGTCCAGGAACTGGCCAGTCACGGCTACCTCGTGGTCACCGTTGACCACACGTACGACGCGTTCGTCGAGTTCCCCGACGGCCGCCGCCTCACCCCGCTCGACGAACCGTCGCTGGGCGCCCGCGACTTCGCCGACGACATCCCGTACGTCCTGGACTGCGTCGACCGGCTCGCGGCCGGCCGGAACCCCGATGCCGACGGCAAGCCGTTGCCGCCCGGCCTGGCCGGCGCCCCCGATCCGCGCCGGATCGGCATGTTCGGCACGTCGAAAGGCGGGACCGCGACCGCGCTGCTCATGGGTCTGGACCCGCGCGTCCGGGCCGGGCTCAGCCTGGACGGCCCGATGGAGCCGCTCATCGAGGACGACCTCGACCGGCCGTTCATGCTGATGACCGCGGACTACCCGCGGGACACGGCGCCGGTGGCCCAGTTGTGGTCGCACCTCACCGGCTGGAAGCTCAATGTCCAGGCCGACGGCGCGGTCCACAACGCGTACGACGACTACCAGGTGCTGTTGCCGCAGATCGGGGCGGCGCTCGGGTGGAGCGAGGAGGAACTGCGGTCGTGGGCGGGCACCCTGCGGCCCGGCCGGGCGGTGCGCATTCAGCAGGCGTACCCGCTCGCGTTCTTCGACCTGCACCTGCGCGGGCGCCGGCAACGTCTGCTCGAGGGCCCGAGCCCGGCCTTCCGCGAGATGCGTTATCTGCCATAGCATCGCCGGAGCGGTCATGAGTGCCAGCGCGTAGCCCCGGCTTTGCTGGCCGGCAACCCTCCACGTGGCGGGGTGCCCCGGGTGATGACCGGGCTCGGCGGTGGGCGCCGGGCAAGCCACGAACGGAGATCGCCGTGCCCTTTCCGTCAACGCTCGCCGCGCCGGTTCTGCAAGGCGTTCGCGTACGGCTGGAGCCGCTCAGCCGCCGGCATACCCCTGATCTGGCCGCGGCCGCCGGGGAGGATCGGGCCTCGTACCAGTTCACGTGGGTGCCGACGGCGGCCGAAGTGGACGGTTATCTCGACGAGCAGCTGGCCCGGGCGGCGGCCGGCATGCTGATGCCCTTCGCGCAGATCGACCTGCGCACCGGGCGGGCGGTCGGCGCCACGGCCTACTGGGATCCGCGGCTGTGGCCGGGTCGCGACGTGCTCTGCGCGGTCGAGGTCGGTTTCACCTGGCTGGCCGCCTCGGCCCAGCGCAGCGGCATCAACCGGGAGGCCAAGTTTCTGCTGTTCGCGCACGCGTTCGAGCAGTGGCAGGTGGCCCGGGTCGACCTCAAGACCGACGCCCGCAACGCCCGCTCCCGGGCCGCGATCGAGGCGGCCGGCGCCCGCTTCGAGGGCGTGCTGCGGAGCTGGTCCCGTTCGTGGGCGCCGGGCGAGGACGGACAGCTCCGCGACTCGGCGATGTACTCGATCATCGCCGCCGAGTGGCCCGACTGCCGCGCCCGGCTCGCTCAGAGGTAGAGCGAGGCCAGCCGGCCGACCATGGCCACGACCACGACCACGAGAACGACGCGGACGAAGCCGGCCCCTCGTTTCAGGGCGGTGCGGGCGCCGAAGCGGGCGCCGAGGATGTTGCAGGCGGCCATGGCCAGGCCCAGCTTCCACAGGACGTGGCCGCCGGCCGCGAAGACCAGCAGCGCGCCCAGGTTGGTGCCGACGTTCAGGATCTTGGCGGTGGCCGAGCTCGCGACGAAGTCGAAGTTGAGCAGAGCGGTGAACGCGATGATCAGGAACGTGCCGGTGCCGGGCCCGAAGACGCCGTCGTAGAAGGCGATCACGGTGCCGGCCAGCAGCACGGCGGCCAGGCGGCGGCGCCAGGTGCGGGTCGGCTCGTCGACGATGACGCCGAAGTTGGGCCGGGCCACCACGAAGGCCAGGACGGCCAGCAGCAGCACCATGACGGCGGGACGGAAGTACTCGGCCGGGATGTGCGAGGCGGTCAGGGCGCCGGCCGCCGAGCAGGCGACGGCCAGCGCCGCGGCTGGACCGGCGATCCGCCAGTCGATCTTCGTGCGCCGCGCGTACGTCACGGCGGCCACGGTGGTTCCGCAGATGCTCGCCACCTTGTTCGTGCCGAGGGCCGTCACCGGCGGCAGGTTGGGCAGGCCGAGCATGAGCGCCGGGACGAGCACGAGCCCGCCCCCGCCGACCACCGCGTCGACCCAGCCCGCCGCGGCCGCCACGGCCAGGAGCACAACGATGTATTGCCATTCCACGTCCGGATGTCCCCTTCTCAGTCGGAGATCATCCTGGTGTAATGGCTTTGTGCATCTCAACCCTTACGGCGAGGATGCGGTGCGGCTCGCCCTCTCCCTGGTCACCGACCCGCCGGCCACCGACGACGACCTGGTCGCTCGCTGCCTCGCATACGACCTGGTCATCGAGTTGCCGGTGACTGCGTGGGACCGTCAGGCTACGGCTGAGTTCCTGGCCGAGTGGTTGACCGTGATTGACGCCACGGTGCCCGCCGAACGGGCCCGGCGCCTCAACGACCTGCTGCGGTTCGCCTCGGCCTACCCCCGGCTGACCGACCATGCCGACGACGGCTGGCACATCCACTACCGTGACCCCGACCAGCCGCTGGCCTCGGTGCTGCGCACGCTGATCAGCGTCGGCACCGCCCTGCACCTGGCCGGCCGGGGCATCCACCGGCTGGGCCGCTGCGCCGCCGACGGTTGCGCCCGCCCGTACGCCGACTTCAGCCGGACCGGGAAGCAGACCTACTGCTCCCCGGCCTGCGCCAACCGCTCAGCCGTCCGCCGCCATCGGGCGCGGGCCCGGTGACGGCGGTGGCGGTCAGGCGTTGACCTGCTTGACCATCTCGGCCACGGTGTCGACCGAGAACGGGCTGCCCGGGAACAGCGCCAGCCGGTCGAGCGGCATGCCGCCCAGCAGCTCGAACTCGCCGTCGCCGCCGGCCGCCGCCACCAGGGGGCTGTCGCCACCGGAGGCGAACGCCTCGCGCAGCACCTCGGCGCCGCGCGGGTCGGTCATCCATTCCGACACCGTCGAGTCGGCGGCCAGCGGCCAGCGCGAGTCGGGGGAGCCGGCCACCGTCACGGTCGCCGTGGCCCGCAGGTCGCGGGAGGAGGCGCCGGCGGCGAACTCGTAGTCGCCGTCCTCGACCACCCAGCGGCCGAGCCGGGTGTCCCAGTAGGCCAGGTCGTCGCGGGCGATCCGCACGGTCACCGCGGCGGTGGCGCCGGGCGCGAGGTCGACCGGGGCGAAGCCCTTCAGCTCGCGGGGAGCCCGCCGCACGCGGGAGCCGGGCTTGGCCACGTACACCTGGACGATCTCGCGACCCTCGCGAGCGCCGGTGTTGGTGACCGGGACGGTGACGTCGACGCCGTCGGGGCCGGCGACCGCGGTGGCCTCGCCGTAGCTGAACGTGGTGTACGACAGGCCGAAGCCGAACGGGTAGGACACCGGCTGCTCGCGCGCGTCGAAGCCGCGATAGCCCACGTGCAGGCCCTCGCCGTAGCGCACGAAGCCGGCCTCGCCCGGGAAGTCGAGGTGGGACGGGTGGTCGGACAGCTTCAGCGGGATCGTCTCGGCCAGGCGGCCCGACGGGTTGACCCGGCCGAAGAGAACGTCGGCGATCGCGCTGCCGCCGGCCTGACCGAGCAGCCAGGCCTCGACGAGGCCGGGCACGGACGCGTCCCAGGGGGCGGTGCGCACGACGGCGCCGTTGTTGAGCACCACGACCGTACGCGGGTTGGCCGCGACCACCCGCTCGATCAGGGCGAGGTGGGCCGCGGGCAGGTCGAGGTCGGCCCGGTCGGCGCCCTCGGTCTCGCGGGTGGTGCCGACGAAGACGACAGCCACGTCGCTGCCCTCGGCCAGCGCGACGGCCTCGGCGATCAGGGTCTCGTCGGCCGCGTCGCTGTCGGTGCGGTAGCCGGGGGCGAAACGGACCGGGGCGGTCGTGGTCGCGGTGATCTCGGTGAGCGCGTCGTCGAGCCGGGTCGGGGTGATCTGCGAGCTGCCGCCGCCCTGGTAGCGCGGGGTGCGGGCGAACTCGCCGAGCACGGCCACGGACTGGCCGTCGGTGCGTAGCGGCAGGATGTCGTCGTCGTTCTTGAGCAGCACGATGGCCCGGGCCGCGATCTCGCGGGCCAGCGCGTGATGGGCCTCGGCGTCGTACGGGCCGGTGGCCGGCGCCGACTTCTCGACCATCGCGCGGATGCGGGCCACGGCCGTCTCGAGCACCTCGGCCGGCAGCTTTCCGTCCCGTACGGCTGCGGCCACCACGGCGTCGCCGGCGTCATCGGGGCCGGGCATGGTCAGGTCGAGGCCCGCGGCCAGCGCGGCCACCCGGTCGACGACCGCGCCCCAGTCGCTGACGACCAGGCCCTCGAAGCCCCACTCGTCGCGCAGCACCTCGGTCAGCAGCCAGTGGTGCTGCGAGGCGTAGACGCCGTTGACCTTGTTGTAGGCGCACATGACGGTCCAGGGCTGGGCCTGGGTGACGACCCGCTGGAACGCGCGCAGGTAGAGCTCGCGCAGCGTGCGCTCGTCGACCTCGGCGCTCACGGTCATGCGGTCGGTCTCTTGATTGTTGACCGCGAAGTGCTTGAGCGAGGCGCCGACGCCCTTGCTCTGCAGGCCGCGCACCCACTCGGTGGCCAGCACGCCGGAGAGGATCGGGTCCTCGCTGAAATATTCGAAGTTGCGGCCACCGAGCGGGGTGCGCTTAAGGTTGATGCCGGGGCCGAGCAGCACCTGCACGTCCATAGCGCGGCACTCGTCGCCCAGCGCCTCGCCCATGCGGTGCAGCAGCGCCGGATCCCAGGTCGAGCCCGAGGCCACGGCGGGCGGGAAGCAGGTGGCGGGCCGGCCGGCCAGCATGTCGCCGGCGTCGCTCTGCAGCCGGACGCCGTGCGGCCCGTCGGTGAGCGTGATCGCGGGGACGTCGCCCGCGGCCGTCGTCTTCCAGAAGGCGCTGCCACTGGTGAGTGCGGCCTGGTCGGTCAGCTCCACGATCATCCTTACTGAGTACCTAGTAGGTAATAGCTTGTGAGTAACATACGCTTCACAGTGTGTGGCGAACAAGGGGTGAGCGAGATGTATCGGCGTGATCGGGCGCGGCTGCCGGCCGCCGAGCGCCGCCGCCAGATCGTCGAGGTGACGACCCACCTGATCGCCGAGCGCGGCTTCTGGGGCCTGTCGATGCAGGACGTCGCCGACGGCTGCGGGCTCACCGTGCCCGGCCTGCTGCACCACGTCGGCTCGAAGGACGGGCTGCTGCTGGCCGTGCTCGACCACCGCGACGAAGAGGACATACGCTCGGTCAACGAGCAGGCGCCGGCCTCACTGCGTGAGACGTGCGTGGCCCTGGTCCGGCGCAACGCGGCCCAGCCCGAGATCGTCCGGCTCTTCGCCGTGCTCGAGGCCGAGTCGCTGACCCCCGACCACCCGGCCCACGCGTACTTCAACGAGCGCCAGCAGCGCACGGTCGAGATGCTCGCCGAGCTCGCGGTCGACGCCCAGGACCCGGCCGCGCTGGCCCGCCAGGTCGTCGCCCTGATGGACGGCCTGCAACTGCAGTGGCTGCGCTATCCCGAGACGATCGACCTGGTCGCGGAGTGGGAACTGGCGTCGGCCGCGCTGTTCACCCCTTGACATCGCGCCCGCAATAGCGGCATCTAGGCGTATGCCCCGCGGCGTTGCGAGGTCCGCGGGTCGAACTCACGGCGAGGAGAGGGCGACCATGCGGATCAGCGACATTCTCCGGGTCAAGGGCGAGCGGGTGGTGACCGTGTCACCCGAGGCGGACGTGACGGAACTGCTGGCCGTCCTGGCCGAGCACAAGATCGGCGCGGTCATCGTGAGCCGCGACGGCGACCGGGTCGACGGCATCGTCAGCGAGCGCGACATCGTCCGGGCCCTGGCCGCCCGGGGCGCGGCCGTGCTGACCGAGCCGGTGGCCACGATCCACACCACCGACGTGCGCTCGGTGACCCGCGACGCCGTGCTCGACGAGGTGGAACGGCTGATGACCGAGCGCCGGTTCCGGCACGTGCCGGTGATCGAGGACGGTTCGCTGCGGGGCGTGGTCAGCATCGGCGACGTGGTCAAGTTCCGCATCGACGAGCTCGAGCACGAGCGCAGCAGCCTCGAGGAGTACATCACCGGCGAACGGGCCTGACCTCCCCGGTGCGGGCGGCGAGCACCTCGTCGGCCGGGCAGCGGCCGCGCATCACATAGCGTTCGGTGAACTCGGCCACCGCATCCCGCAGGTCACGGCGGGCGCCGTGCCGGGACAGGGTTCCGTACGCCTCGACGAAGCACCCCCGCGCGGCCGCCGCCAGCACCGGGTCGGTGAGGGCGTCGCGCGCCGCCCGCTCCCACAACCGCGGCTCGGCGGCCAGCGGCGCCGTGATCTCCTCGGCCGCCGCGGCCGCCCGCGGGTCGTCGAGCAGCACCGAGGTCACCGCGACCACGACCCGCCACCCGTCGCCGGGCGGCCGGTCGGCCACGTCGATCTCGAGGTGCCCGCGCGCGGCCACCGGCGGCCGCAGCGCGTCGACGTGCCGCACGAGATCGCTCAGCCGGGGCCGGGCGGCCGCGCGGAACGGACCGTCCGCCCCCAGCACGTACGCGGCCCAGGCCGCCCGCGGATCGGCGATCGGCGACAGGACCGGGTGGTCCCGGTGACGCGACTGCCGGGTGCTGCGCCAGCCGGTGGGCTGCCCGTCACGCAGCGGCGAGTTGGCGAAGGCGGCCGCCAGCACCGGCGCCAGCGTGTTGGCCAGCGCCCAGCGCCGCCGCAGCCCGAGCGGGCCGCCGCCGTCGAGCCCGGCCTCGAGCGAAACCCGGACACCGCCCCCGTCGTGGCCCTCCGGCGCCGCCGCCGCGCCGAGCAACGGGAGCGGGTCGGCCAGGTCGTCGGCCATGCGGTCGAGACAGGTCTCGAGCCCGGGCGACGGCGGCCCGCTGACCACCGCCAGCCGGGCCGACCGGGCGGTGAGGAACCCGTGGCGCAGCACCGGGCGCAGGGCCAGGGCCGTGAGCAGGGCGTCGGGCAGCCCGGGCGGGCCCAGCGGCAGGTCGACCTCGGCGCCGACGAAGCCGGGGGTGGCCGGCGAGAAGGCGTGCTCGGTGAGGAGCAGGGCGGCGGCTTGCTCGGTCAAGGTGGTCACGCGTCGCCTCGCTGACGGTCGCGGTCCGGCGGGAACCGCGCCACCATAGCATTCCTATCTGCTGGATAGGTATTAGCTGTTCCGCCAGGGCTTGAGACAGTGCTGGACCAGCGCGTGCTGGCGCTGGGGGTCGGCCGCTTCGGCGTCGAGCACGGCGTGCACCTGCTGCCCGACGGCGATCGACAGCAGCACATCGGCCAGGCAGTCGACGGCCAAGTGTCTTACCAATTCGCCGTCCTCGACCGCCTCGCCGAGATGGCGGCGGACCCGGGCGCCCCACATGTCCAGGGCGTCCGCCTGCCCGGCGGTGATCTGCCGGTCGACCGCCAGGCGCCCCCAGAAGCCGACCACCACCTTGGCCTCGTCCCGGGTGTGCCGGGCCATCGGCATGATCTCGCGCAGCATGGCGTCGAGCGCGGTCAGTCCACGCCGGCCCTCGGTGGCCGCGGCTATGCGGGCGTCGGTGCCGACCAGCACCTGCCGGCAGGCCGCCGCCACGACCGCGTCGAGGCTGTCGAAGTAGTGCCAGAGCGCTCCCGCGCCCACGCCCAGCTCGGCCGCGATCGCCCGGCTGCTGGCCGCGGCCGGGCCGTCCCGGCCCACCACCGAGAGGTACGCGTCGACGATCTCGCCGCGTCGCTGGTCGTGGTCCACAATCTTGGGCAACCGCCTGTCCCCGTCCCTCTCCGTGCCGCACCGCGGCGCCGCGCCGCATACCCCTCCCGCCCGCACTTACACGCCTGAATTTCGACAGAGACCGGCGTCGCTATGGTGGGGCCATGGATTTGCGGTTCACGGGGGAGATCTGGTTCTGGCGGGGCCCGGCGCCCTGGCACTTCGTCACCGTGCCCGACGAGGAGTGCGCCGCCCTCGAATCGGCGTCCTCACTGGTCAGCTATGGCTGGGGGATGATACCGGTGACGGCCCGGATCGGCGGCACCGACTGGACGACCTCGCTGTGGCCCAAGGACGGCAAATACATCGTGCCGATCAAGACAGCCGTCCGCCGCGGCGAGAAGCTCGAGATCGGCGACACCGTGACCGTACACCTGACCGTGGCGGCCTGAACCTTACCCGCGGAAGGTGAAGTGGCCGGAAACGGGCCGCCAGCCATCGGGCGGATCCTCTCCGGTGCGACCGTCGACCGACTCCCGCAGCAGGTCGGCGTGGCCGGTGTGCCGGCTGTACTCCTCCACGAGGTCGAACACGATGCGTCGCAGGCTGAAGCGGGCGCCGTCGGGCAGCGGCCGGCTTGCCAGCTGGTCGAGACCACCGTCGGCCAGCGCGGCGTCGAGCCGGGTCCGCGACCGGGCGACCGCGTCGTCGTACCGCGCGTACAACGACGCCGGTTCGTCGTCGGCGGCCGAGTTGAACTCCGCGTCCTCGTCGTCCGGATCGAGGTCGTCCCAGCCCGTCAGCGGTTCGCCGAAGAACCTCGTGGCGATCTTGTAATCCTCGACCAGGGCCAGATGCTTGAGCAGGCCGCCCAGGGTCAGCGTGGAAGGGCCCAGCCGGGCGCTCAGGCCGGTGGCGTCGAGGCCGTCGACCTTCCAGCGGAAGGTCGCGCGCTGCCGTTCGAGCGCGCCCAGCAGATGTCCGGTCTCGGTGCCGGCCAGCGGCGGCTCCCAGGGAATGTCGGTCATGCCCCGACCATAGTGGCCATTCCGGACGGTCGGCTTCCGGAAACCGTGGGCTCCCGGTCCGCCGGGCGGGCGCGCGGGCAGTAGGGTCGCCGCGTGACTGAGCACGAACGGCGCGACATCGCCGGACTCACCTGCGCCGACTGGAACTCCGCGGCGGCCGGCCCGGCCGTGCTGGCGCTGCACGGGCTGACCAACACGTCCGAGGTGTGGCGGGCGCTGGCCGAGGCGGTGCCGGGCACCCGGGTGGTCGCGCCCGACCTGCCGGGGCGTGGCGGATCGCTGACCGCCCAGGCCGCGCCGGGGCTGGCCGGGCACGCGGCCGAGGTGGTGCGGATGGCCGACGAGTGCGGGCTCGACGACGTGGTGCTGGTCGGCCACTCGATGGGCGGCTACCTGGCGCCCCTGGTGGCGGCGAAACTGGGTTCCCGCGTACGTAAATTGGTGTTGCTCGACGGCGGCGTGCTGCCCGAGCCGCGATGGACGCTGCGCCCGCTCGTCGTACGCGCGCAGTGGAAGTTGATCGTGCGCCCGCTCGGCAAGGCCTTCCCCGACGCGGACACGTTCGTCGACCAGGTGGAGGGCCGGGCCATCGCCCGCCGCCCCGACCTGCGGCCCCGGCTGCAGCAGTGGGCGGCCTACCTGCTCGACCCGGCCGGCCGGCCCCGCACCGACAACGCCCGCCTGGTCGACGACGCCGTCGACACGCTGACCGGCGAGGCCACCCTGCCGTTGCTGGCCGGGCTCGACGTTCCCGTCCACGTGATCCTGGCCGAGCACGACGGCGACGACTCCACCCGCCCGTTCATCACCGACCGCGCCCTCGAGGCGGGCCGGGCCCAGCTGCCCCGCCTCACCGCCGAACGTATCCCGGCCAACCACGTGACGATGCTGTTCCACGACGCGACGCCCCGAGCGGTCTTTGCGGAGCAGTAGGGTCCCGCGCGTGGAGATTCTGGATTACGGGGCGGACACGGGCCGGACGATCGAGGCGTACGGCAGCGTGGGTCTCACGGCCAAGGCCGTGGTGCGGGCCGACAACCTTGCGGTGACCGTTCTGCGGGTGGCGGCCGGTGGCGAGGTCGGCCGGCATCCGGCGCCGGTGGGCCAGTTGATGCTGCTGACCGAGGGTAGCGGGTCGGTGCGGTCGGGCGACGGCGAATGGCGGACCGTCGTGGCCGGCCAGGGCGTGATGTGGCAGCCGGGCGAGGAGCACACCACCCGCGCGGCCGAGGACCTCACTCTTGTCGTGCTGGAGATGGACGGTCTCGAGCCGGCCGTGTCCGGCCGTTGACCGCGGCGGTGACCAGGGCGATCAGCTTCGTGTGGCCGACCGGGGCGAGGCGGGCCAGCAGGTCGGGGAGTTTGGCGCTGGAGGCGATCAGCAGGCGGGCCCGGCGGCGGGTCACGGCGTCGAGGATCTGGGCCGCGGCCTTCTCGGCCGGGAAGGTCAGCAGGGCGTCGAACGACTTCAGTTGCGGGGCCAGTTCGGCCACGGGCACCTTGCTGCCGATGCGGGCGTTGACGGCGATGCTGGTGCGGATGCCGCCCGGGTGCACGGTGGTCACGCCCACGCCGTTCTCGGACAGTTCGGCCCGCAGCACCTGGCTCAGGCCGCGCAGGGCGAACTTGCTGGCCGAGTACGCGCTCTGCCCGTACGGCGCGATCAGGCCGAACAGGCTGGACACGTTGACCAGGTGGCCGCCCGGAGTCGCGGTCAGCGCGGGCAGCAGGGCGTGGGTCAGCAGCATCGGGGCGCGGAAGTTCACGTTCATCACGGTCTCGAACTCGTCCACCGTGATCTGGTCGAAGCGGCCGCCGAGGGCGATCCCGGCGTTGTTGATCAGCAGCCCGAGCCGGGGATGGGCGGCCAGCACCTGATCGGCGACGGCGGTGACCTGGTCCCGGTCGCTCAGATCGGCCTTGATCGTCTCGACGGTCAGTGCCGGGTGAGCCTCGCGGATGCGGGCCGCGACGTCGTCCAACGGCGAGACGTCGACCAGCACGAGATGACTGCCGCGGCGGGCCAGACCGTACGCCAGTTGCTCGCCGATGCCGCTGGCGGCGCCGGTCAGGACGGCGGTGCGCCCGGCGAACCGGTACGGGGTCATGGGGTTGCCTCCTGGAAGGTCATGTCGCGGGTGACGTCGGCCCGCGGGGTGGTGATCACGTCCCGCAGGTAGTTCTGCCGCACGATCCACGGCGCCCGGTCGCCCTGGCGCGGGAAGAGGTCGAGCGCGCGCTGCACGTACCCCGACGACAGGTCGAGCAGCGGCCGGCCGGTGCCGCCGGGCGAGGTCGGGGTGGCCACGGCGAGCCCGTGCCGGTCCATGTGCCGCAGCAGCCGCATGACGTAGCGGTGCGAGAGGTCGGCCCGCAGCGTCCACGACGCGTTGACGTACCCGATGCAATAGGCCAAATTCGGTACGCCGCTGAGCATCAACCCACGGTAGGCCGCGCGCTCGCCGATCTTCACCAGGGCGCCGTCGACCGACACTTCGACGCCCCCGATGGGCAGCAGTCGCAGGCCGGTGGCCGAGACGACGATGTCGGCCTCGAGCACGCGCCCCGAGCGCAGCCGGATGCCCGACGGCACGAACCGGTCGATGTGGTCGGTGACCACCGACGCCCGGCCGGCGCGGATCTCTTCCCACAGGTCGCCGCCCGGGATCACGCAGAGCCGCTGGTCCCACGGGTCGTAGGTGGGCTTGAAGTGCTCGTCCACATAGGCCTCGTCGCCGAGCCCGCGCACCGCCATCTTGCGCAACGCTCGGCGCACGCGCTGCGGCCGGCGCCGCGCGAGCTGATAGAAGCCCTGGGTGAGCAGGATGTTCTTGGCCCGGGCGAGCGCGTTGGCGGGCCGCGCCGGCAGCACCCGGCGCAGGGCGTCGGCGATCACATCGCGGCGGGGGAGCGAGGTCAGGTACGTGGGGGAGCGCTGCAGCATCGTCACGTGCGCGGCGGTCGGTGACATCGCGGGCACCAGCGTCACGGCGGTCGCACCACTGCCGATCACGACGACGCGCCGGCCCCGATAGTCGAGGTCGCTCGGCCACGACTGTGGATGAACGATCCGGCCGCCGAAAGCGGACAGGCCGGGGAAATCGGGCTGGTACCCGGCCTCGTACGAGTAGTAGCCCGTGCAGGCGTACAGAAAACCGCAGGTCAGCGTGGAACCGTCGACCAGTCGCACGGTCCAGCGCGATTCGCGCGACGACCAGTCGGCCGTCACCACCCTGGCCCCGAACCGGATGTGGCTCGTGATCCCGGCGTCGTTCGCGGTCTCCCGGATGTAGGCCCGGATCTTGTCCCCCGAGGCCAGCGACTGCGTGTCGGTCCACGGCCGGAAGGGGTAGCTCAGCGTGAACATGTCCGAATCGGAACGCACGCCCGGGTAGCGGAACAGATCCCAGGTGCCGCCGATCGCCTCCCGAGCCTCCAGAATCGCGTACGTCTTGCCGGGAAACGCCGCCTGCAGACGCCACGCGGCCCCGACCCCGGACAGACCCGCCCCGATGATCAGGACGTCGAACTGGTCACCGTCCATGGCTGGTCTCCTCCCGGTACGCCGGCGTTCCTCTACCAGAGGTATCTGTTACCCCTGAGTAACGTCAAGCATGCGGACGGCGAGCTCGATCTGCCAGCGGGTCTTCATCCGCTCGGTGCGGGGGTCGGTGAGGTAGGCCTCGTAGCGGCAGGCGAAGCGGTCGCCGGTGGGATTCTCGAGGACGTCCATCGGGAGGTTCTGGGCGCGGATCCAGGTGAGCAGGGTTTTGTTGGCCTGGCGGCCGTGGTTGACGTATTTCAGGAATGCGTAGTCGCCGGCGGGGAGGGTGCCGGGTATTACGCGGTTGTCGCCGTTCACGGGCTTGTCCAGGATGACGCCTACTTCTACGTCCATGTCGGCTTCCATTGCTACGACGTGCAGGCGGAAGAACGTGTGGCCGTAGGTCAGGTCGCGGGTGTCGAGCCATGTGTAGAGCTCGTCCATGAGTTTGTCGCGGACGGCGAACATGCCGCGGAACGGGGTCACCACGCGGATGCCGGCGGTGTGCTGTTCGGGGCGGGTGGCCACGGCGGGACCCTCGAGAATCTCCACTCCGGCAGATTAGTGGCCCTCTTGGTTACGTACGGAAATGGGTCTGTGACTCTTTGTGAGCGTACGAATGTGATTCTGTCTGATCGCGCTCTTGACCTCGGACTTTAGGGTTTTCGGCGGGGCGGATCGGGGGGTGGAAAAGGTCGGACCGCCGTGTGAGATTGGTTCGCGGTGTCTGCGCTCGAACGCGCGGCTGAAGCGTTCGAGGAGGATCGGTTGGACAGCGCTGACTTCGCCCTGCAGGCCTACGACGAGGGGCGGGCCGACGGTGTGGCCGGGCGTCGCGACCAGGAACGCGGGCAGGACGCGGACTATCGCGTGGGTGTGGCCGACGGCGAGCTCGAGGCGTTCGAGACCGACCTGATCGCGGCCATCCGCAAGGCGATGGACGGCAAGCGCTGAATGGACGACGAGATCTTCGCGTACGTCACGGGGCGGTCCGACGGCATCGCCGGGCACCGTGACCCGGTGCGCGCGGCCGACGTGACCACCGGGGCGGACTACCGGATGGGGTTCCTGGACGGGCGGATCGAAGTGTTCCACCTGCTCGCCGCCGTGCGCCGGATCCAGGACGAGTCGGACGGCGACTTCCTGCGCTGAGGTGACACCGGCTTATTGCCCCCGAAACACGGCGACGACATTGCGGTAACCGGGCCTGGGAACGCTGACGGGATGACCGAGGGCGCACTGACCGGCTTCACCGTGGCCGTGACCGCGGAACGGCGGCGCGACGAGATGGCCGCGCTGCTCACCCGGCGCGGCGCCCGGGTCGTCACCGCCTCGGCCATCAGCATCGTGCCGCTGGCCGACGACGACGCGCTGCACGCGGCCACCGAGGCCTGCATCGGGCTCGCCCCCGACCTGGTCGTGGCCACCACCGGATTCGGATTCCGCGGCTGGCTCGAGGCGGCCGAGGGCTGGGGCCTGGCCGAACGGCTGCGCGAGGTGCTGGGCCGGGCCCGGATCATCGCGCGCGGGCCCAAACCGTGCGGGGCGATCCGCGCGGCCGGGCTCACCGAGGACTGGGCCGCCCCGACCGAGTCGACCGACGAGATCCTGGAACGACTGCTGGCCGAGGGGGTCGCCGGGCAGCGGATCGTGGTGCAGGAGCACGGCGAGCCCCAGACCGAGTTCGTGGCCGCCCTGCGCGGGGCGGGCGCGGCGGTCGTCGAAGTGCCGGTGTACCGCTGGGTGCTTCCGTCCGACCTGGGTCCCGTACGCCGCCTGGTCGATCAGATCGCGGCCGGGCAGATCGACGCCGTGACGTTCACGAGCGCGCCCGCGGTCAAGGCGTTCCTGCAGGTGGCGGGGGAGTCCGAGGCGGTCGTGCTGGAGCGGTTGGCCGGCGGCACCCTGGCCGCGTGCGTCGGGCCGGTCACGGCGGCTCCGCTGGCCGAGAAGGGGGTGCCGTTCGTCATGCCGGAGCGGTACCGGCTCGGGGCGCTGATCAAGACGTTGACCGATGAGCTGCCGCGGCGGTCGGTGAAGCTGGGGGTGGCCGGGTCGACGCTCGAGATGCGGGGGCACGCGGTGCTCATCGACGGGGTGCCGCACACGCTGGCACCGGCGGCGATGGCGATCCTGACCTCGTTGGCGGCGCGGCCCGGGGTGGTGGTGTCGAAAGAGCAGTTGATCGCGGCTCTGCCCCGGGGCAATGACGGGCATGCGGTTGACGTTGCTGTGGCTCGGTTGCGGAGTGCGCTCGGGTCCGGCCGCCACATCGAGACGGTCATCAAGCGCGGCTACCGGCTGCGCCTGGACGAGCCCGCCGCCTGAGATTTTGCGTTGCCGGGGCCGATTTCCTGGTCGGAGCGGCTTCCTGGCCGGGGCCGCCCTCTTGGCCGGTGCGGCTTTCTGGCCGGGGCTGCCCTCTTGGCCGATGCGGCTTTCTCGGCCGGCGAGCGCAACAGCTGAACGGCCGCAACGTCGCGGTGAAGCCCTCATGATCGGAAGGCCTTCGCATGCCCGCTCTCATTGCCGTTGCTCACGGAACCCGCAGCCCCGCCGGTCAGGCGCAGATCCGCGACCTCGTCGCCCGGGTCGCCGCTCGCCGGCCTGGTCTGGACGTCCGCCTCGCCTACGTGGACGTGCAGGAGCCCAAGGTCGCCGAGCTCACCCGCGTGCTGCCCGATGCGGTAGTGGTCCCTCTGCTGCTTTCCGCCGGCTATCACGTACGGGTCGACATCGCCGAAGCCGTGGCCGGCACCTCGATTCCGGTGACGAAGCCGCTGGGACCCGATGACGTGCTGCTCGCCGCCATGATGCGCCGGCTGCCCGACGCCGACGCCGTGGTGCTGGCCGCGGCCGGTTCGTCCGACCCCGCCTGGCGCGCCGACGTCGAGAAAGTGGCGTCCGATCTTGATCTTGCGGGGTGCCGCCGCCTCCCCCGCCCGCCCGGGGTTGGGGTTGGTGGTGGGGGCAATCCTACTCAGCGCCAAGTCAACGGAAGCGAGTTGTCCACAGGCGCCGACGGTCCAGCCCGGCATCCATCCACAGGCGCCGACGGTCCGGCTCGGTTCCCGTTCGCAGGCGCTGATGGTCCGGGCGGGTACCGTGCTCCGGTCTCCGTCGGATACGTCTCCGGGCCGGGGCCTCGGGTGGCCGACCTCGTCGCCGGCCTCCGGCAGCGCGGTGCCCGGAGAATTGCCGTAGCCTCGTACTTCCTCGCCGACGGCCTGTTCTATCGCAGCCTGCACAAGGCCGGCGCCGACGCCGTCACCCCGCCGCTCTGTCTCGACCCCGCCGTGACCGACCTCGTGCTCCGCCGGTACGAATCCGCTCTCCTCACATCGGCCGAGCGCCGCTTGTAGGGTTTTTCGTACGCCGCCGCAACGGCCACGGTCTCGCCGCTAAACAATCAGCTCCGAGTATTCGGGGTGTGACGGCGACCGATACGCACTGCCCCTACTGCGCCCTGCAGTGCGGCATGACGCTGACCCCCGAGATTCCGCGGGTCCGGCTCGAGCCGCGCGATTTCCCGGTCAACAAGGGCGGCCTGTGCGCCAAGGGTTTCACCGCGGCCGATCTGCTCGACCACAAGGATCGGCTGCTTACCCCGCTCGTGCGCAAAAGCGACCGGAACAGCCCGCTGCGCGAGGCCACCTGGGACGAAGCGCTCGACCGCATTACCGCCGCCATCACTACCGCGCAGCAGAAGTACGGACGGGACAGCGTCGGCGCTTTCGGCGGGGGCGGGCTGACCAACGAGAAGGCGTACGCGCTCGGCAAGTTCGTGCGGGTGACGTTGCGCAGCTCTTCGATCGACTACAACGGGCGCTTCTGCATGTCGAGCGCGGCCACCGCGGCCAACCGTTCCTTCGGTATCGACCGCGGGTTGCCGTTCCCGATCGAGGACATCGCTCAGGCGAAGACCGTTCTGCTGGTGGGGGCGAATCCGGCCGATGCCATGCCGCCGAGCATGCAATACCTGGACGCGGGGCGGGAGCACGGCGCCCGCCACATCGTCGTCGACCCGCGGCGGACGAATACGGCGGCCGGGGCCTATCTGCACCTGCAACCGTTGCCGGGCACGGATCTGGCGCTGGCCAACGGATTGCTGCATATCGCCATTCGCGAGGGGTACGTCGACCACGACTATATCGCGGCGCGCACGACCGGATTCGAGGCCGTGAAGGCGGCCACCAACTCGTATTGGCCGGAGCGGGTCGAGCGCCTGACCGGCGTACCGGAGAACCGGCTGCGGGAAACGGTGCGCCTGCTCGCGACGGCGGGCCCGGCGATGATTCTGACCGCCCGCGGCGCCGAGCAGCACAGCAACGGCACCGACACCGCGCAGGCGTACCTCAATCTGGCTCTGGCTCTCGGTCTGGTCGGCCGGCCCTTCTCCGGGTACGGGACCATCACCGGGCAGGGCAACGGTCAGGGCGGCCGCGAGCACGGGCAGAAGGCTGATCAGCTGCCGGGCTACCGGAAACTGGACGATCCGGCGGCTCGGAAACACGTGGCCGCCGTGTGGGGAATCGATCCCGACGACCTTCCGGGGCCGGGCAAGTCGGCGTACGAAATGCTGACCGACGACCGCCTGCGGGTGCTCATGGTGCTGGCCAGCAACATTGTCGTCAGTGCCCCGCACAGCAATCACGTGCGCAGCAAGCTGGAAGCCCTCGATTTCCTCGTCGTCTCCGACATTTTCCGGTCCGAGACGGCCGAGCTCGCCGATGTCGTTCTCCCCGTCGCCCAGTGGGCCGAGGAGGAGGGCACGATGACCAATCTCGAGGGCCGCGTTCTGCGCCGCAAACGTGCGTTGCCGCCGCCGCCCGACGTGAAGTCCGACCTCGAGATGCTCGCCGAACTGGCGGCGCGTCTGGGTCGGCACGAAAGCAGCGACCCCCGCGTGGTCTTCGACGAGTTGCGCCGGGCCAGTGCGGGCGGCATCGCCGATTACGCCGGTATCACCTATGAGCGGATCGAGCGCGAGGACGGCGTTTTCTGGCCCTGCCCCAGCGAGGACCATCCGGGCACGCCCCGTCTTTTCGCGGACGGCTTCCCGACCGCGAACGGCAAGGCGAAACTCATCGCCGTTCATCATCGGGACCCGGCCGAGATGCCGGACAAGCAATTCCCGTACGTGCTGACGACCGGCCGCAACATGCAGCACTACCAGAGCGGCACTCAGACCCGGCGGGTGAAGGCGCTCAACGTGGCGCTGCCCGAGCCTCGCGCCGAGATCCACCCCGACCTGGCCCGCCGCCACGGCATCAACGACGGCGACCTGGTCGAACTGCGCAGCCGCCGCGGCGTCGCGGTGCTGCGGGCCCGGCTCTCCGACGGGATCCGCCCGGACACCGTCTTCGCCCCCTTCCACTGGCCGGGCGCGAACGCGCTGACCGATCCGGCCCTCGACCCGCACTCGCGGATGCCCGCCTTCAAGGCGTGCGCGGTCGCCATCACCCGGCATGAGAAAGGAACCGATTAGCGGTGCACTCCACCCCACGATTCCTGCAAGGCGTCTTTTCGTTCGAGGGCAAGGGTCTCGAACGGCCCGCGCCGATCGATCCGGCCCTGTCCTACGTGGTGCCGAACGGCATCACCGCGCAGGCCGTCTATTTCCGGGGCGGCAACGCCGCGGCCGAACTCGTCAGCGTGGTGCTGATGCGCGACGGCAGCCCGATGCGCTATTTCCCGATCGGGGCCAAGAGTGACGTCCACGTGCCGCTGCGCGTGGTCGAGGATCTGGCCGCGGGCACGACCGTGGAGCTGTGGCTGGCCGCGCCGGTCGGGGTCTCCGGCGCCGTCGTCGTCGACCTCGGGCTGGTGGAGATCTGATGCGGCCGCGCCTGGTCGTCATCGGCAACGGCATGGCCGGGGCCCGCACGGTCGAGGAGATCCTCGCCCGCGGCGGCGACTTCGACATCACGATGTTCGGCGACGAGCCGTACGGCAACTACAACCGCATCATGTTGTCCAACGTGCTCGCGGGCGTCGAGGACGAGTCCGGCATCTTCCTGAACGACCTTTCCTGGTACGCCGACAACAACATCACGCTGCACACGGGCACCCGGATCGAGCGCATCGACCGCCACGCCAAGCGGGTCTACTGCGAGGACGGCACCGAGACCCCGTACGACAAGCTCATCATCGCCACCGGCAGCCGCGCCTTCGTGCCGCCGATCCCCGGTCTGCACCGGCCCGGCCGCGGCTACCACCAGGGCGTGTTCGCGTTCCGCACGCTCGACGACACGCGCTCGATGATCCGGTACGCCCGGGAGCACGAGCGCGCGGTCGTCATCGGCGGCGGGCTGCTCGGGCTGGAGGCGGCCCGGGGCCTGCAGAACCACCTGCCGCACGTCACGCTGATCCACGCCGCCGGTCACCTGATGAACGCGCAGCTGAACGAGGTCGCGGGCGAGACGCTGCGGGCCACCATCGAGGCCAAGCTCGGCATCGAGGTCGTCGTCAACGGGCGTACGACCGAGATTCAGGGCAAGCACGCGGTGACCGGGGTCAAACTCGGCGACGGGCGGGTCATCCCGTGCGACGTCGTGGTGGTGGCGGCCGGCATCCGGGCCAACGCCGAGATGGCCGCGGCCAGCGGGCTGGTCGTCGAGCGGGGCATCGTCGTCGACGACCAGATGCGCTGCCAGGACGAGGACGACATCTACGCCGTGGGGGAGTGCGCCCAGCACCGGGGCGAGACCTACGGGCTGGTCGCGCCGCTGTGGGACCAGGCCAAGGTGCTGGCCGACCACGTCACGGGCGTCAACCCGTACGCCGAATATCACGGGTCGCAGGTGGCGACCAAGCTCAAGGTGGCCGGCGTCGACGTGGCGGCCATGGGTCTGCAGGCGCCCGAACGGGACGACGACGAGTCGCTCACGTTCACCGAGCCGCGTAAGGGCATCTACAAGAACGTCATCATCCGCGACGGCCGGCTGGTCGGGGCCACGATGGTCGGCGACGTCAAGAAGGTCGCGTTCCTCATGCAGGCCTTCGACCGCGGGCTGGCCCTGCCCGAGGAGCGGGCCGAGCTCATGTTCGACCTGGGCGGCCCGGCTGGTGAGGTCAAGGTCGAGGAGATGGCCGACGACGAACAGGTCTGCAATTGCAACGGCGTCAGCAAGGGCGCGATCTGCGGAGTGGTCCAGGGTGGCTGCAAGACGGTCACCGGAGTCATGGACAAGACCCGCGCCGGAAAGGGCTGTGGCACCTGCAAGCCGCTCGTGCAGCGGATCGTCGAATGGGCCGCGGGCGGCGAGGTCGAGGAGGACCCGGCCGCCTCCTTCTACGTGCCGGGCATTCCGATGCCCAAGCCGGAACTGATGAACGCGATCCGGTTGCACTCGCTCAAATCCGTGTCGGCCGTCTTCGCGACGCTGGGCGGTGAGGAGGACGCGAAAAGCAAGATGGGCCTCGCGTCGCTGCTCAAAATGATGTGGGGCGGCGACTACGTGGATGAGCGCGACGCCCGGTTCATCAACGACCGGGTGCACGCCAACATCCAGCGCGACGGCACGTTCTCGGTGGTGCCGCAGATGAAGGGCGGCGTCACCACTCCGGCCCAGCTGCGGCGCATCGCCGAGGTGGCCGAGAAGCACGACGTGCCGATGGTGAAGCTCACCGGTGGACAACGGATCGACCTGCTCGGCATCCCCAAGGAGAAGCTGCCCGAGGTCTGGGCCGATCTGGATATGCCATCCGGTTACGCGTACGGCAAGAGCTTCCGGACGGTCAAGACCTGTGTCGGCTCGGACTTCTGCCGGTTCGGGGTCGGCGACTCGACCGCCCTGGGGATCGCGCTCGAGGAGCGCTATCAGGGCATCGAAGGGCCGGGCAAGATGAAACTCGCGGTCACCGGCTGCCCGCGGAACTGTGCCGAGGCGTACGTGAAGGATCTCGGAGTTGTCGCCATCGACGGCGGCAAATGGGAGATCTACGTCGGCGGTGCGGCCGGCGCCCACATCCGCAAGGGGGATCTGCTCACGACGGTCAGCACCCCTGAAGAAGTCATCACGCTGACCGGGCGGTTCCTGCAGTACTACCGCGAGAACGCGAATTGGCTGGAGCGGACGTACGCGTTCGTGCCGCGCGTCGGCATCGACCGGGTGCGCGAGATCGTGGTCGACGACGCCGACGGCATCGCCGCAGCTCTCGACGCCGCGATGGCCGCCTCGGTCGCTGCCTACCGCGATCCCTGGAAGGACCGCGAGGAACCGGCAACCCCGGGCCAATTCCGTACGTCACTGCCGTTGACCGTCCTGCCGCAGGTCCCGGTGCGCGCATGAGGGCCATCGGGTTTCTCGACGAGATCCCGCCCGGTGAGGGACGGACCTTCGCCGTCGACGGGGAGATGGTCGCCGTCTTCCGCCTGCGGGACGGTTCCGTACGCGCCACGCAAGCGGTCTGCCCGCACAAGGGCGGCCCGCTGGCCGACG
Organism: Paractinoplanes aksuensis; assembly: GCF_024137025.1. Lineage (GTDB taxonomy): Bacteria > Actinomycetota > Actinomycetes > Mycobacteriales > Micromonosporaceae > Actinoplanes > Actinoplanes aksuensis. The sequence continues at coordinate 61,739 of NZ_JAMYJR010000030.1, forward strand.
GCCAGATCGACCTCAAGCAGGTCGTCTGCCCGCTGCACCTGAACGCCTGGGACCTCAGCACCGGCTGCTCGCTCAGCGGCCAGCCGGACGTCGCGGTCTACCCGGTGCGCATCGACGACAACAAGATCCTGCTGGGGGAATGACATGACCGCGACCCTGCCCACCGCCCGGCCCGCCCCCTCGATCAAGGGCCACTGGATCGACGACTGGCGGCCGGAGGACCGGACCTTCTGGAACGAGACCGGCGCGCCGATCGCCCGGCGCAACCTGATCTTCTCGATCACCTCGGAGCACATCGGCTTCTCGGTCTGGTCGCTGTGGTCCGTACTCGTGCTGTTCCTGGGGCCCGAGTACGGGATCGACCCGGCCGGCAAGTTCCTGCTGACCGCCGTGCCGACCCTGGTCGGGGCGGCGCTGCGGATCCCGTACAGCTTCGCCGTGGCCCGCTTCGGCGGCCGCAACTGGACGATCTTCAGCGCGGCCCTGCTGCTCGTCCCGTCGTTCCTCGCGGCGTTCCTCATCCGCCCCGGCGTCGACTTCTCGACGCTGCTGATCATCGCGGCGGTGGCCGGCGTCGGCGGTGGCAACTTCGCCTCGTCAATGACCAACATCAACGCGTACTATCCGGACCGGCTCAAGGGGTGGGCGCTCGGCATCAATGCCGGCGGCGGCAACCTGGGCGTGGCCGCGGTGCAGCTGGTCGGTCTGTTCGTGCTGGCCGTCTTCGGTGCGGGTCACCCCGGCATCGTGGCCGGCATCTACATCCCGCTGATCGTGCTGGCCGCGCTCGGCTCGGCCCTCTACATGGACAACCTGTCGCAGGCCCGCAACGAGAAGCGCGGCATGCGCGACGCCGTCCGCGAGCCGCACACGTGGGTGATGTCGCTGCTCTACATCGGCACGTTCGGCTCGTTCATCGGCTTCGGGTTCGCGTTCGGCCAGGTGCTGCAGGTGCAGTTCGCCGACGTGTTCAGCACCCCGGTCAAGGCCGCGTACCTGACATTCCTGGGACCGCTGCTGGGCTCGCTGATCCGCCCGGTCGGGGGCGCCCTGGCCGACCGGCTCGGGGGCGCGCGGGTGACGTTCTACAACTTCATCGCCATGGCCGTGGGCGCGTCGATCGTATTGCTGGCGGCCCAGATGCGGTCGCTGCCGCTGTACATCGTGGGATTCATCGCCCTGTTCGTCTTCAGCGGGGTCGGCAACGGGTCGACGTACAAGATGATCCCGGCCATCTTCAAGCGCAAGCACCCGGGCGACGACCACGAGGCCCGCCGCCTGTCGGGCGCGGTCATCGGCATCGCCGGGGCGATCGGCGCCTTCGGGGGTGTGCTGGTCAACCTGGCCTTCCGCCAGTCGTTCCTGACGACCAAGGAGGCGGACGCGGCGTACCTGGCGTTCATCGCCTTCTACGCCCTGTGCGTGCTGGTCACGTGGGCCGTCTACCTACGCCCCGGCACCACCCGGGTCTGACCCGATCGCGGCGAGCGCCCGGACCGCCAAGGTACGGGCCTCGTCGTCCTCGGCGATGCCGCGCCACCAGGACGTCCTAGCGGCGCAACATCTCGTCCGCGACATCGTCGGTGCGCTCGCCCAACTCGTTGTGCAGCGCCGCGAAACACCGCAGTACGTCCAGGATCCCGGCCCGCTCCGGCACGGTCGGCTCCCGCACGAAGCGAATCAGGACCGGCACCACCGGGACGGCGGCCGAGTACACCGCCCCGCCCTGGTGATAGACGGCCGTATCCAGCTTGTCCAGAGCACCGGCGCTGGTCGCCGGATCGGTCATCGCGCCCAGCCACCCCGGCACGTCCTCAGCCGACCCGTACGCATGCGTCAGCGAGGACCAATCGACCTCGCCCACCCCGTCCAGCAAATCGGCCATGACGCATATTAGGCCGGGCCCGTAGGGTCGTCGTATGACGGATCAACGCCCCACGCTGGCCGACGTCGCCCGGGCGGCCGGGGTTTCGATGGCGGCCGCGTCGCGGGCCATGAACGGGGCCTACGGCGTCTCCGAGGCCGTACGGCACCGGGTGCGTTCGGTGGCGGCCGAGCTCGGCTTCGAGCCGCACGCGGTGGCGCGCGCGCTGGCCACCGGGCGGGCCAGCGCGGGCCGGCGGGAGCGTATCGAGGTGCTGATCCTCGACCCCGATCCGGACGCGATGAGCGCCAAGCCGTTCTACGGGCGGGTGCTGACGGGTGCGATGCGGGCCCTGGGCGACCAGGGCATCGCGCTCGAGGTCCGCCGGGTCTCCACGCTGCCGGTGGACGACGCCGATCCGCCGTTCGGACGGCTCCTGATCAACGTGCCGGGTGACGCGGGGGCCGCCTATGCCCGCCGGGGCCGGGCCGTGGCCCTGGGCCGGTCCGCGCCGGGCGTCGCCTTCGTCGCGCCGGACAACGACAGCGGTGGTCATCAGGCCGCCGCTCACCTGGTGTCCACGGGGCGTCAGCGCGTCGGTGCCGTCTTCGGCCCGCCCACACCGTGCGCCCAGGAGAGGAAAGCCGGTTTCCTGCGAGTGATGGCGGGCGCGGCCCAGGAGGTGGCCGTCGCCGACGGCGACTTCACCCGCGCCCGGGCGTACGCGGCGGCCCAGGAGTTGCTGGCCCGCGATCCGAAGCTCGACGCCGTGTTCGCCTCTTGCGACGTCACCGCCATGGGCGTGCTGCAGGCGCTGCGCGAGGCGGGGCGCCGGGTGGCCGACGACGTGGCCGTGGTCGGCTTCGACGGCAGCGCCCTGGCCGAAGCGGCCGACCTGTCGTCGGTCTACATGCCGGTCGAGGACGAGGCCGCGTCGGCGATCCGGCACCTGCTGGATCCCGTGCTGCCCGCGCCCGCCCGGCTGCCGACCAGGCTGACCGTGCGCGGATCGAGCGTCAGCCGCCCGCGAGGAAGGCTCGACGCTGGTCCTCGGTGCCCGACGGGCCCGGCTTCTCCTGGGGCGAGTCGGTAGCGACCGTCTCGACGGTGTCGTCGGGCCGGACGCGAGCCGGCAACGTGCCGAACCGGGCCTTACGAGCGGCTTCGACGTTCTCCTTGTCCATCCGCTGATGTTCGCACGGCCCAGGCGAAGAGGGCAGGTGCGACCAGGACGAGTGTCGTCAACGAAGCGGACGTGACGACTTCACCGGCCGAGGGCGGGATCTCCGGCAGGACGGTGAAGAGACAACCGCGGTAGACGGGGATTCCGTCGTCCGGTGGTGGTGGGGGCACTTGGAAAGCTGTCTGCTCCAGCGTTCTGAGGACGAAAGTGCCGTAAATCAGGGCCACCACCACGACCAGTGCCGAGGCCGCACGGGCCGGCGCCCGGTGCCGGTCCAGCCGGCGTGCGGCGTGGAAGGCCGCGATCAGGGCGCAGAACCGCATGACGGCCGCGGCCTGCTGGTAGCGCAGCTGCCCCCGCCAATAGTCGTAGTGGGCCGCGGTCAGGCAGCCATCGGCTCCGATCCCGGACTCCGTCGGGTACCGGGTCAGCTCCGCGGCCAGGTCGACCAGGGCGGCCGCCGTCAGGAGCAGGCCGAAGACGTACAGCACGGAACCGTGGCGCCCCCGCAGGCCGCTGGACAAGACCGCCAGGGCCGCCGCCGCGGCGCCGTACTGCACTGCGGTGGCCTCGAAGATGTCCGCCACCACCGCGACACCCACGGCGGCGGCGAAGACCCAGTGACCCATCCCTGGATTGTGCGCTGGCTAAAGGGACTAAACCGGCCAATCGCCGGGGCCGACTGCTGGAGGCCTGCTGATTCAGAGTCGGCTGATGGAACTCGATGTCACCACCGGTGCGTTCGACCTGCTGCGCCAGGATGCGGTGCCCGAGATCGAACAAACCGAGGCCGACGCCCTGAAGTACCGGTACGAGTAGCCGCGGTTCAGGAGGGGAGCCAGTCCTGCCAGGTCGGGCGGTTGGCGTCGAGCCAGTTCTGGGCGGCCTGGTCCGGGGGGAGTTCGGCGATGGTGAGGTCGCGGGCGACGGTGTTCTGGTCGTCGTTGGTCCAGGTGAAGTTTTTGATCAGGTCGGCGGCGGGGCTGCCGGATTCGGCGAAGGGCTTGGCGGCGATCTTTTCCAGGTCGTAGGGCTGGTAGTCGCAGGCGACCGTCTTGGGGTCGGCGTCGCAGCCGGGGGTGTAGCGGGGCAGCGTCACGTGGGCCAGGGGGATTTCCGAGAGCAGCCACTGTGGCGCGTAGAAGTAGCCGATCAGTGGGGTTCGCTCTTTCTCGGCTCGGCGGAAGGCTGCTATCAATGCGTCCTCGCTGCCGGCGTGGACGACCGTGAAGTTCAGGTCGAGGTTGCGGATCAGGGCGGCGTCGTTGGTGACGAAAGAGGGATCGCCGGCGAGGAACTGGCCCCTGCGGCCCGACTTCTCGGTGCGGAACAGGGGCGCATACTTGTTGAGGTTCTGCCAGTCGGTTATGTCGGGGTGCTTTTTGGTCAGCCACGGTGGGACGTACCAGCCGATCACGCCTCGGTTGCCGGTCAGGCCCAGTTCGACGGCCACTTTACGGTCGTCGATATAGCGCTTCTTCAGGTCGTCGTGGCCCCAGTTCTCCAGGATCACGTCAAGTTCGCCCCGGGCCAGGCCTGCCCACGATTCTTCTTCCGTACGGGCGGAAAGGACCACTGTGCAGCCGAGTTCCTGCCTCAGCAGGTAGCTGACGACTGCCACGTTCGCGGCGTAGCCGGACCACGGATTGACGGCTATGCGCACCGTTCCGCACGTGGTGGCGCGCGGCACGCCGGGGGCGGGGGACAGGGCCGCGGGTGTGCCGGTGCAGCCGCTGAGCAGAAGCACGACCAATGCCGTACGCAACAAGGCTTTCACCATGCCGACCCCGCGTGCGCCTTGGCCAGCCGTTGGGCGAGCACCTCTTCGGTCAGGGCCATCAGCACTCCTTTGACCGATTCCCGGCGGCGCGCGTCGCATTCGACGACCGGCACTCTCGGGTCCACGCCCAAGGCGTCGCGGACCTCGGACAGGTCGAAACGGCGGGCCTGCTCGAAGGTGTTGACGCCGATCAGGAACGGGATGTCGTGGTCCTCGAAATAGTCCACGGACGGGAAACAGTCCTCGAGGCGGCGGGTGTCGAGCAGCACGATCGCGCCCAGGGCGCCGTCGACGAGGTCGTCCCACAGGAAGGCGAAACGGTCCTGGCCGGGGGTGCCGAAAAGATAGAGCAGCAAAGCGTCGTCCAGTGTTATCCGGCCGAAGTCCAGGGCCACCGTGGTCGTCGTTTTGGCGCGTACGGCGGAAGTGTCGTCCACCCCGACCGAGCGTTCCGTGAGTTCGGCCTCGGTCACCAGCGGCTCGATCTCGCTGATGGCCCCCACGAAAGTGGTTTTGCCGACGCCGAAACCACCGCTGATGACTATCTTGACGGCGACCGGCGCGAGGGCGGCGCTAGAGTGCGCTGACACGGTCCCTGATCCTTTCGATGACAGCGAGCGGCAGCTCGCCCAGCTGGTCCTCGATTTGCAGGTGACCGGCGGCCAGTAGATCGGCGGCCAGCACCCGCACCACGCCGAGCGGCTGCCGCAGCGCCACCGCGAGGTCGGCCAAGGCCTGCGGGGTGCGGCACAGCTCGACCATCCGCCGCGCCTCGAACCGCAAACCGGCCGTGGACGGCGTCGCCGCGTGCAGCAGCGTCTCGACCCGCAGTCCGTCGTAACCAGGGTGCGTGCGGCCGCCGGTGACCATGAACGGGCGGACGAACGGGTCGGCGGTCATGGCCGCAGGTGCTGCCGGGAGTCGGCGATCAGCGCGGGTGTCAGCAGCGCCCCGAACCGTTCGGCCAGGCGCGAGATCTCGTAGCCGACCAGGCCGACGTCGCAGTCGTCGCCGGCCACGACGCCCAGGCAGCTGCCGCCGGCCATCACCGAGACGAGCAGGAAGCCCCGCCGCATCTCGATCATGATCAGGCGCAGGGCCTCGAAGTCGTAGCGGCGGGAGGCGCTGCGGGCCACGCTGGCCAGGCTGGACACGATGGCCGCGAGGTGGTCGGCGTCGCCGCGGTCGAGCCCCTCCGACGCGGCGATCAGGAGCCCGTCCGACGAGACGGCCACCGTGTCCCGTACGCCGTCGGTGTTCTGGACGAAGTTGCCCAGCAACCAGTTGAACTGGTGGGCGGCCTGCACGGTCATGGTTGAGCTTCCTCGGGCTGGGCGCCGCGCGCGACCCCGCTGCGGAACGCGGTGAGGCGCGACCGGGTGTCGTCGGGGGCGAGAGCGGGGTCGGGCGGGGCGGGATGCAGACGGGCCACGCGGGGTGCGCGCGGCGGGCGCCGGGGCAGGCCGTTGGGCGTACGCCCGTCAGGGGCCGGGCGCTGCTGGGGAAGGGCGGGAGCGGGCAGATACTCGACCGTGACCGGCGGCGGTGGGGGCAGCGCGGGCTCGGCCACGATCAACGCCGCCGGCAGCGCGACCCGGGCGGTCACCCCGGTCACCGGCGACGGGGTCAGCACCACCTCGGCGCCCAGATCACGGGCGAGCCGGCCCACCACGTAGTGGCCCAGGTAGCGGGCGGGCGCGACGAGGAAGTCGGCCTCGCCGCGCAACCGCTGGTTCGCCTCGTCGAGGTCGGCGCCGGTCATGCCGACCCCCTGGTCGACGACGGCGATCAGGTAGCGGTCGCCGACCAGCCGGCCCTGGATCTCGACCTCGACCTCGGGCGACGAGAAGGCCAGCCCGTTCTCGACCAGCTCGGCCAGCAGGTGGGCCACCGCGCCGGCCGCCGTCCCGGCCAGCCGCACCTCGTCGATCCGGCGCAGCGTGACCCGCCGGTACTCCTCGACCTCGGCCACCGCGGCCCGCACCACGTCCTCGACCGGCACCGGCTCGAAACTCGGCCGGGGACCGGACGCCCCGACCAGCACTAGCAGGCTCTCGGCGTTGCGGCGCATGCGGGTGGCCAGGTGGTCGAGCTCGAACAGGTCGGCCAGCCCGGCCGGATCGGCCTCCTCGCGTTCGAGCCGGGTGATCAGCGCCAGCTGGCGGCGCAGCAGGTTCTGGTGGCGGCGGCCCAGGTCGGCCAGGCTGTCGGTGGTGCCCCGGCGCAGGTGGGCCTGCTCGGTGGCCAGCGCGTAGGCCGTGCGCTGGACCCGGTCGAGCGCGTCGGCCACGGCGTGGACCTCGGCCGTGGCGTCGGCGGGGGCGGTCATGGGCGGGGGCTCGGCATCGGCCTCGCCCGCGGCTACCCGGCGTACGGAAATCGGCAGTTTCTCCCCGGCCAAGCGCGAGGCGAGGTCGGCGAGTTCGGTCAGCGGGCGGGCGATCGAGCGGGACGCCGCGACAGCCAGCGCGATCGCGCCCGCCACGCCGAGCAGCACGAGCACCCCGAGGCCGATCATGCGCCGGGCCGCCTGGTCACGCAGCACCTCGGCCCGGGCGTTGATCACCGAGCCGACGTGCTGCTCGAGCCGCAGCAGGTCGTCCAGCATCGTGGTGTGGGCCGACCACCACGACTGCGGGTTGACCGTCAGGGCCCGGCCGTCGCCGGAGGCCAGCGCGAGATCCTCGAAGTAGCGGGCGACCTGGGCCGCGCCGGTGCCGAACACGTAGTCGGCCGAGGCCCGCTGCGCGGTTGTGGCGTAGCGGGCGAAGGTGGCCAGGGCCGCGTCCCGGGCCGAGCGCATGGTCACGAACTGCAGGAACTCGCCGGTGCGGAACCCGCCGGCCGAGAAGACGCCGTTGAGGAAGGCGCGCTCCTGGGCGATGGCCTCCTTGGCGTCGCCGAGCGCCCGCAGTGTGGCCGCGCCCCGCCGCAACTCGGCGTCCCCCTGGCCGTCGAGGTCGGTCTCGAGGCGGCTCAGGTCGCTGATCCGGGTGGTGTAGAAACCGAAGGCCGCGGCCCGGCTCACGGTGGCGGCGTCGGTGCTGATCCGCACCCCGTCGAGGGCGTCCAGCGGGCGGGTGAACAGTGGATCGAGGCGGGTGCGGCGCTCGTCCACGCGGGCCCGGGCCGGCCCCAGCTCGGCCCGGAACCCGGCATTGCCGCCGAGCAGACCGGCGGCCAGGCCGCGCTCGGTCTGCAACTCCTGCACGAGATCCTGTACGGCGAGAACCTGCCGGACGGCCCGGGCCGCGCTCACGGCCCGCTCGTACCCGCGGGCCTCGATCGCCACGACGACGGCCAGCAGCACCAGGACGGCGGCCACCGGCAGCGCGAGGGTCCGCGCCACCCGACGGCGAATGGTGGTCACGAGCAGTCACCCCTGTCGATCTTCACGCTCCGCGCTCGTACGGCGTCGGAACGCTATCGACCGGGATGAGCGATAGTCCACGCCCGACCGTCAAGACAACCCGAAAGAGGCGGCAGGATCGTCAGCAGGCCGGCCAGCGAATCGATCCCGCCCCGGCCGGCCGCGTCCAGCGTGGGATCCAGCAGGACGACGCGCCGCCCGCTACGGCCGGAGCTCACGGGCGAAGTTCTCGGCGGCCAGCAACTGGTCGTCGTCGAGGCGGCGGGCGGCCCAGCCGAGCGCGACCACGTCCTCGGGCCAGGCGTGATCGAAGGGCCACGGTGTCGGTGCGACGTCGAGGCCGACCAGCGGGGCCAGCCGTTCGAGGGGGATGCCGGTGAGGCGGGCGACCGCGTTGACGAACTCGTCGCGCATAGGGATCCGGTCCGCGAAGGCCATCGAGTACGTCGAGGTCGACACGTACGGGCCGCCGCCGACCAGCATCAGCAGGGGCGCGTCCAGGTCGATGTTGCGGTTGTTCAGCAGCCGGCGCAGCAGCGTGCCTGCCGTCGGCTCCCGGCCGTCGCTCGGGAACGGTCGGGTACGTGGTCTCGTGCGTACGGGAAGATCGTCGACGAAACGCCGGAGCTGGGCCACCTGGTCGACGGTCATCCGGCTCGCGTGCCATCGCAGCAGGCTGCCCACGCCGGACCGCCGGGTGAGCTCGGCCGGGGCCAGATCGTCAGGCACATTTCGTACGGCCAGAATGAACACTTCGGAGGCGTGCAGACCCAGGGTGGGAGCCAGCCGGCGGAGCGCGTCGTCATCGAGGTCGTCGAAGGGCGGCCGGTCACTCAACGGGGCCGCCGCCGAAGCCGATCTCGTTCCCGTCCGGGTCGCGGAAGATCGCTTTGCGTACGCCGTTCTCGTAGGTTTCCAGGGTGGCCGGTTCGAGTCCCCGGCGGGCGATCGCGGCCAGGCGCGCGTCGAAGTCGCTGACGAAGATGGTCTGCAGCGAGTGGCCGGCCCGGTCGGGCAGCACTTCGATGTAGAGGTAGCGGTTCTCGGCCAGCTCCCACACCGCTTCGGTGTCGTTGGGCAGGAACGAGGGCTCGGCGCCGAGCAGCCGCTTGTACCACGCGGTGGCGGCGGCGTAGTCGCGTACGGGCACGCCCGCGAAGAGATCTACGGTCATGCCGCTCAGGCTAGAGCGCGGGCGAGCAATGCGTGGAGCTTGGTGGCGCGGGCCGGGTGGCGGTGCGACATCCAGGCGACCCGCCCGGCCAGGTGGGCCGCGAAGTCGACGAGGCCGTCGCGGTTGGCCTCGTCGAGGCCGTGCGTGGCCGCGTTGTGCAGGATCGCGCGCAGCCGGTCGTACTCCTCGCGGGGCACGGCCGGCCGCGAGTTGACGACGAGGCCGGTCAGCTCCTGACGCTGCGACTGGCGGCGCACGCGCGTCTTGCCCGGGTGGACGTGGAAGCCCTCCTCGGCCGCGATGCGCCCGGTCAGCGTGACCAGCCGGTCGACCCGGGACCGGCTGAGCGAGCCGGAGAAGGCCAGGTCGTCGGCGTACCGCCCGTAGGTGATCCCGAAGCGCTCGGCCAGCGCGCTGAGCCGGCGATCGAGGCGGAAGGCGCACAGGTTGGCCAGCGCGGGCGAGGTCGGCGCGCCCTGCGGCAGGTGCGGCTGCCGCAACAGCGCGGCCAGGTGCGGGTCGGGCGCGGCGCGAAGGACCCGGGCGGGCGTACGGGTGGTGGTCAGCGCGGTGAGCGCGTGCGCGACCGGTTCGGGGTAGCCGATGCCGCGGAACAGCCCGTAGATGCGGGCCGCCGTGATGCTCGAGAAGAAGGCGCGTAGGTCGAGGCTGACCAGCACCTCGGCCCCGGTGTGGGCGCGGGCGAACGTGTGCACGCCCCGCCCCGGCACGAACCCGTGGACCCGGTCGTGCACCGGCACGGCCGCCAGGATCTCCTTGAGCACGCGTCGTTGCAGGTCACGCATCCGCGGTTTGGGCGCCTCGATGAGCCGGTGCGGCTTCCACACGTACCGGTAGTGGCGCAGCCGCTCGTCCGTCGCGTGCCGGTTGATCTCGCGCCGGTCGGCGAACCAGTCGAGCGCTTCGCCGTCGAGCCCGAGGAACGCGGCCAGCTCGGCCAGGTCGCCCAGGGCCGGAGCACCCCACCGCATCCGTACGACCCTCGTGGGCCCGACGATCCGGCGCAGGATCGAGGCTTCACGGGCCAGGCCCCGGTTGATCAGGAACTGACGCAGCTCACGAGGCCGGTCGCGAGGAGCCCGGGGGTACGCGTGGAGGGTCGCCGCCACCAGCCGCCGCGCCCAGGGCGTACGGGGCCCGGCCACCGCCCGGACGGCCGACAGCATCGCGGCCGGCCGCCAGTCCGTGGTGAGCAGAGCGTCGGCCAGCGCCCCGGCCACCGGCGGCGGGGCGGCAGCGTGCCCTGACGAAGCCCGGTCGTGCCCGCGCTGTGCTGCGCGAAGCGCTGGGACGCGCCGGCGATGCGCTGCGATACTCAACAAGCCACCCTCGGGGTTGCCCCGAAGAGCCCCCGCCACCGCGAACGGCGGTCGACGGCCAGCTCAGAACACGCTGCCACCCGGCCAGCATAGAGACCCGAACCAACCCACCCCACCAACACCGCAAATGACCCCGACCGCCGCCCAGCCCGATTCCCCGCCCAGCCAGGATCGCCGGCGCTGCGGCGCTGCGGCGCTGCGGCGCTGCGGCGCTGCGGCGCTGCGGGGGACCCCGCTGCGGTGCTGCGGTGCTGCGGTGCTGCGGTGTTGGGGTGCTGCGACGCTGCGACGCTGGGTGCTGGGTGCTGGGTGCTGGGTGCTGGGTGCTGGGTGCTGCGGCGTTGCGGCGTTGCGGCGTTGCGGCGTTGCGGCGTTGCGGTGCTGGGGTGCTAAGGCGTTGGGATGCTGCGGGCAGACGGGCCTTCAGTGACGCGCGGGTTCCGTCATCAACGCCAGGGTTTTGTGATGGTCTCCGGCTTCGGCCCACTCGATGGCTGTCCGGCCGTGGCCGCCGTCCTCGCGTAAGTGTGGGTCGGCGCCGGCCGTCAGCAGTTCTCTGACTGCGGCGTCATGTCCCCAACAGGCGGCGCCGCAAAGCGGTAGGCCCTCGTCGCCAGCGCCGCTCTCGTGGTTCGGGTCGGCTCCCGCCGCGGCCAGTACGCGTACGTTCGTGGCCATGTTCTGCACGCTTGCGCGGTACAACGGGGTGGTTCCGTAGCGGTCGGGCTGGTTCGGGTCGGCTCCGGCCCGCAGCAGGGCGGCGACCCGCTGGGAGGTGCCGCATCCAGCCGCGTCCAGCAGGTGTCGTTGCAACTTCTTCCGGCGGCGCCTCTTCACGCAAACCATTATGCGAAGCAGCGCCGCCGGGTTGGGGAACAGGTTGATCAGGGCCGCCGTCCGGTTGCTGGCCGACGGCGGCCCGGCCGCGCGGCGGCGCCGCAATTCGCTGTCGTCGCGCGGCGGCTTCTCGTTAGTGTCATCGCTGATCGCTGATCGCTGATCGCTGATCGCTGATCGCTGATCGCTTACCGATTACCGATTGGTGGGACGAGGTATGACGCTGCCGCGCAGGGGCTCACGACGGATCGTCGTCGACGGGATCGAGTATCGATGGCTGGTTCGGCGCCGTCCCACGTACAGCCAGGGCAACGGGTGGTCTCCGTTGAGGTTCGTGGTGGAACGGATGCATCAACCCGGCGCCCCGTTGGTGGTGTCGCTCGCCTGCGCTCACCCGAGCAATTGGTTGGGGCGGCCGAGCGAGCCGGTGCTGCCGGGGATGGTCGCGGCCCAGATCCGTCACGCGGTAGCCGCGGGCCGGCAACACAGGCGACCGGGGCCACCCGTTCGAGTGGTGCTGCCGTGAAGTTCTGTTGGGAGCTGCCAACGCCGCCTTCCGGATGGTGTCGGCGTGACGTTTCCGGTGGGGGCGTTGGCGTTGGCGGTCGAGGAGCGGGCTGATGTCTGGGCGGCGCTGGGTTTGCGCCCGGTGGTGCTGCCGGTCGCGCCGAACTATCGCAAAGCGATGGCCGGCGTGCAGTTCGAGTCGGCCGAGTGGCTGTCGGAGATCTTGGTGTGGACCAGCGGCGAGACCGAACTCGAGACGTTGCGGCTGAGTGACGACCGGATGGTCGAGAAGCACTACGACCTGGCGGAACCCCGCGACCTGGCCGTCGTGGTCGACGAGCTGATCGGCCTGCTGACGCGGGACACGATTCCCGCCGATGCTGCGGTCTTTCCCGACTACTGGGCACCCCGCAGATAGCGGGTCACCATGTCGACCAGTTCGGATTCGAGAGCTTCGACCGAGACTGCGCGGGGGTAGGCCAGGAGTTTGTGCGTGTTCATCTCGACCGTGAACGTGATCAGTTCGGCGGCGGTGTCGAGGTCGCGTACCGCCACGTCCGGGTGTTGAGCCAGTAGGTCGCGGACCTGGGCGACCCTGGTTCGCTCGTGGCGGGTGATCGTTTCGAGCAGTTCCGTCGAGAGCGGCGCCTGCTCGATCATGATGCGGAGCAGTTGCGGGTCGTCGTCGTGGTTGGTGATGGCGTCGCGGACGAGGGCCCGCACCAGTGCCCGCAGGCTGCCGGGGGAGAAGTCGGCGTTGACGGGCCCGGCCCCGCGGTCGATGTGCCGGATCAGCAGCTGGGCCAGGATGGCGTCCTTGTTCGGGTAGTACTGATACAGCGAACCGATCGAAATGCGGGCGCGTTCGGCGATGCGGTTGGTGGTGCCGGCGGCGTAGCCGTGCTCGGTGAAAACGTGAGCAGCGGCGGTGAGGATGCGTTCGCGGGTGAGCTCCGCCCGCACCTGGCGGGGTTCGCGACGTGGGGAAAGGCCCGACGTCATCGGCAGCCTCCTCGAGACGGCAAAAGCGAGTAGCCAAAGAGCTGAGCGATTACTCACAATAGTGGAGTGAGCTGCAATAACAAGGCCGTGAGCCGATGATTCCCAAGGTCAGCCTGCCCCGCTCGCGGGTGATGATCACGCTGGCTGTGCGGCGCCGCGAGTGGCTGTCGCCGGGCTTTGCGAGCGTCACCCTCGGCGGCCCGGCCGTGCGCGACCTCGTGGTTGCCGGCAACGACCAGGCCGTCCGCCTCTTCTTCCCCCGGGCCGGACAGGCCGACCTGCGGATGCCGACCCTCTCGAACGAGGCCTGGATGGCCCAGCTGCTGCTGATGCCGAAGTCGGTGCGCCCCTGGGTGCGCAACCTGACGATCAGACGCGTACGACCGGAGGAGGACGAGCTCGACATCGAGTTCGCCGTGCACGCGGATTCGCCGCTCTCGTTCTGGGTACGCCGGATCGAGCCGGGCGACCCGGCCGGCATCTTCGACATCGGCACCATGTACCGCCGTCCCGAGGACGCCACAGCCCAGCTGCTGGTCGGCGACGAGACCGCCCTCCCCGCCGTGCTATCGATTCTCGATTCCACGCCACCGTCGTTGCCCACCCAGGTCTTCCTCGAAGTGGCGGCCACCGCCGACATCCGACCGCTCGACCCGTCCGACGGAGTCACCATCCACTGGTTCGGCCGCGACGATGCCCAGCGCCCCGGCGACCTGGCCCTGGAAGCGGTCCGGCGCGCCGAACTCCCCGCCGGTCAGCTGTACACCTGGATCGCCGGCGAATCCCGCCTCGCCACCTCGGTGCGACGGCACCTGGTCAACGACCGCGGCCTCCCCAAACGCGACATTTCGTTCTTCGGCTACTGGCGCCTGGGCCGCTCGTCCCCGGGCTGACGGCTTCGCCGAATCTGTGGCGGCTCGTGCCGGCCGTCGCGCTCTGTCCGGCACCGGCCGATGCGGGCCGAGCAGCGTCCGTTCGTCGAACTCGCCGGCACGTCGAACTCGCCGGCACGTCCGAACGCGCCGGGGAGCGGAGTGGCCTCGATCATCGATTATCGAGAAGCGTTGGCGGAGGATGGCGGCATGCCATTTGCTGATGAGCTGATCGGGGTCGGGGTGGCCGAGGGCTTGGCCCGGGCCATCCGGGCCGCCGCGCCGGGCCGGGCGCTCCCCACCCTGCAAGCCGCGCCCCACCAGCTCGACGGCCTCGCCCTGCGCGAACGGGCCGACCTGTTGCGCGACGCCCTGCTGACCGACCTCCCCGGCAGCTACGCCGACCTGGCGAAAGTCGTGCGAACCGCCCACGCCAACGGCCAGGACTTCGGCGGCTGGATGATCTGGCCGGTCACCGCGGCCGTCGCGACCCGCGCGGTCGAGGACGGCCGCGTCGCGGCGTTCGACGACGCCATGGCCATGATGGCCGAGCTGACCGGCCTGCTCACGGCCGAGTTCGCCATTCGTACGCTGTTGCGCCACGACCTCGACCGGGCCCTGCCCACCATGCTGGCCTGGACCGGTTCCGATGACGCCGACGTGCGCCGGCTCGCCACCGAGGGCAGCCGGGCCTACCTGCCCTGGTCGATCCGCGTGCCCGAACTGCTGCGACGACCGGAGGCGACCATCCCGATCCTGGACGCGCTGTTTCGCGACCCCAGCGAGTACGTTCGCCGCTCGGTGGCCAACCACCTCAACGACCTCAGCCGCGACCACCCCGATCTGGTCGCCGCCACGGCCGCCCGCTGGCTCGCCGATCCGGACGGGAACACGGCCCGGGTCGTCCGCCACGGCCTCCGTACGCTGATCAAGCGCGGCCACCCGGCCGCCCTCGCCGTCCTCGGCTTCACCGGCGACGCCCTGAAGCTCGAGGCGCCCACGCTCGACACCGAGGTCGTGGCCATCGGCGACACCGTCGAGTTCCGAGCGTCCGTCCACAACACGGGCGCCACCGCGGCCCGGGTCGCCATCGATTACGTCGTGCACCACCGCAAGGCCGACGGCGCCCGGACCGCCAAGACGTTCAAGCTGACCACCGCTACCCTCGAACCCGGCGCGAGCCTCGAGGTGCGCCGCAAGCATTCGTTCCGCGTCATCACGACCCGCCGCTACTACCCGGGCCCGCACGCCATCGGCCTTCAGGTCAACGGCGTCGCCTCCGACCTGGTCACGTTCGAGCTGACGCCGTAGCGGCGGACCGCGCGCCGGGCCAGCGAGCCGCGGTGCACCTCGGACGGGCCGTCGTAGATGCGGAACGGGCGGATCTCGCGGGCGATGCGCGCGACCGGCAGATCGGCCGAGACGCCGGCCCCGCCGCACAGCTGGACCGCGCGGTCGGCCACCCGGTGCAGGGCCTCGGCGCCGAACACCTTGGCCAGGGACGTCTCCTCACGGCCGGGCCGGCCGGCGTCGAGGGCGCGGCACGCGGTGAGCAGCAGCGACCGGGTCGCGGCGAGGTCGATCTCGTTGTCGGCGATCATCAGCTCGACCATGCCGTGCCCGGACAGGCCGCGGTCGTCGGAGTAGGCCACGGCCGCCTCGTGGGCCCGCTGGGCAGCGCCGAGCCAGCGCATCACGTGGGTGAGCCGGGCCGGGCCGAGGCGCACCTGCGCGTACCGGAAACCCTGGTCGACCTCGCCCAGCACGTCCTCGGGGCCGACCGGGACGTCGGTCAGCTCGAGCTCGCAGTGGCCGCCCAGCATCGACTTGTCCATGGTGGTCACGTGCCTGATCAAGTGGATCCCGGGGCGGTCGGCGGGCACCAGGAACATCGTCGCGCCGCCCTCGGTGCGGGCCATGACGATCAGGAAGTCCGCGCCGTCGGCGCCGGTGATGAACTTCTTGCGGCCGTTGATCCGCCAGTCGTACGCGGTGGTCAGCAGCGCGTTCGGGTCGGAGCCCGCGCCCGGCGGCGGCTCGGTCATCGCGAACGCCGACCGCACCGAGCCGCGTGCCAGCGGCTCCAGATATTGCTTCCGCTGCGGCGCGGAGGCGACCTCGTCGAGCAGGTGCAGGTTGCCCTCGTCGGGCGCGTTGATGTTGAGCGCCATCGGCCCGAACAGCGAGCGCCCGGCCGCCTCGAAGACCGGCGCGCGCTGCTCCATGCCCAAGCCCATTCCCCCGTACGCAATGGGAGCGTGCGGCGCGAAGAGGCCGGCCTCCCGGGCCTTTTGCTGTAGCAAAACGCGCACCTGCTCGCCGCCCGCCACCTCGATGTCGCCGTCCGACTTGTCCTCCACGGGCAACACATGATCGTCGATGAACGAGCGGGTGCGTACGGCAATGTCGCTGGTCATGGGCGACCCTTCGTGACGATCCCGTTAAGGAAATGTTGCCGGGAGTGTTGCCTGTCACACGGGTGAAGGTCCACACTCTTGGCTACCGAGCGAGCGCTCGGGCTGTATCAGCTTGATACGGACGGGAAGGGCGCGTCAATGGCGACGGAGACACATCAAGCCATGACAACCGAGGTCACGGCGGAGGCCACGTTCGCCGCCTGGCTCGACCGACTCACCGCGGCCCTCGAGGCCGCCGACGCAGCCGGCACCACCGCGCTGCTCGCCGAGGACTGCTGGTGGCGCGACCTGCTCGCGATCACCTGGGACCTGGGCGTCTACCACGGACGCGACAGGGTCGCGGCCATGCTGACCGACCACCTGACCCCGGACTCCGTCACCAACATCGCGATGGTCACCGAGTTCGGCCCGCGTTTCCAGGGCGACGAGGTCGTCGAAGGCTTCATCACGTTCGAGACCCCGCTCGGGTACGGGCGGGGAGCCGTCCGCCTGCGGCCGGAGAACGGGCAATGGGTGGCCTGGACGTTGATGACCGAACTCGACGACCTGCGCGGGCACGAGCGCCGGATCGGCCCGCACCGCTCCAAGGGCCCGCGGCACGAGGCGACCGGCAACTGGCTCGACGAGCGGCGCGAACACGTGCGCTACTCCGGCCGGGAGCCGGAGGTGGTCGTGCTCGGCGCCGGCCAGGGCGGGCTCGCGGTCGCGGCCAACCTGGGCCTGATGGGCGTGGACACGCTGGTGCTCGAGAAGAGCGAGCGGGTCGGCGACGGCTGGCGCAAGCGCTACCACTCGCTGGTGCTGCACGATCCGGTGTGGGCGGACGCGTTGCCGTACATGCCGTATCCGGAGTCGTGGCCCGTCTACTGCCCCAAGGACAAGATCGCCGACTGGTTCGAGTCGTACGCGTCGGCCATGGAGCTCAACGTCTGGACCTCGGCCGAGATGACGTCGAGCAGCTACGACGAGGCCACCGGGCGCTGGACGTTGCGGGTGCAGTTGCCGGACGGCGAGCGCGTCGTCCACCCGCGCGACGTCATCCTGGCCACCGGCGCTGCGGGCGAACCCAACGTACCGAATGTGCCTGGTCTTTCGTCCTACACCGGCGTCAGTTACCACTCGAGCAAGCACAGCGCCGGTGGCGACTGGGCCGGGCGCAAGGCGGTCGTCGTCGGCGCTTGCAACAGCGGCCACGACATCGCACAGGACCTGTACGAGGCCGGCGCCGACGTCACGCTCGTGCAGCGCTCGTCGACCCACATCATCAGCCAGGAACACGGCATTCCGGCCATCTTCGGCAGCAACTTCGTCGAGGGCGGCCCGCCGACCAAGTACGCCGATCTGCTCGCCGCGGGCACGCCGTGGCCGCTCGTGCTCGAGATGGCCAAGGAGGGCGTCCAGGACACCGCTCGCAAGGACGCCGATCTGCTGGCGGCGCTGGACGCGGTCGGGTTCAAGCGCAACGACGGTCCCGACGGCACCGGCTTGATGGGCTACGCGCTGGCGTACGGCGGCGGCTACTACATCGACGTGGGCGCTTCCCGGCTGATCGCCGACGGGAAGATCAAACTCGCCCAGGGCTCCGGCCTCGCGGAGTTCACCCCTTCCGGCGTACGTCTGGAGGACGGCCGGACCCTGGAGGCCGACCTCGTCGTCCTCGCGACCGGTTACCGCAACATGCGCGAGACGGCTCGCCGGCTCTTCGGTGACGTGGTCGCCGACCGGCTACCGCTCGTCCTCGGCATCGGCGAGGACGGCGAGATCGGCGGACTGTACCGGCGCACGGGACACCCCGGGTTCTGGTACATGGGCGGGCCGCTGGCCTGGGTCCGCATCTACTCCAAGCACCTCGCACTCCAGATCACCGCGAAGCACGCGGGGATCCAGCCGGAGTAAACGCTTTTCATACGATGCCGCCGGGCGTTTCGACCCGGCGCGATACCTCATGCCCTTTCGCAGAGGAGTCAGCCCGTGAAACGTCTTGTACCCGTCGCCTGCGCCAGCCTTCTTCTCATTTCCGCCTGTGGAAGCGGAGACTCGTCGTCGTCCGCTTCCGGCGGAGACTCGAAGAAGCTCGTCTACTTCATGGCCCCCAACACCACCCCCACCCGCTACATCCAGCAGGACGGGCCGGCCTTCGAGAAGGCGATCAAGGCACTCGACCCCAGCGTCGAGGTCAAGTTCGTCAACGCCGGTGGCGACTCGAACCAGCAGCTGCAGCAGGCCAACGCGGCCATCGCGGCCGGGGCCAAGGCGCTGGTCGTCGTCGCGGCCGACCCCAACACCAGCGCCGGGCTGCTGCAGGCGGCCGAGCAGGCCAAGGTGCCGGTCATCGGGTACGAGAACCCGCCGGTCAAGGGCACGATGTACGCCCAGGTCATCTTCGACCCCGAGAAGGTCGGCGAGCAGCAGGCCACGTACTTCGCTTCACAGGTGGCCGACGGCAAGCTGGGCGCCAAGCCGGTCAAGGTGGCCCGCCAGTACGGCAACAAGGGCGACGTCTACACGACCCAGATGCTGGCCGGGCAGAACAAGGTGATCGAGCCGCTGATCCAGAGCGGCGACATCCAGGTCGTCTGCGAGGACTACATCAAGGACTGGGCGCCCGACAACGCGACCAAGGCCACCGAGCAGTGCCTGACCAAGACCCAGAACGGCGTGGGCGCGTTCTTCGGCTTCTACGACGGCATCACGGCCGGCATCATCGCCGCGCTCAAGAACAAGAACCTCAAGACCCCGGTGTACGGCGGTCAGAATCCCGAATTGACCGGGCTCCAGTACATGTTGACCGGGGACCAGCAGGACAACGTGCTGAAGGCGTTCTCGGTCGAGGCCGAGGCGGCCGCGAAGATCGCGCTGGCCGCCGCCGGGGGTCAGGCGCCACCGGCCGACCTGGTCAAGGACACGATCGACAACGGCGCGATGCAGGTGCCGACGGCCAAGCTCGAGTCGACGCTGATCCACCTCGAGGACGGGAAGGACCCCGGCGACGCCGTGCAGAAGGCAGTGGACCTCGGCATCTTCACCTGGGCCCAGATCTGCGAGGGTCCGGCGGCGTCCACCGAGACCTGCAAGACCCGGAACAAGTAGTCATCGTTCTTTTGGCTTTGTTTAGGGACGGTCGGCCCTCTCCGGCCGTCCCGCGGGGAGGACGTCCATGAGCTTGCTCGAGCTCACCAAGATCTCGAAACACTTCGGCGGCGTACGGGCCCTGCACGAGGTCGACCTGTCGGTGGACGCGGGTGAGGTGGTCGCGCTCATCGGCGACAACGGCGCCGGCAAGTCCACGCTCGTGAAGATCGTGTCCGGGGTGGAATCGCCCGACACAGGGGAGATCCGGGTCCGTGGCGAGAGTGCCCGCCTGGTGTCACCGCGGGCGGCGGCCGAGGCCGGGATCCGTACGGTGTTCCAGGACCTTTCGCTCTGCGACAACCTCGACGCGGTGCAGAACCTGTTCCTGGGCCAGGAGAAGTACGGCCCGATGTGGTCGGGCCGGCGAATCCGGCGGCACGTCATGGAGGAGCACGCGCACCGGATCCTCGAGTCGTTGTCGGTCAAGTTGCGCTCGCTGAACACGCCGGTGGTCGCACTCTCGGGCGGGCAGCGGCAGGGCATCGCGATCTGCCGGGCCCTGATCAGCGACCCGGCCGTGGTGATCCTGGACGAACCGACCGCCGCCCTGGGTGTGTCCCAGCGGGCCGAGGTGCTCGACCTGATCCACCGCCTGCGCGACCAGGGCCGCGGCGTGGTCGTGATCTCGCACGACATGAAGGACGTCCGCCAGGTCGCCGACCGCGTCGTCGCCCTGCGCCTCGGCTCGAAGGTGGCCGAGTTCCGCCGCGGCGAATACACCCCGTCCGACCTGGTCGGCGCCATGACCGGCGCACACGAAGGAGACTCTTCCGTTCCGGCCGGCGCGACTGAAGGAGACGAGCTGTGAGCACCGCGACGGCGTCGGCGCCGGACACTCAGCGGACCCCGGCCGGGCGGGCGATCGAGATGGTCACGGGTGGGAACCGCAGCATCCCCGTGCTGATCGTGCTGGCCATCATCTGGACCGTCTTCTACAGCCAGAGCTCGGCCTATCTGAGCTTCCAGAACATCACCAACCTGACGTTGCAGATCGCGACGACGGCGATCCTGGCCCTGGGCGTGGTCTTCGTCCTGCTCGTGGGCGAGATCGACCTGTCGTCCGCGGTGCTCTCCGGGGTGTGCGCGGCGATCGCGGCCGGGTTGGCCGTCAACAGTGGGCTGGCGTTGCCGCTGGCCATCGCTGTGGCGATCGGCGCGGGCATGGCGATCACGCTCATCGAGGCCCTGGTGATCACGTTCGGCGTGCCGTCGCTGATCGTGACGCTGGGCGGCATGGTCATCCTGCAGGGCCTGATCCTGGTCGTGCTGCCGCCCGAGTTCACGGTCAGCGTGGCCGGCACCTCGTTCGCCAAGATCGCGAGCACGGCGGTTCCGGCCGGCGCCAGCTACGTGCTGGCCGCGGTGGGAACGGTGGCGTTCGCGGCCTACCGGTTCTTCGTCTATCGCGAGCGGATATCCACAGGCACGCGGACGTCGCCGGTGTCGATCGTCGTGCCGTCGGTGCTCGTGGCGGTCGTGCTGTTCGGCGGCGTCTACACGCTGACCCGCCAGCGCGGCCTGCCGATGCCCGTGCTGATCGTCGCGGTGATGCTGTTGATCGCCTGGTACTTCACCACCCAAACCAGATACGGCATCCACTTGTACGCCGTCGGTGGCGACCGCGAGGCGGCCCAGCGCGCCGGTGTCCCGGTCCGGCGGATGGTCATCTACTCGTTCCTGATCCTGGGCGCCTGCGCGGCCGTAGCGGGCATGGTCGATGCCTCCCGTCAGCTGGGCGTGTCGGTCACCTCAGGCGCCGGCCCCCTGATGCTGAACGCGATCGCCGCCGCCGTGGTCGGCGGGACCAGCCTGTTCGGCGGCCGCGGCTCGATCTGGTCGGCGATCCTGGGCGCGCTGGTCATCGGCTCGATCAGCAACGGCGTGCAACTGCTGGGCCTGACCACCGAGGTCCAGTACTTCGCGACCGGCGCGGTGCTCATCATCGCCGTGGCGGTGGACGTGGTCCTCACCCGCGGTTCCCTCTGGCCGGGCCGACGCTGATGAAGTGGATACCCGATCCGCTACGAGTCCACGACACCCGCATCGTGCGCTTCGCCGAGTGGCTGAACGATCAGGGCCGAGCCCGCCTGACCGACGTGACCGACTACCGCGAACTGCACGCCTGGTCGGTAGCGTCCCCCGGCGACTTCTGGTGCGCAGTAGCCGAGTTCTTCGACGTCGAATGGGCCTCACTGCCACAAGAAGCGCTGGCCGACCGACGAATGCCCGGCGCCGTATGGTTCCCCGGCGGCAAACTCAACTTCGGCCGCCACCTGCTACGCGCCGGCCGCGACGACCAGGCCGCAGTGATCCTGGTCGCCGAAGACGGCGAGAAAACCATCCTGACGTACGCCGAACTACGCACCCAGTCCGGCGCGGTAGCCGGCCGCTTGCGCGCCCTGGGCGTGGAGCCCGGCGACCGGGTAGCCGCCTACTTGCCCAACTGCATCGAGGGCGTAGTGGCGTTCGTGGCCACAGCAATGGTCGGCGCAGTCTGGGCCCAAACCGGCCTCGACTACGCACCCCCCTCAGCCGCCGAACGCATGGCCCAACTCGCACCCAAGATCCTGATCGCCGGCACCGGCTACCACTTCAACGGCAAGGTGCACGACCGTCGAGCCGCAGCCCAAGAACTACGCACCCTGCTCCCATCCCTACAACACACCATCACAGTCGAAACAGCCGGCGTGCCCGCCTCCGACAGCGCCACCACCCCACCCGAACCGGATGTCCACTCCAGTTCGGCCCCGACAAAAGTGCCGGCCGCGCTGATTCCGAATGTTCACCCCGCTCCGAGCCCGGATGCGGTGGCGCCCCCGCCCGTTCCGGATATCCACACCGCTTCGGGGGGCGACGTGCTTGCGGCTGCCTCGGGGCCGAGCGTGCTCTTGGGTGCGGAGTCGGAGCGGGAGGGCGTGGTAGCGCCGACTGTGGAGGCTCTTGCGTCGAGTACTTGGGGGGAGGCGTTGGGGGCGCCGAGTGTGCGGGAAGCAGTGGCTGTTGGGTTTGATCATCCGTTGTGGGTTTTGTTCACGTCGGGGACTACGGGTAAGCCCAAGGGGATTGTGCATGGGCATGGGGGCGTGTTGCTTGAGCAGCTCGTTTCGCCTGGGTTGCATATGGATCTGGGGGCTGGGGACACGTTCTTCTGGTATACGACGCCTAACTGGATGATGTGGAACGCGCAGGTCTGTGGGCTGCTGTTGGGGTCCACCATCGTTCTGTACGACGGGAAGCCGACGTTTCCGGGGCCGGATGCGTTGTGGCGGGTTGTTTCTGAGCTCGGGGTTTCGGTGTTCGGGACCTCGCCGGGGTATCTGGAGGCTTCGCAGCGGGCCGGGCTGGAACCGGATATCCCATCCGTTCGGCTGGTTGGGGTTACGGGGTCGGTGTTGCCGTCCACAGCTAATGAGTGGTTCCGTGCGAACGTCAGCCATACTGTCCAACTGGGGTCCATGAGCGGTGGCACTGATATCTGCGGCATTTTTGTCAGCAGCGCGCCGACCGCGCCTGTGTATGACGGGGAGATCAGCGCGCCGGCCCTGGGGGCGGCGGTTGAGGTGTGGGACTCGGCGGGGCAGCCGGTGGGGGACGGGACGCCGGGGGAGATGGTCATTACCGAACCGATGCCGTCGATGCCGCTGTACTTCTGGGATGACCGGGACGGGCGGAAGCTTCGGGACACGTACTTCGATGTGTTTCCGGGGGTGTGGCGGCACGGTGATCTGATCGAGCGGACCGAGCACGGTGGGTTCGTCATCCTCGGGCGCTCCGACGCGACGATCAACCGGCACGGCGTACGGCTGGGGTCGGCCGAAATTTATGCCGCGATCAGTGACCTGCCGCAGGTGACCGACGCCCTGCTCGTGGGGGTGGAGCAGCCGGACGGTGGGTACTGGATGCCGCTGTTCGTGGTGCCGGACGGCGAGCTGGAGCCGGACGCGGTCAAGCGGGTGATCGCCGAGCGGACCTCGCCTCGGCACGTTCCCGACGACGTCATTCTCGTGCCGGGTTTGCCGCATACGAGGACGGGCAAACGCCTCGAGGTTCCGGTCAAACGTATCCTCCAGGGCGCCGATCCCGAGCGCGTGATCGACAGGGGTGCTGTCGATGACGCCGGCGCGCTCGACACGCTGATCGCGGCGGCGCGCGCGGGACGGGGACAGCCGTGAGCACGACGAAAGAGGCGAAGATGTCAGCCCAGACCGCGTGGCGTGAGTACGAGGAGCAGGACCTCTCCAACATCCTCGGCGCGGCCCTGCAGGCCTTCTTCGAGCACGGCTACCACGGCACCACGACCCGCGACCTGGCCCGCCGTTCGGGGCTTTCGGTGCCGGGGGTCTATCACTACTACCCGTCCAAGCAGGACATCCTCTTCGATCTGATGAACGTGATCATCGATGAGCTGCTCGACCGTAGTAAGCAGGCCCTGGCGGCGGCGCCGGGTGATCCGCGGGCTCAGTTCGACGCGCTGGTCGAGTCGCTGTTGCGGTTCCACATGTATCGGCGGATCGGGGCCACGGTGTCGACGGCGGAACTGCGCAGCCTCGAGCCGGAGAACCGGCAGCGGTACGTGGCCAAACGCGACGAGCAGCAGCGGATGCTCGATCGGGTGATTCTGGACGGCGTACAGGAAAACGCTTTTGCTACTCCGTATCCGAAGGATGCCAGCCGGGCCATCGCTTCGATGTGCGTGGGCGTGGCCTCGTGGTACCGGCCGGACGGGTCGCTGCCGGTCGAGGCGTTGCTGGAGCGGTACGCGACGATCGCCCGCTCGATCGTCGGCATCCCGGGCGAGACAGCGTGAGCACCGCTCGGCCGGCGCCGGCGGCGGATACCTCATCCGGATTCGGATGGTCGGCGGCGAGGGGCGGGGGTAGTTCCGAAGTTGGGCGCTCGGGGCCGGAGAGCCGGGCCTCCGCCGAAGCCGGGGGCTCGGCGCTGGTGCCCGGTGCTTCTGCCCCAGGCGGTCGGTCGGCTCTGGTCACCGGTGCTTCGCGGGGGATCGGGCGGGGGATCGCGCTGGCGTTGGCCGAGCAGGGGTGGCGGCTCACGGTGGTGGCGCGTGACCCGGATCGGCTGGCGGCGGCCTTTGCGAGCGTCGACCCGGGGCAGATCGACAGGGTGGCTGTCGATCTGGCCGCTCCGGATGCGGCTGATGCCGTTGTGGATGCGTACAAGGGAAAGAACTTGTCCTTGGACGCTTTGATCCTGGCGGCCGGGGTGGGGTCGGCGGCGCCGCTCGACGGGTACTCGATGGGGCGTTTCGACAAGCAGTTCGCGCTCAATACGCGTGCGCCCTTCGTTCTGGTCAGTCAGTTGCTTCCGTTGCTGCGCGAAGGTGAGGGCGGGCGAGTCATCGCCCTGGCCTCGATCGCCGGTGTGCACGCCGAGCAGTCGCTGGGCGCTTACGGGGCGAGCAAAGCAGCGCTGCTGGCGTTGTGCCGCGGCATCAACGTCGAGGAGTCGGCGCGTGGGGTGTCGGCTACGGCGATTGCGCCCGGGTATGTCGACACGGACATGAGCGCGTGGGTGCATGACACTGTGCCGCCCGAGACGATGATTCCGGTGGATGACGTTGTGCGTACTGTGATGGCGATTTTGTCGTTGTCGCCACGCAGTGTGATTGACGAGATCGTGATGCGCCGGGCCACCGCCGTGGGACATCACGCATGAGCCTCGACGTCGGCGGGGTGGGGGCGTTCCTCGCCGAGCGTGGAATCCCCGTGAGCGGGCCGCTCAGCAGCACGCTGGTCAGCGGGGGGCGGTCCAATCTGACGTACGCGGTCACCGACGGCACCCACCGCTGGATCGTGCGGCGGCCGCCGGTCTCGGGACTGACCCCCTCGGCGCACGATGTGGCTCGGGAGTGGCGGGTGACGCAGGCGCTGCAGTACAGCGCGGTCCCGGTGCCGCCCGCGGTCGCGTTGTGTGAGGACCCGGGGGTGATCGGGGCGCCGTTCGCGGTGTCGGCGTTCATCAGCGGGCTGGTCGTGCGGACCCGGGCCCAGCTCGATGCGTACACCTCGCGGGAACTCGAGGCGTGCGTGACCGAGCTGGTGCGGGTGCTGGCCGATCTGCACTCGGTCGACGTCGACGAGGTCGGATTGGGTGGGCTGGGGCGGCCCGACGGCTTCCTCGAGCGCCAGGTGCGCCTGTGGTGGCGGCAGTGGACCGAGGTCAAGAGCCGGGATCTGCCCGACGCGACGGCGCTGCACAACCGGCTCGTCGAAGCCGTGCCGGTCCGGTCGGCGCACATCGGGGTGGTGCACGGCGACTTCCGGATCGACAACACGATGCTCGACAGCGCCGACATCAGCAAGGTGCTGGCGGTGGTCGACTGGGAACTGGCCACGGTCGGCGACGTGCTCACCGACATCGCGCTGATGTGCGTGTACCGTCAGCCGCAGCTCGACCCCATCCTGGGACTGGACGCGGCCTGGGCCAGTGATCGGCTGCCGTCGGCCGATGCCATTGCCGAGGCGTACGCCCGCCGGCGCGGCATCAGCCTCGACCATTGGCCGTTCTATCTGGCCCTGGCCAACTTCAAACTGGCCGTCATCGCCCAGGGCATCAGCTACCGCGCGCGGCAGGGCGCCGCCGCCGACCCCACATCGGCCCAGGCCGAGGAGGCCGTCCAGCCGTTGCTCGCCGCCGGTCTGCGGGCTCTGTCCTGATGGCCGGCGCCCCACGAGGCGCCGGCCACCGTTGATCGTGACTAACCCTGGACGAGCTTGTACTCGGCCGGAACCTTGCTGAGGGTGGCGATGCTGATGTGCGGCCACGCCGCCCGCTCCGGCAGCCCGTCCTCGCGCGGGCTGAAGAAATTCAGCATGACGACCTGTGAGTACTGCAGGCGCATGAGCGGTTTCCCGGCCTTGTCCTTCTCGGCCAGTTCCTGAATCCAGAACGTCGACTTCATGCTGACCGATTCGGCCTCGCGGGTGGAGAACGGCAGGTTCAGCACGCCGCCGCTCTTTACGGTCGAATCGACAGTCAAGGTGGTCGTCCGGACGATGTTCGCTCCCATGTTCGCGAAGCGGAGAATTTCGTTCATGTCGGCCGGATTTAACCCGGGGAACCCAGGGACTTTTTTGGTGTCGACGTCACCATGAATAGGTGGTCGATGTAGTGCTTGTACGGCTCGAGATAGGGTTCGGACTTGAAATCGTAATCCGGATGTCTTCGAAACGACCCGACGGCAGCCCGCTGATCGGCGGGATCTCCGGCATGTCGTCCTGAGTGTGTCCGACCGGCTGAGCGCGAGGACGGCGCCTTGTGGAAGGGCAGGGCGATCATATTCCACCCGGTGCCCTTTCCGGTCCAGACGCCGAGCAGATCCTGCAGCGGCCCGAGATCGTACTTGGGTGGGGCGCCGCGATTGGTCAGGCTGGCCGTAGGCAGGCGGCGGGACGACTTCCGCGAATGTGCGGGTACGAAGATCGGGTTGCTCTGGTGTGGTCATTTAATGCTCCTGGTAGCGAAACAAGGCTGAATGGTCAGGACCCCGATGCCGCAGGTCATGGCACCTGCCAAAGAAGGGAAATAAATGCGACACGCCAACGCCACACTCGCGGGTCGCTGTATCCGTCTACGGCAGTATCGGCAATGCAGTATGCAGCCGGAAATGGCAGGTGATAATCATTCAAGGTACTGTGGTGAGCCGCGTCACACCAAAGGGTCGATGACTTCCGGACGCCCGGGTGGTCTGACGACCGGACAGGCAAGAACTCCCCGTAGCGGAAGGCGACAACGATGAGCTTCCAGGCGTACCTCGACAACATCGAGGCCAAGACCGGACTGACGCCACGTCAGTTCATCGCGCTGGCCCACGAGCGGGGGCTCGACGAGCCGTCGACCAAGGCCGGGGCGATCGTCGAGTGGCTCAAGGAGGACTACGGTCTCGGCCGGGGCCACGCCATGGCCCTGGTCCACGTGATCAAGAACGGCCCCAAGATCGGCGACAAGCACGTCGGCGCCTCCGGTCCGCATCGCGACGAGTCGGACACGCTGTGGCTCGACGGCGTGGCCAACCGTCCATGACCTGGATCCCGGACGAAGGTGGGTTATAGGCTCCGCCGGGTGTCGTCTGTTGCCACTTTCCACCTCGTCAAGATGGGTGAGCTGCGGGAAATCGCCAGCGCGGCCCGGTCCGGCCGGGCCGGTGAGGCGATCCTGCGGTTGGGTGAGATGCCCACGCGGCATTACGACTGGTCCGGGTACGTCATGGTGAACGTCTTGGACAGCCTGGATGAGCTGGGCGTCGAGCTGGAGAGCCCGCGCCTCGCGGAGGAGTCCGCGGCGATCAACGCGGATTTCGACTACACCACGCTGATCACCGACGACGCCAAGGTGTACCTCGATCGGCTCGATCCGGGTGGGTACGAGCCGGGCGACCTGCTTGACGGGCCGATCGAGCTGGGGCTGGACGGCGACGAGGCCCGGGCGGCGATGGTGGAGACACTGGCGTCGCTGGGGTCGATCATTGCGGGACTGGCCGACGACGACGTGCTCCTGCTGCATATCGGCTGATGGCTCGGCAGCGTCGTAGTCTGCTGGCATGGCGGATCTTCTGGGGCAGGTTCACTCGGCGGCCGGGGACTACCTCGCATCGTTGGCGGCGCGGCCGGTGCAGGATCGGGACGCGTTGGCGCTGCTGGCCGAGCTGGGTGGGCCGCTTCCGGAGAAGGGGAGTGAGCCCGGCGAGGTGATCGAGCGGCTGCTGCGGGTGGGGGCGGCCGCGGGCACGGCGTCGTCGGGGCCCCGGTTCTTTCACTTCGTGACCGGGGGAGTGACGCCGGCGGCGCTGGCGGCGGACTGGGCGGCGGCGTTGTTCGACCAGAATGCGTTCTCGAAGATCTCGTCGCCGTTCGCGCACGAGGTCGAGACGGTGGCCCTGCGGTGGCTGCGGGAGCTGTTCGGGCTGCCCGAGTCGTGGGGTGGGGCGCTCGTCGGTAGTGCGACGTTCGCCAACTTCACCTCGCTGGGGTGTGCCACGCACTGGTGGGGGTTTCAGCTCGGGGTCGACACGGCCGAGGACGGGCTGGCCGAACTGCCGCGGATGCCGGTGCTGTCGTCGGGCTACGTGCATGCCAGCGCGCGCAAGGCGTTGCAGATGCTGGGGCACGGGCGGAACTCGGTGACGGTCTGCGCGCGGGACGGCGTGGGGCGGGTCGATCTCGGGGTCATGCGGCACCACCTGAACCGGCTCAAGGGCGCGCCCTCGGTGATCATCGCCAACGCGGGCGAGGTGAACGCGGGCGACTTCGACCCGATCGGCGAGCTGGCCGAGCTGGCCGCCGAGTTCGGGGCGTGGTTGCACGTCGATGGCGCGTTCGGTTTGTTCGCCGCCCTTTCTCCGCGTACGGCCCATCTCGTCGAGGGCATCGGCCGGGCCGACTCGATCGCGGCCGACGCGCACAAGTGGCTCAATGTGCCGTACGAAAGCGGGTTTGCTCTGGTTCGTGATCAGGCCCGGCTCGGGTCGGCGTTCGGGATGCCGGGGGCGGCCTATCTGCCGGGGCCCGGGGATCCGGCGAGCGGCTACGCGCTGTACGGGCCGGAGTCCTCGCGCCGGGCGCGATCACTGCCGATCTGGGCGACGCTGGCCGCGTACGGGAAACAGGGTCACCGCGAGATGGTCGAGCGCCACCTCGATCTGGCCCAGCACCTGGCGGCCCGGGTCGACGCCGCGCCCGAGCTGGAGCGGCTGGCCGACGTTCCGCTGAGCATCGTGTGTTTCCGCGCGGCGCCGGCCGGGGTGGCCGACCTCGACGACTTCAACCGCCGCCTCGGCGCGGCCCTGCTCGAGGACGGCCGGGTCTACGCGGGCACCACTTTGTATGACGGTCGGATCGCCCTACGACCGGCGATCGTCAACTGGCGCACCACCGAGGCCGACATCGACCTGTTCGTCGACGTCGTGCGCGAACTCTCCCAGAAGGTGTCCCACGAAGTCGGGACACGCGCATCGTGACCGGTGGGACGGTGCATTCCTAACTTGAAGGCCCTCGACAACGTTCATGAGGAGGGCTTCTGATGGGACGCATGACCCGCTCGACCGCGCTGAGGATCGCGGCCGCCCTGTCGGTGCTGGTGGCGATCATCGGCATCACGCTGTTCGACCTGCCCAACCTGGTGCTCGGCGCGCGCGACAGCGAGGCGCCGTTCGGACTGGTGCTGGGCAGTTTCACGTCCGGCGTGCTGGCGCTCGTGGCCGCGTACGGCGCCTGGCGGTTGCAGAAGTGGGGCGCGGTGCTGCTCATCGCGGTCAACGCGTTCTGGATCGTGCAGGCGGTGAGCTCGCTGCTGTTCGACCGGACCAGCGCCGAGATGCTGTTCGCGTCGCTGATGCTGGTGCACCACATCGTCGTCATCTCGTTCTGCCTGTGGCGGGAACGGGTCGTCAGTGCGGTCTGACGTGGCCAATCGCCGCCTCTACCAGCTGCTCTTTCCGTTCCTGCTTATTTGGTACGCCTTCGTGGTGGCGGGACTGGTGGCAGCCGTGGCCACCTTTCCGGACCGGCCGATCGGATCGCTCGACGAGATCCCGTGGTGGTCCCACGCCATCGCGTTCGCCGTGGTCGCGGCCACTTGGGCGCCGGTGTCGGCCTACCTCGACCGCGGGGTGCACCAGCTCGCGTTCGGACAGCGGGACAACGCGTACGAGGTGGCCGGACACGTGTCGAGACAACTGCTCCCGTCGGTGGCGGCGGCTCTGGCGGGCACCATGGCCCTGCCGTACGTGGAGATCGAGTCGGACGGGCGGGTCGTCACCTCGTACGGGAAAGTGCCTGAAGGCGCGTCGATGGTCGAGATCGCGCTCACGTATCAGGACGAGCGGCTCGGCACGCTGCGGGTGAGCGCGCGCCGCCGGCGGGACCGGCTGTCCGCGGCCGATGTACGACTGTTGGACGATCTGGGCCGGCAGGTGGCGATGACCCTGTACGCGGCCCGGTCGCGCGAGCAGTTGGTGGCGGCGCGCGAGGAGGAACGGCTGCGGATCCGGCGCGACCTGCACGACGGGCTCGGGCCGACGTTGGCCTCGCTCGGGCTGCGGCTGGGGGTGCTGCAGCGGACTGTCCGGGCCGACCCGGCGGCGGCCGCGGAGCTGGCGGGGGAGTTGCGCGGCGACGTCCGGCAGGCCACGGCCGACATCCGCCGCCTGGTCTACGAGCTACGGCCACCCCTGCTCGACGAATTCGGGCTGGTCGACGCGTTGCGCAACCTCCGGTCGGGCGACACTCTTTCCCGTACGGTGTCCGCACCGGAGCCGATGCCCGCGCTCCCGGCCGCGGTGGAGGTGGCGTTGTACCGGATAGCGGCCGAGGCCCTGCACAACGCGGCCCGGCACGCCTCGGCCACGGAGTGCGCGGTGAACCTGGCGGTCACCGCGTCCGCGGTCACGCTGACGGTCACCGACAACGGGTGCGGGCTGCCCGCCGATTACCTGGCCGGGGTGGGCCACCGCTCTATGCGGGAACGCAGTAGCGAGCTCGGCGGCGTCCTGGCCATCGGCCCCGCCCCCGCGGGCGGCACCTGCGTCGCGGTGACGTTCGCTCTGGGAGCCCGCGACCCCGCGGCCGAAGCTCGCGACGTCGCGGCTGGAGCTCGCGTCCCTGCGGCTGGAGCCCGCGAGTCCGCAGCTGGACCGCGCGTCCCTGCGGTTCGACCGCGCGACCCCGCGGCCGAGGTTCACGTCCCTGCGGCTGGAGTCTGCGAGTCCGCGGCTGGACTGCGCGACCCTGCGGTTCGGCCGCGCGTCCCTGCGGCTGGACCGCGCGACTGCGCGGCCGAAGTTCACGACCCTGCGGCCGGAGCTCGCGACCGCGCGGGCGGAGCTCACGACACCGCGGGCGGCGGTGCCCATGCCTGAGCAGATCACGGTGCTGGTGGTCGACGACCATCCGCTGTTTCGCAAAGGGCTGCGGGCGCTGCTGGCCACAATGCCGTCGGTGGACGTGGTCGGGGAAGCGGTCGACGGCAAGTCCGCCGTGGAGCTGGCGCGGTCTTTGCGGCCGCAGCTGGTGCTGATGGACCTGCACATGCCGGGCGGGGACGGGCCGACGGCGATCCGCGCGCTCGCGGCGGCGCCGGATGGGCCGCACATCCTCGTGGTGACGATGTTCGAGGACGACGACTCGGTGTTCGCGGCGTTGCGGGCCGGGGCTCGGGGCTACGTGCTCAAGGACACCGACGACGACGAGATGACCCGGGCCATCCTGGCCGTCGGGCACGGCGAGGCCATCTTCAGCGCGGCCATCGCGTCGCGGATCGTGGCTTTCTTCGCCGGCCGCCCGCCGGCCGAGCCGTTCCCCGGGCTCACCGCCAGCGAGCGCAACGTGCTGCAGCTGATGTCGCGCGGGCTGCCCAACGACGTGATCGCGGCCCAGTTGCAGCTCAGCGCCAAGACCGTACGCAATTACGTCAGCAACGTCTTCGCCAAGCTGCACGTGGCCTCGCGGGCCGAGGCGATAGCCCGGGCCCGCGACGCGGGTATTTAGGACCGGTCAGGCCCTAGCCGAGCTCGCCGCGGACGACGAGGGCCCAGCACAGGCAGCCGAACGCGGCCGTGGTGGCGAGCGTGCGGACCAGGTTCCAGGCGGTCCAGCGGGCTTCGTCGAACGTGGCGCGGGCGGCGGCCAGGTCGGGGATCTGGTCGGGGGCGCCGGCCGCCTTGAGGGCGTCGTTCATCGGGACGTTGATGCCGATGGTGACGGCGAAGACGATGATGTAGAGGACGAGGGCGGCCAGTACCCACGGCAGGATCCTCGCGCCGGGGCTGAGGAACGCCGAGACGGCCGTGAACAGCAGCGCGCCCAAGAAACTGATCATGAACCAGGGGTTGATGATGGCCCGGTCGAGGGCCTGGAAGGCGCCCACGAACGTCCGGTCGTCGGAGCGCCCCAGACCGACCATCACGGTGTGCTGGTAGAGGCCGAACACGCCGGCCATCAACCCGGTCGTCATCGTTGCCGCGATCAGCGCGGTCACTCTCAGTGCGAACATGCCTTCAGTCAACCGGCGCGGCGCCCGCGGTTCCATCGTCGAGCGTCCACACCCCATGCGCGAGACGCTGGTCAGTCGTCGATCGCCTGATACACGGCCGTCCACAGGTCGGTCCAGAGCGGCAGGGTCTGGTCGCCGGCGTGCGCCCGCTGCACGATGAAGATCGCGGTCAGGTCCTCGGCCGGGTCGTTGTACCAGGCCGTGCCGTAGTAGCCGGGCCAGCCGTAGGCGCCGGCCGACAGCCCGAGGCGGTTCTGGCTGGTCTGGACGGACATGCCGAAGCCCCAGCCCCGATCGGCGAAGTAGTCCGGACGGAAGCCGGAGACCGCCTTCTGGGCCGGGGTCAGATGGTCCGTGGTCATCAGCCGCACCGACGGCCGCGAGAGCACGCCGCGGCCGCCCGCCATCAGAGCCGAGGCGAAAGCGAGATAGTCGTCGGCGGTCGAGGCGAGCCCGCCGCCCCCGTTCTCGAAGGCCGGCTGCCGGCTGAGCAGCCCGTCGGGGCCGTCCTCGATCTTGGTGGCCACTTCGGCGTCGTACGCGGTGGCGAACCGGGCCATGCTGCCCGGGCTGACGACGAAGCCGGTGTCGGTCATGCCGAGCGGTTCGAACACGCGCTCGCGCAGGGCCGCGCCGAAGCTCGTGCCGGTGGCCCGGGCGATGAGCTCGCCGGTCACGGCGGCGGCGGTGTCGTACAGCCAGCGCTCGCCGGGCTGGTGCACGAGCGGCAGCGCGCCGAGCCGGGTCAGGAAGTCGGCCGGGGGCGGGAAGCCGATGTCGTCGAGGGCGTCGGCGATCGGGACGGTGCCGGGCTCGGCCGGGACCATGCCGGTGCCGAGCGTGTACGTCAGCAGGTCACGCAAAGTGATCGCCCGCTCGGCCGGGACGGTGTGGTCGAGCGGCCCGCTCGGGTCGGCCAGCACGGACATGTTGGCCAGCTCGGGCAGGAACTCGTCGACCGGGTCGTCCAGGCGCAGGGTGCCGTCCTCGACCAGGGTCATCGCGCAGGCAGAGACGATCGGTTTGGACATGGAGGCGATACGCACGATCGTGTCGGTGGCCATCGGGGTGGTCGCGCCCGGGCCCTCGTACGCGAGGTAGCCGGTCGCCTCGACGTGCACCTGGCCGCGGCGGGAGAGCAGCGCGAGCATGCCCGGGGCGAAACCGTCGTCGACGCGGCGCTGGAGCTGGGTGCGCAGGCGGGTCAGGCGCTTCGGGGCGAAAGTCACTGAGGTTTCCTCCGGGCTCGGCGTGCGGCGATCAGAGTCCACACTAGATCGATCACGATGATGAAGGTCCAGCTGCGACCGGCGGCGTAGACGAAGGACTCGCCGCCCTCGCGGGTGCCGTTGAGGGCGTCGCCACTGCCCCGGGCCAGGTCGAGCAGCCAGGACTCGGCCAGGACGAGCAGCACGATCTGGGCGATGGTGTAGATCGCGGCGTGCTCGATGAGCCTTCGGTACGGAGATCGGGCCGGTTTCGGCTCAGGCCGTGGCTCGGCACCCGTTGCGTCCCCGGCCGGCGTGGCGCCGTGCCGAGCTCTAACGGGCGGGACCTCTGCAGGCGTGTCGACACGCGAGGCGTCCGCAGGGGACATGTTGGCATGCGGGGCGTCTGCAGGCGGCGTGTCGACACGCGTGGCGTCCGCGGGGGTCGTGTCGGCATGTGGGGTGTTCGGCGAGGTCGTGTCGGGATGCGGGGTGCCTTCCGGTTTCGGGGCGACGACCGGTGGGGGCGGCGGCGGTATGTCGGGCACGCCGACGGCGCGGACCGACCACGGCACGAGCACGGCGCCCGAGAGGATCACGGCGGCGGCCACGGCGCAGGCCAGCGCCCAGGAAGCGGCGTCGTAGAGCACCCCGGCCGCCACCGAGCCGATCAACGCGCCGAGCAGGACGGCGGCCTCGTAGGCGCCCATCCCGCGCCCGACCCGCGCGCCCGACGCCTCGGCGATCACCGCCTGCTGGATCGGGATCACGGCGGCCCAGGCCACCCCGCTGAGGATCCACAGCCCGGCGATCACCACGACCGGCGGCGACCAGGCCAGGGCGGCCGCGAACACCGCCGACGACACCGAGGCCACGGCCAGCACCCGCGTGCGCCCGTAACGCACCACGAACCGGTGCAACCACGTCGGCAGCAGCGCCATGACGATCGCGCCGGGCAGGAACACGTACGCGATCTGGACGACCTCGAGCTCGAAATGCCGTTGCAGGTGCAGCAGGAGCAGCAGCCCGATCGCCGCCTCGGCCGCGATCGTGATGACGACCGCGAGCAGCATGGGCCGCAGCCGCCGCCAGGTGCTCCCCGGCAACGGCGGCGCCGGCGGAACCACCCGGGCCGGCGCGCTGAGCAGGGCCGCCGCCGCGAGCAGACAGGCGGCGGCGCAGGCCAGGAAGACGTAGCGATAACCGGCGACCTGCAACAGCGTGAGGCCGGCCACGAAGGCGATCCACGACCCGTTCTCCTCGGCCGCGGTCAGCTTGGCGAACACGGCCGAGTCCTCGGCCAATCGCTCGGCGGCCATGGCTCGTACGGAAACCCAGAGCAACGCACCACCCACGCCGCCCACCGCGGCGGAGCCGAAGGCGATCGCCAGATCGCCGGCGAAGGCGTAACCCACGCAGGACAGCGCGTAGAGCAGCGCCCCCACGGCCGCCACCCGCCGCCGATCCCGGACGTCGGCCAGCCACCCGGCCACCGGCCGAGCCGCCATCGACACCGCCAGCTCGACCGCGACCAGCAGCCCCACCTGCGTGGCGCTGGCCCCCACGGCCGCCCCGGCCCACAACGGCAGCACGAAGTCGAGCAGCTCGCGCGGCCCATTGGCCAGCGCCGCCGCCCCCTGAACGCGCGCCTCCCGGACCTTGGCCGGCGCCCCCGCTACCGCTTCCACGCCCGAAACTCTAAGGGAGCCGTACGACAGATTCTGTCCGCCGAGGTCAGTGGCGTTTGGCGGCGATCTTGGCGCGGACGCGGGCGACGCGGATGGCTTCCTTCAGGGTTTGGACGTCGTACGAGCCGTAGTGGCGGCGGCCGTTGACGAAGAACGTGGGGGTGCCGGAGACGCCGCTCAGGTCGGCTGACTCGAGGTCGGCGGTGATTCTGTCCTTGCAGGTCGTCTGCATCATGTCGTCGTGGAACTGGTCCTGGTCGAGGCCCAGCTCGCCCGCGTAGCGCAGCAGGTCGGCGATGCGCAGGTGGTCCTGCTGGGTGAACATCAGGTCGTGCATCTCCCAGAACTTGCCCTGCAGGCCGGCCGCCTCGGCCGCCTGCGCGGCCAGCTGAGCCTGCGGGTGCACGTCGGTCAGCGGCAGGTGACGCCACACGTAGCGCAGGTCGTCGTCGGTCAGCAGCTCGCGCACGATCGGTTCGGCCCGGCCGCAGTACGGGCACTGGAAGTCGCCGTATTCGACCAGGGTGACCGTGGCGTCGGCCGGGCCGCGCACGTGGTCGCGGTCGGGGTCGACGTCGGGGATCAGGTCGATCAGCTCCTCGACGTCGCCCAGCAGCGCCATCGCCTTGCGCGGCCGCGGCAGCCGGTTGGTCACGAAGAAGACCGTCCACGTGATCAGTGAAGCGGCCGGGATGGCCAGCAGCAGCCCCAGCTTGGCCTCGGACAGCTCGGGCTCCTCGAAGGCCAGGTTGGCGATCAGGAACGACACGGTGAAGCCGATGCCGGCGATCGTCCCGGTGCCGAGCACCGACGCCCATCCGGCGCCCGGTCGCACGCGGCCCCGGGTCGCCAGCGTCACCAGGGCGGAGACCCCGGTGATGGCCAGAGGCTTCCCCACCACGTACGCGAAGAAGACGCCCAGCGTGACCCGCGAACCCAGCGCATCACCCAGAAAGCCGGCGTCGATCACGATGCCCGCGTTGGCCAGACCGAACAACGGCACGATCAGGTAGCTCGACACACCGGACCAGGTGCGGGTGAGCCGGTCGTTGGGGGACAGCGACTGCAGCAGGCCGATCCGGGCGAAGCGCGCGAGTTCGGGGGTGGGCTGCTCGCGGAACGAGCGGAACAGGTCGCTGGCCTGCTCGAGGTCGTTGCGACCGGGTGTGTACGCGGCGGCGGCGAGGCCGATGGCCAGGCCGGACACCACCGGGTCGATGCCGCTCTCGAGCGTCGCGCCCCACACGACCAGACAGACCGGCAGGTAGACGAACCCGCTGCGCACGCCCGCCCGCACCATGACCAGTGTCAGCAGGAACGCCAGCGCCGCCACGAGCAGCGGCATGAAGCGTATGTCGTCGGAGTAGGCGACCGCGATGACGATCAGCGCGACCACGTCGTCGACCACCGACACGGTGACCAGGAACAGCCGCGCCTGCACCGGGATGTGCCGCCCGACCAGGGCGAGCAGGCCCAGCGCGAGCGCGGTGTCGGTCGACATCGCCGCGCCCCAGCCCGCGCCGCCCGCGTGGCCGTGGTTGAAGGCCAGGAAGATGCCGATGGGCAGGGCCATGCCGACCACGCCGGCCAGGGCCGGCAGCACGAAACGGCGCCGGTCGCGCAGGTCGCCGAGATCGAACTCGCGCCGCGCCTCGAGCCCGACGACCAGGAAGAACAGCGTCATCAGCCCGCTGTTGACCCATTCCCGCAGGTCGAGCGCGATGCCGTGCCGGCCGAACTCGAGGCTGAGCTCGGTGTGCCAGAACGACTCGTAGCTGCCGTCGGACATGTTGGCCCAGAGCAGGGCGGCCACGATGGCCGCGACCAGCACACCGGCGCTGCCCGCCTCGGTGCGGAGGAAGTCGCGCAGCGGCGTGGCGACCCGATGCTTCCACCGCGTGATCTTGGTGGAGTCGTTCAGGTCGGTGGCGTCAGTCACGGATCACACCCAAGCACGCCGTAGGCCGCCCCGCCACAGTCTGTGACCTGCGCCTATTGAGACCTGCCTTTCACCGCGGCCCGCGCCGGATAAGATCCCTGGTTCGGGGACGCGGATCGGGGAGGCGGCTTGACCAGCATCGAGGATCTGTCGTCGCAGCTCTCCGACGCCCTGGCCGAGCTCGACGGCCTGCGGACGCTGCACGAGGTCAGCAAGGCGGTGCACGCCAGTCTCGACCTGACGGCGACGATGGACGCGGTCGTGCACGGCGTCACCCGGGCCTCGGGGTTCGAGGTGGCCGTGGTCAACGTGCTGCAGCCCGACGGCGACTTCGCGGTCGTCTCGGTCGACGGCACCGAGGAGATCCGCCGTTCGCTGCTGGGCACCACGACCAGCCCGGCCAACTGGGACGAGCTGTTCGGCAAGGCCGAGCGGTGGGGCTCGCTGTACTTCGTCGACCACAACAACGACATGCCCGACGCGATGATCACCTGGACATCGGAGACGTTGACCGTGCCCGCCGGCCCCGGCGGCTGGCACCCCGAGGACATGCTGTTCGCACCGCTCACCGCGCCGGCCGGGGAGCTGGTCGGCATCCTGAGTGTCGACCTGCCGCGCGACGGCCGCCGGCCCGGCCCGGTGCAGCGCGAGATGCTCGAACTGTTCGCCCAGCACGCGTCGACGGCCGTGCACCACGCCCGGCTGCACCACGAACTGGCCGAGAGCCGGGCCCGGCTGCACCACGCGGCCACCCACGACCCGCTGACCGGGCTGGCCAACCGGACGCTGCTGCGCGCGTTCACCGACGAGCTGGCCGGGCGCACGGGCGGTGAGGTCGGCGTGATGGTGATCGACCTCG
Source organism: Paractinoplanes aksuensis (assembly GCF_024137025.1). Classification (GTDB taxonomy): domain Bacteria; phylum Actinomycetota; class Actinomycetes; order Mycobacteriales; family Micromonosporaceae; genus Actinoplanes; species Actinoplanes aksuensis. The sequence continues at coordinate 99,919 of NZ_JAMYJR010000030.1, forward strand.
ACGAGTTCAAGGCGGTCAACGACGCGGGCGGGCACGACGCCGGCGACGAGGTGCTGCGGACGGTGGCGGCCCGGATGGCTGCCCTGGTCGGCCCGGACGACCTGTTGGCCCGCACCGGCGGCGACGAGTTCGTGCTGGTCGCGACGGGCGAGGGGGTGGACGACCGGCTGCGCGCCGTGGCCGAGCGGGTGCACCGGGCGCTGGCCGAACCCGTCGAGACCCGCACCGGTCCGTGCCGGGTCGGGGCGAGCATCGGTCATGCGTATGGGGAGTGCTGCACCGACTTCGCCCAGCTCGCCTCGGCCGCGGACGCCGACATGTATCGCACCAAGCAGCGCCACCGGGCCAAGCGGGCCTGGGTCGCCTAACGCCTGACCCTTTCCGCGCAGGCGCTCGAAGCCGTCGAGCATGAGGTCGAGGGTGAACTCGAACTCGGTCTGACTGTCGCACCAGCCCAGCGTCGGGTCGCCGGCCGCGTGGACCTCGGCCGCGACCATGGCGGTGATGTGCGGCATGGCCTCGGCCATGGCGGCCAGGTCGGCCTCGGCCATGTCCGGGGCCTCGGGCTTGAAGATCGCCGCGTTCGGCCTCGTGAACGCCGTCGCGGTGCTGGTCAGCGCGCGGGTCTGCGGCGGCCCGCGCCGAGCCTGGTTGGCGCCCGTCCGGCATGATCGGGCCATGACGTACGCAACGGGTGCCTCCGAGGTCCGGGTCACCGGCCGCCGGGTCGTCGCCACCATCATCGACGGCCTCATCTTCGGCCTGATCAACGGCGCGCTGGTGTCCGCGTTCGGCGTGGAGGGGACGGACTCGGGCTTCGGGCTGACCAGCTTCAACAACACCGGCACGGTCTGGCTGAGCGTCATCGTGCTGCTGTATTACACGCTCTTCGAGGGCCTGACCGGGCTCACGATCGGCAAGTGGGTCACCGGCATCCGGGTCATCGACGCCGGGAGTGGCGGGCGGCCCGGGTTGTTGTCGGGCTTCGTGCGTACGCTGCTGCGGTTGATCGATGGTTTCCTCGGCTACCTGGTGGGCTTCCTGATCGTCATCAACTCGGACCGGCGCCGCCGGCTGGGTGACATGGCGGCCAAGACACTCGTCGTCCGCTCCCGCTAGCTTCTTCTTGCCGGCCGAAGCTGCGGGCGGGGTGGATTGGTCCTAGGGTGGGCGCGTGCTGCTCAATGCCGAGCCCGTGCGCGTCCTCGGGGACGCTGACAATCCGCGGCTGCGCTTCTCCTCCTCCCCGTCGGAAGAGCGCTCCGATCCGCGCCGCCTGCTGTTCGTCGACGACAAGCCGGCGTTCGAGCTGTCGTTCTGGTGCGGCACGTGCCAGATCCTCTTCCAGCGGCAGGAGGGTTCGACCGAGACGTTCTCGGCCGAGGGCGACGACCTGATCGAGGCGTTCGGCTCGTTGCTGCCGCGGGGTGACTACCAGCCGCTGCAGCTCGAGATCCGGCCGCGCCTGGTGCAGCCGTCGCGGCCGGGCGACTACTTCGCCGAGGAGCAGGTGGCGACCTGGGGCCTGGACTCGTTCTGGGGCTTGCCGGTCTACCCCCGAACCCCCTATTACCGTACGTTCGAGACCGCGATCGACGACAACGCGCACCTGTACGAGTTCGTCGTCCCGATGGTCCCGCCGAGCTGGAACGAGCGGGCCCAGGTCGAGAAGTACGCCTCCGACCTGGCCGACGGCGAGGTCGCCACGGCCGTGGCAGTGTCGATCCTCGACGTGAGCCTGCCCGCCACGGACGACGGCTCCGACTACTACTCACACTGGGCGCTGACCCACTTCCTGCTCGACGGCCACCACCGCATCCAGGCCGCCGCCGAATCCGACCGCCCCATCCGCCTGCTCTCGCTGCTGTCCGTCGACCACAGCCTCGGCGCCCCCTCCGCGGTCGCCCGCGTGCCGGCGCTGCGCGCCCAACCAGCCCAGTCCCGAACCCCGCACCCAGCCTGAGTGCTCGTTCACCGGGCGACCGAGGTGGTGGCGCGGACGGTGGTGGGGTCGGTCAGGGTGTGCAGGATGTGGGCGGCCAGGTCGGCTCGGGTGATCACGCTGGCGCGGGGGACGTTCTGGTTGATCGCTGTGCGGTAGTTGCCGGTGGCGGGCGCGTTGATGAGGCGGGGCGGGCGCACGATCGTCCAGTCCAGATCGGTCGCCTGCACCAGTTCTTCCATGTGGCGCATGTCGGCGTACGCATGGCGGAGCACTCGGCCCAGCACTGGCTTGATCACTGCGCGGACGAAGGCGCCGTCCTGACTGTCGATGTGCATGCCGCTGTTGCTGACCACGACCAGCCGGCGCACGCTGTTCTGCCGCATGGCCTCGATGATCGATCGGGCGCTGTCGGTGCAGACGGTCGTGGGGGAGCGGGCCTCCCGGGAGCCGATCGCGGAGATCACGGCGTCGCGCCCCTCGAGGGCGGGGGCGATGGCGTCCGGGTCCATCACGTCGGCCGCCAGCACTTGCAACGACGGCGCCTCGAAGGCCAGTCGGGTCGGGTCGCGGACCACCGCTGTCACATCATGACCGCCCGTGCACGCCTGCCGGACGACTTGCTCGCCCGTGCCACCTGTGGCCCCGAAAATGGTGAGTTTCATGGCTTCTCCCGGTTGGTGAGTGCTCACTAACCACTATGGTTAGTGAGCACTCACCACCCTGTCAAGGAGCGCTGTTGAGCACCCGCGAACGCATCGTCACCGCCGCCGCCGAGGTCATCCGCGACCGCGGCCTGGCCCGGGCCACCACCAAAGAGATCGCCCGCGCGGCCGGCCTGTCCGAGGCGGCGCTCTACAAACACTTCCGCGACAAGACCGACATCTTCCTGGCCGTCCTGGCCGAACGCGGCCCGACCAACCTGGTCGCGGTGCTCGGCGCCCTACCAGAACGCGTCGGCCGGGAACCCCTCACGACGGTGCTACGCGACGTGGTGCTCGCGGCCGCCAACGTCTACGACCAGGCCTTCCCGATGGCTGCCTCGCTGTTCGCCGAGCCGGCCCTGCTCGCCGCCCACCGCACAGCTCTGAGCGAACGCGGTATCGGCCCGCAAATCCCCAGCCAGGCCCTTGCCGCCTACCTGCACGCGGAACAGCAGATCGGCCGCGTATCCGAGGACGCCGACCCGACGGCCGCAGCGATGGCGCTGCTGGGCGCCTGCTTCCACCGGGCCTTCCTCGGCCACTTCACGGAGCATTCGACAGACCTGCGCAAATTCGCCACCACCCTCATCGAAACAGTCCTGGCCGGCCTCACCCCACGCCCATGAACACCAGCGGCCGGCGTCGACCGCACCGTCGAGAGCGTGGCCGGTAAATCAGGTGACAGGGGCGGGTGGCTGGGGCAGCATGACGGCGCCACGGAAGTCGACAGGGAAGGAGGGCGCATGTTCACGCATCGCGAATCGACGCCCAGGAGGCTTCGTTGTTCCGCACCATGGTCGAGTCCGACCTTGATTTTGTTCTTTCCTGTCTGACCGAGCCGTCCGTCAACACGACGACCGCCGAGCGGTTCGTCGCCTATCTCGACAGCGGTAGCTATCGCCCCGCCTGGACCTGGCTCGCCTTCGACGGCGACGCTCCGGTCGGGCTGGCCGTCTGGTGGGGGTTTCCCGACGGTGAGCGGCCACTCGCCCTCGACTGCCTGTGGGCCGCGCCGGGCGTCGCCGATCCCGTCCCGATGTGGGCCGGGCTGATCCGCCAGGTGCCGCCGCCGGCCGAGTACCACATCTTCACCCAGCCCGACAGGCGCGACGATCCGCAGATCACCACACGCCTCGCCGCCGCGGCCGAGGCTGGTCTCACCACCGTCACCGAGCGTTTTCGGTACGAATGGACGAGCGCTCAGCCGCTGCCGGAGCGCTCGACCCGCCTGACGTTCCGGCCCGCCTCCGACGAGGAGTTCGTCGACGCCTTCGAACAGATCTCGGTGGACAGCCTCGATGTGGCCACCCGTTCCGGTGTCGCCCGGATCGGTGCCCACGCGCAGGCCCTCGAAGACGTGGACGACTACAAGTCGATGCGCGGCCCCCGCGAATGGTGGCGGCTCGCTTACGACAATTCCGGCGCCCTGGTCGGCTGCGCCCTACCCTCGGCCAACGACGGCGGCCCAGTGGTCGGCTACGTCGGCGTGCTCCCGTCCCAACGCGGCCACCACTACGCCGACGACCTGCTCTCCGAGATCACCTGGATGATCACCGAAGCCGAAGCCGAAGCCGAAGCCGAAGCCGAAGCCGAAGCGGATACCGGGGCTTACGCGGACGCCGGGGCCGGGGCTGATGTCGATGCCGACGCTGCGGGCGATGCCGAAGCCGAAGCGGATACCGCAGCTGGAGCGCATGCCGGGGCCGGAGCCGATGTCGGTACCGAAGCCGCGGCCGCAGGCGGTGCGGAAGCCGATGTCGTGATCGCCCTCGGAGCGGTCACGATCCGGGCCGACACCGATAGTACGAACGCGCCGATGGTGGCCTCGTTCGAGCGGCTCGGCTACCGCCGGTTCGCGTTGCGGGTGGTTGCCTCGTAGGGGAGTTCAGGCGAGGTAGCCGCTCTCGACCACGCGGGGAGCGGCTGCCTCGTACGGGGTCCGGTCGGTGGGGGCCAGCGTGCCGAGTGCGTCGACATAGCGGTTGAACATGCTGAAGGCGGCCGCGATCAGCACCACGTCGTGGATCTCGGCGTCGGTCGCCCCGGCCGCCCGGGCGTCCTCGATCAGCGACGGGGTCACGTCGTGCCCACTGACCTGGGTGGCCGCCGCGATCTTCAGCAGCGCCCGGAGTTTCTCGGGGATCGGGGCGGTCGACGGGTCCGCGCACACCTGGTCGACCAGCGGCCGTCCCTCCTCAAGCTGGGCCGCGGCGAACGCGCCGTGCGAGTGGTGGCAATAGGTGCAGTCGTTGCGGTCCGAGACGTAGGCCGCGACCAGCTCCCGCTCGCCCCGGCTGAGCGTGCTCGGCCCGCGTAGCAGAGCCTCGGCCAGCTCCATCAGCGGCCGCCCGGTGGCGGGCCGGTAGCGCAGCAGCCCCCGGATCCCCGGGTTGACCGTCTCATCCAGACCCAGATCGATGTATGCCATGCGACGATCCTGCCCGGTCCAGCGCCGCCTGGACCACGCCGCGGCCCCGCGCGGCGACAAGAGCCCGGCGCGGCGACAAAGGCCCGGCGCGGCGACAAAGGCCCGGCGCGGCGACAAGAGCCCGGCGCGGCGACAAGAGCCCGGGCGCGGCGACAAGACCAAGGCCGAGCGCAGCACCGGGGGACACGACCTACGAGAGAGCGGCCTGCGGCAGAAGCTCGTCGAGGGCGCGGATCACCCCTTCGGCGGAACGTGCGGCCGAGCGATCGAGCGTGACCCCGTGATACCCGAGCTCCCGTGCCGCCGCGACGAGGGCGGGATCGTCGTCGACGAAGAGGCATGACGGGGGCTCGAGCGACAACAACCGGCTGCCCTCGGCGTACATGCGGGGGTCAGGTTTGCGGCACCCGAGCACCTCGGAAATGGCGAAACCATCGAAGTAGTGGCCGATGTCGAGCCCTGCGAACGTCGCTTCGAGGCCGGCCCAGTTGTCCGAGACGACCGACATGCGCAGGCCGGCTCGGCGGAGGCGTTCGAGGGTGGGGCGGGCGTCGGGGTAGAGCTCGATCACCGGGCCGGCGGCCGGCGCCTCCAACTGCTGCAGGAGTACGGGTGACGGCTCGATGCCGAGCACCGTGAGCATCGTTCGGTGGTAATCCGTGCGGTTGGCTGTGTCGGCGCTCGCATCGAGAAATTCCTGACCGGCCCGAACGGCGTACGGGAAGAGGTCTTGCCGCATTTCGGGGTGGTGCGTGACGACGATGCTCTCGAAGTCGTAGCGGGGATTCCAGCGGCCGCCGACCGGACGGGTCAGCACGCCACCGGCGTCGAAGAGAACTCCGCGGATGGGCATTCACCAAACCCTATCCGTTAGGGTCTCGCGGTGAGTTCTGCGCGGCGTGCCTCGATGCCCACGCGGGTGCGGTCGGTACGCGACCTCACGCCGGCCATGCGCGAGATCGAGCTGGTCGGCCCCGACGTGCCCCGACTGCGCATGCGACCCGGCGCGCATGTCGTCGCCCGCATTCCCGACGGCGACACGATCGCGCGGCGCGTCTACTCGGTCTGGCGCCACGACCCGCGGTCGTCCCTGCTGGTGCTGCGCGTGGCCCTCCACGACGCCGGCGGCCCCGGCTGCACGTGGGCCCGCACGGTCACTGTCGATAATCGCCTATCGATTGAACCGCCCCGCACCAAGATCACCATCGACGAATCGGCCCGGTTCCACCTGTTCATCGGCGACGAGACGGGAGCCGTCCCGCTGCTCGCCATGCGCGCCGCCCTGCCCCGCGCCGCCGCCACCTACGGCGTCTTCGAGACCACTGATCCGTCCGACGAGGTCCCTGATTTCGAGGGCCGGGCTCCTCTGCCGTGGGTGCACCGGGGCCAGGCGCCGGCGGTGGCATCCCGGGTCCTGCTGCGCGCCGTCCAGGATCTCGACCTGCCCACCGGCCCCGGCGCCGCCTATCTGGTCGGCGAGAGCGACACCTGCCGCCTGCTGCAGCGCCACCTCGTCGAGCAGCGCGGCTGGAACCGCCACGCCATCCGCGTCCAGCAACAGTGGGCCCCCGACCGCCCCGGCTTCGGCGCCGGCCGGGACGACTGACGGCGGGAACGCGGCGAGCGCCGGCGCGAGTGGGCGTGCCCCAACAACTCGCTCGGCCAGCGCCCGCTGAGCGCCACGCCGGCGGACAACAGACATTGGGCCCTGGTCACGCGCCAGGGTGACCAGGGTGATCAGGGCGCCTCGGCTCCCCGCCGCCGACGATCACCATGACGTGGTTCCGGGCTCCCCGTGGACCCCGGTCGTCGTCTGCTCAGCCCGCTTCAGCCCTGCGGGTTGTCGTCGCAGCCCGGGTCGTGATGGCGGCCGTCCTGCTCCCATGCGTCCTCGAAACGGAGCCCCAGCTCGTCCGGGAACCATGACGTTTCTTCGGCGGTCACCACCAGCAGTCCGTGTGCTCCTACGGGTTCGGTGATGGCGGCCTTCAGGTCGGCCGCGCCGGTGTCCGGGACCAGCCAGCGGTCGGTGCGGATGGTGGCGTGGCCGTCGGTGTTCGCGACGATGTGGCCCCAGACGGCCTGGTCGGCGCAGCTGATCATCCCGGATTCGGCGATGCTCGCCGCGGGCTGCGTGGAGGTGCAGCCCGCGACGAGCATCGCCACGGTGAACAACACTGCGGACCGCGTCATGCGGTCCAGTTAAGCAGTCAGGACCGCCAGCTGTCGTTGACTGTCAGGGTGCAGGCCGAGCCGGTGTTGAGGGTCCGGTTGCCGCCGGACTCCCAGGCCACCGACGAGCCGTTCTTCTTCACGTACTTGTACTCGACGGCCGTGTTGGCGGGCAGGTTGACCGTGCCCCGCCAGACCGGGTAGGTCGCCGAGGACAGGGCCACGCCGCCGCTGGTGTTCCAGTTGCTGAGCTCGGCCCGGTTGCCCAGGACGAACACGTTCTCGCCCCAGACCGTGGTCGCGTTGGCGGCGAACGTCACCGCCACCGTGGTGCAGCCGGTGGGCGGCGGGGTGGTCGGGCCGGTGCCCGTGCCGCGGGCGTTGATGTGCAGTGCGAGCATGCCGTTGGCCGGGACGGTCGCGGTGAATTGGCCCGAAGCGTTGACCGTGTACGCCGTACCTGTGCAGGCGCCGTTGGCGAAGTCGCCGTTGGCCACGTCGCAGTAGGTTCCGGCGGGCAGCGACGTGCTGAACGTGCGGTTCAGTGACCCGCCCCGGTTGAAGACGGCGTACGCGTTGGATCCGCGCCCGAAGCCGATCTGGTTGCCGCCGTTGGACCACCAGTTGGTCAGGCCCGTGCCCGCGGCCGCGTTGTGGAAGCCGACCAGGTTGGCCGTCGTGCGCCACCGGTGCTCGCAGGCCCAGCCGGACGAGCAGTTGACCGCGGTCGTGGTGCCGTTCGAGGTCGCGGGCGGCCCGGCCTCGGGGTTGCTGAACGTGAACGACGACATGACGGCCGGCGTCCCGTACGGGTAGGCCAGCATGAACGCCTCGGCCAGCGCGTAGTTCGTGCCGTCCTTGTAGGTCAGCTTGGCCCGCCCGTTGCGCTGGGTGTCGTGGTTGTCGATGAAGGCCACCGCGTCGCCGCTGGACAACAGCATCTGGCTCGGCAGGTTTTGCAGATTCTGCAGGTTGCCGTCACGGAAGGCGTTGCCGACCACGTCGCCGTAGCGGAACTCGGTCACGTCACCGATGCCGGTGTACTCGGTCGGGCTCGGCTCTCCGGCCCCACCCTCGATCGTCTCCTGGAAGAAGTACGGGTTGCCGTTGAGCTGCCCGTAGATCGCCTGCAGGTCGGCCACCGGCATGTGCTTGGCCGCGTCGACCCGGAACCCGTCGACGCCCAGCGAGATCAGGTCGTTCAGGTACGCGACGAGCTTCCCGCGCACGTAGGAGGATTCGGTCTTGAGGTCGCTGAGGTCGACCAGTTCACAATTCTGGATCTCCCACCGGTCACCCCAGTTGGCGATGTCGTCGTTGCCGTTGCGCCCGCAGTGGTGGAAGTCGTCATTTCCGAACGGCACCGCGGGGTACGAGTAGTGGCTGTACGACGTCCCGGCCGAGCCCGTGCCCGTCGAGGCCCCGCCGGCCATGTGGTTGATCACCGCGTCGACATAGATCTTGACGCCGGCCGCGTGGCACGTGCTCACCATGTTCGCGAACGCCGCCCGGTCGCCGCGCCGCGTAACCAGCTGGTAGCTGACCGGCTGGTAGTCCTGCCACCACGGGTAGCCCGCGCTCGGCAGCACCACGTGCTCCTGCGGCGGTGACACCTGGACGCCCCCGAAGCCTTTCGGCCCGAGCACATTGGTGCATTCCGAAGCGACCGACGCCCATGGCCATTCGAAGAGGTGCACGATCGCGTCCCGCGCGCCGGGGTTCGCGTCCGGTTTGGCGTCGGCCTGTTCGGGCCGGCCCACCACGGCGATCGCGACCACCGCGGCCAGCAGCGCTGCTATCAGCGGTGCGGCGTATTTCTTCATCGATTCTCCTTACTTCAGGTACGGGCCGTCGGACCCGACCTTGCCGGGGGCGGGGTTGCCGGAGAGCGTGAGCACGTAGGCGCGCAGATTGCCTTTACCGCTGACCGAGGCGGCGAGAGTGCCGTTCGTGACCGTCTTGACGTCACCGGTCACGGCGTCGGTGTAAGTGCCGTCGGGAATACCGGTGAACGTGGCGCTGCCGGAAATGGTCACCAGCACGAAGCTGTCGGTGCTGCCGTTCGTGTAGCGGCGCTTGAACGCCATGTTCCCGCTGACGCCCTCGGTCGAGTACTGGCCCATCTGCAGCGCGGGAACGGCCCGGCGGATCTGGTTGAGCCGTTGCAGGTGCTTGACGAGCGGTTTCGACAAGGTCGTGGCGACCGCGCCGCTCGCACTGCTGACCACGCCGTAATCCGAGGCGGTGACCGATCCGGCCACGTGGTCGCCGTAATACGCGCGGCCGGTGGTGGCGAGCGGACATGTCGGGCCGCAGTCGATGCGTTTACCGGCCTGGAACTCGATCTCGGAGCCGTAATACAGCGTCGGAATGCCGCGGAACGTCCACATCAGCGCCATGTTCTCGGCCCAGGCGTCGGTGCCGCCGTCATAGCGTACGGAGGACTTGTTGGGCCCGTAGTCGTGCGAATCGACATAGACCGTGTTGTAGGTCGCGTCGTTCACCGAGTCGTCGGTGTCCTTGCCGTTGTTGAAGGCGTTGGACGCCTCGCCGAAGTTCATGTGCATGCGCATGTCGATGATGTTCATGCCGCTGAACTGGCTGCGGTCGGGCGCGTGATAGCTGTTCCCGCTCAGGAAGGCATTGGTCGACGTCGGCTGGTTGCCCGAGCCCTGCCCGTTCTCGTAGTTGTACTGCTCGAGCGCGGCCTGGGTGTCGTCGGCGCTGTAGTCGCGCCGTTCCTTCCAGGTGAAGAACTGGGCCGAGTGGTTGACCGAGCCCCGGTTCCACTTGTCGTGCACGAACGCGGCCACCTCGCCGAACACGTAGAAGTCGTCGGCCTTCCGAGCGCCGTACTTCTGGGTCAGTTTCTGCTTGATGGCCGGCAGGAAACGGCGGTTCCAGGTGACGCGGGGAATGTGCACGGCGGTATCGATGCGGAAACCGTCGACGCCCATCTCGATGTACCGGTTGTAGACGTCGATCAGGTATTGCTGCACCGTCGCGTTCTCGGTGTTGAAGTCGGCCAGGTCCTCGTGGAGCCAGCACGACCGGGCGTCCTCACCCTCCCAGTTGCCGATCCAGCACTGGTGAAAAAGGTTCGCCGGGAACATGCCGCTGGTCGGCGACGGCCATTGGCAGTTGTGCACCGTGTAGCCCTCGGCACTCTTGCCACCGGTCGGCGTCCCCCAGTTGCGGCAGGTGTTGCCGGCCGGTTCGGCCGTGCTCCAGAGGTCGCCGTTGTAGGTGCGGCCCGCCGCGTTCTCCTCCAGGGGGTCGTACTGTTTGCCGTCGACCTTCGTGCTGTAGAAGGCGTCCCACTGGCCGTCCTGAGCGCCCCACACCTTGGGAACGAACAAGCCGTTGGCGCCCCACCGGGAACTGTGGTTGTAGACGACGTCCTGGTAAATCTTGATGCCCTTGGCGTGGGCCCGGTCGATCAGATCCTGATAGCCGGCACCGGGCGATTCGAGCCGTGTGTCGACCCGGTGGAAGTCCCAGCCGTGATAGCCGTGGAAGTCGTAGTCGGACCGGTTGAGCACGACCGGGGTTACCCAGAGGGCCGAGAAACCGAGGCCCTTGATGTAATCGAGTTTGTCGATCAGACCCTTGAAATCACCGCGGAACATCGGGTCGTCGGTGGCCGCGTTGCCGGATTTGACGTGCTGGCTGCCGCCGCGGTTGTTGCTCGCATCCCCGTCGGCGAACCGGGCCGTCATGACGAAATAGATGCTCTCCTTGCGCGGGTCGCCGCCGAGCATCTCGCCGCTGGTGACCGGCGTCGTCGGGGGAGGTGTGGTCGGCGGAGGAGTGGTGGGCGGAGGCGTCGTCGGTGGCTGTGTGTTCGTGCACGGATCGACGGCGGAAACCACCCCGCCCGACACGACCACCGTCCCGAGGCCGGTGCTGTAGTTGCGGCCAGAGTTGTTGTCCCAGGTGCCGGCGCCGTTGTTGAAGGTGATCTGGAGTCCGGAGGCCGACCCTGTGTCGAGATCCTTGCGGTACCAGCCGGTGCAGGCTGCATCCATGCGGACCCCGGGCACGGCTGTCCAGGATCCTCCGGTCGGCGCGTAGTGGATGTTGACCGTCGACCACGTGGCCGGCGGTTTGTAGTAGACCGTCGCGGTGGTGGCCGCGACCGCCGCGACAGGCACCAGCGCGAGGCCGAGGGGGACGGCGAGGAGCCATCGGGGCAGGGGCACGGGTTCCTCCAACGACCTGGGGTTTCAACGACAGGCATCGCTGCATGGGAACCGCGGCACCGCTACCACCAGGGACGGATCCGGTGACAGGGACGTAATCCCGCGTTCACATTGGAACGGACCATAGCAAGCGCTTGCAGCTGGTGGAAGAGCTTGCAGCGATCTATGCATCTAGATGCCGATCGGACTGTCCCTGATCCGACCGCCCCAGGGACGCCGGGCGCTCGTAGCGTGGGGGGTGGCCGTCCCGGAGGTGCCGCATGGACGATCACGCCCGAATCAGCCTGCTGACAGCGGAGAAGCCGTGCTCGCTCCTCGCCGTCCACGTGCTCGGCCCGTTCCTGGTGACGCTGGACGGGGTGCCGGCCGGCCTCTGGCACGGCGGGCGCAACGAGTCCCTGTTCGCCTATCTGCTCACCCACCGTAACCCGTGGCCGTCCCGCGAGACGCTGATGCACGCCTTCTGGCCGGACTCCACCCCGGAGGCGGCCCGCAACAGCCTGAACGTCGCCCTGCACGGCCTGCGGCGGGCGCTGCGCACGGTGACCGATCGGCCGATCATCGTGTTGCGCGGCAACCGCTACGGCCTCGACCCGGCCGTGCGTCTCTGGCTCGACGTCGACGAGTTCGACCGGCACCTGCGGCAGGCCCGGCGGTTCCACCTGGCCGGTGAGTCGGACGCGGCGGTGCGGGAGTACGAGGTGGCCGACGGGCTGTACCGCGGTGATCTGCTGGCCGAGAGCCCGTACGAGGAATGGCCGTTGCTGCCCCGCGAGCAGTGGCGACTCGCCCACATCGACGCGCTCGACCACCTGAGCAGCCTGTCGTTCGCGGCCGGTCGGTACGCGGCGGCGGCGGGCCTCAGCGCCCGCGTCGTCGAGGGTGATCCCTGCCGGGAGGCGACCCATCGGCGGCTGATGGTCTGCCACAGCCGGCAGGGTCAGCCGCACCTCGCCCTGATCCAGCACCGGGTCTGCGCGGCCGCGCTGTGGCGGGACCTGGGCGTGGAGCCGAGCCCGGAGACGCAGGACCTCTACCAGCGCATCCGGCGGCACGAACCGGTCTGAGTCACGGCCAGCGGATGCCGTTGGCGTTCAGCCAGCGCAGCTCCCGCTCGGGTACGTCGCCGACGGGCCGGTCGTGACGCGCGCCCACGTGCACCACGCTGTCGTCGCCCGGCAGCAGGACGATCCGCTCGAAGCGGGGCGGCCAGCGCAGCAGCAACCGGCGTCCGCAGCTCGCGCAGTCCCACTCCTCGGAGCCGGTCTCGCCGGACTTCACCACCGTCATCTCGTGAGGAACCACTGTCGTCTCCCGGTCACTCGGCGCCCTCCCGGGGCCCGGGAGACGACAGAGTTCCCGCTGGAAGGCGCCCGCGAAACCTTCCGGGCGTGCCATTCGCTTAAGGCCGACGGGCCGCACGGCTAAGTGGCCGGGCGACGCCGATTAAGCGACCGCTGCAACAGTCGGGCCCGTCACGCCCCAGGGGCAGCACCACCTCGAGGAGGCTCCACCATGACCACGACCAAGGACGAGATCACCATGAGCGCCGGCACGGCCGCGCCGGCCGCACCGGTCGCCGAGCCGGCCCCGCCGCCGGTGCCGCCCGAACTGCTGGAGCGGGCCGGGGACACCGGTGAGGAACTGCTCGAGCGGTTCAAGACGGGCCTACAGAACCGGCGGGACGAGGAGGCCGAGCAGCGCCAGGCGCTCGCGCAGCAGCTGGGCCAGCCCCGCGTCGGACCGTACGTGGCGTTCGACCTGTACGCCTTCAGCCCGATCCAGTTCGGCGGGCCGCCGCCGTACCAGCCCAGCAAGATCATCGCGGCCGGCGAGTGGGCCGTCATCTACACGGTGATGTTCGTCAACCCGCAGGTCGACATCGCGAACGGGTTCGCCGTGCCGCCGACGACCCAGCTGAGGGGCCGCCGCTACCGGGTCACGATGGAGCAGGTGAACCTGACCAATGTGACCAACGGGCCGGACGACTTCCGGCCGGGCCGGTTCGTCGGCCCGGTCTCTCCGTTCACGCTGATCCCGTTCTGGTTCCGGGCCCCGTTCCCGGTCCGCAAGCCGCAGTTCTTCGAGGCCAACCTGGCCGTCGACATCATCGACGCCGGTCAGCCCTACGCGGCTTTCGCCAGCACGATCATCGACGTGGACTCGGGACGGGTCCAGGAGAACATTCCGCTGCGGTACCTCGTCTACCCGGAGTGATCGCCGACCGGGCGCCGTCGGTCACGGGCCGGCGGCGCCCGCCACCATGGCCAGGGAGGGACCATGAGCCGGGAAGTTGACCTTCGTAGCCCGGTCGCGGAGCCGGACGAGCAGCGCCTGCGGACGCTCGCGCGGACCGTCTCGGACCGCCTGCCCGGCGCGCAGACGGCCCGGGTGGCCGCGCTCGACCGGATGACCGGTAACGCGGCCCGCATCGAACTGACCAGCGGCGACGCCGAGCCGGGGAACTACGCCGCGCGGGCCCTGGCCCACCTGCGACTGGTCGAGCCGCTGCTCGGGCTGACCGCGGCCCAGCCGGCCGAATTCGTGCCCGACCCGGTCGTGCAGGCCACCGGGGCCGGCGCCCACACCGTCCACCTGCGGCAGCAGCACCAGGGGATCCGAGTGTTCCAGGCGGCCCAGGCGGTGGTCTTCGACCCGTCGGGCGCGCTGGCCTCGACCGCCGGCAGCACCGTCACCATCGACGAACCGCTGGACGCTGAACCGGGCGTACGGGTCGAGGATGCTGTGCTGGCCGCCGCCCGGCACGTGGCCCTTCCCGAACCCGACGAGCTCGGCCGGTACGACCAGTTCCAGGAGCCGTTCGATCCACCGGCGGTCGACCTGGACACCTTCGCACCGCGGGTCACGACCGTCCTCGACGGAGCCCAGGACCGTACGACCGTGCTGGACCCCGGGCCGTTCGCCGAGCCGATCACCGCGGCCCTGATCTGGTTCCCGCTGAGCCCCGGCGACACCCGGCTCGCCTGGCGGGTCACCCTCACCATGCCCGGCCACGTGCAGCGCTTCGTCGTGCTCGTGGACGCCCGCGACCGGGCCGTGCTCTACGCCCACCAGACCGTCCTGTCGGCGGCCGCGGTCGGCGACGTCTATCTGGTCGACGGCGGACGCGAGCGGCAGCGGATCGACTTCCCGCGGACCCTGACCGACTACGGGCTCGACGCGCCGCCCGGTCTGCCCGCCGGCTTCCCCGACCCGTGGCTGGCCGGCGAGGAGACCGCGGGCAACAACGTGGTCGCCCACCCGGGCGACGCGGGCCGGCCCGCGCGGGGCCGCCAGGACGACGGCCGGCTGACCTTCGCCCCCGAACCGGAGAGCGCCGATCAGCAGGTGCTGAACGCGTTCGCGCTCACCTGCTCGGCCCACGACTTCTTCTACCTGCTCGGCTTCACCGAGGCCGAGGGCAACTTCCAGCGCGATTCGCTGGGCCGGGGCGGGGCCGGATCCGACCCGGTGGACGCCCGCGTGTTCCCCGGCCCGGTGACCGGCACGGCCTCGATGGCCACCCCGGCCGACGGCCGCAGCCCGGTGCTCCGGCTCGGTCTGGTCAGCCGGACCGGCCGGCACACCGCGCTGGACGCGACGGTCGTCTTCCACGAGTTCAGCCACGGCGTGACCAACCGGTTGGTCGGCGGCGGCCTGGACACGCACGCGCTGGACGAACCCCAGAGCGCCGGCATGGGCGAGGGCTGGGGCGACTTCTTCGCCTGCCTCCACACGGGGACCGACGTCGTCGCGGCCTGGGTCGTGGACCGGCCGGTCGGCATCCGCGGCCACCGCTACGACGACAAGCATCCCGGTCACTTCGGCCGGCTCGGCATCGAGTACCGGGAGGTGCACGAGGTCGGCGAGATCTGGTGCGCCACCCTGATGGAGATGACCCGCCGGCTCGAGTCCGACCAGCTCGCGCTGCGTCTGGTGATGGATGCGCTGAAGCTCTCCCGGGCCAACCCGAGCTTCCTGGACATGCGCGACTCCATCCTCGCCGCGCTGTCCGACCTGCGGACGGCCGGGCGGCTGTCGGCCGACCGGCACACCGAGGCCCAGCGGGCTGTCTGGGGCGCGTTCGCGCGGTTCGGCATGGGCCCGGCCGCCCGTTCGTTCGGCGCCCGCCTGCAGGGGATCGGGACCGACTTCACGACCCCGGCCGACCCGGTCCCGGCGGCCCATCCGGTCCCGGCGGCCGAGCAGGTCCGGCCGATCTATCTGGTCACTCTGGTGCTCGACGCCGAGGGGGAGGTGCGGGAGCAGCACGTGGCGCAGGCCGACGGCGAGCCCGGCGTCAGTACGACGCTGCCCGACGGCGGCCGTCAGGTGCAGTACTTCGTGGAGACCGCCGAGCCGGTGACGGTGGACGGTCCGGCGCCGGCCGGTCTCGCCCTGGAGGTGGCGGACCTGCGCTTCGCCTCGGCCACGAGCGCTCCGGGGGCCGGGCCGGACCGCCTGACCGCGACCATGACCTTTGCGCTCACCGGGTCACCCGGCGCCCACTACCTCGCCCACGTGGTCGCGACCTCGGCCGACACCTCGGAGACCAAGGTCGTCGCCACCTCGTTCGGCCGCCTGCCGGCCGACACCACCGCGGGCGAGACGACGATGGAGTTCCCGGCCCCGGCCCCGGGCCGCTACCAACTGCTGGGCGGCATCATCGTGGCCCCCTACGAGGTGCTGGGAGTCGCCTCCGGCCCGTCGCTGCGGGTGGTGCCCTGAGTGGTGAAGGTGATGAACGTGTCGGGTGGCCGTGAGTCCGGGGCGGGTCCGTCGTGGATGCGCCAGCGGTCGCCCGCCACCTCGGTGGCGATGCGGGACCAGAAGGCTTCGACGCCCGGGTTGTAGCGCTGGAAGCCGATCTCCCAGCGGCCGGGGGCCCGGGCGATCATCTGGAGGGCGGCTTCGCGGCCGACGCCGGTGCGACGCAGGGATCGTACGACGAAGAAGGCGTTGACCGAGGTGCCGTCCCCGTCGGCCGGGCCGGTCAGGAGGAAGCCCGCGGTGTGGCCGGCCGCGGTGATCAGCCAGGCCCGCCGCCGTGAATCGTCGGCCAGGCGGAAGCGGTCGAGCTCGCGGAAGTTGAAGCTGCCGTCGGCGTTCGGCAGCAGCCCGAAGGAGTCGGACAGGTCGTACCGGAAGAGCTGGCCCAGATTGTCGAGGACGGCCTGGTCGCCGCGCTCGAGCGGCCTCAGCGTGACGGGGTGGGACGGCGGTCGGGGCGGTTTCACGGCTTCCCAAGGCATCCCGGCAGCGTGCCACGCGCTCAGGCGTCGCCCATGACGAGGCCCTCGATCGTGTGTTTCTGGGTGATCGGGGTCAGCTCGTCGACGATCGGGCAGTGCAGGTGGTCCTGGACCAGCGGGGGGAGGGAATCCCAGTAGGCGCGGGTGACGGCCATGGCGTGCTTGTCGCGGTTGGTGCCGTCGGGGGCGTCCACGCCGAGGACCAGCACCGGGCGCGACTTCTGCGACTTGTTGGCGGTGCCGCGGTGGATCGTGAGGGCCGAGCGGGCCGAGATGTCGCCGCGCTGGGGGTATTTGCGCACGGCCAGCTGGTTGTAGCGGTCGTAGTGCGTCCGCGGCGGGAACATGGCGTGGCCGAACTCGGGGCTGTCGTCGAACTGGGTGCCCGGCGCGATCTCGAACGGGCCCATGTCGTCGGTGGTGTCGACGCCGGTGAGGTTGAAGGCCAGCGAGTCGAGGCGACGCTCGTCGCGGGTGACGGCGGGCATCGGGAAGTCGCGGTGCCACGGCTGGTTGACCGCGCCGGCGAACGGGATGTCGAAACCGAGCTCGACGATCTCGTAGGCCGGGCCGAGCACCGACGTGCAGACGGCGACCAGCCACGGGTGGGTCACCAGGTCGACGAAGCCGCGCAGCTGCTCGGGGTGGATCTCGACGTAGTAGCGCTTCGGGCCGCGGCCCACGGCGCCGCCCTCGCGGTTGATGGCCTCGGCGAACGCGACTTCGATGTCCTCGCGCATGGTGTCGGCCCACTTGGGGCTGAACGCGCCCTTGCGCGCGGTGATGCCGTCGCGGTAGATCGTGTCGGCTTCATTGATGAAAGTCCTCATGAAGCTCATGTTGCAACGTGGCATGCCACGTTGCAAGTCCTAGGATGAGCGCGTGAGCGTCAATTTGCGACAGGTGGCCGAGCGCGCGGGCGTCTCGGTGCGCACGGTGTCCAACGTGGTGTCCGGCTTCGCGCTGGTCGCCCCCGCGACCCGCGAGCGCGTGCAGCGGGTGATCGACGAGCTGGGCTACAAGCCGAACGCCGCGGCCCGGCACCTGCGCGGCGGCCGATCGGGGCTGGTCGCGCTGGTGCTGCCCGAGATGGCGTCGCCCTACTTCGGCGAACTGGCCGGCCTGCTGGCCGACCGGGCCGAGGCGTACGCGTGGACGCTGCTGGTGCAGCAGACCGGCGGGGACGCCGGCCGGGAAAGGGAACTGCTCGACGGCGTACGCGCCCAGGCCGTCGACGGTTTGATCATGAGCCCGTGGGGATTGTCGCCGAGCGATCTGACCCGCCGGCCCGGCAGCGCCCCACTGGTGCTGCTGGGTGAGCAGGACGCCGGCGGCCTGCTCGACCACGTCGCGATCGACAACGTGGACGCCGCCACCGAGACGACCCGGCACCTGATCGCCACCGGCCGGCGTCGCATCGCCGCCATCGGCCTGCAACCGCACCTGGTCAACGGCACTGCCGCCCGCCGCGCCGAGGGCTACCGCCGAGCGCTGGCCGAGGCCGGGCTGCCCGCGCTCGAGGTCCCGGTCGAGCGTCTGCACCGGGCCGACGGGGCGGCCGCGATGACCCGGCTGCACCATTCCGGGGCCGAGGTCGACGCCGTCTTCTGTTTCAGCGACCAGTTGGCCCTGGGCGCATTGCACGTGGCCCTGTCGCGTGGCCTCAACGTGCCCGGGGATCTGGCTGTGGCCGGCTTCGACGACATCGAGGACGGCCGGTTCGCCCACCCGGCGCTCACGACGATCGCGCCCGACAAGCCGGCCCTGGCCGACGCTGCCCTGAAATGCCTGTCCGACCGTCTGGCCGACGTCCACGCCGAGCCGAAACGCCTGGTCGTGGCCCACCGACTCGAGATCCGGGCCAGCACTGCCGCGCGCACCTCTTGAGTTTGTCAAGCTGGCCCAACGCCGCCCTACCTGCTCGGCCGAACGATCCGCTTCGTCACGATCGCCCTGGCCCCCACCTGGTCCGCTGACGGTCAGGCGGCGACGCGTGGTTGTTCCGCGGCCTCGCGAAGGCCGCGTCCGAGGGACGTTTCTCGCAGGGCCCGGGCCAGGATCAGGCCGACCGGGATGGCCAGGACGATCAGCACGAGATCCTCGTCGCCGGGCTGGACGGCCGGGTTGGCGGCCAGCCAGGTGAACGGCCGGCCGATCGGCAGCAGGATGGTGACCAGGGTGAATGTCAGGAACAACGCCGGCAGCGCGATGGCCGTCACGAAATAACCGCCGCCGATCAGCAGCACCGTGAGGGCCAGGACGGCCAGCCACCGGAACCCGCTCGGCTGGGGGACGGCGAGGCGCAGCACCCACGGCGCCGCCGCGGCCAGCGCCGCGATCACCACGGTCGTGCCGGCCGAATGCCGTCCGGCGGCCGCCGTGACCGCGATCAGGGCCAGCAGCGAACCGACCGCCGCGCTGCCCAGGTTCAGGCCGGTCTCGACATCGGTCGGTGACTCGGTGGCCGTGGCCACCCCGGCCGCGACCGCCGCCATGATCGACACCGTGAACAGGACGGACGGATCCGGCTCGTCCGCCACCGCCCTGACGACAGCGCAGCCGGCCGCCGCGACCAGGCCCGCCCCGACGGCCAGCGCCACCCCACCGGAATAGCCGGCCCGGTCCAGACCGACATCGACGGCCAGCCCGGCCAGTCCACCGACGGCCGCGCCCCAGGTGGCCCGGCGGCTCCCGCGGCCGAGGGTGATCAACACCAGAACCAGGGCGAGCAGCGCACCCCAGCGCAGCTCCCGCCCCCAGTAGATGTTGTTGCCACCTTCCGCCGCGGGCGGCGTGAACAGGGCGACGCCGACTGCCCACACCACCGCCGAGGCGACGGCCAGCACCGGAAGGACGAACCGCCGAGCCGCGTCGCGGGAAAGCATCATGGCGCCAGACGCTACCGAACGGGCGCCAGAATCCAGGACCGAGCACAATGCCGGGAGTGATCGAGCGGAAAGAGGCGGCCATGTGGCGGGCGGCGGGGCAGGTTCTTCTGGGCGCGGTCCTGCTGTTCACCGGCACGGGCCATCTGACCTTCGCCCGTACGGAATTCCAGGCCCAGGTCCCGGCCTGGATCCCGATCGACGAGAACGTCGTCGTGATCGCCTCGGGCGTGGTCGAGCTGCTTCTCGCGCTGGCCTTGCTCGCCACCTGGCGGCAGCCCGCCCGGGCCGTCGTGGGCGCGCTGACGGCCGTGTTCTTCGTGGCGATCCTGCCCGGCAACATCGCGCAGTTCACCGAGCACCAGAACGGCTTCGGCCTCGACACCGACGCGGCCCGCGCGATCCGCCTGCTGTTCCAACCCGTACTCGTCGTCTGGGCCCTGGTCGTCACCAGCGCTGTCCCCGTCCTGCGGTCGCTGCGCCGGAGGCCATGAACGCGCTGTGCCGGTGAGGGCCTGCTTTCAGCACCCGGGCCAAAGCGGGCGTCCCGCCCCGGTGCGGCCCGATGCGGCGTCGGACTCGGCGATCCGGAAACCGAACTCCTCGAGTTCGCCGAGAACGGCGGTGGCCGCGGTGAGCAGTCGAGGACCCTGTGGATCCCCCGTCGGATCCATGGGGGCAGCGTATCGATCAGCGTGTGTTCGTGGTGGTCAGCATTTCGGAGAGGTGGCGCATCGCGTGGTAGAGGTGGGCCTTGGCCGCGTCGGGGGAGAGGCCCAGGGTCCGGGCGGCCTCGGTGGTGGTGCGGTGGCGGAAGTAGGTGGCGACCAGGATCTCGCGGTGGTGGGGCTGGAGCTTGCGCAGCAGCAGGTCGGCCGGTGGCCGCGACGATCTGCGGTTCCGGGCGGGGTCGGCCTGGGTGATGGGCATGTCTTTCACTGTGGTCACCGGGCGGGGCGGACTCCAGTGAGCACCTGCGGCGTAGTCGCCCGGTCACAGGGGGATGCGGGGCTTTTGCTAACCGGACATATACCCTGAAAGAATGAGAAAGCACTCAAGACCCGTGGCCGTCGTTCTGGCCGCTGCCGTCGCGCTGTCGTCGGTGGTCGCCGGGGGTACGGCGTACGCCTCGAGCGGCGCCGCGGCCGAGCAGTTGTGGGAGAGCGTGACCGTCACCGGTCAGGGCGAGTCGTTCGGCCGGCCGGACCGGCTCGACGCCAGCTTCGCCGTCGAGACCAGCTCGGCCACCGTGGCCGACGCCCTGAAGAAGACCAGCACGGCCGCCGTCCGTATGCGCGACGCGCTGGTCAAGGGCGGGGTGGCCAAGGCCGACCTGCAGACGTCGAACGTCAGCATCAACGCCACGCGCAAGGACGACGGGGCGATCACCGGCTACACCGTCAACCAGGGCCTCACCGCCAAGATCCGCGACCTGAAGCAGGGTGGCGCGCTCATCTCGGCCGCCGTGTCGGCCGGTGGTGACGCGGCCCGGCTCAACGGCACGTCGTTCGCCATCGAGGACGACTCCGCCCTGCTCGCCGCGGCCCGCAAGAAGGCGTTCGCCGACGCGAAGCGCAAGGCCGGCCTGTACGCGCGGGAGGCGGGCCGCCCGCTGGGCCGCGTCGTGAAGGTCAGCGAGGGCGGCCCGGTCCAGTGGGGACAGGGCGGATCGCACAAGTTCGCCTCGGACGACGCGGCCGTGCCGCTCGAGCCCGGCCGCCAGAGCCTGACCGTCAGCGTGACAGTGGAATGGATGCTCGACCCGGCAGCGAAGTAGCCACAACGCGGCCCGGCGTGTCGGCACGCCGGGCCGGTGGTGGTCCGTCTCGAAGATCGGCGCGCCGGACGCTACCGGCCTTCCGCCACCCCGCCCACGCGGGCGGCCAGGCGGGCGGCGCCGGCGGCCGGGTCGGTGCTGGTGAAGGTCTCGACGCCGCGAGCCCGCAACAAAGAGCGCACTTCGTCGCGTACGGGTGTGTGGTGGGTCAGGAGGCTGCCGGCCAGCACGACCGGGCCGTCGGTGGCCAGCTCGTCGAGCGACCGCACCAGCTTCTCGGCGGCGGACGACGTGATCGCGCGGGCCAGCGGATCGGCGTCCCGCGCCCGCGCGCACACCAGTGGAGCCAGCGCGTCGATCTCGGCGAACGGCAGGTGTTGAGCCCAGGCGACCAGGGCGTCCGACGAGACCGCTCCGACCTGCGCGGCGACCGCGGCTGCGAAGGGTGACGACCACCGGCGTACGGCAATGCGCAGTGCTTCCAGGCCGATCCAGCGCCCCGATCCGAAGTCGCCCAGCAACCACCCGTTGCCGTCCACTGTGCGCACCACCCGTTCGCCGTCGACCTCGGCCGCTATGGCGCCGGTGCCCGCGATCAGCACCGCGCCCGCCGAGGCCGGCGTTCCGGCCGCGAAGGCCGTCACCACGTCGCCGACGACCACCATCGGTCCGGTCAGACCCAGAGACTTCCAAGCGTTTTCGTACGGTGCGAGTCCTTCGGCCGAGGCCAGGCAACTCGTCCCGGCGATGCCGAGCACGCCCCGGGCGACCCGCGACGGCGCAACCGATCCGAGCGCCTCGCGCAGGGCGGTGCCCATGGCGCCGGCCGCCGCCTCGAAACCGACCGTCAACGGGTTGCCCGGGCCCGCCGCGCCGCGGCCGACGATCGAGCCCGCCGCCGTGGCCACGACGGCCCGGGTCGAGGTGCCGCCCGCGTCCACGCCCACCACCAGGTCCATGGGAGGGATCGAAACATAGGAAACAGTTATTGACTAGAGGCGTCCGCGGTCGTAATTTTCATCAACAACAGCCATTGATGAAAAGGATGACCGACGTGACGGGTGAGAGCGGAGGCCTGCTCGGGCGGCTGCGCATCGAGGGACCGCAGATGCCGGAGGCCCTGGCGCGCATCGCCGAGACGATTATGGCCGATCCGGAGACGGCGGCCCATGCGAGCATCGTCGACCTGGCCGAACGGTCCGGCACCTCGACCGCGACCGTCACCCGGTTCAGCCGCACGCTGGGCTTCAAGGGCTACGCCAACCTGCGGGTGGCCATCGCCACCGAGACCGGGCGGGCCGAGCAGGCGCGGTGGGAGACCGACATCAGCGGCGACATCGCCCCCGGGGATCCGCTGACCGACGTGCTGGCCGTGGTCACCGCGGCCGACACCCGGGCCATCCAGGACACCGCGGCCGGCCTCGACGTGGCCGCGGTCGAGCAGGTGGCGGCCGCGATCGCCGAGGCCAAGCGGGTCGAGATCTTCGGGCTGGGCTCGAGCGGCACGTCGGCCCGCGAGATGGCGTTCCGGCTCGAGCGCATCCGCGTGCCGGTCTGGCACCGCACGGATTCGCACACCGCGCTGACCAACGCCGCGCTGACGCTGCCGGGTGACGTGGCCATCGGCTTGAGCCACTCCGGGCGTACGCGGGAAGTGATCGAGACGCTGGCCGAGGCGGCCGATCATGGCGCGCTGACCGTCGCCGTGACGAGTTTCAGCCGCTCGCCGCTGGCCGAGGTGGCCGACATCGTCTTCACCACCGCGGTGCAGGAGACGACGTTCCGGCTGGCCGCTCTGTCCGCGCTGCACTCGCAACTGCTGGTGCTCGACACGATCTATGTCGCGGTCGCCCAGCGCACCTACGAGCGGACCGCCGACGCGCTGGAACTGACCGTGCGCGCGGTCGACGCCCACCGACTGCCCGAGAAGATCCCGTCCCGCAAGCGCGGGCGTTCGAAAGGACAGCCGTGAGCGTCACCAGCAATGACTACCTGGCCGCCGTGAGAAGAGCCGTCGAACGTGTCGGCGGCGGTCAGGACGAGCAGAAACAGCAGGCGGCCGATCTCCTGGCCGAGGCCGTCGGCAACGGGGGAGTGATCCAGGCCTTCGGGTGCGGGCACTCCGAGGCCCTGGCCATGGAGATCGCCGGCCGGGCGGGGGGACTGGTCCCGACCAACCGGATCGCCCTGCGCGACATCGTCCTCTACGGCGGCGAGCCCCTCGAGGCACTCGCCGACCCCACCGTCGAACGCAACCCGGAGGTCGCCCACCGGCTGTACGAGCTGGCCCCGATCAAGCCGGACGACGTGTTCGTGATCGCCTCCAACTCCGGCATCAACGGCGCCGTTGTCGAGATGGCGCTGCTGGTCAAGGAGCGCGGGCACAAGCTCGTGGCGATCACCTCGGCCGAGCACTCGGCCGGGGTGACGAGCCGGCATCCGAGCGGGCGCAAGCTCGGCGAGATCGCGGACGTGGTGCTCGACAACGGGGCCCCGTACGGCGACGCGACCTTGCCGCTGCCGGGCGGGGGCGCCGTGGGGGCGGTCTCGTCGATCACCGCGGCCCTGCTGGCCCAGCAGATCGTCACCGAGGTGGTCGCGCGGCTGCTCGCCGCCGGGATCACCCCGCCCGTCTACCTGTCGGACAACGTGCCCGGCGGTAAGGAACACAACGCAGAGATCGAGGCGCGGTACGCCGGGCGCATCCGGCGCACCGCATAGGAGGCAGAGCCCGTCATGAACCCTGATTCCCAGGTCAGACCCTATCCCACCCGACGAACGATCTTGAAGTCAGCTGCAGTTCTCTCGGTGCCGGCATTAGGTGGCTGTGTCACCGCCGGTAAAGAGTCAGGTGAGACGAAGGCCGGCGGCGCCGAGAAGACGGCCGAGAACCCACTCGGGGTCAAGGCCGACGCCCCGCTCGAGGTGGTCGTCTTCAAGGGCGGGTACGGCGACGAGTACGCGGTGAAGGCCGAGGCGACCTACCAGCAGAAGTATCCGCAGGCCAAGATCGACCACAAGGGCCTGCAGAAGGTCGGCGAGGCCATGCAGCCCCGGTTCGTGGCCGGCACCCCGCCCGACGTCGTCGACAACACCGGCGCCGGACGGCTCGACATCGCCACGCTGGTCAGCGCCAACCAGGTGACCGACCTGGCCGACCTGCTCGACGCGCCCAGCCTCGACCAGCCCGGCAAGAAGGTGCGCGACACGTTGCTGCCGGGCGTGGTCGACGACGGCACGTTCGCCGGCAAGACCGTGGCGCTCAATTTCACGTACACGGTGTGGGGTCTCTGGTATTCGAAGTCGCTGTTCGCCGACCGCGGCTGGACGTACCCCAAGACCTGGGACGAGATGGTCGCGCTGTGCGCCGAGATCAAGAAGGCCGGCGTCGCCCCCTGGACCTACCAGGGCAAATACCCGGAGTACATCAACGACCCGCTGCTCTCGATGGCGGCCAAGGCGGGCGGGGCCGACCTGGTCAAGGCGGTCGACAACCTGCAGCCGGGCGCGTGGAAGCAGGACGGGCTCGTGCAGGCGGCCACCGCGTTCGCCGAGCTGGCCGGGCAGGGTTACCTGATGAGCGGCTCCGAGGCGCTGTCGCACACCGAGGCCCAGGCCGCGTGGTGCCAGAAGAAGGCGGCGTTCATCCCGTGCGGCTCCTGGCTCGAGGCCGAGCAGAAGGGGGTCGCGCCGGCCGGTTTCGACATGGTCATGGGCACGGTGCCGGCCCGCTCGTCGTCGGACAAGCTGCCGGTGACCGCGGTGCAGGCCGCCAGCAGCGAGTCGTTCCTGGTGCCGGCCAAGGCCAAGAACGCCGCCGGCGGTCAGGAGTACCTGCGCATCCTGTTCTCGAAGCAGTCGGCCACCGCGTTCGCCGAGGCCAACAGCACTCTGCCCGCGGTAGCCGGGGCCACCGACGGGCTCACCCTCTCGTCGGGGCTGGGCTCGGTGCGCGACGCGGTCACGGCGGCCGGTTCCGACACCTTCACCTATCGATTCCGTACGTGGTACGCGCCCCTCGCCAAGGCCGTGGACGACGCGACGGGGGAGCTGGTGAACAAGCGGATCAGCCCGGCCGACTGGTCGACCCGGATCCAGAAGGCGGCCGACGCGGTGGCCAAGGACTCGTCCGTCACGAAGTTCACCCGCTGATGAAGCACGGCCGCTGGCGGTTCCTGCTCGGCGCGCTGGTGCCGGCCCTGGTGCTGCACGTCGTCTTCGTGCTGTCGCCGTACGCGCAGGCGTTCTGGCTGTCGCTGACCGACTGGACCGGGGTGGCCGGCGAGGCGCAGTTCGTCGGGGCGGACAACTACGTCCGCCTCGGCGGCGACTCCCTGTTTCTCGACGCGGTGCGCAACAACGCCCTGCTGCTCATCGTGGTGCCGCTGGTGACTATTGCCATCGGGCTGTTCCTGGCCTCGATGCTGCGCACGTCGTCGCCCCGGCTCGGGCAGGGCTACCGGATCGTCTACTTCTTTCCGCAGTTGCTGTCGCTCGTGGTGATCGCGGTGTTGTGGGGGTTCGTCTACAACCCGAACACGGGACTGCTCAATTCGGGGTTGCGGGCGATCGGACTGGGCGGGCTGGCCCATTCGTGGCTGGCCGAGCCGGCGTTCGCGCTGATCGCGGTGATGGCGGTGCTGGTCTGGTCGTCGGTCGGGTTCTATGTCGTGCTGTTCAGCGCGGCCATCGAGGGGATTCCGCGGGAATTGTTCGAGGCGGCTCTGCTCGACGGGGCCGGCAAGTGGGCGACGTTCTTCCGGGTCACGCTGCCGCTCGTCCGGGAGTCGGTGCAGGTGGCGTTCGTCTATCTGGGGATCGCGGCCCTTGACGCCTTTGCCGTCGTGCAGGTCATGACGGTGGGGCCGGGTGGGCCCGATGGAGCGACCGAAGTCATCGGGCTCTCGCTTTATCGGACGGCCTTCACGTACGGGAAGTTCGGTTATGCGTCGGCCATGGGGGTGGCGCTTTTCTTCGCCACGTTGACATTGGCCGTGCTTGCTCTTCGGTCGGGCCGTAAGGAAAGGCTGGAGTTGGCATGACGCTGTTGCAAACCCGGCCCTCCGTTGATGCGCCGGCGCCTGTGGTTATCAAACGGACAAATCCTCTTCCGGGTCTGGCGATGTTCTGCTGGGCCGTGGTGACGGCGTTGCCGCTGCTGTGGGCTGTGATCAGCTCGTTCAAGACGGACGACGAGATCTTGAACTCGCCGTGGTCGCTGCCCGCGTCGCCGCAGTGGGACAACTGGGCGCGGGCCTGGACGGCGGCCAGCATCGGGCGCTATTTCCTCAACAGTCTGATCGTCGTCGGCTCGGCCCTCGTGCTCACGATGCTGCTGGGTTCCCTGGTGGCGTACGCGCTGGCCCGTTATGAATTTCGCGGCAACCGGGCGATCTATTACACGTTCGTCGCGGCCATGTTCTTCCCCGTTTTTCTGGCGCTGGTGCCATTGTTCTTCGTGGTGCAGCAACTGGGCCTGCTGGGCACCTACGCCGGACTGATCCTCGTCTACACCGCGTACGCCGTGCCTTTCACGGTTTTCTTTCTGCATTCGTTCTTCCGTACGCTGCCGAGTGAGATCGCCGAGGCCGCGTTCCTCGACGGCTGCTCGCACGGCGCCGTCTTCTTCCGAGTCATGCTGCCGCTGGCCCGGCCGGGCCTGGTCGCGGTCGGCATCTTCAATTTCCTCGGGCTCTGGAACCAGTATCTGCTGCCGCTGGTTCTCAACCCCGACCCGGACCGGTACGTCCTGGCGCAGGGTCTGGCCGCCCTGTCGGTCAGCCAGGGGTATCGCAGCGACTGGAGCGGCCTGTTCGCCGGCTTGACCATTGCCATGCTGCCGGTGCTCATCGCCTATGTCGCGTTCCAACGGCACATCCGCGCCGGAATGACCGCCGGCGCGGTCAAGTAGTTCCCCCTCGTCCCCTCTTATTGATCGTGGGAGGAGTCTGCTCGTGAGAATCGACAGACGTAAATTCGCCGCCTTGTTGGTGGCCGCGCTTTCCGGGGTGGGCGCCGTTGCCCTGGCCTCGGAATCCGCCTCGGCCGCCGACTGCGGCTACCTGTTCGACGACTTCAGCTACAGCTCGTCGTCCGACCCCGCACTGACCGCCAACGGCTGGACACCCCGCAGCTACCAGGGCGGCCCGGGTGTCCCCGGGGCCAACTGGTCGCCGTCCAGCATCTCGTTCCCCACCAACAACGGTCAGAAGGTCATGCAGTTGACCGCCTCGACCGACGGCACCGCGGCCGGCACCAATCACGCCGAGCTCTATTCGACCCAGAAGCGCTACCTGGAGGGCACCTACGCCAGCCGGGTCCGTTTCACCGACACGCCGGTCAGCGGCAACGACGGCGACCACATCAACCAGACGTTCTTCACGATCAGCCCGCTCAACGGCGACCTCGACCCCACCTACAGCGAGCTCGACATCAGCGAATACCTGCCCAACGGCGGGTGGGGCGAGCAGGGCCCGATCAACTACCAGACGACCTGGTACACCTATCGCAACGAGCCTTGGTACGCCGACAACCTGCATTCCGAGCAGCGGAGCTCGCTGGACGGGTGGCACGACCTGGTGGCCCAGGTGGCCAACGGGCACGTCGTCTACTACATCGACGGCGTGCAGGTCGGCGATCACGGTGGCAAGTTCTTCCCGCGCCAGACGATGACCATCAACTGGAACCTGTGGTTCATCGACACGGCCACCCACACGGGTGGGCTCTCGACCTACATCCAGCAGGTCGACTGGGTGTTGTTCGCCAAGAACCAGGTGCTGTCGCCGGCCCAGGTGACCTCGCGGACCGGCGGTTACCGGACGGCGGGCAGCACGTTCGTCGACACGGTGGCCTCGACCGGCGGGTGCACGAACAACCCACCGACGACGCCACCGACCACCCCGCCCACGACACCTCCGACGACCCCGCCCACCACGCCGCCGCCGGGCACCGGCTGCAGCGACGCGCCGAACTGGGCCTTCTCGTCGGTTTACACCGGCGGCAACCTGGTGAAGCACGAGAAGAGCAAGTTCGGCGACCCGAGCGGGCCCAAGTCCGGTGACGGCGTGCACCTGTGGCGCGCCCGCTACTGGACCCAGGGCTCGGAACCGGGCTGGACCGAGCAGTGGCAGGACCTCGGCCGCTGCTGACGCGTTAACCTGATGGAAGCGGGGTCTTCGGGCCCCGCTTCCGCACGCGATCTTGACCCGTTCACCGGGACGTCGATAGCTTTCGTCACACAACTGAACAGCCACTTGACCGCCGCGGGAGAGTCTCCGCCTTCCGCGGGGCGCCGAAGGAGCAACTTCTCCCTCAGAATCTCTCAGGCATCCGTACCGCGATGGTCAGGCAACTCTGGAAAGCCGGGTCTACTGGCCCGCGCCCAAGGTGCAAATCGGTGCTCGGCGTGCCGATGAAGCTCTCAGGCCCCATGACAGAGCGAGGGAGCCACCTCTCGAAGGAGCTTCCGCATGGCTGTGTCCGTTTTCGACCTGTTCTCCGTGGGTATCGGCCCGTCCAGCTCGCACACCGTCGGCCCGATGCGCGCGGCCGCCATGTTCGCCCGCAAGCTGGACGACCGGACCGCCTCGGTGCGGGCCGAGCTGTTCGGCTCGCTGGGTGCGACCGGGCACGGACACGGCACCCCGAAGGCGGTGCTGCTCGGGCTCGAGGGCTCGGACCCGGAGACGGTGGATGTCGCGGCGGCCGACGATCGGGCCGCTGAGATCAACAGCCGAGGCCTGCTGACGCTGCCCTGCGGCACGGACGTCGAGGTCGACGTGGTGCTGCACCGGCGGCGCACGCTCCCGGGCCACCCCAACGGCATGACGTTCACCGCCCTCGACCCTTCGGGCGCGTCGATCTTGAGCAAGACGTACTACTCGGTCGGCGGCGGATTCGTCATCTCGGAGGGCGGCGTGCTGCGGCCGGCGGCCGTCGAACTGACCCATTCGTTCGCGAGCGGTGATGATCTGCTGGCCCTGACGACGTCGACCGGGTTGTCGATCTCGCGGCTGATGCTCGAGAACGAGACGGCCTGGCGCTCGCCCGACGAGGTGCGGTCGGGGCTGCTGAACATCTGGCGGGTCATGCAGGAGTGCGTGGCGGCCGGGCTCGATGCCGAGGGCGTGCTGCCGGGCGGGCTCAAGGTGCGCCGGCGGGCGGCGGCCACGGCCCGGCAGTTGCGGGCGGCCGGGCGCGCTCCGGAGCACGCGATGGAGTGGCTCACCGCGTACGCCATGGCCGTGAACGAGGAGAACGCGGCCGGCGGCCGGGTCGTGACCGCGCCCACCAACGGCGCGGCCGGCATCATCCCGGCCGTCTTGCACTACTACCTGCGGTTCGTGCCCGGCGCCGACGACGAGGGAGTGGTGCGCTTCCTGCTGGCGGCGGGCGCGATCGGCCTGCTGTTCAAGGAGAACGCCTCGATCTCGGGGGCCGAGGTCGGCTGTCAGGGCGAGGTCGGCTCGGCCTGCGCGATGGCCGCGGCCGGACTGGCCGAGGTGCTGGGCGGCACCCCCGAGCAGGTCGAGAACGCGGCCGAGATCGGCATGGAACACAACCTGGGCCTGACCTGCGACCCGGTCGGCGGCCTGGTGCAGATCCCGTGCATCGAGCGCAACGGCATGGCCGCGGTCAAGGCGGTCACGGCGGCTCGCATGGCCCTGCGCGGCGACGGCCGCCACCACGTCTCCCTCGACAAGGTCATCAAGACCATGAAGGAGACCGGGGCCGACATGAAGGTCAAATACAAGGAAACCGCCCGCGGCGGCCTGGCCGTCAACGTCATCGAGTGCTGACCGGCCGGGGTCAGCGCCCGGGGCTGTGAGTGTTCGGCCAGTGTTCGTGACTCGAACATCACAGTAAGTGGCCGAGGTTGATCGCGTTTGCCAGGATCACGACGTGCCTCGTACCCGACCTGAGCTGCGAAGGCCCGCGGGCGTGCGGACGCCCGGCAGCAGCGGCAGATCTTCCAGGCTTTCGGCGTACGGCTGGGAGCGCGCTTCACCATGGCCGTGACCATGTCCCGGACCGCGATCTCGATCTCGATGCCGGTCGGCTCCGCGGTCTCGGCCGGCTACGCGGGCCGGCAGTACGTGCGGGCCGGCGCCTCCAAAGAGATCGCGGCCGCCTCGATGATCGTCTCCGGGCTGGCCTCGATCGGCGGGCTGGCCCTGCTCTACGTGGCCGGCGGCGCGGCCGTGCTGACCCGCGATCCGGGCCTGCTGGCCGGGCCGGAGCCGCTGATCGTGATCGGTGGTCTGGTCACCCTGACGGCGGGGGCGGTCGTCGGCGGCCGCCGGCTGATGCGCCGGCCGGTCGAGTCCGGGTCCGAACGCCCGCAGGCCCTCGTGCGCCGCGTGCTCGCCTCGGCCCGCGAGGCCTGGCAGGCCGGGGCCGCCCTGCGCGCCCGCGAGTGGGTGGTCGGGGTGCTCCACTACGCCGTCAACTGGCTCACCGACCTGCTGTGCCTGGTTGCCGCCTGCCGGGCCGTCGGGTTGCCGGTCGGCATCACCACCCTGGCCGGCATCTATCTGGGCGTACAGATCGTCCGCCAGGTCCCGCTGACCCCGGGCGGCGTCGGCGTGATCGACACAGCCCTGGTCGCCGGCCTGACCGCGGCCGGAGCCACCGCCGTCACCGCTGCCGCCGCGGTGCTCATCTACCGTCTGATCTCGTGCTGGCTCCTGCTGCCGGCCGGCGGGATCGCGGCCCTCTGGCTGCGCCGCGACCTGAAGCCGGCCGAGTCCACGCCCACCGGTCGCGGCTGAGCCGCTCAGGACTGTTTTCGGCGGCGGTGGGCAGCCTTGCCGCGGGGGCCGTCGGGGCGGGGCATGCCGCCCATCCGGATCAGGACGCCGCGGCGGGTCTCGGCGGCCGCCCGGGTCCGGGGGTGGCTCGCACCGAGGGCGCCGACCAGGCGGTCGACCGTGTCGTCGAGCAGCTTGCGGGCGGGGAGCAGGGCGCCCGCGGCGATCAGCGCGCGGGACAACTCGTGGGCGCAGCGCAGGGTGTCGGGGTGGTCCGAGCCGAGCACGTCGCGCCAGCCTTTGTGCAGTTCGGCGGCGATGGTGCGAGCGGGACGGGCCTTGCCCCGGTGCAGCAGGCTCTCGACCAGACGGCAGGCGGCGGTGCGTAGTGCCTCGTCGGTGCTGTGGGCAGCGTCCGAGGCGATCAGGTGCGGGGCCAAGGCGGCCCAGCGGGACCAGGTCGCCGAGGCCTCGACGTCGTCGGGAACGGCCGCGGCGACCAGTTCACCGGCGTACGCCCGGCAGACCTCGGTGGCCGCGCGGCCCAGGTCGTCGCACACTGCCGTCCGTACGGAATCGGGAATCAACAGGCCGTCGGGGCCGCGCCGGGCCAGGCCGGGCTCGATCAGGGCCGCCACCAGGCCGTTGAACTGCATCGGGGCGACCCCGCCGAGCGGCCGCGGCAGCCGGCGCAGCGACCGGGTGAACACGTCGACCGGCACCGGCGCCTCGTGCAGCACAGCGCACAGGCAGAGCAGCTGGGCCGCCGCGGGATTCTCGTCACCCAGCGACTCGATGGCCGCACCGACGTCGACCGGAACCGGCGCCGGCTCGCGCTGGCGGGGCACGTCCCGTGCGGCCTCGTCGGCCTGCTGCCGGCGCAGCCGGGCCCCGAGGGACCGGCCGTCGGGCGGGTCGTCGTCACCGGGCCGGGGAACGGGCACGGTGGGCTGTGCGGTGGCCGGGACGGGCTCGGGCGCCCCCATGACGGCAACCTCCTCGGGCGGTGCGGGATGCGCGTACGTCATGGGTTTATAGCGGCCGGGGCGGGCGTCCGGCGGCCTGTCCACCTATCGAGTGACAGAAATGCCCTGTTCGGGGAGCCGGGTTCCCGGCGGCCGGTCCGGAGCCCGTCTGTTCACAGGGCCTTCCCATCGGCCGTCGGCGATGGTTACGTGTCCGCATGAGACGGAGAGGCGCCTTCATCGCATTGATGGTCGCCGCACTGGTCGGGGCGTCCGCCACCCCGTCCGGGGCCGCGGCTCCCGCATACCGTTATCACTTCCTGAATCCGGGCGGTCAGCCCAGACTGACCGAGACGGTGCCGGTCAATGTCGTGTTCCTCGGCTACGAGCCGGGCCAGGTCGGTAAGGCGGCCTTCACGGGCGAGCTCGCCAAGAAATACGAGCCGGTGGTCCGGTCGCGGCTCTCCTACGACGTGGTCGAAAAGCTCGGCATCACCTACAAATATGACTACAAGCTCAAATACACCGATCGTGCGTACGAGGACAAGTTCTTCCAACAGCTCTCGAAGCTGGCCAAGCCGGCCCCGCTGACGCAGTACCAGACGGCCTACAACGCGCAGCCCGAGGGCGTTCTCGACGTCACCGCCAACCACACGATCGACGGCCCCAGCGTCGAGAAGTGGCTGGCCTTCCACCCACCGGCCGGTGTGGACACCCGGCGCAACACCGTCTTCTTCATCAACTGGTACGGGCGGGCCGACTTCAAGTTCCACGTGTACACCAAGACCGGCGAGCCCGACCCTGACACCGGCTACGACTTCGGCGCCAACCGCGAGAGCCGCAAGATGATCGCCTGGGGTGGCACCACGGCCGACGACGAGGAGAACGGTCTGGGCGCCACCCGCCGGGTCTGGTTCCACGACCTGTCGGCCGGGCCCGAGGCCAAGACGGTGAACTACGACGTCACCAACCCCGACGTCGACGGGGACGACGAGCCCGACTACCGCATGCCGCCGATCTGGGAGTACCGGGCGGGCGGCTTCCGCGCACCGGGCGCTCTGGCCGGCGACCTCGGCAAGATCACTCGTTACGTGGCGCTCAACCTGCTGATGACGACCTCCCCGCTCTACCCGGTCGAGCTGCCGACGGCCGAGCCCCCGCGGTCGATCAACATCGACAGCAACACGTACGAGGGCTGGCCGGGTGTCGACGCCTCGCGGCAGTACATGACGCCGAGGCTGGTCGTCGACGAGCTTTCCGAGCTGCGCTGGCGCAACAAGCTCGACTACGACAACCAGGACTTCGCCCTCGACACCAAGAACCGCCAGTGCTACGACGGGTTCGAGGCCGGCGTGAGCTGCTATCCCGACAGCGGCCTGCCGTCGGACGCCAACCTGTTCCTCTACAACCGCGACAACCTGGCCCGCACCAAGGACGACGGTCGCAAGGTCGACTACGAGCTGCCCGTCTTCAACTACGTGCTCCCGCCGGACGTCGATCCGTCGCTGCTCGGCTTCGCCGACGACGACTGGGCCACCGGCGACCAGTCGTACGTGTTCAACTTCCTCTCCCAGAGCATCGTCGAGAGCGGCTACGGGCTGAGCACGACGACCATCCACGAGGTCGGTCACCATCTGGGTCTGTCGCATCCGCACGACGGGTACGACAGCGAGACCGGGACCGACTACGGGCCCTCGGGAGCCACCTTCTTCGTCTGGGTGGGCGACGAGAGCAACTCGATGATGAGCTACATCGACGTCAACTGGGACTTCTCGCAGTTCGACCGCGACAACAGCGACCGCTTCCTGACCGCCGCGTACTGGGAGGCGGCCAACCGGCTCGCCGCCACCGTTCCGGCCGGTAAGGCGGGCAAGGTGCGGGGCGACCTGACCAAGGCCGACGCGCTGCTCGGCCTGTCCAAGGCGGCCTTCGCGAAGCACGAGTACCGGGCGGCGTACGCGCTGGCCGACTCGGCCTACGGCAAGGTCGTCGCGGCCGCCAAGAAGGCCGGGGTCGACCCGAACTCGGCCGCCAAGGCCATGGCCGCTGAGGCGCAGGCCGACCGCGGAAAGTCCGATCTGCACAGTCCGCACGAGTTCATCGACACCCTCGAAGGTCCGCGCGCCCTGCCGTGACGGCCGTCGCCGCCGCGCCGTTCACTCACGGCGCGGCGGCCCGCGGGGGAGCCGGTCTGGGTATCGTCGAGGCATGTCGATGGCCTCGGCGCGGCGGGTGATCGCTGTCGAAGCGGTGCTGGCCGTGGTGCTGCTGGTCAGTGCGGCCGCGATCTACTTCGTCCGGAACTCCTGGGGGCCGTACTACACGACGATGGACGACGCCGAGGCCGTGCCGGCCGCGGTCCGGCCGGTGGCGGGGGCGTCCACCGGGTCGTACGCGTGGGACTGCGGACGCAACGAGCGGGGGCACCGCAACACGGCGAACATCGTGGTCACGCCGGGTAGACCGGGGCCGGTGCATCACCTGCACGACTACATCGGGAACCTGGGCGTCCAGGTCGACTCGACGGTGGCCGATCTGGCGGGAAAACCGACAACTTGCTCCAACGGTGACGCCTCGACCTACTACTGGGCCGTGCTGCGACTTGCCGGGCCGAGCGACAATGAACACGGCGGGCCGGTTCAGGTGCCGATCTCGCTGACCATGACCTACCACGGCAACCCGCTCGGGCCGGTGCTGCCGATGCCGCGACTGCTGCGCGCGGCCGTCGGTGACGCTTACGCTCACACGAACGGCGGCGCGCTCGCCCGCAGCCGGTGGACCTGCTCCGACGCACCCGAAAGGCAGACCATGAAGTATCCGCTCTGCGACGACGGTGCTGCCGTGGTGCGGATCTTCGACTTCCCGAGCTGCTGGGACGGCCGCCAGATCGACAGCGTCAACCACCGGCAGCACGTGGTGTTCCCGGTCACCGGCGGCGGCTGCCCGGTCGGCACGTTCGCCGTCCCGCGGCTCCAGATCACCATGGCGTACGCGGTACCACCCGGCACCCGATACCAGATCGACGCGTTCGACGACCAGGACCACGACCCCGCCACCGACCACGGCTTCCTGGTCAACCTGATGCCCGACCCGGTCATGGCCCGCGTCGTGAAGTGCCTCAACAACGGCCAGGCGTGCGACGAGACCGCGACAAAACGGACGGCCCAATGAGCGCCGCCGAGCACGCCGACATCGCCGGCTACCTGCTGGACACGCTGACCCCCGAGCAGCGCCGGGCCACCGACGAGCATCTCGCCGTCTGCGCCGAGTGCCGCGACGAGGTCGAGTCGCTGCGCGAGTGGAGCGCCGCCCTGGAAGCAGTGCCCGAGCCCATGCTGCTCGAAGGTCCACCCGACGGCGGCGACCTGCTGTTGCAGCGCACGCTGCGTCAGGTGCGCACCGAGTCGACGTCCCACTACCGCCGCCGTACGGCCCTGGTCTCCTCGGCCGCCGCCGTGCTCGTGGCGGTGGCGATCGGCGGCGGCGTCCTGGCCGGGCGCACCACCGCCCCCGAGACGCCGTTGGCCCAGCCCACAGCCACCGCGTCTTCGCAACCCACCACCATTCCGGGCACCCGCACGGCGACCGCGGTCGACCCCACCACCGGCACCCGCATGACGGTGGCCGTGGCCCCCGCCGCGGGCTGGGTGCGGGTCAACGCCGCGGTCGCGGGCATCCCGGCCGGCGAACGCTGCGTGCTCGAGGTGGTGGCCAAGGACGGCTACGTCGCCCAGGCCGGCAGCTGGCTGGTCTCGCCGGCCGGCGAAACCGGCGGCACCACCCTGAACGGCAGCGCCCTGGTCGCCCCCGAGGACGTCGCCTCGGTCCGAGTCGTCAACACCGCCGGCAAACAGTTCGCCAGCGTCACCATCTGACCGATGGGGGCGGACCGCCCGGATCTCGCCGCCGACACCGCACAGCTGATCACCCTGGCCGAACTGCTGCGACCCGCCCCACGACGCCCGCACCACCGCCGTCTCGTGTTCAGCCGCGACTGACCGCCGGGGCCGATCGGAGTTCGCCGGCCTCGGCCGGTCTCGCTCGGCGTGGTGGCGGGGCGACTGTCGTCAGAAGAGGGTCGGGGGCTGCTCCAGGACGTCGGGGGCGCCATCGAGATGGCGGGCGAGCCGGGCGCCGAGGTCGGGCCGGCCGTGTGCGGTGGCGTGGGTCGCCATCGCGGCCAGGGCCGGGCGTTCGGTGTCGAGCCAGGTCAGCGCGGCGGCGGGATCGGTCAGATCGGGCGCGGGGGTGCCGGCCGCAGCGGTCGGGCTGGGTTCACGGGCGTGTCCGGCGGGGAGCGGTTCGTGCGTGGGTGCGGCTGCGACCGACGCTCGGGGTGGTGGGTGCAGGGTGTTGTGGGCGGCGGCGCTCGCGGTCAGGTAGTAGTCGAGGAGGCGGGTCAGGGCGGCCTGGCGTTCGGCTGGGGGGTCCTGGTCCTGGGCTCGGGTTGCGGCGTAGGCGCGTACCAGGTCGTGCACTGTGTAGCGGCCGGGGGTGGGCTCGTGGATCAGGTGGTCGGTGCGCAGGTGGTCCAGCCAGGTGCGGGCGGTGGGGAGGTCGGCCCGGGCCAGGGCGGCCACGGCGTACGCGTCGAAGTCGGGGCCGGGGTGCAGGGCGGCCAGCCGCAGCGCGCGTTGGCCGGCGGGGGACAGGTGGCGGTAGGAGAGGTCGAGCGCGATCTCTACGTCGGAGTCGAGGCGGCGGTCGCGGTGGCGTTCGCTGAGGCGGTCGGCGTGGTCGGTCAGGGTCCAGCCGGGGCTGGTGGTGATGTGGCCGGCGACCAGGGTCAGGGCCAGGGGCAGGTGGCCGCACTGCTGGGCGATCACGGCGACCGCTCGCGGATCGGGGCCGACCGGCACGCCGGGTACCGCACCGGACAGGAAGCTCGCCGCTTCGTCGGCCGTGAACACCTCGACCGGCACATGGATGACCGAGGGCAGCCCGGTCAGGTGTCGGCGACTGGTGATCAGGGCGACGCAGCCGGGAGCGGTCGGCAGCAGTGGGCGTACCTGGCCGGAGGTGGCGGCGTTGTCGAGAACGACCAGGGCCCGTACGCCGATGAGCTGCTTTTGATAGGCCGTGGTGAGCGCGTCCAGGCCCTTGGGGATACGGCTGCCGGGCACCCCGAGCAGCCGCAGGAAGCCGTCGAGCACGGCCGACGGGTCGGCCGGGGGCTGCTCGGCGTCGGGGTGGAAGCCGCGCAGGTCGACGAAGAGCAGCCGGTCGAACGGCTCGTGCCCGTGCAGCCGGTGGGCGGCGTGGACGGCGAGCCGGGTCTTGCCCACACCGGCCATCCCCTCGAGGGCGACCACCCCTGCGGCCCGGGCCGCTGACAATCGACCGAGTTCCTGGCGACGGCCGGTGAACCCGGGGAGGTCGGGCGGGAGCTCGCCGTGGACCCGCACCTGGGAGACGGCCTCGATCTCGCCCGCCACCGCCCGCAGGGCCAGGCGCCACCGTCCCACGTAGGCCTCGTCGGGGTGCAGGGCTCGCGCCACGGCCAGGACGAGCTCGGTGTTCATCCGCCGCCGACCGGCCTGGAACGCGTGGGCGACGGTGGAGCGCCGGGCCAGGTCGGCCGGCTTGCGTCCGGCCGCGGACCAGGCCGCGTTGACCCGCTCCTTGATCGTCTCGTAGGACGGGTCGCCCGCCTCGATCTTCAGCAACCGCAGGCGTTCGACCAGCTCGTCGAGGGAACCGGCCCCGGCCGGGTCGGGCAACGGGGGCGGCGGCATCGCCAAAGGTTAATGGCCGTCCAAGTTCGTCCGAACTTCGGTCGCGGGATCGTCACCACCATCACACTCGACCGCGGCCGGTCCCGCGCTTCACTCCCCCAGCAAGCGCGGGACCGGTCCCGTGCTCACGCCTGCTGACGGGGGCCGGCCGTCAGGCCTCGGTGAGGTGAGGGGACGACAGCGATTCGTAGAACGCGACATGCCGGCGGGCGGCAGAATCCCAAGTGTGGGCGGCAGCCAGGGCTCGGCCGCCGTCGCGGCGGAGCGGGTCGGGTTCCCCCACGGCCTCGAGCAGGGCCGCGGCCAGAGAGGACGGGTTGTGGCCATAGTGCACGGCTGGCCCGAAGACCTCGCGAAGCACCGGCAGGTCGCGGACGACGACGGGGACGCCGGCGGCCAAGGCCTCCATGGCGGCCAGGCCGAAGCCCTCCTTGGTGGACGGGAACGCGAAGGCGGCTGCGCCGGCGACCAGCGAAGGCAGGCTGTCGTGGTCGACCGGGCCGAGCACCGTGGGCGCGATGTCGAGGGCGGCCGCCTGTCGGTCCCATGCGGCGCGATAGTCGCGGTAGTCGAACAGGGTTTCGCCGCCGGCTATGACCAGGCGCAGGTCGGGGCGGGACGTGCGCAGTTCCGCGTAGGCGGCGAGCAGGTCGAGCGAACCCTTGCGCGGCTCGATGCCACCCACCGACAACACGTACGGATGCTCGCCGCGCTGTGGGACGGCCGAGGCGAAACGCTCGTAGTCGACGCCGTTGGGGATGACCATGGGGGACAAGCCCCAACCGGCCGACAGTTCGGTGGCGACCGCCGACGACACGCAGATATGGGCGTACGGGCGGATGATTGCTCGTTCGTGACAGGCGATCAGTTCCGGGGTCGTGAACTGATCGAGGTGGTGCACGGTGCGCACACAACGGTCCACGGCGTTGGCACTGATGCAGTCTTGCGCGTGCACGATGTCGTACGCGGAAGGGGTGAAAGCCTCTCGCAGCAGCGCGATCGAGCGGACGATGCGCGCGCCCACGCTCTCGCCGGCGCGATCGGGGAACGGCACGACGGCCAGGCGCACCCGCGGGTCGACCGCACGGAAGAAGCCGCCGCCGCGGCCGAGGGTCCACACGGTCACCTCGTGATCGAGCGCGGCGAGCGCCTCGGCCAGCGCGAGCGTGTGCACGACGCCGCCGCGCGGGCGGGTCGAATAGGTCAGCAGCGCTATTTTCACCGGTAGGCCTCCGGGCGCAGTTCGCCCAGGTGGCTGAGCACGCGGCGGGCGCCGGCGATCTCCGCCTCGACGTCGAGCTCGGCCACCGCCAGACCGGCCTTGGCCCACGTACGGGCCAGGACGTTCCCGGCCGGGCCGACCACCTTGGCCTGGCCGAGGAAGCGCATGCCGCCGGCCGCGCCGGTCTGGTTGGACGACACCACGACGATCTGGTTCTCGGCCGCTCGGGCGCAGTCGTACAGGTCGAACAGGCGGGACTGCCTGTCCTGCGACATCTTGGGCGCGGCGTTGGTGAGGCTGGCCGGCCACGCGGACAGGCAGGCCACGATCTGGGCGCCGTCGACGGCGAGCGTGCGGGCCGACTCGGGGAACGTCTTGTCGTAGTCGATCAGCATGCCGATCCGGCCCATCGGGGTGTCGAACGAGGCGAAGCTGTTGCCGGCGCGATAGATGACGCCCTCGGCCGCGGGCAGGTGCACCTTGCGATGGCGGCCGAGCACGCCGTCGCCGGTC
This sequence comes from Paractinoplanes aksuensis, assembly GCF_024137025.1. Taxonomy (GTDB): domain Bacteria; phylum Actinomycetota; class Actinomycetes; order Mycobacteriales; family Micromonosporaceae; genus Actinoplanes; species Actinoplanes aksuensis. Next base: position 139,465 of record NZ_JAMYJR010000030.1, read on the forward strand.
AGGCAGACCGCGGCGTTGTAGCGGTCGTCGCCGTCGGCCTCGCAGAAACCGACGCAGACGACCATGTCGCGGGCCGCCGCTGCGATCTGGTCGAACAGCGGGTCGTCGGGTTTGAGCGCGGGCGGGAACGCGGACGGGTCGGGGTGCCGCAGGTCGGCCAGGTAGCCGCCGAGGGCGGCGTCGGGCAGCACGAGCAGGCCGACGCCGGCCGCGCGGGCGTCGCCGATCAGCTTGCCGATCCGGCCGAGGTCGTGGTCGAGGTCGCGGCCGAAGTGGGCGGCGACGGCGGCGACCCGGATGGCCGGCATCAGGCGGTGGCGTACGCGGCCGGCCGGCGGTCGCGCAGGTGGCCCATGTAGCGGCGGGCGTCGGTCAGCGCGCCGGCCACGTCCACGGTGGCCACCGCCATTCCGGGAGCACAGCCGGTAGTGGCCAGGACGTCACCGCCGGGGTCGACAATCTTGGCGCTGCACACGAACCGTAGCGAGCCGAAATGACCGGCCTGATTGGCCGAGATCCACACGACCTGGTTCTCGAGGGCGCGGGCCCGGTCGAACAGATCGAACCGCCGCGTCCACCGGTCGTCGGCCAGGTCGTCGGGGGCGTTCGTACGGCTGCCCGGCCAGGCCGAGACGCACACGATGATCTCGGCGCCGTCCAGGGCCAGCGAGCGGGCCGACTCCGGAAAGGCCTTGTCGTAACAGATCATCAGCCCGAGCCGGCCGACCGGCGTGTCGAACGCGGCGAACGAGTCGCCCGACGAGTAGCTGGCGTCCTCGCGCAAGGGCTGGTGCACCTTGCGGTGGTTGCCGAGCACGCGGCCCTCGCCGACACAGACCACGCTGTTGTACCGGGTTCCGTCGCCCGCGTCCTCGCAGTAGCCCGCGCAGACGACCATCTCGCCAGCGATGTCGGTGAGCCGCGCGATCTCGGGGCCGTCCAGCCGCAGGGCCGGGGGCAGTTCGGCCTGGCCGTTCAGGTCGGCCAGATAACCGCCGAGGCAGGCTTCGGGCAGGGCCAGCAGCCGCACGCCGTCGGCCCGGGCCGCCTCGACCAGCTTCTCGACCCGGATGAAGTCATCCTCGAGATCACGGTCGAACGCCTCCGCGACCGTCGCCACCTTGATCATGCTGTACCTCCTGCGATGTCCGTTACCGTCGCGCTGTCCGTTCCTGTGACGTCGCGCGCCTCCGCCTGCGTGCAGTGGCTTGCGCCGCAGCTCCAGGGGGCGCTGTTCACGCTGCGGTTCCCATGCCCGTGGCGCCGCGCGCCTTCGCCTGCGTGCAACAGCTTGCGCCGCAGCTCCACGGTGGCGCTGTTCACGCCGCGGTCCCCATGCCGGTGACGCCGCTGGTCAAGGCGATGGTGAGTTCGCCGTCGGGCCAGCGCAGGCGTACGCCCGCACCTGCCACCAACTCGCCGCAGTTCGCCCCGACCGCCGGGCCTGAGGACGCCGCCCCCGGCGACGTGGATGCGGCGGAATCGGCGGCCGCCGTCGCAGGTCCGGATGACGCGCGCGCGTTCGCCGCCGCCCCGGGCGCATCCGTGGTGAGCATGGCGAAGCCCGGGAAGCAGGTCAGCCAGTCGCCCACCGTCGCGGCGGCCGGACGCGGCACCGCGGCCACGTCCAGGACGGCGCCGCAGCCGCTGGCCTCGGTGAGCATGCCGAGCGTCCCCACGATCCCGGCCATCGACACGTCCTTGGCCGCCGCGGGTCGGGTGGCCGCCACGTACCCCTGCATCTGCCGCAGCTCGGCACCGGTCCGCCGACTGGTCGAATCCCACTGCCGCCCCTGATAGCCGGGTCGCCAGCCCCCACCGAGATCAGCCGTCAGCCGTACGCGATGACCGGGCCGCCCGCCCCCGCCGGGCACCGGGTTCGCCGCCCGCCCGAGCGCCGTCGCCGAGAGTGCGGCCGGCACCCCGAGCTGTGTGTGACCGCCCAGGACCGGAATACCGTACGCATCCGCCGCCCGCTTGAGCCCGCCGAGGATCCGGGCCGCGTGGCCGGCGTCGCGCGCACCGACCGAGTTGAGCAGCCCGACCGGCGTCGCGCCCATGGCCGCCAGGTCGTTCACATTGACCAGAACCGCGCACCACCCGGCCCAGTCCGGGTCGCGTTCGACCATCGACGGCAGGATCGCGTCGCACGCGGCGATCAGATCCGTTCCCGGTACGGGGGCTCCGTCGTCCCCGACGAACCCGGCGCCGCCCGGAGCGAGCCCGTCGAGCAGCCCGCCCAGCGGGTGCTTGGTCGCCGCGGCCAGGGCGGCGATCCGCCCGATCGGCCACCGCATCAGGTGGTGCGGCCGTCCGGCCACGGTGACCGCGCGCACCGCCTCCCACCCGAGCCGCTCGAACATGCGACGGAACCGAAGCTGAACGGTGGCGTCGAACCGCAACGCCCCCGCCTGCTCGGCCGCCGCACACGCGGCGTGGATGAGCGCGGGCCCGATCCGCTGCGCGCCGCGCACCGCGGGATCGACCACCAGCCGGCCGCCCTGCCACCACCCGATGTCCGGCCCGTCCGTGGCCGGCCCCAGCCGCACGCCCCCGAGCAGTTTGCCGTCCGGACTGCGCGCCTCGAGCACTATCGTGCGCGAATCGTCATCCCGATCGTCCAGATCGCTCGTCGCGAACAGTTTCTGCTCGTCCACGAACACTTTCCGGCGCAGTCGGTAGTAGTCGGTGCGCGTTCGCGCAGGCTCGATCAGAAACCGCGGCGACCCGAGCAACGCCGGAACAAGCTCAGTCACGCCGCACCTCCGGCAAAGTCACGCGAGCGACCCGCACGCTCGCCCATCCGCGCGTCGCTGCTCGTCGGCGAGTGGCGGGTCATCCGCCGGCCGCCTGGAGGACGCCGCAGGCTCCGCATGCGGCGCAGCCGGCGGACTGGTCGGCGCCGAGCATCCCGGCCGCCTGCAGCAGCGCCGCCACGCGGGACGAGACGTCTCGTACCAGCGACGGCGCCGGGCCGGCGATCCCGTCGCGCCGGGCCAGCGTGCCCGCCATCGGGCGGAAAGGGACGACGAACGGATAGACGCCGCGGGCGATCAGCTTGCGACAACCCTCGACCAGCTCGTCCGGGTCCTCACCCAGGCCGATCAGCAGATACGTCGAGACCTGATTGCGGCCGAACACTTCGACCGCGTAGTCCCAGGCCGCCTCGTACTCGGCCATCGGCACCGAACCCTTGCCGGGCATCCACTTCCGGCGGATCTCGTCGTCCAGGGCCTCGGCGTGGATGCCGATCGACACCGCGCCCGCCTCCCGCAGCTCGCGGAGGACGGCCAGGTCGCCCGGCGGCTCGATCTGCACCTGGATCGGCAGGCCGGGCACGGCTTCCAGCACGGCGCGTACCGAGCGCACGAGGTTGCGCGCGCCACGGTCGGGGCCGGTGGTGGTGCCGGTGGTCATCACCATCTGGGTCACGCCGTCGAGGCGTACGGCCGCTTCGGCCACCTCGGCCAGTTGCGCCGGTGTCTTGGCGGCGACGGTCGCCCCGGCCCGCAGCGACTCCTCGATAGTGCAGAACCGGCAGCGCTGCTCCTCGGCGTACCGGATGCAGGTTTGCACGACTGTCGTCGCGAGCACGTTCTTGCCGTGCAAACGCGCAATTTTCTCGTACGGAATGCCGTCGGATGTGGTGAGGTCGTAGAACTGCGGGCGGTGCACGACCGACAGGGACAACCCCGTGTCGGACTCGCCCAGCCAGAGCTTGTTGTCGCGTACCTCGTACGGGCTGTGGGGGTTGATCGGAAGGGCGGCATTGCCCCCGTCGATCACGAGGTGGCCGTCGTCGCTGGGGCCGGCCCCCGCCGGGCGGCGCACGGGTGTGGGCACCCGCACGCCGCGGACGGCGAGGTCGGCTCGTACGTCGATAGACACGAGGATCAGAGCTGGTAGGTGGAGTTGATGATCGCGCCCTTGCGGGCGTAGTGGATCAGCGCGTCCTGCACGTCGAGCGGGTGCGTCGGGATGACGCCCTCGATCAGGTCCTCCTCGCGGGCGCCGTGCAGCGACAGCCCGAACCGGCAGCAGTAGACCTTGCCGCCCTCGGCCATGAACGTCTTGAGCGAGTTGTTGATGTTGTGCTCGCCCGGGAACGCGCTGGTGCCGGTGGTCGGGAAGCCGCGGGTGGCCAGGCAGTTGAGCGAGCCCGGCCCGTAGAAGTAGATGGCCGCCTCGAAGCCCTTGCGCAGAGCGCGGGTGGCCTGCAGCACGGCGACGAAGCTGACCGACGACTCGTGCGCGATGCCGTGCACGAGCGTGAAGTAGCTCTGCCCCTCCTCGGCCTTGTAGTCGGGGAAGACCTTGGTGCCGCCGTAGATGCTGGAACCCTCGGCCAGCGCCGGGTGGGGGATCTCGTTGAGGCTCTTCTGCTCGAGGTCGGTGAGGTCGGTCATGGTGTTCTCCTTCTAGGCGTACAGCTGGTTGAAGTTGGTCTTGAATACGGCGTCGCTGAGCTCGCGCCCGGCCGCCGCGGCCTGGAGGCGGGCCAGTTCGCCCGCGTGGTCGCCCCACGGTTCGTCGCTCGCGAACAGCACCCGGTCGGCGCCGAGCCCGCGATGGTCGATCTCTTGCGCGAGCCAGCGCGGGGCGAACCCGATGGCCCACGACAGGTCGGTGTAGACCTGTTTGCCGGCGGCGATCCAGTCGAAGAAGCGGCCGCCGATCAGCTTGATGTGACCGCTCATCCCGCCGCCGAAGTGGACCAGGTGGATCTTCACGTCGTCGCCGTGGCGGTCGACCAGTTGCCCGACCTTGTCGATGTCGGACGCGGCGCCGGGCGAGGTGTGCACATGGACGACCAGGTCGTGCTCGCGGGCGGCGGCGAAGATCGGCTCGAGCCCGGGGTCGTCGATGCTCCCGCCCAGCAAGAAGCTGATCTTGAGCGCTTTTACGCCCGGCTCGCCGGCGAGTTTCAGGGCCTTCGTCGTACGGGCGTGATCGTCGGCCTTCGCGCTGACCCACAGCCCGCACCGGATCCGGTCGTCCCGCGCCGCCGCCTCGACCACCAGGTCGTTGAAGCCGAACGCGACGTCGGGATCGGGCACGCCGTAATTGGGCAGGATCAGCGCGCGCTCGGTCTTCTCCCGGTCCAGGTCCCGGATGAGCTCGTCGATGGTGGCGCGAGCGGTCACGTCCGGACTCACCGGCGGCCCGCCGTAGAACGGAAAGGCCGGCAGTACGCCGAGATGGCGATGGGCGTCGTTGGTCATGCTGTGCCTCCTGGGGCATGCCCTCCTGGCCCTACGACCGCTTCGCTCACTCCGGTGCAGTCGGTCATGCCGCCCACTCCAGGTCGGGGTAGGTCTCCGTCGGGGTGCCGGCCAGCCAGCTCACGCCGTCGGTGACGCGCCGGCGCCGGGCCTGGGTGATCCGACCGGCCAGGTGCTCGGCGTCGCGGGCCACCCCGGCGAACCGGCCCGAACCCCAGGTGTGTTGCCATGGCAAACCCAGGAAGTACAGCCCCGGGCAGCTCGTGACCCCGCGGTCGTGGGTCGGGTAGCCCCGGCCGTCGAAGATCGGCACCTCGATCCAGCGGTGGTCGCGGTGGAAGCCGGTGGCCCAGACGACGCTGCTGATCTGCTCGGTCGGCAGCGCCGGCACTGGTACGCCGGGCGTCCACACCGGCTCGTACCGCGGTTCCTCCGGCGCGTCGAGTCCCGCCCGGTCGACGTACGCGTCAATGGCGTTCTTGATCCCCTCGGCCACCGCGTCGGCGTTGTCCAAGTTGCGCGCCAGATCGTCGCCGAACGTCAAGGAAACGCCGTCAACGCTCAGCAAACGGCCATGAAGCTGCATCCCCTGCTGAGCGAACCTGCGCAGATCGATGTCGCGCCCGCCGCCGCGTCCGGTCATGTAGTGGTTGGCCCGCAGCCGCACCTCGTCGGCATCGCCGAAATCGTGCACGCTCTTGTCGTAATGGCCCATCTCCTCGAGCCAGGCCAGCGTGTCCCGGCCCCGGTAGCGACGGGCGGCCCGGGGCGCGCTGCCGACCGCGAGATGCACACGCCGCCCGGCCAGATGCAGATCCTCGGCGATCTGGCACCCGGACTGCCCGGTGCCGACCACCAGCACGTCACCGTCGGGCAGCTGGTCCGCGTTGCGGTACTGCGAAGAGTGCACCTGCACCACACCCGACGGGAACTTCTCGGCCAGCCTCGGCATAGCCGGCCGGTGATAACCGCCGGTCGCGACGACCACTTGGTCGGCGGTGACCCGGCTGTCGCTCGTCAGAAGCTCAAAGGCGTTTCCCGTACGGCGTAGCCGGCTCACCGACACGCCTTCGCGCAGCGGCGGGTCGAAACTGGCCGCGTACTTCTCCAGGAAAGTGACCACTTCGGACCCGCTCATGAACCCGTCCGGGTCGTCCCCGCTGTACGCGTAGCCCGGCAACCGGCACTGCCAGTTCGGCGTGACCAGGCAGAACGAGTCCCAGCGGCGGTCGCGCCACTCGTGCCCGACGCGGTTCCGCTCCAGCACCACGTGGTCGGTGCCGCTCTGCCGCAGGTGCCAGCTCATCGCCAGCCCGGCCTGCCCGCCCCCGATCACGGCGACGCTCACGTGGCTCACGGCTCGATCCCTTCGACGAGGACGTCACCGGCGGGCTGAGCGGCCGCCCGGGCCTCGACCGAGGCGAGGCTGCGGGCGGCGTTGCCGCACGGGAACCCGTACGCCCGGCGCACCCGCTCGCCGGCCTCGGTCAGCGCGGCCCGGCTGGTCGCGACGAAGTCGCCGACCGCCATCCGCTGCCCCACGGCGAAGAAGTCCTCGACCACGGTCGAGGGCGAATAGATCCTCTGCGCTTCGCCGTCCGGCCAGCGCACCAACACATAGCGTTCCGGCATCGCGAACCCCTAACCGGCCCGTCCGCCCAGGTAGGCGGCTGGTGATGGGACACAGTCAAGAAATCGCGCGTTTCCCCGACGTTTCCTCCGGAACAATCCGCCGTTAGAAACACCTCACTTCGGCCCCCGATGACAGCGGTGTTTCCGGTGTGCTGCGGCGTTCGGCGCGGCGGCCTCCGCGTACGCCGAACACCGCCCCGACTACGCGCGGGCCGCGATCCGCTGGGCCCTCGAACCCGCACCCGGCCCCCGCGTGCTCGACCTCGGCGCCGGCACCGGGAAGCTCTCGGCTGCCCTGCCCGGTGACGTCACCGCGGTCGAGCCCGACCCGGCCATGCTGGCCGAACTGCGCCGCGCCCGGCCCGGGACGCGCGCGCTGGCCGGCAGTGCCGAGGCGATTCCGCTGCCCGACTCATCGGTCGACGCGGTTGTGGCGGGCAACGCGCTGCACTGGTTCGACATGACGGTGGCCGGCCCCGAGATCGCCCGGGTGCTGGCGCCCGGGGGAGTGCTGGCCGGCCTGTGGAACGTGCTCGACGACAGCGTCGACTGGGTGGCCGGCCTGGCCCACGTGGCCGGCCCCGCGGTCGTCGGCCCGCGCGACACCCCGGCCGCGTGGCGCGCGGCGATCGCCCACCTTCCCGGCGAGCGGGCCGAGTTCGCGCACGGTCAGCACCGCACGGCCGAGTCGCTGGTCGCGACCCTGGCCACCCGGGCCGGCCTGCTGGTCATGGCCGGGCCGGAACGCGAGGCCACCCTCGACCGCATCCGCGCCTGTCTCACGAGCCGTCCCGAAACGGCCACCGGCCCGTTCACCCTGCCCATGCTCACGTGCGTGGTGCGCGCTCAGCGGTTCGGCGTGACCAGCCCGGACTCGTAGGCGAAGATCACCAGCTGGGCACGGTCGCGGGCATGGAGTTTGGTCATGGCCCGGTTCAGATGCGTCTTCGCGGTCACCGGGCTGATCACCATGCGGGCCGCGATCTCGTCGTTGGACAGACCGCGGGCGGCCAGGGCCACGGCCTCCCGCTCGCGGTTGGTCAGGTGGCGCAGGGCGGCGCCGGTCCGGCGGGGCGGGTCGGCGACATAGCGGTCGATCAGGCGCCGGGTGATCGAGGGGGCCAGCAGCGCGTCGCCCCGGGCCGCCACGCGGACGGCGTGCAGGAAGTCCTCGGGTTCGATGTCCTTGACCAGGAAACCGGCCGCGCCCGCCCGCAGCGCGTGGAACACGTACTCGTCCAGGCCGTAGTTGGTCAAGATCACCACGTGGACATCGGCCAGGGTCTCGTCGGCGGCGATCCGCCGGGTCGTCTCGATGCCGTCGGTCACCGGCATGCGGATGTCGACCAGCGCGATGTCGGGCCGGTGCTGCCGGGCCAGCGCCAGCCCCTCGTCGCCGTTGCCGGCCTCGGCCACCACCGCGATGCCCGGCTCGGCGTCGAGCAGAGCGCGGAAACCACTGCGGATCAGCGGCTGATCGTCGACGAGCAGAACCCGGATCATGGCGTACGGTCCACCGGCAGCACGGCCTGCACCGTGAACCCGCCCTCGGCGCGAGCCTCGGCCCGCAACCGGCCGCCGAGCGCGGTCACCCGCTCCCGCATCCCCAGCAGCCCGATGCCCGGCACCGGCGAGTTATCCGGCGTGGCCCGCCCGTCGTCGTCGACCTGAATGGACACAGCACCCGCCTGATAACCGATCCGGACCGACGCGCTGGCCGCCGCCGCGTGCCGGGTCACGTTGGTCAGCGACTCCTGCACGATCCGGTACGCGGTCCGGTCCACCGCCTCCGGCAGGTCGGGCCGCCGCCCGTCCACCGTGAGCGTGGCCGCCAGTCCGGTCGAGCGAATTTGGCGTACGAGGTCCGGAACGTGCTCCAACCCGTGCGGCGGCGCCCGGTCGTCGTCGCGCAACGCCTCCAGCGTCGCCCGCAACTCCCGCGACGCCTCCCGCCCGGCCTCCCGGATGGCCACCAGCGCCTCGGGCACCGGCTCGCCGCGCCGCCGGGCCAGGTGCACCGCCGCCTCGGCCTGCACCTTGATGACGGAGATCTGATGCGTGAGCGAGTCGTGCAGTTCCCGGGCCAGGTGCAGCCGCTCCTCACCGGCGCGGCGCAACGCGATCTGCTCCCGGGTGCGTTCGGCCTCGTCGGCCCGGCGCTCGGCCTGCCGCAGGGCCTCGCCGGCCGCACCCGCCGCGATCAGCCAGGCCAGTTCAAGAACGCCCCGGGCCTGGTCAACCGCCTCCCCGGCGCCATCCGACCCGGACAGCAGCGCGGCCCCCGGCAGCGCCGCCAGCACCGCAACGCTGACCACCACCGTGGCCAGCCGGTGCCCGGCCCGCACAGCCGAATAAACAGCAACCAGGTATGCCACAGCAAAGACCTCGAAGCCGGCCGCCCGATAGCCCACCGCGCACAACCCCGTGACCACCAACACGGCGAGGGGGTAACGGGTCCGCCCGCCCAGCGCCAAGCCACCCGCGGCGAGCAGCACGAACCCGAGCACGCCGCTGGGCCACCCGTCGAACACCAGGATCGCCGCCACCGCAACAGCGACAACCGCGTCCCGGACGTCGATGCGCGTCCTGCCCATGCGGGCACCATAGCCGGGTCCGGCCCCCGGCGACTCCCACCAACGAAGCAGCACGACTACCACGTACGCGGTAGTCCGCGCGTACCCCCGACGCGGCACCGAATGTCCACAGCGGCACGACGCGCCCAACCCGCCTGGCCACCACGCTCGAAGGATGTATGACCACGAGATCGTCGCCGCTGCCGCCTACACCTTCACTACAAGCCGAATCTTCGCCACCGCCGGCGCCTTGATCGCACTGGCCGGCGTCGTACTCGCCCGGTCCAGCAGCCGCCGCCGAGCCGTGGCCGCGGTGACAGCGAGCCTCATCGGCCTGCTGACCGGCGGGTTGGTGATCGCGCTGGCCGACGGCGGACCGGGTAGCGGAAGCGGCGTCGTGGGCGGTTACGTCGCGCTTGTCCTCGGCCTCATCGGCGCCGGCCTGGCCCTTACCCGCAAGCGCGCTGATCGGTAAGGATCTGAAACTCCGGCCGCGCCGGGCATCCGCTGAACCCACCTGGATGGGGGATCGCGCCGCGCGGGTCGGCGGCCGACACTGCACCCCTATGACTGGGGAGGCGTGGCCGGCGACGGTTGGGCCGCGGGTCGGTGTCAGCGTCGGCCGTGTCAACACGGCCGCTGCGCTATGGGAACCGGGACGCGGTGTGCGGCCGTTGCTGCCCCCGACGTCGTTCGGGCCCGGCCGGCTGGACGCCGTCTTCGGAGCCGTGGCCGCCGAAGTGCACCGGACTGTCGGTCCGGTATCGGTGGACGCCGTGGTGAGCTGCCCGCTGAGTTGGGACGCGGCCGAGCGCGACGCTCTCGCACTGGCGGCCGCGCTCGCAGGGCTGGGCACTGTGGAGGTCGTCGCCGAGCCGTTGGCGGCAGCCTCCTGGCTGGAGGACACGTCGGCCACCGGCTCGGTGCTGGTCGTCGACGTGGGTGCGGTGACGGCCGACGTGACGCTGGTGCGCCGGGTGGCGTCCGGCTTCGAGACGGTCGCGGCCGAGACCGTACGCGGCGCGGCGGGGGAAGCGCTGGATGCGGGGCTGACCGAACTCGTACGCACCTGGGTTGCCGTGGCCGGCGGGCTGGGAGCCTGGTCGCGGTTGCGCCAACCGGCCACGACGCACGACGAGCGGGCCCGGCAAGAACTGACCGCGGAGATCGTCGCGGCCCGGGAAGCGCTGTCGTGGCAACCGAGCGCTGCGCTGCACGTGCCGCTGGCCGACGTGACCGTGACCGTTCCGGGAGCGCAGTTCGAGGCGGTGGCGGCCAGGGTGCTCGAGCCGGTCGTACGAGCCGTCGCGGCGGTGCTCGCCAGGTCGACCGGCCCGGTGACGGTGTTGCTGGTCGGCGGCACGAGCCGGATGCCGTTGCTGGCCCAGCTCGTCGCCTCGGTGAGCGGGTCCCGGGCCTGGCTGGCGCCGGTGCCCGAGCCGGAACTGGTGGTCGCGCGGGGGTGCGCGACCTGGCCGCGACGGGCCCTGCTGGACGACGACGTCCGGTTCACCGTGTACCGGCCCCGTCGCCTGACGCCCGGCGAGTGGGAGTCGCTGCTGCTCTACGCCCACAAGTCCGACCCGGTCGCGGGTTCGCCGGATCCGCTCGCCGAGGTCGAACGGCGGGCCCGGCAGCACTTCGGGGGCAGCGGGGCCCGATCCCACTCGGTCGACGCGGCCCGGCCGTTGACCCGCGGTGCGGCGCTGCGAGTGGTTCCGGAGCTGGACGGGGCCGAGTGCAACCCGCCGAGCGCCGAACTGCGCTGGCAGGAGGCGGTCCATGAGGTCGCGTTCCGGGTTCGGCCGTTGCTCGGTGCCGGGCAGGTGGTTCGTGGTTCCGTGCGGGTCTGGTGCGGGCCGCTCGTGCTGGGCGAAGTGTCGGTCGCGCTGCCGGTGGGCGGTGCGCCGACCGGAGCCGCGCCGCTGTCGCCCGAGCCGATGAAGCGATACCGCCGGATCTTCCCGTCCTACTCCAGCCGCGACCGGGACGTCGTCCGCCAGTTCGTGGTGGCTGCGCAAGCGTTGGGCGACACGTACCTCCAGGACATCCTGACCCTGCGCGCCGGCGAGGACTGGGACCAGCGGCTGCTGGAGCTGATCGCCGAGGCCGACGTGTTTCAGCTCTTCTGGTCGAGCAACTCGATGACCTCACCGAACTGCCGCCGCGAATGGGAACGGGCCCTCGCCCTGCGACGGCCCTCGTTCGTGCGCCCGGTGTACTGGGAGGATCCGCTGCCCCGGGCGCCGCACCTCGACCTGCCGCCGGCCCAGCTCCAAGCCCTGCACTTCGCCAAGGTCCCCGTCCTGGTACCGGCCGCATCGCCGACCGCCGACCAGGCACCGATACCCATGAACGCAGGCGGCTCGTCAGCCGCCGGCTGGCGGACGGCCGGGGACCTGAACGCTGTGCGACAACTATCGGTTCCTCCGCCACCTCCGCTGTTCAAGAGTGATCAATCTTGGGAACTACCGGCTTGGCCGCCTGCTGCGCTTGATATGTCGCCTGAACCGCCGGCGTGGCGACCTGCTGAGCCTGATCGGGGCCCGGAACTTTTTGCGCGGCCGGCTCAGTCGTCCGAGGTCGTCGACTTCGATTCGGCGGGAACCGGTCGGCACAGGGCACCGAGGGGGCAAACCGGTCCGGCGCGGCACGCCGCGGACGACACGGATCCACGCCAGGCGCGGAGTGTTCCACCACCGTTCGAGCCGCAGCGCCGAGTCCGCCGGGCTGCATCCGAAACGCCTGGTTACGACGGTTTCAAACAAGCGTACGGCGGTGTGTCGCCCGCCTACGGCGCTGACGGCACTGATCCGGGCCGCCGGGCTGGGCGCGAAACTCCTCCTACCGACCGTTTCCAGCAGGGGTACGGCGGGGTGTCGCCCACCTTCGGCGCTCCGGAGAGGCCCGCTGAGCGCCAAAGATATGGCGAGCCCACCGCCGGTGGTGCGACCGGAGACGTGCCCAGGGCCTCTGGGAGGCGATTCGGTGGGACGGCGCGCGGCGGTGTGCCGCCGGAGCGGGCCGCGGATCGAGCTCCGGCGGTGGGAAGCGCGGGCAGAGCGTCGGTGGTCGGCCGCGCGGACCGGGTGGCGAGGGCTGAAAATGCGGGCCGGGCGTCGGTGGGCGAGGGAACTGGCCGGGCCACAGTGGGCCGCGCCTCGGCGGGGCGGGCGTCGGTCGGACCGGGTTCCGGGTCGGCCCGGGCCTCGGTGAGGCCGGCGGGGGTCGGGGGACCGGGGCACCGCGACCCAGGGGACCCGCACCGGAAGTTCGACGGGGGTCACGCCGGGAGGCGTGCTCGGCGCCGGGCCGGTTTCCTGTGGCTCGCGACGGGGTTGATCGTCGGGGTTCTGGGGCTCTTGTGGTTGGGTGCGGCGCTCATCGGCGGGAGGGCCGCCGCAAGCATCGTTCTGGGTGTGGTCGCCGTCGTGGCCGGCTCGACGCTGGCGGTCGTCGGCGGGTGGCGGTTGAAGCTCGAGCGCACGGGCCGCAGGGCGGGCGGTGGCCGAGTGCAGTGATCCGGGTCGCTGGGGATCGGGCGTGATCTCCGTCGCAATGAGCGTGATTTCTCCGCTTTGATGGCGGGCTGTCGGCCGAGCGCACCTGATTGGGGGAGGCGCTCAGGCGGCTGGCAGTCGACACTGCTCCCCTATGAGTGGGGAGGGATGGGCGACCTCGGGCGTCACGCGGCTGGGCATCAGTGTCGGCAGCGTCAACACCGTCGCCATCCTGGACGAGCCGGGGCGGGAGCCTCGGCCGTTGATGGTCAACGGGTCGCCGTTGGTTCCCTCGGCGGCGCTCGGGGTGGATGGGCTGCTTCCCGCCTTCGGTGTCGTCGCGAGTGAGTTGCGTGGGGTCGGCGCGGTCGAGACGGTGGTGAGTTGTCCGCTCGGGTGGGACGCCGCGGAGCGTGAGGCGCTGGTAGGGGCGGCTGCGGCGGCGGGGCTGGGTCGCGTCGAGATCGTGGACGAGCCGGTCGCGGCGGCCTCCTTGGTGGGGGACACGCCCTGGGTTCTCGTGGTCGACGTGGGTGCGGTCACGGCGGACGTGACGCTCTTACGCCGTACGCCGGGTGGGCTCGACGTCACCGCCGCGCAGAGCCTGCCGGACGCGGCGGGGGACGCACTCGATGCGGGACTGACCGAGTTGGTGCGGTCTTGGGTGGCGGCATCCGGTGGGTTGCCGGCCTGGGAGCGGCTCGACCGGGCCGAGACGCCCGACGACGAGAACGCGAGCAGCAAGCTGATGCTCGAGATCGTGGCGACCAAGGAGGCGTTGTCGCGGCAGCCGAGCGCGGCGTTGTTCGTGCCGCTGGCCGAGATCGGCGTGACGGTGCCGCGGGTGCAGTTCGAAGCGGTGGCGACCCGGGTGTTCGAGCCGGTGGTGCGGGCGGTCGCGGACGCGCTGACGAACGTGGTCGAGCAGGTCACCGTGCTGCTGATCGGTGGCACCAGTCGCGTTCCGGTGCTCCGGCAGCTCGTCACCTCGGCGGCTGGGCCCTACGCCGTCATCCCGGCCGTGCCATCCCCGGAACTCGTGATCGCCGAGGGCTGCGCCGCCTGGGCCGGCCGGGCCGCGACCAGCCGGTCAACGGACGATTGGGCCGGTCGTGAGGCGGCCAGCCGGCCGGTGGACGGTTGGGCCGGCCGCCACAGCGCGCCGCTGCCCCAGATCGAGCCGTCGGTGGACAGCAGCGGCCGGCACACCCGGCCCGACGGGGGATGGCCGTTCGCCGAAGCACGGCACGGCCGGTCCGAGGAGACCGGCGTCGGTCGGCGCCGCCGGGCCGAATCGCCGGACGATCTGCAGAATTCCGGCGTTTTCAGTACGGAATCCGGCGGCGGGCATCGCCGGGCCGAGCCCGACGGCTCGGAACACGGCCGCCGTCGCGCCGATTCAGGTCCGCCGGCCGATTCCGGTGTCTTCGGCTCCGGACCCACTGGCCTGGCCGATTCCGGCGTCTTCGGCTCCGGGCCCAGCAGCTTGGCCGACTCCGGCGTGTTCCGCGCACCCACTGGCAGCGTGGAGGACTCGGGCGTCTTCCGGTCGGGCGCGGTGGACGGTCAGCGCCGGGCCGAGCCGCCAGGCTCGGAGGACTCTGGTGTCTTCCGCCCCGGCTCCGCAGCACGGCCGGTCGGCTCGGAGGATTCAGGCGTTTTCCGATCGGACGCGGCAGGCCGTCGCCGCCGCGCCGAGTCAGCGGGCTTGGAGGACTCAGCCGTCCACCGATCAGGCGATGCGGCCGGTCAGCGCCGGGCCGCGTCGGAGGATTCTGGTGTCTTCCGGCCGGGGGCGGCGGGCGGTCGCCGCCGGGCTGATTCGGCAGGCTTGGAGGACTCTGGTGTCTTCCGGTCTGCCGCCGCAGCAGGGCCGGGCAGCGTCGAGGATTCGGGCATCTTCCGATCGGACGCCACGAGCGGCCGACGCCGGGCCGCGCCCGCCGGCCTCGAGGATTCGGGCGTGTTTCGGTCGGGTGCTGCGGCCGGCCCGGCCGACTCAGGCGTGTTCCCGGTGCCGAGATCTGGTCTCGAGGACTCCGGGGTGTTCCGTTCGCGCGCGGTCGACGAGCACCCGGACACGACCGGCCGCCGCAAGGTTGAGCTGACCGACGATCCGGAACCGTCGGGTGGTTTTCGCGCGTTCTCCCGTCCCGTCTCCCGGGGCGCCGAGGCCGCCCGGACCGGCGAGCCCGTGGTCGAGGAGAAAGAGAACCGCCTCATGGTGGCCGGCCTGGGTCTCCTGCTCGCCGGCCTCGCCTGGTTCCCCGTTCTGGTCGTAGCCGGCGGCGCCGGCCTGGCTCGCTTCGTTCCGGGTGTTGCGGCCGCCCTGATCGGCGTCGTGCTGCTCATCGTCGGCTCGGGCCGTGCGAAACCCGGGCCGGGCCGTCCCCGACGATGATCGACAAGCCCGGCGGCCGGTGGGCATACTCCGGCAGTCCGGCAGTCCGGCAGTCCGGCAGTCCGGCAGTCCGGCAGTCCGGCAAGACGGTCAGCGCGGCAAGACGGTCAGCGTGGCGCCTGGGCCAGGTAGTTGGCGGCGCGGAAGTACAACTGCCCGGCCGTACGGGATTGGGACGCCGCCAAGACGGTCAGCCCAGCATGACTGGTGGCCCAGCAAGACTGCCGGCCCGGCAAGACTGGCAGGCCAGCAGCCCGGCGAGACCGGCGAGACCGGCGAGACCGGCGAGCCGGTGGTGGGCGGCTGCGCGGTTCGCTTCGGTCAGGCGCTCGGAACGCTGACCCCCGGAAGCAGTGCGAGCGCCACCACTGACGGCACCAACGGCAGCGCCGCGCCGAGCAGCGGGTCGCCCGTGATGGCGAGCGCGCCGACCAGAGCACCGGCCACCAGGGCCAAGATCGACAGGATGCGTACCGTACGAAATTCGGTTCGGCCGTTGGCCAAGCTCTGCATGAGGCTGGTCAGAGTGCCCGTCACGAAGGTGGTCGTCACCCCGGATCGGGCCTCGATGGTGCGCCCGATCACGGTCTGGCAGGCCATCGCCACCGCCGACAGCGCGATGAACACGCACAGCCACAACCGCCCGAGCGGCCGGTCCGCGACGGCGTACCCGGCGAGCACCAGGGCCTGGACCACCGTGGCCACCACGAGCAGAACGCGGGCGTTGCGAACCCGGAAGCCCAGATAGGTGACCAGCGCGAAGGCGACCACGGCCACGCTCGCGCCGATCAACGTCGTCAGGT
Source organism: Paractinoplanes aksuensis (assembly GCF_024137025.1). Classification (GTDB taxonomy): domain Bacteria; phylum Actinomycetota; class Actinomycetes; order Mycobacteriales; family Micromonosporaceae; genus Actinoplanes; species Actinoplanes aksuensis. The sequence continues at coordinate 155,596 of NZ_JAMYJR010000030.1, forward strand.
AGTTCGGCCGCTGGTAGAGCCCGACCAGGATCAGGTTCCCGGTCATGTTGGCCGTGAAGATGCCGCCGAGCTGCAGGAACGCGAAGGCGTCGGTCGCCCCGGCCGCGAACGACAACACGACCGCGACGGCCGGAGTGGTTGCCTTGCTCATCCCCTTGATCTTCGCGACCGGAGTGGGGTGGAGGCAACCCCGTCACGGTGGCCGGCGACCACCGTGACGGGCGGACTCGTCAGGGCAGCAGCGGCTGGAACCGCTGGGGCGCCGACCGGTTGGCCGAGGGCGCCGTCGTCACGGCCGGCGCGGTGGCCCCGGGCGTCGGCAGCTTGCCCACGAGCGGCAGCGTCAGCGAGCTGTGCCGCAGGTCGAGCCGGATGGTGGCGCCGGTCGACTGCGGGGTCGAGTACTCGTTGTCGCTGGCCTGCACGATCAGGCCGAGCACGTGACCGGCGGCGATCCGCTGGTCGGTGGCCTGCAGCGGCACGGTCACGTCGTACCAGCGGCCGGGATGCAGCGGCGTGACGAACCGGAGTGAGACGCGGTGGGCGGCGTCCTGCCAGCCGCGGGTGACGATGGCGTGGTCGCTGGTCACCACGTTCTCGGCCGTGTCGCGGTAGCAGGCGTCGTCGGCGGCGGTCGACGCGCCCCAGCACGACTCGGTGGTCAGCGTGGTGATGCCCTCGCCGCGGGCCTGGTAGTTGACCCGCGTCGCGGTGCCGTAGTCGACGAGCCGGGCCGTCAGCTCGGTCGTCGGCCGGTCGACCTGCACCCGCAACGACACGGCCGGAGTGCCCGAGATGCGTACGCCCTGAGTCAGCGGCCCGGACAGGAAGGCCACCCGGCCCGGTACGGCGGCGCCGGGAGTCCCGACGGCAGCGGCCTCGCTGAGATCGGGGTTGTCGGTCCACGTACGGAAACCGCTGCCGGACCGACCACCCAGCGTGCCCGTCGTCCCATTGCCGTCACCGAGCGCGACCTTCGTCTTTCGCGCCGCGGCGGCGGGCCAGGTCCGCTCGTCGACCCACGTGCCCGGCGCCGTCTCGATGGTGACCTGCGGTTCGCGCTCGATGCCGTTGCGCAGCCCTTGCAGCCAGCGGTCGAACCACTTGTGCAGCGTCTCCACCCACTCGCCACGGCGGATGTCGAACGGGTCGACGTGGCCCTGCTGCGGCAGCCACAGCTTCTTGGGCACGTTCAGCCGGTTCCACCATTGCGCGAACTGCGTGGTCGTCACATTGGTGTCGTTGATGCCGTGCGCGATGAACACGCTGGCCTTCACCCGGTGGGCGTTCGGTCGATAATCGCGAGCGGCCCAGTAGGCGTTGTAGTTGCCGGTCGCGTCGTCGCTGCCCTCGTCGAGCTGCTTCACGACCGGGTCGCAGACCCCGGCCGGACGCCCGTTGACCACCCGGTGCAGATACTCGGGGTAGTCCTCGGACCGCAACACTCCGTTGTAGCGCTGATAGTCGTACCAGCTCGAGATGGCCGAGATCGGCACGATCGTCTCGAGGCCCTCGACGCCGGTCGCGGCCACCCCGTTGGCCACCGACCCGTCCCACGACTTGCCGATCATGCCGGTCCTGCCGTTGGTCCAGCGCGTCGCCACGGCCGGGGTCCCATCGGCGTACGTGGCCCGGCCCCGGCCGTTCAGCCAGTCCACCACGGCCTTGGCGCTGAGCACCTCCTCACGCCCGCCGACGTCCATGCACCCGGTCGACCGGTTGGTGCCGGCCAGGTCGGCCGCGACGAACGCGTACCCACGCGGCACGAAGTAGTTGTCGTAGTACAGCGGCTGCTTGGTGATCGTGCCGTTCGCGTCGTACTGCTTGAGCTCGCTCTCGTTGCCGCGCCCGCAGCACGAGTAGTACGGCGACGCCTCGAGGATGACCGGCACCTTGATCCGCCGGTCGGCCGCCTCACGCGGTCGCACGATGTCGACCGCGACCCGGTCGGGCACGCCGTCGAGGTCGTTGTCCAGAGTGGTGTGCACCCAGACGCTTTCCCGCACGGCGTTCTCGTAGGAGTAGACCGGCACAGTCTGACCGGCCCGGATGTGTGGTGTCCCGGCGGCTTCGGCCGGTGCGACGGCGACGGTCAGTGTGGCCCCGACCCCCGCCACGACGGCGACAACAAGCCCGCGCATTCGTAGCCCTGACATCGACGCATCGTATTACGTCGATGGCTTGGCGCGCCCCGGTCGAAAGCGCGTGAGGCGGCCCACGTTGACGCTCCTGAACCCGGATACCTAGTGTCCGAGTTATGAGGACGAAGAACGTGGTAGTGATCGGCGGTGGTTTCGCCGGTGTGTGGAGTGCGGCCTCGGCGGTGCGCGCGGCCCGGGCGCTGGGCGAGCAGGTGCGGGTGACGCTGGTCAGCGTGGGTGACGACCTGGTGATCCGGCCCCGGCTCTACGAGCGTGATCCGGCCCGTATGCGGGTGCCGCTCGACCGGATCCTGGGGCCGGTGGGCGTGGAGCGGGTGGCCGCCACGGTGCGCCACATCGACTGGCAGCGGCGCGAGGTCGAGACCGAAGGCGGACCGACACTGCCGTACGACAAATTGGTTCTGGCCGCCGGCAGCCAGGTCGTCCGTCCGGAGCTCGAGGGCGCCGAGCACCTGTTCGACGTGGACACGCTGGCCGCGGCGACCGCGCTCGACGACCATCTGCGCGAGCTGCCCGCGGGCGAGAAGGTCGTCGTCGTGGGGGCCGGATTCACCGGTCTGGAGCTCGCGACCGAGCTGGCCCCGCGCTTTCCGGTCGTGCTGGTCGACCGGTCCGAGGTGGTCGGCGCGGCCTTGGGCGAGGGCCCGCGCGGGCCCATCGAGCAGGCGCTCGACGAGCTCGGCATCGAGCGCCGGCTCGGTGTCACGGTCGAGACGGTTTCCCCGTACGAGGTCCGCCTGAGCACTGGCGAGGCCATCCCCACCCGCACGGTCGTGTGGACGGTGGGCACGGTCGCCAATCCGCTCACGGCCCAGATTCCCGGCGCCCGCGACCGCCTCGGCCGCCTGCTGGTCGACGAGTTCATGCGCGTGCCCGGGGTGCCCGACGTCTACGCCGCCGGGGACATGGCCGCGGCCGACACCGGGGGCGGGCAGTTGTCGATGCAGAGCTGCCAGCACGCCCAGCCGATGGGCAAGTGCGCCGGCTGGAACGCGGTGACCGACCTGGCCGGCGGCCCGGCGATGTCGTTCGCCCCCGACCCGTACAGCAATCATCTCGATCTCGGCCCGGCCGGCGCGGTCGCGACGGTCGGCTGGGACCGCACGGTCAGCCACGCGGGCGAGCGGGCCAAGGCCGAGAAGCAGGTCATCAACACAAAGTTCATCTACCCGCCCGTCGACGCTCCCGAGGCCCTGCTGCTGCGGGCCGGTCGGCAGTCCAACCGTCAGTCGGCCGGCGTCTGAAAGCGTTCGACCAGCCCGGGGTCGCCGAAGACGGTGACGCCGGCGTCCCCGAAAGGAATCGCGCCGAGCCAGCGGGTCACCTCGTCGGCCGGTCCGGGGCGGCCGATGTGGTAGCCCTGGGCCAGGTCGCAGCCCCATTCGCGCAGCTTGTCGAGGGTGTTCGCGTCCTCCACGCCCTCGGCCACGACGATGATGTTCAGGGCGTGGCACAGGTCGATGGTCGAGCGCACGATGGTGGCCGAGCGGGCCTCGGTGAGCAGGTCGGCGATGAACGAGCGGTCCAGTTTGAGCTCGCGGGCCGTGTGCAGGCGGCGCAGGTACGACAGCGTCGAGTGGTGGGTGCCGTAGTCGTCGATCGACACGTCGACGCCCATCGCGGTCAGGCGGTCGAGCACCCGTTCGGTGGCCGGGCAGTCGGTCAGCATCATGGTCTCGGTGATCTCGACGGTCAGCGCCCGTGCGGGCAGCCCGTGCAGGTCGAGCAGTTCGGCGATGTGCTGCGGGAACTGCTCGAACCGCAGGTCGGTGGCCGAGGCGTTGACCGCGACCGACACCGGATGGCCGTCGGCGTGCCACTGCGCGCACTGCCGGATCGCCTGCGACAGCACGTTGTGGGTCAGAGCCGGCATCAGGCCGTTCTGCTCGGCCATGGGCAGGAACACGTCGGGGAACAACCGCCCGAGGCTGGGGTGCTCCCAGCGTACGAGGGCCTCGAACCCCCGCACCACGCCGGAGTTCAGGTCGAGCTTGGGCTGGTAGTGCAACACCATGGCATCGGTGCCGGCGTCGCGGCGCAGGGCGGCCGTCAGCTCCAGGCGCCGGCGCGACTCCTGATCGTCGTCGCGGCGGTACGCGACGTGCCCGCCCCCGGCCCGCTTGGCCTTGTACATGGCGATGTCGGCGTGCTGGAACAGCGCGTTGGCGTCACCGGCCTCGTCCAGCGCGATGCCGATGCTGACGTCGATGGTGATCTGCACGCCGTCGACCCGGAACGGGCGCCGCAGCTCGTCCCGGATCCGCGCGGCCAGCCGGTTGGCCTCGGCCGGGGTCAGGCTCACCCCGGACATGACCAGCACGAACTCGTCGCCGCCGAGCCGGCCCAGCACGTCCGAGCTGCGGGTGATCAGCTGCAGCCGGTTGGTGACCTCGCGCAGCAGCTGGTCGCCGGCCGGGTGCCCGTACGAGTCGTTGACCTCCTTGAACCGGTCCAGGTCGAGCAGCAGCATGGCGATGGGCGCGCGCTGCGGCCCGGTTATCAGCCCGTCGACGTGTTCGAGCACGGCCCGGCGGTTGGCCAGCCCGGTCAGCGGGTCGCGCCGCGCCTCGTCGTGCCGCTCCCGGCCCACCGACTCGAGCTCGCGCAGGGCCAGGAAGACGCGGCTCACCACGAGCACGAGGGTGAGCCCGGCCAGCACCACGGTGACGGCCGACAGCCGTACGCGGGTGGCCACCATCAGCAGCACCAGCGCCCCCACGGCGAACCAGATCGGACCGGCCAGCCGGGACGTCACCGGCCGGACGGCCGCGCCCGCCGTGCGGTGCCAGGCCGCGAAGCCGAGCAGCGTCAGCCCGGTCAGGTAGAGCACGTTGATCAGCCCGCCCGACGCGTACAGCCCCTGGGCCGAGAGCACGACGTAGCCGGTGTCGGCCAGGACGAAGGTCGCGACGCCGGCGGTGAGGAACGGGTTGCGGACGCCGGCCGTCATCCCGCACAGCAGCGTCCCCAGCAGCAGGGAATCACCGAGCGGATAGGCCAGCGCGACCAGTTGCGCCCAGCCGTGCCCCTGCGCCCCGCCCAGCAGGACGTCGACCACCAGCACTGAGAACAGCGCCGACCCACCGAGCCCGGCGATGGCACCGTCCAGCACCAGCCGCCGCGGCAGGCGAAGACCGCCGAAAAGTCCGAGAATCGCACAGTACGCGAAGGGATAGAACGACAGCCAGGCCAGGTCGGCCAGCGACGGGAACGGCAGCTTGCCCCCTTGCAGCTGCACCACCCACGTGTACGCCGTGCCGGTGGCGTAGCAGCAGACCCCGGCCGCGATCAGCCCCCAGACCGTCCGGTGGGCCCGCACGAACACGGCCCGCCCCACGACGAGCAGCGCCACACACAGGTAGACAGCGTTCAGCGCCACCCCGGCCGCCCACGGCGCCGGCCCGGCCACGACCGGCAGGTGCGCGGCGGCGAACACCAGCGTCAGGGCAACCGCGCCGGCGCGCAGGGCCGTGATGACCGCGCGCGTCCCCATGCCCGCCCCATCGACCGTCCCCGCCGGTTCCTGAGCGTTGAATGTGGGGTTCGGCGGTCTGATGCTGGTGCGCCGCCGCTGGCCGGTGGCCGTGCTGGTGGTGCCCGGGGCCGGGCTGCTCGGCTACTACGCGCTCGGGCTGCCGCCGATCGGGCTGGCTCTGCCGGTCGGCGCCGCGCTCCACTCGGCCACCGAGGCGGGCCGGCTGTGGTGGGCCGTCGGATCGGGCGCGGCGTTGGTGACGATCTCTTCCCTGGCCCGCACGCTCGGCGGCGAGGACCCCGGTTACCTGTACGGCTACGAGCTGCCCACGACGGTGGCCGTGATGGCGTCGGCGATCCTGCTGGGTGAGGTGGTCCGCTCGCGGCGGCTGTGGCGGTCCGAGGTGGCCGGACGGGCCGCACGCGAGGCTGAGCGCCAGGTGCAGCACGAGCGGCTGGCCCTGGCCCGCGACCTGCACGACGTGCTCGCACACGATGTCGGTGGTGACCCTGCACGCCGACGTCGCCGCCGAGGCGCTCGAGTGACCGCGCCCAGCTCGTCGTCGTCGCCTACCGCACCGGGCTGGTCAGGCCATAGGGCAGGACGCGCCGGGCGGGGGCACGGCCAGGTCGATCAGGTAGCGGTCGACGGCCGCGGTGGTGCACGGCGTGTTGCCGTACGCGCCGTGGCCCGAGCCCTCGTAGGTGACCAGGCGGCCGGAGCGGCCGAGCTGGCGGGCCACGTTGGCTGCCCACACGTAACCCGTGCGCACGTCGTGGCGGGCGTTGAGCAGCAGCAGCGGGCGGTCGGTGGTCACGTGCAGGCGGCCGGGTGGGTTGGCCACCGGCGACGGCCAGCCGAGGCAGGCCCGCACGGCCAGCAGACCGCCGCCGTACCGGACGTCGGGGGCCACGGCCCGGGCCGTGCGCACCAACCCGGCGTACGCGGGGAAGTCGCGGACCTCCGCGGGCCAGTCGGCGCAGAAGACGGACGAGACCAGGGGCGGCAGCTTGATCTGTGGGGCCTGCCCGGCGTCCAGGGTGGCGATGTCGCGCGACAGGCCGGCGCGGTCGGGGGCGGCGAGCCGGGCGATGGGCAGCATGGAGATGTCGAAGGCGGTGACGCCCGGGTACTCGCCGCGGTCGGCCCGGTTCAGCACCTCGCGCCAGGTTGCCCGCACGTCCTGGCCGCTCAGCGCGCATTCCGTGCGGGTGGGGGAGCACCACGCCACGAACTCGTCGAACCCGTCCTGCGCGGCGAGGGCCTGGGTGCGGACGAACGCGCGCACGCCGAGGCTGTGGTCGAAGACGCTTTCGAGCACCATGGCCCGTACGCGATGGGGGTAGCGCGCCGCGTACTGCTGACCGAGCAGGGTGCCGTAGGAGCTGCCGTGAAACGTCAGTTGTCGTTCCCCGAGGGCGGCGCGCAGCGCGTCCAGGTCGCGGACGGCGTTGAGCGTGTCGGCGTGGTCCCACACCCCGCTGGTCGGACGGCAGGCGGCCCACGCCGCGCGGTTGCCGGTCACGGTCCGGTCGAAGTCGGCCTGGCCGGCCAGCAGTCCGGGCGGGGCCAGGTCGAGCGAGCATTTCGGGCCGGCGCTGCGGGCGACGCCACGCGGGTCGAAGCTGACCGTGTCGAACTTGGCGAGGATCTCGGGGCTGAACCGGTCGCCGCGGCGGATGCGCTCGACCCCGGAGTCGCCGGGCCCGCCCGGCCCGAACACCAGCGTCCCCACCCGCGACTCCGACTTGGCCGGGCGCCGCGCGACAGCCAGCTCGAACGTCGGGCCGCCGGGCTGGTCCCAGTCGACCGGTAATCGCAGCTTGCCGCACTGCACGATGTCGTCGACGGGCACCTTGGGCACGTCGTCCGCGCACTTCGTCCAGACGATCCGCGGCTGGGGCCGGTCGGCGCCCGCGGCGGGCGGGGTGGCGGCCAGCGCCAGCCCGGCCCCGATGGCGGTCACGGAAGCGATGATGCTGCGGCGACGGATCATGCCGTCCATCCTCGACAGTGGCCGCACCGAGAAGACATCAGGTGATGCCCTGAGGCCACCCTGGTCTTGCCCGGGGCTGACATGGTGGGCCCATGCGCCGCCTGCTGGTTCCGCTGCTGGCCGTCCTCACGGTGGCCGGCTGCTGGGTCCCGCCCGAGGCCTACGAGCCCACGCTGGCCAACGAGCCGCTGGTCGAGATGTACCGGGTCGCCTCGCCGGTGCCCGCCCCGGCCGAGGGGCGGCGGCAGTGGGTCTTCACCGACCGCGAGAGCGGTGTCGTCGCCGAAGGCAACAAGCTGGCTTCCGTCGACTTCGAGACCGGTCTGGTGCGCTGGATGAAGACCCTGCCCGGCAACTACGCGGCGACCAGCGCGAACCGCCCGATGGTGCTGGAGGGTCACCTCGTCCTGCCCGGCCGGGACGGGTCGGTGCGGGTGATGTCGCGCTGGTCGGGCGACCCGGCGTGGGAGCGGAGGTCACCCGGCGGCCGGATCACGGTCGCGGGCAGCGGCCCCGAGGCGATCGTCGTCCACACCCGGTGCGACGAGCGCGGATGCGACCTGACCGCGCTGCTGCTCGAATCGGGCCGGCAGGTGTGGAAAGTAAGCACCACGGAACGGGTGACGTTGACCGAGGGCCTGATCGCGGTGGGCCGCAAGACGATCGTGGCGCGGTCGCCGCTCGACGGCCGGACCCTGTGGACCATCAATACGCCGCCCGGCCCCATGCCCGTGTTGAAGCCGAGCCTCTACCGCCTCGCCGTGATCACTCCGCCCAGCGGGCCCGACTGCCGCATCACGCTGCGCGGATTCGAGTCGGGGACGCAGGTGTGGCGGCAAAATCTGCGTTCGTGCGACTTCGACCCCACGCTGGACGGCCTCAATCTGCCCGAGCCGGGCCGGGTGACCGTGCTCGACGAGTACCACGGAACGTTTCGCGTGAAGCATCTCAACCCCGGCGAGCAGCTGGTCACCGCCGATCTGGCCTGGTCGCCGACGGGCGGCTACCGGATCTGGCGGGAGTTCCCGGAGTCGATCGGTGTCCCAGCCCCGGACGACGGCCGCCCGTGGGGTCTGAAGGCCGGGTCGGGCTGGCTGCTCGCATCCGGTCCGGGCGTGGTCTTCTACGACTTCTCGCGCGGCATGCGGCGCAACTTCGGCGGGGCCACCGCGTTCCACCTGCACGGCAGCAACCGCCTGATCTACCAGGTCGGCGACCAACTGGTCGGCCTCGGCGCGGTACGGCCGCCGTCCTAGCGGCGGTGCACCACGGCCCGGCCGCCCTTGGCGGGGGCGACGGCGATGCCGCGGCTGTGCGGGCGTTCGGCCGGGTCGGTGGTCGGTTCGAGGATGAAGTCGCGCTGGATGGTGCGCAGGACGACGTTCATCTCGAGCGTGGCGAACGCGGCGCCGATGCAGCGCCGCACGCCGCCGCCGAACGGGATCCAGGCCGCGGTGTCGGCCCGGGCACCGACGAAGCGGTCCGGGTCGAAGACGTACGGGTCTCCGAAGAGCGCCGGATCGTCGTGCAGCAGGGCGATGGCCGCGGTGACCACCATGCCGCGCGGCAGCGTCCACCGGCCCAGCGTCAGCTCGTCGCGGCGGACCTGGCGCGAGGTGATCTCGACGACCGGGCGCACCCGCTGCACCTCGATCAGGGTGGCCTCGCGCACCTCGTCGTCGCCGAGCCGGGCGAGCACGGCCGGGTGCCGCCGCAGCCGCTCGACGGCCCAGGCCAGCGTGGTCGCGGTCGTCTCGTGCCCGGCCGCGAGCAGGGTCAGCAGCTGGTCGGCGATCTCGCTGCGGCTCATCGGCGAGCCGTCGTCGTAGCGGGACTGCACCAGCATGGCCAGCACGTCGTTGCGTTGGTCGAGCGCGGGGTCGGCCCGGGCCCGGTCGATCAGCCGGTTGACGATCGCGTCGTACTGCCGCCGGTAGCGGCCGAAGCGCGCGCCGGGCCCGTAGCCGCCCAGATCGCGCCGTACGACCGGCAGTACGGCCAGGATCGAGCCGAGCTTGACCATCGGCGGCAGCAGGGCGCGCAGCTCGTCGAGTTCGGCCCCCTCGGCCCCGAAGACGGCGCCGAGGATCACGTTGAGCGTGATGCGCATGGTCGACGGCATGACCGGGAACGGCGTGCCCTGCGGCCAGGCGGCGGTCTCACGCTGCGTCTCGCGTTCGATCAGGCTTTCGTACGCCCGGAGCCTGCGCCCGTGGAAAGGCGGGGTCAGCAGTTTGCGTTGCCGGCGGTGCTCGTCGCCCTTGATGGCGAAGAAGGAGCCTGGCCCGAGCACCGAACCCAGGTTGGCGTCGGGTGTGTCCGCGTCCTCGGGGCTGGCCTGGAACATCTCGCGCACCTCGCCCGGGTCGGCCAGCATCACCATGCGGCCCAGGTTGAGCGACTGCACGGTGAAGGCCGACCCGTAGCGGTCACGCAGCCGTTCCATGGTGCGCTTGCGCGAGATCGCGAACCCCAGTGACTGGATCAAGCGCGGACTTGTAGGACCGTCGGGCAGTAGTACAGCCATCGCGACCTCCCCCTGGTACGCCGACGTACCAGTCCGACGGTACGCTCGCGTACCAGGATCGGGCAAGAGGTAGCGTGTGCCACGTGACGACCCTCGACGTGCCCGCCGACACCGGGTACCGCCGCCGCCTGATCGACGGGCTGGCCGCCTGCATCCGCGAGCGCGGCTACCCCGACACGACGGTGGCCGACATCGTCCGGGCCGCGCGCACGTCTCGGCGTACGTTCTACGCGCAGTTCGCCGACCGCCAGGAATGCCTGGTCGCCCTGCTGCACGAGACCAACCAGCGCACGATCGCCCGCATCGCGGCCGCCGTCGACCCGGCCGCCCCTTGGGACACCCAGACGCGCCAGGCCATCGAGGGCTGGATCGCCGCCGTCCAGGCCGACCCGCCGATCACCCTGAGCTGGATCCGCGACGTGCCCGCGCTGGGCCCGGGCCGGGCCCGCCAGTTCCAGCGCGAGACCATGAGCAGCTTCGTCGCCATGATCCGCCGCTTGACCGACACCCCGCAGCTGGCCGCGGCCGGCCTGCGCCCGGCCCAGGACCAGACCGCCGTCATCCTGCTCGGCGGCCTGCGCGAACTGATCGCCATCACCGTCGAGGAGGGCCGAGACGTCACCACGATCACCGACGTCGCCGTCGACGCCACCGCCCGCCTGCTCGGCCCGCGCTGACCCGGCGGCCTACGGTCGGGCGGCGAGCCGCTGGGCCTGTCCGGCGTGGACGTCGGTGACCCACTCCCAGCCGGCGGGGGCGGCCGGGCCGATCCGCGGGTCCGAGGGCTCGTCGCCCGCCGCCAGGGCCAGCACGTACGCCCGGTCCCGCTCGATCCGGGCCTTCAGGTCGTCAGCCGTGCCGATCGACCCGTGACCCGGGACGACGGCGTCGGCGCGCACGCCTTCCAGCAGCCGCAGGGCGGCCAGGTAGTCCTCGACCGGGTCGGCGGCGTCCAGGTCGAGCATCGGGATCAGGACGTCGGACAGCATGTCGCCGGCCAGCAGCACCCCGTCGACCACCAGCGCGGCATGGCCCGGGGCGTGGGCCCGGTGCTCGATGATCCGCGCCTCGGGGCCGTCCCACGGGACCCGCTCGGCGCCGGCGGGCAGGCCGGTGATCTCACCGAGCAGGTCGAGCGGCACGTCGTCGGCGATGCCGGTCGGTTCGAGGTGGTCGTGGATCTCGGCCCGGTCCTGCTTCCGGGCCTCCTCGGCGCAGCGGGCCGTGCCGTAGCGGGGCGGCGTGCCGAGCCGGGGGTGCCAGAGCAGGTGGTCCCAGTCCGGATGCGTCGAGAAGCCCGCCACCACGGGCCGGGCCAGGTCGTCGGCGAGGCAGGTCAGCTCGGCGGCGAGCAGCCCGGCGTCGATAAGCAGCACGCCTTCGCGACCGTCGACGACGGTGGTGTTGGTCTGCAGGAACTCGCTCTGGTGGATCCGCACACCATCCGCGACCGGTCTCAGCATCAGCTCACCACCGCGTATCGCTGCATCGTGACGCCCTGGGGGAACGATTGCTGTTCGAGCAGGTCGAGTTCGACCCGCCCGTCGTGGTCGTCGAACAACGGGCGGCCCGAGCCGAGGACCACCGGGTGCACGAAGAGCAGCAGCTCGTCCAGGAGCCCGGCCCGCAGCAGCTGGGTGGCCACCGTCGCCCCGCCCACACCAATCGTGCCGTCGGTCTCGGCTCGCAAGGTGGCGAGCTGCCCGATCGCGTCGTCGCCGCCGATGATCCGGGTGTTGTGGTCGGCGGTGTGCCGGGTGCGCGAGACGAGCACCTTGGGGGCTGTGGTCCAGAGTTCGCCGTACTCCCGCATGAAGTCGGGCAGCGACTCGTCCGTGCGCGCCTGCGGCCAGAACTGCTCCATGATCTCGTACACCACCCAGCCCTGGACCAGCGCCGACAACGCCCGCACCCGCTCGTTGAACTCCCGGTGCAACTCGTCGCCGATGCGCATCCACTCACCCCCGCCGTTCTCGCCCGGCGCCTGCTCGATCCGCAGATCGAGCGACACATTCATCCAGTACGAGCAGCGGCCCACGGCTGTCCTCTTCCGTAGTGGTTGCGAGTTGCAACCACTCTAGGGTGCGTCGGCCGCTAGAGCCCGCGGGCGGTGCGGACGCCGGCCAGAATTCCGGCGCGGTCCAGCGCGACGATACGAACCAGCAGCTGATTGGTTTCGGCCACCACACCGGCGGCAGTTGTCACGGCATCGGCTCGGGCGAAGGCGTCCGCCGCCTCGCCGGCGCGAGCGGCGTCGCTGGTGGCGGCCGCGAGTCCACTCAGCGCTAGAGCCCGAGCCTGCAGCGCGGAAACGTTGCGATCAGCTAATGCCAACAAGCCGTCGGCGGCCGCGACAGCGCCGGTGAATGCCGCCAAGGCTTCGTCGCCCCGGTCCAGTTCGAACAGGGCCATGCCCTCCAGCAGCCGCAGCGTCGGCTTCACCGCAGGGTAAGGCAGATCTCGGGCTGAGACGGTCACGGCCAGCGCCTCAGCCGCTTCGCCCAAAAGCAGTCGAGCTTGAGCTAACCACGACCGGCCTTCAGCCGAAGGCTCAACGTGGCCGGTTTCCTCGGCAATCGTGATCGCCTGTTTCAGCAGCGTCGCCGTACCCTGCAGGTCACCCGAGGCGAGCCGGACTCGACCCAAACAGTTCAGTGAGCACGCCTCGATGTAGCGGTCGCCGATGTCGCGGGCGATGGCTAGGGCCTCGGTGTCGAGGTCTATGGCTACACGATAGCTACCCAGAGCGACGTGGCAGCTCGCGAGGTTGGTCAGGCTGATGCTCTGACCCTCGCGGCGGCCGAGGTCGCGGTTGATGGCTAGGGCTTGAGCGTGAAGGCCGAGGGCTTGTTGGTAGTCACCCAGGTCGTGGTAGCAGAGTCCGAGACTGCTCAGGTCGGCACCTTCGCCTCTGCGGTCGCTGATGTCATGGTCGACGGCCAAGGCTTGGGTATGCAGGTCGATGGCTCGTTGGTAGTCGCCCAAGTGGCGGTGACTGAGGCCGAGATTGCCCAGGTCGTTGCCTTCGGCCTGTCGGAAGCCGATCTCGCGGTCAAGGGCCAGGGCTTGGGTGTGCAGGTCGATGGCTCGTTGGTAGTCACCCAAGTCGTTGTGGCAGAGTCCGAGGTTGCCCAGGTTGGCGCCTTCGCCGTGGCGGTCGCCGATCTGGCGGGCGATGGCCAGGGCCTGGTTGTGCAGGTCGATGGCCCGCCGGAGGTCACCCAGAGCGCCGTGGCTCAGCCCGAGATTGCCAAGGTGGATTTCGTCGTCCACGGGGTTCGAGATGCGCCCGTGGATACGGGCGTGCAGGGCGACCAGCAGGCGGTAATGTCCCCAGACCTGTAGATAGTCGAAGTCGAGATCGGCCAGGACGTTGGCTGCGGTGTCGTAGTCGCCGGTGTCGCAGCGTAGCTCGAACTCGGCCAGCTGGGGTCGTACGTCGTCCAGGCCACGCCAGGATGCGCGCGGGCTGCGGACTTGCGCATAGTAGTCGGCAGCGCGAGCCTGTAGTCCGGCCAGCGTGAACTCGGCCGCGGAGTCGCCGGGGCCACCAGCCGGGAGTTGACTACGTGCGTAGTCACGATCCAGCGGGTGTAGATAGTACTGCCCGTTCTGGAACCCCACGAGGCGCCGCCGCACCAACCGTTTGAGGATCGGCGCGGCGTCGATTATCGGGTTGACCGGGCTCAGCAGAAAGTCGATGGCCACTGCGGATACGGGTCCTGGATAGACGGCAAGGGCCTGCATCACCTGTTGGGCCGACAGGTCCAGTCGTTCGTACGCTTCCCCGACCAGCACCTGCATCACGCGGTCCTCCGGCAGCTGCCGAGTGCGGTCGAGCAAATCTTGCGCCGTAACAGTGTCGTCGCCGTCCAGAATGGCCTTCACGGCTTCCAGGGCGCGCGGGAAACCACGCGTAAGCCCGTGCAGCCCGTCGAGCACCTCATCCGGAGCATCACGCAGCCCCAGTCGCCCGTCGTCGTCCAGTGCCTTCAGGACGATCTGGGCGTCTCGTACGCCCAGGCCCGCATCCAACCGCAGCTGCCGTTGTCTGGCCGGCTCCAGTTTCAGCAGTTCGCCGGGCGTCACCCGAGTTGTGGCGATCACCGTGACCGCGTGCTCCGGCGCCGTGAGCACCGCGGTCAACGTCTCCCGTAGGGCTGGCTCCTTGAAGGTCTCCTTCTCGCCATCCATCACCGACTCGAGGTTGTCCAGCAGGACGACCACCGGCTTGCCCGAGGGAAATGCCTCCAGCAGGGCGAGCATTACGTTGCGGGGACTGTGGTGCGGGTCCTGATACTGCCGCCGAACGGGTTGCGCGGCCTCGGCCGGCAGCAACTGCAGCAAGTCCTCGATCAAGCTCGGATACTCGATCGGGTGAACTCCGTTGTGGCTCAGATACACGATGCCGCCGACAGAAATCTGACCGAGTTCGCCGTCCCTGTCCGGGATCCGGGTCGACTCCAGTGCTCGGAGGAGGCGGCAGACCATCGCGGTTTTGCCGATCCCACCGCGACCCACCACGGTCACTGCCCGGATCCCCGGGTCGCTCACATATTTGGCCAGCAGTCCGGTCTCGACCTGCCGGCCCTGGAACCAGGTCGGCGCGGTCGCCGGCGGCGGGTTGATGAACTTCGACGCCCGCACCGGCTGCGGCTCCGCCGGTACCTGCTCCCGCTGCATCCCACTCTCGATGCGGCGGCGGGTGTCAGCCAGGTCGCGCAGCGAGCGTTCCACCAACTGCCCCAGCTTGGCCGGCTCGGCGAAAGACTGGGTGGTCAGCCCGCTGTCGCGAACTCGACGGCGGAACGCGTCCTGCCGCTCGCCGAAATCCCGGTCCATCAAGTGCGCGGGCGGAATGCGCACATTCTCGGCGTCCGGATCGAGGACGAACACCAGCCGGTTCAGGCCGGCCTCGGTGGCGGTGTCGAACTCCAATTCCGTGTACGACACCACCGGCTTGTCCCGCACCGGAGAGCCGTACCGGGTGCCCAACAACCCGACGTACACATCAGATCCCCGGACCTGTCCCTCACACAGATGGGCAGGGCGCCGATCCGCGGCCGGAAAGTCGAGCATATCGACCGGAACGTGGCCGGCGGCGATGATCGCCCGTTCCACCTCGGACACATACGATCGTCCTCGGGGGAACTCTCGGAGCTCTGAGGTGTGTGAGATGAACACCCGCCAGGGTCCATCAGAGCGCATCGGGCCTCCGCCAATCAGCACGTTCGCAGCGGTGACCCACCGTAGCCCGGCCACTGCGGGCACGAAAGAGTGCCCTTCAGTAAATGGTCCAGACGGCGGTGTCCCCGGCCAGGGTGAGGCGACCGTTCGACGGGCCGGCCACATCCGGGGCCGACGCCAGCAGCACAGTGGTGGCCGGGACGGTGACCTCGGTGCCGCCCATGTTGATCCAGCACGTGATCGGGGACGGGTCGCCGTTGCGGGCGACCAGGTCGACCCGGATGACGTCACCGTCGAGGGTCACGGTGGCGCGGCCCGAGCCGAGGGCCGGGTGCAGTTTCCGCAGCATGAGGGCCTGCTGGTAGAGGGTGAAGGTCGAGTTCGGGTCGGATTCCTGGCGGTCGACGGCGTACGAAGGCCAGCCGGCGGGCTGGGGGAGCCACGGCGTGGCGGCCGAGAAGCCGGCGTTCGGGTCGTCCGCCTCCCACGGCATGGGGATGCGGCAGCCGTCGCGGCCGGGGCGGCGGCCCTGGGAGCGGAAGAAGATCGGGTCGCGACGGTCCGCGTCGGGGACATCGGCCTCGGGCAGGCCCAGCTCCTCCCCGGCGTACAGGTAGGCCGATCCCGGCAGGGCCAGCATGAGCAGGGCGGCGGCGCGAGCGCGGCGCTCGCTGCCGTAGCGGGTGACCTGGCGGGCCTTGTCGTGGTTGCCCAGCACCCACGGGGCGGGGGCGCCGACCGTCTCGAACGCGGTCAGCGCCTCGGCGATGGTGTCGGCGAACGACGACGCGTCCCAGTCGCTCTTGAGCAGGCGGAACTGGAAGGCGTGGTGCAGCTCGTCGGGGCGCGCGTACAGCCCGACCTCGTCCAGGTCGGCCAGCGACACCTCGCCGACCAGCATCTTGGGCTCGTCGTACGAGTCGCACAGGGCCCGCCAGCGGCGCCAGATCTCGTGGACCTGCGGCTGGTTGGTGGTCATGGCCTGCTCGGGGCCGTGCCCGAACAGGGTGGGGGAGTAGATGCCCGGATTGTCCCGGTACGACGGGTCCTTGAACAGCCCGTAGGCCACGTCCACGCGGAAGCCGTCCACCCCAAGATCGAACCAGAATTTCAGCGTACGGTCGAAGTCGTCCGCCACGTCCGGGTTGTCCCAGTTCAGGTCGGGCTGCTGCGGGGTGAACAGGTGCAGGTACCAGCGCCCGTCCGGGGTCCGGGACCAGGCCGGCCCGCCGAACATGCTCTGCCAGTTGTTCGGCGGCTCCTCGCTCGCGGGCAGGAAGTGGTAGCAGGCGGCTTCGGGGCTGTTGGGGTCGGCGAGGGCAGCCTGGAACCACGGGTGCTGGTCGCTGGTGTGGTTGGGCACGATGTCGAGCAGCACCCGCAGGCCGAGCGCGTGGGCGTCCTCGACCAGGCCCCGCACGTCGTCGACCGTGCCGTACGCGGGGTCGACCGCCCGGAAGTCGATCACGTCGTAGCCGCCGTCGGCTCCGCCCGACACGTAGTGCGGGGTCACCCAGACCGCGTCCACACCCAGTTCGGCCAGGTAGGGCAGCCGCGAGCGCAGGCCGGGGAAGTCGCCCACCCCGTCGCCGTTGCCGTCGGCGAACGAGCGCAGATACACCTGGTAGACGACGGCGTCACGCCACCACGGGTCGCGGGTGACGAACTCGGCGGGGCGCGTGTCCTGCATCGGCTCGGCTGACATGCCGGACCGATCGGCCGCCCGGACGGGGCCCCGCGCGAAGGCAACGAACGGCAACCCGTGTGCGCCCGTGTCACTCTGGATAGGTCGACACCGCTGGGAGGAACAAATGTCCGAAACGCGGCCACGAGGTGAGTCTTTCGAATACGCCGGGGCTATTGTCGAGCTGGTCGACGCGCCGACCGTGCTGGCCGCGGCCCGGGTCAACCCGGTCGAGCTGCTGCGCCGCGCCGACTGGCCGTCACCCGTGCAGCGGGTCGACCTGACCGTGGCCAGCGCCGACCGCCCGGACGGCCCGGTGCACACGTTCTCGGCCGCGATCAGCACCGCCGAGGAGCCGCTGTCCAAGGAACGCATCCGCAAACTGGTGCTCGGGACCGACCCGATCGGGCTGCTGCTGGCCAAGCGGATCGAGGCCGGCGACCCGATCGCGACCCGGATCGTCGACAACATCGGGGCCGCGGCCGCCGCGGCGTACAAAAAACTGGGTCTTGATCGCGCCACCACGCCGGTGACCCAGCGTGAGCCGGGGACCCTGGCCGACGCCGTGGTCGGGCTGCAGGCCGAGCTGACCTACGACGAGACGGGCACGGTGGTGCGGCTGCACGCCGAGGTGCCGCGCGACGACGTCACCCCGGCCCACCTGCAGGCCTTCGTCGGCCTGACCCTGCAGGCGGTGATCGAGCTCGCCGGTCCGGAATCGCTGACCGGCCGCAAGTACGCGGTGAGCCGTGAGGCGGTGGCGTCGAAGGTGCCCGCGACCACACAGACGGTCACGCTCGACATGGTGGGCGGGCTGGCCGACGTGGTGGCCGAGCTGCGCGAGATCGCGGTGTCGTTCCGCCACCCCGAGGCGATGGCCCGGTGGGGCGCCCGGCGTCCGCAGGGCCTGCTGATGTACGGGCCGCCCGGCACCGGCAAGACCATGCTCTCGCGGGCCCTGGCCAACGAGATCGGGGCCGACTTCCGCGAGATCCGTACGCCGGAGATCCTCGACAAGTGGCTCGGCGGCTCGGAACGCAACATCAAGCAGATCTTCCGCGACGCCCGCCGCTACCGCGTGCCCACGCTGATGCTGTTCGACGAGTTCGACTCGATCATCAGCTACGCCGGCTCCGGCGGCGACGCGGCCAGCCAGGCCATCAACGCCGTGGCCGGCATCTTCAAGCAGGAGATGAACGACCTGATCGAGGCCAACCCCAACGTCATCGTGGTGGCCACGACCAACTTCCCGCACCGCGTCGACGACTCGCTGATCCGCTCCGGCCGCTTCGACGTCAAGATCAGCGTCCCCAAGCCCGACGAGGCCTCCCGCACCGAGATCTTCCGCAAGATGATCCACGGCCTGATCGCGGCCCACGAGGCCCCCGGCTTCCGCATGTTCGCCGAAGACCTCGACCTGACCGCCCTGGCCGCGGCCAGCCACGGCATGACCGGCGCCGACATCAAGGAAATCCTGCGCCGCGTCCAACTCTCCAAGGCCATGCAGGACGCCCGCACCGGCGGCCAGGTAGCCCCCATCACCACCGACGAACTACTGGCCAGCGTCAGGGAACTGCAGGGACCGACGGGCCCACGCTGAGCGCAGCCCGCCGCTGCAACGCCTCACGCTCGGCGTCGGGGATCGTCATCGACGCCGCCAGCAGGCCGACGAGCCCGTCGACCTGGGTGTGGTCGACGTCAGCGGGGAAGAACCACTGCAGGTTCTCGTCCCGCGTGATGACGTCGACCGTCAGACGCCCGCTCTTGTCCGGCGTCGTCGCGGACCGCACGTACCGCACCTGCTCGATCGGAATCTCCTGACGGACCTCACCCTGCTCCAGGAACCCGTTGGCCTTGGCCGTGAGGATGCGCCGATCCGTGACGGCGACGAGCGTCCGCGACGGCCCGGTCAGCTTCTCCTTGGCCCCGCTGAAGATCGACGACACCGAACCGGAGGTGTCGACCTCGTCGGAGAAGCCGAGGACCTGCAGGTTCTCGTCGTCGCGCAGGAACCACCGCAGGATGCGCAGGCTCGGCTCGACATCGGCCGAGGCGGGCGCGCAGACGACGCCCGGACCGGCGAGAGCTGAGGGCGCCGGGTGCAGAGCGTCGGCCAGCGGCTCGAGCGCCTCGAGCAACCCGGCCGCGGTCTGGCGGGCCGCGTTCGAGTCCTTGTTCTTGCCCGGCAGCGGCAGGGTGGCCCGTCCGGGCAGCTCGGCGATGATGCGCAGCTCCCGCCGCAGCGAGTCGACGAGGCTCGTCGTCACGGCGAGGGCGGATTCCAGCTCTTTCCCGGTACGCCCGGCGAGCTCCTCGACGAGGCGGGCCTCGGCGGCGTCCTCGGCCCCGGCCGCCCGGGCCCGCGCGGCGTGCAACGCCTGGTATCCGGTCCACGCCTTGACCGAGGACAGCAGCGCGTAGGCGTCGAAGAGCACGGCCTCGGCGTTCGTCTCGAGATACTGCCGGCGGGCCCTCGACTCGAGTTTCTGAATCTGCCGGATGTGATCCCCGACGTTCAGCCGGTACAACTCGAGCTGCGTCTGCAGGGCCGCCCGCCGCCCCGCGACGCTGTCCCACAGCGAGGTCGGCACCGATCCGACCGCCCGCGCCTGGTCGACCACCTGGTCGATGGTGGCGACCAGAGCCGTCAGTTCCGCCCACTGCCCGTGGCGGATGGTCCTGAGCACCTGCCCGGTCAGCGCGATGTTCGTGCGGGCCAGGCCGGCGATCTCGCTCAGTTGCATCTGCATGGCGATCATGGCCAACGCCGGCCCGACTGCCGCCGCGATTCCGGCTGCGTTCACCGCTGTCACCGGGATGAGGCGGGCCTGACCGATGAAACGGCCGTTGGCCATCACCGTTCCGAGGTTCGCGCCGTCCTTCACCGCCAGCCGGCCGCCGGCGGCGAGCAGGGCCCGGGTCTGGTCGCTGATCCGATAGAGCCCCTGAACGCTGGCGAACGCGTTCCCCAGGTTGCCGGCCACCGTCGCGGCGTTGCCCATCGCGCCGAGGAACGAAGAGATCCGGTCGCGGTCGACGGTCGGCACGAGACCGAAGTCGATCAGGTCGAGTTCGAGGTCGGCCGGAACCGGGCCGAAGACGACAGCGACCCCGGGGAGGACTTCGGCCAGGACGGTCGAGTCGGCGTCCTCGGTCCGGCCGTCCTCGCCGGGCTCCGCGATTTCCTTCGAGTCCGACGAGTCAAGCATGCGTTTCTCCTCCTCGCGTCGGCGCGCGCCGACCGGGCCCACCGTGGCCCGGCTAGTTGATCACATCGACGAGCGGGAGCGCCTTCCCCTGGGCGGGTGGGTCGCACCGCCGACTCGTCCGTCCACGACGGCCGGTCGGCGGGTGGCGGTCACACGTGCTGCGAGGCTCGGTTGCGGACCTATTAGGTGACCGTGCCGGTGCCGGTGACGGCGACGATGAAGGCCAGGGCCACCGTGACCCACTGGCCGTCGGTGATGGTGTCGAAGCCGGTGTTCTTGCCCTGTCGCCACCTCCTCAGGCTGAGGGGGCGCCGACCGGCGAGTTGGATACATGGGTGCTGCGCCACGGCAGCAGGGCCGAGCTGGCCAGGACGCCCAGGCCGCAGATCAGCAGGGCTGTGCGCAGGCTGGTGACGGCGGCCAGCACGCCGCCGAGGGCGATGAAAGCGGGCTGCACCGTGCGCGACGTGATGGACCAGCACGTGATCACCCGGGACAGGTAGCCGTCCTCGGTCTCGGTCATGCGGTAGGTGGCGAAGGCCGGGTTGAACACGCCCGAGCCGAAGATGGCCACGAACTCGACCAGCATCATCAGCAGCATGCCGGGCACCCCGGCCGGCAGGAACGCCAGCACCCACAGCCACAGGGCGCGGCCCACGCCAGACACCAGCAGCACCCGGCGGCGGCCGAAGCGGGTGGTGAAACGGCCGACCGTGAGCGCGCCGAGTACGCCGCCCAGACACGCCACGCCCCAGGCCAGGCCGTACTGCCAGGGCGCGAGGCCCAGGTCGCGCAGCATCAGCACGGTGAGCAGGGGAGAGGCGGCCATCATGGCTCCGCCGAACAGCTGCGCGTTGATGAACAGGGCGCGCAGGCCGCGGTGGCCCGCGATGTACCGCCAGCCGGCGGTGATCTCGTGCCACTTCGAGGCGCTGGGACGGCGTACGGGTGGGGGTGGCTCGGGGGTTCGCAGTGATCGCACCCCCAGCGCCGAGAGCAGAAAACTCACGGCGTCCACGGTGATCGTCCAGGCCACGCCGAGCAGGGAGGTCAGCGCGCCGCCGAGGGCCGGCCCCGAGCTGTAGGCCGTCCAGAACGTCGCCTCGAACCGGCCGTTCGCGGCGTCGCGGTCCTCCGGGCCGACCAGAGCCTTCAGGTGTACGCCGCTGGCCGCCGCGAACAGGATCGTGCCGATGGCCTGCACGACCGCGACCAGGCAGAGCTGGGCGTACGTCAGCACCCCGGCCAGCATCGCCACCGGGATGCTGACGATCGCCGCGAAGCGCAGCAGGTCGGCCCCGATCATCACGGGGCGTTTGCGGCGGAACTCGATCCACGGGCCGGCCGGCAGGGCCAGCGCGGCCGCGGCCAGGCCGCCCAGCGCGGCCAGCAGCGAGACCTGGAGCTCGCCGACGTCGAGCACCAGCACCGCGACCAACGGCAGGGCGCCGAACCCGATGCCGGTGCCGAACTCACTGATCGCGTACGCCGACCACAGCCGGCGGAAGTCGGAGCCCAACGCCACCCGGGCACCCTACCCGGCGGCAACCCCGATGCCGTTGAAGGCGGGCTCGGGCACGGGACGGCCGAAGTGGTAGCCCTGCGCCAGCCGGTAGCCCAGCTCGTACAGCGACCGGGCCTGCTCGGCCGTCTCCACTCCTTCGGCCACGGCGGTGAGGCCGAGCCCGTCGGTGACCTGGATCAACGCGGTCGCGATGACGGCGTGCCGGCCGGCCATGGCCAGGTTGTCGACGAACGACTTGTCGACCTTGAGTACGTCCACCGGCACCGTCTGCAGCAGGCCGAGCGACGAGTGCCCGGTGCCGAAGTCGTCCAGCGCGATATTGACGCCGAGCTCGTGCAGCTCCTCGACGGCCCGCACGGCCACGCCGCCGCCGAACACCGCGGTCTCGGTGACCTCGACGATCAGGTGACCGGGGGCCATCCCGGTGCCGGCCAGGGTGTCGGCCACGACCTCGACGAAACCGGGCTCGGCGAGCTGCCGGGCCGAGACGTTCACGCTGATCCGCTCCGGGGCGAATTCCCCGTACGCCGCCTGCCAGGCCACGAACTGGGCGCAGGCCGTCCGCAGGATCCACTCGCCGAGCTCGACGATCAGGCCATTGCGCTCGGCCACGGGGATGAACACGGCCGGGCTCGACCGGCCCCAGCGCACCAGCGACTCGACGTAGCGGATCTCGCCGTCCGGCAGCGACACGATCGGCTGGTAGACCAGGGTGAACTGGCCGGCGTCGAGCGCGGCCCGCATCTCGGCGCCCAGGCGGGCCTCCTCGTCGGCCCGGTCGTCGAGCTCGACCACGTACCGGCGGAACCGGGCCTTGGTGGTCTTGGCGGCGTACATGGCGACGTCGGCCCGGCGCAGCACCTCGACCGGCTCGGTGCCGTCGGCGATGCCGATCGCGGCCCCCACCAGCAGCTCGTGCCCGTCCACGGCGAACGGCTCGCGCAGTGCCCCGGCCAGGCGGTCGACGATCACGTCGCCCTCGGCCGCGGTCGCGTCGGCCAGCAGCAGGGCGAACTCGTCGCCGCCCATCCGGGCCAGCAGGCCCTCACCGTGCAGCTCGGCCCCGAGCCGGGCCGCCACCGCGATCAGCAGGTGGTCGCCGACGGCGTGGCCGTGCCGGTCGTTGACCTGCTTGAAACCGTTCAGGTCGAGCAGGCAGACCTGGGGCGCGCCGGATTCGGCGGCGGCTCGCAGGCGCAGTTCGAAGAGCCGGCGGTTGGCCAGGCCGGTCAGGTCGTCCCGCATGGCGAGCTGCTCGAGTTCGGCCGACTGGCGCTGGGTCTGCCCGACGAACCCGCCTAGCCGGATCACCACGAGCGCGAACAGCACGACGGCGCCGACGCCGATCGCCGACCAGTTGATCTCTTCGCCGCTCGCACCCTGCAGGAACAGGACGGCGGGCACCGTCATCGTGACCCCGCCCAGCAGCACCAGGCGACCGCGGCCGAACCGCGGGCGGGCCCCGGGCGTCTGCCCGATGCGGCTCATCGACGGATGCAGCGCGGCAGCGCCCCACAAGACGTAGGCGAGCATGTAGCCGGCGTTGAGGTGCCCGGCGTGGGCACCGTCGTCGAGGCTCCACACCACGTCGACGGCGAAGTTCAGGGCGCAGCCCGCGGTCAGCAGCCACAGGCTGGTCACGCGCGTGCCGGGCCGGCTGACCAACCGGGTCACGACCACGCACATCACGACGTCGCAGGTGGGGTAGCCGACGGTGACCAGGCGCGCGAACAGGGGTTCGCTCGGGTCGCCCAGGGTCGGCTGGATGACGAAGACCCAGTAGACCAGCCCCACCCCGGCGGCGATGATCGCGGCGTCGATGCGGCCGGCCGGCTCACGGCGGCCGCGGCCTCGCGAGATCGTCATCAGCCCGGCCACGAGCAGCGGGTACGCCACGAAATACACGAGGTCGTCCCAGAACGGGTAGGGACGCTCGGCCAGGAAGAAGCCGATCACTTCGTACGTGGTGTCGGCCGCGACAAAACACAACACCCCGGCGGCGAAGGTCCACCAGGCGAGGGCGGCGGTGGGGCGGTGCCGCCGGATGCCGGTGACGATCACGGCCACCGCGACCAGGCCGAGGCCGTTGTAGACCAGGGTCAGGGCGAGGTGGCCGTCGGGCAGCAGCGGGTAGGCGGCACAGACCAGCGCCCCCGCCACCATCCAGACCCACCATGAACGCATCACTTGCCGGATCGGCGGGAAACCGGGCGGTCTGAACAATCGGTGGTTGCTACGCGGGTGCGGCCCGCTCCACGATCGCGGCCGTGTCCGCCCGCGCGGGCAGGGTGCCGAACGTGTGACCCCACTCGCCACCGAGCCGGCTGGCACAGAACGCGTCGGCCACGGCCGGGGGAGCGTACCTGATAAGAAGTGAGGCCTGCAGGACCAGAGCCATCCGCTCGGCGGTGCGGCGTGCGTCGTCCTCGGTCGGCGTTTTTTCGAGCTCCCGCAAAGCTTCGGCCAACCGCCGATTCTCCTGAGCGGCCGGAACCACCTCGGCCCGGAAGGCCTCGCGGCTGTCGGGTTCGCGCCGCAGCGTACGCAGGATGTCGAGGGCCTGGACGTTGCCGGAGCCCTCCCAGATCGAGTTGAGCGGCGCGTCCCGATAGAGCCGGGGCAGCCCCGACTCCTCGACGTAACCGTTGCCCCCCAGGCATTCGAGCGCCTCACCGACCACGGCCGGCTGCCGCTTGCACACCCAGAACTTGCCCACCGCCACCGCCAGCCGCTGAAACGCCTGCTCGCCGCGGTCGACCGCACCGGCCAGCCGCATCGAAAGCAGCGTGGCCGCCTCACTCTCGAGCGCTAGGTCGGCCAGCACGTTGCGCATGACCGGCTTGTCGGCCAGCAACCCACCGAACGCCGACCGGTGCCGGGTTTGATGGATCGCCTGGTTCAGCGCGGCCCGCATCCCCGACGCCGACCCGGTGACACAGTCGAGCCGGGTCATGGCCACCATCTCGATGATCGTGCGGATACCCTGCCCCGGTTCGCCGACCAGCCAGGCCACGGTCTCGTCGAACTCGGGCTCGCTGCTGGCGTTGCTGCGGTTACCGAGCTTGTCCTTGAGCCGCTGAATGCGGAACGTGTTGCGCTTGCCGTCGGGCAACACGCGCGGCACCAGGAAACACGAGAGCCCCTGCGGCCCCTGGGCGAGCACGAGGAACAGGTCGCACATGGGCGCGCTGGTGAACCACTTGTGGCCGCGCAGTCGCCACGTGCCGTCACCCGCGTCGGCGGCCCGGGTGGTGTTGGCGCGGACGTCCGAGCCGCCCTGCTTCTCGGTCATCCCCATGCCGGCCAGGAGGCCGGTCTTAGCAGCGGGCGTACGCAACCCGAAGTCATACGTACGGGCCGTGAGCAACGGTTCGTAGGCCGCCGCCAGCTCCGGCGCGTGCCGCAACGCCGGCACCACGGCATACGTCATCGAAATCGGACACGAATGCCCCGCCTCGACCTGGGACCAGACGTAGAGCCCCGCAGCCCGCGCGACGTGCGCCCCTTTTCGCGTATCGGCCCAAGGCGCGCCGGCCAGGCCCTCCCCGACGGCGACCTCCATGAGCCGATGCCACGAGGGATGAAAATCGACCTCGTCGACCCGGTGCCCGTACCGGTCGTGCGTGATCAGCCGAGGCTCGAACCGATTGGCCTCGTCGGCCCACCGCTGCGGCTCGGCCGTCCCCGCGAGCTTCCCCAGCCGGTGCAGATCCCCGACTGCCCAGGCCGCACCCTCACGCTCAACGGCCCCCAACAACCCCACATCAGCCGCAACGTCATAGTCCACCAGCGGCGGCGCCTGGTTGAAGACCTCATGCGTCATCCCGCCAATCTACCGCCGAGTAACTTCCACGCACCAGAACCCACTTCTCAACACCACAGACCACCACGGCGACAAGCAAGTACCTACCGCAACCGAGTCGCGGCCGGGCGCCGTCGACATTCATGCCGAGGCCACTCGCAAGTCCACGGATCTGCCGAGAATCGGACACCCGATCAAGAGCCCGTGCACGTCACAACGACACCACAATATCGGCGGCGCCGTCCCTGAACCGTTCACGAATAAGGTAATTTGCCGTGAATCCGCTACCGGGTAAAGTAGCTTGAAGACAGGCGAAAACTCCGACCAGGACGCCGCGGCCCGGCAACAATCAGGGCGGCTGCAGCGGCATTCTCGAACCACGCACAGATGACCTGACACGCTGGAAAAAGCGTACTGTTTCGCGCGGACAAATGCACGCCGCTATGTCATCAAAGATGGCGAAACGGTTGCTGGAATTGCTGCCTGCTTCCCGGCCGGTGGCGGAATTCCCGTATACGGCAGGCCGTTGATCCAGCCGGTTCCCAAGGGCAGTCTTCTGCTGGTCGACAGCAGGCGGCCTGTTGTTGACGCAGTCTGATGTCTGTTCAGTGCGCCGGTGAGACCGTCGTCAGTAGTGCTGTGACGCCCTCGATGGCGTCGGTCGGCGGGATGTCTGGCCGGAATGCTGTTGCTGAGCGAGTCGGCCGGACACCGCGACGTCAGCGCGGCCCGCACCTCCAGCGGCAGCGTGACGCCGGCCGCGGGCCGATCAACAGGTGCCGCTGGGCTACGCGGTTGTGGCCTGACCGGCTGTGGTCGACCGGCTGGCTCCCGCGGGCGAGCAGGTGATGTGTGACCGGCCGCGGCCGGCGGATCGGCTGATGCCGGCCGGACGACACGTATCCGTGCGGCGACCGGTAGCGGCCGGTCGAGGGCAGGCCCCGTCGGTCTCGCCCCGGTCACCGGCGTTGCCGCGGCGACCAGGCCCGATGCGCCCGCAGCCCCCAGCACCACCACCGGCGTTACCGCGACGACCAGGCCCGATGTGTCGGGTGTCTCCGTCTCTGGTGCCGGTGTCGCGGCGGTGTCCTGGCCCGATTCGTCGGCTCTAGCTTTCGCGGCTGCCGGGTCTGGCGTCTTAGCGTGGCCGCTGTGCCGGGCAGGCTCCGCCGCAGCAGCGCGATCTGCGGGAGGCGCGTGATCAACGGGCCGGGGCCGGTCGGCTGGGTCCGCGGCGGTGGGCGGGTGTTGCGGACCGGCCGGTGCACCGCCACGGGGCACCGGGCGGGTGGCACTGGTCTGTTCGTCCCAGATCAGCGGTGGTATCGGATCCACCTGATCATGCAATCCCAGCGCCCCGCACTCCCGCGAACAACCGTGCAATCGGCACAACTTTGTTGCATGCCGCCTTTTCAAACCCCAGTTC
This sequence comes from Paractinoplanes aksuensis, assembly GCF_024137025.1. Lineage (GTDB taxonomy): Bacteria > Actinomycetota > Actinomycetes > Mycobacteriales > Micromonosporaceae > Actinoplanes > Actinoplanes aksuensis. The sequence goes on from NZ_JAMYJR010000030.1 coordinate 182,589, forward strand.
CGGCGGCGTGCATGATCGCGGCGGAACTTTTCTTTGTCCGGCGAATAACGACGCGACCGGGTCCGATCCCGCCAGGCCGTGATCTCTGACCGGGAGAACAAACTCAATTGCGCCATACGCTATTATCCCGAACTCGGGCCGCGACACGCCAAACAAAATCCATGCCAATTCCGGAAAGTGCTGGGAAGTGGAGCAAGAAGTCCGGTAACCGGGAAACACAGCCCTGAACCAAACACTCGCGTAAGACGTATCGAGCGCGCACATCTGCCGCGACTCGTGCGTGCGGAGTGGGCGTGACGTCAATCTGGTGCAAGCCTTGCTGGTTCGTACGTGACTAACACTCCAGTGAGGTGATCTCAGCGAGGGAAAGGCTCCCGATCTGAGCGACACGGGCATACCTGGACAGGCCGGGCGGTGCTGGAT
>NZ_JAMYJR010000031.1 GCF_024137025.1 Paractinoplanes aksuensis
AGAGTGAGCAGGTGGCCGCTTGCTGCCAGTCCCTCAACAGGGCGACTGATCACCCAACCGACGTTAAACGCGAAGCTTAGGGCACGCGGCGAAAACGTGCCGCGCGTTGTCCACAGGCGCTGTTCGTGCCAATCCGGTTGCTGCGGGGACCACGATCGAGGTAGTCAGGACGACATGGGGAGCTGGACTGTGCACCGGGTGACAGGCGACGACGCGGCGCGCATGCGGGCGCTACGGCTCGAGATGCTGGCCGACACCCCGCTGGCGTTCCTCGAGACGCTCGCCGACGCCGCGGCCCGCTCCCACGAGGGCTACCGGCGGCGCATCGTCGAGGCCTCGACCGGCAACAGCCTGGCCATGTTCGTGGCCGACCCGGGCAACGGCGGGCGGCTGATCGGGCACGCGGGCGGCACGGTGATGCCCGAGTTCCCCGGCGAGACGGTGATCTTCGCGGTCTACGTCACGCCGGCCCACCGCGGCGGCAAGGTGCTGGCCGACCTGATCGAGGCGATCAACGACTGGGGCCGGGCCGCGGGCCGCCGGCGGGCCCTGCTCGAGGTGGTCGTGGGCAACGACCGGGCCGTCCGGGCGTACGAGAAGCTGGGTTTCACCGACACCGGCGAGCGGGTGCCCCACCCGGTGATCCCCACGCTGACCGAGCTGCGGATGCGCCGGGCCCTCTGATGGCCGCGCGGCACGTGACCCGGGGCGTGCTCACCGCGCTCAACGGCACCACCGGCGCGGGCCTGCTGATCGCTGTGCTCACCCGCAGCCGGCTGCGTCGCGGCCGCCACGGTGTGCTGATCGCCGAGGGCTACCGCCTGCCGATCCCGCCGGCCTCGTGCTTCACGGTCGGCTCGGTGATCGTGACCCGGCGCAGCGCCGAGTGGCTGCTCGACGAGCAGCGGGCCGCGCTGTTCGGCCACGAGCACCGCCACGCCGAGCAGTACGCCGTGCTGGGCCCGCTGTTCTGGCCCGCCTACTGGGCCGCGTGCGGCTGGTCGTACGCCACGACCGGCTCGTGGGGCGTCCGCAACTTCCTCGAGAAGAACGCGGGGCTGAAGGCCGGCGGTTATCCCACCGACCTTCCGCTGCGTCCGTGGGCCGTCAGAGGTCTTGCTGCCATTCGATCCAGGCGTCGACCGGACGAAAGCCCATCGCCAGATTGATGTCGAGCATGAACGCGTTCTCGGTCGCGTTGAACGTGTCGATCGCCTCGGCCGCCGGCCGCTGCTCCCGGATGTGATCGAGGTTGTCCAGCTTGACCAGCAGGCCGAGGCGGTGGCCGCGGTGGTCGGGGTCGACCAGCGTCGTGTTCTGCCAGACGTGGCTCGGCCGGTCGAGGTCGACGACCAACCAGGTGAAGGCCACCATCTTGTCGCCGATCAACGCGCCCGACTGATAGCTGCGACGACCTCGTTTCTCGCGCGCCTCTTCGCCCTTGCGCATGCGGTCGGCGTCGAGCTTTTCCGGCTCCCAGTTGATGTCGCCGGTGGGCGCGTCGACGTTGAGCCGGGCCTCGAGGTAGGCCAGGTCGTCGATGATGTCGTCGGGCGCCACCCCGATCCAGCGCCGCAGGCGGTAGCCCTCGGAACGCTTGTCGGCCTCGGCCCGCAACTCGGCCAGCTTCGCCTCGTCGAGGGTGGTGAGGTCGAGCCGGCTGCGGGTCTCGGCCAGACCGGCTTTGGCCCCCATGGCCTCGGCGAAGGCGGCGCCGTCGGGGTGCCGGTCGACCGTGGCCGCCTGCAGATGCCGGCGATCGTTGGCCCGAGCCCGCTCGACGGCCAGGGCATGCAGCGCGCGGCCCACCCCGTGCCGGCGATGCCCCGGCAGCACAAGCAGGTCGACCTCGACATTGCTCAGATTGTCGAGCTGGGGGAACGTCAGCTCGAGGTAGCCGACGGGCTGGTCGTCGATGTAGCCCAGATACCGCTCGTACGTGTACCCGGGTGGTGGATTGTCGAAGAGCGCAAGAAAGTTCTTTTGCGACTGGTACGGGATGTCGGGACAGTCGTGGATGGCCGTGGCCCGGGCGATCTCGTAGGCGATCTCGGGCGAGGCGAGGGGACCCGTAGAAATGCGCATGGCCGCCACCCTGCTCGGTGACGGCCATGAACGCGAGCGAATATTTCGCTCTCTCAAGTTGGTCGGGATGGCGGACGCACAGCGCCTCCGGCACTGGGTCGTTGGGCACCTCGAGAGATTGTCGCCAAGCTCGAAGGTGAGGGGCCTCGTACGGCGTCACGCCCTCCCGCAGAGAGCATCTTGCCGACCCTGGGAACGCGGCGCAAGTCCTCCGGCGATGGAATTCTCACTTCCTGGCGGAATGCTGACTACTCAGAGTCATCCGAGCAGGCCCGCCTCGCGCGCGCCCTTCAGCGACGGCTTGATCCGATAGGTCGGCCCGACCTGCTCGGCCACGGCGTCGATGGTCTTGAGGCCCTCGCCGGTGTTGTAGACGACCGTCTCGAGCTCGGGGTCGAGCTTGCCACTGGCGACCAGCTTCTTGAGCACGGCCACGGTCGTGCCGCCCGCGGTCTCGGCGAAGACGCCGGTGGTCTCGGCCAGCAGCCGGATGCCGGCCCGGATCTCGTCGTCGTCGGCGTAGTCCATCCAGCCGCCGGTGCGCTTGACGGCCTCGATCGCGTACGCCCCCGCGGCCGGGTCGCCGATGTTGAGCGACTTGGCGATGCCGGTCGGCTTGACCGGGGTGATCTCGTCGGTGCCGGCCTGCAGCGCGGTGGCGATCGGGTTGCACCCGGCCGACTGCGCGCCGAACACCTTCCAGCCGCCCTCGGGCGCCTCGACCAGGCCCGCCTCGACCAGCTCGGAGAACGCCTTGTCGACCTTGGTCAGCAGCTCGCCCGAGGCCATCGGGATGACCACCTGGGCCGGGATGCGCCAGCCGAGCTGCTCGGCCACCTCGTAGCCCAGGGTCTTGGAGCCCTCGGCGTAGAACGGCCGCACGTTCACGTTGACGAACGCGGTGTCCTCGAACTCGTCGGTCTCGACCAGTTCGCCGCAGAGCCGGTTCACGTCGTCGTACGAGCCCTCGATGGCCACCAGGTCGCCGCCGTACACCGCGGTCGTGATGACCTTGCCCTGCTCGAGGTCGGACGGGATGAAGACGATGCTGGGGGCGCCGGCCCGGGCCGCGTGGGCGGCCACCGAGTTGGCCAGGTTGCCGGTGGAGGCGCAGGCGAAGCGGGTGAAGCCGAGGCCGCGGGCCGCGGTCAGCGCCACCGAGACCACCCTGTCCTTGAAAGAGTGGGTCGGGTTGGCCGAGTCGTCCTTGACCCACAGCGGCGCCCGCAGCCCGACCGCGGCGGCCAGGGCGGGCGCGCTGACCAGCGGGGTCAGGCCGGGGTCGAGGGTGACGCGGGTGGCCGGGTCCTGTCCGGCCGGCAGCAGGCCGGCGTAGCGCCAGATGTTCTGCGGCCCGGCCTCGATCTGCTCACGGGTGACCCGCGCGAGGGCGGCCTGGTCGTAGGCCACCTCGAGCGGGCCGAAACACTCGTAACAGGCGTGCTGGGCGATCAGCGGGTACTCGGCGCCGCACGCGCGGCAGACCAGGCCCGTGGCCGGCGAAGAGGTAGCGGTGGGTGCGCTGACGGCAGACGTCATTAGAGGCCTTCCCTCTCATCTTTCCCCGCGGCGACCTGCCGGACCGGGGACGGAATTAGCACCTGCCGCGTGCGGTCTCTTCAATGAGAATCGCGGTGGTTGCCGGGGCTTCAACGGGCCGTTCCCTCTGCCCCTCTGGATGAGGTATTCAGTTGTGTTTCCAACACCTTACGACGGGATCCCTCGAAACAGCGCGAGGGATCCCGAGGTGTGAGCAAGACCCCGGGCTACGAGGTGACGTCCTTGCGGGTGAACCGCCAGAACGCCAGGCCCCAGCACAGGGTGGCGTAGGCGACCGCGCTGATCGCCCCCTTGACCAGGTCGTCCGACTGGGCCGGGGTGGAGAGCAGCCCCTGCCAGGCGTCGCTGAAGTGGGTCGGCAGCAGGTACCGGATGGTCCCCAAGGCGGTGATCTGGTCGAGGATGCTGGACAGGATCCAGATCATCACCGCGCCGCCGACCGCCCCCAGCGGCGCGTCGGTCAGCACCCCGAGCAGGAAGGCCAGCCCGGCCACGACCAGCATCGAGACGGCCAGGTAGCCGACGATCGCGAACAACCGCAGCAGACCAGGCCCGGGGGCGATCTCGGCCGCCACCGTGCTCCCCAGCGGATGCCAGCCGTAGCGCAGCGTCCCGGCGATCAGCGCGGTCACCACCAACGTCAGCAGGGCCAGGGCCGAGTAGCCGAGCGCGACGATCAGCTTGACCGCGAGCAGCCGGGCCCGCGGCACCGGCACGGCCAGCAGGTAGCGCAGGCTGCCCCAGCTGGCCTCGCTGGCCACCGTGTCGCCGCAGAACAGCGCGACCACCACGATCAGCAGGAAGCCGGTCGAGACGGCCAGGCAGAACAGCGCGAAGTTGAGCCCGCCCGAGGTGGCCAGCTGGACCAGGCTGTCGAAGGCCCCGCCGCTCTCGTCGTCCTCGCCGGTGCCGAACTCGAACGCGATCAGCACGATCAGCGGCAGCAGAGCCATGAAACCCAGGGCCAATTGCGTACGCCGCCGGGAGGCTTGCCGCCGCACCTCGGCCCAGATGGGCAGGGTGCGCGACGGCCGGTAGCCCGTGGCGCCTGCGCTCGTCGTGACGCTCATCGGTCTCCGCTCCCCCGCGAGTTCTCCCCCACCAGCGCGAGGAAGGCGTCCTCGAGCCGTCGCCGCGGCACCACCCGGTCGACCGCGACCCCGGCCCGCACCAGCGAGGCCACCACCTCGGAGCGCGGCGTGCCGTTCATGTCGACGATCAGCCCGGACGGGCCGTCGGGCAGCACCGAGCGCACGCCCAGCTCGTCCAGCACCCGCTCGGCCGCGGGCACGTCGGACACCTCGAGCTGCACCGACGGCGAGTCACCGACGATGTCCTCGACCGGGCCCGAGGCGACGATCCGGCCCTTGTTGACCACGACCGCGTGGGTGCAGGTCTGTTCCACCTCGGCCAGCAGGTGGCTCGAGACCAGCACGGCCCGGCCGTCGGTGGCGTAGCGCTTGAGCACCCGGCGCATCTCGGCGATCTGCGGCGGGTCGAGCCCGTCGGTCGGCTCGTCGAGCACCAGCAGCTCGGGCAGGCCCAGCATGGCCTGGGCGATGGCCAGCCGCTGCCGCATGCCGTGGCTGTACTTCTTGGTGCGCCGGTGGACCGAATCGCCCAGCCCGGCGATCTCGAGCGCCTCGTCGAAGCGGGCGTCGGCCCACGGCCGCCCGGTCGCCTTCCAGTAGGCCTGCAGGTTCTCGAGCCCGGTCAGGTGGGGCAGGAAGCCGGGCCCCTCGACCAGCGCGCCGACCCGCGACAGCACCGGCGAGCCGGGCACCAGCTTGTGGCCGAACACCAGCGCCTCGCCCGCGGTCGGCATGGTCAGGCCCATGAGCACCCGCAGCGTCGTGGTCTTGCCGGCGCCGTTGGGTCCGAGCAGACCGACCACCTGGCCCCGCTGCACGGTGAAGCTGATCTCTTCCACCGCGACGAACCCGTCCCCGTACGCCTTGCGCAGGCCACTCACGACCAGCGGCGTCTCCGCGTGCTCGGGCACCGTCGGGGTCTGGCCGCGCCGCAACCGCCGCCGCCGTACGAGAAGCACGACGACCAGCCCGATCGCGATCGCCACGAGCAGACCGGCCAGCACGTAGCGCCAGACGGTCTGCGGGTTGGCGATCGGCGTGCCGACCGCGGTCGGCAGTTCCAGGGCCGAGGCGACCTGCACCGTGTACGTGGCCGGCGCCACCGGGGAGAGGAAGGCCTGGTCGGTCGTGGCCACCACGACCCGTACGGTGTGCCCGGCCTCGATCCGCCGCACGATCGCGGGCAGCTGGATCGTCCGCTCCTCGGCTTCGTCGACCGAAGCCGGCAGGTCAGTCAGCCGGACCGGGGCGACCAGGCCCGCGCTCAGCGTCGGGGCGCCCGACTCGTCGACGTCGTAGAGCTTGACGAAGAGGGTGGCCTCGCCGGTCGGTGAGGCGGCCCGCAGCCGTACGGTGGGCGACCCGACCACGTCGATGGCCGAGCCCACCGGCGGCGTCTCGAACCGCGCGAACTGCCCCGGGATGTCGGCCGCGACCCCGGACAGCAGCTGGCTGAGCCGTCCCCCGGTGCCGGGCAGCGACGAGATCGCGCCCGGGTTGCCGTTGGGCGGGTTGGCGATCGGCTGCGCCGGGCCCTGCAGCTCGAGCCGGGTGCGACCGGTGCCGGCCAGCCCCGGGTACGCGTCGGCCGAGTACCCGTTGGTCACGAGCCCCCGGTCGAGCGCGCTGAAGCCGGCCACCCGCGAGTAGGTGAAGTTGTCGGACGGCGCCTCGCCCTCGCCCTTCACGTAGTGGTCGAGCCACTGCACGGTCAGGAACTTCACCCTGTCCTGGTCGCTCTGGGGCCCGGCCCCACCGTCGTGCCCGCCGGTGAACCAGGCCACCCGCACCGGAGTGCCCGCGGCCGCGATCGAGCGCGCGTTGGCGTCGGCCTCACTGAGCGGGAAGAGCGTGTCGACCGCGCCCTGGACGAGCAGCGTGGGCGCCTTGATCTGCCCGACCGTGGCGGCCGGGCTCGACCGCCGCAGCAGGTCGAGCGTCGACCGGTCGGGGTCGCCGGTGGTGGCCACGTCGAGATACGCCTTGCAGACGTCGGCCGCGAACCGCCCGCACGCCGGGTCGACGGTCATCCCGACCGGCGGGCCCGCCGCCAGGTCGGCCGCGTCGTCGCCCGTGGGCACCGCGCCCCCGTTGCCGAAGAAGACCCCGGCCCAGCCCTTCTTGAAGACGCCGGTGGCCGACGTGTCGGCCGACTGCGGCAAGAACACGTTGGTCAGGTCGTTCCAGGTGATCGAGGGGACGATCGCGTCGACCCGCGGGTCCTGCCCGGCCAGCATCAGGGCCAGGGCCCCGCCGTACGAGCCACCGACCACGCCCACCCGGGGGTCGCCGGCCGCGTCGGTCTGGATCTCGGGCCGGGCCGCCAGCCAGTCGAGCAGGCCCTGGGCGTCGCGGATCTCGTAGTCGGGGCTGTTCAGGTGGATCTGGCCGCCGCTGCGCCCGAAGCCCTGGGCGGTGTAGGTCAGCACCGCGTAGCCGCGCTCGGCCAGCGACTCGGCGTCGCTGCTGACCGACTCCTTGGTGCCCCCGAAGCCGTGCGCGAGCAGCACCGCGGGCACCTTGCCATCGCGGTCGCGGGGCAGGTAGAGCCGGGCGTCGAGGGCCACGTTCTCGTTGCGCTCGGGCCCGGTGACGACGGTGATCATCTCGTCCTGGGTGGTCCACGCGTCGCGCTCGGGCCACACCACCCAGCCGACCAGACCGGCGACGAGCACGAGAGCGGCCGAGCCGGCGACGATCCGCCGGCGACTCGGCCGGGGCAGGGCACGGCGCAGCCGGCTCGTCCAAGACATGCATGAAAGCTAGCCCGAGCCGTCTGAGCGATGCTGTGAAACCTCTCAGCTACCAGTGGACGATAGCGTGGACCCTGGAAGGAACGATCTAGCGACAGGGGCCCGTGCGCGTGGATGAGGAACTGAAGCTGACCGCTACCCTGCGGGCGGCCGGGCTCGACGACCGTCGCGGGATCGTGCGGCTGCACCCCGAGGTGATGACCGCCCTTGAGATCAACGCGGGTGATCCCGTACGCCTCAGTGGGGTCACCACGACGGCCGCGCTGGCGGCCAAGGCCGAGCCGGGCGCGAGCCGCGAGTTTCTCTACGCCGACGACCTCACCCTCGGCAACCTCGGTCTACGCGACGGTGGGCAAGTGACGATCGCCCGGCAGCCCGCAAAGGCGGCCCGGCGGGTGACGCTGGCCGGCGAGGCCGACGTGGTCGCGCTGGTGTCGCCCGAGATTCTGCGGCTGGCCCTGCTGGGCAAGGTGGTGAGCACGGGCGACCGGGTCTCGCTGCGCCCGCAGGACGTATTGCCGCGCGGCGATCGCCCCCAGGTACCCGATGTCGGCCGCCGGCTGCGCAACCGGCTCGGCTACCAGTGGAACGTCGCCCTGCTCAGCGTCGTGGAGGTCGCCGACGCGGAGGCGGCTGTCATCACCATGGACACCGTGGTCGGCTGGCAGGACGGTCCGGTCTCGACCCCGGTGCCCGGCCCGGCCGCCGAGCCGCAAGCCCCGGCGACCACCGACCCCGAGGTGCCGCCGCTCAGCATCGACGACCTCCCCGGCATGCGGTCTCAGGCCAAAGAGCTGGAGGAGCTGCTCGATCTGGGCTTCAACCACGGCGAGGTGCTGGCCAAGCTGGGCACCAAGATCTCGCTCGGAGTGCTGATCTCAGGCCCGGCCGGTTCGGGCAAGTCGGCGCTCGTGCGGGCGGTCGCCGCTCAGGTCAAGGCGCGTGTGGTGCAGGTCTGGGCGCCTGGCCTGGCCGCGCTGACCAACACCGCGGCCGCCGGCCGTCTGCACGAGCTGGCCCGCGAGGCCCGCGAGGGCGGCGCCACCGTGCTGCTCTTCTCCGACGTGGATTCCATCGCGCCCCGCGACGAACCGGGACCGATCTCCATCGTCTTCCGCCAGGTGCTCGAGGAAACGCTGCGGGCCGGGGTGGCGGTGGTCGCCACGACCAGCCGGCCCGAGTCGGTCGACACCTCGCTACGCTCGCCCGAACTGCTGGCCCTGCAGCTCGCCGTGCCGCTACCGGACACGGCCATGCGGCTGGAGCAGCTGCGGGTGCTGACCCGCGGCATGCCGCTGGCCGAGGACGTGCGCCTGGACGACATCGCCGGGCGCACCCCGGGCTTTGTCGCCGCCGACCTGGGCGCGCTCGCCCGCGAAGCCGGCGTCCGGGCCGCGCTCCGCCAGACCGAGAAGCCGAAGGCGGAGCCGGGCCAGGCGACCGAGAAGCCGGGTGCGGGCCCGGAGGCCGAGACCGATACGGATGCTCCGAAGGTCACCATGGCCGACTTCGAGGGCGCGCTCGACGTCGTGCGGCCGACCTCGATGGCCGACTCCACCCTCGAGGTGGCCGCGGTGACCCTCGAGGACGTCGGCGACATGGTCGAGACCAAGCAGATGCTGACCGAGTCGGTGCTGTGGCCGCTGACCTACCCCGACACGTTCGCCCGGCTCGGCGTCTCGCCGCCGCGCGGGGTGCTGCTCTACGGCCCGCCCGGCTGCGGCAAGACCTTCCTGGTCAAGGCCATCGCCGGCACCGGCAAGGCCAACGTGCTCTCGGTCAAGGGGGCCGAGCTGCTGAGCAAATGGGTCGGCGACAGCGAGCGGGCCGTCCGCGAGCTGTTCCGCCGGGCCCGCGAGGCCGCGCCCACGCTGGTCTTCCTGGACGAGGTCGACGCGCTGGCCCCGACCCGCGGGCAGGCCACCGACGGCGGCACCACCGACCGGGTCGTGGCCGCCCTGCTGACCGAGCTCGACGGCGTGGAAGACCTGCGCAACGTGGTGGTGATCGGGGCGACCAACCGGCCCGACCTGATCGACCCGGCCCTGCTGCGGCCGGGCCGGTTGGAGCGGCTGGTCTATGTGCCGCCGCCGGACGCCGAGGCGCGGGCCGCGATCCTCAAGGCGTCGGCCAAGTCCGTGCCGCTGGACGGCGAGGTCGACCTGGTCGAGCTGGGGGCCGAGCTCGAGGGCTTCTCGGCGGCGGACTGCGCGGCCCTGATCCGGGAGTCGGCGCTGTCGGCGATGCGCGAGTCGCTCGACGCCACGACGGTCACCGCGGCCAACGTGGCCACGGCCCGCCGGCGCGTACGGGCCTCACTCGACCCCGGGCAGGTGGCCTGGCTCGCCGCGTACGCCGAGACCCACCAGGCCTAACGGCGGCGGGTGCGGGCCCGGGTCGAGCGCAGGCGGCGCAGGCGGCCGACCAGCACCGGGTCGTGGGCCAGGGCGGCCGGGTCGTCCAGCAGGGCGTTGAGCAGCTGGTAGTAGCGGGTCGAGCCCAGACCGAAGGTGTCGCGGATGGCCTGTTCCTTGGAGCCGGCGTGCTTCCACCAGCGGGCCTCGAAGGCGAGGATCTGCTGCTCACGCTCGCCCAGGGCAGGCGTGGAGGCCGCCTCTTCCGAGCGTGGGGCCGGGATGTGTTGTTGCTCTTCGGACGGGTCCGCGGCGGGCTGCATGACGCTCCAAAGAAGAATGACAAGCACAGATGTACGAGGCGGGGACCGTCAGCATAAGTCCGACGGCCCCCGCCTCGCATTTCGCGGCTGACGTTACCTCACGTCACGTCACGGCTACGCATAGTCCACATCGCAGCCCCCACAATGAGCACAAAAACGGCGGCCAGGATGCCGCCGGCCATCGGCCAGGTCAGGGTCAGCGAGTCGGGCACGCAGCCGTTGGCCGAGGAGAAGTCGCAGGAGTTGTAGTCCTCGATCTTCACCTCCTTGTCCATCCACGCGATCATCCAGATCGGGATCAGGTAGGCCTCGGCGAACTTCACGCTGGCCAGCGAGAGCACGGTGCCCAGTCCGAACTGGAAGACGATCACGGCGCCGATGGTCACGCCGAGCGCCATCGCGGTGTGCCGGCCCAGCGAGGCCAGGCCGAAGCCGACCGCGCCGGCCACGATCACCAGGGCCAGGCCGCGCAGCTCCATCAGGCCGATCGACTGCCAGGCGCCCGAAGTCATGCTCTCGCTCGTGCCCCGGGCCTGGGCGATCAGATAGAACAGCCCGGTCCACACGGCCGAGAAGACCACGGTCAGCGCGGTGAAGAAGACCAGCAGCGCGGCCAGTTTGGTGCCCAGCACCTTGAGCCGCTGCGGCCGCCAGAGCAGCAGGTTCATCATGCCGCCGCTGCTCCACTCGGCCCCCACGAACGACGCCCCCACGATGAACGCCACCAGGGCCAGCAGCGCGGCCAGGGTGGTCACCATGTCCGGGAAGCTCTCACGGAAGTCGAAGGTCGGCGGCATGAACCACTGCGCCTGGAAGTCGTCGGCGGTCGGCTCGACCATGCCCTCGCAGCCCGGCGGCCAGTTGCTGGCTTGAGCCGTGCCCTGGTCGGCCTGACACTGAGTCATGTCCCGCTGGAACTGCTCCTGCGAGCGCTGGAATTCCTGCTGGGCCTGGGCCTGGGCCGAGGCGATCTGTTCCGGGCCGACCTTCTCGTTGGTGAAGAACATGCCGGCCGCGACAGCGAGCAGGATCAGCGTCACGCCGAGCAGGAACAGCTTGGTGAAGCGGCGCTTGGTCAGCCGCCGGGTCTCGGCACTGTAGAGGCTCACTGACCCCACCCTCCGTTCGCGGGCGCCGGCGCGGCCGCCGTCTGATCCACCTGGCGGTTCTGCCCCTCGACCGGCGCGGTGCCGGTGAGCTGCAGGAAGACGCTCTCCAGGTCGGCCGAGACCGGGGTCAGCTCGCTCACGTAGATCTCGCGCTCGGCCAGGATCCGGGTGATCTGGGCCGGGTTGCCGGCGTTGCCGACGGTGAAGTGGTCGTGCTCGACGGTCACCTGGGCCCCGTTGGCCCGCAGCAGCTCGATCGCGTTGCGCATGTCGACGCCCGGCTCCAGGGCCACCTTCACCGACGACGAGGTGTTGCTCTTGAGCACGTCGGCCACCGAACCCGCGGCCACCCGCCGCCCGCCCGAGATGATCGTGACGGAGTCGCAGATGAGCTGGATCTCGCCGAGGATGTGGCTGGACAGCACGACGGTCATGCCGGACTCGGCCAGGTTGCGCATCAGCGTGCGCATCTCGCGGATGCCGCCCGGGTCGAGGCCGTTGGCCGGCTCGTCCAGAATCAGCAGCTTCGGCTCCTTGAGCAGCGCCGACGCCACGGCCAGGCGCTGCTTCATGCCGAGCGAGTAGGTCTTGACCCGGTCCTTGGCGCGGTCCCGCAGGCCGACCAGCTCGAGGACGGCGACGACCCTGTCCTTGTGCACGCCACCGGCGTCGGCCAGCAGCGAGAGGGTGTCCTGCGCGGTGAAGTTGCCGAAGAACTGCGGGCTCTCCACGATCGCGCCGACCTGACCCGCGACCTCGGGCAGGCTCTCGGGGACCTCGCGCCCGAGGATCGCCATGCGGCCGCCGTTGGGCTTGATCAGCCCGAGCAGCGTCCGCAACGTGGTCGTCTTGCCCGACCCGTTGGGCCCGAGGAAGCCGTGCACCTGGCCCGCCTCGACGGTCATGTCGAAGCCGTCGAGCGCTCTTCGCACCCCTTTGCGGCTGCGATACGTCTTCTGCAGCCCGGATATCTCCAATACGGCAGTCACGGGCGAGACTCTAGACAGACCCGTCAATATGCGCTGCTGGATCGCCGCCGTTCACGCCGTGACGACGTGAACTCCAGCCTCCCGGAAGCGGGCCACGACATCGGCCGGGGCGCCGGAGTCGGTCACCAGAGTCTCGATCTTGGTGATCGGGCAGATCCGGGCGAACGCGTGCCCGCCCAGCTTCGACGAGTCGGCGATCACCACGACCCGCTTGGCCCGGGCCACCATCAGGCTGTTCATCGCGGCCTCGCCCTCGTGGTGGGAAGCGGCGCCGAGCTCGACGTCGACCGCGTCCACGCCGAGCAGCACGATGTCGAGCGTGACCTCCTTGAGCAGGGCCCCGCCGAGCGGCCCGACCACCTCGAACGACTGCGGGCGGACCACGCCGCCGGCCACGACGATCTTCATGCGCGAGCGGACCAGCAGCTCGTTGGCGATGTTGAGCGCGTTGGTGACCACGGTGAGCTGGGAACCCTCGCTGCCGGCGTTCAGGTCCGGGCGTACGGCCAGAGCGCGCGCGACCTCGGTGACCGTGGTGCCGCCGTTCAGCCCGACGACCGTGCCCGGGGTGACCAGGCCGGCCGCCGCCTCGCCGATGCGCTGCTTCTCGGCCGAGTGCTTGGCGCTCTTGTAGCGCAGCGGCAGGTCGTAGGAGACGCCGTTGGCGACCGCGCCGCCCCGGGTCCGGGTGATCATCTGCTGCTGGGCCAGCTGGTCGAAGTCGCGGCGGATGGTGGCCTGCGAGACGTCGAGCCGGCCGGCCGCGTCCTCGACGCTGACCCGTCCGCTCTCGGCGAGTAACTCGAGCAGGGCATTCCACCGCGCGTACCGGTCCACCCAGACTCCCAGCTGCACGTTTCGTGATAAGAGTGTGCACATTAGTGCGCGAAAGCACGGGAAGCAAAGCTCAGCTCTGCGCGGTGCGGCGGCGACGGTTGCGTCCGCGCCGGGCTTCCACGCAGAATGACGCTCGAAAGTGCCGGGTACCGAGCGCTTATGCGCACGCGGTGTGAAGGGTGGCCCATGACGTACGTCAAGGCGGAGATCGCCAGCCAGCCGGAGTGCTGGCGCCAGGCCGCGAAGCTGGCCGACGCCCCCGGCCTGCCGGAGCGCGGCGAGCGGGTCGCCGTCGTCGGCTGCGGCACCTCGTGGTTCATGGCCAAGGCGTACGCGGCCCTGCGCGAGCAGGCCGGCCAGGGCGAGACCGACGCGTTCCAGGCGTCCGAGTTCCCCCGTCGCCGCCGCTACGACCGGGTCCTCGCGATCACCCGTTCCGGCACCACGACCGAGGTCCTCGACCTGCTCAACGACCTCGCGGGCGGCACCTCGACCACGGTCCTGACGGCCGACGAGGCCCAGCCCGCGGCCCGGATCGCCGACCAGACCGTGCTGCTCGACTTCGCCGACGAGCAGTCGGTGGTGCAGACCCGGTTCGCCACCAGCACCCTCGCGCTGCTGCGGGCCCACCTGGGCGAGGACATGGAATCAGCCGCCACCGACGCCGAGGTGGCCGTGCGGCTGCCCCTGCCCGTGCACCCGGCGCTGGCCGAGCAGATCACCTTCCTGGGCCGGGGCTGGACCGTCGGCCTGGCCGAGGAGGCCGCGCTCAAGTGCCGCGAGGCCGCCGGCTACTGGGCCGAGGCCCACCAGGCCATGGACTACCGGCACGGCCCGATCGCCATCGCCGCCCCGCGCCGCGCGGTGTGGGCCTTCGGCGACGTCCCGACCGGTCTGGCCGACGAGGTCGAGGCGACCGGCGCCCTGTTCGTGCACAGCCGCCACCACGGCGGGTACGCCGCCCTGGGCAGCTGGTGCGGCGGCCGGGCGCCGCTCGACCCGATGGCCGACCTGATCGTGGCCCAGCGCGTCGCCGTGCTGCTCGCCACCAGCCAGGGCCTCGACCCCGACCACCCCCGCAACCTGACCCGCTCGGTCGTTCTGCAGTGAGCCGGGTGGTGGTCGCCCTGGACGTGGGCGGGACGGGCATGAAGTGTGCGCTGGTCCGGCCGGACGGGACGGTCCACCACACCGAGCGGCACGCCACCCGGGCCGAACGAGGTCCGGAGGCCGTGCTGGGCACGATCCTCGACGTCGCCGAAGGGCTGGCCGCCAAGGCCCGGGCCGACGGCCTCGAACCGGTGGCGGCCGGGGTGGCCGTACCCGGTGTCGTCGACGAGGAGAACGGCCTGGCCGCCTGGTCGTCCAACATCGGGTTCCGGGACGTGCCGGTGCGCGCCCGCCTCGAGGAACGGCTGGGCCTGCCGGCCGCGCTCGGCCACGACGTCCGGGTCGGTGGCATCGCCGAGGCCCGGCTGGGCGGCGGCCGCGGCCACCGGCACGTGCTCTTCGTCGCCATCGGCACCGGTATCGCGGCCGCTCTGGTCGTCGGCGGGGCCGGCTACTCCGGGGCGCACGGCGCGGCCGGCGAGGTCGGCCACATCGTCGTCCGCCCGGGCGGCGAGCCCTGCCCGTGCGGGCAGCGCGGCTGCATGGAGGCCTACGGCTCGGCCCGGGCGGTCGGGCTGCGCTACGCCCAACTGGCCGGCGCACCCGGCGCCACCGCGCTCGACGTGGTCACCCGGGCCGGTCAGGGTGACGACCTGGCGGCCACGGTCTGGCGCGAGGCGATCGAGGCGCTGGCCGACGGCCTGGTCATCGCGCAGGCCCTCTACGACGTGGACGTCCTGGTCGTCGGGGGCGGGCTGGCCGAGGCCGGCGACGCGCTGCTGCCCCCGCTGGAGGCGGCGTTCCGCGAGCGGATCACCTTCCACCGGCCGCCCGCGTTCGTCCGGGCCGGCCTGGGCGACGAGGCCGGCTGCGTCGGCGCCGCCCTGCTCGCCCTCGACCACCTGGAGAAGCTCGCATGACCCGCATCGGCGGCAAGATCGTCCGGCCCGGCGCCGTCGTCGAGGGCTACGTCGAGGTCGACGGGCCGGCGATCCTGTCGGTCGAGGCGGCCGGGGGCGCGGGCGACGACATCGTCGTACCGGGCTTCGTCGATCTGCACTGCCATGGCGGGGGCGGTCACACGTTCACCACCGGTGACGCCGATTCGGCCCGCGGGGCGGCCGCCTTCCACCTCGGCCACGGCACCACGACGCTGCTGGCCAGCCTGGTCAGCTCCCCGTTCGAGCTGATGCGCGAGGCCACCGAGGCCTACCGCCCGCTGGTCGAGACCGGGATCATCGGCGGCGTGCACTACGAGGGGCCCTACCTCTCGGGCGTCCGCTGCGGCGCGCAGAACCCGAAGTTCCTGCGCGAGCCGTCGGTCAAGGAGCTGACCGAGCTGATCGACCTGGGCCCGGTCCGCCTGGTCACGATCGCCCCCGAGCTGCCGGGCGCCCTAGAGGCCATCGCCTTCCTGGTCGAACGGGGTGTCGCGGCCGCGGTCGGGCACACCGACGCCACGTACGAGCAGACGCTGGCCGGGGTGGCGGCCGGCGCGACCGTCGGCACCCACCTGTTCAACGGCATGCGCCCGCCCCACCACCGCGAGCCCGGGCCGGTCGTCGGCCTGCTCTCGTCGCCGGTGGTGTGCGAGCTGATCGCCGACAACATCCACCTGCACCCGGGCATGCTCGGCTTCGCCGCGCGCACGGCCGGGCCCGACAAGGCCGCGCTGATCACCGACGCCATCGACGCCACCGGCATGGCCGACGGCACGTACGACCTCGGCGGTCAGCAGGTCGTGGTGGCCGACCGGGTGGCCCGGCTGGCCCGCGACGGTTCGATCGCGGGCAGCACGCTGACCATGGACGAGGCGCTGCGCAACACCGTCGCGGCCGGGATCGGGCTGGCCGAGGCGGTGGCGATGGCCTCGACCACACCGGCCCGCGTGCTCGGCCGGGCCGACGAGATCGGCGCGCTCGAGGCCGGGCTGCGGGCCGACCTCGTGGTGCTCACGCCCGACCTGCACGTCAAACGGGTGATGCGCTCCGGTCACTGGGTGGAGTGAATCCGACGGGCTTCTCCCACCCCTTCAGGGCGGGCAGCGGCACCCGGTCGAACGGGATGCGCTCGATCAACCGAGCCAGCACCAGCCCGAGCAGCAGCCCGGCGACCGAGTCGGTCAGCCAGTGGAAGCCGGTGTAGACCGTGGTGCAGAAGACGATCACCACCGGCGCCACCCGCAGGGCCCACCACTCCCAGCGCAGCAACGGCCGGCGCAGCAGCGCGACGGCCAGAATGGCCAGCACGGCGTACCAGGCGAGCGAGTTGCCCAGGTGGCCCGAGGGGTAGCTCATCGCGTAGACACCTTCGGCGTACGGGTTGTGCATGATCACACGATCCGGGCCGTCGAACCGCGGCGCGGCCCGGTCGGCCCAGATCTTCAGCGGGCCGATCGCCACGTAGGTCAGCACGAACGCCGCCACGAACGGCAGGATCGCCCGCACCGAGCGCGTACGCCAGGCCAGCACCCCGCTGAGCAGCAACGACAGCGGCATCAGGATCTGGCCGCCCTGGCCCAGATAGTTGAGCACCCGAGCGGTCCAGTACGGCACCGCCGGCTGGTTATTCAGCGACCAGTCGGCCACCCGCTCGTCGAGGCGCAGCAGATGGCCCCGCATGAGCGCCACGGTGATCGCGACGAACGCCGCCACCAGGACGACGTCCAGCCACCAGCTCTTGGGTCTCACGCCCTCCGAGATTAGAGCAGCTTGCCCAGCTTGGCCGCGAGCAGGTCACCGCGTACGCCCGAATTGGGACATCCGCCGAAGTGGTGCAGCGCCACCACCTTGTTGGTCGCGCGCGAGATCACCGGCGAGCCGGACGAGCCGCCCTCGGTGTCGCAGTAGTAGGCCACGTCCGAACCGGGCGCGTACCCGTCGTAGGCGGGGTCGGCCACCGCGCAGTTCCCGGCCGTCTCGCCCAGCGACCCGGCGATCCGGGCCGGCTCCCCGGCCGGGTGCTGCGGCACGTAGAGCTGCTGGTTCTTGGCCGGCCGCTTGGTGTCCAGGCTGAGGTAGCCGAACTTCTGCACCGAGGCGAACTTGTCGACCGAGAACAGGGTGAAGTCGTACGTGCGGTCGGTCGCTACGACCTTCGAGCCCCAGACCTTCGTGGGCTGGTAGACGTCGTAGCCACCACAACTCGCGCACTGGTAGTTGAACCAGACCTCGGTGTTGTAGGCCTGGGCCGTGGTGGTGAAGCAGTGGTTGTTGGTGAGCATGCGGTTCTGGGCGCCGACCCGCCAGGCGGTGCACAGCTCGGTGCCGTTGATCAGCAGGCGGGCGATGGCCTTCGACTTCGTGTACGCCACCGGGTCCTTCGACCGGTAGCACGCGGCATCGGCCGACGTGTCCGCGCCGCAGACCGACTCCTCGCGGCCGGTGCGGCCCGGGGCGGTCAGCTGCTTCTCGGGCTGGCGGTCCTGTTCCGTACGGCTGAATCCGCGCGCCACCCGGTCGACGTCGACGCCGAGCGAGCCGACCGCGTCATCCGCCCCGAGCAGGCCGGATCCGCCGCCGCGGTGCACCTCGAGCACGGCCGTGTCGCCGGTGACCGACATCGCCCAGCGTCCGCCCCGCTCGGTGCGGTCGGCCGGGGCCTCGTACCGGTAGCTCTCGGTGCCGTCGGCGTTCGAGACGGTCACATAGTCATCCGGCCTCAGCGCCATGCGCGAGAAGTGCAACTTCACATAGGACGCGCCGGGGTAGCGGAACGTCTCCTTCCGGGACTTGCCGCCGAGGTAGCCCAGCAGCTTGGTCACGCTCTCCAGCTCGCCGACGCGCTGGCGGCCGTTCGCATCCGCCTTGGCCGCGCCCGACTCGACCGGCCGTTCCGCGCTACCAGCCTCGGGGGCGGCGGTGCTGGGCTGGACAGTCGCCTTCTCCGGCGCGAGTCGCGTCGTCGACGGCGCCGGCTCGGCCGAGGGGCTTCCGGACGCCGCCGGCCGGGAACGATCCCCCGCCCGCTGCTCGGCCGACACCGGGGTCGGTGCCGCGGCCGCCGGCGCCTCCTGCCAGGAACCCACCGGTTTCCCGTTGCCGGCGGCGTGCCAGGCGGTCGTCCCGGCCGCGCCGGCCAGCGCCAGGGCGGCACACGCCGCGATCGCCAGGCCTGCCTTACGTCGACCGGTCTTGAGGGGCACTGTGACAAACCGCCATTCACGTAAGATCAAGGACATATGTTCTAATCCGGCGTTCTTGTACCTGTGTAACGAGCCACGTGCGGCAGCGACGCGCCGAACCGAACGTGCACACTGGTTCCGTGCGCATCACTTCCGCTGTCGTCGACCCAGCACTGCTGGATCTGCCGTGGGACATTCCGCTCGAGGAGTGGCCGGCCGAACACCTGGTCGCCCTGCCCCAGGGCATCTCCCGCCACATCGTGCGGTTCGTGAAACTCAACGACGTGGTCTATGCCCTGAAAGAGACCCGCGAGCGGATCGCCGAAAAGGAGTACGACCTGCTGCGCGCGCTGGAGCGCATCGACTTCCCGGCCGTCGAGGCCGTCGGCATGGTCAACGACCGGCTGGACAAGGCGGGCGAGCCGCTCGAGACCGTGCTGATCACCCGGCACCTGCAGTTCTCGCTGCCCTACCGCGCGCTCTTCTCGCACACGTTGCGGCCCGACACGCTCAACCGCCTGCTCGACGCGCTGGCCGCGTTGATCGTGCGCATGCACCTCACCGGTTTCTCGTGGGGTGACTGCTCGCTGTCCAACACGCTGTTCCGCCGGGACGCCGGCGCCTTCGCGGCCTACCTGGTCGACGCCGAGACCGGCAACCTCTACCCACGGCTCTCCGAGGGCCAGCGCAGCGAGGACATCGAGATCCTGCGGCTCAACATCTTCGGCGAGCTGCTCGACCTCGAGGCGGCCGAGCTGCTGCACGAGTCGATCGACCCCGAGGCCGTGGTCGACGACATCGTGGCCCGCTACGAGCGGCTGTGGCACGAGGTCACGTACGAGCAAGAGGTGCCCCGCGACGCCCGGCACGACATCGAGCGGCGCATCCGGCGGCTCAACGAGCTCGGCTTCGACGTGGCCGAGGTCGACATGTCCACTGTCGACAAGGGCTACCGCATCCGGCCCAAGGTCGTCGACGCCGGCTACCACACCCGCCGCCTGCTCCGCCTGACCGGCCTCGACGCCGAGGAGAACCAGGCCCGCCAGCTGCTCAACGACCTCGACACCTACCGGGCCGAGAGCCTGCTGACCGACGAGCAGCAGGCCGCTCACCGCTGGCTGACCGAGGTCTTCGAGCCGGTCGTCCGGGCCGTGCCGGCCTCACTGCGGCGCAAGCTCGAGCCGCAAGAGATCTTCACCCAGGTCATCCAGCACAAGTGGCTGCTCTCGGAACGGGCCAAGCGCGACGTCGGCATGGCCGCCGCCGTGCAGTCCTACCTCACCGACGTCCTGGCCAAGAAGCCCGACGAGCAGGCCGTGCTCGGCGTCGAGG
Source organism: Paractinoplanes aksuensis (assembly GCF_024137025.1). GTDB lineage: Bacteria > Actinomycetota > Actinomycetes > Mycobacteriales > Micromonosporaceae > Actinoplanes > Actinoplanes aksuensis. The sequence goes on from NZ_JAMYJR010000031.1 coordinate 19,667, forward strand.
TGGGCTCACTGGCCGGCGGCGGGCTCTAACGCCGGTCCGGCCTGCTCGCGCAGCACGCGCAGGCCGGCGCGGCGGGCGACGACCACGATCTCGTCGCCCGCGGCCAGCACCCGGCGCGGGTCGGGCTGCCAGTCGACCCACTCCGAGCCGGCCGCCGTCATGCCGACCACGCGGGTGCTCTCGACCCGGTCCGCGCTGCTCAGCGGGGCGCCGTCCAGCAGCGAGCCGGGCTGCACGCGGATCGCGGCCACCAGCAGCGCGTGCCGCTCGACCGGGATCGTGGTCAGCACGTCGCGCTCCAGCATGGCCGCGGCGAAGGCGGGCGCGCACAGCCGCGAGACGCTGCGCGAGATGTTGATGGTGAAGGCCGCCTCGACCCGGCGGGCGAAGTCGTCGTCGAACAGCCGCAGCACCACCCGGATGTCCTCGCGGGCGGCCCGGGCGTGCAGCGCCGCCTGCAGGTTGACCGCGTCGTCGGTCGACACGACGACCAGCGCCTGGCAGTGGTCGATCGAGGCCGCGCGCAGCGTCTCCTCCTGCGCGGCGTCGCCCTCGATGACCGGGATGCCCAGCGACGCGGCCACCTTGACGCCGCGCGCGGCCGGGTTGCGGTCGATGGCCACCACGTCGAGACCCAGATCGACCAGCTGCCGCAGGACGCGGGTGCCGACCGTGCCCAGGCCGACCAGCACGATGTGCCCGGTGTGGACCTTGAGCACCTCGCCCCGGTCGAGGGCCAGCCGGGTCTTGACCACGCCGTCGACCACGGCCGCGGTGATCAGCGGCAGCAGCGCCACCCCGGCCACCGTCAGCACGAGCTGGGCGCCCTGGGCGGCCGGGGTGTTGTCGGGCTCCACATCGGACGAGCCGACCATGGTCAGCAGCGTGATGTAGATCGACTTCCAGAACCCGCTGACCCCGGTGAAGTGGGTCAGCAGGGCGCCCGAGACCGCGGTCAGCGCGAGCGCGACCAGCACGGCGATGCCCAGCTTGCGGGTGAGCCCGATCCGCAGGGCCCGCCCGATCGACAGCCACGGGCGCCGGCGGCGACCGGCTCGGGCCAGACGGCGCGCGGTCACCGCCTGCGCCGCCGGGCGGCCGGTGGCCTCGGCCAGCACCACGTCGGTCGGCTGCTGCGCGCCGGGCGACGGCTCGGACGGCAGCACGGTCAGGCGCCCGCTGTCGTCGGTCGTGGCCAGGGTGAGCAGGGCCGCCCTGTCCGGCACATCGTCGCGCTTGGCCACATGCAGCGTGCGGGCCGCGTACCGGAAATGGGTCGGGGCGACCTCACCCAGCGCGGCCGCCACGAAAGCGGGAGCGGCCATGGCCGCGTCCGAGAGCACCGCGCAGTCGGCGAACAACCGCCGGACCCCGTACGCCAGGCCGGTGGTGAACATGCGGATCACGAGCCGAAGTTCGCCCTCGACGGCCCGCGCGCACAATGCCGCGTGCAGGTTGACCATGTCGTCCGGCATCACCAGGGCCAGCGCGTCGGCACCGGCCAGGCCGGCGTCGCGGAACGTGCGCTCGTCGAGCCGGGCGGCCGTGATCACCCGCACCCCACGGGTCCGCAAACCGTTCAGGTCGGGCACGGCCGGGCGCAGGTCGGGCGGCGTGATCACGGTGAGCCGGATGCGGCCCGAGCTGGCCAGCTCGTCGGCCAGCGTGTAGACGAGCGCGTCGGAACCGCACACCACGAAGTGGGGCCGCGGATCGGCAGTTCGATCTCTCAAGCGGGCGACCAGAGACCGCCGTACGCCGTCTCTCGCGGTATCCGAAGCCACATTCGCGATCGTAACCAGCCGGAACCCGCGCCCGGGGCCGCTCGTTGCCCCATCCGATGCTTTAGTCCGAATTCGAGGCTTTCCCTCCCAGGGCTAGTCCGACGCCCTGGTCGGATCGCTTTCCCTCGGCTCTCTTCCAGGAGGAGAACAGTGCGCAAGTTGTGGTACGCCGGAGCAGCTCTCACCGGTGGGCTCGTCCTGTTCGCGGGCTCCCCTGCACAGGCCGACCTGCTGCCCGGCGTGGACGCCGCGGCCCAGCAGGCCGACGAGCGGCTCGCCGACCTGCTGGGGCAGAGCAACGGGGTCAATGTGGACAACCCGCTGCGACACAGCACGCTGAAGGACAGCCCCGCCGGCCGGACCCCGGTGACGCAGTTCAAGGCCGGACAGAACAAACCCGACCTCGACCCGCTGCTGCCCGGCGAGGGCGACGGCGGCCCGCGGCGGGGCCTGACCCCGGACGAGTCGACCCGGGAGGTGCCGGCCGACGAGGAGCCCGACGCCGACGTCGTCAGCGGGCCCACCTCGGCGTTGCCGATCCAGGAACTGCCCCTCTTCGGTTCGGGCGGTCTGCCCCTGCTCAGCGGGTTGCTGCCGAGCGGGCAGATCCGCGACTTCAACGAGCCGCCGAGCCGGCGCCAGGCCGAGATGTTCGACGGCGGGGTTCCGCTGCTGGGCGGGCTGGGCGGCCTGCTGCCGGCCAACGAGTCACCGCGTACGCCCCCGGCCGTCGACGACTCGCCGCGCACGCTGCCGGCCACCGACGAACCCGACCTCTCCGGCATGCCGGCCGGTGGAGTGGCGATCATGCCCGCGGCTCCGTCGTCCGCCACCCCTTCCTCGGCGCAGCAGCCCGCGAAGCCCGCCAAGCCGGCCGTCAAGCCGCAGAAGAAGGACAAGCCGCAGCCGAAACCGAAGCCGACGGCCACGCCCGACGACCCGCGTCTGTTCGAGGAGCCGGTCGAGATCGACGACGCCGACGACACCGACGTCGCCGTCGACGAGCCGGAGCGCCGCCCGTTCTCGGCCGACGGCCGCCCGGTGGCCGGCGTCGACGAGCAGTACCGCTGACCCAGCCCGACAGAAAGGCCCGCCCGGCGTACTGTCGGACGGGCCTTCTGCTTGTGCCTACTAGCCGGTGACGGCTGTGATGGCGATCGGGCCGCGGCCGACGACCGCGCCCTCACTGGTCACGATCGCGACCTCGCCCGACAGCGCACGACCGGCCGGCGGCACCGCGAGCGCGGTGACCGAGGCGTTGACCGTGGTCGACGCGCCGTTGGCCAGCGTCGTCGGCGTGGCCGTCGTGCTGACCGAGCCGAGCGCCGGGCTGAAGTAGACGTCGAGGTAGTCGTAGGCCGTGGTGCCCGCGGGCACCGCGTAACCGTCGACCACCGCGGTGTACGTGCCCGCGACCGGGTTGGCCAGCGAGATCGACTCGTCCGAGTCACCGTCGGCGTCCTGGCCGACCAGGGTGTCACCCCGGTACAGCGACAGGTCGAGGTCGGCGGTGGCGTCGGCCGGGTTGCCGATCGTCACGTCGAGCCGGCTCGCACCGGCCGGCACCACGATCTCGTACTCCTGGCTCGCGCCCTCCGCGATGGACGGACGCTGGCGGCTCGCACTGCCGAGCGGACCACCCTGCGCGGTCACCGTGACCGGGCCGAACAGGTTCTTGGCGGTGAAGGTCACCGGCGCCGGCTGGTTGACCGTCACGCTGGGCAGCGTGACCGAGGCCGGCGTCAGCTGCACACCCTGGATCTTGGCGTCCAGCTTGAACGGGTTGCTCAGCACCGCCGTGGTGCGCCGCGCCTCGACCTCGAGCTCCCAGACACCCGGGATCGGGTTCTCGTAGGAGCGCTCGGACGGCTTGCAGACGTTCGCGTCGGAGTAGTTCGTGTAGCAGTTCGCGCTGGCCGTGTCGTCGGCCGGGACGCCCCACGGGTTGATCGCGATGAAGCGGGTCTGCGAACCGGTGGCGATACCGGACAGGTCCACCTGCAGCGCCTTCGCGCCCTCGGGCACCGTGACGTAGAACGACGTGGTCGAGCTGCGGTCGACCTTCCCCGAGAAGGCGGTCGCGTACGACGGCTTCTTGGTGTCGACGCCGGTGACGACCGTGCTGAGCACCTCGAAGTCGACGGCCGGGGTCGACGGGTCGTCGACCTTCAGGAGCGCGCTGGCCACACCGTTCTTGGCCCGCACCACGACCGGCACGCTGACCGTCTTGTTCAGCGGCAGCAGCACCAGCGGGGAGGAGACGAACGCGTCGCGGTCGCCCTGCCACGAGAGCTTGTGCAGCACCGGGTAGCTCGGGCCAGACGTACGGGTCAGCTTGATGGTCTGGACCTTGACCTGGCCCGGCTTGAAGCCACCGGCGGCCGCGGCGCACCGGTTGTAGAGGCCCTCGCCCTGGTTGGGCGTGGCCAGCAGGCCGGACAGCGGGGTGCAGACCGGGGCCGACGCCGTGTACGTGCGGGTGGCCGACTTCTTGGCAAGCAGCTTCCACGCGTCGGGGACGTTGAGCTGGCCGTAGCCCTGCTCGTTGACCTGCTCACCCGGGATCGAGTCGGCCGTCGAGTAGATCGCCCGGCGCAGCGACAGCGGGGACACCTTGATGCCGTTGGCCTTGGCCGCCGACAGCAGCAGCGCCGCACCACCGGCGGCCTGCGGGGCCGCCATCGAGGTGCCGTTCTGCATCGAGTAGCCCGGCGGCAGGGTGTAGGGCACAGTGGTCAGACCGGGGACGACCTCCCAGGTCGGCGACAGCGAGACGGCCGAGCCCGGCGCCGCGATGTTCGGCTTGAAACCGCCGTCCTCACGCGGGCCCCGCGACGAGAACGGGATCAGCTGCAGCGGCTTGCGGGTGTCCGCGCCGTAGTTGGCCTTCCACGTGTCGTCCGAGATGCTGGCCGCGACGCTGACCACGCTGGTGGCGCCCGAGGGCTCGCCGTGCGTGTTGACACCCGGGCCGCTGTTGCCGGCCGAGATGAACAGCTGCACGCCGTACTTGGTGATCAGGTCGTTGTACAGCTTGGCCTGGGCGTTGCTGCCGTCGTTGAGCGCCGGCAGACCGCCGATCGACATGTTGACCACATCGACGCCGCGGTTGATGACCAGGTCGGACATGCCGGTGGTGAGCGCGACGTTGGTGCAGCCGCCACCCCACGAGCAGGCCCGCGACGAGACGATCTTGGCGCCGGGCGCCTGGCCGTCGAACTTGGCGTTGCCGAGCAGGTCGTTGCCCGCGGCGATGCCGGCCACGTGCGAGGCGTGCAGGCTCTCCGGGATGCCGATGTTGACGAAGTCGGCGACCTGACCGGGCAGGCCGGCCGGGTCGAGCTTGACGTCCTCGCGGTACTCGACGACGAACGGCATGCGCTCGGTCACCGCGGTGGCCGGGTTGTCCGTGCCGAAGTGGCCGATGTCGAACTTCTCCTTGTACGGCCGCATGACGGCGTCGTCGGTGAAGTCGAGGTTCTGGTTGGTGTCGACCCGGATGTCGTGGCTGACCGGGTCGTACAGCACACCCCACGTGTCGGTGGTGTCGCCGTCCCGGTTGACGTCGCCCAGAGCGTCGGAGTTGGCGGTGATCGACTCGCTGAAGCGGTTGATCCGCCACGTGCCGGCCGGGGCCTTCCACGAGGCGCCCGCGAACGTGAAGGCCGGGCCGGCCACCTCGGTGAGCATCGCGCGCCACGACCCGTCGCCCTCGAGCAGCGGGTCGGTCGCGGTCACCCAGTCGACGATCTTGCGCTCGCCGGTCGTGGTCTTGGCCAGCGCCGGGTGGTCGATGTCCACACCGGAGTCCATGATGCCGATCGTGATGCCGCGGCCGTCGTACTTCGGGTTCTTCTTCTTGAAGTCCACCGAGCCGGTCTCGTCGACCGGCAGGTACGGGTTGGCGGCGGGCGTCGACGGCCCGGGCGCGGCCAGCTGCTGCGCGGGCTTACCCGGCTTGTCGGGCCGGCCGCCCGTCTCGGGCAGCTTGATCGTCTCTTCGAGGTCGACCGCGGCGACGCCGGACAGCTCGGCCGCGGCCACCACCTTGGCGATCGGCACGGACGCCAGCACGTAGCCGATCTGGTCGAAGCGCCGGGTCACGATGCCACCGAGCGCCTCGATCTTCGACGCGACCTCGGCCGACTTGCCCTCTTCGGCGGCGACGATGGCCGTCACGAACTTCTTGTTGGCCGCTTCGGCCTTGGCCAGCAGCTCGGCGTCGTGCGCGCCGAGGGTGTCGGCGGGCGACTCCTTGGGGGTGGCGGGGTTCTCGGCCGCCTTCTGCAGCGCGGCGAGAACGGCGCCCTGGTCGGGCGCCGCCGCGGCCGGAAGCGCACCGCTCAGCGTGACGCCGGCGGCCACGCCGACAGCCAGCACCGAGGTGAACGTTCGCCGGCCCCATGTGGATTGTTGTCTCACGTACGGGTCCTCCGGAAGGAAGGCGCCCCAGCGGGGGTTCACTGGGCGCGATCCCCGGATCTTCCGATCGATCGGCATAGAAGTCACTACGGTCGATGACGTTGTGACATCCCCGTGACATTCGATTATGCGCATCAATTCCGGCGAGTCACCGCAGGTCATTTCGTATCGACGGATGCGAAAGCAATTGTCCGGATCGAGCGAGCACTCTCAGCTAGATGGCCGTTCGGGCACAATCTCGGGTCGGATCAGATCCCAGTTCAGCAACGTGAACGGCGCCTCCTCGTCGGCGCCCGCTTTGCGGTAGGTCGCCAGCGCCGCCTCGTTGTCCGGTTCGGTCCCCACCCACATGCCGTAACAGCCGTTGCGGCGGGCGATCGCGGCGAGCTCGGCCGCCAGCGCGCTCCCGATTCCTTGCCGGCGAGCTTCCGGTACGACGGAGAGCTCGTACACGAACATCTCCGTGCCCTTGTCCGGGTGGATCATCTCGACGCCCGTGATCATCCCGACCGCCCGGCCCTGGTCGTCGTAGGCGAGCACCAGGTGATGACCGGGCGCGGCCAGGAAACGTTCGGTCGCCTCGGCCAGCGGCGGCCCGTCGAAAAGCTCCGCCGCCGCATGCACCGCCGCGGCGTCCACGATCCGCTCGATCCGCATCGACCACCCCTTGGTTCGTTCCATCGTCGTCCCCGGGTCGTAGCATGACGCGAGTGACCGAAGGCTTCGAGCTCGGCGTCGACCTGGGCACCTCACACACGGTGGCCATGCTGCGACGACCCGACGGGCGAACCAGGCCGCTGCTGTTCGACGGCCGGCCGCTGCTGCCGTCCGCCGTCCACCTCGACCCGTCGGGCCGGCTGCACGTCGGCGCCGACGCCATCCGCCTCGGCCACGCCGACCCGGGCCGGCTCGAACCCCACCCCAAACGTCACATCGACGAAGAATCCGTCATGCTCGGCGACGGCGCCACCGTACCCGTGGCCGACCTGCTGGCCGCCCTGCTCGAAGCGGTCGCCCGCGAGGCCGTGGCCACGGCCGGCTTCCTGCCCGAGGCCACGGTCACCCACCCGGCCGCGTGGGGCGCGCCCCGCCGGGCCGTGCTGATCGAGGCGCTCGACCGGGCCGGCTGGCCCCGCGAGACGGCGCTGCTGCCCGAACCTGTGGCCGCCGCCCGCTACTTCGCCGAGGTGCTGCGGCGGCCGCTGCCGGTCGGATCCTCGCTCGGGGTGTTCGACTTCGGCGGGGGCACGCTCGACATCGCCGTGGTGCGCCACGACGGGCCGGGCGCGGCGTTCTCGGTGACCGCCTCGGGCGGGGCCGACGACCTGGGCGGGCTCGACCTCGACGCGGCCCTGGTCGACCATCTGGGCAAGGCGCTGGCCGGGTCCGAGCCCGAGGCGTGGCGGGCGCTGACCGAGCCGGTGACGCTCGCGCAGTGGCGGGCCCGCCGGCAGTTCTGGGAGGACGTGCGCGGGGCCAAAGAGATGTTGTCGCGCAGTTCCTTCGCCCCGGTGGCGGTGCCGGGGGTGGAGCACGCGGTGCATCTGACGCGCGATGAGCTCGAGGCTGTCGCCGATCCTTTGGTACGGCGGGGAGTGGCCGAGGCGGGGGCCGTGATCGCGGCCGCGGGGCTGCGACCGGACGAACTGGGTGGGCTGTTCCTCGTCGGCGGGTCGTCACGGGTGCCGCTGGTGGCCCGGCTGCTGCACGCTCAGCTGGGGATCGCGCCGACCGTGCTCGAACAACCCGAGCTGCCGGTCGCCGAGGGCGCAACCCTCCCCTTCGCCGCCGCGCCCTCTGCTTCCCCTGTTTCCGGCCCTCCTACTGCCGCTGCTGGGCCTCCCACAGCCACCGCTGCTGCTGGGCCTCCCACAGCCACTGCCGCTGCTGAGCCACCGACTCCGCTTCCGGCGCCGCCTGTTGCTCCGGTTCCCGCACCAGCTCGGCCCGCCGACGACCGGCACTACGTCGACCCCGTCGACCCGTGGGCCACCGGTGAGGCCGCTGCCATCGCCGCCGGTGGGCACGCCCTGCCCGGCTCGCCGTCCTACTCCGGCTCGTCCTCCTCGGCCGGCCCGTCGTCCGCCTTCGGGCCGCCCAGCGCCGAACCCTGGCTCGCCTCCGACACCCCGCAACCATCGTCGCCCGCGAGGCCACGCCGCAACCGCCGCCGCTGGATCATCGCGGGCGCGGCCGCGGCCGCCGTCGTCGTGGCGGCCGGCGCTACCCTGACCTGGGCGTTCTGGCCGCGCTTCCCGGCCCTCGGCTACCAGAACCTCGGCGAACCCGTCCGCGTCACCCCCGCCGTGCCCCTGGGCTCGGCCTGGAAGGATGCCGTCATCCGCGGCGACCGCGCCTACCTGGGCAGCGCCGACTACAGCACCGGCCGGGTCGGCGTCGTAGCCATAAACACCGGCGACAACAAACCCGTCTGGACCAACCCCACTGCCGGCACCGCCAAAAGCTGGGAATCCATGGTCGCCCTCCCCGACGGCGTCGCCCTGTTCAGCGAGACCGACTACGACACCGACAGCAGCCAGCTCATCGTGCTCGGCGCCGACAACGGCGAGAAACGCTGGGAACGCACCCTCGGCGAGAACGATGTCGTCCACTTCGCCGGCAACTCCGCCGTCGTCGCCGACCGGGCCGGCAAACGCCTGATCGGCCTCGAACTGGCCACCGGCAAGGAACGCTGGGCCCAGCCCGACCCCGAAGGCACGCCCGCGCCCACCCTCGTCGCCGTCACCACACCGGCCGACCTCTCCGGGCCGGCCAGCGCCCAGGGCCGCGCCCTCGCCCCCGACTTCGGCGACGACCCCCGCCTCGTCCAGATCGCCGCCGACCGTTCGGCCCGGGTCATCAACGCCGACACCGGCGAAGTCCTCGCGTCCCGGCCCAACGTCGCCCGCCCCGACGACGAGGTGATCGCCCACAACGGCCGCCTCATCGTGCGCGGCTCCGAGGACATCCACCGCATCGTCGCCTACGGCCTGGACAACCTGGACGGCGACACCATCGCCTACACCGCCGGCTCGTCCAAGGCCCGGCTGAGCGCGCTCGCCCCCTGCGGCGACAACCGCATCTGCATGATCGAGGGCCTCGGCTACGGCGACGACCTGGCCAAGGTCATCTCCGTCGACGTCGCCGACCGCAAACGGGTGTGGGCCGCGTCCGCCCCCGGCGCCGACCGGGTCATCCCCGTCGGCGAGGCCGTCCTGGTCAGCTACTCGACCACGACCCGGCTGATCGACGCCGACGGCAAGGAGGTCTGGAACCGGCCCGCCGCCGCCGCCCGGCTCGACGCCACCAACGTCCTCGAATTCAGCAAACCCCTCGCCGGGTACGCCGACGACCCGGCCCTGGCCGGTCGCCACCTCGGCGACGACCCCGTGCAGCTCGGTCCGCTGGCCGACGTCGAGACCGACACGTGCTCGTGGAACACCAGCCACCTGGCCTGCGCGACGCAGAAAGACTTCATCGTCATCCAGTACGCCAAATAGCTGTTCTTCACACAAAGAGCCGGGCGGCTCCCCGAAGGGAACCGCCCGGCCCTGTTGGCGCTAGGACGTTCAGATGCGAACGCCGGACTCCGCGTTGAACGCGTGGATGCCGGTGGTCTGCGGCTTGATGTAAACCGTCTCGCCCATGTTCGGCATGTTCTTACGGTCGGTGCGAACCACGAACCGCTCCGAGGAGCCGTCGAGGTCGGCGTGCCCGTAGACGTTGGCGTCCGAGCCCAGGTCCTCGACCAGGTCGACGACGATCGGCAGCGCGCCCGCGGCCTCGGTCGTCAGCTCGGCCGCCTCGGGCCGGAACCCGATGGTGACCTTGCCGGCGCCGCTCTGCGCGGCCGCGACCTGCTCACGGGTCAGCGGCACGTTCCACGAGCCGAACTTGGCGCCCGACTCGGTCAGCGGAACCGTCTTGATGTTCATGGCCGGCGAGCCCATGAAGCCGGCCACGAAGACGTTGCCGGGGGTGTCGTACAGGGCCCGCGGGGTGTCCACCTGCTGCAGCACACCGTCGAGCATGACGGCCACGCGGTGACCCATCGTCATGGCCTCGACCTGGTCGTGGGTCACGTAGACGGTGGTGACGCCCAGCTTGGCCTGCAGCGAGGCGATCTGCGAACGGGTCTGCACCCGGAGCTTCGCGTCGAGGTTCGACAGCGGCTCGTCCATGAGGAACACCTGCGGCTCACGCACGATCGCGCGACCCATGGCGACACGCTGACGCTGACCACCGGAGAGCGCCTTCGGCTTGCGCGACAGGTACTCGTCGAGCTGCAGCAGAGCAGCGGCTTCCTTGACGCGACGGTCGATCTCGGCCTTCGAGGTCTTCCGCAGCTTCAGGGCGAACGCCATGTTCTCGTACACCGACATGTGCGGGTACAGAGCGTAGTTCTGGAACACCATCGCGATGTCCCGCGACTTCGGGGGCAGGTTCGTGACGTCCTTGCCCTCGATCAGGATGCGCCCACGGTCGACATCCTCCAGCCCCGCGAGCATGCGCAGGCTGGTGGACTTGCCACAACCGGAGGGGCCGACCAGAACGAGGAACTCTCCGTCGCCGATCTCGAGGTTCAACTCGTTGACCGCGGGGCGCTCGGAGCCCGGGTAGATCCGGGACGCCTTGTCATACGTAACGGTAGCCATGCTGAAACAGACTTCCTTTCCACCGGCAGGAACGTGCCGGACGATCCGAGTGGAGGAACAGCCCTGTAAACGTAAAGCCTTTTTCACGACATGCCAAGACAGCCAGCAAGTTCACAGCCAGTATGCTTAGCCACCGACGCCACAAGCCCGGCGTCCAACAACTGAACATCAAGCCGCCTTGGCGCAGTCCGGTAGCGCAGCGCCCTTGTAATGCGAAGGTCGCCGGTTCGAATCCGGCAGGCGGCTCTCATACTCGCCTGGGGCCCGAGCCCCAGACCTCACGTTACGGTGCCCGCCGCACGTGGTGGTTGGCCTGGAAGGCCCTTCGGGCCCAGCCCCACAGCCCTCGGCTTGGGTGATCTCCTCGCGCCGGCCGGGGTTCGGGGCAGCGCCCCAAGGTCTTCAGGTGCAGCACTACCTGGGCAAACGATGCATCCGGAAGCCCGAACGCTCGTTGGTCTCGGCATGAAGATCAAGTTGTACGCGGCGGTCGTCGTGCTGGTGTTGCTCCCGGCGCCTGCGGCCGCAGTCGCTTACTTGACGCCGTCGGCCAGCGCAGCGAAGGCAACGCCCGCATCCGCGACGGAGCCACGATCGGGTGAATGAACGCGACGAGCCAGCCACCCACCCGCGGTCGCGGGCGAGTGGCTCCACGCCCAGTTACTGACCGTACGTGCGGCGCCGGGCCACCTCGGCCAGCGTCACCGCAGCGGCGACGCTGGCGTTCAGCGACTCCACGTCGGTGGCCATTGGGATGCTGACGCGCAGGTCGCAGGTCTCGCCGACCAGGCGGGAAAGGCCGCGCCCCTCCGACCCCACCACGACCAGCAGCGGCCCGACCGCCGCCTCCAGGTTGTAGAGGTCGGTCTCACCATCGGCATCCAGCCCGATCGCGGTGAACCCCGCCTGCTGCGCCGTCTTGATGGCCCGCGTCAGGTTGACCACCTGCGACACCGGGACGCGCGCGGCGGCCCCCGCGCTGGTGCGCCAGGCCGTGGCCGTGATCCCCGCGGCGCGGCGTTCGGTCATGAAGACGCCGTGGCCACCAAAAGCGGCGACAGACCGGATGACCGCACCCACGTTGCGCGGGTCAGTCACCCCGTCGAGCGCCACCAGCAACGGCGCCGTCTGCTCGAGCGCAGCTGCCACCAGGTCGTCGTAGTCCTCGTACGCGAAGGGCGGAACCTGCAGCCCGATGCCCTGATGAAGAACACCGCCGGTCATCCGGTCGAGCTCGTTCCGCCCGATCTCGAGGATCGGAATCCCCCGGTCCCCCGCCGTACGGACGATCTCGTTGATCCGGTCGTCGATGTCGATCCCCTGGGCCACGTACAGCGCAGTAGCCGGCACCGCCGCCCGCAGCGCCTCGACCACCGGATTACGCCCGAGCAGCAGCTCGGGACCTTCCCGGGTCGGGTTGGAGCGCCGTCCCGGCGCGACCCGCGGCCCGCCCCGCCCGGGGACCTTGCCCCGCTGCGGCGCCTGCTTGCCGTACGCCCGGCCGCCGCCGCGGCCCCACGTGGTGTCTTTGCTGCCGGGGACGCCGACCTTGGGCGCCCGGCCCTCGGCGGCCGCCGCGCGGCGCTCTTTGTCCTGCTTGCGGGCGGTTTTGTCGGGCAGCTTCTCGGTGCCCGAGTAGCCCTTGTGCCAGGGGCGCTCGTCGGCCGGCAGGGTTTTGCCCCGGCCTTTGAGGCCCGAGCGGTTCTTGCCGCCCGAGCCCATGGCGGCGCCCTTCTTGGTCGTGACTCGTTTGCTCGCGTTGCGCGAATTGCCTGGCATCAGTGCTCTCCTACCGTCCAGCGCGGCCCGGCCGGAGTGTCCTCCACCTGAATTCCCGCGTTCTTGAGCTGGTCGCGGACCGAGTCGGCCGCCGCCCAGTCCTTGCGTGCCCGCGCCTGCGTACGCTGCTCGAGCGCGAGCTTGACCAGCGAGTCGACGACCGGCTTGAGGTCGTTCGGGGTCGCCCCGCCGCTCCACACCTGGTCGAGCGGGTCGAGGCCGAGCACACCCAGCATGGCCCGTACGGCGGTCAGCGCCCCGCGGATGCCCGCCTCGTCGCCGGCGGCCAGCGCCGTGTTGCCCTCGCGGATGCAGTCGTGCACGACCGCCAGCGCGGCCGACGTGTTGAGGTCGTCGTTCATGGCCGCGGCGAACGCGGGCGGCACGTCCTTGGGGCGGCCGGGGCCGACGATCTCGAGGGCGCGCTGCACGAAGCCCTCGATCCGCCGGTAGGCCACTGCCGCCTCGGCCAGCGACTCGTCGGAGTAGTCGATGCGCGAGCGGTAGTGCGGGGTGCCCAGGTAGTAGCGCAGCTCGACCGGGCGGATGCCGTGTTCCCGCACGTACGGCAGGTCGATGACGTTGCCCAGCGACTTGCTCATCTTGGCCTCGCCGAGGTTGAGCAGCGCGTGGTGCACCCAGTGGCGCGCGAACGGCAGGCCGGCCGAGCGGGACTGGGCGATCTCGTTCTCGTGGTGGGGGAACGTGAGGTCGAGCCCGCCGCCGTGGATGTCGAACTCGTCACCCAGGTAGCGCCGCGCCATCGCCGAGCATTCGATGTGCCAGCCCGGACGGCCCTGGCCCCACGGCGACGTCCAGGACGCGTCGGCCGGTTCGTCGGCCTTGACGCCCTTCCACAGGGCGAAGTCGCGGTAGTCGCGCTTGTCGGGTTCGCCGCCGTCGCTCGGCGGGCGCATGTCGTCGGGGTTCTGGCCCGACAGGGCGCCGTACTGCGGGTACGACCGCACGTCGAAGTACACGTCGCCGGTGCCCCCGGCGGCCGGGTAGGCGTGGTCGGTGCGGATCAGTTCCTCGATCAGCTCGTGCATCTCGGGGATGTGACCGGTGGCCAGCGGCTCGTACGTCGGTGGCAGCACGTTGAGGGCGCGGTAGTCGGCGTCGAGGGCCAGCCTGTTCTCGTACGCGATGGCCCAGAACGGCCGGCCCGACGAGTGCGACTTCTCGAGGATCTTGTCGTCGACGTCGGTGACGTTGCGGACGAACGTGACCTCGTAGTTGGTGTGCAGCAGCCAGCGGCGCAGCACGTCGTAGTTCACCGCGGAGCGCAGGTGACCGATGTGCGGCGTGGACTGCACGGTGAGCCCACACAGGTACACACCAACCTGGCCGGGCGTCATCGGGACGAAGTCCCGGACCGATCGGGTCGCGGTGTCGTACAAGCGCAAACTCACCGTACAAGACTACCGGCTGTGGAAAATCGTCAAGGACGCGTCATCCGCAGGACGTCGAGAGCCTCGTCGAGCTGCTGTTCGGTCAGCTTGCCGCTCTCGAGATGACCGCGTTCGACGACGACTTCCCGGATCGTCCGGTTCGAGGCCAGCGCGGCCTTGGCGATGGCCGCGGCCTCGTCGTACCCCAGGTACCGGTTGAGCGGGGTGACGATCGAGGGCGAGCCTTCCGCGTACGCCAGGGCGACCTCGACGTTCGGTTCGAGGCCTGCGATGCACTTGTCGGCCAGCAGCCGCGCGGAGTTGGCCAGCAGCCGGATCGACTCGAGCAGGTTGCGGGCCATCACCGGCAGCATCACGTTGAGCTCGAAGTCACCCTGCGAGCCGGCGAAGGACACCGTGGCGTCGTTGCCGATCACCTGGGCGCAGACCTGGCGCACCGCCTCGGGCACGACCGGGTTCACCTTGCCGGGCATGATCGACGAGCCCGGCTGCAGGTCGGGCAGGCGCAGTTCGCGCAGGCCGGCCCGCGGGCCCGAGCCCATCCAGCGGATGTCGTTCACGATCTTGTAGAGCCCGACCGCGATGACCTTGAGCTGGCCCGACGCCTCGACCAGCGCGTCGCGGGCGCCCTGGGCCTCGAAGTGGTCGCGGGCCTCGGTGACCGGCAGGCCGGTGCTCTGCCGCAGCCGCTCGATCACGGCCGGGGCGAACCCGGGTGGGGTGTTGACGCCGGTGCCGACCGCGGTGCCGCCCAGCGGCAGTTCGCCGAGGCGCGGCAGCGTGGCGGTGAGCCGTTCGATGCCGTTGGCGACCTGACGCGCGTACCCGGAGAATTCCTGCCCCAGCGTGACCGGGGTCGCGTCCATGAGGTGGGTGCGCCCGCTCTTGACCACCTCGGACCAGGCCTCGGACTTCTCGAGCAGCGCCGACCCGAGGTGTTCCAGGGCCGGGACGAGCTCGCTGGTGATCGCCTCGGTCGCGGCCAGGTGGATCGAGGACGGGAAGACGTCGTTGCTCGACTGGGACGCGTTGACGTGGTCGTTCGGGTGCACCGGGCGGCCCAGCTCGCGGGCGGCCAGCGTGGCGATGACCTCGTTGGCGTTCATGTTGGACGACGTGCCCGAGCCGGTCTGGAACACGTCGATCGGGAACTGGTCGTCGTAGCCGCCCTCGGCCACGTGCGCGGCGGCCGTGGCGATGGCCTCGGCCAGATCCTCTTCCAGTACGCCGAGGGCCGCGTTGACCTGCGCGGCCGCGCCTTTGATCTGGGCCAGCGCCTTGATGTGGGCGGGTTCGAGCCCGCGCCCCGAAAGGGGGAAGTTCTCGACCGCCCGCTGGGTCTGGGCGCGCCACAGGGCGTCGGCCGGCACCCGGACCTCGCCCATCGTGTCCTTCTCGATCCGGTACGCGCTCTCGTCTGTAGTCACTGCTCCATCGTCTCTCCGACCGCGCTCGAACGCAGATGATCCGTACCACCCAGCAGAGCGAGCGTCCGGTCGACGTCGTGCCGATTCGGTGAGTCGAGGTCGGCCAGCGTCGCCCGGGCCCGGGTCAGCAGCCGGCGAGCCTCGTCAGGGTCCTCGGCGATCAGGCATTCGCCCAGCCCGGCCTGGGCCAGCGCGATCTGCCAGCGCAACCGGGCCCGCTCGGCCTGCGCCAGGGCCCGCTCGAACATGGCTCGCGCGGCCAGCACGTTTCCGGCCCGCAACAGGGTGGTTCCGAAGCCGTGGCAGAGCCGCGAGATCTGCTCGCGGCTGTGCAGCTGTTCGGCCATCAGGACGGCCTGGCGATGCTCGTCGATCGCCTGCTCGAGTTGCCCGCCCGCCGCCAGCAGCAGGGCGAGCTGATTACGGACGTTGGCTTCCCAGTGCGGCAAGCCGGCCCTCCGGGTCACCGCCAGCGCCACCCGCACCTGCCGCTGGGCGGCGGCCAGACCGATGGCGCCAAGACGGTACTTGACCACGGCGATGTTCATCAGGGTGTCGCCCAGCCGGGTGGGGTCACCGACATCCAGCTGGCCGATGAGGCGCAGCCGGTGGTAGCGCAGAGCCTCCCGGTACTTGCCCAGGCGCTGGAAGTTGTGGGCCAGGGTGTTGAACTCGTCGCGGCCGTGCCGCGCCACCGAGAGGCGCCGGACCTCGAACGCGAGCTCGTTGCTGCGCGCCCACTGCCCCATCTCGTGATAGATCACGCCCAGGTTGATCATGGCGCGACTGATGTCCTCCGGGGTGCCCACCTTGCGGCGGATCGCGATGCACTGCTCCTGCAGCCGGACCGCCTCGTCCATCGCGCCCCGCCGATAGTGCGCCGAGGCCAGGTAGTTGAGCATGGTCGCGGTGGCGGCGAGGTCCCCATCGCGTTCGAGCACCCTGAGCGCGCGCTCGTGCAGGTCCTGCACGTCATCGATGTAGACCCGGTTGAACAGGTGACGCCAGGCGGCCCGGGGCAGCTGCCAGGCGTAACGCGACAGCTCTGGCACGGCCGCGGCGGCATCGACGTAGGCCGCCATGGCGGCCCGCTCCCGTTCCAGCCGCGCGAACGGGTCGGTCACCGCGGCGAGCAGATCCGGCCGCGCGGGGGCGCCGAGTCCGACGTCCCGGATCACCGCTCCGCGGTACGCCTCGAGGTTGGCGGCCACCGCGGCATGGAGCTGGAAGTCGAACAACCGCCCGAGGGCCTCGGTCCGCGCCTCCGGCGCCATCTCGGCGGCCAGCGCGGCCGCATATTCGCGCAGCAAGTCGTGGAAGCGGTAGACACCCGACTCCGGCTCGTCGATCAGGTGCACGTCGACCAGATCGTCGAGTGCGTCGCGCACCTCGTCGAGCGACCGGTCGGTCAGCGCCGCCACGGCGAGCAGGTCGAAATCGCTGCCCGGTATCAAGCCGAGCAGCCGGAAGACGTCGCTCGTGGGCTCCGGTAGTTGCCGATAGGAGACCGCGAAGGCGCTCGCTACCGACCGCTGCTCGGCCGCGAGCTCGGGTAGGACGGACTCGCCGAGCCGGCGTACGAGGTCGGCGACCCGCCAGCCCGGCCGGTGGGCCAGCCGCGCGCCGGCCAGCCGGAGGGCCAGGGGCAGGCCCCCGCACCGGCGCACCACCTCGGCCGCGGCCTCGGGTTCGGCCCAGACCCGCGCTCCGGCCATGCGAGCCAGCAGCGTCAGGCCCTCGTCGGCGTTGAGCACCGACAGCGATTCCGGGTGCACGCCGTCCAGCCCGAGCAGCCGGCGGCGGCCGGTGACCACCGCCAGGCTGCCGGGCGTGGCCGGCAGCAGGTCGGCCAGTTGGGCGCTCGAGGCCGCGTTGTCGAAGAGCACCAGCGCGCGCCGGCGGGCCAGCTCGGTGCGCCACAGCCCGACCCGTTCGACCAGGCCGGGCGGGATGCGCTCGGCCTCGACGCCGAGCTGGCCCAGCAGCACGAGCAGAGCGGCGGCGGGCTCGAGCGGTTGTTCGGCGTCGTGCCCGTGCAGGTCGACGAACAGGTGCGCGTCGGGGTAACGGTCGCCGAGCAGCGCCGCCGCGTGCAGGGCAAGAGTGGTCTTGCCGCTGCCGGCCATCCCGTCGATCACCACGACCCGCGACGACCCGGTGTCGGCCTCGTCGACCGCGGCGGCCAACCGGCGCATCACCTCGACCCGGCCGGTGAAGTCCTGGACCGTTCGGGGCAGGCAGCGCACCCGGGACGGAGGCGCCGGCCGCGGCGGAGCGGCCGTGATCGTCCCGGTCAGCATGGCCGCGTGCAGGTCCTGCAGCTCGCGGCCCGGGTCGAGACCCAGCTCGTCCCGCAACGCCGTGCGGAGGCGCCGATATTCGGCGAGCGCGTCGGCCGGCCGGCCCGATCGGTGCAGTGCCTGCATGAGCCGGCCGCTCAGCCCCTCGCGCAGCGGGAACCGGTCGACCGCGGCGGAAAGCTCGCCGACCAGCTCCCGTTCGCGTCCGGCGGCGATCTCGAGCTCGGCCCAGGCCTCCAGGGCGGCTACGTGCTGCTGGTCGAGGACCGCGGCGGCCAGGCGTACGCCGTGGGCGTCAACGCCCGCGGCCGCGTCCCCGCGCCACAGGTCGAGCGCCCGCCGGTAGAGCGCCGGATCCTGACTCTCGCGGGCCTCGGCCACCAGCCGGGTGAACTCGGTGGCGTCGAGCTCGCCGGCACCCGGATCGAGGCTGTATCCGGCCGGATCGGAACGGATCGCGTCAACCGGCAGCGACCGCCGCAAACGGGACACGCACGTCTGCAATTGACCCCGAGCCGTCGTCGGCGGGCCGGCGCCCCAGACGGCGTCGGCCAGAGTGCCGATGCCGAGGACGCGTCCCGCGTGCAAAAGAAGCATGACCAGGACGATGCGATCACGACCGGCCGTGATGGCGACGTCGCGTCCGTCGACGGTGACGGACAGTGGCCCGAGGATGCGATAACGCATGCCGCCCCTACCCGTTGAGACGCATCGAGCCTACTCGACCGGGTGAGAGCGGAACGACAGCGAAACAACAGCGCGATCGGCAAGGCTGAGGGTCGCGCCGCCGCATCGTGGATGTTCTGTCATCGCCCCAGCACGATGCGGCGGTTCGTGGTCGAACGGGGGCGTGCGACCCGTCCCTGTGGACGGGTCGCCCGTATCTCGCTGATCACTGTCGGTTGGACGATGTGGCGGCCGGAACGTACCGTCGCTGGAGCGTGCCCCCGTCCCCGACCGAACAGGATCACCTCATGCGACGCGCCCTCCTGGCCGTACTGGCCGGCAGCGTCCTGCTCACCGGCGCCGCCTGCGACAGCGACGCCAAGAGCACCGAGGCGGCCCCCGAGGCCACCCCCGCGAGCACCGCTCCGAGCAGCCCCCCGCCGCCGGACTACACGGCGAACACCCGCACCGTGTGCGGCAAGCTGCAGAGCCTGTACTCCGTCGAGATGCGCGACTTCGGCGCCGCGATGGGCAAACTGGTCACCTATCGCGAGGCCAAGCAGAAGGCCGAGGCGACCAAGGCCGAGACCACCGCGGTGACCGAGCTCAAGCAGGTGGCCGCGAAGATCCGCAAGGAGACGTCGGCCGCCCAGAACCCGGAGTTCAAGGCGGCCGGCCTGACCTCGGCCGCGAAGGTCGACGCGAGCGCGGTCAACAAGGCGTACATCAAGAAGGCGACCACCCTCAAGGTCCTCAACTCGACCATCGAGGGCCAGTTCAAGGAGTGGCTGAGCCCGGTCGCCGGCTACTGCGCGGCCTGAGCCGAGGCCGCCCGCACCTGGTCGCGCAGCCACCGGGACGGCACGTCCTCGTCGAGCCGCTGATGCCAGCGCAGGTTGACGTCAACCTCGGGCAGTGTCAGCGGGAACTCGTGCCAGCGCAACGGCATGCCCCGTGCGGTGAGGTGCTCGGCCAGCACGCGCGGGGCCAGGCTGATGACGTCCGGCTCGAGGGCCAGCAGGGCCGCCACCGCATAGTTGGGCACGACCGCGGTGACCCGCCGGCTGAGCCCGTGCTGGGCCAACTGGTCGTCGATCGGCCCCCGGGTGAGCCCTCGGCGCGACGCCGAGATGTGCGGATAGCGCACGAGATCATCGAGCGTGATCTCGCCGGCCCGCCCGAGCCGGGAGTCGGCGGCGACCAGCGCGACGACGTGATCGCTGAACAGGGTGCGGCTGCGCACATCGGGCGGCGGCGGGTCGGCCACGCCGATGTCGAGGTCGAGAGTGCCGTCCCGCAACGGCTCCGGATCCTTGGACTGCTGCGCGACGAATCGGACGGTCACCCCCGGCGCCTCGGCCGCGATCCGACCGGTCAACCGTGAACTGAGCACCGGCGCGAGGCCGTCGTTGATCCGGATCGAGAACGTACGACGCCACGTGGCCGGACTGTCATCCGGAGCGGCCCGCAGCGCGGCCGCCGCGTCCAGCAGGGCCCGCACCTGAGCCCTCGACCGTTGCGCGAACGGCGTCGGCACCAGCCCGCGCCCGGCCCGCACCATGATCGGGTCGTTCATCGCCTGACGCAGCCGGCCCAGCGCCCGGCTGGTGGCCGGCACGGACAGGTGCAACCGCCCGGCCGCGGCCGAGACACTGCCCGTCTCCAACAGCGCGTCGAACACCCGCAGCAGATTCAGGTCCATGTCCCCCTACTTGCACTAAACGCAAACACAGCTTGCCATCTTTGCAGTAGACGTTATGCCAGACCTGGCCGTTCACTGATTGCATGAACATGCGACTGGTCCGCCCCACCGCCTACGGCAGCCCCGACGTCCTCGACGTGGCCGAAGTTCCCGTCCCCGAGCCCGGCTCCGGCCTCGGCCCCGGCGAAGTCCTCGTCCGGGTCAAGGCGGCCGGCGTCAACCCGATCGACTGGAAGATCTACAGCGGCGCGTTCCACGACGTCGACGACGACCACCACGACCAGGCCGGAGTCGACATCGACGCCCTCCCCCGCATCGGCCTGGAATGCGCCGGCGTGGTCGACGGCAACGAGGTCATCGTCTATCCGGTCACCGCCGCCTACGCCGACTACGTGGTAGCCCCGGCCGACTCCCTGATCGCCAAGCCCGCCACGCTGAGCTGGGCCGAAGCCGCCGGCTTGATGCTGACGGGCACGACGGCCGCGCACGCCCTACACGCGGCCGGAGTGCACGAAGGCGACACAGTCCTGATCCACAACGGCAGCGGCGGAGTCGGCCTGATGGCCATCCAACTGGCCACCCACCGCGGCGCGAAGGTGATCGCCACCGCCTCCGAGCACAACTTCGAGCTGCTGCGCAGCCTGGGAGCAACCCCGGTTGCCTACGGCCCCGGACTCCTCGACCGCGTCCAGGCCACCGCACCCGACGGCATCACGGCCGCCCTGGACCTCATCGGCACCGACGAAGCCCTGGACACCTCACTGGCCCTGGTCGCCGACCGAACCCGCATCGCCTCCATCACCGGCGGCCCGCGCCGGGCCAAGGAGGGCATCAAGCTCCTCGGTTACGGCCCCGGCGAAGACGCGGGCGCAGAACTCCGAGCCGCAGCCCGAACCGACCTGGCCACCATGGCCGGCGCCGGAAACCTACGCGTCCTCATCGCGGCGACCTACCCCTTGACCCAGGCCGCCGAAGCCCACCGCGCCGGCCAGTCCGGCCACACCCCCGGCAAACTGATCCTCATCCCCTGACGCCCCCAAGAACTACAGCCCAACCTTCTTGACGCCGTAGTTGGCTTGCTTGGTGGTGAAGCCCTCGAACTTGAGCTGACTGACCAAGCCAGAGCGGGAGAACGAGCCGGAATCCAGATAGTCGGCCGCTTTCTTGGCGGCTTGCTCGTTCCAGTCAGCCTTCTGAGCAGCAACGCCGTAATTGGCCTGCTTCGTCGAGAAGCCTTCGAACTTGAGCTGCTTGACCAGCCCTGACCGGGAGAACGCGCTGGAATCCAGGTAATCAGCTGCCTTCCCCGCGGCCTGCTGGTTCCAATTGGCCTTCTGAGCGTCCACCCCAAAGGTGGCGTCCTTGGTCGAGAAGCCTTCGAACTTGAGCTGCTTGATCAGCCCGGACCGGGAGAAAGAGGAGCTCGCAAGATAGTCGCCCGCCTTGTCGACGGCGTTCTCTTGCGCGACGGTCAACTCCTTGGTGGGCTCAACGGCTGGTTCGGCGACGGCCTCGGCGGTGGATTCAGCAACGGGCTCTGTAGTCGGCTGAACTCCGGCGACGAGGCTGCCCTTGTAGTCGCCGCACAACGTCACGTCCCAGAGCTCCGGGTCGTAAGCACGGGTGCCGGCAGTCATGTCGATACACAGCTGGAGCTTGTCGATCGCCTCCTGGTTCGGCGAGTTCGTGGGCGCGGTGGTCACGTCCACAGTGGCGTTAACTTCCGCCACGGGCACCTCAGCGGGCGCCTCGTCGCCTCCGCCCGCAGCCATCCCGATGACGAGCAGTCCAGCGAGGACACCACCGCCGACCAGACCGATCTTCTTACCCCGGCCCATTTTCTTCGGAGCAGAACCATATTCGGACGGAGACATATTATTTCCTCACGCAGGCTGAATGGAAATCACGCCGATTGGCCGAAGAGTTTGAATTAGGCCATCCCCAGGCTAAATGCCATATGTAGCCGGGCAATCCACCAGACGTACGCGGGCATCAGCCCAACGACCGATTCATCAACGCCGTTGGTGCTGCCGATCAGGCCAGTCGGACCCGGCGCGGGCAGCCTTGAACGGCGGCGTGACCGACGAACTGAGCCTCGACTTCACCCCGGTCCTGCTCAACCCGGGCGAGCGCAAGTTCGACGGCGTGGAATACTTCGGCTACAAGCCAGTCAAGATGCTGCACTCACCGCTGACCACACGCATCCGCTATCGCCGCGTCGGCGGCTTACTGTACGTGCAGCTCGCCGACCTGCTGGCGGGCATGATCGAGCGGGGCGAACTCAAAGAGGGCGACCCGCTCCCGAGCGAGTCGTACCTACAGCAGGAGTACGGACTGGCCCGCGGCACGGTTCGCTCCGCCGTCCGCCTGCTCCGAGAGCGGGACATGGTGACAACCGCACCTCAACGCGGAACCTACGTGAACCGCCCGCAACCTGACCCCAGCGTTGAGGTGCCAGGAGGACGGGCCGCCCACCGGTGGTCCCTCCCGGCCACGTCCGTAGAGTGCCGCCGTGCCTGATCATGTGCCTGGCTGTTCCTGTTGCGGCGCCCCGTTGGACGGGGTGGATCTTGACGTTCGGTCGGAGTTGCCGGACGCGATGCCGGGACTGCCGGCGGAGCGACTCGCGGCGGCCTGGGGTGATCGGAATTTGCAGCGGCTCGAAGGCGTCGGCGGTTTCGTGCGGTGCCTGATGCCGGTCCGGCTGACCGGCGGCGGGAGCGTGACGTATTCAGTGTGGCTGAAGGTCGATGACGATCAACTGCGCCACGCCAACCAGGTGTGGACGACCGACGAGTACGTCGATCTGACTCTTCGCGGCGAAGTGGCCAACGCCATCAGGCCGTGGCCCGACCTGCTGGGAGGGGCCGCCGAGGCACGGACCCGAGATGTCGGCACGCTGCCGTATCTGAGCCCCGTCGGCGAGGGTGTGTTGTCTCAGGTGCTGACGCAGGTCTGGGACCGGGATGACGTTCTCAGCCGCATCGGGCACGCCCTCCCGGTCGCCGTGCAGCAGCAGGTGACAGCGTCGTGGTCGATCGAGCGGACGGCCGGTCTCGCGCCGCGGGTGCACGGCGACATCATGAGGTTTGTCGGCCCCGGCCGGACTGTCCACTTCGAGGCGTTCGGCCTGCCGGACGGAATGACGCCCGAGGTCGTCCTGACCAAGATGACGGAGGGGACGCCCCAGCCGCGGGACGGCGAACTGTCCGAACAGGATGGTGACCTGCTGCGCCACGCCTTCTGGCTGAAGGCGACGCCGAACGGCCGCACACAGTACGAGCTCTACGGCCACGCGGCTGCGCCTGCGGGCGGGGCTTACATCACCTGCATGTACGACAGCGCCGACGATCTCGAATGGGCCCTGGCCGTCTGGCGATCGGCCCGCCCTACGTCCACCACCTCAGGCGAGTTGAGTCAGCAGTTGTGACCAGGCGGCCTCGGCGGCGCCGGCTATCGGGCCGGTGGGGCCCAGGGCGGCGGCGACCAGCGGGGGTGGGGACTTGCGGCGGATGGCCATCAGGCCTGAGTGGTAGGCCGAGTGGAGTTCGGTGGGGGCGGCGGCCAGCAGGTCGGCGGCGATGCTGCCCAGGGTGACCAGGTCAGCGTCCAGGCCGTTGACCAGGCCGGCGATTCCGCGGCCGAGGGCGGCGGCGGCCATGGTGACGGCGGCGCGTTCGGCGGGGGCGTCCGAGGCCAGAACCTTCCGGGCGTACGCGACGGGGTCGGCCGGTGGCGGCTGGCCGAGGTGACGGGCCAGGGCTGTTCCGTCGACCGCTGTGCCCCAGCAGCCGCGGGCGCCGCAGGGGCAGATCACGGCGGGGTCGCCGAAGGGCATGTGGCCGAATTCGCCGGACGCGCCGTGGGCGCCGATCACCAGGTGGCCCTGGTCGACCACCGCGCCGCCCAGGCCGTATTCGATCAGCAGGTGCAGGGCGACCGAGGCGCCGGCGGCGGCGCCCCGGGCTGATTCGGCGGTGGCGGCCAGGCTGGCGTCGTTGCCGGCGACCAGCAGCGGCGCGCCGGGCCACAGGTCGTGCAGGTCGACGTCGTGCCAGCCCGACGTGGTGGCGTCCAGCCGCAGGTCGGACGTGACCGGGCCGGGGGCCGCGACGCCCAGGGCGCGCACCCGCTCGCTGTACGTCTGGCGCATCTGATTGATGCCCACCGTCACGCCGGTGACCACGTCGGGCCAGGACGTGCCCGCGTGGCCGGCCGAGACTGTCGCTACCGCGTGACCGCCCAGTTCGACCACGTCGAGGCGCCAGGCGCGGTGGGTGATCTGGGCGGCCAACACCAGCGGGCCCGCGGGGTGGGCGACCAGGGCGGTGGTCGGGCGACCGCGGGTGCCGCTGCGGGCCGCCGGGGCCTCGGCCAGCAGAGACGCCTGGGTGAGGCGGGCGACCAGCTCGGTGGTGGCGCCGGTGCCGATGCCGAGGTGGCGGGCGGCGTCGGCCCGGGTGACGCCGGGGTGGGCGTGGACCACCCGGAGCAGCTCGGTCGTGCGCGTCACAGTCGGTCCGATCCCTTCTTTTGCTCTGACTCAGAGCTTATTCTGCGAGCGTGACACTGAACCGCCCGGCCCTGGCCGTTCTGGGGGCCTCCTCGTTTTTCTACGTGACCGCCGAAACTATCCCGGTCGGGCTGCTGCCTGAGATCGCGGTGGGGCTCGACGTGGCCGAGTCCGATGTCGGGCTGCTGCTCACCAGCTATGCCGTGGTGGCCGCGGTGAGCACGATCCCGCTCACCGCGCTGACCATGCGGGTGCCGCGGCATCTGCTGCTGGCGATCACGATGGCGATCTTCGTGGTGTCGCAGGCCGCGGCCACCTTCGCGCCGACCTTCCTGGTGCTGGTGCTGGCCCGGCTGATCTGCGCGCTGGCTCACGGCGTCTTCTGGTCGGTGATCGGGCCGGTCACCGCCCGCCTGGCGCCGCCGGGGCAGGCTGGGCGGGCCACGGCGCTGGTGTTCGTCGGCAACTCGCTGGCGATCGTGCTCGGTGTGCCGCTCGGCACCGCGCTTGGGCAGTGGCTGGGCTGGCGTACGGCGTTGGGCGCGATGGTCGTCGGCGGGGCGATCTGTGTGATCGGGCTGATGAAGGTGCTGCCGAAGTTGCCGCCGCGGCCGCACGACCTGAACGTGCGCCCGGTCGCCCAGTTGCGGGCCGCGATCGCCCTCGGGCGGGACCGCCAGGTGCTGCTGCTCTGCGTGATCACGGCCTTGCTGGTGATCGGCCATTTCTCGGCGTACACCTACATCGCCCCGCTGGTGCGGCGCGACGCCGGGCTCGAGGGCGCCGGGCTGAGTGTGCTTCTTCTCGGGTACGGATTTGTCGGCCTGATCACCAACTACGCCGTGGGCCGCTTCGTCGACCGGCGGCCGGGCACCATGCTCGTCGGCCTGCTCGCCGTGCTGGCGGTGTCGGTCGCGCTGCTGGCGCCGGTGCTGGGCCTGGTGCCGACCGTGATCGTGACCCTGCTCTGGGGCGGCGCCTTCACGGCCATCCCGGTGCTGCTGGCCGCGGCCCCGCTGCGGATAGCGCCGCGGGCCCGGGACGCGGCCTCGGCCCTGTACGTGGTCGCCTTCCAGATCGGGATCGGCGGCGGCGCCTTCCTCGGCGAGCGGATGATGCGCGCCGATCACCTGGGCGTGCTGCCGCTGGTCACGGCGGGCTTCGCCGTCCTCGCGATCATCGTCATCGTCACCGTCGGCCGGCGCGCCTTCCCCGCCCGCCTGAGCGAGGAAGACCACCACCGAGCCGAAGCGCAGCTTGTGAGCTAAGGCGTGTTTCATAACTGGGGTCGGCCGGCGGCGAGGTCCAGACTTCGGCTGCGTGCGGCCCGCGGAAGGCAGGCTACCGGTGTTGTAACCGGCCTTTCGCGGGACGTGCGCAGCCGGAATCTGGGCCCGGCGCAGGTCGGGTCCAGTTACGAAACACGCCTTAGTTCTTGAGGGCCACTTCCGCCGCGGCCAGGAAGGCGTCGTTCTCGTCCGGCGTGCCGATCGTGACGCGGACGCCGTCGCCCTGGAACGGCCGGACGATCACCCCGCGCGACTCGCAGACCTGGCCGAACGCCACCGCGCCGTCGCCCAGCGGCAGCCAGACGAAGTTGGCCTGGCTGGTCGGCACGCTGGCGCCCATCGCCCGCAGCGCCTCGGTGACCCGGTCGCGCTCGGCCACCACCAGCGCGCACCGGCGGCGGACCTCCGCCTCCTGGGCCAGGGCGGCCATCGCCGCGGCCTGGGCGACCAGGCTGGTCGAGAACGGGGTGAGCACCTTGCGGATGGCCGCGGCCACCTCGGGCTGGGCCACCAGATAGCCCATCCGCAGACCGGCCAGGCCCCACGCCTTGCTCATCGTGCGCAGCACCAGCACGTTGGGCCGGTCGCCGTACGTCTCGAGCCCGTCCGGCACGTCGGGGTCGGTCACCAGTTCCCGGTACGCCTCGTCGAGCACGATGAGCACGTCCGAGGGCACCGAGGCGATGAACCGGTCGAGCTCGGCCCGCCGGACGGCCGTACCCGTGGGGTTGTTGGGGTTGCAGACGATCACGAGCCGGGTCCGGTCGGTGATGGCGGCGGCCATCTCGTCGAGGTTGTGCCCGTGCCCGTCCGTGTTCGGCACCCGCACGCTGGTCGCGCCGACCCCGGCCGAGATGATCGGGTACGCCTCGAACGAGCGCCACGAATAGACGATCTCGTCGCCCGGCAGGCAGGTCGCCTTGACCAGGATCTCGGCCAGTGCCACCGACCCGCAGCCGGTCACGATCCGCTCGGCGGCCACCCCGAAGCGCTCGGCCAGCGCGTCCCGCAGAGCGGTTGAGCCCATGTCGGGGTACCGGTGCGAGTGCAGCATGGCGTCGGTGACCGCCTCGACCACGCCGGGCAGCGGGCCGTACGGCACCTCGTTGCTGGCCAGCTTGATCGCCTCGGCGATGCCCAGCTCACGGGTGAGGTCGGCCAGGTTGCGGCCGGGAACGTAGGCGGGCAGACCGTCCAGGTCGGCGCGGGTGAGGCGGGTCATCTTCCGTCCTTCAGTTTTGTCCGGTTGAACCGTTTCCGCCGGTGGTGGCGTCGACGGGCTGGCGGTCGTCGGGCGGCAGCGCGATCACGACCGTGCGCGCCGTCTTGTCGTGGAAAGCCTGGCGCAGCTGCTGGTCGAAGATCGGCGACACGCAGTCGATGAGCTGCAGCACGAAGCCGATGCCGGCGCAGCCCCAGGCCGGGGTCCACAGCCCGAGGCGGGCCCACCGCCCGAACGCGCGGCCGAAGCCCAGCGGCTTGGTGTCCTCGACGGCCACGACCTTGATCCGCATGATGCGTTTGCCCAGCGTCTGACCGCTGCTGCCGATCGAGGGCGCCTCATAGGCGAGCCAGAGCAGGGTGGCGATGATCAGCATGGCCCAGAGCAGCCCGTCCATGCGGCCCGAGGCCTGCACGTCCCAGGCGCTGCCGCCGTTGGCCATCTCGTCGAGCGTGGCGCGGTACATCGGCACGAACTCGCGCGCCCACTGGTACGCGAACCAGCCGTTGATCACCACGTTGAGCAGCAGCACGGCGCCGATGTCGATGAGCCGGGCGACCAGACGCGGACCGAGCCCGGCCAGCGCGAACCCGTGCGGACGGGCCTGCATCGGCGGGAACATGCCGGGCGGCGGCTGCCATCCCGGAGGCGGCTGCCACCCGGGCGGGGGCTGCTGACCGGCCGGCGGCTGCCACCCGGGCGGGGGCTGCTGACCGGCGGGCGGCTGCCACCCAGGCGGGGGCTGCTGACCGGCGGGCGGCTGGTGCCAGCCCGGGGGCGGCTGCCAGCCCGGCGGCGGTGGAGGCTGCGGCCCCCAACCGGGCGGCGGGGACTGCGGAGACTGCGGCGCCGGAGTGGCGGCCGGGCCGGCCGGCGTCGCCGTGGGCTCGGGCGCCGGGGGTGGTTCCTCCTCGACCGGCGGCGGGCCGTCGGGTGGCACCGCGTCGGCCGGGATGGCCTTCCCCAGCCATCCCTCCCCGTCCCAGTAACGCTGGGTATCGGGCTCGGCGGGGTCTTTGTACCAACCGGCGGGCAGCGAGCTCATGCAGAAACCTTAACGACCACTGTCTGAGCGGCTTTGTCGTGCAGGGTCTGCAGGTACGGCTTGTCCCACAGCAGCCACAATGAGTCGATCCAGCTGAAGGCCGGCACCACGGAGCCGACGAGGAATTCGACCGCGTAGCGCTTGGCCGCCATGCCGCGGGTGAGCCGCCGGGACGGGTCGATCGGCACGATCCGGATCTTCATGGCCTTCTTGCCCAGGGTCTGCCCGGTGCGGTATGCGAGTTCCACCGCGTACACGTAATAAACGAGCATCAAGAAGACAAAGATCCCCAATCCCAGCAGAAGCATCGGTACGACGTATTCGCCGGTGAAATCGGCGAAGGTCACCACCCCATCCGGCTCGTCGGCCTCAGGCAGGCGCGTCAGCATCACGATCACCACCGGAATGATCACGACGAACTGCACGACCGACAGCAGCGCCATGTCGATCATGTAAGCCAGCAGGCGCTGGCTGAACTCGGCGAGCGGCACGCCGGCCGGGCTCAACGGCGGCGGGGGCGGCGGCCGGAGGCCGGGCCCCGCCGAATAGCCCGGCGGCGGCCCGTACCCAGGTGGTGGCTGATTCACGCGAACAGTGTCACAGATTTCCGCGCAGTTCCTGCTCCCGCTCGATGGCCTCGAACAGCGCCTTGAAGTTGCCCTTGCCGAAACCGAGCGACCCGTGTCGCTCGATCAGCTCGAAGAACACCGTCGGCCGGTCCTGGACGGGCGAGGTGAAGATCTGCAGCAGGTAGCCGTCCTCGTCCCGGTCGACCAGGATCTTGCGGGCCTTGAGCTCCTCGATCGGCACCCGCACGTTGCCGATCCGGGCCCGCAGCTCGGGGTCGTCGTAGTACGAGTCGGGGGTGTCGAGGAACTGGACGCCGGCCGCGCGCATGGCGTCCACGCTGGCGATGATGTCGTTGGTGGCGACGGCGATGTGCTGGGCGCCCGGGCCGTCGTAGAAGTCGAGGTACTCGTCGATCTGCGACTTGCGCTCGGAGACGGCCGGCTCGTTCAGCGGGAACTTGACCTTGCGGGTGCCGTCGGCCACGACCTTGGACATCAGCGCCGAGTAGTCGGTGGCGATGTCGTCGCCGATGAACTCGGCCATGTTGGTGAAGCCCATGACCCGGCCGTAGAACTCGACCCACTCGTCCATCTTGCCCAGCTCGACGTTGCCGACCACGTGGTCGACGGCCTGGAAGAAGCGCTTGGGCTGCAGGCCGGCGGCGATCGCGGGCTGCCGGTCGACGATCGGCGCGCGGGTGACGAAGCCGGGCAGGAACGGCCCCTGGTATCGGGACCGGTCGACCAGGGAGTGCACCGTGTCCCCGTACGTCGCGATGGCCGCCACCCGCACCGTGCCGTGCTCGTCGGTCAGGTCGTGCGGCTCGGTCACGCCGCGGGCGCCGGCTGCGACCGCGTGGGCGTACGCCTTGTCGACGTCGGGCACCTCGAGCGCGATGTCCTGGATCCCGTCGCCGTGCTTGGTCACGTGGTCGGCCCCGGGCGCTCCGGCGTGCACGGCGCCGACCAGCACGAACCGAGCGCCCCCGCTGGTCAGGACGTACTCGGCGTGGTCGCGGTAGCCCTGCTCGGGTCCGCGGTAGGCCACGCAGGTCATGCCGAAAGCGGTGGAATAGTAGTGAGCCGCCTGCTTGGCGTTGCCCACGAGGAACTTCAGGTGGTCGACGCCCTTGACGGGAAAGACGTCGTCGGTGCGGGTCTCCTGTGCCATCGTCTGCGTCATTGACAGAGGTTGTCGCAGGTCACAGGCCTGATTCAACATGTGTCCGCGCAACTGCGCAGGGTGCCCGGTCGGGCCCGGGCCGGGCCGGTCGGCCGGTGCAACTTGCACAATCGCGCGTACGCCCTGTCCGTTATATCCGGCAAATCGTATCGACACGGGCGAATCAAGATCCTTCGTCCGGGTGATTGACCTGGCTAGCGTGTCGCGCATGGCGTCGGGTGGCAGCCCCTGGAAGGGGTACGCGCTGGTCGCGATCGTGATCGTGATCGTGCTGGCCACCACCGGCGTGTGGAACCCCTGGCCCCAGGTCTGGGCGTGGGTCAACACCAGCGAGCCGATCGCCGGCAACGCGGCCCGGTGGCAGCAGCGCATCGGCGGCAGCCCACAGAGCGTCGCGGTGGTCGGCGACGCGGTCATCGTCGAGTTCCGGACATCGATCGAGGCGTACGGGATCACGGCCGGGGTCAAGCTCTGGGACAACGACGCCGACTGGGCCTCGGTCGCCGGCACCGGCAACGACGCGGTGGTGGCCACCGGCCGGCTGCTGACCAAGGGCTACCAGGTGCTCGACCCGCGCAGCGGCGCCGTGCTGCGGGCCGACACCGAGGCCACCGCGGTCTGGACCTACCGCGACTCCCTGCTCGACCTGCACTGCGCCGGGGGCGGCGACTGCCGGCTGACGGCCTGGGCCCCGCGCGGCGCCAAGCCGCTTTGGACCGTCGACACCGGCGGCATCGGGTTCGTGCTCAACGCGGCCAATCCCGACCTGCCCGACACCAAGCCGCTCACGGCCGACCGGGTCGACGACGACGTGGCCCGGCCCCGGCTGACGCCCAGCCTGATCGGGCTGCCCGACGACGGCAAGATCCGCGTGATCGACACCGCCACCGGCAAGGTCGTGCAGGTCGCCGAGCCCGGGCCCGACCAGCGCGTGGCCATCGCGGGCGGGCGGGTGCTCACGGTGACCGGCACAGCACAGGACGGCACCTGCTACTACGGCGTGGTGGCGACCGACCCGCCGTCGTCGGCGCCGGTCTGGCAGCGCGATGGGCTGAACCTGCGGACCGCCGACAACGGCTCCAATTGCAAGCAGGAACACGACCCGGCGGGCGGCGAGGACGTCGTGCTGGGCGTCGACCCGACCGGCCGCCAGGAGCTGCTGGCGGCCCACGACGGGCGGCTGCTGTGGCGCGGGGCCAAGGGCGAGACCGTGCTCGCGGTCAACGACAGCCACGCCGTGATCCGCAGCGCCGACGAGCGGACGCTCCGCGGATACGGCTTCAGCCGGGGGAAGACGACCTGGTCACGGCCGGTCGGCGAGGGCGGGGCGGCCGCCATCACCCCGTACGCGGCGGTGATCACGAGCCGGAAGCCGGAGCGGGTCGTGGCCGTGGCGCCCGGCAGTGGGCGGGTGCTGGTCGACCTTCGTACGGACGCGGAAGTTTTCGCCGTCGGACCGGGCGGCCTGATCGCCGTGGCCGGGCGTGAGATGGCCTACATCCCGTTCTCTTGACGGAACAGACTTGACCGAACTGGTACGCGCTGATCGGCGGAGTGGTTCGCCGATGCCCGGGCGGCTTGTCTAGGCTTGCCGGTCATGAGCAAAGGGGCCGCATTCTCGTACTCGCCGCTGTTGCCCATCGGCGACGACCTGACCGAATACCGACTGGTCACGGACGAGGGTGTCGACGTCGTGCACGGTCCCGGCGGCCGCCGGTTCCTCACCGTCGAGCCGGCCGCGATGACGCAACTGACCGCCGAGGCGATGCACGACATCGCGCACTACCTGCGCCCGGCCCACCTGGCCCAGCTGCGCGCGATCATCGACGATCCCAAGGCGTCCCCCAATGACCGGTTTGTCGCGATTGACCTGCTGCGCAACGCCAACATCGCGGCCGGCGGTGTGCTGCCGATGTGCCAGGACACGGGCACCGCGATCGTGATGGGCAAGCGCGGGCGGCACGTGCTGACCGACGGCACCGACGAGCAGGCCATCGCCCAAGGCGTCTATCAGGCGTACACCCGGCTGAATTTGCGGTATTCGCAGCTGGCCCCGCTCACCATGTGGGACGAGCGCAACACCGGCTCGAATTTGCCGGCCCAGATCGAGCTGTACGCGGAAGACCCGGGCGGCGCCCCCGACGCGTACAAATTCCTGTTCATGGCCAAGGGCGGCGGCTCGGCCAACAAGTCGTACCTCTATCAAGAGACCAAGGCGCTGCTCAACCCGGCCCGCATGATGGAGTTCCTCGACGAGAAGCTGCGGCTGATCGGCACGTCGGCCTGCCCGCCCTACCACCTGGCCGTGGTCATCGGCGGCACCAGCGCCGAGTACGCGCTCAAGACAGCCAAGCTGGCCAGCGCCAAGTACCTCGACAACCTGCCCCGGCACGGCACAATGTCGGCCCACGGCTTCCGCGACGTCGAACTCGAGGCGGCCGTCCTCGAACTGACCCGCGACTTCGGCATCGGCGCCCAGTTCGGCGGCCGGTACTTCTGCCATGACGTACGGGTCATCCGCCTCCCCCGGCACGGCGCGTCCTGCCCGGTGGCGATCGCCGTGTCGTGCTCGGCCGACCGCCAGGCCCTGGCCAAGATCACGCCGTCCGGCGTGTGGCTCGAGCGCCTCGAGACCGACCCGGCCCGCTTCCTGCCCGAGGTCGACCTGGGCAACGAGCCGGTGGTCAAGGTCGACCTGAACCGCCCGATGGCCGAGATCCGCGCGGAACTCTCGAAATACCCGGTCAAGACCCGCCTGTCGCTGACCGGCCCCCTGGTCGTGGCGCGCGACATCGCCCACGCCAAGATCGCCGAGCGGCTGGACGCGGGCGAGCCGATGCCGCAATACATGAAGGATCACGCGGTCTACTACGCCGGCCCAGCCAAAACCCCCGAGGGGTACGCGTCGGGGTCGTTCGGCCCGACCACGGCCGGCCGCATGGACTCGTACGTCGAGCGCTTCCAGGCCGCCGGGGGCAGCCTGGTCATGCTGGCCAAGGGCAACCGCTCGGCCCAGGTGACGCAGGCCTGCAACTCGTACGGCGGGTTCTATCTCGGTTCGATCGGTGGCCCCGCGGCCCGGCTGGCCCAGGACTGCATCCGCCACGTCGAGGTGCTCGAATACCCGGAACTGGGCATGGAAGCGGTCTGGAAGATCGAGGTCGAGGACTTCCCCGCCTTCATCATCGTCGACGACAAGGGCAACGACTTCTTCGCCGACGTGACCCGCCCCAACCCCCTGCTCCGCATCGGCGCCCGCCCCTGATCTCGGCCGAACGGTCCCGTACACCAGCACCGTCGGCCCACTACAGCCGTAGTTCCGAGCCATAAGCTGACGCCGATGGCACCTGACGACAGCATCTACGAGGCCTTTCCCGTACCACTGAACTACGGGGATTCGGACCGCTGGCCGACCTGCAACGGGAACTGATCAAGGCGCTTGCCGGTCTGCTCGTCGTCGGCGCCACCGCGGCGGTGAGCCAGGCCGGGCGGGCCCTACCCGCCGTGATCTCAAACTTGCGGCCTCGCAAGCCGGTCCGGCCGGCCCTTGCGGCTGCGCCTCCGACCGAGACCCAGCAGGTGGTGACCACCCTCGAGGCGGCCCAGGCCGCGATGCACACCAGCGAAGCGCGAATCGCATTCCTGGCCGCTCTCGTGACCCGGTTGTACAGCGAGGACCAGCTGAGGCTGCCGCGCGCAGCCCGGATCGACGACGTCGGCGGCCTCGTGGCTCTGGACGGCATGGTGGCCGCGCTGACCACCGAGCAGGTCCGGTCGGCCATTACGGCGCTGATCGACGAAAACCCGCCCTTCGTCGAGGCCAGCGCCCACGCTGAGCTGCGGCGGGTTCTCCGTCTCGGCCGTCCCGAACCGGTCCGGGTGTCCCGGGCCCAGGGCCGCGCTCAGGACTCCGGCGAATTCCTCGTCGCCGGCCGCCGGCTGAACCCCGGCGACAAGCTCACCTCGGCGAACGGCCGCTACACGCTCGCGATGCAGCCCGACGGCAACCTCGTCGGCTACGACGGAACCAAGGCGTTCTGGGATACCGGCACGTGGGGACGCCCCGGCTGCTACCTCGTCGCGGAACCGAACGGCCGCTTCACCGTCATGACACCGGAAGGAACTGTGGCCTGGTCCCAGGCCTCGGGCAGCCCTCACGCCTTCCTGTGCATCCAGGACGACCGCAACATCGTCATCTACTTCAACGACGCGACTCCCGCCGCCGCCTGGGCCAGCCACACCAACATCTGAACGCTCGAAGATGGGAGGTGGCTCACCGCAGACAAGTGGGCCTATGGCATCGTCCCTGGGCAGGTGAGCGAGTCCAACGTCGACGGTCTTCCGGGAGGTCACCATGCCGAGCAGCGCGAATGCCGACCCGATGCGCCGTATTGCGCAGCAGGTCGCGGATTGCTTTGCCGGCAACGGCTACGCCTTCGTCGAGGATGACCAGCTTGACGTGCTTGCGGCTGCGCTCTCGTCGTTCTTGGTGAACGCCAGGATCGCTATCAACGTGCCGGTCTCCGCATCGACTGCGAACTCGGATCAGGGCATGAGGACCAGTTCGTCCGGGACGTTTCCGGCGCGTTGGGTGTCGGCCGCCTGGGCCAAGGGGTAGGCGTCCTCGGCGGACCGCAGTACAGCCGTCTGATGTTCGAGTAGCGTCACCGGCGTGGGCGAGTTCATCGCGGCGGCCGCCTTACGAGCGGATGACGTGGAGAAAGTCGCCGCGGCCGTGTTCCGATACGCCGAGAAGCACGGTGCGCCGGCCGAATTCGTCGAACCGGACAGCGGGGACGGAAGATCGACGGTTGACCTGTGGGCGCCCCGTAACGGCTGGATCGTAACGATCTGGCCGACGCATTTCACCGGGCTCAATGCGGTCGCCCAGTGGCTGTCCGGTGAGCTCACCACCCTGGTCAGCACCATCGACGTCTACGACGGCGACTTCTGGAACCACGTCTTGTGGCGCGACGGCGCCGAGGCGGACCGGTTCAGTTCCTGGCCCGACCATTTCGAGGCGGACCGGCACGAGGCGAAGCGCCTGAAACAGGAATGGGCGGGCCGGCCGGACGTTCTCGCGGAGAGCTTCGGCGTACCCGAGAATCACATAACCCCGTACCTGATCCCGCCATACTCGTCTGGCGTCTTCGGCTGGTGGATGCGGCGCCGCAAACCTTTCCCCGACGACACCACCGAACTCGCCGACATCTGGATCTTCATCGACTTCTGGCGACGCCTGGGCATCCACTACCCGGATGCCCCACCGGCCCGCTCGATCCGCTTCACCGGCCGCGGTTCCGACGGACTACCGGTCGGCGGCCCCTCCTTCTGAGGCCTGGTCGGGCATCGTCAAAGCGGCGAGGGTCAGCACGATGGGAAACTCCTTGTCCATCTGGCCCAGCAGTAGCGCAATGATCCGAGACCCGTGCCGCCAGGCCGGAAACGGTTCGCCGCCGGTGAACATCGCCAGGTCGTACTCGAGCTTGGAGACACTCTCGTCGCCGGCCCACACCCGGTCGTGCTCGGGCCGGAACGAATGCGACTGCGGCGGTCCCCATTTCGCGGCCAGCGCGGCGACGGCCTCTTGCCGCTGCTCCTCGAAGCCGTGGAACGCCTCCTCCCACAGCCGCCAGGCCGTCCCGTCGTAGTCCGCGGGCGTCTCGTGCAGACTCTCGAAGACCGCGATCGGCGCGAAGGCCGCTCGGGCTCCGATCTGCGGCACACCTTCGAGCCAGTCGCTGGTGTCCTCGGCTCCCTCGGGGAATTGCTGCGAGACCAGTTCCTGGGCTGATGCCACGACGTCCGCGATCACGGCCAGAGCCTACGGGGCAAACTCGATGACAGCGGGTGAGGCTCTGTCTTAGGGTCGGCGGGCGGCGTGTAGCTCAGTCAGCAGAGCACCGGGCTATGGACCCGGAGGGCGCAGGGGCGGAACCTGCCACCCCGGCATGAACAGTGAGCAGGCAGGTGAGGCGTACCCGCAGGGGCAGCTGGCGGCCGCTTTCGTCACCGCGCTGACCCACGAGAACGCGGCGACCCGGTCGCGGGCGGAGACTCGGGTCGCCCGCTGGATGCGGGTGCTGACCGGGATGGCCGCCGGCTCGTTGCGGATCGGGTCGCGTACGCCGGTGGCGGGGTTTCCGGCCTGGGTGACGCCGGAGGTTGTCCGGGGTGGCTTCGCGACCGGCACAGCAGCCGCGGGCGGACCTCTGCGCCCGCACGAGGCAGCGATCGCCGACGATCGGGCGGCGGTGTTCGCGTACTACCTGACCGACGCCGGACAGGCGGAGTTGTGCTCGCGGCTGGACAGCGGCCGCTACCGGCTCGAGTTCGCGGAGCAGGCCGCCCTGCTGGCGATGGCCTGGCTGCTGCGTTCCGGCGACCGGGACCGTGCTCTCGGCCTGCTGGAGGAGATCGGCCCGTACGGCGGGCAGTTGAGTTTCAGCCCGGTGCCGGCGGACGCGGGCGAGCAGGACCCGTCCGTGGTGTGGCGGGCCGACGCCGGTGAGGTGCGGACGGCCCTGGCCGCCCGGCGCGAGAACTCGCGGGTCGAGGCGATGCGGGAGGCCATGACGGTGTGGAATCCGTTCGCCGACGAGCTGCTGACCCTGTGGCTGACGACCGGCGACCCGGTGGCGACGGTCTTCCCGGGCGATTGGCACGGTCACGCCGAAGCGCTGCTCGCTCGATACGACGCTCTAGCGGCCGCGCACACGCTCTGCGGCAAGCACCGCAAGCCGAAGGAGAACCTGGCGGTCCTGCGTGCCGCGGCTCAGGACGTCGTCCATGGTGGCGAGCTCACGCCCCGGCAGCTGGGTCTGCTGCGATCCGTCGTGGCCGCCATGGTGGTGGACGATCTGATCGCGGCCGGGGTGCTGCCCTCGGCCGAGGTGCTGGCCGAACTCGTGCCGCAACTCGCGGCGCAGACGAACGCGGCCGCGTATCCGGACCCGGCCCTGCGGACGTTGATGGCCGCGACGTACCGCGCTTTCCGCGAGCGGCGCTCGCTGCTGCTGCTGAACCTGCAGCACCAGGTGCGGCTGACCGAGCTGCCCTGGGTGCGGGCCCTGCGTCCGTACCGGGAGGAGGGTGACGAGACCCGCCGCGACGCGCAGGCGACGTTGCGGCGCCTGGGTGAGCTCGCGGTGGACGGGTTCCCGGCGACGCTGCTGCCCAACCCGCTCGTGCGGGAACTCGCGGGCCTGTCCCAGGAGGCCG
The DNA here is from genome assembly GCF_024137025.1 of Paractinoplanes aksuensis. Taxonomy (GTDB): domain Bacteria; phylum Actinomycetota; class Actinomycetes; order Mycobacteriales; family Micromonosporaceae; genus Actinoplanes; species Actinoplanes aksuensis. The sequence continues at coordinate 56,856 of NZ_JAMYJR010000031.1, forward strand.
GCGCGGCGCAGCTTCGCCACCGTGCTCAAGCTGGCCGAGCGGATCGAGGGCCATCCCCGGCCGCTACCGGTGATCAAGGACGTCGCGTACGCCTGGCGGCACTTGATCTTATTCTTGTCGCTCCCGGACGCCGGTGACCCCGGCCCGCTGCTCGACCAGTTCCAGGCCGAACTGGCCGAGGCGCCGACCGGCGTACGCACGAGGATCGCGCCCGCCCTGGCCGGGCTCCGGCGCGTCGCCCAGGGTGACCGGATCACTGGCGAGCAGCGTCTGCTCGGCTGGACCAGGGGTCAACCGACGCGGCGGTAGCGGATGTGCGTGGTCAGCGGTGAGTGCAGCACCTCGACCGGCTCGAAACCGAACGATTCCACGCCGTCGAACATGCGCTCGCCCGAGCCGAGCAGGACCGGGGCGATGTCGAGGGTCAGCTCGTCGATCACGCCGGCGTTGAGGGCCTGGCGGACGGTCGAGGCGCCGCCCGCAATGTCCACGCCCTTGCCGTCAGCGGCCTCGAGCGCGGCCGCGTACGCCGCGTCGAAGCCGTCGGTGACGAAGTGGAAGGTCGTTCCGCCGTCCAGCGCGATCGGGTCGTGCGCGTGGTGGGTCAGCACGAACACCGGCGCGTGGTACGGCGGCTCGTTGCCCCACCAGCCGGTCCATTCCTCGTCCCAGTCGCCGCGGATCGGGCCGAACATGTTGCGGCCCATCACGTACGCACCGCGAGGACGCATCAGCCAGGACTTCGCGACCTTGTCGGCCTCGGTGGCCCGGGGATCGCCGATGTGCCAGCCGTGCAGCTCGCGGCCCCGTACGCCCAAGGGGTTGTCCCGGCTCTGGTCCGGCCCGGCAACGAAACCGTCCAGCGAGATCGACATGTGACAGGTGGTGTCCACCATCGCGAACCTCCAAGCGGTTGCAAAGTGCAAGCGGTTTCGGACGATAGCACTTTTATCGGCTGCGCAGGGCGGTCAGCACCGCGGTAACTTCCGGCCGCGAGGTCGACGGCCGGCGCGCCGCCGCCGTGATTCGGCGATACAGCGCGGGCGCCAGTGGCCTGGTCACGACCTCGTAGCGCGAGTCCACGGCCAGGCTCGGCAACAGGGCGATCGAGCGCCCGGCCTCCACGTGCCGCAGCGTCAGCATGTAGTTGTTGAAGCGGCAGATCACCGTCGGTTCGAAGCCGGCCTCGCGGCACAGCCGGGTGGCCAGTTCCGACATGTACGCCCCGGCCAAGTCGAACGTCCAGCGCTGGTCGGCGCAGGCTTCCAGGGCCACCGCGTCCAGGGCGGCCAGTGGATGGTCCGGCGGCAGCACCAGCACGACCTCGTCCTCGGCCAGCGGCACCAGGTCGATGGCCGGGTCGAGTTCGGCCCCGGCGAAGTCGGTGGTCGTGATGATGACGTCGACGTCGCCCCGGCGCAGGGCGGGCATGCTGACGTGCGGTTCCATCTCGAGCAGCACCACCGTCACGTCGGGGTGCCGCGCGGCCAGCAGAGCCACCGCCGGTTCGGCCAGGGCCGGCACCGCGCTCTGGAACACGCCCAGCGTCACCGTGCCCACCGGCTCGTCGGTCAGCCCGCGCAGCGACGCCTCGGCCGCGTCCATGGCGGCCAGGATCTCGCGGGCCCGCCCGGCCAGCAGCACCCCGGCCGCCGTGAGCCGGACCCGGCGGCCGGTGCGTTCGAGCAGGGCTGTGCCGGTCTCGCGTTCGAGCGTGGCCAGCTGTTGCGACACCGCCGACGGGCTGTGATTGCCGCGCTGGGCGACCGCGCGGACCGTCCCGTACGTGGACAGGTCGACCAGCAACCGCAGGCGCCACGGATTCAGCGTCACTGTGCGGCTCTCCTTAACAGCGAGCGCGGAAATGTGGGATGGACCTGACGCTAGCGCCCGCCCTAGCGTCGAGTCATGACTGACACGTTCTGGTCCGACGCCGAGCGTCACCTCGTCCGCTACTCCGGCGCGGGGCGGTTCACCCCCGAGATCATCGAACGCGCCGAGGGCAGCTTCGTGTTCACGACCGACGGCCGGCGGCTGCTCGACTTCACGTCGGGCCAGATGAGCGCGATCCTCGGCCACTCGCACCCGGCCGTAGTGGGCACCGTGCAGCGGCAGATCGCCTCGCTCGATCACCTGTTCAGCGGCATGCTCAGCCGCCCGGTGGTCGACCTGGCCCGCCGCCTGGCCGACTCGCTGCCCGACCCGCTCGAAAAGGTGCTGCTGCTGACCACCGGGGCCGAATCGAACGAGGCCGCGATCCGAATGGCCAAGCTGGTCACCGGGCGACACGAGATCATCTCGTTCGGCCGCTCGTGGCACGGCATGACCCAGGCCGCGGCCGGCGCCACCTACAGCTCCGGGCGCAAGGGGTACGGGCCGGCCGCGCCCGGCAACTTCGCGATCCCCACTCCGAACGCGTACCGGCCCGACTTCACCGACGCCGACGGCCAACTCGACTGGCGCAAGCAGCTGGACTTCTCGTTCGAGCTGTTCGACGCGCAGTCGGTGGGCAGCCTGGCCGCCTGCATCGTCGAGCCGATCCTGAGCTCGGGCGGCGTGCTCGACCTGCCGCCGGGCTACCTGGCCGCGCTGCGCGACAAGTGCCACGAGCGCGGCGGACTGCTCATCCTCGACGAAGCACAGACCGGTCTGTGCAGGACGGGCGACTGGTACGCGTTCCAGCGCGACGCCGTCACCCCGGACATCCTGACCCTGAGCAAGACCCTCGGCGCCGGCCTGCCGCTGGCCGCCGTGGTGACGACCGCCGAGATCGAGCAGACGGCCCACGACCGCGGCTTCCTGTTCTTCACCACGCACGTCTCGGACCCGCTGGTGGCCGCCGTCGGCAACACGGTCCTGGACGTCCTCGAGGCCGACAAGCTCGACCATCGCGCGGCCGAACTGGGCAACCACCTGGCCGACGGCCTGCGCGAGCTGCAGACGCGGCACGCGGTGATCGGCGACGTGCGTGGCCGCGGCCTGCTGGTCGGCCTGGAACTGGTGCTCGACCAGCAGACCAAGCAGCCGGCCGACGAGCTGGGAGCGGCGGTCACCCGGCACTGCCTCGAACTCGGCCTGCACATGAACGTCGTGCAGCTGCCCGGCATGGGCGGCGTCTTCCGGATCGCCCCCGCGCTGACGTCCTCGACCGACGAACTCGACCTCGGCCTGCAGATCCTCGACCAGGCCATCAGCGACGTCGCGCCGCAATTCACCTGATCAACGCGGCCTCGGCCGCCAGGTCTTGGATCAGGCCATCGGCAATGTCGCGCCCCAAGCTCACTTGATCGACGCGATGATCACCGGGTCGGCGGAGAAATAGTGCCCGTCCGCCGACAGCCGCTCGATTGCCACGAAGTCATCGGCGACCTGCCACCGACCAGGCTTCCAGCCCAGCCCATCGGACCCAACAGCCAGCGCAAAATCCAGCTCACCGTCGATCCGCAGATGCCGGTCGGCGGTGAGCGTCACCGACCGTCCCCGCGAAGTCCCCAACACGTGGACGCCGGAAGAAACGCTTACCACCCGGCCGCCGATCACCGTAGCGTCCGTTTTGTCCAACTCAAGCGACCGCCGAGGCGTCGCACCATCCACCAGGTAACCCTGCCCGTCCTTGTCGCGCAGCCCGCCGCAGCCCGACCACCCGACTTCACATGACAAAGGAACAAAAGGCCCAATTAGGTACGGGGTGAGAGCCGCCCCGTTCGCCAGCGAGTACCCGCCGAAGGGCTGCTGGGCCGGCTCGCGGTCGGAGCAGAAGAACTGCCCACCCAGGGTCGTGAAGCCTGCCGCACATGGGACGTCCTCAACCGCCCAGCGCTGCACTCCGCCGGCCACCTCGTAGGCGACCAACCGCCCAGCCCCGGCCACCAGCACAGCCCCGTCACCGACATAGAGCCCGGCCGGCGCCCACACCATCGACGCCCCGGTGCGATCCCCTCCGGCCTTCGACACCGACAGCCCGGTGTCGACCCGCCATATTTCACGGCCGGAACGCCCGTCGATCGCGATCAACTGCCCGTCCGACCACCGGCTGATCACCGTCGACCCCGAGGCCACCACGCCCGACACCCGGGCCGGCCAGCGCCGCAACGACCACCGAGGCGTCACCATGCTCTTGGCGTCAACCGGGGAGTCGGCCCGAACCTGGCGTTCCCCCGCGTACACCCGCAATTGCCCGTCGACGATGAGCGGCGCCATTTTCGTACGCCCAGTAACCCCCGGCCCGTCACTGACCGCAGCCGAATAGCCCCCGACAGCCGGCGACAACACCTCAGCCGGCCCGAACACCCGCCACCCGATCAGTCCGGTCGCGGCCACCAGCAGCACCGCCGCCAGCGATCGCAGCAGCACCCGGGACACCCGGGGAGCCTATGTCAGGCGACCGCGGCCAGGTCGTCGAGGTCGCGTCGCAGGGCGCCCTCGGCTGTCTCGGCGGCCAGCCCGCCGAAGATCAGGCCCAGGATGCGGGCCGCCGGAGCCGTGGCCGACCCGTCCTGCTTCACGGTCACCATCGTGCCGCCGCGGTGACGGCCCGACATGACCGGCACGAACGAATACGTCATGCGGTAGTCGGCCCCGATGCCGGGCGAGGTGACCACGAACTTCTCGGGCACCTCGCACTCGCGCACCCGGAACTCCTCGGTGACCTCGCCGCCGTCGGCCATGCCGCGGGTCTCGCGCCACACCGTGCCCGCGCCGAACGGGCCGTGGCTGCGCACCTCGACCCGGGTGACGGCGGTGAGCCACTCGCGGCGCCGGTTGAGATCGGTGAACACCGACCAGACCGCCGCGACCGGCGCGTCGATCAGGCGGGTCACCACGACCGTCGACATAGCGTCACCCCCGGGTACACCGTACGACAGAACTCAGGGCACGACGGTCCCCGAAACCGAGCCGAGCGATATCTCTGCGCCGGCAGCCGAGATCGCGGTGCCGCCGATGCGCACGTGGTCGCCGTCCTCGAGGAAGCCGCGCCGGCTGCCATCGGCCAGTTTGACCTGCTCGGCGCCGTTCCACGTCAGTTCGAGGAACGAGCCCGCCTCGTCGCGGGCCGGGCCGCTGACGGTGCCGGAGGCGTACAGGTCGCCGGTTCGGACGGCGGCGCCGTTGCTGGTCAGGTGGGCCAACTGCTGGGCCGCCGTCCAGTACATCGAGGCGAACGGCGGCCGGCTGACCGGGGTGTCGTTCCATTCGACGCGCAGGCGCAGGTCGTACGCGGGACCGGCCGGCCGCAGATAGGCGAGCGGTTCCGGATCTTGCGCGACCGCCGGCACGGTGGCCAGCGCGTCCAGCGGCAGCACCCACGGCGAGACCGAGGTCGCGAACGACTTGGCCAGGAACGGGCCGAGCGGGCGGTACTCCCAGGCCTGCAGGTCGCGGGCCGACCAGTCGTTGACCAGGGTGAGCCCAAAGACGTGCTCGGCGAAGTCGGTGGTGGTGAGCTGCCGGCCGGGCACGCCGACCACGAACCCGACCTCGGCCTCGATGTCGAGCCGCCGGGTCGGCCCGAACACCCCCTCGGCGAGCTGGCCCGACGGCCGCCGGATCGGGGTGCCGCCGACGACCACCGTGGCCGAGCGGCCGTGATAGCCGATCGGCAGGTGCTTCCACTGCGGCGGCAGCCCGGGCGCCTCGGGCCGCAGGATCTTCGAGACGGTCAGCGCGTGCTGCTCGGACGAGTAGAAGTCGGTGTAGTCGGCCACCTCGAACGGCAGGTGCAGCGTCACCGCGCTCAGCGGAATCACCGGCGGACCGGCCGTGACGTGCGCGATCACGGCTTCGCGGGCCGCCCGCCACGCCGCCCGCCCGGCCGCCATCAGCGGGTTGAGCGAACTCGCGGCCAGGTGCCCGCCCAGACTCGAAAGATCAACAACATCGGTTCCCAGCCGTACGCCGAGATGCCGGCCACCCCCGGGCCGACTGAACACGCCGTACGGCAAATTGTCGAGCCCGAAGCCGTCGCTCACTCGTAACCCCCGTTGATCAGACCCAGCCGCACCAGTTCGGTGAGCGGCTCGACGACGCCGACCGCGCCGAAACCCGCGAACATCGGCCGCGGTTCACCCCGCCGGGCGCGGCAGGCCTCGACCAGCGGCACCGGATGGGTCGCGGCCAGCACCTCGGCCACCTCGGCGACCTCGCCGCCGTCGTGGGCGCTGATCGACGCGGTGAGCACGTTGAGGAAGCCGTGATGGGTGAAGCCGGTCTCGGGGTCGGTGTGCCGGATGGCGTGGCGCAGACCCGCGGCCAGCCGGAACGGCAGCTCACGGTCGCGGCAGGCGCAGAGCACCGCGGCCAACTCGACCGGGGTCGGGAACAGCTCGGCGGCCAGCCCACCGACCCGGAATTTCGGCGCGATGCGTAAACCGGCAGCACGGGCCTCGGTCAGCGCGTCCAGAGCGCCCAGCAGACCCCAGCTCAGCGGAATCTCGGCGTACACCAGAAGGTCTGCGTCACCCTGGCAGAGAGCACGCAGACCGGCGAGGCCCGGTTGCGGGTCCTCGCCGCGGCGGGCCACGGCGGCCTCGATGTGCAGCACGCGCCCGCCGGACGCGCGCAGCTTGTCGACCGCGATCGGGAGCGCGCCCACGCTGACGTCGCCGACCAGCGCGAGCGGCACATCCGGGGCGGTCAGATCGGCGGCTATCAATGACGCGGGCACGAGGAGGGGACCGAGCAGCCCGGCGAACCAGCCTGCACGGTGCTCGTCGTGCTTGGCGACGGCCTCGGCGACGCCGGTGGGGCTCGGCGGCAGCAGCGACGCGTCGTCCACCAGCCCGGCGAAGAGCGGAGGCACCAGCGTTGACACGAATCCGAACCTAATAGACGCTTCCAGAAGCGGACAACCACGTCCAGAATGTCGTAATTAAGGTGGGTGGCAACGATGCCCTACTACCGCAGCGTCGGCGAGGTGCCCCACAAGCGGCACACGCAGTTCCGGCGCCCCGACGGCGGGCTTTACTCCGAAGAGCTGATGGGCCAGGAAGGCTTCTCGTCCGACTCGTCGCTGCTCTATCACCGGCACCCGCCGACGGCGATCGCGTCGGCCGAGGTGTACGAATCACCGGCGCTCACCAGGTCGGCCAACCACCCGCTCAAGCCGCGCCACCTGCGCACGCACAAACTCGACGCCGGCCCGGCCGACGCGGTGCTCGGCCGCCGCCCGCTGCTGGCCAACGACGACGTGCGGATCGGCTACGTGGTCGCCGACCGGCCGTCCCCGCTCTACCGCGACGCCGTCGGCGACGAGTGCCTGTACGTCGAGGACGGCCGGGTGATCGTCGAGACCAGCTTCGGCCCGCTCGAGGCCGGCCCCGGCGACTACGTGATCATCCCGACCTCGGTCGTCCACCGGATCGTGCCCCAGGACGGCCCGGCCCGCTTGCTGACCATCGAGGCCAACGGCCACATCGGCCCTCCGAAGCGCTACCTCTCGGTGCGCGGCCAGTTCCTCGAACACGCACCGTTCTGCGAACGCGACCTACGCGCGCCCACAGAGCCGTTGCAAGTGGACGAAACCGACGTCGAAGTGCTGGTCAAACACCGTGCGGGCTGGACCAAGCATGTGTACGCACAACACCCGTTCGACGTGGTCGGCTGGGACGGTTGCCTCTACCCGTGGGCGTTCTCGATCCACGACTTCGAGCCGATCACCGGCCGCGTGCACCAGCCGCCGCCCGTACACCAGACGTTCGAAGGCCCGAACTTCGTCATCTGCTCATTCGTGCCGCGCAAGGTCGACTACCACCCGCTGGCCATCCCGGTGCCGTACAACCACCACAACGTCGACTCCGACGAAATGATCTTCTACACCGGCGGCAACTACGAGGCCCGCCGCGGCTCCGGCATCGAACAGGGCTCCATCTCGTTGCACCCGTCCGGCTTCACCCACGGCCCCCAGCCTGGCGCGGTCGAACGGGCCCTCGGCATCGAAGCCTTCGACGAGCTGGCGGTCATGGTCGACACTTTCCGCCCGCTGGACCTGTGCGACGCCGCCGTGGCCGTGGAGGACACGGCGTACGCCTGGACCTGGAACCGCTAAAGCCCGACCACCGACACTTCGACGTCGATCCTGGCCGGGAGCGGCTTCTCGGCCGGGAACGACGGAATCCGGAAGACGAACACCTCAGCGTCGTCACCGGTCTTGTGCAGGCAGTACGCCTTGCCCGCAGCCAGTTGCAGGTAACCGTCCTGATACTTGACGCCGTTACCCTCGGCGCACGCCGCCGGGTCAGCGAACGGGTCGCCGCCGGCCACGCCGATGGTCGCCCGGCCCTCCAGCGGTTCGGCACTCCAGATCCGCTCGTCGCCGCCGCTGCAGTTCTGCACCTTCTCGTCCTTGCCCGGGGTAGCACACAGCAGCGAAATGTCACCGGTGTAGGCGTCAGCTCCGGGGCCCGGAGGCTGGAGCCACATGGCCCCCTGCGGGTACTTGTCGCCCGTACCCATCGGAATCTCGACCTTGAGAACGGCGGTCCCGAGCCCCTGCTTCGCGGGCGCCGACCCGATGACCTTCGGCAGCTTCTGCTCGTCGTCGGCGGTCTGACTGCGGTAGAGCGAGACGGCAAAAGTGCCTGCAGCAACCACAGCGACAGCCAGGGCGGCGGAGAGGGCTGTGCGGGTCAGGTGCTTCGCACGCACCAACACCACAGCCACGGCGATCAGCACGACGACCGCGACCACAGCGATCAAAAGATCCACCATGGCGGATAAGGTAGCCCACCCCGCAATGGGGCCGGAGGTTCCAGATCAGCGACGAGGCAGTACGCCCAGGAGGGTCGCAGTCAGCGCCTGCTGCAAGTACTCCTTCGGGTCCAGGTGGAAGCGGGCCAGGTCTGGTTCGGCCTGGTAAGCCGCCTGAAGGCTGGGTGGTGGCGACCTGTACGCCGACAGGGCGCCCGCCGTGAGCATGGCCTGCAGGCTGCAAAAGGCCGCATCGTTCCCGAGCTCCGGCAGGTACTTCTGCATCAGGGCGGCCATGGTCGTCAGCCGGTCCAGCGAGGCGCGCTTGTAGCGTGCGACGACTTCAACCGACACGTTGTGTTCCAGGACACTGCCCTGCGCGCCGAAGAGTTCACACAACACGGCCTGGCCGGACAGCGACCGGCTGAGGATCTCGGCCAACACCGTCGCTCGCCGGGCCATGGGCTGGCTCTCGTCGACGCCGGTCGCCAGTTCGCCGGCCAGTTCCGTCAACCATTCCTGCAAGAAGTGGTCCAGCAGTTCCAGTAGCACCGCCTCGCGCGACTCGAAGTAGCGCAGCACGTTCGGCTTGGCCAGGCCGACGCGGCGGCTCAGCTCGTTGAGGGTCAGCGCGGCCACCGGCATCTCGTCCAGCATCGCCGTTGCCGCGTCGAGGATCGCCCGGCGGCGGATCTCCCGCTGCTCCTCGGTCCGCGCCCGCTGAAACGTCATGACCATCACCCTAGCTTACGTACCGCCGGTACGTTGACAACGTACCGGAAGTACTTTAACGTCGTCACCGCAAGATACCTTCGGTACTTTAAGAAGCAGGGAGACTGACATGAGCGAGCAGTGGACGACGGCGAACATCCCCGACCAGCAGGGCCGGGTAGCCGTGGTGACCGGTGCTAATACCGGGCTCGGGTACCAAACGGCCAAGGCACTCGCCGAGCGCGGGGCGTCCGTCGTGCTCGCCGTGCGCAACGTCGAGAAGGGTGAGCGGGCCGCGGCCCGCATGACCGGCGACGTGAGCGTGCAGGCGCTTGACCTCACGTCGCTCGACTCCATCCGAGCCGCGGCGTCGGCGCTGCGGTCCCGGCTCGACCGGATCGACCTGCTGATCAACAACGCCGGCGTGATGTACACGCCGAAGCAGACCACCCGCGACGGTTACGAGATGCAGTTCGGCACCAACCACCTCGGCCACTTCGCTCTCACCGGGCTGCTGCTGGACAAGATGCTGCCGGTGCCCGGCTCGCGCGTGGTGACGATCAGCAGCACCGGCCACCGCATCCGGGCCGCGATCCACTTCGACGACCTGCAGTGGCAGCGGTCGTACAGCCGGGCCGCCGCCTACGGCCAGTCCAAGCTGGCCAACCTCATGTTCACCTACGAGCTGCAGCGCCGGCTGGCCACGCACGGCACCACCGCCGCGGTTGCTGCGCACCCCGGCCTGTCCAGCACCGAACTGGCCCGCAACAGCCCCGCGGCCCTGCGGCTCCCGCTCACCTGGCTGGCGCCGGTGATCACCCAGACGCCGGCCATGGGCGCACTGCCGACCCTGCGCGCCGCCACCGACCCGGCCGCACTCGGCGGCCAGTACTACGGCCCCGGCGGACGCTTCGAGATCAAGGGCCATCCGCGGCTGGTCACGTCCAGCCCGGATTCGTACGAGGTAGCCGTCCAGCAGCGACTGTGGGCGGTCTCGGAAGACCTCACCGGGGTGAAGTTTCCCGTGGCTGCGATGGCCGGCGCATTGTCGTCGAACTGAACCCACGGACGTGGGTGATGCCGCCGAAGAGGCCGGGCCCGCCGGAAACAGCGGACCCGGCCCTTATCCCCGGAACGGAAGCTCAGCCGATGCGGAAGTTCTGGCCGTAGACGGCGAAGTCCAGCGGTGTGTTCAGGTCGAAGTTGCCATTGTTGAGGAATCTGCGCTGCGCAGTGTCGACCCGAGTGGTGTCCTCGTGCGCCGCTTCCTTCTTCATTTCGATGACGCGCTCGTCCAGGAAAACGTTGAGCCAGGCCCGTTCATCGCCACCCTGGGACGGCGGCTTGGCCCGCTTGAGTGCCTGCGTGCGGATGGCCCGCATGCCCTCGTAGCCGTGCATGACCGCTGCGTCGTAATACGCGAACTGGCCCAGGGCTCGTACCCCGTCGCTCTTGCCGTCGCGCACCGACGGGTTGAAGTAAACGCGGTCTCGTTCCGACTCTTGTGCGGCCTGGAAGCGGCTGTCGTTGGCCGCCGTGCGCCAGTCGTTGGTGAAGTTCGGGTCGAGCCCCGCGTGTGAAGCTGTGCCGTTGACGTTGCGTAGCGCCGGCAGGTACTTCGCCAGCACGTTACCGGGCACGGCATTCGTGTAGGCCTGTACGAGTTCGAGCATGTCGCCCGTGCCCGAGCAGAAGCCGATGATGCCCGCCGTGTAGCCACGGCCGTCGTTGATGTCTTCGATGTAGCGGAACTGGGCCCGCCAGTCCAGGGACGAGTTCTCCGCCGCCGACACGAGTTGCATCGCGACGTCTTTCTTAGCGGGATTGTCCAAATTGACCCCCGACGGCGCTGTGGTCGGCGGCGTAGTGGGGGTGGTGCCGCCGGGCAGGGTCCACGTCTGGTTGGCCGTGGCTGAGCACGTCCAGATTTGCAGGCGGGTGCCGTTGGCGCTGCTGCTGCCGGTCGCGTCGAGGCATTTGCCGCTGCCCGTGTTGACCAGGGTGTTGCCCGAGGCGGTCCACTTCTGGGCGTTCGTGTTGTTGCAGTCGTACAGCTGGATCTTGGCGCCGTTGGTGGTGGCGGCGGCCGTGACGTCCAGGCATTTGCCCAACGCGCGGATGCTGTTGTCAGTGTTGCCGACGGTCCACTGCTGGGCGCCGGTGCCGTTGCAGTCGTAGAGCTGGATGGCGGTGCCGTTGGCGGAGCTCGCACTGGCCGCGTCGATGCACTTGCCGCCCAGTCCCTTGATCGGACCGGCGGTGGCGGCGCTGGCCGGCAGCAGGCCGTAGATCACGGCTGCGGTGGGGACGGCCAGGGCGATCGAGGCGTAGAGAGCTCTTCTTGCGCGGTTCATGGCGCTCCTCGAAGAGGGGGATTCGTGGGGATGGATCGCGCGATGAACCGAGACGCTACAACTGTTAAAAAGCTTTATCAATACCTCTCGATGGACTGCTCTAGGCTGACGGCCGGACCCTTGACACCGGAAGACGGGTCCGCCTACCGTCCGGGCTAACTGTTAGTCAGTTTGCCTATCACCGTCTCGCACCGGGAGCCGCCGTGACCCGTCTGGCTGGTTCGTCCAAACTGCTGCGCGCCATGAACGAGAGCGCGGCGCTGGCTCACCTGCTGGACCCCGGCATGCTCACGCGGGCCGACCTGCGCAAGCTGACCGCGCTGTCGACGCCGACGATCTCCGAGGTGCTGCGCCGGCTGACCGACGCGGGGCTGGTCAACGTGGTCGGCCACAACAGCGGGCGGCCGGGGCCGAACGCCGAGATCTACAACGCGAACCCGGACGCGGCCTACGCGGCGGCCGTCTCGGTGCGGGACATCGGGGCGAGCGGCGCGCCTTCAGTAGTGGCGGCGTTGTGCGACCTCACCGGCGAGGTGCGCGGGCGCATCGAGTCGTCCATCGACTTCCTCACCACCGATCCGCTGACCGCCCTGGTCGAGGTCGTGGCCAAGCTGAGCGACGAGGCCGGTGTCCCGGCCGAGCGCATCCGGCACGTGCAGTTCGGCGTGGCCGGCTCGTACGACCCGCACACCGAGACGATCCGGCACGTCGACGTGCCGGGCTTCGGGCGTACGGGTCTGGTCCCCCAGCTGGCAGCCGCGCTCGGCACCCACGTGGGCGTCGACAACGACGTCAACCTGGCCGCGATCGCCGAGCGGCAGCGTGGCGTGGGCCGCGACGCCGACGGCTTCGCCCTGCTCTGGCTGGGCGAGGAGGGCCTCGGTCTGGCCATCGACATGGCCGGCACGCTCATGCGCGGCGCGCGTGGAGGCGCCGGCGAGATCGGCTACATGCCGCTCTACTCCCCCGATTCCTCGCATCGCAAGCTCGACCTGCAAGACCTCTTCGGCGGGGCCGCGATCCTGGAGCTGGCCCGCGACAGCGGGGTTCCCGGGCGCACGCCGGCCGAAGTCGTCCGGGCCGCGGCCGCCGACCCGGCCAACGGCGGGGACTTCCTGATCGCCCTGGCCGACCGCATCGTGATCGGGCTGGCCGCGGTGATCGCTGTGCTCGATCCGTACCTGGTGGTGCTCTCCGGCCCGATCGCCCAGGCCGGTGGCGCGCCGCTGCTCTCCGCGGTGACGTTCGCGGTGCGCCGCGCGGCCCCGCTCGAGAGCTCGATCGCCGTGACCGCCATCGACGACGACGCGGTGCTGCTGGGCGCGCTCGACGCCGGCCTGACCGCGGTCCACGAAGCCCTCATCGACTCGATCCGCTCCTCTTAATCCTCTTAAACCCCATCTGAGAGGTCCACAGTGAACAAGCGGCTACCCCATGCCCTTTTTGCCCTAGCAACAGCCACTTTGTTGATGACAGCCTGCACTCCCGCTCCCAAGGAAACGAAGATCGCCGATCCGGGCACAGAGGTCTCCGGCTCGGTCGAGTTGTGGCACTTCTTCACCGAGCGCGAGGCCGACGCCATCGACCAGGTGATCAAGGATTTCGAGAAGGACCATCCGAAGATCCAGGTGACGATCAAGTCGGGGCAGGACGACTCCAAGGTCACCCAGGCCATCGGGGCCGGGAACGGGCCGGACGTCGGGCTCTCGTACTCGACCGACATCGTCGGCAAGTTCTGCTCGTCGGGCGCGTGGGTCGACCTCAAGCAGTACATCGACCGCGACAAAGTGGACCTGAATCAGCTCAACGCGACCACGCGCTCGTACACCGAGTTCGACGGCAAGCGCTGCGCCATGCCGTTCCTGGCCGACGCGTACGGCATGTTCTACAACAAGGACCTGTTCGCCAAAGCCGGTCTGAGCGGACCGCCCAAGACGCTCGACGAACTCACCGCGTACGCCAAGAAATTGACTGTCAAGAATGCCGACGGCTCGCTGAAGACCGTCGGGTTCCTGCCGCTCTACGACTTCTACGAGAACGCGGCCTCGCACCTGGCCCCGGCCGTGGGCGCGAAGTGGCTCACCGACGACGGCAAGTCGGCGGTCGGCACCGACCCGGCCTGGAAGACGCTGATCACCTGGCAGAAGCAGCTGGTCGACTGGTACGGCTACGACAATTTGCAGAAGTTCCGGGCCGGTCTGGGCGACGAATACAGCGCCGACAACGCGTTCCAGAAGGGTCAGGTGGCGATCAACATCGACGCCGAGTACCGGCTCGCTTTCGTCAAGGACCAGGCCCCGAATCTGAAGTACGGGGTAGCGCCCATCCCGACCAGCGACCCGGCCCACTACGGCGGCGGTTACGTCACCGGCAACATTCTGGGCATCAGCAAGAACGCCAAGAACCCCGAGGCGGCCTGGGAGCTCATCAAATACCTGACCACCAACGACCAGGCGGTCATCAAACTCTCGGGGCTGCTGAAGAACATCCCGACCACGACGGCGTCGATCGCTGATCCGGGGCTGAACTCGGATGCCGACTTCAAGACGTTCATAGACATCTTCAACAACCCGAACTCGTCGACTACGCCGCCGTCCGCTTCGGGGCCGGCCTATCAGGAGACGTTCGGGCAGTTCCTCAACAGCTACCAGGCCGGCAAGGTCAAGGATCTCGACAAGGGTCTGACCGACGCCGACAAGCAGGTCAACAGCGTCATGACGCTGGGCGGCTGACAGCATGACAGCCAAACCCTTGGGCGTACGGGTAAGAAAAGGTGCGACGACACTGTCGTTCCTCGCGCCCGCGCTGATCGGCATCGCGGTGTTCTTCCTCTACCCCCTGGGTTCGGCGGTCTACTTCTCGTTCACGAAGTTCGACCTGCTCTCGGTCCCGGAATGGGTGGGGCTGGACAACTACCGGCGAATGGCCGACGACCCGTTCCTGCTGCAGTCGATCCGCAACACGCTGTGGATGGTGGTGGTCTTCGTCCCGGTCCGGATCATCGGGGCGATCGGGCTGTCGATGCTGCTCACCCAGTTGCGCCGGGGCACCGGGTTCTTCCGGACGCTGTTCTATCTGCCCGCCCTGGTGCCGCCGGTGGCCGCCACCATCGCGTTCGTCTACCTGCTCAAACCGGGCACCGGGCCGGTCAACCACTTCCTGTCGACGATCGGCATCGAGGGCCCGCTCTGGTTCAACTCGCCGACCTGGGCCAAGCCGTCGCTGGTGCTGCTCGGCCTGTGGGCCATCGGCGACCTGATGGTGATCTTCCTGGCCGCCGTGCTGGGCGTGCCGGCCAGCCTGTACGAGGCCGCGTCGCTGGACGGCGCCAACGCCTGGCAGCGGTTCCGGTCGATCACGCTGCCGACGATCCGGCCGGTGGTGCTGTTCGCGGCGGTCACCGGCGTGATCTACACGTTGCAGTACTTCGACCAGGCGGCGGTGGCCGGCTCGATCGCCAGCGGGCAGGCCACCGTCGGCGGCGGGATCTCGTCGAACTTCGGCTTTCCCGAGGGCTCGACGTTCACGTACCCGCTCTGGCTCTACACCGTCGGTTTCCGGTACAGCGCCCTCGGCTACGCGAACGCGCTGGCCATCGGGCTCTTCGTGGTCGCGCTGGCGGTCACGCTGATCCTGCTGCGCCGGGCCAAGGCCTTCTCGGGGGAGGAACAGTGACAGCCGTCCTCGACCAGCCGTCGGTGCTGACAGCGCCGGCGCCGGATCGGAAGTACCAGCGGCAGCGCCGGCTCGCCTGGATCGGCAAGCACAGCATCGCGATCGCGCTGGGCATCATGTTCGTGACGCCGGTCGTCTACCTCGTGCTGCTCTCGCTGATGACCAGCGATCAGGCGCTGACCGCGGATTACTGGCCCAACACGTGGCATCCGGAGAATTACGTCCGCGTTTTCCAGGTCACCCCGCTGCCGCACTATTTGCTCAACACGGTGGTCTATGCGGTGTCGTCGACGGTGCTCGTGCTGCTGTCGAGCGTACCGGCGGCGTACGCGCTGGCGAAGTTGAAGTTCCGCGGCAGCAACGCGCTGTTCCTGCTCGTGATCTGCGTGATGATGCTGCCGCCGCAGGTCGTCACCGTGCCGCTGTATCTGATGTGGGCCAACGCCGGCCTGACCGGATCGCTGTGGCCGCTGATCATCCCGGCCCTGTTCGGCGACGCGTTCTGCATCTTCCTGCTGCGCCAGTTCCTGCTGACCATTCCGAGCGAGTATCTGGACGCGGCCCGGGTCGACGGTTGCGGCGAATGGCGCACGCTGCTGCGGGTGGTGCTGCCTATGGCCCGCCCGGGCATCGCGGCGGCCGGGCTGTTCCAATTCTTCTACTGCTGGAACGACTATTACGGTCCACTGCTCTATACCAGCGAGAATGAGAGTTCGTGGACGCTCTCGCTCGGGCTGGCTTCGTTCCACAGTGTCCACCACGTCGACTGGAATCTGGTCACGGCAGCAACGGTGCTGGCGATGGCCCCGCTCATCGTCATTTTCTTCTTCGCTCAGCGTGCCTTCGTCCAGGGCATCACATTGACGGGATTCAAGGGTTGAAAATCGCAGTCATCGGCGGTGGGTCCACTTACACGCCGGAACTGGTCGACGGGTTCGCCCGGCTCGGCTCGATGGTCACCGAACTGGTGCTGATCGACCCGGTGGCCGACCGGCTCGAGGTCGTAGGCGCGTTCTCCGCGCGCATCCTGGAGCACTACGGCCACCTGGCCAAGATCTGGTGGACCACCGACCTCGACGCCGGCGTGACCGACGCCGACGTGGCGGTCATCCAGTTGCGGGTGGGCGGTCAGCAGGCCCGGATCGCCGACGAGACGTTCCCGCTCGACTGCGGCTGCGTGGGTCAGGAGACGACGGGCGCGGGCGGTCTGGCCAAGGCATTGCGTACGGTGCCGGTCGTGCTCGACGTGGCCGCGCGGATCAGGAAGAGGGCCAAGCCGGGCGCGTGGATCGTCGACTTCACGAACCCGGTCGGCATCGTGACGCGGGCGTTGCTCGACGCCAACCACCGCGCGGTCGGGCTGTGCAACGTGGCGATCGGCTTCCAGCGCCGGTTCGCGGCCCACCTCGGGGTCGAGCCGTCGGCGGTCACCCTCGAACACGTCGGGCTCAACCACCTGACCTGGGAGCGGGCGGCCTATGTGGACGGCGTCGACCGGCTGCCGTCGCTGCTGGAGAACCATCTGCCCGAGCTGGCGGCCGAGGTCGACCTGCCCGAACAGGTGCTGCGGACACTCGGCAACGTGCCGTCCTACTACCTGTCGTACTTCTATGCCCACGACCGGCACGTCCGTGAGCTGCTGAACGGGCCGACGCGCGGGCAGCGGGTGGCCGAG
This sequence comes from Paractinoplanes aksuensis, assembly GCF_024137025.1. GTDB lineage: Bacteria > Actinomycetota > Actinomycetes > Mycobacteriales > Micromonosporaceae > Actinoplanes > Actinoplanes aksuensis. The sequence continues at coordinate 73,956 of NZ_JAMYJR010000031.1, forward strand.
ATCGAGGCGACCCTGCTCGAGATGTACCGCGATGTCGCGTTGGTCGAGAAGCCGGCGCTGCTCGGCGAGCGCGGGGGCGCCTACTACTCGGAGGCCGCGGTCGGACTCATCGCCTCGCTGCACGGGTTCGACGACCGGGCCGTGCACTCGGTCAACGTACGCAATGAAGGAACTTTGCCGTTCTTGCCGGACGACGCGGTCATCGAGGTGTCGGCCCGCGCCACGCCGAACGGTCCCGAGGTGCTGCCGCTCAACCCCCTGCCACCCGACCTGGCCGGTCTGGTCGCGCACGTCTGGGGGTACGAGGAACTGGCGCTCGACGCCGCGCTGCGGGGCGGTCGCGAACGGGTGTATCACGCCCTGCTCGCGCACCCGCTGATCGGGCAGCACGAGAAGGCTTCCGTACTGGCCGACCGGTTGATCGCCAGCGGCCGGGCCCACCTCGCGTGGGCGCGATGAGAGCGCTCTATCTGGCCATAGACGGCGGCAACTCCAAGACGGACGTGGTGCTGGGCACCGCCGACGGCGAGGTGCTGGCGTCGGTCCGGGGCGGCACGTCCTCACCCCACAACATCGGCCTTTCCGGTACGGTCCGCGTCCTCGACCAACTCGTCAGCGCGGCCCGCATCCAGGCCGGACTGGCGGCGGAGCCGACGATCGACGTGGTCGCGGCCTACCTCGCCGGGGCCGATCTGCCGGCCGAGGTCGCCGAATTGCAGACGGCGTTGTCCGGGCAGTCGTGGGCGCGGCGCACCATCGTGGACAACGACTGCTTCGCGCTGCTGCGCTCGGGCACGGCCATGCCGGACGCGGTCACCGTGGTCTGCGGGGCCGGGAACAACTGCGTGGGGCGGACGGCCGACGGGCGTACGGCCCGGTTCGTCGCCCTGGGCCCGATCTCCGGCGACTGGGGTGGCGGGCACGACCTGGCCGATCACACGCTGCGCCTGGCCGCGCGGGGCGAGGACGGGCGGGGGCGGCCGACGACGCTGAGTGCCGCGGTGGCCGCGTACTTCGAGCGGCCGACGGTGGAGGCGGTGTCCATCGCGCTGCACACGGGCCAGATCGACCGGGACAAAATTCCGGAGTTGTCGTATCTGTTGTTCGAGGTGGCCGCGGGCGGTGACGAGGTGGCGGGCGAGCTGATCACCCGGCAGGCCGACGAGATACTGGGGCAGCACCGGGTGGCGGCCGGGCGGCTGGGGCTGCTCGATCGGCCGCACGCGCTGGTGCTGGGCGGAAGCGTGCTGCGGGCCCGGCATCCCCAGCTGCACGATCAGGTGGTGGCCGGGGCTCGGCGGCAGGCGCCACGGGTGGAGATCTCGGTGCCGGTCGATCCGCCGATCACCGGCGCGGCCCTATTGGCCCTGGACTCGCTGGGGCCGACGCCCGCCGCCGTGGAGGCGAGGCTGCGGGCCGGCCTGGCCCCACCGCTCGCGGAAGCGGCTTGATTCAGCGGCGACTCAGGATAAGGAGCTCGGCTATCGCGGCCAGGACCATGGCTGCGACCAGCGAGACGACACCGCCCACCAGGGCATAGACCAGCAGGACGAGCGGCGCGACGAACCCGATGTAGGTCGCGCCGGCCAGCGGCCGGTTGTGCGCCCGCAACCGGCCCAGGGCGGTGCCCAGCGGCTCGGGCAGCATCCGCTTCATCGCGACCAGCACACCCACCACGATCAGCACGCCGACCAGCCCGGCCCACACCCGCGAGATGCCCTCGCTGGTCAACGTCATGAACCCGGCCATGACCCCGGTGATCAGCGTCGCGTTGGCGCCGTAGAGCACCCCGCGCCGCACCGCCTCGGCCGACGGCCCGGACGGGTCGAGCACCGGCCCCGACGGCCGGCTGATCGCGGGCTCCTCGGTCCAGCTGTTCGAACCCCGCGTCGGCTCCTCGACCGGATCGGGCCGATCGGGCGCCGGATATTTACGCGGGAACGGCTCGGGATAGTCCCCGACCTGCTCCTCGCGGGCCTCGGGCTCACTCTGGGCGGGCAGTGCGGCCTCGTCGGCCAGCGACTCGAGGGCCTTGGCCCAGCGCCGCCGCTCGAACCGCACGATCCCCATGTCGTGCTGGGCGTCCCCGATCCCCGAATCAAGATCCAAGGCTTGCGCGTACGCCCGTTGGGCCAGATCGAAGAGCCGCAGCCGGGCCGCCACGACCGCCAGCACCAGGTGGGCCTCGGCCTCGTCGGGCGCGACGCGAACGGCGTTCCAGGCCGCGTTCAGCGCCTCTTGCCCGTTGCGCGACTCGCTGAGCAGGGCGGCGCCGGTCCGCTGGGCGTAGGCGTCGGCCGGCCACTGACGCAGGATGTCGTTGGCGACCCGGGCCGCGTCGGCGTACTGCCGGCTGTCGGTGAGAGCCATGGCCCGTACGACCAGGTTGGTGATCGCCTCGGGCGAGGCCGCGACAGCCTGGTCGGCCGCGCGCAACGCCTCACCCGGCTGCTCGGCCGCGAGGTGGATGCGGGCCAGCGTGGCCAGCAGGCTGGACTCCCCGGGCGCGGTGGTCAGCCCCGCAGCAACCTCCTGGGCCGCCTCGTCGTACCGCCCAAGATCGGCGAGCAGGAGCGCACGCTGGCGGTACTCCTCGGGGGTGGTCTCTGGTTCCAGGGGCGCGGCCACACTTCGAGCGTAGGCGGTATCACGAAACGCCGCGGTCCGGGGCCAACCAACCCCCTTACCGCCCCACCTCAAACCCGGGCGATCAGGACGCTACTTACTCAGGCGGCGGCGATCAAGGCGATCGCGGTTGCGGCCAGGCCCTCGCCGCGGCCGGTCAGCCCGAGCCCGTCGGTGGTGGTGCCCGAGACGGTGACCGGCGCACCCACAGCAGCCGACAGCACCTCCTGCGCCTCGGCCCGCCGCTTGCCGATCTTGGGATGGTTCCCGATCACCTGAATCGACACGTTCACGATCTCGAACGACGCCGCCCGCACCAGCCGCGCGGTCTCGGTCAGCAGCGCGACCCCCGACGCCCCCGCCCACTCCGGCCGCGAAGTGCCGAAGTTGCTGCCCAGATCGCCCAGCCCCGACGCCCCGAACAACGCGTCGCAGGCAGCGTGGGCAGCCACGTCAGCGTCCGAGTGCCCGGCCAGCCCAACCTCGTCGGGCCAGAGCAACCCCGCCACCCAGCAGGCCCGCCCCGCCTCGAAGGCGTGCACATCAGTCCCGATCCCGACCCGCTGATTGATCACCCGGCCAGGCTACTGGCCGACTTCCTGATCATGCGGGGGTCCACCGCCTCCCCCGCCCACCCAAGGGACGTGGGCGGACGCTACGCGAAAATTCGGAGGACCCGCTGTCGTTGTCCACAGGCACCCCGGGCCCGTTGTCCACAGGGCGCGACCGGCGCCGTTCCGCGTGCGCACGCGAGCGTCAGGGCGCGACCGATGGCGCCCCGCCCGCGCTTGCAGCGCTGGATGTCCACGGTAGGCCCGCGGTCGACGTCATAGCTCGACCGGTGCGCCCCGCCCGCTCTTGCGGACGTCAGGGCCGGTGTCGCCCGGCGGGGATTGCGGGGCTTCAGGGCGCGGAAGGTGTCGCCCGGCGGGGACTGCGGGGCGTCAGGGCGCGGAAGGTGTCGCCCCGGCGGGGATTGCGGGGCGTCAGGTGCTCGTGCGGCTCGGCAGGAGCGCGGCCACGTCGCTCTGGCCGCGTGGGGCCGTCAGGGGAGCTTCAGCAGGGCTTCGGCCAGGATCAGGTCGAGGGGGCGGGTGATCTTCATGGCCAGCTCGGAGCCGGGGACGCAGGTGACCGGGAGGCCGGCCTTTTCGACCAGGCCGGCGTCGTCGGTGAGGGGGTCGGCGGCGGCCGCATGGGCGTCGGCCAGCACGCTGTGGCGGAAGCCCTGCGGGGTCTGGACGCTGCGCAGCACCGAGCGGTCGACCGTGCCCAGCACGGTCTCGTCGGGCGTGACCTCTTTGATGGTGTCGACCACGGGGAGCACGGGGATCACCGCGGGACGGCCCTCGCGTACGGCCGCGGCCACCGACTCGATCACGGCCGGTGGGGTGAGGGCGCGGGCGGCGTCGTGCACGAGCACGATGCCGACTTCGGGTGGCACGACGGCCAGGGCCCGGGCCACCGATTCCTGGCGTTCGGCCCCGCCGGCCACCACGGTGACCGGCGCGACCGATGCCAGCAGTGAACGCACCGCCTCGACCTCGGCCGCCGGAGCGGCCACCACGATGAGACGGACCGACGGAGAGGCCGCCACTCGGCGTACGGCATGCACGAGCAGCGACTCGCCGGCGAGCAGGCGCAGAGCTTTGGGCCCGCCCGGGCCGAGCCGCAGGCCGGCGCCTGCCGCCGGAACCAAGACCGCGACGTCACCGCGGGCATTGAGCTTCGCGGTCACGTCGCGGTCCTGTGCGAACACATTTTTTGTCGCGCCGAGGCTGGGGGTGGATCAGGCCTCGGTGAGGACCTTGTCGAGGAGAACCTCGGCTTCGTCCTTCGTGCTCTTTTCCGCCAGGGCAACCTCACCGACGAGGATGTCGCGAGCCTTCGCGAGCATGCGCTTCTCGCCGGCCGAGAGGCCACGCTCACGCTCACGACGCCAGAGGTCACGAACAACCTCGGCAACCTTGAGGGGGTTACCGGAAGCGAGCTTTTCGAGATTGGCCTTGTAACGCCGCGACCAGTTCGTCGGCTCCTCGGTGTGCGGAGCGCGGAGGACGTCGAAGACCTTGCCCAGGCCTTCCTCGCCAACCACTTCGCGCACGCCGACGATCTCGGCGTTCTCAGCGGGCACCCGCACGGTCAGATCGCCCTGGGCGACACGCAGCACGAGATACTGCTTCGGTTCGCCCTTGATGACCCTTGTTTCGATTGCCTCGATGAGTGCGGCCCCGTGGTGGGGGTAAACAACGGTCTCGCCGACACTGAAAACCATAGGTTCGAAGCCCCTTTCGCTGTGTCTAGGGTAACACGCTCAGGCAGCTATGTCCCGCCCAGCCGGTGACTGTTAGTGCAGCTCAGAGGCCCTGTGATGGGCGTTTCTGCGGCTTGACAGAAGCGCCCGGAGCTGCCTCAGTAACTCACCGTGACGGGTTGGTGACGGCATTACCGATGGAGTCGGATATTTCGCACCTACGGCGTTTGTGAGGTCAAGCTTATCGCTAAGGTCCGGAAGCGCGCACTACTGGCGGTCGGGCCCCCGTGATGCGAGGCTGAGCGCAAGGTCCCCGACCGAAGAACGACTGGGTCGGCTTGGGGGGAGGGTGAGTCATGGCTGGTGCGAGCGACAACGGCGGATGGTCGTCGGATGGCGGTTCGCCCGACGACCTGCCCGACCTGCCTGAGGAGTGGGGCGTGATCGTCATCCCCGACGATCTGTCCGCGCTGTCCGACGAGGTCGACGCCGTTCGGGCCGAGCTCCGCCTGACCGGTCCGACCACCCGCTGGCAACGCCTGATGCGCCGGCCCGCGGCCCGCAAGCTGCGCCGGATCGGCACCGCCGCGATGCGCGCCCCGGTCCTGATCATCTCGCTGGCCGTCCTGGTCACCGTGGCCAGTCTGTTCGCGTCGGCGTGGCCCGGCCCGCCCCGCCAGCCCGCCGTTCAGCGCACGGCCTCGGCCGCGCCCGAGCGGGTCCAGACCCTGCCGGCACTCGAGCTGGTGGCCTCGGACGGCCAGATGGTGCCGTTGCGGGGGCGGCTACCGGCAGTCATCCTGCTGGTCGACGGCTGTGCCTGCACGGCGCTGATTTCCGACACGATCGACGCGGTCGGGCCCGAGATCGCTGTGATCACCGTCTCCACGCTGGCCGCGTCCGCGTCCGCCGTCGGCACGCCGCCGACCGGCGCCACGCCCCAGGCGAATGGCAAGACTGTGCGCATGCTGAACGATCCGGCAGGCAGCCTGCGCACCCATCTGCGCCTCGCCGACCCCGACACGACGGCCGCCGCCGTGCTCGTCGACCGGGGCACCAACATCATCCGCGTCGTCCCGCGCACGCTGTCGACCGACGATTTCCGGTCCGACCTGGCCCGGCTGTAAGCGAACGCCGGCCAAAGCGAGCCCGGCCAAATAGTGAGCGCCGGCCAAAAGCGAGCCCGGCCAAACAGCGAGCACCGGGCAACAGCGGGCTCCGCCGGACAAGAGCCGTGGCGACGGGCGTCAGTCGAAGACGTGTTCGACCTGGTAGCGGAAGACCACCGGGCCGTTGTCGCTGACCACGATGTTCAGGCGCATCACGTCGCCCAGGCCGACTTCGAAGCTGTAGACCGGCCGGTCGCCCGAACACTGCAGGCCGCGGCCGGTGTCCGGCCCTATCTGGCTCAGGCTCACCCGAAGCTGGGACTCGGGACCACCGCGGCAGATCATCGACACCCGGTACTCGCCCGTCTCGACCGACGTCTCGAAGGACTGGTCGGCGCCGCCGCCCAGCACGGAGGTCGACGCGTCGACCTGGTCCTCGGTGTCGGGCAGTTGCTGTTCGACGGCCGTACGCCATTCGTTGATCTGGTCGTTGTCGCGGCCCGGCGGGGCCGACGCGAAGAACCAGGACGCCCCGCCCACGACCAGCACAGCGGCCGCCGCGTAGAGGACGGCGCCCCGCGCCCGCTCACCCGTCACGCTGTGACTGTAGAGGCCTCGAGCAGCGTCCCGTAGAGCGTGAGCCCCGGTCCGAACGCCAGCATCACCACCCGTCGCGGCGGGGCCGGGCGGCTCCGCAGCGCGTCGAGCACCAGCAACACCGTGGGCGACGAGCAGTTCCCGTACGCCGACAGCACGCCCCTCGATGCGGCCAGCGCCTCGTCATCGAGACCGAGTTGTTGCTGAACGACGTCCAGGATCTTGGGGCCGCCGGGGTGGACGGCCCAGCCGTCGATGTCGCCGATGCCCAGCCCGTGCCGGCCGAGCAGGTCGTCGACCAGTTGGCGGACGTGCATCTCGAGCACGGCCGGAACGCGGGGCGACAGGCCCATCCGGAAGCCCAGGTCGGTCACCTCCCATGTCATGTGGTCGGCGGTGGTGGTGTCGGTGACCGCGACGACGTCGCGCAGGGTGTAGCCGGGACCCTCCGGGGTCAGCACGACCGCGGCCGCGGCGTCGGCGAACAGCGCGTGCGAGACGATCTGCTGCAGATCGGTGCGGGTGCTCGCCGGCTGCAGGTGCAGGCTGGTCAGCTCGGCGCAGAGCAGCAGGGCCGGCCGGCCGCGGGCGACCACGAAGTCGGCCGCCGTGCCCAGGCCCGGCAGCGCCGCGTAGCAGCCCATGTGCCCGACGAAGAGGCGCTGGACGGACGGCGACATGCCCAGGTCGCGGGCGAGCAGAATGTCGAGCCCGGGCGTGGCGTAGCCGGTGCAGCAGCAGACCGCGAACAGCCCGAGCTCGTCGGCCCGGACGTCGGCGTCGGTCAGCGCCCGTTCCACTGCCTCTTTGCCCAGCGGCACGGCCTCGACCTGGTAGCGCCGCATGCGCTGCTCGGTCGACCAGTCGGACACGTCCTCGAGCAACGGGCTGACCGCGGCCTGCCGGGTGCGTACGCCGGAGTTCGTGAAAATGCGCCGCGCGAGCGCCCGCTTCTCGGCGGTGTAGTGCTTCGCGAAGAAGCCGTCCCAGAGATCGTCCTGCCCGGCAGGCGGCGGCAGCGCTGTTCCCAGCCCTGCGATGGTTGCGTTGCGATTCACTTGTGCCTCCCCGGCCTGAACCCCGCCGCCCATGCCTCTTACAGCTGTTACCAGCGCGGCGCCGAACCCTCCGAATCCGCGTCCCCGCCGAGGGCGTCTACCCCCAGCCAGTCCGCACACACATCACTGGTCGCCGGTTGTAGTGATCCGGCTCTCGCGTCCCGGTAGAGCCGCTCCAGCGGATGCCCGCGACGCATGGCCGACGTGCCGGCGGCCTCGAGCATCGAGGCCGCCACCTCGGCCGCGGTCGTGCCGGCGAGCAGCTTGGCCCGCCACACCCAGCGGTTGGTCTCGGCCTCGCCGGGCTGCTCGTCGACCCGGCGGGCGGCCTCCAGGACGGCCAGGTGGGCCGCGGCCACGGCGGCGTCGGCCCGGCCGATCCGCGACCGGATGGCCGGCAGATGACCCAGCTTGCGCTCGTTGACGTGCTCGACCGCCGCGTCCACGGCGGCCCGGGCCACCCCGACGTAGACGGCCGCGTAGCTGGCCACCATCCAGTGCGGGGCCAGCTGGGCCACGACCAGAGCCAGGCCCTCGACCCCGCCCAGCAGCGCGCCGGCCGGCACGGTGACGTCGACGTGCAGGTCGTGCGAGCCGGTGGCCCGCATGCCGAGCGCGTCCCAGGTCGGCTCCACCCGCAGGCCCTCGCCCGCGGGCACCAGGAACTGGGAGACCTGGGCCGGGTCGGCGGTGCTGCGGGCGGCGACCAGATAGGCGTCGGCGTGGCCCGCCCCCGAGCAGAACGTCTTGGCGCCCTTGATCCGGTAACCCCCGTCCACGGCCTCGTACGACGTCGTGAGCTGCGACAACCGGGAGCCGGCGCCCCGCTCGCTCATCGCCACGGCGTACCACTTGCCCTCGGCCGCGGCCCGCAGCGCGTCGTCGCGGGCCCGCAGCGCCTCGGGCGGGAGGCCCAGGGCGTCGGCCAGCTCGTCGGTGACGCCGGCCAGGGCGCCGGTCACCGAGGCGTGCATGTTGAAGATCAGCGCGGTCGCGCCGTTGCCCCGGGCCAGCTCGTACGCGGTCGCCGCGTACTCGGCGAAGCCGGCCCCGGCCCCGCCCAGCCGGGCCGGGACCATCAGCCCGAACAGGCCCGCGGCGCGCAGGTCGGCGAAGTCGTCGGCCGGGAAACTGCCGTCGCGGTCGTGGGCGGCGGCGCGGGCCGCGAACCGGGGCGCGAGCCGCCGGGCCTCTGAACTCATCCGGCTTCCTCTGCTGCTTTGCGACCGACGCCCTGGTAGAGCACGGCCGTCGAGCGGGTGGGGACGATGCGGCCCAGCGGGCGGCCGTTGGACTCCGTACGCGGGCCGAGCCAGCGGATCAGCCCGGGGACACTGGGGCGGGCGCCGCGCACCTTCAGGCGTACGCCGTGGGAAGCGCACTCCGCGGTGAGCGTGCGCGGGTCGACGAACAGTGACGGATCGTGCAGGCCGACCGGGGCGAGACCGATCAGCTCGCCCAGCGTGACCGTCACGAAACGACTGAGCGGGTTGTCGTTGACCGTGTCGAGCACGAGCAGTCCGCCCGGCTTGAGCACGCGGCACAGCTCGGCGACAGTGCCCGGCAGATCGGTGACGTGTTCGAGGATCTCGCCCGCCGCCACGACGTCGGCCGAGGCAGTGGCCAGGGGCAACGTCGTCACATCACCGCGTACGGCCGTCATGCCGCGCTGTGCGGCCTGGGTCAGCCCGGACGAGCGCAGGTCGACCCCGACATGGCGGTAGCCCTTGCCCGCGACATGGGGCGCGAGCAGGCCACCGCCGCAGCCCGCGTCGACCAGCACCGCGCCCTCGGAGCGGGCGGGCGGGATCAACCGGGCCCGGGCCGCGGCCAGCCAGTGCAGCAGTTCGAAGTGACCGCCGGGACGCCACCACTCGCCGGCCAGGTCGTCGTACTGACGCGGATCGTTACGCGGCATCGACGGCATGTGATCGAGCGTGGCATGACTACGGCACACCCGCCACACTGCTCGCATGTCCCGTGCGCTGGCAGTGATCAAGTCGTCTCATCCGGAGCCCGGTGGCGCCGTCACGGTGGCGATGACCTTGCTGGCCGTCGGGGTCGGTCATCGGGGCTGGTCCGTCCTGGGTGTCTTCGCGGCGGTGGGGGCGACCCAGCTCGCGGTGGGCTGGGTCAACGACTGGCTCGACGCCGACCGCGACCAGGTCGCCGGGCGTACGGACAAGCCGGTCGCCTCGGGGGCGGTCTCCCGGCGTACGGTCGGGTGGGCCGGCCTGATCGCCGCGCTGGCCATTCCCCTGCTCGGGCTGCCGTTCGGGTTGATGCCGACCGTTCTGATCACGCTGGTCGGCGTGTTCGCGCTGCTCTACGACTGGCCGCTGAAGTCCACCGTGTTGTCCGTGGTGCCTTATGTGGTGGCGTTCGGGCTGCTGCCGGCGTTCGTGGTGGTGTCGCTGCCGGGCCATCCGGCGCCGCCCGTGTGGCTGGTCGCGGCGGGGTCGCTGCTGGGCGCGGGCGCCCACTTCGCGAACGTGCTGCCCGATCTCGCGGATGACGCGGCGACGGGCGTACGGGGCCTGCCGCACCGCCTCGGCGCGACCGGCTCGACCGTGGCCGCCGCACTGCTGTTGCTGGCGGCGACCCTCACCCTGGTGTTCGGGCCGCCCGGGCCGCCGTCGTGGGCGGGCTGGGCCGGCGCCGCGGCCGCCGTCGTGGTCCTTCCCCTCGGGTGGTACGCCACCACGCGTGCGAAGGGACGCGGGGTCGCCATGTTCCGGGCCGTGATCCTGGTCGCCCTCATCGACGTTCTGCTGCTCATCTCCAGTGGCCGGGTGGTGTGATTGGACGGGTCGCCGCACGCGCTCGATCACCGACCTCTAGGCTGAGCCTGTTCGAGGAGTCGAGCTTCAGGTTTGCTTGGAGGATCGTGATGCGCTCGCTGGGAACCCGTCGCGTGGCGCTGGCCGCGGGTACCGCCACGGTCGCCGTGCTGGCGCTGGCCGGCTGCTCGGCCGGCCAGGTGGCCGAGACGGCCCTCCTCCAGGCGCCGATCTCCGGTCTCAACACGCAGAGCCCCGACGGCCGCGTGCAGATCCGCAACCTCCAGGTCGACTACACCGACCCCGAGGGCTACCCGGCCAACGGCGACGCCTCGATCGAGGTGGGGCTGTACAACCACACCACCGAGCCGGTGACCATCCTGATCAGCAGCAAGCCGCTGCAGAACGAGACCGCGGGCGTCGTCTCGGCCCGTCAGATCGGCCTGTCCGGTGGTTCCGCCGCCGCGTCGCCGAGCGCGAACCCCGAGCCCTCGGGCGGCCCCGACGGCGCGTCGGCTCAGCCCGGCCCGCCCGACCAGGCCGGCAGCATCCCCGACCCGTCGGGCGCGCCGAGCGCTTCCGGTGCGCCGGCGTCGGCTCCCGCGGCCGCGACGCTGCAGCCGGCCCGCATCACCCTCCAGGCCCTGAGCAGCACGACGTTCCTGCCGGACGACACGGCGAAGCTCGTCGCGGCCGGTCTGAGCGACGACCTCAAGCCGGGCAACTCGCTCAGCCTGGTCTTCGAGATCAGCGGCTACTCGCAGCCGCTCGAACTTCTCGCCCCGGTCGCCATCCCGCTGTCGCCGGCCTCGCGTGGCCCGGCCGCGGAAGTTGAGGAGCACGAGTAAAGATGTCGTACCGCCCCGCTAGTTTTGCGGGGTGACATCGTCCCGCACGGCCGCCAAGGCCGCCCGCCCCACGTACGTCTGTGACGCCTGCGGCCACCAGCCGCCCAAGTGGCTGGGCCGTTGTCCCGAGTGCGGCGAGTGGGGCTCGGTCATCGAGTCCACGGTGAGCACCCCGCTCGGCGCAGGCCGGGTGGTCAGCTCGCGCCTGCCGTCCGAGCCGGCCCGTCCCATCGCCCAGATCAGCGCCGCGCCGGCCAAGGCCGTGCCGACCAACGTGGGCGAGCTCGACCGGGTTCTCGGCGGCGGCCTGGTCCCCGGCGCGGTGGTGCTGCTGGCCGGCGAGCCCGGCGTGGGCAAGTCCACTCTGCTGCTCGACGTGGCCCAACAGTGGGCGGCCGGCGCGGGCACACCGTCCCTGGTGGTCAGTGGCGAAGAGTCGGTGAGCCAGGTGCGGCTGCGGGCCGAGCGGCTCGGCGCCCTGCACGACCAGCTCTACCTGGCCTCCGAGAGCGATCTGGGCGCCGTGCTGGGCCACCTCGACGCGGTCAAGCCGGGCCTGCTCATCGTCGACTCGGTGCAGACGATCTCCGCTCCCGGCACCGAGGGCGTGTCCGGCGGCGTCACCCAGGTCCGGGCCGTGACCGCGGCGCTGGTCGGCGTGGCCAAGGAACGGGGCATCGCCACCGTCCTGGTGGGCCACGTCACTAAAGACGGTCAGGTCGCCGGTCCGCGCGTGCTGGAACACCTGGTCGACGTGGTGCTCCACTTCGAGGGCGACAAGCACTCGTCGCTGCGCCTGGTGCGCGGGGTCAAGAACCGCTACGGCGCGGCCGACGAGGTGGGCTGCTTCGAGATGAACGAGAGCGGCATCGCCAGCCTGCCCGACCCGTCCGGGCTGTTCCTCACCCGCTACAACGAGCCCGTGCCCGGCACCTGCGTGACAGTGGCCATGGAGGGTCGCCGGGCGCTGGTGACCGAGGTGCAGGCGCTGATCGGGGCCGAGGTGCAGGGCTCGCCGCGGCGTACTGTCTCGGGCCTCGACAGTGCCCGGCTGGCCATGGTGCTCGCGGTGCTCGAAAGGCGGACCAAGCAGCTCAAGCTCTACAACCGCGAGGTCTTCGCGGCCACGGTCGGCGGCATCCGGCTGATCGAGCCGTCGGCCGACCTGGCGATGGCGCTGGCGGTGGCCTCCGGCGGGCTCGACCTGGCCATGGCGCCCCACCTGGTGGCGATCGGCGAGGTCGGGCTGACCGGCGAGATCCGGCGGGTCGGGGCTGTCGGGCGACGGCTGGCCGAGGCGGCCCGGCTCGGCTTCAAGGTGGCGCTCGTGCCGCCCGGCTGCGCCCCCGAGGCGCCCAAGGGCATCGAGGTGATCGAGGTGAGCGATCTGCGGTCGGCGCTGCAGTCCGCGGCCCGCGCGTCGGCCGCCGCCGGCGGTGACCGACGGTGACGTTTCATCACGCTACGGAGCATTCATCGAACCACGCGGCGTCGCCCTGGATGACAGTCCGTAGAATGTCCAGGTGCCGTTCGACCGCGATGGTTCCAAACCCGCCGCCGCCAGCCCGACTCCACGGCCTGGCGTCAACGGCTCGGCGCACCGTCCGGCGGCCACCGGCGCCGGTCCCGGCCTCACGGGCGGCGGGGTGAGCGCCGATCCGTTGCGCGCCAATCTCGCGCTGATGGCGCCGGGCACCGCGCTGCGCGACGGTCTCGAGCGCATCCTGCGCGGGCGCACGGGCGCACTGATCGTGCTCGGCCACGACGCCGTGGTCGAGAGCATCTGCACCGGCGGTTTCCCGCTCGACGTCGAGTTCTCGGCGACCAGGCTGCGGGAGCTGTGCAAGATGGACGGCGCGGTGGTCATGTCGAGCGACGGCACTCGCATCGTGCGGGCCGCGGTCCACCTCATGCCCGACCCGTCGATCCCGTCCGAAGAGTCCGGCACGAGGCACCGTACGGCCGAGCGGGTGGCCAAGCAGTCCGGCTTCCCGGTCATCTCGGTCAGCCAGTCGATGCACATCATCGGCCTCTACGTGAACGGCCAGCGCCACGTCCTCGACGACTCGGCGGCCATCCTGTCCCGGGCCAACCAGGCCCTGGCCACGCTCGAACGCTACAAACTGCGCCTCGACGAGGTCTCGGGCACGCTGTCCGCCCTCGAGATCGAAGACCTGGTCACGGTGCGTGACGCGGTCGCGGTCGTCCAGCGCCTCGAAATGGTCCGCCGCATCGCCGACGAAATCTCCGGCTACGTGGTCGAGCTGGGCACCGACGGCCGCCTGCTGGCCCTGCAGCTCGACGAGCTGATGGCCGGCGTCGACTCCGACCGCACCCTGGTCATCCGCGACTACCTGCCGACCGGGCGCAAGGCTCGCACGCTCGACGAGGCCCTGGTCGAACTCGACCTGCTGACCGCCACCGAGATGATCGACCTGGTCGCCGTGGCCAAGGCGATCGGCTACCCCGGCGCCAGCGACTCGCTGGACGCGGCGGTCTCCCCCCGCGGTTTCCGCCTGCTGGCCAAGGTGCCGCGCCTGCCCACCCAGATCGTCGACCGGTTGGTCGACCACTTCGGCAGCCTGCAACGCCTGCTCGGCGCCACGGTCGAAGACCTACAGGCCGTCGACGGCGTGGGCGACGCTCGGGCCCGGGGCGTACGCGAGGGATTGTCCCGCCTGGCCGAGGCCTCCATCCTCGAACGCTACGTCTGACCGCCGCGTCTTGAGCCGCGACCGGCTCGCGTTACCCCAGCCCGTCCTCGGGCGACGGATCGCGTGCCGCGAAACCGCTCCGATTCTCGTTGCGCGTGTGCGCCCGGGGCGGCCATCGTGTGCACAGTGAACGTGATTGGCCGGGGCGGCCCCATCGCAGTTCTCTTTGGGGCCGGTCGACAGATCGCGGGTTCACCTCGGCTTGGCCGACCGGATGGCCTTTCGTGAGTCGGTTTCGGCCCAGTTGGCCGCGGCCGGCATCGGTGGTTCTGATCGCGGCGGTGCTGGTCTTCGCCTACGGCACGGTCGTGCACGTGGTGCAGTTGGTGGTCGGTGGGCTCGACCCTTATCCCGCGATGCCGACGTGGTTGTCGGTCTATTTCGTGTCGCTCACGGTGCTGGATGCGGCGGCGGTCGTTCTGCTGCTGCGCCGTCCGGCGGCGGGCCTGGTGCTGGGTGCGTTCATCCTGGTCACCGACGCGCTGGCCAACGGGTATGCGAACTACGTGGTCGACCAGGCCGGTGGTGTGACACCCGGCCGCGTCGGGCAGGCCGTGATCAGCGTCCTGGCGCTGGCCCTCGTGACGGCGCTCCCGAGAACGCTCCGCGCTCTCGCCGCCGCCGCCTGACCACACGCCTTCACCGGACGCAGCAGTGACGGTGTGATCGTTCCCGGCCAGGCTGGGTCAAGTTGGTGGCCGTGGTACGGCAGGGACGGCGGGATCGGTCACGGCATTGCTGGGTCAAGTTGGTGGCCGCGGGACGGCAGGTCACGGCAAGGCTGGGTCGAGTTGGTGGCCGCGGGGCGGCGAGGGCGGTGGGATTTCGGTCGCGTATTGGGTGGGGCGGGAACACAGTGGTGGAGTGTTGTTGTCGGTTGCGGGGTCCAGTTGTTCAGGGAAGACAACTGCTGCTCGGGGGTGTGCCTCGGTGGCGGGGCTCGTGGTGCACGACTTCGATGAGGTCGGGGTGCCGTCGGGGGCCGATAAGGGGTGGCGCCAGCGCAGCTTGGAGCAGTGGGTGCGGCGGGCGGTCGAATATCAGCGGGACGGGTTCGACATGCTGTTGCTGGGGCAGTCGCCGCTCGGGGAGGTGCTGGCCAGTCCGTCAGCGGTCGAACTCGACGGGATCGCCACGTGTGTGCTCGACGTGGCCGACGACGAGCGGCGGCGGCGATTGGAGCAGCGGGATGCCGGCAAGTGGTCTGATCAGGCGAGGGATGCCTTTGTCGGGTGGGCTCGCTGGCACCGTGGACACGCCGTCGATCCGCGCCACATGCCGGCTGTGATCACTGAGGGGTCCTGGGCCGGTATGCGCTGGGAGCGGTGGTCCGACTGGCGGGCCGGCGATCAGCGGTGGACGGTGCCGATTCTGGACACCAGCGACATCCGCGTCGAGCAGGCGTCCGCGGCTCTTCTGCGGTGGGTCACCGAAGCCCGCACGGCTCGTCCCGCGAACCCGGTGAGAGCCTGATTCAACGGCGCCGGCTCCCCGGATGGGTCCGTGGCTCGGTCTTTTGGTCGATCACCCGGGGGCGGATTCCGACCGGGGTGCGATGTGGGGGCGCCGGGGGCTTTTTAAGATCGGCTCTTATGGTGAGCAGCCGGAACGTCCTCGTGGTGGCACCCTTGGTGGGGCTGCTGCTGGGGTTTCTCGACTTCGTCTGGATCAAGTATCTGCCGTGGCCGTTCGCCGATCTGGGGAACTCGATGGCCGTCTGGGCGGTGGCGGCGTTCCTGCTCACGTGGCGTGTCCGGTGGTCGATGCCCGTCAGCATCGTCGGGGCGATCGTCTGTCTGGTGGTGGCCGTCCCCAGCTATTACCTGGCGGCTGCGCTGATCCAGAACGACGACTGGTCGAACCTCTACAACAACACCGCGATCTTGTGGATGGGCTTCGGTGTCGTCGCTGGGATCGTCTTCGGTGCGGCCGGGGTGATCGCCCGCGCGCCGGGGCGCCTGCAGACGGTGGCGGTGGGCATGCCGGCGGCCGTCCTGTTCGCGGAGGCGATGATCGACGTGTCGCGGATCGGTGATCCCTCGTACGACACCGGCGACCAGCTCGGGGTCATCTCCGTCGACGTCGTCCTGGGGGTGTTGATCACCCTCTGGGTCGGCCGTTCGTGGCGTCAGCGCGCTCTGGGGCTGCTCTGCGCCCTCCCATTGACGGCGATCGGCTTCGCCCTGCTCTCCGTCACCGGCTTCCGCTGACCGAGGCCACTACGCGGTCAGGGGCTCGTTGATGCCGTTGGCGTGGTCGGTGATCGCGGCGGCGGTGACCGTCGCGCGTAGGGGCAGCATTTCGAGGCAGCGAAGGATCGCGTGGCCCATCTGCGGGTTCGGGACGCGCATCGACACTGTGCAATGCGGCACCCAGCGACCCGGCTGATACAGGTCCCACACCTCGACGCCGGCTGCGGCCAGGCGTTCGTGCACCTCGCGGTGGTGGTCGAGCAGCGCCAAGGTCGGTGTGACGCCCAACCAGAGCACCCGGCCGACGAACTGCCCCACGAAGTCCAGGTCGAGGGTCAGACCCCGGCCGACCGGCAGTCCTTCCAACGCCTCAGCCACCGCCGACGGCGACAAGGTGCGGGCGGCGGCCAGCGACACGTGCGGGCGATGCTTCTCTTGCAGCAGCGACGCCAGCGTCGGGATGCCCTCGTCCTCGAGGGCCCGCCACAGCGTGCGGACCCTTCGGGTGGCGTCGACGTCCAGGTAGAGCTCGAGCGCAGCGACCACTTACTGCGTGATGGTCAGCGCGACCGGCTTGCTGACCAGGGTGCCGAGGCGGGCGCGCAGTTCGAACTGGCCGGGCGGCGGGTTGGGGCCGGCCGGGGAGCCGCCGGTGCAGGTACTCGACTGGCGGCCGTTCCAGGTGACCTTGTACGTGAGCTCCTGACCGGCCGGCAGCTGGCGGACCTCGCCACCCTTGGCGGTGCTGCACGTGTCGGAGGACCAGTACTTGTGGGCGCCCTGGTCGATGTAGAGCTCTTGCGGGTCGGCGCCGACGTCGCGGGCGCACGTGCGCTGGCCGATGTTCTTGACCTTGAGCTCTATCTGGACCGGCGCGCCGCGCTTGAGGTTCGTGGAGGCCGGAACCGGGGTCACCGTGAGTTCGCCGTCGGCGCAGGACCCGTCGGCCGGGATGTTGACATTGTTGTTCTGGCCGGTGCCGTTGCCGGGGTTGGTGCCGGGATCGGTCCCCGTGCCGCCGGTGGGGGGCAGCGTCGGCTCCGAGCCGCCGTCGTTTCCAGGCGACTGGGTCTGCAGGTCGCCGGGGGCGGGCAGCGAGGGGCCGCTGTTGCCGGGCTGACCGTCCAGGAACGACGGTTCCGGCGATTCCGGACCGGAGCTGGGCAGCTGGGTCGAGGCCGAGGTCGGACTCTGGCCCTTCTTGGAGTCGTCGTCGCCACCGGTGCACGAAACGAACAGCACGATGATGCCGAGCAGCACAGCACCCAGCACGACCGCACGACGCCGCCAGTAGACGGCGGATGGAAGGGGACCAACCGTCGCTTTCATGATGCGCAACACCGTAAACCCGCGCGCCCGCGAGAGCCGTCGCGACGCGCCGGGGCAGATGCGACAACGGCTCGCAAAAAAGCCTAGAGGTAGACCTTGCGCTGGTAGATCGCGTGCGCGCCGGCGACACGATCGAGGAACAACTTTCCGGCGCAGTGATCGATCTCGTGCTGCAGGGCCCGCGCCTCGAAGGCGTCGGTGGTGATTTCGACCGCTTCGCCGCTACCGGGCAGCATCGCCGACACCACGATCCGGCCCGCCCGTTTCACGTCGCCGGTGAGGTCGGGGACGGACATGCAACCCTCTCGCCCGGCCTTCCAGCGGCTGGCCTCAATGATCTTGGCGTTGCAGAGGACGAACGCGCCGTGGACGGTGGCCGCCTTGGGGTGGCCGGTGACGTCTACGGCGAAGATCTGGGCGCCGACGCCGACCTGGGGCGCGGCCAGGCCGACGCAGCCCGGCGAGACCTTCATGGTGGCGACCAGGTCGGCCGCGAGCTGCACGATCGCGGGGTCGGCCGGGTCGACCTCGTCGCCGACCGTACTCAGAACTGTCGCCGGGGCGGTGACGACCGGGAGGACGTTGCCCGCCGGACCGTCCCACGCCACGGGCGCGGTCACAGGATCTCCGACTCGGCGCGGCGCAGGGTCACCTCGACACCGAGCTCGGCCGCGGCCACCGCGAGCTGCTCGGCCAGCTCGTCGGCCGAGCCGGACGGCAGGTCGACCTCGGCGATGATGACGTACAGGGTGCCCGTGAGCCTGGTGCTCAGATCGGTGATGTTTCCGCCGGCGGCGGCGACCACCCGGGTCACCGCCGACACGATGCCGAGCCGGTCGGCGCCGTGCACACTCACCACATACGGGTCGCCGTCATCCGATTTGTCGGACTCGGGAGCGACCGACCGCACCGAGGTGACGACGTCGCCGAGCGTGGAGAGGGCGTCGGTCGCCTCGTCGACGGTCGGACCCGTGCAGATCAGGGTCATCGTGAAGTGGCCGCGGAGCCGGGTCATGGTCGAGTCGGTCAGGTTGGCCCCGACGCCGGCCAGCGCCTCGGCCACGTCGGCGACGATGCCGGTCCGGTCGGGACCGATGACGGTGATGGCGAGCTCATGCACCTGCTTACAGTAAGACCTGCCATGACTCTTGCCGATGACGCCATCACGTGGTTCGACCAGAACGCCCGGGATCTTCCGTGGCGGCAACCCGACACCACCCCCTGGGGGGTCCTGGTGAGCGAGGTGATGCTCCAGCAGACGCCGGTCGTCCGGGTGGAGCCGGCCTGGCGCTCCTGGATGACCCGCTGGCCCACCCCCGCCGACCTGGCCGCCGATCCGCCGTCGGAAGCGATCCGCATGTGGGGCCGGCTCGGCTATCCGCGCCGGGCCATGCGGCTGCACGCGTGCGCGGTGGCGATGGTCGAGCGGCACGGCGGCGAGGTCCCGTCCGATCTCGAGCAGCTGCTGGCCCTGCCCGGCGTCGGCACCTACACCGGGCGGGCGGTGGCGACCTTCGCGTACGGCCAGCGTCACCCAGTGGTCGACACGAACGTCCGCCGCGTGGTGTCCCGGGCCGTCGAGGGCAAACCCGACGCGGGCCCGTCGACGACCGCGGCCGACCTGGTCGCGATGGCCGACCTGTTGCCCGAGGAGCCGGCCCGGGCCGCCCGCGCCAGCATCGCGTTCATGGAACTGGGCGCTCTGGTCTGTGTGGCCCGGTCACCGCGGTGCACCGAGTGCCCGTTCGAGGCGGTCTGCGCGTGGCGGCTCAACGGCTCGCCCGCGCTCGAGGGGCCGAGTCGCAAGCCCCAGCGGTACGCGGGGACCGACCGTCAGGTCCGCGGCCTGCTGCTCGAGGTGCTGCGGCACGCCACCGGCCCGGTGCCCCGCCAGCGCCTCGATCTGGTGTGGAACGACGACGTGCAGCGGGCCCGGGCGCTGGCCGGACTGGTCGAGGACGGGCTGGTCGAACCGCTCGAAGCCGAGGTCTTCGTGCTCGCCGGGGACGCTCCGAGCGTACGGCCGCAGTCTCTGTAATTGGCACCTGACTTTCCGCGGGCTTGCGTCTATGGTGAACGCTAACATTGACCGGTATCACGCGGACAGACATGCCTTGGTGCGGTAATGGTGCCACCGACCATGCGCTGAGAAGCCTCCTTGTTCGCGCGAACAAGGAGGACCCGCGTGGCCCGCTTCCGATCCCGAACGGCCGGCGCCATCGCCGCTCTGGCCGCGTTGCCCCTGGCGGTCGCCCCACCGGCCGCCGCCGCAGCCGACCCGGACTACACGATCACCGTCGACTCCGCGGCCACCGGCGCGGCGATCGGCGACGAGATGTACGGCGTCTTCTTCGAGGACATCAACTACGCGGCCGACGGCGGTCTCTACGCCGAACTGGTCCGCAACCGTTCCTTCGAGTTCAACGCCACCGACAACCGCTCGTACTCCGGCCTGACCGGGTGGACGGCGACCGGAACGGCGACGACCGTGGACGACGGCAACCGGCTGAACGACCGCAACCGTACGTATCTGCAGCTGACCGGCCCGGCCGGCGTCACCAACGCGGGCTTCAACAGCGGCCTCGCCGTGCAGAAGGGCAAGCTCTACGACTTCTCGGTCTGGGCTCGCTCCGACTCCGGCTCGCCGCTGACGGTCTCACTGGCGACCGCCGACGGCTCCGCTCTCGCCGCGCCGCTGAAGATCACGGTCAAGAGCAACACCTGGTCCCGGTACGCCGGCACGCTGCGCGCCACCACCACGAGCGACGCCGGCCGGTTGTCGGTGGCGGCGAGCGGCGCCGGCACCCACCGGCTCGACATGGTGTCGCTGTTCCCGCGCGAGACCTACAAGGGTCACGGCCTGCGCAAAGACCTGGCCGAAAAGGTGGCGGCGCTGCGGCCGGGCTTCGTGCGGTTCCCGGGCGGGTGCCTGGTCAACACGGGCAGCCACTACGCGTACGACGCGGCCTCGAACTTCCCGCGGGCCCGCTCGTACCAGTGGAAGGACACGATCGGGCCGGTCGAGACGCGGGCCACCAACGCGAACTTCTGGGGCTACAACCAGAGCTACGGCCTCGGGTACTACGAGTACTTCCAGTTCAGTGAGGACATCGGCGCGGCCCCGCTGCCCGTCGTGCCGGCGCTGGTCACCGGCTGCGGCCAGAACCGCGCCACCGACGATCCGGCGCTGCTGCAGCGGCACATCCAGGACACGCTCGACCTGATCGAGTTCGCCAACGGGCCGGTCACCTCGACCTGGGGCAAGGTGCGGGCGCGGATGGGCCACCCGAAGCCGTTCGGCCTGACCATGGTCGGCGTCGGCAACGAGGAGAACCTGCCCGACGAGTACTTCGCCAACTTCCTGAAGTTCCGGGACGCGATCAAGGCGAAGTACCCGAAGATCACGGTGATCAGCAATTCCGGGCCGGACGACATGGGCGTCACCTTCGACAACCTGTGGGCCAAGAACAAGGCGGCCGGCACCGAGATGGTCGACGAGCACTACTACAACAGCCCGAACTGGTTCCTGCAGAACAACAACCGCTACGACTCGTACGACCGGAACGGGCCCAAGGTCTTCCTCGGTGAGTACGCGTCGCAGGACGCCAAGTTCTTCAACTCGCTGGCCGAGGCGGCCTACATGACCTCGCTCGAGCGCAACGCCGACGTCGTCAAGATGGCCGCCTACGCGCCGCTGTTCGCCAACATCGACAACGTGCAGTGGCGGCCCGACCTGATCTGGTTCGACAACGACGAGTCGTGGGGCTCGACGAGCTACCAGATGCAGAAGCTGTTCATGACCAACGTCGGCGATCGGGTGGTGCCGACCAAGGTGAGCGGCGGCCGGGTCGTGCAGCCGCAGCCGATCACCGGCCGGGTCGGGCTCTCGACGTGGCGTACGGCCGCTCGGTACGACGATCTCAAGGTGACCACGCCGGACGGATCGGTGCTGCTCAGCGACGACTTCAACGACGGCAACGCCGACGGCTGGAGCCCTCTCGCCGGGCGGGGAACCTGGGCAGTCACCGACGGCGCTTACACGCAGACGGACGTCGCGGCCGAGGACACAATGGTCGCGGCGGCCACCGGCATCACCGCGACCGACTACGACATCAGCCTCAAGGCGACCAAGACCGCGGGTGACGAGGGCTTCCTCATCCCGTTCGGGATCAAGGACTCGGGCTCCTGGTACTGGTGGAACCTCGGCGGCTGGAACAACACGCAGGGCGCGATCGAGAAGGCCACCGGGTCCGCCGCGGCCAAGGAACAACTGCTCACCCGGCCCGACTCGGTCACCACCAATCAGACGTACGACCTGAGGATCGAGGTCCGGGGCACCCGCGTCACCCTGATCCGCGACGGCGAGGTGTGGGGCAGCTTCGACGACAACAAGGTCACCGAGCCCTTCGCCCAGGTCGTCACCCGCGACACCAGGAAGGGTGAGTTGATCGTCAAGGTCGTCAACGCCTCGACGACGCCCGCAATCACCAAGATCAACCTCGGGAAGATCAAGGTCGCTTCGACCGGACGCATGACCGTGCTCGCCGGCGACCCGGGCGAGCAGAACACCCGCTCGGCCGAGCCCATCCAGCCCGTCACCACCACCGTCCGCGGCCTGAGCTCGACCTTCACCCGTGAGTTCCCCGCCAGTTCCGTGACGTTCCTGCGTTTGGAGACCCGATGAAGAGGCGCACCCTGCTGGCCACCGCGGCCGGCGCCAGTGTCGCGGGCCTGGCCGGCGCCGGAGCGGCCGAAGCCGTAGTGCCCAGGACCGACGCCGAGATCTACGGCGTCCCCACGGTCCAACCCCTGGTCACTCAGCGAGCCGACCCGTTCATCACCCCACGCACGAACGGCAAGTACTACTTCACCGGCTCAGTTCCCGAGTACGACCGCATCGCCCTGCGCGGCGCGTCCACTCTGGCCGGTTTGTCCGACGCGCCCGAGACGGTGATCTGGCGCCGCCCGGCGACCGGCAAGATGGCCGGCCACATCTGGGCGCCGGAACTGCACCGTATCGACGGCAAGTGGTACATCTACTTCGCCGCCGGCGACTCCGACGACGTCTTCCGCATCCGCACGTACGTGCTGGAATCCCCGCTGGCCGATCCGCTGGACCCCAGCGGCTGGCAGCTCAAGACCCAGCTGATGACCGAGTGGGACGGCTTCACGCTGGACGCGACAACCTTCGCTCACCGAGGCCGCCGCTACCTGGTGTGGGCCCAGAGCGAGCCCGAGATCGCGGTCAACACCAGCCTCTACATCGCCCGCATGGGCACGCCGTGGAGCCTGGCGTCCAAGCCGACCCGCATCACGACCCCCACCCGCGACTGGGAGATCCAGGGCTTCCGCGTCAACGAGGGCCCCGCCGTCCTGATCCGCAACGGCCGCATCTTCATGACGTTCTCAGCCTCCGCCACCGACGCCCGCTACTGCATGGGCCTGCTGACCGCGGATGCCGACGCCGACCTCCTCAAACGCGAGACGTGGGTCAAGACACCCGACCCCATCTTCGTGACCAACACCGAGACCGCCCGCTACGGCCCCGGCCACAACTCCTTCACCGTCGCCGAGGACGGCCGCACAGACGTCCTCGTCTACCACGCCCGCGACTACAGAGACATAACCGGAGATCCCCTGTACGACCCCAACCGCCACGCCCGCATCCAGCGCCTCTACTGGCACCCCGACGGCACGCCCCTGTTCGGCATCCCCGTAGGCAACGGCGGCCCGATCATCCGCATCTCCCCCACCGACCGTCCCGACGATTACGTCCGCCACACAGCCGGCGGCAAGATCGTCGTTCAACGCGCCCCCCGCGACCTGGCCGCCACCCAGTTCCGCTTCGAGCCCCAACCCGACGGCACCGAGGCGCTGCGCTCGGTAGACCACCCCACCCGGTTCATCGGGCCCGACCTGCAACTGAGCACCACGCCTTTGAAAGTCCGCCGCGAGCCCGTCCGCACCGGCCTCAAGCTCCGCGTCGAGACCGGCGGCTACCTGCGCATCTCCGGCTCCACCGTCTCCGTCAGCTCAGCCGGCACAGTCCTACGACTGACCTGACGGCCCCCCGCCCGCGTACGCGTTCCCCCCGACGCGTGCGCGGGCCCGTCCCGGAGTCGCCCCGGGACCAAGCAACGGCCCGGCTGCCCACGCAGCCGGGCCGTTGCCCCAAACGGACACAAGCAATCCCCTTCATCCCAACCACATCAGGCCACTCCACCACCCGCAGGCAACGCCCCCACCGCAACCACAACAGGCCACCCACCACCCGCAAGCAGCACCCCCACCGCAACCACAACAGGCCACCCACCCCTGATAGACGAACCGGCCCCCGGTGTAGTCCACCGTGATCACGGCCGGCAGCCCAGTCGCGCCCGCGCTGTACCGCGCGAAGCGCTGGGTCCCGCCGACGATCCGTAAGGAGTACGAGGTTCGGGGGCAGGGGATGACCCACGCAGGGACCAAGCCTGATCGCCCGGAGTGGGTCATCCCCTGCCCCCGAACCGTCCCACCGCAACCGAACGGCAGCCCGACAGAGCCAGACCGGTCCGGAAACGCAAAACGGCCCGGCGCAAACAAGCGCCGGGCCGTTGAGAACAGCAGACTTACTCCTCGGTGGTCGCAGCCCCGAGGTCAGCAGGAACAGCGTCCGGAACGGCAACGCCCCGGTCAGCCCCCTTGAACGTCAACTTCGACTTCTCGATGTTCTCGGGATCCCCCTCGCAGTCGACGACAACGATCTGCCCCGGGCGGAGCTCGTTGAAGAGGATCTGCTCGGACAGGGTGTCTTCCAGGTCGCGCTGGATCGTGCGGCGCAGCGGCCGCGCGCCCAGGACCGGGTCGAAGCCCTTCTTGGCCAGGTACTTCTTGGCGTTGTCGGTCAGCTCGAGACCCATGTCCTTGTTCTTGAGCTGACCCTCGATACGCGACGTGAAGATGTCGACGATCTGCAGGATCTCTTCCTGGCGGAGCTGGTGGAAGACGATCGTGTCGTCGATGCGGTTGAGGAACTCCGGGCGGAAGTGCTGCTTCAGCTCGTCGTTGACCTTGACCTTCATCCGGTCGTAGTTGCTCTCGACGTCTTCCGACGCCTGGAAGCCCAGCGACACCGCCTTGGCCACGTCCCTGGTGCCCAGGTTGGTGGTCAGGATGATGACCGTGTTCTTGAAGTCCACGATGCGGCCCTGACCGTCGGTCAGGCGACCGTCCTCGAGGATCTGCAGGAGCGTGTTGAAGACGTCCGGGTGGGCCTTCTCGATCTCGTCGAAGAGAACCACGGAGAACGGCTTGCGACGCACCTTCTCGGTCAGCTGGCCACCCTCGTCGTAACCGACGTAGCCGGGAGGGGCACCGACGAGCCGCGACACTGTGTAGCGGTCGTGGAACTCGGACATGTCGAGCTGGATCAGCGCGTCTTCCGAGCCGAACAGGAACTCGGCCAGCGCCTTCGAGAGCTCGGTCTTACCCACACCGGACGGCCCGGCGAAGATGAACGAGCCGGACGGCCGCTTCGGGTCCTTCAGGCCGGCCCGCGTACGCCGGATCGCCTTCGAGACGGCCTTGACCGCATCCTCCTGGCCGATGACCCGCTTGTGCAGCTCATCTTCCATGCGGAGCAGACGGGACGTCTCTTCCTCGGTCAGCTTGTAGACCGGGATGCCGGTCCAGTTGCCCAGGACCTCGGCGATCTGCTCGTCGTCGACCTCGGACACGACGTCGAGGTCGCCGGCCTTCCACTCCTTCTCGCGCTGCGCCTTCTGGCCCAGGAGCGTCTTTTCCTTGTCGCGCAGCTGCGCGGCCCGCTCGAAGTCCTGCGCGTCGATCGCGGACTCCTTGTCGCGGCGCACCTGGGCGATGCGCTCGTCGAAGTCACGCAGGTCTGGCGGCGCGGTCATCCGGCGGATACGCATCCGGGCGCCGGCCTCGTCGATCAGGTCGATCGCCTTGTCGGGCAGGAAGCGGTCGGAGATGTACCGGTCGGCCAGCGTCGCCGCCGCGACCAGGGCCGCGTCGGTGATGCTGATCCGGTGGTGGGCCTCGTAGCGGTCGCGCAGGCCCTTGAGGATCTCGATGGTGTGCGCCAGCGACGGCTCACCGACCTGGATGGGCTGGAAGCGGCGCTCGAGAGCGGCGTCCTTCTCCAGGTGCTTGCGGTACTCGTCGAGGGTGGTGGCGCCGATGGTCTGGAGCTCACCCCGCGCGAGCATGGGCTTCAGGATCGAGGCGGCGTCGATCGCGCCCTCGGCGGCACCCGCACCCACCAGGGTGTGGATCTCGTCGATGAACAGGATGATGTCGCCCCGGGTGCGGATCTCTTTGAGCACCTTCTTGAGGCGCTCCTCGAAGTCACCGCGGTAGCGGGAACCGGCGACCAGCGCACCGAGGTCGAGCGTGTAGAGCTGCTTGTCCTTGAGCGTCTCGGGCACCTCGCCCTTGACGATCGACTGGGACAGACCCTCGACGACCGCGGTCTTGCCGACGCCGGGCTCACCGATGAGGACCGGGTTGTTCTTGGTGCGGCGGGACAGCACCTGCATGACCCGCTCGATTTCCTTCTCGCGCCCGATGACCGGGTCGAGCTTGCCCTCGCGGGCGGCCTGGGTCAGGTTGCGTCCGAACTGGTCGAGGACCAGGGACGTCGACGGAGCAGCCTCGCCCGCCGCCGCGCCGGCCGCGGCCGGCTCCTTGCCCTGGTAGCCGGAGAGCAGCTGGATGACCTGCTGGCGGACCCGGTTGAGGTCGGCCCCCAGCTTCACGAGGACCTGGGCGGCGACGCCCTCGCCCTCGCGGATCAGGCCGAGCAGGATGTGCTCGGTGCCGATGTAGTTGTGGCCGAGCTGAAGCGCCTCACGCAGCGACAGCTCGAGAACCTTCTTGGCGCGGGGCGTGAACGGGATGTGCCCGCTCGGCGCCTGCTGACCCTGGCCGATGATTTCCTCGACCTGCTGCCGCACTCCCTCGAGAGAGATGCCCAGGCTCTCGAGAGCCTTGGCGGCGACGCCCTCACCCTCATGGATCAGGCCGAGCAGGATGTGCTCGGTCCCGATGTAGTTGTGGTTGAGCATCCGGGCCTCTTCTTGGGCCAGGACGACAACCCGTCGCGCTCGGTCGGTGAACCGCTCGAACATGCCCTCGTGCTCCTCACGTGCCGTGCGCCAATGGACTGGCGGGGCCAGCGCACGGGCATCGGTGATACCCGTACTGACAACTCTATCGCCGCCCGGTGGTCTTGCTGGGCCCTCGTGGCCCCTCGAAACCTTCCGCAACGTTGATTTAGCCAACTTCGCACGCTCACCCGCTGTTCCCCCAGTGGAACGGCTACGCGGACAGCGAAATCGCGGAAACGAGCATCCACAGCCTGTGGACAACGTCGTCCCCACCTGTGGATAACCCTACGGCGGCGGACCGAAGATCGAGCGAAAAGCAACAGGCCCGCCGCACGAGGTGCGACGGGCCCTGCTGCGTCTGTCCGGGGGCTGGTGGATGGGGGTCAGTTACGACCCGGGCCCTTGGCGTGGAACTCGTCCACGATCTCCTGCGGGATACGACCCCGGTCGGAGATGTCCTTGCCGGCCTTCTTGGCCCACTCCCGGATGGCCTTGTTCTGCTCCCGGTCGGCGGTCGCGCCGCCCCGGCCGCGGGCGGCCCGGCCCCCGACGACCACTCCGCCCCGGGCGACCTTGGAGCCGGCCTCCAAGTACGGGTCGAAGAGCTCCCGCAATTTGGCGGCGTTCTTCTCCGAGAGGTCGATCTCGTACTGAATGCCGTCGAGGGCGAACTTCACCGTCTCGTCGGCGTCGCCACCGTCGATGTCATCGACCAGCTTGTGAATGATCTGCTTCGCCACGCGCCGTTATCCTCCCGAACACAGGTTCTCCCCAATGCAACGCACAGACAATAACGCTAAGGCGGCATCGCCCGTCAATGGCGGTCAGAACATTTCCGGTACGGGCTTGTTCCGGCACCCTCGAACGTTGACCGGAAGCTATGCCCGCATGCTATCTGCCGGCGATTGCTCCGAGCCCTTACTCCGGCCGGACGAGCGGGAAGAGGATCGTTTCCCGAATGCCCAGGCCGGTGAGCGCCATCAAGAGCCGGTCGATTCCCATTCCCATGCCACCGGTGGGCGGCATTCCGTACTCCATGGCCCGCAGGAAATCCTCGTCGAGCTGCATCGCCTCGGGGTCGCCGCCGGCCGCCAGCAGCGACTGGGCGACCAGCCGCTCGCGCTGGACGACCGGGTCGACCAGCTCGGAATAGGCCGTGGCCAGCTCGAAGCCGCTGACGTAGAGGTCCCACTTCTCGGTGAGACCTGGGGTTTCCCGGTGCGCCCGGGTCAGCGGCGCGGTCTCCTCGGGGTAGTCGCGCACGAACGTGGGCGCCTGCAGCGTGTGCTGGACGAGGTGCTCGAACAGTTCCTCGACGAGCTTGCCCGGGCCCCACTTCGGGTCGACGGAAAGGTCGTGCTTTTCGGCATAACGCAGCAGTTGTGAGATATCGGTGGCCGGGGTGACTTCCTCACCGAGCGCCGCCGACAGCGAGCCATAGAGGGTTACCGATGCCCACTCGCCGCTCAGATCCAACTCGGTGCCGTCGTAGTGCGTCACGATGTGTGACCCGGCAACCGCGATGGCGGCTTCCTGAATCCACTCGCGCGTCTGCCGTTGCATGTCGTTGTAGTCCGCGTACGCCTGGTAGGCCTCGAGCATCGCGAACTCCGGCGAGTGGGTCGAGTCCATACCCTCATTACGGAAGTTGCGGTTGATCTCGAAGACGCGATCGATGCCGCCCACGACGGCCCGCTTCAAAAACAGTTCCGGCGCGATCCGCAGATAGAGATCAGTGTCGAGGGCGTTGCTGTGTGTCACAAAGGGCCGAGCCGTCGCGCCGCCGTGCAGCAACTGCAACATTGGCGTTTCCACCTCGAGATAATTGCGGCGGAACAGCGACTCGCGAAGGCTGCGGACCGCCGTGGCACGAGTGCGAACGGTGTCCCGCGCCTGCGGGCGGACGATCAGATCGACATAGCGCTGACGGACACGTGTCTCTTCCGAAAGTGGCTTGTGGGCCACGGGAAGCGGGCGCAGCGCCTTGGCGCTCATCGCCCACGAGTCGGCCAGGACGGAGAGCTCACCACGGCGACTGGTGATCACCTCGCCGGTGACCGAGATCAGGTCGCCCAGGTCGGCCAGCTGCTTCCAGTCGGTCAGGCTCTGCTCGCCGACCTTGGCCAGCGAGAGCATGGCCTGCAGCTCGGTGCCGTCGCCGTCGCGCAACGTGACGAAGCACAGCTTGCCGCCGTTGCGCACGAAGATCACGCGACCCGTGATCGACACCTGGTCGCCGGTGGCCGCGTCGATCGGCAGGTCGGCGTACTGCTCACGCACCTGCTTCAGCGTCGTCGTCCGCGCGACGGTCACCGGATAGGGGGACACCCCTTCGGCGAGCATCCGGTCCCGCTTCGACCAGCGGACCCGCATCTGCTCGGGAAGGTCCTCGGCGGGATCAGGGACGGCGACATTCTGCTCGGTCACGGCACGACTCTCTGTAAGAGTGGATTAGGCCCTAAGAGCCTACTCAGCCGCTCTCAGACGTTCCGCTCATATACCATCCGGAGCCCGATCAGCGTGATCATCGGCTCGTGGGCGGTGATCGTCTTGCACTCGTCCTTGACCAGCCAGGCCAGCCCGCCGGTGGCGATGACCGCCGAGACCGGCCCGATCTCTTCGATCATGCGGCTGACGATGCCGTCGACCTGGCCCGCGAAGCCGAAGTACATGCCGGACTGCAGGCACTCGACGGTGTTCTTGCCGATCACCGACCGTGGCTTGGCCGGCTCGACCTTGCGCAGCTGGGCGGCCCGGGCGGCCAGAGCGTCGAACGAGATCTCGATGCCCGGGGCGAAGGCGCCGCCCAGGAACTCGCCCTTCTCGCTGATCACGTCGAAGTTGGTGGTCGTGCCGAAGTCGACCACGATCGACGGGCCACCGTAGAGGGCGTGCGCGGCCAGGGTGTTGACCACGCGGTCGGCGCCCACCTCTTTGGGGTTGTCGATGGCCAGCTGGACGCCGGTCTTGACGCCGGGCTCGACGATCACATTGGGCAGCTCGCCGTAGTAGCGGGCCAGCATCGTACGCAGGCTGCGCAGCGCGGCGGGCACGGTCGAGCAGGCGGCGACGCCGGTGATCTCGACCGCGTCGCCGGCCAGCAGGCCCCGGAACATCAGGCCCAGTTCGTCGGCGGTGGACCGGGCGTCGGTCTTGATCCGCCAGTTGTGGACGAGCTTGTCACCGTCGAAGGTGGCGAGCACGGTGTTGGTGTTACCGATGTCGATGCAGAGCAGCAAGGTGGGGGGCTCCTTACCGGGGGCGCAGGTCCATGGCGATATCGAGGATGGGCGACGAGTGGGTGAGACCGCCGACGGACAGGTAGTCGACGCCCGTGGCGGCGTACTCGGCGACCGTCTCCAAGCGTAGGTTGCCGGTCGCCTCGAGTTCGGCCCGGTCGCCGACCTCGGCCACCACCTCGCGCAGCCGGTCGGGGTTCATGTTGTCGCAGAGCAGGAACGTCGCGCCGGCCTCGACCGCCTCGCGGGCCTCGGCCGGCGTGGTCACCTCGACCTGCACCGGCACCGCGGGGAACTTCTCGCGGACGAGCCGGTAGGCGGCGGTGATGCTGCCCGCGGCCAGCTTGTGGTTGTCCTTGATCATGGCCACGTCGTAGAGGCCCATGCGCTTGTTGGTGCCGCCGCCGACCCGGACCGCGTACTTCTCGAGGTAGCGCAGCCCCGGCGTGGTCTTGCGGGTGTCGAGGACGGTGGCCTTGGTGCCGGCCAGCGCGTCGGCCCAGCGCCGG
Source organism: Paractinoplanes aksuensis (assembly GCF_024137025.1). GTDB lineage: Bacteria > Actinomycetota > Actinomycetes > Mycobacteriales > Micromonosporaceae > Actinoplanes > Actinoplanes aksuensis. The sequence goes on from NZ_JAMYJR010000031.1 coordinate 104,320, forward strand.
GTGTGGGTGGCCACCCCGGACATGCGGCTGAGCAGGTTGAGCGCCGTGCGCTCGGCCGTCAGCAGGGCCCGGGTGGGGCCGGTGACGACGGCCAGCACGTCGCCCCGGGTGACCCGGTCGCCCTCGGCCACCCGTTGCTCGAAGACGTCAGCGCCGCCCGAGGTGTCGTTGAAGGCCACCGCGGCCACCGGCAGGCCGGCCACCACACCGTCGGCCCGGGCCACCAGCTCGGCCGTGTCGACCTGGTCGGCGGGAATGGTGGCCTCACTGGTCACGTCGTGCGGCGGCGAGCCCAGGTCTTCGGCCAGCGCGGTGCGCACGATCAGTTCGACCTCGGCGACGTCCAACTCGTTCATCGTTCCCCCTGTGGTCAGGCCATCTCTTCGAAGGACTGGGTCAAGCGGGCCTGGCGGTCGAGGGTGTGCAGCAGGTGGCCGCGCCACTCGTCCTCCGCGCCCGGGAAGTCCTCACGCCAGTGGCATCCGCGGGTCTCGCGGCGGGTGCGCGCGGCCGCGACCAGCACCGTGGCCACCGTCAGCAGATTCGTCGCCTCCCAGGCGGCGTTGCGCGGGGTGTCGCGCTGCTCGGCCAGGCGGGCCAGCTCTTTGGCGGTGGCCGACAGCGAGTCGGCCGAGCGCAGCACGCCCGCGCCCCGGGTCATCGTGCGTTGAAGTTCGGGGCGTACGGCGGCCGGCACGACCCAGCCCGGGCCGGGCTCGGCCGGCGCGGGGTCGGCCTGCGCGGGCAGCTCACGGGCGATGTCGTCGGCGATCCGCTTGGCGAAGACCAGCCCCTCGAGCAGGGAGTTGCTGGCCAGGCGGTTGGCGCCGTGGACACCGGTGCAGGCGACCTCGCCGCAGGCGTAGAGGCCGGGGATGCTGGTGCGACCGGCCAGATCCGTCCGCACGCCGCCGGAGGCGTAGTGGGCGGCCGGCGCGACCGGGATAAGCTCGGTCGCGGGGTCGACGCCGGCCGCGCGGGTGGACGCGACGATCGTCGGGAAGCGCTGCTCGAGGAACTCGCGGCCGAGGTGGCGGGCGTCGAGGTAGACGTGATCGGCGCCGGTCTCGAGCAGCACCCGGTGGATGCCCTTGGCCACCACGTCGCGCGGGGCCAGCTCGGCCAGCTCGTGCTGACCGACCATGAACCGGGTGCCGGACTCGTCGACCAGGTGGGCGCCCTCGCCGCGCAGCGCCTCGGAGATCAACGGCCGCTGCACCGAGTTGACGCTCGCGGTGACGAACGAGGTGGGGTGGAACTGCACGAACTCGACGTCGCTGACCAGCGCGCCGGCCCGCAGCGCGAGAGCCACACCGTCGCCCGTGGAGACCGAGGGGTTGGTGGTGGAGGAGTAGATCTGGCCCATGCCCCCGGTGGCCAGCACGACCGCGCGGGCCAGGATGGCGCCGACGCCGTCTTCCGATCCCTCGCCCAGCACGTGCAGGGTGATGCCGCAGGCCCGGCCGTCGGGGGCGCGCAGCAGGTCGAGCACGAGCGCGTGTTCGACCAGCCGGATCCACGGGTCGCGGTGGACCGCCTCGTGCAGAGCGCGCTGCACCTCGGCCCCGGTCGCGTCGCCGCCCGCGTGCACGATGCGGTCGGCGCGGTGGCCGCCCTCGCGGGTGAGCATCAGGGACCCGTCGGCGTGGCGGTCGAACGAGGCCCCGAGACGGATCAATTCCCGTACGCGGGCCGGCCCTTCCTCGACGAGCACGCGTACCGCCGCCGGATCGCACAGCCCGACCCCGGCGATCTCGGTGTCGTTGGCGTGGGCGGCCGGGGTGTCGAGCGGGTCGAGCACCGCGGCGATGCCGCCCTGGGCCCACCGGGTCGAGCCGTCGTCGATGTTGACCTTGGTGACGACGGTGACGTGCAGACCCTGCTCGCGCAGGTGCAGCGCGGCGGTCAGGCCGGCCACGCCGGAACCCACGACCAGCACGTCGGTGGTCTCGTTCCAGCCCGGGTCGGCCGCGGCGAGCCGACAAGGCAGTTCCGGAAGGTCGGCGACAAACATCCGCTCAGTACACTCCGCGGGTACGACAGTTCGGCGCCGGGGTCGGACATTCGTGGTCACCGTTACTTGTACTGCACCGGCAGGCTCTTGATGCCCTTGCCCTTGAGCGACGACGTGAGTTCCACACCGTCGAGCCACATGTAGCAACGCACGCCCCGATCGCCCAGGGCCCACACGTCGGCGCCGCCCGGCAGGGACACCACGCCCGTGCGGTATTGCAGGTCGTCGTCCTTGGGCACGCCGACGTAATCCGCGATCAGGGCCCGGCAGCCGTCGTGGAACTTGGCCCAGGTGGCGTCGTCCTTCGGGTAGTTGAGGTCCTTGGCGAACCAGACCCCGGTGAACTCGCCGTTGTGCTTGGCCGAGCAGCTCACGGCGGGCATGGTGGCGATCGCTCCGTTGCCGTCGAGTTGAATGGCATAGCAGGTGAGCTGCACGTCGGAGGGGCCGCCGGCGAGCACGTTGCGCAGGCTGCCCTCGCGCTGGACCAGCCCGCCGTCGTCCTCGACCGAGTTGAGCTCGAGCACCTCGCAGCGGTACCAGCGGGCGCCCCCGCTCCAGGCGGCCTCGGTCGGGCGGGTCACGCCGATCCACAGCCGGGCGTTGCGCCAGGGACCGCCGGCGAAGGTGGTCGTCTTCTGGTCGCAGACCGAGTACGCGGCCTTGGCCCCGGCCGACCCGTCGGCGGGCGGGACGTCGGCGTCGGCCGCGGGCGATTCGTACGTGCCGACGTACACGGTCTCGGTCCGGTGCTTGGCCGCGCAGTCGACCTCTTCGTAGGTGCCGCGCGGGCCGACCGGGCTGAAGTTGGCGTTGTGGCAGGCCCCGGTGTTCGGCTCGAAACCGGACGCGGCGGCCATCGCGCTCCAGCCGTTGGTCAGGTCGCCGTCGACGCCGCCCGGCTTGGCGCAACCCGCCGCGAGCAGCACCGAACCCAGGACAGCCACGATCCCGAGCCGGTGTCGCATGAATCTACGCCTTCCCTACGCCGCCTATGTCCGGTTTCTAAGCATATGGCGATCGAAACCGGATCGGCGGCGTTCAGGGAATCGCCACCCCGGGAGAGGTCAGCAGATCGCCGGGCATGCCCTCGGCGGCCGCGGCCGGGTCGGCCCCCAACTCGATGATCTTGTTGGTGGCGTCGACATGCACGATCCGCGGCTGGTAGGCACGGGCCTCGGCGTCGTCCAATTGGGCGTACGAAATAAGAATGACCAGGTCACCCGGGTGCACGAGATGGGCGGCGGCGCCGTTGATGCCGATCACGCCGCTGCCCCGCACCCCGGGAATCACGTAGGTCTCGAGGCGGGCCCCGTTGGTCACGTCGACGATCGCGACCTGCTCGCCGGGCAGCAGATCGGCCGCCTCGAGCAGGTCGAGGTCGATCGTCACCGACCCGACGTAGTGCAGGTCGGCCTGGGTCACGGTGGCCCGGTGGATCTTGGACTTGAGCATCGTGCGGACCATCAGGCGACCTCGTCCAGGGTCAGGGCGACATTGTCGATCAGGCGGGTCGCGCCGACCCGGGCCGCCACCAGCAGCCGGGCCGGACCGGGCTGGGGAACGCCGAGATCGGCGCCGGTGAGCGCCAGGTAGTCGACCCGCACCCCGGGCTCGTCAGCCAGGATCTTGCGGGCGGCGGTCAGCGCGGCCTCGGCCTCGGTGTGGGTCGCGCCCTCGCGCAGCGCCCGGCTCAGCGCCAGGGCGGACTGCCGCTCGGCCGGCGACAGGTAGCGGTTCCGGCTCGACAGGGCCAGGCCGTCCGGTTCGCGGACGGTCGGCACGCCGACGATCTCGACGCCGAGCTCGAGATCGGCGGCCAACCGGCGGATCAACGCGAGCTGCTGGAAGTCCTTCTCGCCGAAGAAGGCCAGGTCGGCCCGGGTGAGCATGAGCAGCTTCTGGACGACCGTGAGCATGCCCGCGAAGTGGCCGGGGCGGCTCGCGCCCTCGAGGATCTCGCCCAGCGGGCCCGCGTTCATCGTGATCGACGGGACGCCGCCCGGGTAGACCTCGTCGCGGCTCGGCGCGAAGACCACGTCGACGCCCTCGGCCCGGCACGCCTCGAGGTCGGCCTCCAGCGTGCGCGGGTATTTGTCGAAGTCCTCGGCCGGGCCGAACTGCAGCGGGTTCACGAAGATCGTGACGACCACCTCGTCGGCCCGGGCGCGGGCCTCGCGCATGAGCTGCCGGTGCCCGTCGTGCAGGGCGCCCATGGTCATCACGACAGCCCGGATCGGCTTCGGCGTGAGCGCGGCCAGTTCGGCGCGCGTGTGGATCACGTACGTCATGACGGGCTCCCCACCGCGGCCCGGGACAGGACGTCGAGCAGCAGGGCGGCGTCCTGCGGGCGCAGGCGCCCGGAGGCGATGGCGCGGTCGGCCGTCCGGCGGGCCAGAGCCAGGTACGCGGGCACAGCCTCGGCCGGCATGCGGTCGAGATGCTTGCCGACGGTGCCGGCGTCGCCCCGCGAGACCGGGCCGGTCAGCGCGGCGTCGCCCAGCCGCAGCGCATTGTCGAGCGCGGCGTGCAGCAGCGGCGAGAGTACGCGGGACGGCTCGGCGATACCGGCCGCGCGCAGCACGTCGGCGGCCTCGTTGACCAGCGTGACCAGGTGATTCGCGCCGTGGGCGAGGGCCGCGTGGTAGAGCGGGCGGGCGTCCTCGGCGACCCACTCGGGGATGCCGCCGAGGTCGGCGACCAGGCGGGCGGCGAAGGCGCGGTCGGTCGCGGTGACGCCCCAGGCGATGCCGGGCAGGCGTTCCAAGTCGGTCCCGGTGCCGGTGAAGGTCATCGCGGGGTGCAGGGCCAGACCGGGCAGATCGCCCAGCACGGCCAGGCCGTGGGCGCCGGAGGTGTGGGCGACGATCTGGCCCGGACGCAGCGCGCCGGTGGTGGCCAGGCCGGAGACCACGGCGGCCAGGGCGTCGTCGGGCACGGAGAGAAGCAGGAGGTCGTCGGCGGCGCGGGCGACCTCGTCGGCCGGGAGGATCGCGGCGCCGGGGAGCAGGCGGGCGGCTCGGTCGCGCGAGGCCGCGGAAACGGCGGCGGTGGCGACCACGCGGTGGCCCGCGGCGGTGAGGGCAGCGCCGAGAACGGCGCCTACACGGCCCGCACCGACGATACCGACAGTCAATGCGCTCATATCAGGATCCAGTCCTCAAGAAGGGGTACCGGTCGAGGGCAAGTATGCGCCGCCGTAACACTCCGGTGACAAGACCGTGTGAACAAGACCATCACCGCCGAGCGCCTAGGGTGGCTGGTGTGAAAGCTGGGTGGCGGGCGGCGATGAAGGCCGGGCTCTATGGGCCGGGTGGCTTCTTCGTGCGGGCCGACCAGGGGCCGGGCGATCACTTTCGGACCAGCGTGCACGCTTCGCCGTTGTTCGCCGGGGCGCTGCTGCGGCTGATCGACCGAGTTGATGCGGCCCTCGGGCGGCCCAAGGTGTTCGACCTGGTCGATGTGGGTGCGGGGCGGGGCGAGCTGGTCGCGACGCTGCGGCCTCTGCTGCCGGAGCGGGTTCGGGTCACCGCGGTCGAGGTCGCGTCCCGCCCGGCCGGGCTGCCGGATGGCATCGACTGGCGGCCTGAGGTGCCGGACGGGATCGTCGGGCTGCTGATCGCCACCGAGTGGCTCGACAACGTGCCGCTCGACGTGGTGGATCTGGATGATGCCGGGCTGCTCCGGAAGGTGCTGGTCGAGCCGTCGACCGGGGTGGAATCGCTGGGTGGGCTGGTCGATCCGGCCGACCTGTTCTGGTTGAAGCGGTGGTGGCCCGAGGCGGGGCGGGCCGAGATCGGGTGGCCGCGCGATGCCGCGTGGGCCGATGCCGTGGGGCAGGTGCGGCGCGGGTGCGCGCTGGCGATCGACTACGGGCATCGACGCGACGAGCGACCGGCGCTGGGGACGCTGACCGGGTTCCGAGGCGGTCGGCAGGTGGCGCCGGTGCCGGACGGGTCGTGTGACGTGACGGCGCATGTCGCGATCGACGCCGTGGCGGGGGCGGCCGGGGCGCCGTACGAGCTGGTTCGTCAGCGGGAGGCGCTGCGAGCGCTCGGTGTCGAGGGTGGGCGGCCGCCGCTCGATCTGGCCCGCAGCGACCCCGCCGGATACGTGCGTGCGCTGGCCGCGGCCGGCGCCGAGGCCGAACTGATCGAACCGGCCGGGCTCGGTGGTCACTGGTGGCTGCTGCACAGCATCGGACTGGGCGAGCGTGGGAGCATGCTGTCGTGACGGATGCCCTGCGCGAGATGACGGTCGGGACCGGCGCGGGTCTCGAGACCGCCGACATGGTGCTCAACATCGGCCCCCAGCACCCCTCGACGCACGGCGTGCTGCGACTCAAGCTCACACTCGACGGCGAACGGGTGGTCAGCTGCGAGCCGATCGTCGGCTACATGCACCGCGGCGCCGAGAAGCTGTTCGAGGTGCGCGACTACCGGCAGATCCTCATGCTGGCCAACCGGCATGACTGGCTGTCCGCGTTCTCCAACGAGCTCGGGGTCGCGCTCGCCGTCGAACGGCTGATGGGCATCGAGGTGCCCGTGCGCGCGACCTGGCTGCGGATGGTGCTGGCCGAGCTCAACCGGGTGCTCAACCACCTGATGTTCCTGGGCTCCTATCCGCTCGAGATCGGCGCGATCACGCCGATGTTCTATGCGTTCCGCGAGCGCGAGACCCTGCAGGCCGTGATGGAAGAGGTCTCCGGCGGCCGCATGCACTACATGTTCAACCGGGTCGGCGGGCTCAAGGAAGAAGTGCCGGCCGGGTGGACGGGACGGGCCCGCGAGGCGATCCGGACCGTCCGCACGCGACTGCCCGACCTGGACAACCTGATCCGGCGCAACGAGATCTTCCTGGCCCGTACGGTCGGGATCGGGGTGCTGACGGCCGAGCAGGCGGCCGCGTTCGGGGCGTCGGGGCCGGTCGCGCGGGCCAGCGGACTCGACTTCGACCTGCGGCGGGACGAGCCCTATCTGGCGTACGACGAACTGGACGTGCCCGTGGTGACCCGGAGCGCCGGGGATTGCCACTCGCGGTTCGAGGTGCTGCTGGAACAGACATTTGTCTCGCTCGACCTGGCCGAGGAATGCCTGGCCCGGGTCGACCAGCTCTCCGGGCCGGTCAACGTGCGGCTGCCCAAGGTGGTCAAGGCGCCCGAGGGGCACACGTACGCCTGGACGGAGAACCCGCTCGGTATCAACGGCTACTACCTGGTGTCGCGGGGCGAGAAGACGCCGTGGCGGATGAAGCTGCGGACGGCGTCCTACGCCAATGTGCAGGCGCTGGCGACGCTCATCCCGGGCTGCCTGGTGCCCGACCTGATCGCCATCCTGGGATCGATGTTCTTCGTGGTCGGCGACATCGACAAATAGAGCGCGCCGGCTCGGCCGCACGTGGCGGGCGAGATCCTTTCGCGCCTAGTGGCGGCCGTAGCCGCCCTGGTCGGGGGTGTAGCCGCCGTACTGGGCGAAGTCGCTGAGCGAGCCGACGTTCGTGTCGTTGGCCGACGGGCGGTGGCGGCGGGCCTTGTAGTTCGGGTCGCCGGTGACGGCTTCCGGCTCGTAGCCATGGCCCTCGGCGTCGCCGTAGCCGCTCTGGTCGGCGCCGTAGCGCGGGGCGCCGTAGCCGTTGTACTCGTCGGAGTCGAAGTCGTCGTTCGACGTGCCGTACGTGTTGGCGGCGCCGTACGTGTTGCCGCCGGGCGGGGCGCCGTAGACCCCGGTGGCCTGACCGGCGTAGCCGTTGCTGGCGCCGAAGTCGTCGGCCAGCGATTCCGGCTGGCCGCCGAGATTGCCGGGGGCGGGCGGGCGTACGGCGGCTGAGGCGCGCGGCGGGGCCGGCGGGGGCACCGAGGCGGCGCCGCGCTGGCGGGGAACCTGCGGCGGCGGCGGAACCGCGGCCGCGGCGGCGGGACGGCCACCGGTCGAGGTGCCGGGTTCACGGCCGGGCGGGCCGATCTTGCGACCGCCGGTGGTCATGCCGGGGCCGGTGCGGGCCGGGGGACGGACAGCGGCCGACGCGGCCGGGACGCCGGCTCGGCCACCTTGAGGAACGGGCGGACGAGCGGACCCCATGGGCGGCGGACCAGCGGGACCCACAGGTGGAGCGACCGCACCCATCGGCGGCGGAGCTGGGGATCCCATGGGCGGTGCCGCGGCGGAGCCCATCGGCGGGCGGCCGGCGGAACCCATCGGCGGCGGAGCGGCAGAGCCCATCGGCGGGCGGCCGGCGGGGTGCATGGGCGGCGGTCCCGCGGGCTGCCTCGGGAAGTCGCCGTCCGGGCCCGCGAAACCAGGTTCGCCCTGGAAGTCGTGCTCGCCGGGGTAGCCGGACTGGTCCTGGTAGCCGGGATCGCCTTGGTAATCGGGCTGGTCCTGGTAGTGGGACTGAGCCGGGTAACCGGGATCGCCCTGGTAGTCGGAATCGCCCTGGTAGCCGGGGTCGCCCTGGTAGTCGGGCTGGTCCGGGTAGTCGGATGAGCCCTGGTAGTCGGCGCCGTGGGCGAAGTTCGCCCGGCCCGGGAAGCCGGCCGGGCTCGCGAACGGGTCGTCCTCCGGGTTGATCGGCGGGGCGTCGGCGAAGAAGCCGGCCTCGTCGTCGTCGCCCGGCGGCGGAGGCGGCGCGACAACGCCCGAGGCCCGCTGCGTACCCCCGCCATGCAGATTCCCTGCGGGCGGGCCGCCATGAAGGTTCCCAGCCGGAGCGCCGCCGTGAAGGCCGCCAACGGGGGCGCCGCCTTGGAAGCCGCTGGCCGGGGCGCCGCCTTGGAAGCCGCTGGCCGGGGCGCCGCCGTTGAAGTTGCCTGGGGCGGCACCGTTGAAGTTGCCTGGGGCGGCACCGTGGACGGTGCCGACCGGGCCCGGGGCCGACATGACCCCGGCCGCGTTGCCCGCGCCGAACTCGGCTCGCAGTTCGCGGCGTAGCTGCGCGACCTGGTCGGCCACAGTGTCCTCGACGTCCATGCGGCCGAGCACCGGGTCGCTGCGCACCAGGGCGGACGCGCCGACCGCGACCACGGCAATGGCGATGACCAGCACGGCGAACCGCACGGTGTTGGAGCTCGAGCCGAGCAGCACGATGGCCGCGGCCAACGGGGCGAGCAGAACACCCGCCCAATTGAGGCCGCGGAGCAGTCGTGCGTTACCCGCCACGGAGTCCTGTTCCGGCATGGCCGCCGATATTACCCAGACTCCCCGATCGAGCAACTGTTCGAGCACCGGGCTTCAGATGGCCTGAAACCCGGCGATCTCGGACAATTACCCTCAGCTGCCGGCCAGCGCGGGGTCGGAGCTGAACACCAGGCCGACGCTGACCGTGCCTGTCTTGAGAGCGGTCAGCGTGAGCGGGCCACCCGCGTCCAGGCTGCTGAACTTGCCGGCCTTGAAGTCGTACGTCTCGACCAGACCCTGCTGGCACTTCGGGCGCTGCGGGCACTCGGCCGGGCCACCCAGGACGGTCTCGGCGCCGGAACACTTCGCGGCCAGGTCGGACAGTGTTTTCAGACCGTTCTTGTCGGCGAACGCTGTGGTCACCGCGAACGCGTTCTGGTCTTGCGCCGCGGACGGCTTGCCGAAGACCAGGCCACGCTTCTCACCGAGGGCGGTGAGGTTGGTGATAGTGGTCTGCAACTCGGGCGAGGACGGGTCTTTGGCGTTCTTGCCCTCGACCTTGCCCGCGAGGAACGTGGCCAGGGTCGCCGCGTACTCGGGGACGACGTCGAGGTCGCCCTTCTCGAGAGCTGGTTCGTACAGCTCACGGTTGCCGATCGTCTGCACCTTGACCGTGTAACCGGCCGCCGTCGCGACCACGCCGTAGAGCTGGGCCAGGGTGGCGCTCTCGGGGAAGTCGGCGGCGCCGATGGTCAGGTTGCCGCCGGGGCCCTTGGCCAGACCGGCCGTCAAACTGTTCGCAGTTGCGAACTCTTCGGCGGCCGCCTTGGACGACTTGCGGTCGACCGCGACCGCCTTGTTGAGCGCGATGAGCTTCGTGGTGTCGAGCGTGGCCGACGCCTTGTCGAGCGCGGCGATGAGCTCGGGCGAGGACGCCTTCTGGTTGACCGCGGGCAGGACGTTGTCGGTGTTCTGAAGCTTCTTGTCGTCCTCGAGCACGACGAGCTTGTCGCCGGCCACGGGGGCACAGCCGGCCCCGGCCGCCGCGGAGGGCGGCGCTTCGGTGCCGGAGGAGCCGGCGTCACCGCAACCGGCGAGGGAGACGACGGCCGCCGTCGCGGTGGCGGCCATCCAGATCAGGTGTCGACGCATAATGCCGCCTTCTGTGTCCCGGCGCGATCAGGATGGTCGCGCCGCGTGTCCGACGGGCGGAGGAACCGCCTGCCCTGCCATCTCTACCCGCAGGGTGTGACAACTTTCCAGCAATATGGCGTCCGTTACCCGGCCGGGGCCGCGGCGGTCGGCCGGCGGCGCTTGGCGGCCCGTAGCGCACGGGGTGTGACCAGGCGTTGCACGAGCGCGAGGAGCCCTTCGACGACGAGTGCGAGGAGCACCACAAAGAGGCCGCCGGCCACGATCTGGTTGCCCCCGACGCTGATCCCGAGCCCGAACCCGGCGCTGATGATCTCGCCCAGCCCACCCCCGTTGACGAAGGTGGCGAGCGTGGTCGTCGCGACCACCTGCACCGCGGCCGTGCGCAGGCCGGCGGCCAGATACGGCACGGCCAGCGGCAGTTCGACCCGGAACAGCACCTGCGAGCCGGACAGGCCCATCCCCTTGGCCGCGTCCTTGACCTCGGGGTCGACCGAGCGCAGACCGGTGTACGCGTTGGACAGCAGCGGCGGCACCGCGAAGACGGCCAGCGCGACCACGACCGGCGGCTTACCGAAGCCGAGCGGGGTCAGCGGCAGGATCGTGAGCATGGCCAGCGTGGGCAGAGCGAGGGTCAGGTTGGCCAGGGTGATCACGGCCGAGCCGCCCCGGCCGCGGTGACCGAGCCAGATGCCGACCGGCCAGCCGATCAGGCAGCCCAGGAGGACCGCCCAGAAGCTGATCTGCAGGTGCTCGGAGAGCCGGTCGAGCAGGCCGCCCGGGTTGGTCCAGTTGAGCGGGTCGTTGAGCCAGACGACGGCTTCGCTCAGGTAGTTCACGCCGACCGCCTCCGCGCCCAGGGGGTGAGCAGGCGGCCCAGGCCGGCCAGTAGCAGGTCGAGGACCAGGGCCAGGGCCAGGCAGAGGACCGAGCCGGTGACGATCTCGGCCTTGTAGAAGTTGTTCCGGAAGCCGCCGAGGATCAGGTCGCCGAGGCCGCCCTGCCCGATCAGCGAGCCCACCGTGACCAACGCCACCGTCGAGACGGTGGCCAGCCGCAACCCGGTCATGATGCCGGGCAGGGCCAACGGCAACTCCACCCGCAGCAGCCGGCCGAACCGGCCGTAGCCCATGCCGGTCGCCGCGTCCCGCACCTCGTCGGGCACCTGGGTCAGGCCGGTCAGAGCGTTGCGTACGAGAACCAGGAGCGCATAGAGGACCAGCGCGATCAGCACCGAGGTGTCCGTCGTCGTGCCAACCGCGGGCGCCAGCAGGGCCAGCAGCGCCAGCGACGGAATCGTGTAGAGCACGCCCGAGAGTGCAAGGATGGGTCCGGTCAGCGGTTTGATCCAGTAGGCCAGCACGGCCAGGGGCAGGGCCACGACCAGCGCGAGCAGCACCGCCCGAGCGGTCAGGCCCGCGTGGAACTCGAGCGCGTCGCCCAGGGCGCCGGCGTTGTCCCGCACGTACTGCCACGAGAACCACGGATTTCCCGGCCCGTCATCCGCGGGCGCGGCCAGCGGTGAAACACCCACTGGGCCCCAGGAAAGGAAGGACATAGGTGGACGCTACCGCGAATGACCAGCCCGGGCGCGACAGCCGGAGCGCGGCCTCCATCACGCTCGAAGACGTCGGCAAGACTTACGCCGACGGCACGGTCGCCGTGGGCGACTTCAGCCTCGAGGTCCACGCGGGCGAGCTGACGGTGCTGATCGGGCCGTCCGGCTGCGGCAAGTCCACGATCCTGCGCATGATCAACCGGCTCATCGAGCCCACCCACGGGCGGATCCTGATCGACGGCCGGAACGTGCTCGATCGCAACCCGGTCGAGCTGCGCCGGCACATCGGCTACGTGATCCAGAACGTGGGCCTGTTCCCCCACCAGAACATCCGCACGAACGTCGGCACCGTGCCGCGCATGCTGGGCTGGGACAAGGCGAAGGTCGCGGCCCGCTCCGACGAGCTGCTCGACCTCGTCGGCCTCGATCCGGCCCGCTACTCCAAGCGCTATCCGCACGAGCTCTCCGGCGGTCAGCGGCAGCGGGTAGGTGTGGCCCGGGCGCTGGCCGCCGACCCGCTGGTGCTGCTGATGGACGAGCCGTTCTCGGCCGTCGACCCCATCGCCCGCGGCCGTCTGCAGGAAGAGTTCCTCAAGCTGCAGGCCACCGTGCGCAAGACGATCGTGCTGGTCACCCACGACATCGACGAGGCCGTGCGGCTGGGCGACCGGATCGCGGTGCTCGGCATGGGCGGTCAATTGCGGCAGTACGCACCCCCGGCCGAGCTACTGAGCCGGCCGGCCTCGGCCGAGGTGGCCGACTTCGTGGGCGCCGACCGCGGGATCCGCCGGCTCGCCGTCACCCCGGTCCGCGCGGCCATGAAGCCGGGCGCACCGGCCGGCGACCGCCCCACGGTGGACGCCGGCGGCACGCTGTACGACGCGCTGGCGGTCATGCTGGCCACCGACGTCAGCGAGGTGGTCGTGGTCGAGGACGGTCAGCCGGTGGGGACGGTCTCGCAGGCCGGGCTCTTCGAGGAGCACAGCCGCGAGACCGCCTAGGACCTATCTGGTGCCGCGGTAGCCACCCAGGGTGGCGATGCCGACGATCCACCCCACGAACAACCCGTACGACGCTCCGTTGCCGGCCGCCCGGAAAGCGCCGACCAGCGACGGGTTGGCCAGGAAGAGCGTGGTCAGCAGGGCGGCGAAACCGGCCGCGAAGATGTAGGCGCCCCAGCCGGCGAAGAACTGGCTGATCGTGCCCCGGGCCCGGGCCAGCTGCGAACCGGGCAGCAGGTAGAGGAAGAGCGCGGTCAGCACGACCAGCAGGATCGCCTTGAGGTCGCCGACGATGATCTGCCGCAGCGAGTCGTCGGAGTCGAAGGACCAGCGCGGCCAGGCGAGCAGGTTGAGGAACCAGCCGCCGGCCGTCTCGGGGTTGGTGTTCTTGATCGCCCACTCGGCGTACCAGGGGCTGCCGAAGACGAGGACGAGTATGAGCGCGGCGAGTGTGCCCGCACCAGGCGCAGACTTGTAACGGTTACCGAGAGCCATGCGCCGCTAATTTCCCGGCGCGTGGCTCATTTCAAACGATGAATATGAATGACTCTCGGTAACTTCAGTGCTTCTGCAGGTAGTCGATGAACGCGGCCCGCAGCAGGGGCTCGTTCTCGCCGTACCCGTGGCCCTCGAGCTCACGCCACAGCGCGAACGCCTCGTCGACCGTGGGGCCGATCGAGTTGGGCGCGCCGTCGAGCTCGGCCGCCTCGTCGGCGTTGGGCAGGTGCTTGAGGACCGACCAGAAGAAGCCGACGTCGCGCCGCTCCCTAGCCCGGTGGAAGGCGCGCTCACGCAGCTCCTCGGTGGGCAGGGCGTCCAGCTCGGCGAAGCTCGGAGAGGTCATGACCAAGAGCATAAGCCGCCCGGACCGACGCTCACCGGCCAGTGCCGGTACCCCACGGGCCGGAGTCCCAGCGGTCGCCGCGCGGCGTCGTGGAGGCCGTCGACCACGTCTCGGGCAGATCGGGCTGCCAGTTGGCGCCCGTGGCCGGCGCGGCCGCGTTCCAGTCGGCCGGGCCGACGACCGGCAGGGGCCGCCCGTACGCCTCGACGAGCCGGGTCACGACCAGCCCGGCCGCGACGACGCTGGCCGCGATCGCGAACAGCGAGATGTCGAACTCGCGCCGGTCGGCGTAGTCGAGAAAGAGGGTCAGGGCCGCGACCGCGAACAGCGTGCCGAAGATGCCGCCCCGCCGGCCGTAGCCGCTGGTGCCGGCCAGCATGGCCAGGCCGAGCGCGATGCCGGTCCACTCGATTCCCGTGGCCGGGACGATCGGACCGTCCGACTGGGCCGCGAACAGGGTGCCCGCCGCCACCGCGAACAGCGAGGACAGCACCAGCGCGCCGATCACCGGGAAGGCGACGATCGCACCCCGGCGCCGGGCCGGGTCGCCGGTCGGGCGCATGCGGCCCAGCCAGCGGCGCACGGGCGTGACGATGCCCAGGGCGCCGCCGAACACGGCCAGCACGGCGAACCCACCGAACAGGAAGAACGCCTGGCCGGTCGGGTCGTAGGTGCCCTGCACGGCGACCGGGACGACCCGCAGCTGGTCGAAGACGATCACGCCGAGGGCCGCCGCGAGGGTGGCCACCCAGCCCGGCACGTGCAGCACAACGATGATCACGCCGAGCACGATCGCGCCCGCGGCGGCGAACACGAGCGCCGGCACCATTGCCTTGACCAGGCCCTGGTCGCCCTGCTCGGCGTACTGCAGGGACGCGGCGAGGGCGATCGGGCCGAGCGCCAGGTTGGGCACCCCGGCCCGCAGGGTCAGGCCGGCCCCGAGCGTGAGCAGGCCGATCGCGGCGCCGGTGATGAGCAGGTCGTCGAGGTCGGGGCGGCGCAGGCTCTCCGGTTCGAGACGCCAGAGCAGGAAACCGATCGCCGCCGCCGCGACCAGCAGCACGACCTCCCAGCCGAGGTGGATGCCCAGCCGGTCACGGCCGTCCTCCTCGGCCTCGGCCCGGCGCAGCACGTCGGCTGTGGTGTCGCCGACGCCGTCGAGCTCCTCGGCCCGTCGTCGCTGTTCGGCCGCGGCCAGCGTGTTGGACCGGTAGGCCGCCGGATCGGTGGGCGTGGGTTCCTCGGCCTGCCGGCGGTAGGTCGAGTCGTCGTACGCCATCGTCGCGCCTCCTCGTGTGCGCCCCCCGTGCGGTGACGCACGCCGGAATCCGCCGGGCGCGTGCCCCGCGTTCAGAGCATACGGATACGAGACGGTCTCAGTTCAAGGCCGAAACTTGGGGGTGCTGCCGGTCCTCAGAGTAGGCCGGTGGGTCGACCCGAATCTTTCTCGTTCTCGTCCTCGGGCTGCTCGGGGACGCGGCAGGCCCGCTCGAGCCAGAGGGCCGCGCCGATCAGGGCCGCGGCCGAGACCGCGCTGCCCACGGCGACCGGCAGATCGTTGTTGGCGGCCTGGGTCGGCTCCATGGCCAGCCAGGCCAGCAGGCCGATCGAGAACCCGGCCGAGATCGCCCCGACCAGCGAGGACGCCTTGGCCAGGGCGACGTACCGCGCGACCGCCAGCGGATCGACCCGGGGGGTGCCCGGCTTGCGCTGGATGCGGGCCGCCGTGTTCTGGGCGAGCAGGCCCTCGGCCACGGCCAGCACGGCCAGCACGATCACCGGCGACCACGGCAGGTCGGGCAGCGTCGAATACGAGAAGCTGAGCAGCAGCCAGCCGACCGCGGCGGCGGCCAGGCCCGCGACGATCAGCACCGAGATGCTGGTCGGGCGCATCGACGGGTCCGATTTGGGCGCCTGCGGATTGCTGCTCACACTTACGACTCTAGTGCGAGATCAGGCCGGGGTGTCAGACCGGCGACGTCGTCCACCAGGTCGGGCGCGGCCAGCAGCGTGGCCACCGGGCCGTGGCCGGGCAGTTCGGCTGCCGGTTCGATGTCGAGCCAGGGTCGCAGCACGAAGGCGCGCAGGTGGGCCCGCGGGTGGGGCAGCGTCAGCTCGGGGTCGTCGCTGAGCACGGGCCGGCCGTCGTCGTCCCAGACCACGATCACGTCGACGTCGAGGGTGCGCGGGCCGAAGCGGCGCTCCGGGTCGCGTACGCGCCCGGCCTCGGACTCGGCCGCCCGCGCGCGCACCAGCCAGTCGTACGGCTCCGCTCGGGGGTCGGCGACGATCAGCACGGCATTGAGGTACGACGGTTGGTCGGCGTCGCCCCACGGCGGTGTCTCGAAGATGCCGGAGCGCCGGACGACTCCCGGGCCGAGCCGGCCGACCGCGCGACGCAGGTGCTGTTCGCGGTCGCCCAGATTACTGCCCAGCGAGAGCAGGGCCCGGGTCACGCTCGGCTCCGGCGCAGGGTGACCGCGACGTCGGCGAACTCGAGCGGGATCGGGGCCTGCGGCTTGTGGACGGTGACCTCGGCCGCGGTCACCCGGCGGTCGTCCAGACAGGCCGTGAGCAGCCGGTCGGCCAGCGTCTCGATGAGATTCACGGGCTCGCCGCCGACGATCTCAGCAAGCCGGCCCGCGAGCTCGCCGTAGTGCACCGTGTCGGCCACGTCGTCGCTGCTCGCGGCCGGGCCGAGGTCGAGATCCAGGCGTACGTCGATGACGAAGTCCTGCCCCTGCTCGCGCTCGAAGTCAAAGACGCCGTGACGGCCGCGCACCCGTAGCCCGGTCAGCGTGATCCGTCCCTCCACCCCGTTCACTCCTTCTCACTCTCGGACACGGTGCGCAGCCGCGGCGAGCCGGTCGCGCGCCACACGGCGATGGCGTCGGCCGTGGCGGTGACATCGTGGACGCGTACGCCCCAGGCCCCGGCCGCCACCGCCAGCACCGAGGTGGCCAGGGTCGCGGCCTCTCTCTGCTCGACCGGGCGTGGCGTGCCGTCCGGACCGGCCAGCAACCGGCCCAGATAGGTCTTGCGGCTGGCCGCGAACAGCACCGGGTGACCCAGCCCGATCAGGACGTCGAGGTGGGCGCTCAGGGCCCAGTTGTGCTCGGCCGTCTTGGCGAAGCCGAGTCCCGGATCGAGGATGATCTGTTCCGGCGCGACACCGGCGGCGAGCGCGTCGTCCACCCGTTCCAGCAGCTCATCGCGGACCTCGGCGACGACGTCGTGGTAGACCGCGAGCTCGTTCATGTGGCGCGAGTGACCGCGCCAGTGCATGAGAACCCAGGGGCAGCCGGCCTCGGCCGCGACCCGCGCCATGTCCCGGTCGGCCAGACCGCCGGACACGTCGTTGATCGCCACCGCCCCGGCGGCCAGGGCCGCGCGGGCGACCGAGGCCCGGGTGGTGTCGATGCTGAGCGGCACCCCGGCGCTCGCGAGGGCGCGGATCACCGGGACCACGCGGGAGATCTCGGTCTCGGCGTCCACCCGCTCGGCCCCGGGCCGGGTCGATTCGCCGCCCACGTCCACGATGTTCGCACCTGCGTAGTACAGGTCAGCGCCGTGCGCGACGGCGGCGTCCACGTCTGTGTATTTCCCGCCGTCGGAGAACGAATCGGGAGTGATGTTGAGGATTCCCATCACGACCGGGTGATCCATCTGCATCAGTGCGCGGCCCGCGACCTGCGCATCCGTCGGCTCCTTGGTCACGCCACGAGGGTACGGCGGGCGGGGTTGTCGCACGTGCGTACGATGTCCGGTAACTCAACTTCATGCACGCCATCACCATCCGTAACGTTTCCGACGCTTGTAGCCATGAACGACGGGCCGTACGCTTCGGAACCAGGCATCATTTGCATGAACCGAAGAGAGCAGACGAGCATGGCAATGCCCGAACGGCTCACTCGACGCGCAGGGTGGGAAGTAGCACGATATGGGCGATGCCGTGAAGCTTCACAACTGCAGCGTGCCCGGAACCCCCTAGCCGGGCACGGGGAGGTTTACCGATGATCGCCACTGAGCTCGCCACGCAGGCGGCGGCCTTGCTCCAGCAGGCCACACTCGCCGCGCCCGAACCCAAGGGCATCAACACCGAAGGCATCGTCACCTTCTTCGCCAGCAACATCGCGCCGATCCTGCTCGCGGTGCTCGGCGTGATCTTCATCGGACGAGCCAGCCGCGGTGAGATCTCGAAGGTCCTGACCAGCTCGGCCATCGCCATCGTGGGCCTGGCCTTCATCGCCGGCGCCGCGACCCTGTTCTTCGTCGGCGACGCCCTGATTAAGTTGATCTTCAACTGAGATGCGGCTCCGGACCGACGACGACATCTACCGGGCGCGCCTCGTCTATCTAGGCCCCCCGGGCTACACCCTGCCCATCCACCTGCCGTACGCGCAGTACGGCATGTTCGTGGCGCTGGTGCCGCTGTTCATGTTCCTGCACTACCTGATGACCTTCGAGTTCGATCCGTTCCCGGCCTGGGAGATCGCGCTCGCCATGGTCACCACCTCGTACGTCTTCCGCCATGTCGACCCCGACCGCCCGGCCCGGGTCGTCATCCGGACCGCACTCACCGACTGGCGCCGCACGCGCGAGCCGGCGGTCGAGCGACGCGATCCGAGACTTGTCGCCACTCGCATCCGGGTTCGGGAGGAGTTGGTATGACCAGTTCATTCGCACGCTCCCACGGAGATGGCGCATGACCGGACCCGTTCCGCACGGTCATCCCCGGGCGGATGCCGACACGCAGGGCAGGCAGAGTAACGGAGTGCGCTCGAACCACTACTCCTCGTCAGATTCCGCGGACGAGGCGGCCGAGGAGTTCGTGGCCGCGCCGGGGCACGGCGCAGTCGGGGTCTTCCAGTCGCCCCAGCCGCTGCGCCCACGGGGCACGGCCGTGGACACGACGCTCGACATCGATTCGCCGTTCCTCGATCTCTTCGGTGGGGCCGCGCCGCCGTCGCCGGTCGCCGCGCCTCCGCCGATCGAGCCGCCGGCGGCCGATCCGGAGCTCGACTTCGATTTCGGGTTCGACTTCGACGACCCGGCCCCGCCGCCCGCGCCGAAGACCCTTCCCACCCCCGAGCCCGTACGACCTGATCCGGTCGAGCCGCGGCCCGTGTCCCCGGCCCCGGTCGCGGCGGCCGGGCCGCCCGTGGCGTTGCCGCCGGCCGAGCCGCCCGTGGCTCTTCCGCCGGCTGCCGAGCGTCCCGTCTCGGCCCCACCGGTCGCCTCTGCGCCACCGGCCGCATCTGCGGCGCCGCCGGTCGCCTCGGCCCCGCCGCCGGCGATGCCGCCGGCCCGTCTTCCGGACGAGCCGGATGGTCCATGGGGCGCGCCCGAGCCGGGTGCGCCGTACAGCCGGGCGCCGATCGGGCCCAAGGCCGACTACTTCCAGGACTCGAGTGCCACCGGCGCCACCAGCCCCGAAGCCGACTTCGACGAGTGGCCCGACTTCGACAACTGGCCGCCGACGCCGACCACCGAGCCCGTCACGGCGCCCCCGGTGTCGACGCCGCCGCTGTGGCAGAACGTGGGCGGCGCCGCGCCGGCTCCGCCCCAAGCTGGGCCCGTGGAGGCGTACGCCCCGCAAGCTCCGCCGGCTGAGCCGCCGCTGCCCGTGCCGGCCACCGACCGGGCGCCGGCCAAGCGCAAGGAGAAATCCCCGGCCAAGCGCAAGAAAGAGCCCAGGAACCTCCCGGTCCGGCAGCCCAAGACGTCGGCGCTGCGGCCGCACAAGCTGAAGTTCAACGACCGTGACCCGGTCATGGAGCTGGAGATCAGCGAGATCGCCGGCCACCTGACCTTCACCCAGAGCACGGTCACGGCCTGGTACTACCTGCCCGAGGTGCGCTGGGCGTTCCGGCCCGACGCCGAGCGCGAGGCCCTGCTCAGCGCGATCTCCGAGCAGTACGCGGGCCTGGCCGGCTTCCGGCTGCACCTGCGGCGGACCAACCGGCCGTTCCCGGCCGACGAGTGGGCCCGTACGGTCGATTCGTTCACGGCGAAGCCGTTGCCCGACGTGCGGGGCGGAACCTCCTGGTCGGACCATCTCGTGGCGGCCCAGCGGCACCTGCTCTCGGTGAACCACGCCGAGGGACAGACGTACCTGGGGGTGACCTTCGCCCGGCGCTCGCTGGGTGACACGTTCTCGGAACGGGTCCTGCGGATCTTCGGGCGCGGCACCTCGGACGGCGAGCGGCGCAAGCTCAACCGCGCGGTCGAGCAGTTCGACGAGGTGCTGAACGCGTTCGGCATGCGCGGCCGCCGGGTCACTCCGCAAGAGCTGGAATGGCTGCTGTTCCGTTCCGTGGCGCTGTGCATGGCCCCGCCCGGGCCGCTCTCACCGGTCACGAACGGGCAGTGGGACACCGGCGACCTGCTGGCCCTGACCGAGCAGGTCGAGCGCTACCGCACCCCGTACGGTTCGACCGTGAAGCTCGTCAACCGGATGACCGGGGAGGAACGGCACGTCGCCGTGCTCTCCGTCGGCCGGATGGAGCCACTCGAGATCCCCGAGAAGCACGAGCCGTGGATGCACTTCCACGAGCGGCTGCCCTGGCCCATGGAGCTCTCGTCGCGGCTCGACATCCTCGGCTCGGGCAGCTCGTTCAAGAATCTGGAGCATCGACTCCGGATGATTCGCTCGCAGCAGCTCGACTACGCCGAGCACGGCATCGACGCCCCGCCCGAACTGGAACGCCTGGCCAAGCGCGCGCTGGTGATCGGCGACGAGATGACCACCGGCCTGCCGGTCGAATCGGCCCGCGCCCACGGCTGGCACCGTATCGCGGTCGGCGGCGCCACCCGCGAGGAATGCCTGGAACGGGCGCGCCGCCTGATCCAGCTCTACTCGCGAGAGCTGCGCATCTCGCTGCAGCACCCCAAGAACCAGGACCAGCTGGCCCGCGAGTTCATCCCGGGCGAGCCGATCGCCAACACCGGATACGTGCGCCGCATGCCGGTCAAGCTGCTGGCGGCGGCCCTGCCCCAGGCGGCCTCCACGGTCGGCGACCGCCGGGGCGACCTGATCGGGCGCACGGCGGGCACCTGCCGCCGGCCGGTCTTCCTCGACCTGCACTTCCCCATGGAGGTGCGCGAGCGCTCCGGCCTCGGCGTCTTCGTGGCCGAGCCCGGCGGTGGCAAGTCGACGCTGATGGGCGCGCTGGGCTACCTCAACGCGCGCCGGGGTGTGCAGGTGACCCTGCTCGACCCGTCCGGACCGCTGGCCCGGCTGTGCCAGATGCCGGAACTGCGGCCGTACTCCCGGGTCTTGAATCTCACCGGCTCGGAACAGGGCACGCTGGCGCCGTACGCGCTGATTCCCACCCCCGTACGCTCCGAGTTCGCCACCGGCCCGGCCGGTGACCGCGAGTACGAGATCGCGGTCTCCAACGCCCGCGCCGAACGCCGCATGCTGGTGCAGGACATCTGCTCGATGCTGGTGCCGCCCCAGGTGGCCAAGGAAGCGTCCACGGCGACGTTGCTGCGGCACGCGGTGCGCCAGGTGCCGGCCGAAGAGACGTCCACCCTGGACGACGTCGTCCGCACCCTGCAGGGCCTGGACGACGACGAGGGCCGCGAACTGGCCAACCTGCTGCTCGACACGGCCGAGATGCCGCTCGCGCTGCTGTTCTTCGGCTCGCCGCCGCAACACCTGCTCGGCGCGGACGCGGCCCTGACGGTCATCACGATGGCCGGGCTGCGACTGCCCGACCTGAAGATCGAGCGCGAGTACTGGTCGGCGGAAGAGTCGCTGGCCCTGCCGATGCTGCACACAGCCCACCGGCTGGCGGTGAGGCGCTGCTACGGCGGCTCGATGAGCTCACGCAAAATGGTCGGGCTCGACGAGGCCCACTTCATGGAGGGCTGGCGCTCCGGGCGGTCGTTCCTCGTCCGCCTGGCCCGCGACTCCCGCAAATGGAACCTCGCGGCCCTGGTGGCGTCGCAGAACCCGCGCGACATCCTCGGCCTCGACGTGCAAAACCTCGTGTCGACGGTCTTCGTGGGCCGCATCGCGGAAGACCAGGAGATCGCGTCCGAGGCGCTGCGGCTGCTGAGGGTGCCGGTGCACGACGGCTACGAGGCCACGCTGGCGTCACTGTCCCAGGTGGACACGTCGTCGCAGTCGCGGCTCGGCTTCCGCGAATTCGTGATGCGGGACGTCGACGGGCGCGTGCAGAAGGTGCGGGTCGACGTGTCGTACGTTGAGGGTCTGCTCGAACACCTCGACACGACGCCGACGGCCGCCAAGGCCGCCCCCTCGGTCCCGATGTTGCCGTCCGACCTGGAGGTTTGAGATGGTCCGTCGCGGGTTGGCGCTGCTGGCGACGATGGCCGTCATGGTGGTGGCGTCGATCGCCTGGGCGGTGGCGGCACCGGCGGCTTCGGCCGCCCCGGCCGGCCTACCGTCCAAGGCCCCGGGCGGCGCCTGCAGCCTCGAGGAATGGCAACAGGACCTGAAAGGCTGCGTCAACCGACTGGGCAAGGTGGCTTCGGATCGCGCCGATTGCCTGAAACCTCCAACCCCGAGTACACCAGATTCCGGACTAGCAGGATGGTTCGCGGAACGTCCGGAATCCTCCACGAAGCCAGGGCCGCAGGGCCTCTACAGCCAGTACGGCTACGCTGGTTACAGCTACACGACATACGATTTAGATAGCGGCTGCGCGTCCACGTTGGTTGATCCGGACTATAAATTCGAGACGACCATCGCCAATGGCGAATTCATGGTGGCAACTGCCGTTATCGGCGCATCGAACGCTCTGCGGGAGCGAGCCTGGGATCCGCAGAGTTTATGGGGTTGGGCTGACACTCTTGTCGATCAAGCGACCAGGGCCGTCTACGAAAAGGTCTTCAGCGTTTTCGGCGTCGTAACCTTGGCGATCGTTGGCCTCTACCTCATCTGGCGGTCAAGACAGGCCGAAATGGGCGCGGCGACCACTACGGCGGGATGGGCCATCCTGGTCATGATTGTCGTTACGGCGATCGCCACCTGGCCGGTGAAGTCGGCCAGCATCGCGGATCAGACGCTCGTCACGACACTAGGAGTCGTGCACGACGCAGTCGGACCCAGAGCACAGAACACACCAGGCAGTCTTTGTGACGATCCGACACCTGGTGCCTGCGAGGACAACCGCCCTCCTGCGGTCCGAGCCAGTGATACCGCAGCGGACACAATGCTTTACCGGAACTGGTTGCGCGGAGTGCTGGGTTCGGCCGACACCGACACCGCCAAGAAATACGGTCGCGCTCTCTACGACGCGCGATCGCTGACGTGGGACGAAGCCGAGCGGATCCGCCAGAATCCTGCCACCCGCGACGGTGTACTCGATGGCAAGAACGAGCAGTGGGAGCGAGTCGCTCAGCAGATCAAGACTGAGGATCCTGAGGCATACGAATACCTGCAGGGCGTAAAGGGCATGGATAGGATCGGCGCCGGATTCATCGCCGTCCTTGCCGCTGTCATGTTCGCAATGTTCGACGTGACGGCATCACTGCTTGTACTTCTCGGCTTCTTGGTCTTCCGGTGGGCGGTCATTGCCGCACCAATTCTTGGAACTGTCGGCCTATTGCGACCGGCCAACTCCGGAATCAAGCGGCTCGGCAACGCCGTAGTCGCGGCTGTCTTCAACATCGCCATCTTCGGTACGGGCGCGGCCATCTATTTGTTCGCGGTCGACTTGATCATGAATACCGCCACACTGCCCGGCTGGCTGCAGGTTGTGCTCGTCTGGCTCTGCGGCGTGGTGGGCTGGCTGCTTCTCCGGCCCTACCGACGCATCACCCAGCTGGGCGGTAAGGACAACGCACGCACGATCGCTACCGGGTCCTGGCACCGACGGTTCTTCCGGGACATGCGGGAGGCGTCCAAGGTCGAAGGGGCTGTCGGCGACGATCGGGGCCAGGTGATCGGGAAGGGGAACCGCACCGTATACGTCGACCAGGGCAACCTGCGTCCGGAGGCACGGCTGGAAGACCCGGCTCACTCGGCGAACCGCAGCGATCTGGCCTCGGCGACCACAGGAAGCCGTGGTGGTGCCGCCGGACCGATCAGGCCGGATGGCAACGAGTCAGTAGGCGACCCACTCCCGGCACGTGAGCGGCCCACGCGCGACGACACCCGCGAGCCGGCGACAGTGTCGCCTACAGCGCGTGGCGCCAACCGATCGCGCCAAGCTACTGGGTGGACCGAGCCGGACGTGGCCGAGCAGCCCTCTTCGTATGCGATCTACCGGCCTGAGACCGGCAGCACCACTGCCGAACCGGCCGCCCCGCGTATCCGCTCCGAGACCAAGTGATCGCATGCCCCGTTCCCTCGAACTCGGCCTTAACAGGATCTTCCGGTCACGATGGGGCGTAGCCATCGTCCTAGGAGTCATTGTGCTGGCAATAGTCGGTCTGGCTCGGCTCTTCTCCGACGGTGACGACTCCCGGCCCTCGCTCGGCACCGCGTCGCCGGGCCCAGTGGTCAGCGCTGACCCCAAAGACGACGACACCGTTCTCGAGACCGAGCCACCGCCGAGCCCAACCACCAGCCCCGGGCGAGCGAAGCCTGAGGCTGTCGCGTACGCCTTCGCCTCGGCCTGGGCTGACCATAAAAACGTCACCCCGAAGGCGTGGCGCGCGCAGTTGCTGCCGAACTCCACTACGAAGCTCGCCGACGAACTGGACGGGGTCGACCCGGCCGGAGTTCCGGCCGAGCGGGTAATCGGCCGACCCAGCCTGGTGCCGGTCAGCGACACGGTGGTCAACGCGGTTGTCACGATGGACACCGGAAAGCTGAACCTGCGTCTGATTGCGCCCGACGGTCATTGGCGGGTTGACGGGATCGACTGGTCGTCGTGAACATGCCACGGCCGCGCAAGATAGCCCTGCTCGTCGCCTTGGTGGCGACGCTGGCTCTGTTGTGTTGCGGCGGTGGCATCACCGCTCTTTTTGTCGGCACACTCACCGACGAGGGTCAGGACAATCTGAAATTGTCCTCGCTGGGATGCGGCAAGGGCGGGCCGGTCAACCCGGACACTGAACTGCCCAGGATCCGACCCTACGGCGCCGAGCAGGTCCGCAACGCGGCTGTCATCATCAATGTCGGCGCCGATCTCAAGATGCCACCCCGAGCCTGGGTCATCGCGGTCGCCACGGCGATGCAAGAGTCACGGCTGACGAACCTGGGCAACCTCGGCGAGGACAACGACCACGACTCGCTGGGCCTCTTCCAGCAGCGGCCGAGTTCCGGCTGGGGTTCGCCCAAGCAAGTACGCGACCCCGTGTACGCGGCCACGAAGTTCTACAACAAGCTCAAGACAGTGCGGGGGTGGGAGAGGATGTCGCTCACCCGAGCCGCACAGCGGGTGCAGATCAGCGCCTACCCGGACGCCTATGCAAAGCACGAACCGCTTGCTACTCAGATCGTGAATCAGTTGGCGGACGGCGCAGCCAACGCGGCCGGCGACTCGACAGCAATGATCTGCGCCTCCGGTGGGCAGATCGCAGCATCCGGTTGGACGCGACCGGTCGGCGCGTTGGTCGGTTCCGGGTTCCGCACTTCATCCCGGCCCACCCACCAGGGCGTCGACCTTATCGCGGGAAAGCAGACACCGATCACGGCGGCGGCCAGCGGCATCGTCTCCAAGGTGAAATGCGACGAGGACCACAACGGGCGACGCACCTGCAACGTCGACGGCTACCCAGGTAAGGGTGGATGCGGTTGGATGGTGGAGATCCGACACGCCGGGGACGTGATGACGAGGTACTGCCACTTGATTGTGAAACCGCTCGTCCACGAGGGTCAGGAAGTCACGGCCGGTGAGCTCATCGGCCGGGTCGGAACCAGCGGCAACTCGTCGGGCCCGCATCTGCACTTCGAGGTTCACCTCAACAACGACCGGTCCAGCGCCGGCGCTATCGACCCGGTGCGCTTCATGCGCGAGCAGGGGACACCGCTGGGAGGCGCAGGATGACCGGCGAATCACAACCTGATCCGTTCGCCGGTCTTCCTGACTGGCAACTCGATCCGCCACGTCCAGTGGTGCCGACACCGGCCACGTTGACGGGCCAGCTACGCGGGCGCCGGGTCCTGATCGGGCTACCCGGTCACGGATGGCGCTCGGACCTTCGTGCTGATGAAAAGGTGGTGCAAGGTAGCCGTACCTACGTGCCCGTGATGACCGAGGGCGAGTGGTATCGCGCCGAAGCGGAACAGACCGAGATCTTCGCCCCACTCGTCCCCGTTGAGCGTGTCTGGGTCGAGGAATATGGAGTGGCAGGCATCTCGCTGCCGTCTGACAGCCTCGCTTCGCGGCTGGTCTCGCTGGACGAGCCGGCACGACGTACGCCCGTGCCCGCACTGGACGCACCCACCTTGTCCGGTCGCCGCGTTGTTCGTCTGAAGGACAACGGCGACGAAGAGCGGGAACTCCGTGCTGTAACTGAGCTACATACCAACAGTCAAGGCGATATCTGCGCCCGCGTCACGACCGAGCTCGACTGGTACCGCTGGGGTTGGAGCGGCCACGCACCTCGAACGCTCGAGGTCCTGGTTCATCGCCTCTGGATCGAGTAGTCAGGCGGTTTTGGTGGCGCTGCAAACTCGCCATCCATCTTCGTCGACGAGGCCGAATGTCCATGTCTCGGTGCGCCTGCTCACCGGATCGTTGTTCTTGAAGCTCGCGATAGTCAGGTCAGCGTCGACGTTGCTCTGCTTCGCATCGCCGTTGATGACGGTCAATGTGCCCCACGTCGCGGAAACCGCAACATCGAAGTTCTTCTCCCGCTCAACCATCTCCGAGCGCAGAGCTTGAAGTTCCGTCAACTGTGCGCCGGCCTTACACGTGTTCAGCGCAGCTTCATCGTCGTTGCGATTACCAAGGTATGAGCGCAAAAAGTTGTCTACGACCGCGTCGGGTTCGGCGCGTTCGATTTTGGTTTCGTCGTCGTAGACGAGGACGGCTATGCCTATGCCGCCCAGGCAGAGCAGGCTCACGATGCCGGCGCCCAGGGCCAGCCACAAGCGCAGGCGGCGGTTTCGGGGCTTCTTCGGCGGCGCGGCCGGTGGTGTCCCGGCGCCCGGTGGCGGGGGCGTCAGGCCGGACACTGGCTCCTGCGGCTGCACACATACGACAGTAGTGCCTTCACCCCAACCGCACCTGGAGCGGGACGATCCGTACGACGCGGACATCGAACCGGGCACCGGGAACGCGATGCCTCGCCCCGTCTGGGATAAGTTTTACCCGCACACAGGAGGTGAGAGCGGTGGTGGATTCGGCTTTGCGGGTCCAGCAGGCTGCCGCTTTGCATCGGCAGGCGGCGGCCCTGACCGATGCTGCCTCGGCCGCGCTCGACGCGGAGTCGGGCGGCAGTGACCCGCTGGAGCAGCATCGGCTGGCCGAAGAGTTGCGGTCCGCCGCGGGGGCGTTGGCGCCGGGCTGGCTCGGGTCGCCGCTTGATGCGCAGTCGGCCAACACGCCGCTGGGCGGGGTCTATCCGCCCCAGTTCGTGCGGCTCGGGGTGGCCCAGCCGCTCGACGATGCCCGCTTCCCGGCCGTGATTCCGCTGCTCGGCACCGGTCACCTGACCATTGATGCCACCGCCACCGACTCGCGGGTCTTCGGGCTGCTGCGTTCGATCCTGGTGCGGCTGCTGGCCGCCGCGCCGGCCGGGTCGTTGCTGGTGCGGGCGGTGGACGGCATCGGTGGCGGTGAGGTGTTCGCGCCGTTCGCCGGGTTGCAGGATGCGGGTCTGTTGTCGCCGCCGGCCACCGACCGGCAAGGTTTGCGGGACGTGCTGGCCGAGGCCGAGAAGTGGCTGCGGCCCGGTCGTGGGGCCGCGCCGCGGCGGGCCCGGCGGGACCGGATGATGCTGGTCGTCATCGCGAGCCTGCCCGAGTTGACCGAGGGCGAAGAGTTGCGCCGCATCGCCGCGCTCGCCCAGCAGGGGCCCGATTCCGGGCTGCATCTGATCGTGGCGGGCTGGCCGCCGCCCCCGCTGACGGCCGAGACCACCCAGGCTCCGCTGCCACGCACGACGATGGTGTCGGTCCGTAACCCGTACGCGGTGATCGGCGATCCGCCGGGGGCCACGTACGGTTCGACGTCCGATGTTTCCTGGCTCAACGCCCCCGTCTTCCTCGACGAGGATCCGCCGCCCCATCTGGTCGACGCGGTGTGCCGCGAGCTGGCCGCGCATTCGGCCGCCGCCACCCGGGTCACGCTGGCCGACCTGCTGCCCGAGCCGGGTGAGGAGCTGTGGGCCGGTGACGCCGGCGAGGGGTTGAGCACCGTTGTCGGCCACGACGGTGAGACGCCGCTGGCGCTGCGGTTCAACGACCTCACACCACACTGGATGGTCGGCGGACGCTCCGGCGCGGGCAAGACCGCCTTCCTGGTCAACGTGCTCTACGGGTTGTGTGCCCGGTACAGCCCGACCGAGCTGGCGCTGTACCTGCTCGACTTCAAAGAGGGCGTGACCTTCGCCGAGTTCGTGCCGACCCAGCGTGACCGCACCTGGCTGCCGCAGGCCCGCGCCGTGGGGGTCGAGGCCGACCGCGAGTACGGTCTCGCCGTCCTGCGAGAGTTGAACGCCGAGATGTCGCGGCGCAATACGGCGTACGAAAGGGCTGGTGTTTCGACCCTGCCCGAGCTGCGCGCGGCCGCGGCCGAGGACGGTCTGAAGCGTCCCCTGCCGCGCATCCTGTGTGTGATCGACGAGTTCCCGGCGCTGCTGGCCGGCAACGACCCGGTGGCGACGGAGGCCACGACGCTGCTCGAGTCGCTGGCCCGCACCGGTCGCTCGTGCGGCATCCACCTGGTGCTGGCCAGCCAGAACGTCGCCGGGCTGGAGGCGCACTACGCCAAGCGCGACTCGTTCTTCGGCCAGTTCCCGGTGCGTATCGCGCTGCCGGGCGGCGGCGACGTGCTCGAGCCGGCCAACGACTCGGCGGCCGGGCTGCCGCTGGGCACCGCGGTCGTCAACACCGCGGGCGGGCTCGGCGGGCCGCGCGGCGCGACCCGCGGGCACGAGCGCATCATCCGCTTCCCCGACCCGCACGCCGACGACGCGCTGCTCAGCGACCTGCGCCATCGGCTCTGGGGCACCCGCGATCCGGAGTCGCAGCCGCCGCGCGTTTTTGCCGGGTACGCCCACCAGCACCTCGCCGACGACCCGACGTACCGGGCCGCGCTGGCCGGTCGCGGCGCCGTTCCGTCGGCTCTGATCGGCCGCCTGCTCGACGTCGGGCTGACCACCGCGGCGTTCCCGCTCGACCGCGCCCCCGGGCGGCACCTGGCGATCTTCGGGTCGCAGGCCTCGGCGTCCGAGGTGCTCGACGCGGCCGCACGGAGCGTGGCCGCGTTCCACCCACCGCGTACGGCCCGCTTTGTCATTGCCTCGCTCGTCGCCGAGGGTGACCGGCTCGCCGAGGCCCTGGCGGCCGAGATCGGTCACCGGCAAGAAGTGACGCTGGTCGACGCGGCCGGTCTGGCCGGCGAGCTCGACCCCGACCGCCCCGGTTACCGCGTGGTCTTCGGCATGGACGCGGCCGCCCCCGGCAGCCTGGCCGGCCTGCCCGAGCTGTTGCGCGACGGCCCGGCTCGCGGCGCCCATCTGCTTTCCTGGTGGCGTGACCCGCATCGGTTCGCCGACAGCGCCGGTCGGGACGACGTGTCCGGCTTGCTCTTCCTCAACGTGCCCCCGGCCGAGGTGGCGGCGATGATCGGCCGTACGGTCGCCTGGCATCCCCGGCCCAACCGGGCGCTGCTGCACGACCGGCGCGACGAACGCACGGTCACCGTCGTGCCGTTCCTCGACCCTGGTGTGACCGACGATCAGGGTGGCCCGCTGTGACCGACCAGCAGCAGGCCACCGGCGCGATCCCGGCCCAGCCGACGCCGCCCGCGCCGGGTCCGTGGGCCGATTACCTGGCCGCCGCGCAACAACTCGACGCGGTCCGCCGCGCCGCGAGCGCCGCCGCGACCGAGCACCAGGCGGCGGTCTCGGCGGCCCGGCAAGAGCTTTCCGTCGTACGGGCCCGGCTCGCCGCCCAGAACACCCGTCTGGCCCGCGACCTTTCCGTACCCTCGCTGGAGCTCACGCCGTCGCCCGCCGACCGCGACGTGGCCGCCCAGGCGGTCGCCGGGGGCCCGTCCGCCGCGCTGGCCGCCCTGCAGCAGGCCCGCCGCACCGCCGAGGCCGGCGACGCCCTGCTCACCGAGTCGGCGTCGGCCCGCCCGTGGCGCCCGTGGGCCCGCAACCTGTTGATCTACGGCCCGTTCGCCGCGGTCGTCCTGATCGTGCAGATCGTGCTCTACCTGGTCGCGGCACCCGGTTCGGTGCCGACGTACGCCCTGCTGTGCGGCCTGAGCATGCCGGTGCTGGCCTTTGGCCTGGGCTGGGTCACGATCGGCTTCGTCTACGGCGGCGATCCCGAGGGCGTCGACCGCACCCCGATAGTCGGCGCCATCGCCTGCCTGACCCCCGTGCTGCTCACCTGCATGGGCGTCGGCCTGGCGTCGTTCTTCAACTGAGCGCCGCCGTCAGGTCGACCTCGACCAGCTGCCCGCCGAACCCCAGCGCATTGACGCCCAGCAGCGTCGAAGCCGTACTGAACGCGGGCGCCAGCGGCGACGAGTTGAGCCGCTCCCACACCGCGGCCAGCACCGCCGACTCCGAACTGACCACATAGATCACCGACCGCACCACGTCCCCGGGCTGAGCTCCGGCGGCCTCGAGCACAGCCAGGCAGTTGGCGATGACCTGATCAGTCTGCGCCTCGTAGTCCCCCGGCTCTCCCACCACGTTTCCGTCGAGGTCGAGCGGACATTGCCCAGCCAGATGAGCAAGACGCCCAGCAGCCGAGATCGTGACATGCGAGTAGCCCGGCGGCTCATGAACGGTCGACGGATTGAACTTCTCGATCATCCAGCCAGTATCACGAGGCCCGCTTCCTCAGGACACCAAATAACGGTCGGGCGACCGGGAGTGCTGCGAGCCAGAGCTCAGCCGAACCAGCCGGGGACGTCGACCGGGAAGGTCGTGGGTGGCACGACCGTACGTAAGGAGGTTTCGAGCTGGTTGACCTGGGCGGCGCCCAGCCGGTCGACCCAGGTGGCGCGCAGGCGGTCGAAAATTTCGGCCGAGCGGGTCAGGACGTCGAGGCCGCGCGGGGTCAGGCGGATCAGTTTGCGGCGGGCGTCGGTGGGGTCGTCGGCCCGTTCGACGTAGCCGAGGGCGGCCAAGCGGTCGACGGTCTTGCCCGCGGCCTGCTTCGAGACGCCCAGACGCCGGCCTATCTCGCTGGCCGAGGCCCCGTACGGCCCGATTGCCTGCAGGGCGAAGCCGTGCACCGGGCGTACTTCGGTGTGGCCGTGCGCCGCCAGTTCTCGATGCAGCTCGTCGATGAGGGAGCGGAAGCCCGCGAACAACAGAAGGGGCAGCTCGTATCCGGGCGGGTCGGCCTCAGCCACGACGACGCCGACCCTTGGCAAACTCGACAACCTGGTTTACGGTTTCGACAACCACGTTGACCAGTTTACCGGAGGACCGATGTTCGTCCCGCACACCCTCGAAACCGCGCCGGCCGGTTCGCGGCCGCTCATGGAACAGACGCTCGAGCACCTCGGCCATCTGCCCGAGGCGGTGGCCCGGCTGGCCGCGTCACCCGAGATGCTCGGTGGGTTTCTGCAGGCCAGCGACCTCTTCGAACGCAGCACCCTCGACCCGCTGGCGCGCGAGGTGGTGGTGATGGTGATCGCCGCGCGCAACGACTGCCGGGTCTGCCTGGCCATGCACACCGGGCGGCTGCGAGCGCTCGGCGCCGACGCCGCGCTGATCGCTGCCCTGCGCGCGAAGACGCCGCCGGCCGACGAGCGGCTGGCGGCGGTCTGGATCTTCACGATGCGGGTGCTCGAAACGGCCGGCGAAGTGCCCGACCACGAACTGGACGACTTCAAGAAGGCCGGCTTCACCGACCGCAACGCGCTCGAGGTGGTGCTGGGCATCGGCACCTACACGATGTCGACGCTGGCCAACCGGCTGGTCAGCGCGCGTTGATCAGCGCCATCGCCTCGGCCCGGACCTTGGCGTCGGTCTGGTACGCGCCGCGGACGGCCGAGGTGACCGTGCGGGCGCCGACCTTGCGGATGCCGCGCATCTCCATGCACAGGTGCTCGCACTCGAGAACCACTATCGCGCCGCGGGCGTCCAGCTTTTCCATCAGCAAGTCGGCTATCTGCGAGGTCAGCCTCTCCTGCACCTGCGGTCGCCGGGCGTAGACCTCGACCAGCCGGGCCAGCTTGGAGAGCCCGGTGATCCGGCCGTTCGGGCCGGGGATGTAGCCGATGTGGGCCACGCCCTTGAAGGGCAGCAGGTGGTGCTCGCACATGCTCATCACTTCGATGTCGCGGACGAGCACCATCTCTTCGTGGTCGGCCTCGAAGCTGGTCTTCAGCACCTCGGCCGGGTCGACCCGCAGGCCGGCGAAGAGTTCCGCGTACGCCCGGGCCACGCGGGCCGGGGTGCGCTCAAGACCATCGCGGTCGGGATCTTCCCCGACCGCGATGAGAATCTCTCTGACTGCCTTCTCGATCCGCCCGAGGTCGACGGCCTGCTCGACCGGAGCACCGGTGAGCTTGCCGTCGACCAGGCGGGCGGCGAGATAGTCCAGCTCGTCGTCGTCGCTTATCAGTTGCTGCCTTCCGGGCCGCTGCCGTTCGGGTGGGGCCCGACGGCGATCTGACCGTCCGCCTCGGCCTGCGTCCGCAGCTTCTCCCGCTCGGCGGGGGTGAGCACGGGCGGGGCCTCGGAGGGCAGGCGCTTGCCGAAGCCGTTGAACGGCGCCATCGGCGGGCGCTTGACCACGCGAGCACAGATCCGGTCCATGTCTTCCCGGGTGATGGTTTCCTTCTCCATCAGCTCGAGAACCATGCTGTCGAGGACGTCCCGGTATTCGACCAGGATCTCCCACGCCTCGTCGTGCGCCAGCTCGATGAGCGCGCGCACCTCGGCGTCAATGTCGGCCGCGACCGAGTCGGAGTAGTCCCGCTCGTGGCCCATGTTGCGACCCATGAACGGCTCGTCGCCGCTGGTGCCGTACTTGACCGCACCGAGCTTGAAGCTCATGCCGTACTGGGTCACCATGGCCCGGGCCAGGCCGGACGCCTTCTCGATGTCGTTGCCGGCGCCGGTGGTGGGCTCATGGAACACGAGCTCTTCCGCCGCGCGGCCACCCAGCGCGTAGGCCAGTGTGTCGATCATCTCGGCCCGGGTCTGGGTGTACTTGTCTTCCGTCGGCAGCACCAGCGTGTGACCCAGCGAACGGCCACGCGGCAGGATCGTCACCTTGTGCACGGGGGCAGAGTGCGGCAGCGCGTAGGCGACCAGCGCGTGCCCGCCCTCGTGGTACGCCGTGATCTTCTTTTCGTTGTCGCTCATCGCCCGGGTGCGGCGCTCGGGGCCCGCGATGACCCGGTCGATCGACTCCTCGAGGAACTCGTTGGAGATCGCCCGCTTCTCGTTACGCGCGGTGAGCAGCGCGGCCTCGTTGATCACGTTGGCCAGGTCGGCGCCGGAGAAGCCGGGCGTGCGACGGGCCACCGAGTCGAGGTCGACGTCGGGCGTGAACGGCTTGCCCTTGGCGTGCACGCGGAGGATCTGCTTGCGACCCTCCATGTCCGGGTTGTCGACCGGGATCTGGCGGTCGAAACGGCCGGGGCGCAGCAGCGCGGGGTCGAGGATGTCGGGCCGGTTGGTGGCCGCGATCAGGATGACCCCGCCCTTGGTGTCGAAGCCGTCCATCTCGACGAGCAGCTGGTTGAGCGTCTGCTCGCGCTCGTCGTGACCGCCGCCCATGCCGGCGCCGCGGTGGCGGCCGACGGCGTCGATCTCGTCGACGAAGACGATCGCCGGCGCGTTGGACTTGGCCTGCTCGAACAGGTCGCGGACGCGGCTGGCGCCGACACCCACGAACATCTCGACGAAGTCGGAACCCGAGATCGAGTAGAACGGCACCCCGGCCTCGCCGGCGACGGCGCGGGCCAGCAGGGTCTTACCCGTTCCGGGCGGGCCGAACAGCAGCACACCCTTCGGGATCTTGGCCCCGAGCGCCTGGTATTTCGCCGGGTTCTGCAGGAAGTCCTTGATCTCGTGCAGCTCCTGGACCGCCTCTTCCGAGCCCGCCACGTCGGCGAACGTCGTCTTCGGGGTGTCCTTGGTGATCATCTTCGCCTTGGACTTGCCGAAGTTGAGCACCCGGGAGCCGCCGCCCTGCATCTGCGACATGAACAGCAGCAGCAGGATCACCAGAATGGCGATCGGCAGCAGGTTGATCAGCAGGCTGAAGAGAATGTTGTCGCCCGAGACCGTGGCGTTGATCGTGCCCGTGATCCGGCCGGCCGTCTTGGCCTCCTGGACCTCGGCCCAGATCTCGCGCGTGACCTCGTACGGGTACTGGGTCTCGATCTTGTCGGTCGATTTGCCCTCGAACCGCTCGGCCGTCGCGAGGTCGATCTGGAGCGTCTGCTCCTTGTCCTTCTGGACGACCTTCTTGATGCCGGGCTGGTTCAGGCGCTCGAGCGCCACCGAGGTATCTACGCGCTGGTAGCTCGGACCACTGGTGAAGAAGGAGCTCAGCGCAATCACGCCGATGATCACCAGAATGATCCAGACCACCGGGCGGCGGAAGAAACGCGTACGTTCCATACTGTTGTCGGGCGCCAAGCGCCCGGACCCTCCTGATCGGCGTCCTGGTCACCTCAACGTGCCGCTCACCGGCGGCCCCGGGTCTGATAACCCCCGCTGCCGTGGTGAAACCCCGTGGCGGTGAATCTTCCCGGTCCCTCCGGCGCTTGTGACACTGCGCCATCGGTCACTCGACGGTACACCGTGGGTGCCGGTTACGAACCCGTGAGCCCGTTGCCCGGACACTTCCCGGTCGTCGCCCGTTCAGCCAGCTTTAGTGGCAAAACCGCCCATAAGGACTGAATACTGAGAAGGCGCTGAGAAATGGTTCAGCTACGGGCGTAGACCTCGGGCCGCAACACCCCGACGTACGGCAGCTCACGGTAGCGCTCGGCGAAGTCCAGACCGTAGCCGACGACGAACTCGTTCGGGATGTCGAAGCCGACGTACTTCACCGGCACCTGCACCTTCACGGCGTCGGGCTTGCGGAACAGCGCGACCACCTCGACGCTGGCCGCCGAGCGCGACTGCAGGTACTTCATCAGCCACGAGAGGGTGAGGCCGGAGTCGACGATGTCCTCGACCACGACCACGTGCCGGCCGGTGATGTCCTTGTCGAGGTCCTTGAGGATACGCACGACCCCCGACGAGGTGGTGCCCTGCCCGTACGACGAGACGGCCATGAACTCCATCTCGGTCGACGGACCGTGATTGCCCAGCGCGCGGGCGAAGTCGGCCATGAACATGACAGCGCCCTTGAGCACGCAGACCAGCAGGATGCCGTCCTCCGCCTCGGCGTGGTCGGCAGCGACCTGCTTCGCCAGCTCGGCGATCTTTTCCCGGATCTGCTCCTCAGAGATGATCACGTGGTCGATGTCGGCGTCGTACCAGGTGCCCTCAGCCATGGGCCCAGCCTGCCGCATGAAGGTTGCGGCTCGTCCAACGGGTCAGCGATCAAGAGCGGCGGAACCGCAGGGAATCGGGCAGATCCGCCCATGCCGTCCGCCCGGTGCACACGCGGAGTGACAACTCTCACAGACCGTCAAGACACCCGAACGAGTACGCCGTGTTCGCGCGCGACCTCGATGCCGCCCGGCAGATGCACGGGCCCCTGACCGTGCCACTGGGTGACGAGAGCATCCAGCGCCTCGACGTGCCGATGCGAGAGCGCGCCCCCCGGCGCTCCGAGCCGCAGCGCCCACGAGTGCAGCACCCGCCGCCGGATCGCCGCCCCCATGCCTGACAAGTCGGAGATGTCCAGGGCGGAGGAGGGGCTCACGTCCAGCAACGGCGGGGAGGTCACGCGGGATGAAGAAGGTGCAGGAACGAACGCCTGATCCAGCCCAGCGGCGGCCAGACGATCCAGCTCTTCGTTGTCGGCCGCGATGAGCTCGGCCGAACGGGCCAGATTGGCCACCACGGCCGGCCCCAGGGCCTCGACCAGCGCCGGCAGCGCATCCCCGCGTACCCGCGAGCGGGCAAAGGCCGGGTCGCTGTTGTGCGGGTCCTCCCAGGGCGCCAGCCCGAGCGCGGCACACGCCTTACGCGTGTCAGCCCTGCTCACGTCGAGCAGCGGCCGCAGAAACAGCCCCCTCCGAACCGGCATCCCGGAGAGACCACGAGGCCCCGCACCCCGGGCCAGAGCCAGCAACACGGTCTCGGCCTGGTCGTCGCGCGTGTGCCCGAGCAATACAGCCACCGCCCCGACCCGCCCGGCGGCCGAGGTCAGCGCCTCATAACGGGCCGTCCGGGCCGCGCCCTCGGGCCCGCCCGGCCGCCCCTCGACGGACACCGTCTCGACGATAACCGGGTCGAATCCCGCCGCCGCGGCCCAGGCCGCCAACTCGGCCGCACGATCGGCTGAGCCGGCCTGCAGCCCATGGTCGACCGTGACCAGCCCGACCGAGGCGCCCACGAACCGGGCCGCCGCGGCCAACGCCAGCGAATCCGCCCCGCCCGAGCACGCCACCAGCACCGGACCGTCCGCCGGCAGCGCCCGCCGCACGGCCAGCCGCACCGCGGCGACTGCGGGCGGGATGCGGGCCACTACCCGCCGATCGCGGGCTGCGGACCGTGCACGCGGGCCACCCAGGCGTCCGGGTCGCCCAGCTCGTCGAGGCGCGGCAGCGTCAGGGGCGAGTCGAAGATCTTGTTGAAGCCGGCCATGCCGACCCGCTCGACCACACCGTGCACAAACTTGCGGCCCTCGGCGTACTGCCGCATCTTGACCTCGATGCCCAGCAGCCGCCGCACCGCCTTTTCGAGCGGGTTGCCGCTCTCGCGACGGTGGTTGAACTTGGACCGGATCGACTCGACGCTGGGGATGACCTCGGGGCCGACGCCATCCATCACGAACTCGGCGTGCCCCTCGAGCAGGGTCATCAGCGCGGTGAGCCGGTCGAGCACGGCCTTCTGGCCCGGCGTCTGCACGATGTCGAGCACCGACGAGCGCGAATCGGGGTCGCGCAGCGCGTCGGACAGCGTGGCCACGCCGCGGCGCAGCCGCTCGAGGATGTGCTCGGTGCTGTTCGAGGCGTCGACGAACGCCTGCACCTCGCCCAGGAAGTAGCCACGCATCCACGGGACGGCGGTGAACTGGGTGCGGTGGGTGACCTCGTGCAGGCAGACCCAGAGCCGGAAGTCACGGGGGTCGGCGCCCAGTTTGCGCTCGACCTCGACGATGTTGGGCGCATTGAGCAGCAGCTGGCCCGGGTTGCCGGAGAAGACTTCGTATTGCCCGAGCACGCGGCCCGACAGGTAGGCCAGGATCGTTCCGGCCTGCACCCCGGTGACCCGGGAGCCGATCGCGTCGGCCAGCCCGCCCGGCTGTTTGTCGCCGGAGAGCCGGGTGACCAGCGGAATGATCACCTGTTTGAGGCCCTCGATGTTGACGGCGGCCCAGTCCTTGCGGTCGACCACGCGGACCGGCGGCACCTCGACCTGCGAGGACAAACCCGTGTAGGCCGCGACGTGACCGGCCGCCTCGTCGGTGAGATCCCGCAGCTCGGACACCACCGCCATCGCGTCCTCGTAGGAGACCGCGGGGCCTGATTTCGACAGCGCGCCAGCGGTCGCGGCGGCCAGATCCCAATCAACGAACTGCGCCATCACCCCACCGTACCCGCGGAATTCCAGCCCATCCTCGGGTGAAACCCTGAGATCAGCAGCCTCCGTCCAACCGCCCCGCCCGCCACCCGAACCGGATCAAGAGCAGCCACATCGAACGAGCCTCGCGGCCACCGCATCCAAGGCCGCCCGGCCCGTGATCGCGTTCCCGGAGCCGCTGGCCATGATGGCGAAGACCAGCAGGCGCCCGTCGGCCGTCGTCAAAGTGCCGGCCATCGTGTTGACCCCGCTCAGCGTGCCGGTCTTGGCCCGGACGACGCCCTGGCCACCCTGGTTGGGCTTGGGTGACACGAAACGCTTGAGCATCGTCCCCGACCAGCCCGCCACCGGCAGCCCGCCGAACAGTGACGACAGCGCCGGCTGCTCCCCCGAGGCGGCCGTCGACAACAGCTGGGTCAGCATCGTGGGGCTGATCCCGTTGTTGCGGGAGAGCCCACTGGCGTCGTACAGATTGGCCTCGTCGGCCGGCAGCCCCAGCTCGCGCATGCGTCCGACGATGGCCTCGGTGGCGGCGTCGAACGTGCCCGGTTTGCCCTCGGCCAGCGCGACCTGCCGGCCCAGGGCCTCGGCCGCGGTGTTGTCGCTCTGCTCGAGCATCCAGTCGGTGAGCTGCACCATCGGCGGCGACTGGACCTCGCCCAGCTCCTGCCCCGGCGCTCCGTCGGCCGCCGATTCCGAGTCCGCGGCGGGCGCCTTCCCCTTGCGTACGGCCGAAGCGGGCACTCCGAGCATCTTGGCGAAAGCCTTGGCCGCGGCGTTGGCTGGATCCGACGCCCGCGGGTCACCGCCGAACTCGTTGTGGATCGGCTTGATCCGCCCCGCGTTGACCATGAGCGCCTGGATGCGGGACACCTGCCCGAACGAGATGTCGCTCGAGTCCCAGCCCTTGGCCGTCTCGGGCCCGCTGAACAGCGACGTGTCGTACAGCAACCGGGTCGGCTTGGTCCCGCCCAGCGACTTCTTGACCTGGGCCGCGAGCAGATCGAGCCGGGCCGCGCCCGGGAACAGCTTGTTCTTCGTCGTGGCCAGCGTCGGGTCACCGCCGCCGATCAGCACGATCTCGCCCGGTTGGGCGCCGGCCACGACCCGCGTGCTCAGCCGGTGCGAGGGGCCGCGGGCGTCCAGGACGGCCGCCGCGGTCAGCAGCTTCGTCGTCGAGGCGGGCGTGGTCATCGTGTCCGCGTTGCGCTCGTAGAGGACTTCGCCCGAGCTCACGTCCAGCACCGCGACGTGCACTTTCGTCCCCATCGCAGGCGACTTGACGAGCGGATCGATGGCTTTTGTAACGGCTTGGGCAGTCAGCGCGGCTCCACCACCGTTGGCCGCAGCCAGGACGGGCGTCGGCGACGGGTCGGGCGCGAGCGGCACCGGCGCCGGCTTCGTGCTCGGCTCGGCCGACGAGAGCCACTTGTCGACCGGCCCCGGCCGCACCACTCCGACCACGCCTGCGGCAGCCGCCAAAAGCAACAGAACCGCAAAAACCAAAACCCATTTTGTACGGGATTTTCGAGCGCTGCCCCCTGCCGTCCTCGCGCCGTCGTCGGCAGTCGAGGAAGCGCTCCCCGCCCCCACAGGCACCGCCGAACGCCCAGCAGGCGCCGCCGCCGACGCACCGACCGCCCCAGACGCGGGCACTGACGACGCAGCCTGCGCAGTGGGCGGGCGAACCGGGGAGGCGGGCGGCTCCGTGGACGGGTTATTTGGTGAAGCGGACGGCGCCGTGGACGGGAAAGCCGACAATGCGGGCGGCGCAGCAGCCGAATGCGCCGACGCGGCGGGAGGAAAGACCGACGCGGGCGGCACGGCCGACGACGCCGCGTTCGCAGCTGATGCCACCGGCGGTGGGGCAGGCGGCAACGCAAGTGGTGCACCGGCGGGGCCGGGCGATGTGGGGCGCGCGGTGTTCAGCGGCACCGAGGCCCGACCATAGGTGCCGCCACTCGCAGGCGATCCGGGCGCCGTGGCCCAAGCCCCCTGGGCCCGCTCCCCCGAGTTCTGCCCTGACGACTCGCCCTCCAGTGCCTCGGGCCGCGCGAGCTCGGACTGCCGCGACGCAGGCGGCGGCTCCGACTGCGGCACGAACGAAGGTGGCGGCTGCGCAAACGACGGTGGCTGCTGCGTGTGTGGCGGCGGGGACGGAACCGACGGCTGCGGCTGCACCGGATGTGACGATGACGCCTGCTGCGGCTGACCGGGGTGCGACGGCGGCGCGGCTGACGCCGACTGCGGCAACGGGTGTGCCGACGGCGGGAACGGTGACACCTGCCTCTGGTGCGACGGATGCGCAGATGACGGTGTTTGGGACGATTTGGGCAGGCCGTCATGCAGGATTCCGCCGCCTGTGGCTCGGGCGGGTGGGGGTGGCCCGAGATCGCGCGTCTTCTCGCCGGGCGATCGGTCGGCCTCGCGCCCCGGCGTCTGCGGCTGCATCCCCCGATTTTCCGACCCATTCGCGCCGCCGAGCGGTGATTGCCCCGATCGGGGGTCGCCCTCGCCCGGAATCTGTGCCCGACCAGGCACCTCCGGCGACCGAACGGCCGACGGCGGCACGGTCGCCCGACCCTCGCCACCGGCCGGTTCGGGTGATTGCCGGGACGCCCGCGCACCTGCGTGACCACTGAGATCGGCGGTCACCGCGGCTTGCGGCGAAGCGCCACCCGCCGCACCGTCGCTCGGGTTACCGTTTCCAGGGCCGTGATGCGACTCGGACACGCCGTCGTATCCGGGACCATCGTGTGAATCTTGCCTCCCCACGAGCCCCTCCTAGAGCGCGGCGTAAGACTTAGGGGAGACTAGCGACATCCGGCACACCGTCGCGCGCGGATCCTGTCGGCCGCCAGACCGGCCGCAGTGTTTCTCGCCCGGCCCGGTTTCTCTTCAGCGGGCGAACAAGGGAGCACAAGATGGATTTCGACGTAGTGGTTGAGATCCCCAAGGGTCACCGCAACAAGTACGAGGTCGACCACAAGACGGGCCGCATCCGGCTCGACCGCACGCTGTTCACCTCGACCCAGTACCCGGCCGACTACGGCTTCATCGAGGGCACCCTGGGTCAGGACGGCGACCCGCTCGACGCGCTCGTCCTGGTGCAAGAACCGACTTTCCCCGGCTGCCTGATCCGGGCCCGGGCCATCGGCATGTACCGGATGACCGACGAGAAGGGCCGCGACGACAAGGTCCTCTGCGTCCCGTTCGAGGACCCGCGGCAGGAGCACCTGCGCGACATCCACCACCTCGGCGAGTTCGACCGGATGGAGATCCAGCACTTCTTCACGGTCTACAAGGACCTCGAGCCCGGCAAGTCGGTCGAGGGCGCGACCTGGACCGGCCGGGTCGAGGCCGAGGAAGAGATCCGGGCGTCGTTCAAGCGCCAGGAGGCCGCCGAGGCCGAGGGCCTCGAGCACTGACGAAGTAGGAAAGCCGCGCCCCGCCGTCGCCCGCCGACGTCGCGCGGCCCGCACGCGCGGGTGGTCCCCGGACCGCCCGCGCGTGCTGCTTTTCTAAGCGAGGCTGATGTTGCCCACGGCGTCGTAGAGGCCGACCACCGCGCAGGCGACCGGGATCACCGCGACGACCACGAGCGTGTCGATCAGGTCGGCCGCGCGACCCAGGTAGGGCGAGGGCGGTTTGCGGGAGTAGGTCGCCCCGGCCACCACCGTGATCAGGGCCAGGGCCAGCGCCGTCGCGGTCACCCCGAGCTGCATCGTCGCGTCCGCGCCGCGCAGCAGGTCGGCGCCGAGCGCGGCCACCCCGGCCAGGCCCCCGACGACCAGCGGCACCCGCTGGCGCAGCGTGATGAACAGCCGCGAGCGCAGCAGCAGGGCCGCCGCCGAGACGGCGATGAGGATGCGGGCCGAGATCGTGCCGGCCACGGCCAGGACGGCGAACGCGCCCACGGCCAGCACGGCGTGACCCAGCAGCATGCCGGCCAGCAGTTCTTCGGTGCGGGTGACGGCGGCGAAGACGGTCGCCCGGTCGGGACGTTCGCGGGCCGCGTCGAGCGCGCTCGACGTGCCGGCCGTGGTGAACCCCTCGGCCGCCTCGGCCCCGGTCGGCAGCGTGACCGGCGGGGTGGGCATCTTGCCGAAGCGGATGGCCAGCAGCGGCAGCGCGCCGATGCCGCAGACCAGGATCGAGATCAGCACCGCGGCCGCGCCGGCGGCGGTGGTGACCATGCTGACCAGCGCCGTGATCGCGCCGAGGAGACCGGCCACCGCGCCCGCCGTGAACAGGCGTTGCCGGGCCGCCACCCCGACCGCGCCGAGCGCCGCGACCAGCAGCAGCGCGACCGACCCGGCCAGCAGTTCGGAGCCACCCAGCCACGGCAGCAGCCCGACCACACCGACCCGGTCGTCGGTGGCGACCAGGACCGCGCCGCCGGCGAAGCCGAACGGCATCGCGTAAGCACCGAGGGCGGCCCCGGCGGCGGCATCACCGTACGCCCGGGAAGCTGTCACCCCGGCCAGCGCGAGCAGCACCGCGAGCCCGAGGCCGGCGAACGCCGCGCCGTTCCAGGACGGCCCGGCGGCGAGCACCGCGAACAGGCCGAGCGCGAGCAGCACCCCGGCCCCGACCAGGGTGGCCGCGCGGGTCGAGGCGGGCGTCCAGGCGTTGCCACGGCGGCGGGCGCCCTCGGCGATGGCTTCGACCACATCGTCGTACTCGAGCTCGGGCCACTCGTCGTGGGCCGGCACCAGATGCAGGATCTCGCCGTCGCGTACACCCTGCGGGAAAAGTCCCTGCGCGGTGGCCAGGGCGACGCCGTCGGTGCGGCGCAGCACCCAGCCGCCGTGTTTCTCGCCGTCGTCGGCCAGCCCTTCGCCGGCGTGCCGCAGCACCTCGGGCAGCAGTTCGGCCAGGGGAACGTGCTCGGGCAGGGCCACGTCGATGCGGCGCTGCGGCGCGCTGATGGTCACCCGCGCCAGACCGATGCTCATGGATCGCCCTCCCCCGGTGCGTGCCGCATATGAGATCGAAAGTGACGAGGCTGCGGACGCGAGCAGACTTTACCTACCATGGGGCCAACGCGACGTCCGGCGACGGATGCGCGCACAGGGAGTGACCATCACACCCTTGTGGACGAAAGGGAAATAACGCGGCATGAGCACGGTGGTGATCAAACGGTCGGCCCGGCGACCCGCGCCGGAGATTCCGACCGGCGAGATCGCTGTCGAGCCGCCGCCCGAGATCCCGCAGGCCGCGGGCGGCCGCTGGCAGCAGGCGATGATGGCGCTGCCGATGCTGGGCGGCTCGGTGGCCATGGCCATGATGATGGGGCAGGGCCGCGGCGGCGCGTACTCCTATGTGATCGGTGGCCTGTTCGGCGTCTCCTCGATCGCGATGATGGCGACCAGCTTCGGCTCGAACGGCTCGCCCAAGAAGGCCGAGATGATGGCGGCCCGCCGCGAATATCTGCGTCATCTCTCCGGCCTGCGTAAACGCGTCCGCGAGACGGCCCAGAAGCAGCGCGTCGGCCTGCTCTACCGGCATCCCGACCCGACCAAGCTGTGGTCGACGGCCGGCAGCCACCGGGTGTGGGAACGCCGCACGAGCGATCCCGACTTCGGTGTCGTCCGGCTCGCGGTGGGTCCGCAGACGCTGGCCACCCCGCTGCTGCCGCCGGTGACGCGGCCGCTCGACGAACTCGAACCGATGACCGCCGGTGCGCTGCGGCGCTTCCTCGACGCGTACTCGGTGGTCCCTGATCTGCCCGTGGCCGCCTCTCTGCGAGGTTTCGCGCGGGTGTTCCTGCGCGGCCCCGAGCCGGACGCGCAGGCGCTGTCGCGCGCGGTGGTCACCCAGCTCGCCACCTTCCACGCGCCGGACGACCTGATCGTCGCGATCTGCGCCGGGCCCGAGCGCCGCTCCTCGTGGGAGTGGGCCAAGTGGCTGCCGCACAACCTGCACCCGGCCCGCACCGATGCCCTGGGACACGTACGCCTGGTCGCCAGCAGTGGGCAAGAGCTCGAACAACTGCTCGAGGACGTGATCGGCAACCGGCCCCGGTTCGGGTCGGGCGGGCACAGCTCGCCGCACGTGGTGATCGTGCTCGACGGGGCCGACCTGCGCGGCGCGACCCAGCTCGACGACGGCATCGACGGGGTCACCGTCCTCGATCTCGACGAGCAGCCGCCGCGCTTGCTCGACCGGTCGCTGCTGGT
Organism: Paractinoplanes aksuensis; assembly: GCF_024137025.1. Taxonomy (GTDB): domain Bacteria; phylum Actinomycetota; class Actinomycetes; order Mycobacteriales; family Micromonosporaceae; genus Actinoplanes; species Actinoplanes aksuensis. The sequence goes on from NZ_JAMYJR010000031.1 coordinate 147,967, forward strand.
GCTCGAGGTCGCCCACCACGGTGGCCGCCGGGTGCTCAACACCTATTCGATGGAGCACGAGGCCGAGGTCGGCACGCCCGACCGGCTCAGCGTCGAGGAGGCCGAGGCGGTCGCGCGGCGGCTGTCCCCGCTGAGGCTGGCCGCCATGTCGAAATCGGCCGACACCCCGCTGGCGGCCGAGATGGGCCTGTCCGACCTGCTCGGCATCGGCGAGCCGGACACGTTCAGCGTGGCCCAGGCCTGGATGCCCCGGCCCAACCGCGACAAGCTGCGGGTGCCGATCGGGGTCGGGGCCGACGGCGCGCCGATCGAGCTCGACCTCAAGGAGTCGGCCCAGGACGGCATGGGCCCGCACGGCCTGCTGATCGGGGCCACCGGTTCCGGCAAGTCGGAACTGCTGCGCACGCTGGTGCTGGCCCTGGCCACCACCCACTCGTCGGAGTCGCTGAACTTCGTCCTGATCGACTTCAAGGGCGGCGCGACCTTCGCCTCGCTCGACCGGCTGCCGCACACGGCCGCCGTGATCACCAACCTGGCCGACGAGTTGCCGCTGGTCGACCGCATGGTCGACGCGATCGACGGCGAGATGGTGCGGCGGCAAGAGGTGCTGCGCAAGGCGGGCAACTACGCCAGCCTGCGCGACTACGAGAAGGCGCGAGCCGGGGGCGCGGCCCTGCCACCGTTGCCGTCGCTGCTGGTCATCTGTGACGAGTTCTCCGAGCTGCTGTCGGCCAAGCCCGACTTCATCGACCTGTTCGTCCAGATCGGACGGCTGGGCCGGTCGCTCGGCGTCCACCTGCTGCTGGCCAGCCAGCGGCTCGAGGAGGGACGCCTGCGCGGGCTCGACACCCACTTGTCTTACCGCGTCGGCCTGCGGACCTTCTCGGCGCTCGAGTCGCGCGCGGTGCTCGGCGTCCCCGACGCCTACGAGCTGCCGCGGTCGCCCGGGCACGGTTATCTCAAGTTCGGCACCGAGCCGCTGTTGCGATTCAAGGCCGCGTACGTCTCGGGGCCGATGCGCAAGACCGGTGCTCGCGCCGCCGCGGGCGGGGCCGGGGCCGACCCGCAGGTCCTGCCGTACTCGACCAGGTACGTGCCGGCGCCCAAGCCGGTGAAGCCGATCGAGCCGCCGCCCGAGGAGACCCCGGCCGGCGAGAGCGTGCTCGACGTGATGGTCGACCGCCTGGGCGGGCAGGGACCGCCGGCCCACCAGGTGTGGCTGCCGCCGCTGGACATGTCGGCCGCGCTCGACGAGCTGCTGGGTCCGGTGGTGGCCGACCCGGTCCGCGGCCTCGCGTTCGCCAACCCCGAACTGCACGGCGCGCTGCAGGTGCCGATCGCGCTGGTCGACAAGCCGCGCGAGCAGATCCGCGACGTCATGTGGCTGCAGCTGTCGGGCGCGGCCGGGCACGTCGCGGTGGTCGGCGCGACGCTGAGCGGCAAGTCGACGGCGCTGCGCTCGATGATCTGCGGGCTCGCCCTCACCCACACCCCGGCCGAGGTGCAGGTCTACTGCCTCGACTTCGGTGGCGGCGCGCTCGGCACGCTGCGCGACCTGCCGCACGTCGGCGGGGTGTCGGGCCGGCTGGACGCGGTGGGGGTCCGGCGTACGGTCGGTGAGATCTCCACGCTGCTGACCGAGCGCGAGACCCGCTTCGGGGCGATGGGGATCGACTCGATGGCGTCGTACCGCCGGCGCCGGGCGAATCCCGCCAACCCGGGCACCGACACCGACCCGTTCGGCGACGTGTTCCTGGTGATCGACGGCTGGGCCACTCTGCGCAAAGAGTACGAAGAGCTCGAACCCGTGATCACCGACATCGCCACCCGCGGTCTCTCGTACGGGATCCACGTCGTGGCGGCCACCTCACGGTGGATGGACTTCCGGCCGGCGATCCGCGACATGTTCGGCTCGCGGCTCGAACTGCGGCTGGGCGACCCGAGCGACTCCACGATCAACCGGCGGGCCGCGATGACGGTGCCCGAGAAGTCCGGCCGCGGCATCATCGACCACCCGACCGACAAGAACAAGTTCCTGCATCTGCTGACCGTGCGACCCGAGCTGAGCACCCTGGCCGACACGACCGACCTGGTGAAAGAGGTCGCCGCCAACTGGCACGGCCGACTGGCGCCGCGGGTCCGGCTTCTTCCGGCCCTGGTCCCGTACGCGGAAATGGATCTGCATCGCAGCGGCGGCCTGCGCCTGCCGATCGGCATCAGCGAGGCCGACCTGCAACCGGTCGAGATCGACTTCGCCTCGGACCCGCACTTCCTGCTGTTCGGCGACGCCGAGTGCGGCAAGTCGACGTTCCTGCGCGGCCTGGCCACCACGATCACGCAGCGGTTCGCGCCCGAGGAGGCGCGGATCATCCTGGTCGACTACCGACGGTCCCTCATGGACCTGCCCGAGACCGACCACCGCATCGGGTACGGGATCCAGGCCCAGAAGACGCTCGAGCTCATGCAGTCCGTCGCCGGATACATGGAACGCCGCCTGCCCGGCCCGGACGTGACCGCCCAGCAGCTGCGCGAACGTTCGTGGTGGACCGGGCCCGAGCTGTTCGTGCTGGTCGACGACTACGACCTGGTCGTGGCCGGCCCGACCAACCCGCTCACCCCGCTGCTCGAATACCTGCCCCAGGCCCGCGACGTCGGCCTGCACCTGATCCTGACCCGGCGGGCCGGTGGCGCCGGGCGCTCGCTCTACGAACCGGTCATCCAGCGGCTGCGCGAACTGTCCGCGCCCGGCCTGGTCATGTCCGGTCCGTCCGATGAGGGGCCATTGGTCGGTAACATCCGGCCCGCGCTGCTGCCGCCCGGCCGCGGCCGTTTGCTCACTCGGCGTGAGGGCGTGAGGCTGATTCAGTTGGCACACCTGGCGCCGTACTGACATGCGCCAGGAATTAACAGACAGGCAGTGCGATAGGCATAGACAGACCACATCCGCTGGGGCCTGTTTAGGAGTAATCTGCATCGACCATCCAGGATCCAGAATGGCGATGCGAACCTTGAGCGCTGAATGGGTGAGTAGCCGGTCGGCCGCGCCGCGATGGCGTGGTGCGCGTTGGTGACCGCGCGCCGTCTCGCGGCGGCCGCGACCGCCGGCCTGTTCGCGTTCGGTCTGCCCACCGTCCCCGCCCACGCGGCTTCACTGGCCGAGCCTGCGCCGCTGCAGGGCGATTCGGTGCGCGCCGACGAGTGGCACCTGGGCTCGCTCAACATCGCCGAGGCATGGACGTACTCCAGCGGCGCCGGGGTGACGGTCGCGGTCATCGACTCCGGGGTCGACGCCGACCACCCCGACCTGCAGGGTCAGGTGCTCCCCGGCCTCGACCTGGTCGACGACAAGGGCGACGGCGACACCGACCTGGTCGGCCACGGCACCACCGTCTCCGGCATCATCGCGGGCCGCAGCGACGACACGTCCGGTGTGGTCGGCATCGCCCCGAAAGCCAAAGTCCTTCCCGTACGCGTCCTGGACGAGGACAACCGCTACAACGACGCGCTGATCGTGGCCCAGGGTGTCCGCTGGGCGGTCGACCACGGCGCCAAGGTCATCAACCTCTCGCTGGGCGGCAACGGCAGCAGCGCCGCCCTGGCCGCCGCGCTCGACTACGCGTTCGCCAAAGACGTGGTGGTCGTGGCCTGCACCGGCAACGCGAGCGCGTCGTCGACGAGCGGCGTCTGGTACCCGGCCCGCGAGCCCGGCGTGCTGGCCGTGGCCGGCATGGAACGCGACGGCACCACCCTGTGGTCCGGCTCGATCACCGGTAAGGAAACGGTCGTGACCGCCCCCGCCACCCAGCTGGTCGGCGCGAACAAGGGCGGCGACTACTGGAAGGTGCAGGGCACCAGCTTCGCCGCCCCCATGGTTTCGGCCACGGCCGCGCTGATCCGCTCCCGCTGGCCCGACATGCCGGCCGGCGAGGTCATCAACCGCATCATCCGTACGGCCAAGGACAAGGGCGCCCCCGGCCGCGACGCCCAGTTCGGGTTCGGCCTGGTCGACCCCGTCGCCGCCCTGACCGCCTCGATCCCCCCGGTCTTCGAGAACCCGCTCGACACGTCCCCGTCGCCCGGCATCGCCCGCTTCGGCAGCGCCCCCGCTCCCGGCCAGGCCCTGTCAGCCCCCGACGGCACGACACCGGGCCTGGCCCCGGCCACACCCCAGTCCGAGCCCGGCTCAGGCGCGGCACCCGTGGCCGCCCCCAAGTCCTCCTCCCACCAGACGTGGTGGGCCGCGGCGGCCCTGTTCCTGCTCTCGGCCGTGGCCGCCGTGCTGACCATCCGCCGCTTCGCCGGCACCACCTGAGCCTGGCCACTCGCCCCACCTCGCACGGCGAGCCCGGCCACTCACTCGCCTTGCCCGGCCACTCACCTCACCCCGCCCGGCGCTCGCCCCACCTCGCACGGCAAGCCCCGCCGCTCGCACGGCAAGCCCGGCCACTCACTCGCCTTGCAAACTCGACCGCTCGCGACGACCGGCGGACTGGGGCCGGTGCGCGACGAAGTTCGATAAGCACCTCGGGCGTGTTCTCCGGGCGTGGCCGGCCACCTCGACGTGCCTCGATATCATTCACACCGTGGCTGACTGGCGGAACGACCGGATCGGAGCCGCGTTGCGCGGCGACAACCCGACTGTCCTGGCCCGGCTCGAGGCAAGCTTCGCCGTCATCGGGGATCACCAGTTTCTGCCCGGCTACTGCGTTCTGCTGACCGATGATCCCGCGGTCACCTGCCTCACCGACCTGCCCCGGGCGCGCCGGCTCGCCTTCCTCGCCGACATGGACCTGCTCGGTGAGGCGGTCACGAATGTGTGCCAACGCTTCGACAGCGCGTTCCGTCGGGTCAACTTCTCGATCCTGGGCAACCTCGATCCCTACCTGCACGCCCATGTCCAGGCGCGGTACACCTGGGAACCGGCCGACATGGCCAAGGGGCCGGTGTGGGGTTACCCACGGCAGACGCGGCTCGCGGCGGAGACGGCCCTCGACCGGCAACACGATGCTCTGCGTTCAGAGCTGACCAGGGAGATCAAACGACTCGCCGCTTCGTGACCAGGACGATAAACGGCGCGGCCTTCGACCGCTGACCCGCCGCAGCCTTCAACCGCTCACCGCCACGGGCTTTCGACGGCTGACCGGACGCGGCCGTTCGAGCGCTGAGCCCTTTCGACCGCTTAGTCGCCACCTTCTGGTGTGCCCGAACCGCGGGTTGACCGCGACGGTCAGGCGCAGTCGCCGGTGCGGACGCCTCGGGTTCGGGATTCGCCGGCTTGGGCTACCGGGGCCGCTTCTTTGGCGGTCAGGGCGAAGCCCGTGTTCTTGTCGTCGGCCGCGGCGGCGAAGATGACGCCCAGCACCTGGCCGTTGGTGGTGATCAGGGGGCCGCCGGAGTTGCCGCTGCGGACCAGGGAGCGGATCGTGATGATCTCGCGGGTCACGTCGCCTGAGTCGTAGATGTCGGGGCCGGTGATTTTGCCGACGTCGCGGACGCGGGCCGACTGGGCGTCGTACGGGCCGTCCTGGGGGTAGCCGAGCACGATCGCGCTCGCGCCCGTCGTCGCCTGCTTGGCCACGAACGGCATGACGGGGGCGGTCAGGCCGGGCACGTACAGCACGGCCAGATCGCGGTCGGGGTCGTAGACGACCACTGTCGCGTCGACGCGGCGGCCGTTCACCTCGACCGTCGTCTCACGGGTGCCGGCCACGACATGGGCGTTGGTCATCACCCGCTCGTCGGCGTAGACGAAGCCGGTGCCCTCGATGCGCCGGGAACAACTCGGCGCCGTGCCCAGCACCTTGAGCACCGAGCGCTTCGAGCGGGCCACGATCTGGGAGCCCTTGAGCTTGGGGTCGGGCGCGGCCACGTCCTTGGCCTTGGTCGGGGTCAGTCCGCCGAAGACGGCCGGGAAGCCGCTCGTGTCGAGGGTGTCGCCCAGGGCCGACGACAGCGCCTGCGCCTGCTCGGGCATGAGGCTGTTGATGCCGCCGAGGATGGCGCTGTTGCGTACCGCGGAGTTAAGGCCGGGAAACGGCGTCGAACCGAGCGGCACAGCGATCAGCCAGGCCACCAACAGGACGGCGACCAGCGAGACAGCCGCGCCGCCGGCGTCGTCCACGCGCTGCAGCGGCTTGCTCTGGATGGCCCGGCGCAGATGGGTGCCGAGCCAGCCGGCCAGCGTCTGCCCGAGCACGGCGATCGCGAAGATCGTGACCAGCGAGACGACCAGCCGCGCGGTCGGGTCGGTGAAGCGGTCGGCGATCAGCGGACCGACCTGCAGGCCGATCAGCACCCCGCTGAAAAAGCCGCCGAACGAGAGCGCGCCGATGACGAAGCCCTGGCGGTATCCGCTGATCGCGAAGATCAGCATGAGCAGGATCAGGATGCCATCGACCACGGACACTCACCCAGAGTAGAAGTCGCGGGCCACCATCGGCTCATGGCAGGACCTCGTCGGGTGCTCCGCCGCGCGTGGCGGGCACCGGGGCACTGGCTTCGGGCAGTTCGACCAGGGGACCGGGCTCCCACGGCTGCGCCCAGCCACCCATGTCGAGCACCGTCGAGATCACCCCTGCCGTGAAGCCCCAGACCAGCATCCCCCGAACCTGGAAGGCCGGGCTGACCCAGCCACTGGGATGCCGTACCCGGATACGGTTGCGCGGGTCGACCAGTTCACTGACGGGCAACCGGGCCACGTGCGCGACCTCGGCCGGCTGCCGCGGGCTGACCGGGTGCGGGCGCCGCCACCAGGCCAGCACCGGCGTCACCACGAACGAGCTGACCGGGATGTAGAGGTCGGGCAGCAGGGCCAGCGCCTCGGCACTGGCCGGGTCGAGCCCCACCTCTTCGTTGGCCTCGCGCAGGGCGGTGGCCACGGCGTCGGCGTCCTCGGGGTCGGTGCCGCCGCCTGGAAACGCGGGCTGACCCGCATGGTTGCGCATGGTCGCGGCCCGCTGCAGCACCAGCAGGTCGGGCCCGGCGTTCGGTTCATCCTCACCGAGCAGGACGAGCACCGCGCTGGGCCGCCCACCGCTGGGCGGAGGCCGCAGCGGGGTGAAATCTTCGGTACGGCTGTCGCCCACCCGGCTCAGCAGCGGCTCGAACCACGACGGCAGCCCGACGGGCCGTTCCAGGATCTTGCCCACGCTCACGACGCCGCCCCGGCCCGGCTGCCGCTGACCCGACAAGCCGGGCGACCACACGGTTGGGCCGAGCCACGGTCGGCCAGCCGTGTTTCGAAATCGGCGGCCGTGGCCGCACCGCGCGCCGCCGGCCGGTTCACGGGGTCACCGTCACGCCAGTGTGCTTGCGGACCTGCTCGGACAGCCCGCGGGCGTCGAGCGGCAACGGGTGGACGTAGGACCGACCGGCCGAGTCGAGGAAAACCGTGACCGGCAGGTTGATGCGGCCGAGATTGTTCAGCAGGCTGCCCTTCTCGTCGAACAGCGTCGGCATGCGCACGCCCTTGTCGGTGGCGAAGTCGGCACCCTTACCGCGCTGGTCGCCGGAGTCGACACCGAGCACGGTGAGCCGCCCTTGAGCCTTGTCGGCCAGGCTCTGCACGACCGGCAGCTCGGTGCGGCAGGGCTGACACCACGACGCCCAAATGTTGATCACCGCGGGACCGCGCAACGCGCGCAACGAGACCTCGTCGTCCCCGGTGAAGCAGGGCAGCTTCAGATCGGGCAGATCGGCAGCCGCGGACGCCGCGGAGGAGGGCGCAGCCGACGGTGGCGGCACGCTCAACGCCTCACAGCCCGCGAACGGCGAGGCCACGGCCGGCTCATCGGGGCTGCAGGCCACCACCCCAGCCGCCAGCAGAAGCACAAGCGGCCCCGCCACCAGCCGGAAACCTCGAGCCCCGCGCCACGAACCCGGCACCATTACCGCGCCCGACCGCCCCGAGGCAGCCCGCAACCGCGAACTCGACGCCGCAGCCGTTCTTGATCCGCCAAGGGCAGCCCGCAACCGCGAACCAATGGCCGCAGCCGTCTTCGATCGCCCGAGGGCAGTCCGTCGCCGTACGGTCAGGGGCGCGGCGGACGGTGTGATCGGTGAACGACTGAATCGGGCGGTGCGCCGGGAGTGGGCGGCCTGGCTCACGGGGCCTCCGGGGCGGCGACCGCAGCCGCCGGCACCAGCGACGGGTCGACCCCCGCGGCAACGGCCAGCTCACGAGCGCGCGGCCCCTTGAGCAGCTTGGCCGCAGCCGCCGCCTCGGTCGGCCCGGTGCCGTAGGACGGGCACATGGGAGCCAGCGTGCACGCCCCGCAGGCCGGCTTGCGGGCGTGGCACACCCGCCGGCCGTGGAAGATCACGCGGTGCGACAGCATGGTCCAGTCGCGCTTCTCGATCAGGTCGGCGACCAGGAATTCGATCTTGACCGGGTCGTCCTCGGCCACCCAGCCGAAACGGTTGGTGAGACGCCGGAAGTGGGTGTCGACCGTGATGCCGGGGACGTTGAACGCGTTGCCCAGGATGACGTTGGCCGTCTTGCGCCCGATGCCGGGCAGCTTGACCAGTTCGTCGAGCGTCGAGGGGAGCACGCCGTCGTGCCGCTCGAGCAGGGCCTGGCCCAGCTTGATCAGCGAGTCGGTCTTGGCCCGGAAGAACCCGGTCGGCTTGAGCAGGGTCTCGAGCGCCGTGCGATCAGCCGCGGCGTAGTCGGCCGCCGACTGATAGAGCTTGAACAGCTGTGGGGTGACCTGGTTGACCCGCACGTCGGTGGTCTGCGCGGACAGGATCGTCGCCACCGCGAGCTCGAGCGGATTGGTGAAATCGAGCTCGCAGTGCGCGTCGGGATGCGTCTCGGCCAGGACCCGCGCCATCTTGCGCGCACGCCGCTTGCGCCCGATGGGCGTTTCCGCCGCGAACCGCTTAGCCGACCGCGCCACCAGATCCACCGCTAAAGAGTACGTCGCCCCTGCGACAAGATTTCCGCCCGCGACTACTGCTTGATCGAGCCGTCGGCCCCGAACGAGGGACCCGTGTCCGGGAAGTCGGCCTTGCTCAGCTGGGCCACCAGCTTGCGGCCCTGCTCGTTCGACTCGTCCCGCGTCGGCAGGCCGTTGGAGTTCATGTAGGTCGAGAGCAACTTCCCACCCACGTACGACCCGTCCCGCCCCAACGTCACGTGCAGGACCCCGCCGTATTTCAGCACCCCCGTACGCGACAGGGTGCGCCCACCCCCGGCAAAGTTCCCCAGGCTGTACGCAATGAGTTTGCCCTTGTAGAACTCCATGCCCCGCAGCACGTGGGGCCCGTGCCCGACAACCAGGTCGGCCCCGGCATCGATCACCGCGCGGCTGAACTTCATCGGGTCGCCCCGGTTCTCGCCGAAGAACGTCTCGGTGCCCGGCTTCACGTGCTGCTCGTCGGAGCCCTCGGCCCCCATGTGCACCTGCACCACGACGAGGTCGGCCTCTTCCTTCGCCTTCTCGACGACGGACCGGGCCTGGTCGAGGTCGATGAGGCTGTTGGCGCCGGCGTACGACGAGAACCCGACGACCGCGACCTTGATCCCCTTGACCTCGGCCACGGTGATCTCGTCGGTGTTGCCGGTGGCCTTGATGCCGGTCTCGTCGAGCACCTCGCGGGTGTTGCGCGCGCCCTGCGGACCAAAGTCTTTGGAGTGGTTGTTGGCTGTGTTGACCAGGTCGAAGCCGCCATCTTTGAGGTGCTGGGCGTACGACGGCGGGGACCGGAAGGCGAAGCAGTTGGTGGCCGCGGCCCCGCACTTGGAGGTGCCGGTGTCCCCGGTGAGCGGCTGTTCGAGATTGCCCATCACCAGGTCGGAGGCGAGCGCCTTCTTGACCGAGTCGAAGAACCCCTCGCCGTCGGCCGGCGGCATGCGGCCGGGGGCGTTGCTCATCATGATGTCGCCGGTGGCCGACAGTGTGACGGTGCTGACACCCGATTCCTCCCGCGCCGGGGCCGAAGAGGAGGGGGAGGTGGGCGCGGGGGCGGCCGGATCGGCCGGATCGCTCCAGGCCGCGGACGAGGACGACGAGGTGTCGCGCTTCGCGAAAGCGACACTTCCGACACCGACGGCGGCCAGAACGGCCAGGACGATAGCGACAGTAAGGACAGGCCTGCCGAAAACGCCCGGGCGATGCTGCGGGGGGTGGGAATTCATCGACGGCGACGATACCTTCAGATGGCGACGCGGAAGAACCGTCGAAAGGCTGGTCGTCGACCACACTCGGCGACGAAAAATACTGCCCGTCACGGCCGGGATGGTTACCCTGCGGTATCTGGATCAAGGGGTGCCCGCCCGATTCTTGCCCGCGTGCGCCTAGACTGATCGAGCGCAGGCGTTGCGCGTGTTCGGAGGTGCGGCGATGGATGAGGTACTGGCGCGCAGCGGGATCTTCCAGGGCGTGGACCCGGAGGCCGCCGAGGCGCTCGCCAAAGAGATGGACACGGTCGAAGTCCGCAAGGGCGACGTCCTGTTCAACGAGGGCGAGGCCGGTGACAGCCTGTATATCGTGCTGTCCGGGAAGATCAAGCTGGGACGCCGCGCCGCCGACGGCCGGCAGAACCTCGTTTCGATCATGGGCCCGTCCGACATGGTGGGCGAGCTGTCGCTCTTCGACCCCGGCCCGCGCACGGCCACCGCGACCGCGGTGACCGACGCCCGGCTGGCCCGGTTGAAGAAGACGTCGCTGCGCCCGTGGCTCAACAACCGGCCCGAGATCGCCGAGCAGCTGCTCCGCGTGCTCGCCCGGCGGCTCCGGCGCACCAACGACGCCCTGGCCGACCTGATCTTCACGGACGTGCCCGGCCGCGTGGCCAAGAACCTGCTCCAGATGGCGGGCCGCTTCGGCACCCGCGACGGTGGCGTCCTGCGGGTGACCCACGACCTCACCCAGGAGGAGCTGGCGCAACTCGTCGGCGCGTCCCGCGAGACGGTGAACAAGGCCCTGGCCGACTTCGCCTCCCGCGCCTGGCTGCGGCTCGACGGCAAGAGCGTGATCATCCTCGACCCGGAGCGTCTCGCGCGCCGCGCGCGCGTCTGATCTTCTCCAACGATGCAGGGGCCGTCCCGATGGGGCGGCCCCTGCATTTCGTCTCATACCCCCTGAAAAGGCGACAAACCAGCCGCATTTGCATCCGTGTCGCACCCGCTCAACCACTCGTTACGGAGGTGGTCGAGAGGCATCAGCGGATACGAGAGGGCGCGGCTTTGAACATCGGGGTCGTACAGCACATCGGGGTGCCGACGTGACCGTGCTCGACACCGCCATCGACACGCGCACCCCCGGTTATCTGGAGGGTCGCAACACCACCCTCGACCGGCTGGAACGGCTCGAGGCGGCGATCGAGGAAGCCCGGGCCGGCGGGGGCGAGCGGGCGGTCACCCGGCATCACGCCCGGGGCAAGCTGCTGCCCCGGGAACGCATCGAGATGCTGCTCGACCAGGACGCCCCGTTCCTGGAGCTGTCCCCGGTGTGCGGCTGGGGCACCGAGTTCGCCGTGGGCGCGGGCGTGGTGACCGGCATCGGCGTGGTCGAGGCGGCCGAGTGCATGATCATCGCCACTGACCCCACGGTCGAGGGAACCTCGGTCAACCCGTACGCGGTGGAAAAGATCCGACGGGCCGCGCGGATCGCCGCGGCCAACCGGCTGCCGCTGGTCAACCTGGTCGAGTCGGCCGCCGAGACCGGGGGCAGCGGTTCGCCCCCGGGCGGTGGCATCGCCCGTGACCTGAGCCGGCTGGCCTCGGCCCGGGTGCCCACGATCGGGGTGGTCTTCGGGCCGACCAGCGGGGACGCTGCCTATCTGCCGGCCCTGTCGGACTACACGATCATGGTGCGGGGGCACGCCAAGATGCTGCCCCGGGGTGGCACGAACGGGGCCGAGGTGCGGGCCGCAGCGGCGCCGGCCGACCAACTGGCCGAGGACGAGCGCGATGCCTTGCGGCTGGCCCGTCAGTGCGTACGCCGGTTGAACTGGCGCAAGTGCGGCCCCCCGCCCCGCGTTTTCCCGCCGTCGGCTCCCAAGTACGACGCCGAGGATCTGCTCGCCCTGGCCGGCGCCGGCCGCCCGGCGCTGATCGAGCCCCGCGAGGTACTGGCCCGCATCCTCGACGGCAGCGACTTCGACGAGTTCAAGCCGGCCGTCGGTGCCGCCGTGCTGGCCGGCTGGGGCGAGCTGCACGGCTACCCGGTCGGCGTCCTGTCCACGTCGGGCGCCCCGCAGACGGCGGCCGACACCCAGAAGGCGGTGCACTTCATCCAACTGGCCAACGCCACCGACACCTCGCTGCTGCTGATCCGGCCCGGCGAGACCGGCGCCCTCGGCTCGGGTGCGGTCGACGCCCTCGCCCACTCCACGGTGCCCCTGCTCGCCCTCAACACCGGGCGTACCGGTGACCCCCGTTTCGCCTTCCGCTGGCCCGCCGACGGCCCGCTGGCCAACGGGGACGACGACGGCGTCATCGACCCCCGCGACACCCGTACGGTGCTCGGACTCTGCCTTTCGGCCGTGCACAGCGCGGTCGTCGAGGGCGCCGGGCACGTCGGCGTGTTCCGATCCGGAAAGGTGGACCAGTGATCCGACGGCTTCTGGTGGCCGACCGCGGCGAGACCGCGCGCCGGGTGTTCGCCACCTGCCGCCTGGTCGGCATCGAGACGGTCGCCGTCTATTCCGCCGCCGATTCCGACGCACCGCACGTCGGTGAGGCGGACTATGCCGTACGCCTCGACGGCGGCACCCCCCGCTCGTCGTACCTGCGCGGCGACCTGATCATCACGGCCGCCCAGCGGTCCGGCGCGAACGCGATCCACCCCGGCATCGGCGAGCTGGCCGAGGACCCGGACTTCGCCGCGGCGGTGGCCGACGCGGGCATGATCTGGGTCGGCGCCCCGGCCAAGACACTCGGCGTGTTGCGCAGCAAGCAGGAGACCAAGGCCCGGGTGGCCGAGGCCCGGGTGCCGGTGCTGCCCAGCTTCACCGACCCGGACGAGGTGCCCGGCTTCCCGGTGCTGATCAAGCCGGACACCGGGCTCGGCGGCGTCGGCCTGCGGGTCGTCCGGGACGCGGCGGCGCTGGCCGAGGCGCTGGCCTCGACCCGGCGCGAGGTCGGCGGCGAGGTCTACTGCGAGCCGTACGTCGAGGACGTGCGCCACATCGAGGTGCCGATCCTGGCCGACGAGCACGGCGCGGTCATCCCGTTCGGCGAGCGCGAGTGCTCGATCCAGCGCCGCTACCAGAAGATCGTCGAGGAGACGCCGTCGCCGGCCGTCGACCCGGGGCTGCGCGAGGAGCTGTGCCGGGCCGCGATCGTCTCGGTCCGGGCGCTGGGCTTCATCGGCGCGGGCGCGGTCGAGTTCCTGCTCGACCCGGACGGGGACTTCTGGTTCCTCGAGCTCACCCCGACCCTGCAGGCCGAACACGCGGTCACCGAGTGTGTGTCGGGCTATGACCTCGTACGCCTGCAATTGCTGATCTCCGAGGGCGGCAGTCTGCCCATGCCCGGGCCGCCGCCGATCCGTGGCCATGCGATCGAGGTCCGGCTGTGTGCCGAGGACCCGGCGTACGCCTGGCTGCCCGCGAGCGGCACCGTGCACCGGTTCGCCGTGCCCGACGTGGCCGGCCGGTTCCGCCCGCTGCCCGCCCCCGGCCTGCGGCTCGACTCCGGGGTCGAGAGCGGCTCGGTGGTCGGCGTGCACCAGGACTCCACGCTGGCCAAGCTGATCGCCTGGGCCCCGACCCGGCAGGAGGCGGCCCGCATGCTGGCCTCGGCCCTGACCCGGACCCAGCTGCACGGTGTCGCGTCCAACCGGGATCTGCTGGTGCGGGCCTTGCGCCATCACGCCTTCCGCACCGGCGACGTGGACACCAGCTTCCTCGACCGGCGGCCCGAGGTGTTCGCCCCGCTGCTGTCGGCGGTCGATGCCGTACGCCTGTCGTGCCTGGCCGCGGCGCTGGCCGGAGCGGCCGACCGGCGGGCCACGGCGGCCGTGCTGGGCACGTTGCCCTCGGGCTGGCGCAACGTGCCGTCCGGGTCCCAGACCGCGGTGTACGACGGCCCGACCGGCCCGGTCGAGGTCGGCTACCGGATGAACCGGCACGGCGAGCTGGCCGGCTGGTGGGTGCGCACGGTCGACCCCGAGGAGCTCGACCTGGCCGGGCTCGGTCAGGCCCCGGTCTCGGCCGACTATCCCGAGACGGTGGTCGTGCAGGCGGGCGACGAGCGGGTCGTGCTCGACGTCAACGGCATCCGGCTGACCTTCAACGTGCACCGGGTGGGCGAGGTCTCGTACGTGGACAGCCCGGAGGGCTCGGTGGCGTTGCGCGCGCTGTCCCGGTTCCCGCTGCCCGCCCCCGACGCGGTCGAGGGCTCCCTGATCGCCCCGCTGCCCGGCGCCGTCCGGCGGGTGCTGGTCGTGCCCGGTCAGCGCGTGCGGGCCGGGGAGCTGCTGCTCACGCTGGAGGCGATGAAGCTGGAGCACCCGGTGCACGCGCCCAGCGCGGGCGTGGTCGCCTCGCTGCCGGTGCACCCGGGGGCCGAGGTCGACACCGGCGAGCTGTTAGCGGTTCTCGCTCCCGAGTAGGCCGAACCACTTCTTCTTGGGCGAGCGCGGGTTGCGGATCGTCGGGGTGTCGTCGCTGGGCCCGAAGCGCGGCGGCGGCACCTGGTGCGGCGGGTTGAGCTGGACCGCGGTGAGCATCTCGCGCAGCTGCTGGGCGGTGGGCCGCGAGCCGGGGTCGTTGACCATGCCGTACCGCAGCACCTGGGTCAGCCCGGCCGGGACGCCCGGCAGGTCGGGGATCGGCTGGTGGAACAGGTCCATCAGGGTCAGCAGGCTGGGGCTGCGGTCACCGTCCCAGCGCGGCGGGCGGCCGCACATGACTGCGTAGAGCGTGGCGCAGAGCGCGTAGACGTCGACGGCCCCGCTCGGCTCGTCGTGGCGGAACATCTCGGGCGGCGCGTAGGCCGGGGTAAGCACCTCGAACGTCACCGACGAGTCGCGCATCTCGCCCAGCACGGCCAGCCCGAAGTCGGCCAGCACGGCCGTGTTGAACTGCGAGTACAGGATGTTGGCGGGCTTCACGTCGCGGTGCAGCACCCCGTTGGCGTGCGAGTGCACCAGCGCGTCGGCGATCTTGACGCCGAGGTCGCGGGTCTCGGCCGCGCCCAGCGGCGAGCGGCGCATGCGGTCGAGGTACGACCCGTCGCACAGTTCCATGATCAGGTAGGGGTGCTGGTCGACCGTCACCCCCACGTCGAACAGGTCGACCACGTGCGGGTGCGACGACATGCGCCCGGCGGCCCGCGCCTCGCGCAGGAAACGGGCCTGGTCGCGGTCGCTCTCGAGGCGGCGATTCTCCACCTTGATGGCGACCTCGCGGCCGACCGAGTCCTGCATCGCGCGATAGACGGTGGCGTATCCCCCACGCGCCATCGCGGTCAAACCGGACATGCCAGGCACGTACGGAGCGGGCAGGGCTCCGCGCGATGTCTCGGTCATGAAATTGAAAATACGCCAGCGGCCCGGGCGATCATCCGGGCACGTCAGACGCGTAGGCGACAGTCGCCTCCAACGGGCCGGCTGTGAGCGCGGCCCGGAGCTCCTCAGCGGCCATCCGCTCGCTCGTCTGCTCGGTCGAATACGCCAGCAAAACCGCCTCCTCCGCCGCCGCCTGCGCGTCGTCGCACCGGTCGGCCGCGGCCAGCACCCGGGCGTGGACCATCGCCGCCTGCACCCCGCTGCGCACGTCCTCGGCGTTGACCTGACGGGCCCGTTCGATCCAGGTCAGGGCGGCCTCGACCCGCCCGTCGGCCAGCAAGGCGGCCGCGTACGAGGCCAAGGCGTGCCGCCGCGAGAAGAGCAGCGAGGGCACCCCGGTGTCGGTGGCGATCGGCGCCAGCAGGCCCATCGCGGTCTTGGCGTCACCCGTGCGCAACCGGGCCTCGGCCATCAACACCCGGGGGCCGACCTGGGCCGGAGCCATCGGGTTGTGCGGCTCGACGGCCGACATCACCCGGCGCGCGTCGGCCTCGGCCCCGGGCAGGTCGCCCCGGTTGAGCGAGACGAACCCGCGCAGCGTGCCGGCCATGCCCAGCAGCAGCGGGTGGCCGGTGCGGTCGGCGTAGGCCAGGGCATCGGTCAGCAGGTCGTACGCGTGGTCGAGCTCGCCCAGCCCGCGGGCGATCGCCCCCCGCACGACCAGCGCCAGGCCCCGCCCCCAGTCGTCGCCGACCGCGTTGAAGTCCCGGTAGGCGCGGCGGGCCTCGCCGTCCGCCTCGGCCAGTTCGCCCAGCTCGGAGGCCGCGTACGCCTCGACCGCGCGCAACGTGCCGACGGCCCAGGCCTCACCGACCCGGTCGCCGAAGGGCAGGAAGATCCGGGCCAGCCGGCGCGATTCCTGCAGCCGGCCCGAGAGCAGCCGGGCGAACGCCGTGGTGCCGCGCAGCCACGAGCGGCCGACCGGATCGCCCAGCTCGGCGAAGAGCCGGGCCGCCCGGCCCAGCACGGCGTCGGTGCCGGCGAAATCGCCCCGGGTGGTGGTCACCCAGGCGAGGTTCTGCAGGGCCCAGGCCTGCCCGTGCCGGTCGCCGGCGGCCAGCGTGACCTGATAGGCGGCGGCGAACCGGCTGCTGGCCTGGCTGAGCCGCCCGGCCAGGAAGTCGGCCATGCCGAGGCGGCGCATCGCGTTGGCCCGCTCGGGCAGCAACTCGGCCTCGGTCGCCACCTCGAGCGCCTCCTGCCAGGCGGCGACGGCACGACCGCTGTCGCCCATCGCCTCGTGGGCCCGGCCCACCACCAGCAGCGCCTCGGCCCGGTTGACGGGCTCGTCGGCGGCGTTCTTGGCGATCCGTTCGCCCTGGGTCAGCGCCTCCTCGGCCCGGCCCAGGCGCAGCAGGGCCCGGGCGTGCACGAGCTGGTCGGGCAGGGGCAGGCCCTCGGGGGTCAGGGCGGCCGCGCGTTCGGCGTACTCGATCGAGGCTGCCGGTTCGATGTTGGCCAGCGCGCGGCGGGCCATCCGGCCCAGCGCCGACACCCCGAGCGGGGCGACCTCGCGGACGGCCGCCTCGGGCCGCAGCCGGACGGCGTTGGCCAGCTCGACCGCGCACTCGGCGTGCGTGGCCACGAATGCGTCCCGCTCGTTGTCGGTCAGGGTCAGCCGGCCCGCGCTGTCGTAGCCGATCCGCTCGATGCTCTCGGGCGCGGCCCACTGGGACAGATAGGCGTGCCGCTCGGCCAGGTCGGCCTTGCCGATGCCGGAGTAGGCGGCCTCACGCATCAGCGGCGTGGTGAACGCGTAGCCACCCCGCGAGCGGTGCAGCATGCGGCGCTGCAGCAGCTCGTCGATCGAGCGTTCCAGCTCGACCGCGGCCACCGCGCCCGGCCGCGCGTCGCTCGACGCCCGGCGCTCGCGCAGCGCCTCGATCACGCCGGCCGGCACCGAGTCGCCCGCGACGGCCGCGTCCCGCAGCACCGAGCGCGGCTCGGGCGGCAGCGCGTCGATGCGGGCCGCGAGCACGGCCGCCAGGTCGCGGGAGAGCAACTGCCGGCCGAGCGAGCCGTCGGCCAGCTGCCACTTGCCGGCCGCGTTGGCCCCGACCGCGGGGGTCAGCGCGCCCCTTTCCATGAGCAGCGTGACCATCTCGGCCAGATAGAACGGGTTGCCCTGGGCGGTGGCCAGCAGCCGGTCGGTGTCGGGCTGGGGCAGCTTGCCGCCGTTCAGATAAGAGGTCAGCAGGCGGGAGGCGTCGGCGCCCCGCAACGGGGGCAGCGAGTGCACCTCGGCGTCGGCCAGCCGGGTCAGCGCGCCGGCCGTGCGCACCAGTTCGGGCCGGCCGAGCAGCAGCACCACCACCGGGCCGTCGAGCAGCGACAGCGTGCGGCCCAGAGCGTCCACGGTCGAGGCCGTGGCGTCGTGCAGGTCGTCCACGATGACCACCAGCGGCGCCTCGGCGGCCAGAGCGCTCAGCAGCTCGGCGACGGCGGACGACATCGCCTCGGCGTCGGCCCGCTTGGTCGAGGGCTGCCAGTCGGCGCCGGCCGCCGGGCCCACCGGGTTGGCCGGGGCCTCGCCGTAGCCCAGCAGCGCCAGCAGCCGGTCGATGTCGATCCGGGCCGGTTCGCCGTCGCGGCCGAGCCGGTTGGCCAGCTTGCGCAGCCTCTCCTCGACCACCGAACGGCCCACCGTGGCCACCACGTCTTTGGGCAGACCAACCGATTTGCGTACGAGGTCGGCCAGCGGCGCGAATCGGCGGCGCTCGCCGAACGCGCGGCAGCGCACCCGCAGCACCCGGGCCCCGGTGTGCGCCGCGTACCGCCCGTTGCCGACGTCGTAGCCGGCGGCCAGCCGCTTGACCTCACCGGCGAACCGCGACTTGCCGATGCCCGCCTCGGCCGTCATCACCATCACGCGCGACGTGCCGGAGTCGATCGCTTCGGCCAGCCGCCCGGCGACCCGGCCGAGCTCGGTCTCGCGGCCCACGAACGGCGCCTCGTCGCCCAGGCCGGAGCGGGTGCCCGGCGCGTCGTGCAGGCCGAGCAGCTCGAACGCCGGCACCGGCTCGCGCTTGCCCTTGAGCCGCAGCGGTCGCAGCTGCCGCCACGAGGCCACGTGCCGGGTGCCGCCGCTGGTGCGCGAACCGGCGTAGACCGCGCCCACGGCGGCCGCGTCGGCCAGCCGGGCGGCGGTGTTCACCGTGTCGCCGATGACTGTGTATTCGATCGAGGCCTGGATGCCCGCGACGACCTCGCCGGTGTTGAGGCCGACGCGCAGGCCGAGCGGGGCGCCGCCGCCGCGCTCGTCGTCGAGGACGCGGCGGACCGCGCGCTGCATGCTGAGGGCGGCCCGGACGGCCCGCTCGGCATCGTCCTCGTGGGCCACCGGGGCGCCGAAGACGGCCATGATGCCGTCGCCGGTCAGCTTGTCGACGTGGCCGCCGAAGGTCTTGACCGCCCCGGCCAGTGCGGCCAGCACCCGGTCGGTGACCGCGCCGACCCGTTCCGGGTCGAGATCCTCCGACCACGAGGTGAAGTCGGACAGGTCACCGAAGAGAACGGTGACGATGCGTCGCTCGGCCGCCGGCAGGGTCGCGGCCGCCGGCAGAGCCGCGCCGCAGTTGTGGCAGAAGCGGGCGCCGGGCACGGCGACGGTTCCACACACAGGACAGGTCACAGCGGATCCAACCTGCCGCCGGGTGTTCCTGATTCCCCGTTTTTGTGATTGAGGTAATCCAGTTGCGCGGAGGCCGACCAGATGGCCGCAAATCGCACGGCCGGATCGATGTCCGGGTAGACGATGTCGACGACCTGCTCGGCGGTGCTCGCGCCGGCCGCCATCGCCGCTGTCACCTGCGCCAATCGCTCCCGGCGGTGGGCCAGGTATTCCCGCGCGAGCGCGGCCACGTCAGTACGCGAAGGGCCGTGCCCCGGCAACATAAGAACATTCTCGTACGCGCTGAGCCGCTCGAGGCTGCCCAAATACGCACCCAGGTCGCCGTCCGGATGGGCAACAACCGTGGTGCCGCGCCCGAGAATCGTGTCGCCGGTGAACATCGCTGTCGTGTTCCCCGACTCGACCAGAAAACACACAGAATCCGACGTATGTCCCGGAGTGTCCAGGGTGGTGATGGAGAGGCCGCCGACGGTCATCTCGGCCGGGAGGGTCCCCGCGGCGAGCACCGGCGTGCCGCCCAGGATCTCGGAGAGCCGCGCCGCGCCCTCGACGTGATCATGGTGACCGTGGGTAATCAGGATGAACTCGTACGGGCCGTGGTCGGCTATCCGGCGCAGGTGCCCCTCGTCGAGCGGGCCGGGGTCGATGACCGCGCCGTGAGTCGCGCCGGGGGCCCGCAGGACCCAGGTGTTGGTGCCGTCCAGCGTCATCGGGCCCGGGTTGGGCGCGCGCAACAGCGTCACCCAGCCCGGCAGCCCGTTCGGCGCGACACCCCCCATGCGCGAAATCCTACGTCGCGCATGGGGTTGAACAAGAGGACCGGATGTGCGATCTCCCTGTCCGCTCAGGTCACGCATTGCAACCGGAACGGCCGAAGCTACGCCACCTCGACGATCATTTCGACCTCGACCGGGGCATTCAGGGGCAGTTCAGCCACGCCGACCGCGCTCCGGGCGTGCCGGCCCTGCTCGCCGAAGACGTCACCGAAGAGGTTCGACGCCCCGTTGATCACGGCGGGCTGACCGGTGAAGCCCGGGGCCGACGCCACGAAGCCGGTCAGCTTCACGACCTTGACGACCCGGCCCAGGCCGACCAGCGACTCGATCGCGGCCAGGCCGTTCAGCGCGCACAGGCGGGCCAGCTCGGTGCCCTGCTCGGTGGTGACCTCGGCCCCGACCTTGCCGGTGTGCGGCAACTTGCCCTCGACGAGCGGGAGCTGACCCGACACGTACACGTAATTGCCGCTCTGCACGGCCGGGACGTACGACGCCAGCGGCGGCACCACCTTGGGCAGGGTCAGACCCAGCTCGGCCAGCTTCGCGTAGGCGTCGACGCCACCCTCGCCACTGATGGGCGTCGTCATGACTTGGGCCGCTTCATGTACGCGACCAGCTGCTCAGCGTTCGGGCCGGGCACCACCTGTACGAGTTCCCAGCCGTCCTCGCCCCAGTTGTCGAGGATCTGCTTGGTCGCGTGGACCAGCAGGGGCACGGTCACGTACTCCCACTTCTGCATGCTCGCCTACTCCCTAATAGTCGGTACCTCGGCCAGCTTAGGGCCCTGGAGGGGGTGGGTTTGGCTAGGCTGATCGAGCCTCGGAGCGGACCGAGACCGGGAGATCACGGAGGGCGACATGACGCAGCCACCGGGCGAGTGGCCGCCGCCTGCCCCGCCCTCGGACGTGCCCGCCCCGGCGCCGCCTGTGATCGACTTCATCGACGCCGCGCCCGAGCCGGACGACACCGCTTATCCCCCGTCCGGCGCGTTCGCCGACGAGGCCGCGCCGCACGAGGCGACCCAGGTGATCCCGGCCGAGCCCGGCGGCGGCTGGCAGCCGGCCCCCGCCACCGCGCCCTGGCACGCCCAGCACGAGGCGCCCGGCGAGTGGCAGACCACGCCGCCCGAGCATCTGGCCTGGCAGCACTCGATCCCGGCCGAGAACCCGAGCCCTCAGCCGCCCGAGCCGATCTGGGCCGGCGCCCCGCAGCCCTACCAGGTGCCCCTCGAGCCGGACGGCGCGCGCCGCCGCCGGGGCCCGCTCTTCATCTCGCTGGCGCTCGTCGGCACGCTGTTTCTGTGTGGCGGCGGCGCCGTCTCGGCCTATTTCCTGCTGCGGGACGCCGACAACCCGGGCTCGCCCGACCCGGCCACGGCGGTCGACCGGTTCCTCACCGCGGTCTACACCGAGCAGGACGCCGCCGCGGCCGACGATCTGGTCTGCCGCGAGGCGCGGGACGAGACGAAGATCGCCGACCGGGTCTCCGACATCAAGGCGTACGCCGACGGCTATTCCGACCCGGTGTTCCGCTGGGCCGACCCCAAGGTCTCCGACAACTCCGACGACCGCGCGCTGGTCTCGGTCGAGCTCACCATGTCCACGGCCGACGAGAAGACGTCGTCGCAGGATCTCGAGTTCACCGTGATCCGCAAGACCGGCTGGCTGGTCTGCGAGGTGGCCGGCTGACCGGCCGCCGTACCGTTGAGGCCATGGGTGAGCACGTCAGCAGATGGCCGGCACGACTGCATGTGGTGACCGGCAAGGGCGGCACCGGCAAGACCAGCGTGGCCGCGGCCCTGGCCCTGGGCCTGGCCGCGGGGGGCAAGCGCACGCTGCTGGTCGAGGTCGAGGGGCGGCAGGGCATCGCCCAGCTCTTCGAGACCGAGCCGCTGCCCTACAAAGAGCTGCGGATCGCCAAGGTGGCCGGCGGCGGCGAGGTGCGCGCGCTGGCCGTCGACCCCGAGGAGGCCCTCCTCGAATATCTCGACATGTTCTACCACCTGGGCGCGGCCGGCCGGGCGCTGCGCAAGGTGGGCGCGATCGACTTCGCCACCACCATCGCCCCCGGTCTGCGTGACGTGCTGCTCACCGGCAAGGTGAAAGAGGCCACGACCCGATCCCAGGACGGCAAACGGGCGTACGACGCGGTCGTGCTCGACGCCCCGCCGACCGGCCGCATCGGCCGGTTCCTCAACGTCACGGCCGAGACGGCCAAGCTGGCCAAGATGGGCCCGATCAAGACGCAGAGCGACGGTGTCGCCTCCCTGCTGCGCTCGCCGATCACCTCGGTGCACGTGGTCACCCTGCTCGAAGAGATGCCGGTGCAAGAGACGCTGGACGCGATCGCCGAGCTCAGCGCCCTGCACATCCCAATCGGCCGGATCGTGCTCAACGCCACCCGGCCCGCCCTGGTGGCCGGGGGCAAGGTGACCAAGGCCGAGCTCAAGCGGGGCCTGACCGAGGCCGGGCTGCCCGCCGACGCGGCCACCGTCACCGGCCTGGCGACCGAGGTCCGGGCCCACCAGACCCGGCAGGAGCTGGAAGAGACCTTGCGCACGGAACTGACCGAGACGGGCCGCCCCCTGGTCGAGCTTCCACTGCTGTCCGGCGGGGTCGACCAGGCCGGGCTGGACGAACTGGCCGCGGCGCTCATGCGTGCGTGACCGGCCACAGTCACCGTGCGCCGGATCAACTACGGCCTACCATTGAGTAGTGGCTGAAGTGAGCACGCAACGACTCGATGTCGACGGTCTGCTCGCCGACCCGTCCACCCGCATCGTCGTGTGCTGCGGCGCCGGCGGGGTGGGCAAGACGACCACCGCGGCCGCGCTCGGGCTGCGGGCGGCCGAGGTGCACGGGCGCCGCACGGTGGTGCTCACCATCGACCCGGCCCGCCGGCTGGCCCAGTCCATGGGCCTCAGCGAGCTCGACAACACCCCGCGCCAGGTCAAGGGCATCGACGGCGACAACGGCGGCGAGCTGCACGCCATGATGCTCGACATGAAGCGCACCTTCGACGAGGTGGTGCAGCAGCACACCACGCCGCAGCGCGCTCAAGAGATCTTCGCCAACCCGTTCTACCAGGCCATGAGCTCCACCTTCGCCGGCACGCAGGAATACATGGCGATGGAGAAGCTGGGTCAGCTGCGGGCCACCGACGAGTGGGACCTGATCGTGGTCGACACGCCGCCGTCGCGCTCGGCGCTCGACTTCCTCGACGCGCCGGCCCGGTTGTCCCGCTTCCTGGACGGCCGGATGCTGCGCATGCTGCTGGCTCCGGCCCGCGGCGGCCGCAGCATGTTCAGCCTGGTCACTGCATCTTTCGGACTTTTTTCCCGTACGGTGCAAAAGGTCCTGGGCGCCCAGTTGCTCACCGACCTGTCCGGGTTCGTGGCCGCGCTCGACTCGATGTTCGGCGGCTTCCGGCAGCGGGCCGACCAGACGTACCGGATCCTGCAGGACCCGCAGACCGCGTTCCTGCTGGTGGCCGCGCCCGAACGGGATGCCGTACGCGAAGCCGCCTATTTCGCCGAGCGCCTGGTCGCCGAGCGGATGCCGCTGGCCGGCCTGGTCCTCAACCGCATGCACCGCTCCGAGGTGCCCGGGCTCTCGGCCGAGGCGTCGCTGGCCGCGGCCGAGGCGCTGACCGCCGCCGGTGACCAGCCGCTGACCGCCGACGCGCTGCGCATTCACGCCGACCTGGTGCGCCAGACCGAGCGCGAGCAGCTGGTCGCGGCCAAGTTCATCGACGCCTTCCCGGCCGTGCCGACGGTGTCGGTCACGGCACAGCCCGCCGACGTGCATGACGTCGACGGGCTGCGGACGATCGGCTCGCTCCTGGCGTGAGGCTCAGCGGGTGGGGACCAGCACCTTGTCGGCGCCCTTGTCCTTCATCGCGGCCTCGAACATCTTGCGCCAGCTCGCCACGTGCGGGTGACGGCGCAGCAGCGCCCGCCGCTCCCGCTCGGTCATGCCTCCCCAGACGCCGAACTCGATCCTGTTGTCCAGGGCATCGGCGAGGCACTCGTAGCGGACCGGGCAGCTGCGGCAGATTCTCTTCGCCACGTTCTGCTCGGCGCCCTGCACGAACAGCGCGTCAGGGTCGCCACTCTGACACGCCGCCATGCTGGGCCAGTCGCTGATCATCCCCATGTGTAAACGTCCCCCCTTGCGTTACCCCCTGACGTCCACCGCCCTTTTGTCCCCCGGGCCGTGCGGACGTCGTGCGACAAGCTCGCCGGACCATCATGCTCCGTAGTCGGGCGATTACGCAACGTTGTACCTGAAATACGTACAGCTCGGTGGTTCCGGGCAAACGCCACGAAGCTCAGGACGCCCGCTCCGGTGCGGACCCGGTGCGCTTCCCGGATATCCCCCCAAGATCTCGGCGGACGGGGCAGACTAATCGGGGCGAAGCGTGACCTTTCCGATGGGTCGTCACGTGCTTTCTTCGCGTACCCTGCTCGGGTGACCTCCTGGATGCGCAGACGCGATCACAACATTTTCGCCAACGCGACCTCGTTGCTGATCTGCGGCTTACTCGCCGGCGTCGTCGTCGCGGCCGCCGCTTTCCCCGCCGCCGCGATGTCCGGCCTGGCCGCCAAGGCCGGCGGCGAGACCTTCGCGCAGCTGCCCAGTGAGCTCAAGGACTTCAGCTCCCCGCAGATCACCCGGATCTACGCCGCGGACAAGAAGACGCAGATCTCCCAGTTCTACGACGAGTTCCGCAGCGACGTCCGCCTCAAGGACATGGCGAAGTTCATGCCCGACGCGATGGTCGCCGCCGAGGACCGCGAGTTCTACAACCACAACGGCGTCGACCTCAAGGGTGTCGCCCGCGCGTTCGTCAACAACAGCGGCAAGTCGGAGTCCAAGCAGGGCGCCTCGACGATCACCATGCAGTACGTGCGGATGTCGCTGGCCTACTCGGCCACCAACCCGCAAGAGGTCGTCGACGCCACCAAGGACACCCCGAAGCGCAAAGTCACCGAGATGAAGTACGCGCTCCAGGTCGAGAAAGAGCTCAGCAAAGAGCAGATCATCGAGCGCTACCTCAACATCGCGCCGTTCGGCAACCAGACCTACGGGGTCTACGCGGCCAGCCAGGTCTACTTCAACAAGAAGCCCAAGGACCTGACGGCCGGCCAGGCCGCGATGCTGGCCGGCATGGTCAAGGCGCCCTCGAGCTTCAACCCGACCACCAAGGCCGGGTACGACCAGATCAAGCAGCGCCGCGACAACTACATCCTCCCGGCCATGGTCGAGCTGGGGAAGATCACCCAGGCCGAGGCTGACAAGGCCAAGAAAGAGGCGATCCCGCGCCAGGTCAAGCCGGTCGGCAACGGCTGTGTGTCGGTGGCCAACAACAACTGGGGCTTCTTCTGCGACTACTTCTACCGCTGGTGGATGGAGCAGGAGGCCTTCGGCGCCACCCCGTTCGACCGGGAACGCCGCCTCAAGAGCGGTGGCTACCGCATCATCACGACGCTCGACCTCAACGCGCAGGCCGACGCCCGCAAGCGGATCAACAAGCGGATCAAGGACGACAACAAGAACGCCCTGCTGCTGGCCGCGACCGAGCCCGGCACCGGCAAGGTGCGCCTGCTGGCGGCCAACCGCAAGTACAAGCTGCCCGACCCGGCCAAGCCGAACCCGCTGTCCTCGGACAAGAAGAAGGCCAAGGCGGGCGTACGCGCGACGTACCCCAACACGACCAACCCGCTGCTCAGCGGCGGCGGTGACATCAACGGATACCAGGCCGGCTCGGTGTTCAAGATCTTCACGATCATCGCCGCGCTAGAGAAGGGCTACCCGCTGGCCTACCCGATCAAGGCCGAGAAGCGCTACAAATCGGGTTACATCATCAGCTCCCGCAGCGACTCGGCCTGCCCCGGCACCCACTTCTGGTGCCCGAGCAACTCGGGCGGCGGCGGTGAGGGCGTCTACAACATGCACTCGGCCTTCGCGAAGTCCATCAACACGTACTTCGTGCCCCTCGAGGAACAGGTCGGCGCCGAGAACGTGGTGGCCGTGGCCAAACGGTTCGGTGTCCAGTTCCGCGTCAAGCAGGACGCCGACTTCGCCAACAACACGGTGGCGGCCAACCAATGGGGCGCCTTCACCCTGGGCGTGAGCGCCTCGACCCCGCTCGACATGGCCAACGCGTACGCCACCCTGGCCGGCGACGGCATGTACTGCGAGCCGACGCCGATCGAACAGATCACCACCCAGGACGGCAACAAGCTCGACATCGGCAAACCCCGCTGCATCAGGGCGACCAGCAAAGACGTGGCCCGAGCGGCGCTGGACGCCGCCCGCTGCCCGGTCGGCGACTCGGCCCAGATGGGCCGCTGCAACGGCGCCACCGCCCGCCAGACCAAGTCGACGGTCAAGCACCCGGTCTTCGGCAAGACCGGCACCACGGACGCCGACAAGACGGCCGCCCTGATCGCCGGCACCACGTCCCTGGTCGTGGCCGGCTACCTGGTCAACCCCGACTGGCCCGACCACCGCGACCGCATGTCGCACGACATCGTCAACCCGGCGGTCTACCAGACCCTTGGCGACTTCATGGACGGCAAGCCCAAGGAACAGTTCAAAGAGCCGGAAAACCGAAAGATCGCCTACGGCGACCAACGCTCCATCCCGAACGTCGAGTGCGACTCGATCGACGGCGCCCGCAACCGCCTGGAAGACGCCGGCTTCGACGTCTCCATCGGCAGCGAACAAGAATCAACCTGCCCCGCCGGCACAGCCGCCGGCACGAGCCCCGACGGCCGAACCATCAAGGGCGGCTTCGTCATCATCCACCCGGCCAAGGCCAAAGCCGGCCCCCCAGCCGGCGACCCCAACACCCCCGGCGGCCCACCCTCAGGCCGACCGCGGCGGTAAAGCAGTAAACGCAAAGGGCGGGACGTCTTCCAGACGTCCCGCCCTTTGCGTTTAAGCGACCTGTACAACGGCCGCCCGACGCCCCGCGGCAGGCCACCGAGCCGAACTGGTAGCGGGGCTCGTTCAGGAAACGGCTGCGTTCAGCGCGCGTGAACAGGCAAGTCCCGTGTACAAAGGCGAGCCTCAAGCGGCGTTCGCATCGCGCGTAGAGTGCGCACAGGTGAGAGCCCGGGGCACCAACCATGCTCCGGGCTTTAATCTTGACCACGGGCGGATCATTGCTATCAGCCTCGCTGTCTTGGGCCGCCTTAGCGCCAACCGAGGTTGCCCAGTGCCAACGCCCCATAACCGCCGTTGGGTAGTCAAGGGGTGGTCTTTGGTGGTCTACTCGGGATGCCAACCGAGGAGAGCTTGTGCCGCCGCGCTACCGATACGAAGCAATCGCCGACGACCTGGAACAACGGATCGAAGCCGGCGAGTTTCCACCCGGCTCCCGCTTGCCAAGTCGACGTCAGCTGATCGAGCACTAGGAGGTCACCGAGCCCGTCATCGACCGCGCAATGCTGATCCTGCGGGTCAAGGGACTCACAGAGACACTCTCCGGCGTAGGCGTCTACGTCCGCGAAACAGCCTCAGAGGAGTAGCACTCGGACGCCTCGACCGTGCACAGAAACTCATCACCGACAGTCACCGGCTGGAGCCGCCGGGGCTGACCCTGCTCACGCGCCACCTCGGCAATGCGCAAAGGGCGCCCCTGAGACGGCTTGGCAGAGCGCTACAGGCAGCCCGTTGCCGATCTCACGGCCTGCGTCACTCCTATGTGGAGTTTGAGCTTCGTTCCATCGCCCAATCAACGTTAGGCCTTAGGATCCAAAGTCTGACCGTTCGTCGCAAAGCGCGAACGACCGTCTACCGTACGTGTTCGAAACTCGACATGATGTCCGGTATGACGATCCCCCGCCAACTTGATCCGCCGGACATCGCGACGTTGGGAGCGAACGGCGCTAAAGCCCGCTTCGGAGTCGCATACCTCCGGTCGATCTGCAGCCAGGCTGGCGTGGGGTTCACCGAGACCTCCATCGACGAGGACGTGCTCGCCATCGACGGCAAGATTGAGTTCGCGGTGGCGGACGCCCGGATCCAAGTCAAGTGCACCGGTAAGTTCAAGATCAATGGCGGACAAACCGCTACATGGCCCGCCGACAGCCACTGGTGGAGCAAGTGGCACGGCTGCAAGGTTCCTGTCTACTTCGTAATGCTGGTGCTAGACCCCGACGACCAGCCTCGGTGGGTCCAGCACGTGCCCGAGGGAACGCTGCATCGAGCTGCCGCCTTCTGGGTGCGCGTAGATCAAATGTCAGAGTCATCTGGCATCGTCGTCCCCAAGAACCAGCGACTGACGGCCGACACCCTGCATGAGTGGGCGGCCGACGTGGATGCCTGCTTTGGCTTGCAGGCTGGGGGTGGTGGCGGTGTTCGGTGAACAAGCGATCCCAACAGTGAACGAGCTCCGTAGTTACATGCGGTTCAATGGCTGGAACGAGCAATCCCCTGGACCCACCGGCGCGCTATGGACACGAAACGGCAAACGGATTGGCGTTCCTTCCGAACCCGACAATGAGCTTATTGCAGGAGTAGTGAAGCGACTTGCCTTTGCCGAACAGCGTGACCTGGCCGACGTTGTAACAAGCGTGAAGTACCTACTTTTCGACGTGACTCACCTTCGGGCGGATAGCGACTATCGATATGCCGATGCGATTCCGCTTGAAACCGGAGCCAAGATTGTCAATTCTGCGCGAACCATGCTGCGCGCGACCGCAACGACAGCGCGATGGGAACGGGCACACATCGGATCTAACTACTCGAAGTACGGTGACGACGTAGTAGCTCAAGCACTGATGGGGCACACACAGAAGGGTTCATATGTCATTCCAGTACTGATGCCTCTCCCCGAACCAGAGGGTGCAGATCTCCACCAGCCGGCCCTTGACCTGGATCACGAACAGGTCGAGTTCCACCGGTCGCCGTCGGAGCCTTTCGAGCGGCGCGTTATCCGGACTTTCGCGCAATCGATGCAAGCAGTAAAGGAACTCGTGGTAGATCCCGCCAGAGAGCCCAGGGCGGACGACATGCACGAATTGGTTTATCGCGGCGTTAGCCGAGAATTTTGCTATGCGCTGGCTGGCATTCTAAAGCAACGCTCAATCGGCGAGTTTGAAGCATCCGTAGATTGGGCTCAGGCAGTGCCCGCGCCAGCCACCATGCCTCGCAGCGTCACAATAGATTCGGAGGCGGAATCGCTCGTTTCGAAAGCCGCTGACAAGCTGCGGCAGCAAAAGGTTGACCCAAGCCGAGTATTCTCGGGAACCATCGTTCAGCTTCGGCACGAAAGCCCAGACGATCCATTCGGTGAAATTGCAATCTCGACGGTCCGCCAGGGACATGCTTCGGAAATCCTGGTGCGACTCCGGATGCCGCTATACCAGAAGGCCTGGGATTGGCATTATCAGGGCAGAGCGGTGTTGGTTGAGGGCACGGTGAGAAGGGTTCCGGGAAAGCCGCTCCGGGTTGACGAGCCGTTCCGCTGCCATCCCGTTGATGAAATGTTTTTGGCGTAGAACAAGTTTGAAGCGGGGTCTCAACCTGGCCGGCCGCCCTACTCCACATCCAAGGCAAGGATGAGCGTCGCATCATCACTGCGCTTATTGCGCGGCCACCGGACACCGAGCGAGTCGCTGGCTTCTACCTCTCGGACCGCCCGGGCAGACGCCTGCTGGCCGCCAATTGCGCGATGATGGATCCACACGGCCTGCGACACTTCCACAAAACCGAGATGGATGGGATGGCCATCCCGCAGGAACTCAGGGACGACCGTATGGGCCATGCTGACGGCTCCATCGGAGCGAGCTACTCACACGTCACAGCCTAGATGCGCCGCGCCCTCTGTGACGGCATGCAGACCGCTGGAACGCCGCTCTGCAGGCCCGTAAGACTCTCGCCGACGGGCTCCGCAGTCGCCGTGCTCGACAAGTCGCTACGGGCGCTCTGAGCACCGGAAACGCTAGGCCGTCCCCAAAACGGTCGTGGAAACAGATCAGGACCGGGTCACCATTTCCGGTGCCCCGGCCCTGATCTGGCCAAGCTCTGGTCGGGGTGGCCGGATTTGAACCGACGGCCTCTTCGTCCCGAACGAAGCGCGCTACCAAGCTGCGCCACACCCCGAGCTGCCTGGAAATACTATCCGACGCCGTGGCCAGCGCGAAATCGGTATCCCCAGAAGCGTAAAACTGCAGGTCAGCGCGGTATCAGGGTGAGGACCGTAGCCTCGGGGCGACAGGCGAAGCGGATGGGAGCAGTGGGGTGGGTGCCCAGGCCGGCCGAGACGTGTAGCCACGAGTCGGAGCCGGGCCAGCGGTGCAGGCCCTTGGCCATGGACTTCGGCAGGTCGCAGTTGGTGGTCAGGGCGCCGTACAGCGGGACGCAGACCTGGCCGCCATGCGTGTGGCCGGCCAGCAGCAGGTTGAAGCCGTCGGCGGACATGGCGTTGAGCACCCTTGAGGCGGGAGCGTGGGTCACGCCCAGGTGCAGGTCGGCGCCGGGGTTGGTGGGGCCGGCGACGGTGTCGTACTCGTCGCGGTTGATGTGGGGGTCGTCGACTCCTACGAGCTCTACGGAGCGGCCGCCGGCCTTGATGATCGTGCGGGCGTTGTTCAGGTCGGCCCAGCCGGCGTCGGTCAGGGCTGCTCTGAGGTCTTCGGCCGGGAGGTTGGCGTCGCCCTGGACGTACTCGCGTTCGGGCAGCAGGTAGAGGATCGGGTTTTTCCAGCGGGGGCCGCGGTAGTCGTTCGAGCCGAAGACGAACGCGCCCGGGATCTCGAGCAGAGGGTCCAGAGCCCGCAGTACGCCGGGCAGGGACTCGGGGTCGGCCATGTTGTCGCCGGTGACCACGACCAGGTCGGGGTCGACGCCGGCCAGGGCGGCCACCCAGGTCTGTTTGCGGCGCTGGTCGGGCATCATGTGCAGGTCCGAGATGTGCAGGATGCGCAGCGGCTCGGCGTCGGGCTCCAGCACCGGCACGTCGAAGCGGCGGAGCGTGAACAGGTTGCGTTCGATCAGCGAGGCGTAGGCGAACGTGGCGGCCCCTGTGGCGAGCACCGCGGAACCGAGGGCGAAAAGAGAGCGCTTGCGCATGGGTGACAAGGGTAGTTTCTCCGTCCATGGGAACGCTGAAAGACCGCCTGAACGATGACCTGCACTCGGCCATGAAGAGCCGCGACGAGCTGACCACGGCCACCCTGCGGATGGCGCTGTCCGCCGTGCGCAACGCCGAGGTGGCGGGGTCCGAGGCTCGCGACCTGTCGGACGACGAGGTGCTCGCCGTCCTGAACAAGGAGTCGAAGAAGCGCCGCGAGGCGGCCACGGCGTTCAGTGACGCCGGGCGGGCCGAGCAGGCGGCCAAGGAGCGGTCCGAGGGCGAGGTGCTCGAGCGTTACCTGCCGCAGCAGCTCAGCGATGACGAGATCGCCGAGCTGGTGGCGGGGGCGCTCGCGGCCGGCGGCTTCACCGGCAAGGGCCAGATGGGGCCCGCGATGAAGGCCGCGCAGGCCGCGGTGGCGGGCCGGGCCGAGGGTGGGCGGGTCGCGGCGGCGGTGCGTAAGCAGCTGGGCTGACGGCCTGGGGCGGCGGTCCTGAGGGGTTTTCTCAAGTCCGTGGGTTGCAAGTCGATTGCTTGATCGACCCCCGACATCCCCGGAAAGAGCGCCCATGACCTGCGTGAACTGCGGCTCGCCCGCGATACAGCCGAACGGCTGGTGCAGCAATTGCGGGCAGCCGGCCGCCCCACCGGCCCCACCTCAGTCTCCCGCGGCCGACTGGCCGCCCGCTGCGCCCGCACAGCCTGCCCCGTGGGCCGGCCAGCTACCGCCCTGGCCGGCCCCGGCTGAGCAGCCACCGTCGTGGCAGCAGCCCGTTGAGCAGCCGCCGTCGTGGCAGGCAGCAGCCCACGAGCAGCCGCAGTCGTGGCAGGCAGCAGCCCCCGAGCAGCCGCAGTCGTGGCAGGCGGCCCCTGAGCAGCCGTCGTGGGCCACCGACGCGACCTCGACCTTCGGGGTTCCGGGCCAGTCCACGGCGGGTGCGCCGCCGCCCAGCGCATATCCGGCCCCCGCCGAGTACCAGCCACCGGCGATGGACGCCACGGCCGTGCAGGGCTTCCCCGCCTTTCCGCAAGGCCCGACTCATGTGCACCAGGCCGCCGCGTACCCGCAAGCCCCAGCCCATCCGCACCAGACCGCGGCGCCCGGGTTCAACCCACCGCCGTATGGCTCCGGAGCACCGCCCTACATGGTGAACAGCCCCTACCCGCAAGCACCGGCGGCGAAGGCAGGGAACCCGTTCAGCATCGCCGCGTTCGTGCTGGCTGCGATCGCCATCCTGATCCTGCCGATCGTCTTCTCGCCGCTGGCCGCGATCCTGGCCTTCGTCGGCATCCGGCGGCACGAGCGCCTCGGCCGTCTCGCCCTGATCCTGGCGATCGTCGGCGGGCTCGTCGGCGCCGCCCTCGGCATCGTTCTGCGCGCGCTGGTCACCGCGCGCTGACCGGCCCGAACAGCGAAGCGGGGGTGCGGCCACCAGCCGTACCCCCGCGGGTTGAATGGAGTCAGATCGCGAGCTGCGGCCGAACCGGAACGACCGTCACCGCCGGGCTGGCCGTGCGCCCCGGCAACTGCTGTTGCGGCACCGCGTACGGCCCGAGCATGGATTCGATGGCGGGCGCGATCGCCGGCCGGTCGTTGAGCTGGATCAGGCGGGCGGCGCGGGCCAGTGAGCCCGTCTCCCCGTCGCGGAATCCCTCGCGGTAGCCCTTTTCGTAGCGCTCGCCCCGGCCGAGGGCCCGGCCGAGAGCGAAGCAGGAGGAGCCGGCGAGGGCTAGGAGGAAGAGCAACGCGAAGGGTGTCACCGTTATTTTCCTTCCGGGGTAAATGTACTAATTAGCCGAAAAATACCCCTAGAGCATGGCTCATGCGGTAGAGCGGTGATCAAGTACGCCAACGGGTGACTCCCCTTGCGTCCCAGCGAGTCGGGCTGGAATCTCTTCCGCATCGGACGGCCGGCACAGATGAAAGCCCTGCCCGTAACCGCACCCTAGTCCGCGTAAGGCGGCCAGCTGGGCGGCGTTCTCGATCCCTTCGGCCACCACCCGCAGGCCGAGAATCTGCGCGAGTTCGACAATCGTGCGGACCAGCGCCAGATCCTCCGCGGTCAGTTCGGCCCGCGCGATGAAGGCCCGGTCGATCTTCAACTCGTCGACCGGCAACTCCCGCAGATAGGCGAGCGAGGAATATCCCGTACCAAAATCGTCAATCGACAGCTGTACGCCGAGACCCCGCAGCACGCCGAGGGCCGACTTCCCCAGGTCGGGCTCGCTGACCAGCACCGATTCGGTCAGCTCGAGGGTGACCGCGCTCGACGGCAAGCCGGCCATGGCCAGCGCCCGCATCACGTTGTCGGCGAATCGCGGGTGGACGAGCTGGTGACCGGAGACGTTGACGTTGAGGCCCAGATCCGGGAAGTCGCGGCGCCATTTCGCCACCTGTTTCGCGCTCTGTTCGAGCACCCACTGGCCGATGTCGACGATCAGCCCGAATTCCTCGGCGACCGGGATGAAATCGACCGGCGAGACGAATCCGCGGGTCGGGCTGTGCCACCGGATCAGCGCCTCGACCCCGGCCGGCTGACCGTCGGCCAACCGGATCAGCGGCTGGTACTGCAGACGGAATTCGCCGTCGCGCAGGGCCCGTTGCAGGTCGCCGCGCAAACTCAGATGGTCGAGCGCTTCGGCGTGCATGTAGGGCTCGTAGAGCAGTACCCGACCCGGACCTTCTTTTTTGGCCCGGTACATCGCCACGTCCGCGTTGTGCAGCAGTTCCTCGGGCTTCTGATCGGCCTCGCGGGAAATGGCGACGCCGACGCTGGCACCGATGAAGACCTCGCGACCGGCCACCCGGAACGGCTCCTTCAGGGTGGCCACAATGCGCTCGCCGACCAGTTGGGCCGATTCGGCCGGGGAATCGTGCAGCAGCGCCGCGAATTCGTCGCCGCCGAGCCGGGCCGTGGTGTCGCTGGCTCGTACGCACCCTCGCAGTCGCCGGGCGACCAGCGCGAGCAATTGATCGCCGGCATCGTGGCCGAGGCTGTCATTCACCGCCTTGAACCGGTCCAGGTCGATGAAGAGCACGCTGGTCGGGTCGGCCAGGGTGTTGCGCGAGGCCAGCACCCGCTTGAGGATCTTGAGGAACAGCGCGCGGTTGGGCAGCCCGGTGATCAGGTCGTGGTGGGCCTCGCGGACCGCCTCGACCGTGCGCGCGTCGGTCAGGGCCAGGCTCACCTGCTGGGCGAAGGCGTCCAACTGGTCGCGCTGCTCAGTTTGCTGACCGGCCACCCCGGGCAGATACGCGACCAGACTGCCGGCCATCTCGCCGGTGACCCGGACCGGGGCCGCGATCATCACGCCCTGCGGGTCCGGCCGCACCAGCACGGTTCCCCCGGCCATGGCCGCGCGGGCCAGGCTCTCAGGCGGGGCGTGCCCATCGCCGCAGGTCGAGGCCACACTCAGCCGCCGGTCGGCGCCGCCCTCGGCCAGCATCAGAGCCACTGTGGCCCCGCCCAGCAGCTCGGCCGCGCCACTGGTCACCGCGTCCAGGATCTCGGGCAGCGGGCTCCGGGCCGAGATCGCCCGCTGGATCATGAGCAGCGACTCGACCAGCCGCTGCCGGGTCTGCGCGCTGGTCGCCTGCTGTTCCGTCTCGGCCCGCAGGTGCCGTTCGGCCGCGAGCACCCGGATGCTGCGCAGGGCCAGGCCGAGCACCTGACTCATGCCCTGCAGCATCTGCCGTTCCGCGGGGTCGAACGGCTCGGACAGCCGGGCCACGATGAGCGCGTCGCCACAGTCGTTGCCGAGCGGGTTGCTGACGGCGTGCAGCTCACCGAGATAGGGGACGACCAGCACCGGCTGGCCCGCGGCGACCTCGTGCAACGCCGCCTCGGGCACAACCGGGCCGAAGCCGTACGCCCCGGAGACCCGGCCTTCGCGCACGACCGCGCCCACTTCGGCCTCGACCATCTCGGTGGCCCGTTCGACGGCGCCGGCGATCGCCGATTGCTCGTCCTCGGCCGCGTTGACCATGGTGAAGTACTCGGTGAGCTGGTGCGTCGACCAGGATTCCATGGCTCAGGCCAGGGCCAGCGTGACGAGGGTCAGGGCGTGGGTGCCGAGCGAGCCGCGGACCCGGGCGATCTCGCCCATCGTGTAGAAGCCGGCGAACGGGGCATCACTCAGGGCCGTACGCATGGCTTGAATCTCTTGATCCAGGCCCCCCTCGACCAGACCGGCCCAGCGGCCGCCGCAGTCGAACGCGATGACGCCGAGCGGAGGCAGGCCGTCGAGCCGGGCGATGGCCTCGGTGCACGACCAGGCAGCTCCGTCCAACATCGACTGCCGGTCGCCCTCCATGAGCCAGACCAGCGCACCCTGCGGCACGTCGGCTGTCCCCCAGATCGAGCGTTCGGCGTCGTCGCCGGCGTGGATCACCCGGATGTCCTCGCCGCTGCGCCGGGACAGCCCGAGCGGTCGCAGCGTACGACCCTGGTTGAACAAATCGTCGGCCGTTCCGTCGACCTCGTTGCGGCGCATCAGCACGTCCAGCGCCGGTTCGCCGTCGAGCTGATAGATGTGCGGGCCACTGGCCTTGGTCACCACCATCGGCGGCTCCTGACGGCGCCAGCCGTGCGCGACACCGATGCCGATCGGGCCGTCCGACCCGAGCGCGAGCCCGACGACAGCCCCGGTCACGACTTCGTCGCCGATGAACTGGTAGGTCTGGCGGAACTGCCGGTCGTCGGCCGCGAAGCCACCGACCAGCGGAACACTCGCGCCGATCGAGGAGTAGGCCCCGCGGACGATCTCGTGTTGCTGCCCCACCAGCCCGTCGACCAGCAGCACCAGCACCTTGTGCTCGTCGTCCAGCCCGTGCAGGGCCTCGGCCGCCAGCACCCCTGCGGCCCGCGGATCGGACTTGTGGACCCGGGCCGCCCGGGTCTGCACGGTGAACCCGTCGCCGCCCAGGGCCGCGACGGCGACGCCCCCGTCGGTCGTCCCGGAACTGCCCAGCTCGCCCATGGTCGAGGCGCCGACGATCTCCGCGTCCGGCCCGGCCTCCATCCGCACGCCTCGGAGCAGGGCCGGCAGGTCATGGGCGACCGACGCGAAAACAAAGACGGCCTTGGTCTCGCGGCCGCCGATCGCCTCCGACGCGGCCTCCGCCCCCGCCTTGCGGGAGTCAGCCGCGCTGCTCTGGCCCACGCCGAACCAGCGGTGCAGGGTGCTCTGCATGATCCTCTGATCGGCACGGTTTGTCGGTTGCTGAGTGGTTGCGTGTGGGGTGCCGTCCGGTGTCCCCGAGCGGCCTGCCAGGCTTGTTCCCGTGACTGACTCTGACCTTGCGCGGCAGGTCCGCGCCGTGAGCCGGCTGACCGGCGAGTTCACCCTGCGTTCCGGCCGCGTCGCCAACGAGTACTTCGACAAGTATCAGTTCGAGGCCGACCCGGTGCTGCTCGACCAGCTCGCCCAAGAGATGGCTGTGCTGATCCCCGAGGGCACCGAGGTGCTGGCCGGCCTCGAGATGGGTGGCATCGCCGTCGTCACCGCGGTTGCCCGGCACGCCAAGTTGCCCACCGCCTTCGTCCGCAAAGAGGCCAAGAAGTACGGCACCGCGCGGCTGGCCGAGGGGGCCGAGGTCGCCGGTCGGCGGGTCCTCGTGGTCGAGGACGTGGTGACCTCGGGCGGCCAGGTCGTCCTCTCCACCAACGACCTGCGCAAACTGGGCGCGCACGTCGACCACGCGCTGTGCGTGATCGACCGGCAGGAGGGCGGCGCCGAGGCGCTCTCGGCCGAGGGCATCAAGCTGCGGGCGCTGCTGACCCGGGCCGACCTGGAAGCCGTCGCCTGACGCATTTACATATGTAACCTGACGACATATGTTGGCTCTGTGAGAGAGCCGACGTATTACATCCTGGCCGCTCTGCAGGACGAGCCCGCCCACGGCTACGCGATCATGAGCCGGGTCGCCGAGCTCTCCGGCGACCGGGTCCGCCTGGCCACCGGCACCCTCTACCAGGCCCTCGACCGCCTCAGCAAAGAGGCACTGATCGAGGTCGTACGGGAAGAGGTGGTCAACGGGCGGGCCCGGCGGCACTACGCGCTCACCCCGGACGGTCACTCCGCCCTCCAGGCGGAGGCCGCCCGGATGGCCGCGGCGGCCCGGGTCGTGCTCCGGCCGCGGGCCGTCGGGGGTGCGGCATGAACGAGCGTGCGTACGAGGTGCTGCTGCGCCTCTATCCGGCCGGGCACCCACGCGACGAGATGCTCGACGTGCTGCTCACGGCCCGCCGTCCGATGTGGCGCGAGGTCCCGGCGCTGGTGGTGGGTGCCCTGCGGGCCCGCACCGGCAACGATCACCGCTGGCTCTACGCGGCCCGTGCGGCGGCTCTCCTGCTGCTGATCCACAGCGCGGTGGGCTCGGCTCGTGAAGTCGAGGCGACTTGGCTGCCGCTGAGCACCATGCAGATCCTGGTCTGGGTCGCGGTGGCCTTGGCGGTCGGCGCGATCATCGCCGGGTGGCGGGTGCCCGCGGCTCTGGCCGGCGTCGCGGCTTTTGCGATCAGCGCGGCGGACGGGGTCGATTGGCGCTCGGTCACGGCCTATTCGCTGGCCGCGGTGCTGCTGATCATTCCTGGGCCCAGCACTCCGGTGCGTAATCCGATCCTGCTGGCGCTGGCGCTCGTGCCGCTCGACGCTGTCGCTCTGGGCACCGCGCCGTCGTGGTTGATCGGGCTGGGGGTACTGCTGTGGGCGGTAGTCGACGAGCGGGTCGCGCTGGCTGTGGGTTTGGCCTTCTGCGTGGCGTTCCTGCAGGTCATCGCCGATCTGCCCGGCTCTGACGCCCGCGGGGTGCTGATCCTCACCGGCTCGCGTGTCGGTTTCGTGGCCGCCTTCCTGCTCGTCGGCGCCTGGGTCGCCCGACGACGCGTCCGCGTCTAGCGCCTGGGATTCGAGCTCGGGTTGGGCTGTCGTCGGCCGTCCCGTCCAGCGTCACCGCGGGAGCGTTCAGCGCGGCCTCGGCCCGCTTGGGCCGGATCCCCGTCGGCCCGGCCGAGCGATGCCGGTACGAGTGGATGACGAAGTCGACATTGATGAGCTCGGGATAAACGCGGTCGTCGCGGCCTGGGCCTGTAACCGCGTCCTACGCCGACTGGCCAGTGATCCCCGCTCCTCTTTCGGCCTCCTGCCCGCTGGGCCCTTCACGCGGTTCCGGTTTCCCTTTCGCCGGCGCCCAGGCCGCCCCACACCCACCCCACGCCGCTCGGGCTGACTTCCGCGCGTTCAGTTGATCTTGGCGAGCGGCCGTCATCCCGCCACCCTGGTCTCCGGCCGGCGTCGTGGCTCTACGGTGGACGAGTGACGCGGTTCGCTCTGGTCGGGTTCGGCTTTCGGGCTGCGGCGTTCTATCGGGTCGCGCAGGCGCTGCCCTCGGTCGAATGTGTCGGGGCGGTCGTGCGGAAGCCTCGGGCGTTGCCTGTGACGGGCTTCGGTGATTTGCGGGCTTGCGTGCGTGAGACGCGGCCCGACTTCGTGGTCACGGCTGTGCCACGGGCAGCGAACCCGGGCGTCGTCGTGGACGCGGTTGAGCTCGGCCTGCCTGTGCTGGCCGAGACGCCGCCGGCGCCGGACCAGGATGGCCTGCGGTTGCTGTGGGAGAAGGTCGGGTCGTCCGGGCTGGTGCAGGTGGCCGAGCAGTATCTGTTGATGCCGTCGCACGCGGCCCGGCTCGCGGCGGTGCGCAGCGGGATCATCGGAACGCCGACGCAGGTGCACGTGTCTTCCACGCAGCAGTATCACGCGATCTCGCTGATCCGAGGGCTGCTCGGTGTCAACCATGGGCCGGCGGCAGTGCGGGCGGTGCGGACCGTAGCGCCGCTGCTCGATCCGCTCGATCGCGGCGGCTGGACGGACGCGGTCGACCCTTCGCCGGTCACTACGATCATCGCCACGCTGGACTTCGGCGGCGGGCGCTCGGCCGTCTACGACTTCACGACCAACCAGACCCGGAACCTGCTGCGCACGCGACGGCTTCTCGTCCGCGGTACGCACGGCGAACTGAGCAACGACGAGATCGTGCACATGCCGGCCCCGCGGACGATCACCCGGACCGCCCTGGCCCGTCGGCAGAGCGGTCATGAACTGGACCTCAACGGGTTCGACACCGAGACGATCGCGCTCGGGGGTGACGTGCTCTATCGCAACCCGTACGTCGGGCATCGCCTCAATGACGACGAGATCGCCACGGCGGCCCTGCTCGACGCGATGGCGGCCTGGGTGCGGGGCGAGGGGCCACCGCCGTACCCATTGGCCGAAGGTAGCCAGGACCAGTTGCTCGCCCTCGCCGTCGAGGAAGCCGCCGACAGCGGCCACGAAGTTGTCACAACAGCCGAGAGCTGGTCGCAGCGAACGACTGCATGACGGCGGATATTCGCGATTGAGGCCGGCCACCGGCCGCTGCCTCGGCTGTGCTCGGAGGCACGGTCCGTCGCCGTCACCCCTGGGGCGCGCCCGTGAATGTGGGGAGTGGGCGTTGGCTACCGGAGGCTTGCCATCGCCTAGGAACGCTGGTCGGTCGTCTCGGGTGCGCTGTCCGGTTGGCTGCGGAGGCTGGCTGTCAACCCGCCCGCGCGGACCAGCTCGACCTGCCCCGCGCCAAGGCCCAGAGCCGCGTCGAGCGAGTACGAGGTGGACATTCCTCGGTGCGGCGAGAAGATGGTGGTTGTGAGCGACGAGGAACTGGCGGGGCTTCGGGCGCGGGCGGCGGCCGGGGATCGAGATGCGTCCGATGAGCTGGTGGAGCTGGCCGGGGAGCGCGGTGACCTCGACGAACTGCGGCGGCTGGCGGCAGCAGCGACGCGGTGGACGTGATGGTCGAGTTGGCCACCGAACGGGAAGATCTGGACGAATTACGCAGGCTGGCCGCGGCCGGCAGCGGCGACGCTCAGGATGTGCTCGACGAGCTGACTGGCGAATGAGCGCGCTACTTAAGAATTCAGCCCGCCTCTCAACCAGTCCGGATTCAGCGGCACCGCCCCGAACCAGACCGGGTACGGCAGCCCCGTCGCGAATCAGGCCGGATACGGCAACCTGAACCAGGCTGGTTACAGCAGCTCCGGCCCGCAGGCGCAGGGGTTCAACGGCCCGTCGGAGTTCGGTGGACAGCCGCAGCCGGGGTTCGGTGGGCCCGTGGCGCAGCCGCCGAAGAAGCGCAAGAAGTGGCCCTGGATCCTGCTGGCCGTGGTCGTCGTCATGATCCTCGGCTGTGTCGGCATCTTCACCATGGTCATCGGCGGGACGAAGGAGGCTCTCGACACCGCCGGGGACACCGCCGCCGGCAAGAACGCCGTCGCCGGCGCCATGGGCCAGCCCGCCCGCGACGGCAAGTTCGAGTTCACGGTGAAGTCGATGGACTACACCAAGACCTCAGTCGGCCAATCCGTCCTGGCCGTCAAGGCACAGGGCACCTTCTGCATCGTCACGATGACCATCAAGAACATCGGCGACGAGGCCCAGACGTTCGACGGCACCAGCCAGAAGGCGTACGACGCCAAGGGCACCCAGTACTCCGACGACCTCGAGGCCGAACTCGCGGTCAACGGCGACGCCTCGACGTTCCTGCAGCAGATCAACCCGGGCAACCAGGTGACCGGCAAGCTCGTCTACGACGTCCCCAAGGGCACCAAGCTCACCTCGATCGAACTGCACGACTCGATGTTCTCGAGCGGCGTGAAGATCCCTCTGAAGTAGCCGCCGAGGGACCGGCCCGTAGCGTGCTGACATGACTCATGGACCGGCCCGCTTCGGTGGGCGCGACGACGTGGTTCTGGCGGTCGTGGTGGACTGCCTGGACCTGGAACGATCGGCTGCTTTCTGGTGCGGTGTGCTCGGCTACCGGGCCGAGCCGAGCTCACCGGGCCGCTACCAGTCCCTGCTGCCGGCCGACGGCAACGGCATCGAGCTGCTGCTGCAACAGGTGCCCGAGCCCAAGGCCGGCAAGAACCGCGTACACCTCGACCTGCGAGTACCCGACCTCACAGCCGAGACCGACCGGCTCGTCACCCTGGGCGCGACCCGCGTCACGAACGAGCCCATCGAGGAGTACGGCTGGACCTGGCACGTGCTGTCCGACCCCGACGGCAACGAGTTCTGCGTGCTTCAACCGCCACCGGACTGAGCCGCAGTCATTCGGTCTCTCGTAGCACCCATTCCAGATACGCGGGATTTCCGGCTGTCACCGGCAGAGCCAAAACGCACGGGACGTCGTACGGGTGCTCGGTGTTGGCCCGTTCGATGATGCGGTCGACCAAGGTCGCTCTGGTGTGCAGGGCGACCCGCGCCTCGGGGTCGTCGTGGACCTCGCCCTGCCAGCGGTAGATCGAGCGGATCGCCGCCACCTGCTGGCCGCAGGCGGCCAGGCGGTCGTCGACCAGGCGGCGGGTGAAGTCGGTCAGCCAGGTGGCGTCGGCCGCGGTGATCACGACCTCGACGACGTCGGTCACTTGGT
This sequence comes from Paractinoplanes aksuensis, assembly GCF_024137025.1. Taxonomy (GTDB): domain Bacteria; phylum Actinomycetota; class Actinomycetes; order Mycobacteriales; family Micromonosporaceae; genus Actinoplanes; species Actinoplanes aksuensis. The sequence continues at coordinate 189,445 of NZ_JAMYJR010000031.1, forward strand.
GAGCTCTTTGGCGATCAGTTCGGCGATCTGGACCGTGTTGAGGGCGGCCCCCTTGCGGCGGTTGTCGCCGGTGACGAAGAGGTCGAGAGCCCTGGGGTCGTCCATCGCGCGGCGGATGCGGCCCACCCAGCTCGGGTCGGTGCCGACCGCGTCGATCGGCATCGGGAACTCGCCGGCTTCGGGGTCGTCGACCAGGATGACGCCGGGGGCGTTGCGCAGGGCCTGGCGGGCGCCCTCGGCGTCGACCTCGGCGGCGAAGACCGCGTGCACGGCTATCGAGTGGGCGGTGACGACCGGGACGCGTACGCAGGTGGCCGAGACCTTCAGCGCCGGCAGGGCCAGGATCTTGCGGGATTCGTTGCGCAGCTTCAGCTCTTCCGACGACCAGCCGAGCGGCTCGAGCGCGCCCGACCAGGGCACCACGTTGAGCGCCAGCGGGGCCGGGAACGGGCCCAGCTCGTCGCCGACGGCCTGGCGTACGTTGCCGGGCCGGGAGCCCAGCGAGCGGTCGCCGGCCACCTTGCTGAGCTGGTCGTGCAGCGTGTCCACGCCGATCTGGCCCGCCCCGGAGGCGGCCTGGTAGGACGCCAGCACGAGCTCGCGCAGGCCGTACTCGTGGTGCAGGGGGGCGATCGCCATGATCATCGCCATCACGGTGCAGTTGGCGTTGGCGATGATGTTGCGCGGGCGGTAGGACAGCGCGTCGGGGTTGACCTCGGGCACGACCAACGGCACGTCTGGGTCCATGCGGAAGGCGGCCGAGTTGTCGACCACGGTGACGCCGCGGGCCGCGATGATCGGCGCCCACTGCAGGGACACCTCGTCGGGCACGTCGAACATCGCCACGTCGACGCCGTCGAACGCCTCGGGGGTCAGCTCGGCCACCGTCAGCTGTTCGCCGCGACAGGTCAGCTGCTTGCCGGCCGACCGCGAGGACGCGATCAGCCGGATCTCACCCCAGACGTTGCGCCGGGACGACAGCAGCTCGAGCATGACCGTGCCCACGGAGCCGGTGGCTCCGACGACGGCGAGCGTGGGCTGCGCCATGACGGGGGCTACCGCCCGGTGCCCGCGTAGACCACCGCCTGCTCGCCGCCGCCCAGCTCGAACTGGTCGTGCACGGCGCGGACCGCGGTGTCGAGGTCGCTGTCGCGGCAGACCACCGAGACCCGGATCTCGGAGGTGGAGATCATCTCGATGTTGACGCCGGCCTCGCCGATGCAGGCGAAGAACGAGGCGGCCACACCCGGGTGCGAGCGCATGCCCGCGCCGACCAGGGAGACCTTGCCGACGTGGTCGTCGAAGAGCAGGCTCTTGAACTTGATCTGATCTTTGATCTTGTCGAGCGCGGTCATCGCGGTCGGGCCGTCGGCCTTGGGCAGCGTGAACGAGATGTCGGTGCGGCCGGTGCCCTCGGTCGACACGTTCTGCACGATCATGTCGATGTTGATCTCGGCCTGGGCCACGGTGTCGAAGATGCGGCCCGCGGCGCCCGGCTCGTCGGGCACACCGACAATCGTGATCTTGGCTTCGCTCCGGTCGTGGGCGACCCCGGTGATCAGCGCTTGTTCCACGTTAAGGTCCTCCATCGATCCGGTGACCAGGGTGCCCGGCTTCTGTGAATACGAAGAGCGTACGTGGATGGGCACCTTGAAGCGGCGCGCGTACTCCACGCATCGCAACATCAGCACCTTCGCCCCGCCCGCGGCGAGTTCGAGCATTTCCTCGTACGTGATCTGCTTGATGTGCTTGGCGTCGGGGACGATCCGCGGGTCGGCCGTGAACACGCCGTCGACGTCGGTGTAGATCTCGCACACGTCGGCATGCAGGGCCGCCGCCAGGGCCACCGCGGTGGTGTCGGAGCCGCCGCGGCCCAGGGTCGTGATGTCCTTCGTGTCCTGCGAGACGCCCTGGAAGCCGGCGACGATGGCGATCGCGCCCTCGTCGAGCGCGCTGCGCAGCCGGCCGGGCGTGACGTCGATGATGCGGGCCTTGCCGTGCGTCGAGGTGGTCAGCACGCCGGCCTGCGAGCCCGTGTACGACCGGGCTTCGTACCCCAGGTTGTGGATGGCCATGGCGAGCAGCGCCATCGAGATGCGCTCGCCCGAGGTGAGCAGCATGTCGAGCTCACGGCCGGGCGGCAGCGGGCTGACCTGGTTGGCCAGGTCCATCAGCTCGTCGGTGGTGTCGCCCATGGCCGAGACCACGACCACGACGTCGTCACCGGCCTTGCGGGCGGCGACGATGCGCTCGGCGACGCGCTTGATGCGCTCGGCGGTCGCGACCGACGAGCCACCGTACTTCTGCACCACCAGTGCCACGGCGAAACCAACCTTCGCTGTACGTACCGGCGGCGCCGGTCAGGACAATCGCCACCACAGTAGCCGCGCCCCGGCCCGGCTCCGACAGGCGATCCCAGAATCCGGCGCGGGAGGAAACTGACACGCGCGACACGCCGAAGGCCCCCGAGGCCCGGGACCGAGGCGATTCGGCCCGTGGAGGCGAGAATGTCTCGGTGCGCCCACGCTCGATGCTTCTGTCCGCCACCGCCCTGCTCCTGTCGGGTGCGGCGGCCTGCAGCGGTGCCCCCGAGGCGACCCCGTCCCCATCGTCGAGCGCGCCGCCCAGCGAGGCCGCCGGCAGCGCCCGCGACAGCCTGGCCGCCAGAGCCGCGCTGGCCATGGACAAGGCGTACGCCGCTCTCTACTCCTTCGACGACGGTAAGGGCCAGCCGCGCAACGTGGTGGCGACTGTCGGCAAGGACGGCACGTGGCGGGTCGACGTCAGCGGCGGCGCGCTCGGCGGCACGGCCGACGTGACGATCGTCTCCACCCCGGCCGGCGTCTACCAGTGCACGCTCGGGTCGCAGTCCAACCCGATCGCCGCCACCTGCGTCAAGGTCGCCAAACCGGGCAAACCCGTTCCCGACCCGTACGACCCCAAGGTCGAGCGTCTGTTCCGGCAGTGGCTCCCGGTCTTCACCGACCGCCAGGCCGCGCTCGCCGTGACCCAGGTGCAGCCGCTGGCCGGGGCCAAGGGCAGCTGCTTCTCCATCGATTCGATCTCGGCCTCGCTGGCCGACCCGGTCGACATCGGCGTCTACTGCTACGCCGACGACGGGGTGCTGACCGCGGTCCGGGTCGGCTTCGGCGTCCTCAAAATGGTGAGCCAGGTCGAGGGCCCGGCCACCGTGGCGCTGCCCGGCCCCGAGGTCGCCGGGCCCCCGATGGGCATGGACGCGCCTCCGCCCGCGCCCGACCCCGTTCAGCCGACCGGCTTGGTCCCCTCGGCCTGAGCCTTCTCACCATCCGGGCGTACGGCTGGCACCGGCTCAGCTGATCACGTAGGGTCATTTTCGACATGTGGCAGGCGCTCCTTCTTCTTAGCTGCCGCGACGAGGCCCCATCCCAGGCCGGCACCTCGTCGCGGAGCTGACGCGCGCCGCCTTCTCGTCTTCTCTCCCTTTGGAGCAGTTCCACATGTCCACTCCGGCTTTCGAGACCCAGCGCTCCAGCAAAATGCCGTTCGAGCGCTACATCCCGTACCAGAAGCAATTCGCCATTGATCTGCCCGACCGGCAGTGGCCGGCTCGGCACGTCGAGGCCGCTCCCCGCTGGTGCGCGGTCGACCTGCGCGACGGCAACCAGGCGCTGATCGACCCGATGTCCCCCGAGCGCAAGCGGCGGATGTTCATGCTGCTGGTGCAGATGGGCTACAAAGAGATCGAGGTCGGCTTCCCGGCCGCGTCGCAGACCGACTACGACTTCGTCCGCCAGCTCATCGAGCAGGATCTGATCCCCGACGACGTCACGATCCAGGTGCTGGTGCAGTGCCGCGAGCACCTGATCGACCGTACGTTCGAGTCGATCCGCGGGGCCAAGCGGGCCATCGTGCACTTCTACAACTCGACGTCCACACTGCAGCGCCGGGTCGTGTTCGGGCTGGACAAGGACGGCATCACCGACATCGCCACCACCGGGGCCCGGCTCTGCCAGAAGTACGCCGAGATCCACACCCCGGACACCGAGATCTTCTACGAGTACTCGCCGGAGTCCTACACGGGCACCGAGCTGGAGTACGCGCTCGAGATCTGCTCGGCCGTCATCGACGTCATCGACCCGACCCCGGACCGGCCGCTGATCATCAACCTGCCGGCCACGGTCGAGATGGCCACCCCCAATGTGTACGCCGATTCGATCGAGTGGATGCACCGGAATCTGCCCCGGCGCGAATCGGTCGTGCTCTCGCTGCACCCGCACAACGACCGCGGCACCGCGGTGGCCGCGGCCGAGCTGGGCCTGCTGGCCGGGGCCGACCGCATCGAGGGCTGCCTGTTCGGCAACGGCGAGCGCACCGGCAACGTCGACCTGGTCACCCTGGGGCTGAACATCTTCTCCCAGGGCATCGACCCGATGATCGACTTCTCCGACATCGACGAGATCAAGCGGGCCGTCGAGTACTGCAACCAACTGCCCGTGCACGAGCGCCACCCCTACGTCGGCGACCTGGTCTACACGGCCTTCTCGGGTTCCCACCAGGACGCGATCAAGAAGGGCTTCGCCGCGCTGCAGGCCGACGCCGACGCGGCCGGGGTCGACATCGACAAGTTCACCTGGGGCGTGCCCTACCTGCCGATCGACCCCAAGGACCTGGGCCGCAACTACGAGGCCGTCATCCGGGTCAACTCGCAGTCCGGCAAGGGCGGCGTGGCGTACATCATGAAGGAAGAGCACAAGCTCGACCTGCCGCGGCGGCTGCAGATCGAGTTCTCCGGCGTCGTGCAGCACCACACCGACGTCGAGGGCGGCGAGGTCAGCCCGCAGGAGATGTGGGACATCTTCGCCGGCGAATACCTGGTCGAGCACCAGACCAGCAAGGCCTTCACGATCGAGAACTACTCGACCTCGATCCGCGACGGCAAGGTCGAGATCGACGTCGAGATCTTCCACCGCGGGCAGCGGCGGCCACTGGTCGGCGTGGGCAACGGCCCGATCGACGCGTTCGTCCAGGCCGTCGCGCCCCTGGGGATCACCGCGCGGGTGCTCGACTACAACGAGCACGCGCTGACCTCGGGCGAGAACGCCCGGGCCGCGGCGTACGTCGAGGTCGAGGTCGGCGATCGGGCGGTGTGGGGCGTCGGCATCGACGAGAACATCGTGAGCGCCTCGATCAAGGCGGTCACCAGCGCGGTCAACCGCGCCCGCTGATCTTTCGGGGGATCATCCCGGGTGCTGCGGCGCGCGGGATGATCCACCCACGGGGCACGACCCGGGCAGAACGGGCGTACCCCCCCTACTCTGGGGCATGTGCCCCCACGTACTCCACTGATCCTCGTCACCGCCCTGCTCGCCCTGGCCGGCTGCCAGGGCGTTTCCCTCGAACCGCCCGCCGAGCAGCCCACTGTTCAGTCCACCAAGGACGCAGCCGGCGCCCAGAAGAAGCTGGACGCGCTGACCGTGGCCAAGGCCGGGACGATGGCGAAGTACAGCCGCGACCGGTTCCCGCACTGGCGCAGCACGGGTGACAACTGCGACGTCCGCGACTCCGTGCTCAAGCGCGACGGCAAGAAGGTCAAGTACTCGGGCTGCAACGTCGTCGCCGGCACGTGGACCAGCCTCTACGACGGCCAGGTGCTGAACTCGCCGACCAAGGTCGACATCGACCACATGGTGCCGCTGGCCAACGCGTGGCGCTCGGGCGCGGCCAAGTGGACCGACGACAAGCGCGGCGACTTCGCCAACGACCTCGACGACCCGCAGCTGATCGCCGTGTCGGCCTCGTCCAACCGCTCGAAGGGCGACCAGGACCCGTCGACCTGGAAGCCGACCGAGACCAGCAGCTGGTGCGAATATGCGCAAGACTGGGTCACGGTGAAGGCCAAGTGGAAGCTGACGGTAACCACCAAAGAGAAGGCCGCGCTCGAGGAGATGCTGGAGAACTGCTGATGACCACCTCCCCCGCGGAGCCCGTACCCGCCGCCGCCCCCTCGCCGGAGGACGACACCGAAGCGTCGCCCGCTGAGCAGGCCGCCGAGGTCGAGCAGGCCGCCGCCACCGGCGAGGTCGCACCGGCCGAAGAGGCCCCGCCTCCGCCGGCCGAGACGGCTGTGGTGGGCCCGCCGACCACAGACATCGTGGCTGGTCAGGGCGGTGTCATGACCGACGAGGTCGGGGTCGTGACGGGCGACCTGACACTGCGGACAGAGGTCGACGGCTACGACGTGACCGTTCGCGTGCAGTACAAGGACGCCGACGAGTGGTACACCGTGACCGGGGCCAAGGCTCCGCTGCACGACCCCAAGGACGCCGACGCGATCCACGCCGTGGTCGTGGGCATCCTGAACCGCCCCGAGGGCTGACCTGCCCGATCGGCAAGCGGGACAGCGGGACGGCCCCGTATCGACCTACACTCCTGAGGCTTCATGTCCCTCAGGAGAGGAACGACCTTGAATTTCCGCAAGCGCTCGCTCCGGGTCGCCACGGTCGCGATCGGCGGTGCCGCGGTCGCCGGCGTCGCCTGGATCGCCCTTCCGGCCGACGCCGCGACTACGGGAATCGTCTCAGTCGTCGAATCGAACGTCGTCACTTACACAGCGGCGACGGGCAAGGCCAACACGGTGGTCCTGACCCAGTCCGGCAACACGGTCACCGTCGACGACACCATGGCCATCAAGGCCGGTGCGGGCTGCGTGGCGGTCAGCGGCGACGCCACCAAGATCCGCTGCACGCCCAAGGTCACCGTGAACTGGATCCGGGTCGACCTCGGCGACAAGAACGACATCGTGGTCAACCAGGCCAACCTCGGCATGACCGCCCGCACCGGGGCCGGCAACGACCGGATCACCGGCGGCCCCAAGCGCGACGACGTCTACGCCGGTGACGGCGACGACGTCATCCAGTCCAACGGCGGCAACGACGTGCTGCGCGGCGACGCCGGCAACGACCTGGTCATCGGGGGCGACGGCGCCGACACGCTCTCCGGCAGCACCGGCAACGACACGCTGAACGCCGGCCCCGGCGACGACGGCACGTCCTACGGCGGCCCGGGCGACGACATCATCTACGCCGGCGACGGCAACGACAAGACCTTCTACGGCGGCCCCGGCAACGACAAGATCTACGGCGGCGCGGGCGACGACTCCCTGGCCGGCGACGAGGGCAACGACATCATCGAGAGCGGCAACGGCGAGAACTCGGTCTACGGCGGGGCCGGCGACGACCGGATCGTCGGTGGCGGCGACGCCGACTATCTCCTCGGCGACCAGGGCAACGACCGGATCGAGGGCGGGAGCGGCCGGAACATCATCCACGGCGGCCCCGGCAACGACACGCTCACCGGTGGCCCCGAAACCGACCATTTTGACGGTGGCTACGGCAACGACGTCATGAACGGCGGGGCCGGCGAGAATTACTACAACGAGGGCAAGGACCTGCCCGTCGGCACCGCCGACGCCGACACGTTCATCGGTGGTCCCGCCATCGACGTGCTGATCTACGACGAACGCACCACGGACATCACCGCCGATGCCGACGGGGTCAAGGGCGACGACGGCGCGGCCGGCGAGGGCGACACCATCCAGACTCCGATGTCGCACATCTGGAGCGGCTCCGGTAACGACCGCCTGACCGGCACCTCGGGCGCCGAAACTCTCAAGGGCGGCCCGGGCAACGACACGATCTCGGCCGGCGCCGGCGACGACTTCCTGTGGGGCGAGGCGGGCATCGACAACCTCGACGCGGGCGCCGGTTACGACTTCTGCAACGACCCGATCGCGGCGGGCGAAACCGTCGTCAACTGCGAGTACGGTGACGGCGCCCCGGCCCTGCGGTCCAGCAAGGCAGCCGAGGCGCGGGCCGATCAGCTCGAAGAGATGAAGCGGCTGCAGCGCGAGGCCGACTCGGCGCGCCGTCGATAGGGTTCGGACGAACGAGAAACGGCCGCTCCGCTCGGGGCGGCCGTTTTCCTGTCCGAAAGGATGATCGACCGGGACAGCGGGACGGTCCCGTACCGTCCTATGCTGCGCGAGTCTCCACAACAGACAACGGAGCATCCCCATGAGACTCAGCAAGAAGGCCCGGCGCGTCGCCGTCTCCGTGCTCGGCGTCGGCGTGGCCGGGGTGGCCTGGGTGGCCCTGCCGGCCGAGGCCGCGACCACCGGCACCGCCGACGTGACGTCGTCGACGATCGTCCGCTATCGAGGGGCTTACAAGCAGACCCACAACGTCGTGATCACCCGGTCCGGCCGCACTGTCACGATCGACGACGTCGTGGCGATCAAGGCTGGTTCCGGGTGCGCGGCGGTCAGCGGCGACAAGACCAAGGTTCGCTGTACGCCCGCGAAGAACCCGACCTGGCTGCTGATCGAACTCGGCATGTACAACGACGTCCTGGTCAACAAGGCCGACATCTCGATGACCGCGCACGGCGAAGACGGCAACGACCGGATCACCGGCGGCCCCAAGCGCGACATCCTCAAGGCCGACTACGGCCACGACACCGTCCTCGGCCTGGGCGGCAACGACGATCTCGACGGCTCGGACGGCAACGACACCATGGCCGGCGGCGACGGGGACGACAAGCTCTTCGGGTGGGCCGGCAACGATCGGCTCTCCGGGGGCAACGGCAACGACGAGTTGTACGGCTGGGAGGACAACGACGTCGAGGACGGCGGCCCGGGCAACGACTACCTCGGGCAGAACACGGAACCGATCGGCCCCGACGCCGACTCGCTCTACGGTGGGCCCGGTAAGGACATGGTGCACTACGGCCACCGCGACAAGGGCGTGACCGCCGACGCGGACGGCGTGAAGGGCGACGACGGCCGGGCCGGCGAGAAGGACAGCATCGGCACGTCGGTCGAGATCATTCAGGGTGGCAACGGGCCGGACCGGCTGATGGGCACCGCACGCGCCGACTTCCTGTACGGCGGCCCAGGCAATGACACGATCGGCGGGCTCGGCGGGAACGACACCCTCGAGGGCGAGGCCGGAAAGGACTACCTGAGCGGCTCGACCGGGGACGACACGCTCGTGGGCGATCATCCGGCGTACGGGGGAATCGCCGCCGACACGATGCTGGGCGGCCCGGGGCGGGACACGGTCGACTACATCTGGTACCAAGCGGCGGTCGTGGTCGACCTCGACGGAGCGAAGGGCGACGACGGTAAGCCGGGCGAGAAGGACACCGTGGGCGCCGACGTCGAGAACATCACCGGCGGAGAGGGCAGCGACCGGCTCACCGGCAACGCGGCCGACAACATCATCGACGGCAACGGCGGGGCCGGCTCCAACACCATCTTCGGATTGGGCGGGGACGACGACCTGAGGGGACCCGGCCGGCTCGACGGCGGACCCAACCGTACAGCGGCCGGCGACATCTGCAGCACGGGCAACGGCAGTACCGCCGTCAACTGCGAACGTACGCGTTTCTAGATCGAGCAAAACACGACGGCCGTTCCTCCGCGGGGAGGAACGGCCGTTTCGCGTACGGGATCAGGCCGGTGTGGCCGCGGGCCGGCGACCCGCCACGACCTCGTCCTCGACGACCGGGAAGTGGCACGCCGTGAGGTGCGACTCGGGGTCGTCGAGCCGGACCGTCAGCGGTGGCTCCTCAGTGGCGCAGATGTCCTGCGCCTTCCAGCAGCGGGTGCGGAAGCGGCAGCCGGACGGCGGGTTGATCGGGCTGGGCACGTCACCCGTGAGCAGCACCCGGTCGCGCTGAGCCTTGTCACGCCGGGCCGGGTCGGGCACCGGCACCGCGGACATCAGGGCGACCGTGTACGGGTGGCGCGGGTTCTTGTAGAGCTCGTCGCGCTCGGCGATCTCCACGACCTTGCCCAGGTACATGACGGCCACGCGGTCCGAGATGTGCCGCACGACCGACAGGTCGTGCGCGATGAACACGTACGTCAGGTCGAATTCGCGCTGCAGGTCGTCGAGCAGGTTGACCACCTGGGCCTGGATCGACACGTCGAGCGCGGACACCGGCTCGTCGGCCACGATCAGCTTCGGCCGCAGGGCGAGCGCCCGCGCGATGCCGATGCGCTGCCGCTGACCGCCCGAGAACTCGTGCGGGTAGCGGTTGTAGTGCTCCGGGTTCAGCCCGACCAGTTCGAGCAGCTCCTGCACGGCCTTCTTGAGGCCCTGCGGGGTCGGGATGTCCTGGATCTGCAGCGGCGCCGAGATGATCGAGCCGACCGTGTGCCGCGGGTTCAGCGACGAGTACGGGTCCTGGAAGATCATCTGTACGTCGCGGCGGAGCGGCCGCAGCTGCGTGACCGATTTATGGGAGATGTCCTCACCGGCGAAGACGATCTTCCCGCCGGTCGGCTCCAGGATCCGGGTGAACAGGCGGCCGGCGGTCGACTTGCCACAGCCGGACTCGCCGACCAGGCCCAGGGTCTCGCCCGAGCGCACCTCGAGATCGATGCCGTCGACCGCGCGTACGGCCCCGACCTGACGCTTGAGCAGGCCCTTGGTGATCGGGAAGTGCTTCTGCAGCCCCGACACCTCGAGCAGGTTCTCGCTCATCTTCATCAACTCCGCTCAGAGGTTCGGTAGCACTTCCTGCTGGAAGATCTCGGTACGAGCTTCCGGAGGCAGGTGGCAGGCGACCTTGTGCACGTCGCCGTGCAGCAGAGGCACCTCGTTGAAGGACCGGTTGCCGTTGCGCCCGGCGTACGGGCAGCGAGGGTGGAACGCGCACCCGCTCGGCAGGTTGATCAGGCTGGGCGGCGAGCCCTTGACCGGGTTGAGGCGGTCGCGCACCTCGCGGTCGAGGCGCGGCATCGAGCCGAGCAGACCCCAGGTGTACGGGTGCTGCGGGTTCTGGAAGACCTCGAGCGCCGGGCCCTTCTCGATCACCTTGCCGCCGTACATCACCAGGACGTCGTCGGCCAGCTCGGCCACCACGCCGAGGTCGTGGGTGATCATGATGACCGCGGAGCCGAACTCGTCCTGCAGGTCGCGGATCAGGTCGAGGATCTGCGCCTGCACGGTGACGTCGAGGGCCGTGGTGGGCTCGTCGGCGATCAGCAGCTTGGGGTCGTTGACCAGCGCCATCGCGATCATCGCGCGCTGGCGCATACCGCCCGAGAACTGGTGGGCGTAGTCGTTGAAGCGCCGCTCGGGCTGCGGGATGCCGACCCGGGCCAGCATGTCGATGGCCCGCTCCCGGGCCACCTTCTTGTTCACGCCGGGGTGGTGCACCCGGTACGCCTCGACGATCTGCGACCCGACCGTGAAGTACGGGTGCATCGCGCTCAGCGGGTCCTGGAAGATCATGGCCATCTTGCCCCCGCGGAGCAGGCGGACCTGCTCGTCGGTGGCCGTGACCAGTTCCTGGTCGTCGAGCCAGATCTCACCCGAGACCTTGGCGTTGCTACGGGTGCGGTGCAGGCCGAGGACGGCGAGCGAGGTGACACTCTTGCCCGAGCCGGACTCGCCGACGATGCCGAGCGTCTGGCCGGCCTCGACGCTGAACGTCGAGTCGGTGACCGCCTGGACGATGCCGTCGTCGGTCTCGAACCGGACGTTGAGATCTTTGACCTCGAGGTACGGGCGGGCGTTGGTGGCGCCGATGGACATGTGACTCTCCCTCAGGCCAGCCGGACGCGGGGGTCGATGAGGCCGTAGACCAGGTCGACGATCAGGTTGGCGATCACGATGAAGCTGGCCGCGATCAGCGTGACGCCCAGGATGATCGGCAGGTCGTTGCCCTGGATCGCAGTGAGCGCCTGATAGCCGAGGCCGCGCAGGTTGAACACCTTCTCGGTCAGGATGGCGCCGCCGAGGAGCGCGCCGAGGTCCAGACCGAAGACGGTGACGATCGGAGTGAGGCTGGAGCGCAGGGCGTGCTTGCCGATGACGGCCCGCTCGCGCAGGCCCTTGGCCCGGGCGGTCCGCACGTAGTCCTCGCCGAGGATCTCCAGCATGTTGGCCCGGGTGAGCCGGGCGTAGGTCGCGGCGAACAGGAAGGCCAGCGTGATCCACGGAAGGATCAGCTGCACGAACCAGTCACCTGGACTTTCGGTGAACGGCACGTACTCGCCCTGGGGCAACCAGCCGAGCCAGTAGACGAAGATCGCCGACGCCAGCAGACCGGTGAAGTAGATGGGCAGCGAGACACCGGCCAGGGCGCCACCCATCACCACGCGGTCGAGCACTGTGCCTCTTCGCAGAGCCGAGATCACGCCGGTCGAGATGCCCATGATGAGCCAGAGGACCGCCGCGCCCAGCGCCAGCGACAGGGTGACCGGGAGGTCGCCGAGCAGCAACGGCGTCACTTCCTGGTCGGTCTTGAACGAGTAGCCCAGGCACGGGGCCGGGCAGTGCTGGACGTCCGGGCCGTTGGCGTAGTCCCGGCCGGCCACGAGTCCTTTGAGGAACTTGCCGTACTGGACGACGATCGGGTCGTTCAGCCCCATTTTGACGCGGATGCCCTCGACCGAGGCCGCGTCGGAAGTCTTGCCGATGTAGAGCAGCGCGGGGTCAGTGCCCGTGGCCTTCGGGACCAGGAAGAAGATGCCGAAGGTCACCGCGGTGACCACGAGAAGCGTGAGGACCGCGTTGAACAGACGCCGAATCAGGTATGCCAGCACGACGAGCGGCCTGTTGGACGGGCGGGCACCGGATCACTCCGGTGCCCGCCCCTCACGGGCGGCCTTCACCAACCCTTCGAATAACCCTGTGGACGGTTCGGCCTAGCCGTATTACTTGCCGTCGTTGACGCCGAGGGCCTGGAAGTCCACCTGGCCGAAGGTGTCGTGGATGTAGACGTTCGTCAGCCGCGGGTTGCGGTAGTTGAGCGCCTTGGCGGAGACCACGGGAAGGTAGTAGGCACCTTCCATGATCTTGGTGTTGATCTGCTTGTAGTACTCCGCGGCCTTGGTCGGGTCAGCCTCGAGGTTGGCCTTGTCGAACAGCTCGTCGATCGCGGGGTCCTTGATCTCCGGCAGGTTGTAGTTGCCGTTGGCCGGGATGAAGCGGCTGTCCGAGAGCGGCTGCATGTAGCCGGAGCCGGTCGGGTAGTCGGCCGCCCAGGCGGCCATGATGATCCCGTAGCCCTTCTTCTTCACGTTGTCGGGCGAACCGGTGACCGACGCCTGCTGCGCACCGTCGTACTGGTCGATCTTGGCGTTGATGCCCACGGCCTTCAGCGAAGCCTGCAGAGCCTCGGCCGCCTTGACCTCGGTCGCCCGGTTGTTACGAGCGGTGATGGTCAGGTCGAAACCGTTCGGCTTGCCACACTTGGTCAGGGCCTCCTTGGCCTTGTCCACCTGCGGCTTGCCCTGCTTGCGGTTGAACGGGTCGTAGTTCGCGTCCGAGCCCGCGATGTTCTCGGGCAGCATGCTGGTGCCGATGTCGCCGGCGGCCAGCGGGCCACCGAAGGCCGCCTGCAGGGCGGTCGGGTCGGCGGCGTAGATCACGGCCTTGCGGCACTCGATGTTGTCGAGCGGCGCGACCGGGGTGATGCCCGCGTACCGCAGGAAGCCGGACACCGGGTTGTCGGCGTTCTTCTTCAGGTTCGGGTCGCTGAGCAGCTTGGTGCGGGCCGCGGCCTGCACGCCGACCTGGCCGACGTCGAGGTCGGCGGTGCCGGCCAGCAGACGGCTGTCCAGGTCGTCGGGGTTGGTGGTGATGGTCAGGTTGATCGCGTCCGGCAGCGCCTTACGGATCGGGTCGGTCGCCGGGTCCCAGTTCGGGTTGCGCACCCACGAGGCGCTCTTGCCGGGCTGGATGTCCTTGAACATGTACGGGCCGGACGAGGCCGGCTTCTTGCCGTACTGCGCGCCGGTGTCCCGCTTCTGCGGCACCGGGCCCGAGCCTGGCATGGCCAGCAGGTACAGGAAGTCACCGTTCGGCTTGGCCAGCTTGAAGGTGATGGTCTTGTCGTCCGGCGTGGTGACCGTCTTCAGACCCAGCTTGTCGGGGTCGGTGTCCTTGTACGGACCCTTGTAGGTCTTGTCCGGGTCGAGCACGCCGGGCAGGTAGACCGGACCGCCCGAGAGGACGTCGCTGGCCCAGACCCGCTCGATGCCGTACTTGATGTCCTTCGACGTGATCGGGCTGCCGTCGTCGAACTTGATGCCGTCCCGCAGCTTGAACGTGTAGGTCAGCTTGTCCGCGCTGACCTCGGGCTCGGCCGCGGCCAGGTCGGGCGTGAGCTTGAGGCCTTCCTTGCCCGGGGTGGCCGAGTAGTCGACCAGCTTGCGGGTGTAAAGGCGGTTCAGGTTCCAGACGAACGCGTAGTAGCCGCGAACCGGGTCCCACGAGTCGGCATCCTGCGACGACCAGAGGTTGAGGGTTCCGCCCTTGGTCGTGCTGGGGTTGACCACGGTCGTCACGGCGGCGTTGTAGCCGCCCGCGTCGCCCGAGGCGCCGCCCTTGTCGTCGCTGTCCGAGCTGCCACCGCACGCGGCGGTGGTCAGCCCGAGCGTGACGGCGATGCCAGCGGCTGCCATCACCCTTTTCTTGCTTGCCACCCTGTACTCCTACCTTTTCGAAAGCGAACCCGGCCGGTCCGCGGATATTGCGGAGGTACGACCCGGCGGCTCAGCGAGCCTTCGGGTCGAGCGCGTCGCGCAGGCCGTCTCCGAAGAGGTTGAAGGCCAGCACGGTAATGAAGATCATTCCGCCCGGAATGATCATGTACATGGGGTCGATCGAGTAGAAGGTCACCGCGTCCGACAACATGCCGCCCCAGGACGGGTTCGGCGGCGGGATACCGACACCGAGGAAGCTCAGCGCGGCCTCGGTCAGGATGTTGGTCGGGATGATCAGCGTCGTGTAGACGAGGATCGGTGCGGCCAGGTTGGGCAGCAGTTCCTTGAAGAGGATGCGGCCCGAGCGGGCGCCCATGCTGCGCGAGGCCTCGACGAACTCGCGTTCGCGCAGGGACAGGGTCTGGCCCCGGACGATGCGGCCGATGTAGGGCCAGCCGAAGAAGCCGATGACGCCGACCAGCACGAAAACGCGCGACCAGCGGTCGCCGAAGAACAGGAACGAGTCGGGCAGGACCGAGACCAGCGCGATCGCGAACAGCAGCTGGGGGAAGGCCAGCAGGAAGTCCATGATCCGGCTGATCACCGCGTCGACCCAGCCGCCGAGGAAGCCGGCGGCGAGGCCGAAGATCGTGCCCAGGATCGTCGACAGCACGGCCGACAGGAAGGCGACGGAGAGCGAGGTCTGCGCGCCGTAGAGGATGCGGCTGAACACGTCACGACCGGACGTCGGCTCGACGCCGAACAGGAACTCCCGGCTGATGCCACCGAACTTGCCGATCGGCGTGCTGAAGGTCGGATCGATCTGATCGATGTGGTACTCGTCGATCGGGTGTCCGAACCACTTCGTGAGCACCGGGGCCAGGATGGCGACGACAATCAGGAAGATGACAACGATGGCACCGGCCATCGCCACTTTGTCCCTCTTGAGCCGACGCCAGGCGATCTGCTTGAGGGATCGACCCGCGATCGCGGTCTCGCCACCACGACCGTCGGCCGCGTCGGCAACAGGCGCCGTCGACTCTTCCTTGATCGACGCCTCTGGGCCTAGCGACATCTAAGCGCCGGTCCTCTCCCGGGAGGCCGGCCGAGCATGAGTCCACGACCGCCGGCGCACAGGGTTCGGCTAAGAACCCGCGAGACCGGAGGGCGATGGCCCACGCAGCGAACGGCAACCGATCGGTTATCGCATGCCTCGAGTGCCGACCCTCGTCGCGCGACGGTCAGATCAGACCCACGCCACGAAGGCACTCGACGGCGGGTGTGCCGCCATCGGAGGAACACTCACCTACTGCGGTGCTTCAGGTCAAGTTCACCGAGCGCACACGACCAGTTCCGTGTCCCCGCCGTGATGTGACCGTGATCTGAGCTGCCGACCAATCGGAAACTACCGGGTAGAAGGGCCGTGAGCAGCAATTCCGGACCAAAACGCTATCTCATCGTGATCATACGATCACGATATGTAGACCTAGACCGCGCGCCGACCCTCAAAGGCGCGACCGAGAGTAATCTCGTCCGCATACTCCAGGTCACCACCAACCGGCAAACCACTTGCCAGACGTGTGACTGCGATCCCCATCGGCTTGACCATCAATGCCAGGTAGGTGGCGGTGGCCTCACCCTCGGTATTGGGGTCTGTGGCGAGAATCAACTCCTTGACCTCGCCGGTGCCGAGCCGCATCAGCAGCTCGCGGATGCGCAGGTTGTCCGGCCCGATGCCCTCGAGCGGATTGATGGCCCCGCCCAGCACGTGGTAGCGACCCCGGAACTCATTGGTCCGCTCGATCGCCACGACGTCCTTGGGTTCCTCGACGACGCAGAGCACCTCGCTGGTGCGGCGGGTGTCCCGGCAGACCCGGCACTGCTCCGACTCGGCCACGTTGAAGCAGGTGGTGCAGAACCGCACCAGCTCCTTGACCTTGCGCAGGGCGGTGGACAGCCGGTTGACGTCGGCCGGGTCCGCGGACAGGACGTGGAAGGCGATCCGCTGGGCGCTCTTCGGGCCGACGCCCGGCAGCCGTCCCAGCTCGTCGATCAGGTCCTGGATGGCGCCTTCGTACACGCGATCAGAACCCCGGCAGGGTCAGGCCACCGGTGGCCGGGCCCATCTTTTCCTCGGTGAGGGCCCGCTGCGCCTCGGCCGCGTTGTGAATAGCCGCGAGTACGAGATCTTCCAGCGTCTCGACGTCGTCGGCGTCCACGGCCTTGGGGTCGATCTTCACCGACTTGTACTCGCCGAGCCCCGTCACGGTGACGGTGACGAGCCCGCCGCCGGAAGTGCCGGTCAGCTCGGCCGCGGCCAGCTCAGCCTGAGCCTCCGCCACCTGCTGCTGCATCTTCTGCGCCTGCTTCATGATCTGCTGCATGTTCGGCTGTCCGCCCGGGCGCATGGCACCGCTCCTCATGTCTGCTCAAAGTCCGCACACGCGCAAGCCCGTCGATATCCACCACGTTCCCGCGCGCAGTCGCCGCCCAGCGTAGCCGCCACCGCCGCCCACGACACCAAGCGCCACTCCCGACACCCGCACCACCGCCGTCACCCCACCGGCGCAGGCGTTACCACCGCACCTCTCTGGCACAGGCGCAACCACCGCCACCCGCCGAGACTGGCACCACTGCACCACCCCACCGGCGCAAGCACCACCGCGTCACCCCGGCGCAAGCACCACCGCCGTTATCCCACCGGCGCAGGTGCCACCGGCGGGTTCGGCGGCGTCAGCTCTCGCCGATCTTCTCGGCGCCGAAGGCTTCCTGGAGCAGCCGCATCGCCATCTGCTCCCCACTCTCGCGGGCAGTCTTCTCGTCGATCACCTCGTCGAGCGGTTCGTCGCCAGGGTCGAACCCCTCGAACTTCGGCCCCCGCGACGGCGGCCCGTCGAACTCGGGGTCGTACGGCGCCTCTTCCGTGGGTGAGCCGTCGGACCAGGCCTCACCCACCGGCTTCCCGGCCGGCTTGGGCCCGGCCGGCCCCCGCGCTCCGGCCGCCGCGGCCCGCGCCGCGGCCAGACCACTGCCCGGTCCGGCATTCCGTCCAGAGGACGCAGTGGCGGCCCCACCACCAGCGTTCGGAGGAGCACTGGCCGCCGGGGCCGCGCCGGCCGCGTTCGCGTTCGACCTGGCCGCGCTCGCCCGCGCCGCAGCCGCCCGGGCCGCGGCCACAGCCGAACTGCCGGCCGCGGCGACCGGGCCGCGTACCTGCTCGCCGTCTTCAGCCTGCGCGGCGTCCGGCGGCCGGGCGTCGTCGCCCGGCCGAGACGCAGCGTCCCCGGTCGTCGCCGGGCCAGACCGATCGCCGTCGTCCACCCGCGCGGAGTTCGGCGTCCCACCCTGATCGTTCACACCCAGGGCGTCGGTGCCCGAACGACCTTCGGCGACCCGGCCCTCGAAACCCGAGCCATCGCGCGGGCCGTCGATCGAGGCCACGGGACGACCATCATCCGTGGACGAGACGTCAGCCGTCCCCCAACCGCCGTCCGTGTGGGAGCCGCCCACCCCACCGACGGTGTCAGGCCGTCCAGCGGATGCGTCCTCGGCGACGCCAGTCGGCCCGCCAAGCCCCGCGGCAAGGCCGGTCGGCCCGCCAGGCGCCGCAGCAGGGCCGGTGGCCGGGTCAGACCCCGTAGCAAGGTCAGTTGCATCGGTGAGCCCAGCGGCAACGCCGTTGGGCCCGGTAGCTCCTGCCGTCAGGTCGTTCGCCCCACCGGGTCGCCCGGCCAAATCGGTCGGTCTGTTGGCAAGGTCGTCCGGACCGCCACGGGCAGCTACGAGGCCGTTCGCCCCACCACCGTCCGCTTGGCCCGGATGAGACGAGGCAGAGGTGTTGCCGCTGACCCCGGTCTCAGGACGCGATCCGGCCTCGGGCGCAGCCTGGCCGTCCTGATCGTCGGACCTGGGCGGGCTGGTCGGGATCGCGCGGACCTCGGGCCAGTCCTCGTCGTCGTCCTCGGCGGGAGCTTCAGTGACTGTGGAACGGCCGCCGGGCTGGGCTGGTTCCGGCCATCCGTCGTCACCGCCGGAAGCCGGGGCCTCGGGCTGCCGCCGCTGGGCCGATCCCGGCCATTCATCGTCGCTGCCGGAGGACGGGGTCTCGGGCTGCCGTCGCTGAGCCGGTCCCGGCCATTCGTCGTCGCCGCCGGAAGCTGGGGCCTCCGGCTGGCGGCGCTGGGTGTGCGGGGCCCGGCCGGCCGTCGCGGGCTGAGTCGCCTGCTGCGCCGTTCCCGATGGGGCGGCACCGGCCGGAGCCACCCCCGTGGGTGCAGCGGTGGGAGCCGCCGCACGGGCGGGAGCCTGGCGTGGACCGCCGGCGTCCGGCCGCTGGGTGGGCGTGGCCTGGTTGCGCCCCGGCGCTCGTCCGCCGCCGGATGACCCGCCGCGACCCGGGCCGGAATCGCCGTAGGGGGTCGCGCCCGCGGCGCCGGCGACCTCGCAGTGGATCTGCCACTGGCCGCCGAGCACCTCGTAGAGCGCGTTGACGATGAGCGCCGCGCCCTGGGTGATGCCCTGCGCGTGCCGAGGGGAAGGCACCGTGAGGATGACGGTCTCGCCGTCGAGCTCGCGCACGGTGGCGTCGGCCGCCATCGCCCGCAGCACCACGCCGCGCGGCTGCTTCTTGACCTCGGCCAAAACCTCGGGCCAGACCTGGCGTACGGCCTGCGCCGTCAACTGCCCCGGCCCGGCCGCCGCCGCTTCGACCGCAGCGGCCGCGGGCTCCTCGGGCGCATCCGGCAAAACCCCCGCCGGCTCGCCTCGCCGCTCACCAGCACCGCCGGCTCCGGCCGCCCGTGCCTGTCCGGCTGATGAGGGCCCAGATCCACCCTGCGGGGTCTCAGCCCACGCGGCCGCACCGCCCGAAGCGCCGCTCGGGTCAGCACCGTCCTGCGCCGGCGCGACTGGAGCGGGCGCTGCTGAGACGGGCGCGGCTGAGACGGGCGCGGTTGAGACGGGCGCTGCTGAGACGGGCGCGGCTGAGACGGGTCGCTGTGTGGAGGCGTTCTCGGCCACGGGCTCCGCACGCCTGTCGGACGCGACGTGGTCGACCGCCTCGCGGTTCGGCGACTCGGCCCGGCGCGCCGACGCGTCCGCACTCGAACCCGCGGACGTGGGCCCAGATTCAGCGGCCCGCGGCTCAACCGGGCGGGTGGGCGCTGTGGTGTCGTCGGGCTCGTCGTCCCACGGCGGTTCGTCGTGGTCGGGTTCGGGCTCGTCGCCGACTCGACCACGGGCCGCGGCGGGCGTCGTCCCGGCCGCGACGTCGTTCCAGTCGGGCCCCGCACCCGGGCCACCCGAGACAGTGCCGCCCGCACCCCCGCCACCCGGAACCGCGCCGCCCGAAACCGGCACGGCCGACGCCGGAGCAGCGGAAACGGGAGCGGCCAAAACAGGCGCGGCCGAAACAGGGGCGGGTGACACAGGCGCGGGTGACACAGGCGCAGCCGAAACGGGAGCCGCTGAAGCAGGCGCGGCAGAGACAGGGGCCGCCGAAACCGGGGCGGCTGACACAGGAGCAGCTGAGACCGGAGCGGCTGGAGCGGGGGCAGCAGGTGCGCTCGGCTGAGCGGCCGCCGGACGACCACCAGCACTACCGCCGCGCCGAGCGGCGGCCGCGGCGGCGGCCCGAGCCGCCGACAGCCCGGAGCTACCGCCCCCGTCGGCGGCCGGAGCGGGAGCCCCGGCGGGCGCAGCGGCCGAGGCGGCAGCCGTGGGCGCGGCCACCGGAGTCTCGCCCGCGGGCAGTGGCTCGCCGCCCAGGGTCAGGCGGCGTTCCATGCGCTCGAGACGCTGGAGCAGCGCGCCGGTCGAATCCTCGGCCCCCGGCAGCAGCATGCGCGCCGTGATCAGCTCGAGCAGCAGCCGGGGCGCCGTCGTGCCGCGCATCTCGACCAGGCCGTTGTGCACGATGTCGGCGCAGCGCGAGAGCGTGGCCGGGCCGAGCCGGGCCGCCTGGGCGCCCATCGCCTCGAGCTGGTCGGCCGGGCCGTCGATCAGGCCCTTGGACACCGCGTCGGGCACCTGCTGCAGCACGATCAGGTCACGGAAGCGCTCGAGCAGGTCGGACGCGAAGCGGCGCGGGTCGTGGCCGGCCTCGGCCACCCGGTCGATCGTGGCGTAGGCGGCCGCGCCGTCGCCGGCCGCGAGCGCGTCGCACATCTCGTCGAGCAGGGTGACGTCGGTGACGCCGAGCAGATCGATCGCACGGGTGTAGCTGACCCCCTCGGGCCCGGCCCCGGCGATGAGCTGGTCGAGCACCGACAGCGTGTCGCGGGCGCTGCCACCGCCGGCCTTGACCACGAGCGGGAACACCGTCGGCTCGACCTGGACGCCCTCGGCCTCGGTGAGCTGCTGCAGGTAGGGCCGCAGCACGGCCGGCGGGATGAGCCGGAACGGGTAGTGGTGGGTGCGCGACCGGATCGTGCCGAGCACCTTTTCCGGCTCGGTGGTGGCGAAGATGAACTTCACGTATTCCGGCGGCTCCTCGACCAGCTTGAGCAGCGCGTTGAAGCCGGCCGACGAGACCATGTGGGCCTCGTCGATCACGTAGATCTTGTAGCGGCTGTTGGCGGGCGCGAAGAACGCCTTTTCGCGCAGCTCGCGGGCGTCGTCGACACCACCGTGGCTGGCCGCGTCGATCTCGATGACGTCGATCGAGCCGGCGCCGTCGTTCATGAGCGAGCGGCACGAGGCGCAGACCCCGCACGGCTCGGGGGTCGGGCCCTGCTCGCAGTTGAGCGAGCGGGCCAGGATGCGGGCGCTGGAGGTCTTGCCGCAGCCGCGTGGCCCCGAGAAGAGATAGGCGTGGTGCAGCCGGCCACTGCGCAGCGCTTGCGACAGCGGCTCGGTGACGTGCTCCTGGCCGATGACCTCTGCGAACGTGCGCGGACGGTACTTGCGGTAAAGCGCGAGTGCCACTGGTGCCCCTCCTCGACGACCGCGCCATTGTCCGTCGGGGGTACGACAACAACCAACCCCGGTACCGCTGGGGTGGTCAAAAACGTAAAGGGCCTCCCGTGCACCCGTCAGAGCCCGCTTATCCTTGCTGCCTTCCGGCCCTGGGGAGGTTCACGAGATGCACGCCGCACGAGAGGCTGGCCTTGAGCTTACCCGGCCCGCCGCGGACGCGGGCGGGGACCCTGCGTCCGGCGGCCCTCCCGCGTCTGTATCCTGACTGACGGAGGATTCGCCTAGTGGCCTAGGGCGCACGCTTGGAAAGCGTGTTGGGGGAAACCCCTCACGAGTTCGAATCTCGTATCCTCCGCCAGCACACCGGCACCACGACAAAAGCCGGGCCCTGAGGGCCCGGCTTTTCTGTTACCCAGAGTCAGAGTTGGGCGGCCGCGATGGCGTCGTCGACCTCGGGGAAGATGGCGAAATATCGGCTCAGACCGACCGTCTCCATCAACTGGTTGAGGAACGGGTTGGCGCCGGCGAAACTGAGCCAGCCGCCACGCGCAGTGATGACCTGCTTGCTGGTGATGAATGCGCTCAGCCCGACGGAGTCGCAGAACTTCAGGTCGGTCAGGTCGACGACGATGCGAGGGACCGGCCGCTCCAGCAGGTCGGCCAAGGTCGCATGGAGCTGGCCGGCGGTTTCCGAGTCGAGTTCGCCCCGCAGGTGGAGAACAGCGATGTCGCTTCGGTGATCGGTGACAGAGGCCTGCATGGGAATCGCTTCCTGGCGCTGTTGATGGCAGCTCAGGCTAGAACCGCGTCAACAATTGTCACCGGACAAACGGTCCGCCGGGATCGGGAACGCAATAGGGGCCGGATCCCCTGACGGGATCCGGCCCCTATCCGAAAGTCGGCTGGCCGATGTCGGTCGAGCTGGCGGCGCAGCCTGGGCTCCTGGCGCGACCTACAGCTTGCGCCACTGCCAGCGTGGTCCACGCCACGCGTCCGCCAGGATCATGGCCGAGGCCCGCCCTGGACACTGTTGCACCTTCGACTTGCCCTCTGGTCCGCCCATCTGAGCTTCGACTTCCCAGGCCTGTCCGTCGGTGCGGACGTAGACGTCACGGCGCTGAAGCCGGACGTCACCATTCCACCAGTGACTGTCAACTCTCACCAGTCAAATCTAGGACAGTTAGCAGGCATCGGCGCAGAGCTATCTTGTGAAAGTTTCTCACCAGGTGGTTAAAAGCGCATTGTCTGATCCGGTGGTTTTCCCCTTCGTGACTTGCGCTACAGCGAAGTTCTTTGGGCCGTCCCCTTGCCACTACTTTCCGTCATCGAACCAGGTGGTGATCGTGATCGTCCGGAGCCGAAACCACGGCGTTACTTGTCCGATATCTGATCTTGGAGACAACCCGATCGTGCGGTGACCGACGGTGACCCGGCATGCAAAAAGCCCGCCGGCTCCGTGGTGACGGAACAGGCGGGCTGTTGGCGGTGGTGAAGGGATTTGAACCCTTGGAGGGCTTGCACCCTCACACGCTTTCGAGGCGTGCTCCTTAGGCCGCTCGGACACACCACCGGGAAGTACGTTACCGGACGCCGATCAGCGCTCGCCGCCGGGTTCCCCTTTACCGCGCCCGGCCCGAGCGACCAGGCCCGACCTGGCAGGATCGGGGCATGAGCGGTACGAATCAGCGAGGAGACACAGGACGATGAGCGTGCACATCGGCGGACAGCCGGGCGACATCGCCGAGCGGGTCCTGCTGCCGGGCGACCCGATGCGGGCGAAGTGGATCGCCGAGACGTTCCTGCAGGACGCCAAGTGCTACACGCAGGTCCGCGGCATGCTCGGCTTCACCGGCACCTACCAGGGCGTTCCGGTGTCCGTGCAGGGCTCCGGCATGGGCATGCCGTCAGCCTCGATCTACACCCACGAATTGATCAACGAGTACGGTGTGAAGTCGGTCATCCGGATCGGCTCGTGCGGAGCGCTCGCCCCCGACCTGCAACTGGGCGACGTCATCGCGGCCATCGGCTCGGCCACCGACTCGAACATGAACCGGTCCCGCTTCGACGGCCTGATCGACTACGCCCCGGTGGCCGACTTCAGCCTGCTGCGCACCGCGGCCGAGGTGGCCGAGCGACAGGGCACGGCGCTGCGGGTGGGCCCGATCCTGGCCGCCGACGCGTTCTACACCGACCGGCCCGACCTCTACGACGCGCTGGCCGACTACGGCGTGCTGGCGGTCGAGATGGAGTCGGCCGCGATCTACACGATCGCCGCCCGCTACGGGGCCAAGGCGCTGACCATCCTGACCGTCAGCGACCACATCAAGACCGGCGCCAAGATGGACTCGGCCCAGCGCGAACAGGGCTTCGGCGACATGGTCAAGATCGGCCTGGAGACGGCCATCGCCTGAGCGCGGCCCACGGCATCACGACCTTCCCCGCGTACGGGAAAGAAGTGAGCCCGGCCTGCGGCGTCACTGCCTTCCCGGCGTACGGGAAAGAAGTGAGCCCGGCCTGCGGCGTCACGGCCTTCTTGCGTACGCGGGAAGGCCGTGACCCGCGGTCAGCGGAAGAAATCCCGCAGCAGGGCCGCGCACTCGTCCTCGAGCACGCCGGCATAGACCTCGGGCCGGTGGTTGAGCCGCCGATCCCGTACGACGTCCCACAGCGACCCGGCCGCCCCGGTCTTCGGCTCCCAGGCCCCGAACACCAGCGTCGACACCCGGGCCAGCACCAGCGCCCCCGCGCACATCGTGCACGGCTCGAGCGTCACCACCAGCGTGCAGCCGTCGAGCCGCCAGGTGCCGGCCTGCTCGGCCGCCTGGCGCAGCACCAGGATCTCGGCGTGCGCGGTCGGATCGCCGGTCGCCTCGCGCTGATTGCCGGCCGCGGCCAGTTCCCGGCCCCCGGCGTCGAACAGCGCCGCCCCCACCGGCACGTCCTCGCCGGCCGCGGCGGCCACCTCGAGCGCCCGGCGCATCCAGGTCTCGTGGCGGGGCGAAGCGACCAGGCTCACGCCTCGCGCAGCTCTTCCATCTCGTCGCCGCAGCCGATCCGCCCGCAGATCTCGGCCGTCACGTCGGCCGGCATGGTGCCTTCCTGACCGCACAGGCCGAGCAGCTTGTGGGCGTTGATGCCGAGGTCGTTGAGCAGTTCGGCGTCGCCCACCGGGTCCGCGTCGGGGTCGGCCGCCGGCTGGTCGGTCTCGTCGTCGTCGCCCGCGGTCAGGTCGTCGATCTCGAGCGCCGGCGCCTCGATCTCACCCAGCAGCATCGCGCCGATCCGCGACTCGTCGGCGAACGCCGAGTCGGAGCCGAAGACCCGCAGGTCCTCCCCCTCGTCGAGGCGCAGGACGGCCAGATACTGGTCGTCGCTCTCGACGAAGAGCAGCGTGACGTCGGCGTCCGGTTCCACGTCCCGCAGCGCGTCGACGACCTCGTCGATGTCGGCCAGGCCACTCAGGTCCATCTCGGACGCCGTCCACCCGTTCTTGCCCCGGCCCACGGCGGCAGCGAATGTCGACAACTTTCCCCCCACGCGACGTATGTGCTCGCGAGTGACGGTAGCTGGAAGAACGGCAGGCGCGACGCGCCACGCCTTCGGCGGGCCGATGAAGTCAGTTGACCAGGCGACGACGCATCGCGATGAGCTCGCGCAGACGGGCCCGGCGCAGCCGCTGGGGCTGCGTGGTCTCCCGCGCCGATTTCGCGCTCGCGAGCGCGGCCAGCAGCTCGAGTCGGCGGCGGCGACGATCGGGGTCGGACCGCGGGGATGTGGGGGGCACATGCCGAGGTTGAACCTTTTCAAGTCTTTAAGTCAAGGCCCAGTGTTCTTTAAATCAGGGCCCTGTGCGCACGGCGACGAGTAGGGCACATCGGGTCGCCGACAAGCCGGTCACCACCGGACATTCACCACAGCGGCCAGTCCTGCGTGGTGATCCACTGGGCGCCCACGAAGGCCATCGCGATCGACAGCCCGAACCCGCCCGCCACCGCGACCCCGACGGCCACGGCCCGGTCGCCGATCGCGGTCAGGACCAGGGCCACGGCCCACGCGCTGACTGCCGCGAGCACCGTCCACCAGGCGTAACCGGCAAGGTCACGACCGAGAGAGCCGAACAGGGTGAGCCAGGCCGCCCCCGCGCCCAGACCGGCCAGCAGCGGGACCGCGCTGATCGGGTGGGGCTCGCGGTAGGTCGGCCGGGACGGCCCGGGGAAGAGCCCGGAGGGCGCGCGCATGGGCGGCGGCGCGGTCGGCTGCCAGATGTCGTGCCGGTTCATCGCGGCCCACCTCCGTCGCACTCGGCCGTTGCCCGTACGGGCCAGCCTAGCCAGCGCGGGTCGGCGGGACCGGCCGACGTCTGCCACGATGGCTCGGTGCCCTTGCTCCGTACCCTCTCCGGTTTGACCGTTCTGGCCGTCTGCCTGGCCGGTTGCGGCGGCACGGCCGGGCCCGGTTCGGCCGGCCCGACGCCGCAGTTCGTCGACCCACCGGCCACGACCACCGCGACCACTCCGGCCGCGGCCCAGGTTCCGGTGACGCCCACCACGTCGGCCGGTGGCCTGGCTCGGACCCGGCCCCCGGTGACGACGCCGTCCCGCCTGCCCAAGAAGGTGACGGTGAAGTACGCCTTCCCGGTCAAGGCGTCGAACGTCGACTGGCACACCACCCACTCGAAGTACAAGGCGACCGACATCTTCGCCGACTGCGGGCAGCCGGTGGTGGCCACGACCGGCGGTGTCGTGCTCGAGGTCAGCCTGACCGACAAATACAAGAAGGGATCGCCTGACGGTCCCAACAACGGCGGCCTGTCGGTGTCGCTGCTCGGCGACGACGGCGTGCGCTACTACGGCTCGCATCTGAGCAAGGTGCAGACCGGCATCAAAAAGGGCGTACGCGTCAAGGCCGGCCAGCAGCTGGGCAAGGTCGGCCGCACCGGCAACGCCAACAACGTGTGCCACCTGCACTACGGCATCTCGCCGCCGTGCGCCAAGGTCGGCGACTGGAAGGTCCGCCGCGGCGTCGTGTGGCCGTACTCATACCTGGCCTCGTGGCGCAAGGGCGGCACCAAGAGCCCGGTGGCCGAGGTCGCGGCCTGGAAGCGCTCGCACAACTGCAAGGCCTGAGACTTCGGTCTACACACGGAAGCCGCACCCTCGCCCGATGGGTGCGGCTTCCGTGCTGCCGGGATTAATGACTAGGTGGTCACGAAACAACGGTAAGCGCCGAGGCTCCCTGACCACTGGGTGCGAAACGGGCAGAAACGGACACTGGGACGGCCCGCCACGGCTGACCAAACGGCTGATCTTGAACGAAGGACAAGGATTCGATCTTCGGGTGTGCCACCGCCTCCCCCGCCCACCCAAGGGAAAGAGGAAGCGAGCGTACGAATTTCCGCGCGGGGCGGGAGCAAGTTGTCCACAGGGCATGTGGAAAAGTCCCGGCTGTGGATATCGCGGTCATCGGCCTCGGCCTCATCGGCGGCTCCCTACTGCGCGCCCTAGCAGCCCAGGGCCACCAGGTAACCGGCTACGACGCCGACCCCACCACCCGCGACGAAGCCAAATCGGCCGGCTACACCGTCACCCCCTCGATGACGACTGGCACCGACCTCACGATCCTCGCCGTCCCCCTGCCGGCCCTCCCCGCGGTCTTCGCCGAACTGGCCCCTCACCCCGGCCTGATCACCGACGTGACCTCCGTCAAGGGCCCCGTCCGCGCCCTGGCCCCGCCCCGCTTCGTCGGCGGTCACCCCATGGCCGGCAAGGAGACCTCGGGCTTCGCCGCCACCGATCCGGCTCTCTTCAACGGCTGCGCCTGGGTTCTGACCTTCGAAACTGGTCAGACAGACCTGTCTGATTGGCTCACGCTGGCCGCTCTTTACACCGCCCTGGGCGCCCGCGTCGTCCCGCTGACCTCGGCCGAGCACGACCGGGTGGTTGCGCAGATCAGCCACGTCCCGCACCTGTTCGCCGCCGCCCTGGCCGGCCAGCTGCGCGCCAATCCGCCCGCCGCCACCCTGGCCGCCGGCTCGTTCCGGGACGGCACCCGCGTCGCCGCCACCCGCGCCGAGTTGATCGCCGCCATGTGCGGGGGCAATGCCACCGCCGTACGCGAGGAACTCGACCACCTGCTGGCCGAGCTGCACGACCTGCGAGCCCGCCTCGACGCCCCCGACCCGGTGGCCGCGCTGGTCCCGGCCCTGCGACCGGCCGTCGAGCTGCGCCGGGCCTGGCCCCCGAACCCCGGCTCCCGGGTCGAACTGCCCGCCGACCCCGCCGTACTGCTGGATCTGGGCCGGTCGGGCGGCTGGGTCACCGACGTCGCCGCAGACCGCACCAAGGTCGTGGCAATGCGGCCCGAAACTGACCGCAATACCTCCTAGCCTGGGTTCACCACCAACCCGAGGAGTCACAAATGCCTGGTCAGGTCGGCGCCATCGAGAACGAGCAGCAGGGCCTGCTCGCCTACCTCACCCAGATGCGCTACGTGCTGCGGCTGACCGCGTACGGCCTCACCGACGAGCAGCTGCGGGCCACGCCCTCGGCCAGCGCGCTCAGCGTGGGCGGCCTGATCAAGCACTGCGCCTCGACCGAGGCCGGCTGGATGGGCCAGGTCCGCGGCGAGCCGCAGGTCCTCGACTATCAGGAGTACGCGAACAATTTCCGCCTGGCCGAGGGCGAGACCATCGACGACGTGTTCGCCCGCTACGACCGGGTCGCCGAGCAGACCGAGAAAACGGTCACCGAGCTGAACAACCTCGACCACCAGGTCCCGATCGACCACTCGGTGCCGTGGAACAGCAAGGACATGACGCACTGGACCCTGCGGTGGGTCCTGCTGCACCTGGTGCAAGAGACAGCCCGGCACACCGGGCACGCCGACATCGTGCGCGAGTCGGTCGACGGCGCCACGGCCTACCCGCTGATGGCCGCGGCCGAGGGCTGGCCCGCGACCGACTGGCTCAAGCCGTGGAGCCCGGCGAGCCGGTGATGACGCGGCGGTCGGTCACGATCGCGGTCACCAGGTCGTGCGGGGTCACGTCGAAGGCCGGGTTGACCGCCTCGGCCCACTGCGTGATCTCGCCGGGGCCGCGGTCCTCGATGGGCACGGCCGCGCCGTACGGGGTGTCCAGGTCGATGGTCGACTCGGGCGCGACGACCACGAACGGGATCCCGGCGGCCCGCGCGCCGAGGGCATGGGCGTACGTGCCGATCTTGTTGATCACGTCGCCGTTGGCGCAGATCCGGTCGGCGCCCAGGATCACCGCGTCGACCTCGCCCCGGGCCATCAGGAAGGGCCCGGCCGAGTCGACCGCGACCCGGTGCTCGATGCCCCACCGGGTCAGCTCCCACGAGGTGAGCCGCGCGCCCTGCAACAGCGGCCGGGTCTCGCTGGCGATCACGCCGGCCAGCCGCCCCCGCTGGTGCAGTTCGTGGACGACGCCGAGCGCGGTGCCGACGGTGACCGCGGCCAGCCCGCCGGTGTTGCAGTGGGTGAGCAGCCGCGGGCGGGCGCCGCACAGCTCGATCAGCAGGTCGGCGCCCCGGGCCGCCATCGCGTCCGAGGCGGCGATCTCTTCATCCCGTACGCGGCACGCCTCCTCGAGCACGGCCTGCGGCCCGCGCGACAGCAGGGCGGCGGCCCGCTGGGCGCCCCGGGCCAGGTTCACCGCCGTCGGCCGGGCGGTCTCGACCCGCCGTACGGCCCGGGCCAGGGCCTGCGGATCGTCGGCGTGCACACGGGCGGCCAGCGCCACTCCGAAGGCGCCGGCCACACCGAGGGCGGGCGCACCCCGTACGGCCAGGGACTGAATGGCCGCCACCAGCTCACCCACCGTGTGCAGGCGCAGGATCTTCACCTCGCCCGGCAGCACTGTCTGATCGATGATCTCGATCGCGCCGTCCACCCAGTCGATCGTCCGCATGGGGGCGATGGTAGCCGCGGCCAGTCTCTAAGCTGATCGTCATGGCGTCTCGTGATCCGGTGGCCGACCTGCGGCGCATCGCCTTTCTGCTCGAGCGTGCGAACGAGTCGACCTATCGGGTCCGCTCGTTCCGCTCGGCCGCCAACACGATCGCGGCCCTGCCCGTCACCGAGCTGAACGAGCGGGCCGCGGCGGGCACGCTGGGCGAGCTGCCGGGCGTCGGCGACGTCACCGCCCGCTGCATCGCCGAGTCGCTCGAGGGCGAGGAGCCGGTCTATCTGCGCCGGCTCGAAAGCACCCAGGGCACCGATCTGCAGGGCGCGGCCCTGCGCCTGCGCGAGGCGTTGCGGGGCGACTGCCACTCCCACTCGGACTGGTCCGACGGCGGCTCCCCGATCGAAGAGATGGCACTGGCCGCGGTCGAGCTGGGCCACGAGTATCTCGTGCTCACCGACCACTCGCCCCGGCTGACCGTCGCCCGCGGCCTGCCCCCGGCCCGGCTGCGCCGCCAGCTCGACTACGTGGCCAAGGTCAACGACGCGCTGCCCGAGGGCTTCCGCATCCTCACCGGCATCGAGGTCGACATCCTCGACGACGGCTCGCTCGACCAGGAGGACGCGCTGCTGGCCCGGCTCGACGTGGTGGTCGGCTCGGTCCACAGCAAGCTGCGTGACGAGTCGCCCCGGATGACCAAGCGGATGGTCAACGCGCTGGCCAACCCGCATCTGGACATCCTCGGGCACATGACCGGGCGCAAGGTGGCGGCCGCGGGCGAGGGCGACCGCGGCCACCGCAAGGGCCACACCCGCCCGCCAAGCACGTTCGACCTCGACCAGGTGATCGCGGCGGCCGTCGAGCACGGCAAGGCCATCGAGATCAACTCCCGGCCCGACCGGCTCGATCCGCCCAAGCGCATGCTGACCGTCGCGGTCGAGGCCGGTTGTCTGTTCAGCATCGACACCGACGCGCACGCGCCCGGGCAGCTCGATTGGCTCCGGTACGGCTGTGAGCGCGCCGCTCTCTGCGGTGTGCCACCGGAAAGAGTGGTCAACACCTGGTCGATGGAGAGCCTGCTCGAGTGGACCGCCGGACACGCCTGAAAGGTCGTAGGGTCGGGCCGTGGGACGAATTGATGACCTCTCCGACCGTTATGTCGACGAGTGGGCGGAACTCAGCCCGATCGGCGCAACCTACGCGGGCATTGCCGGGCAGGACGCCCGGACCGACGACTTCTCCCCCGACGGCTTCGCCGCGCAGACCGAGCTGACCCGGCGCACGCTCAACGAACTCGACGTGATCGACCCGAAGCACGAGTCCGAGGCCGTGGCCAAGGACGCGATGATGGAGCGGCTCGGCCTCGAGCTGGCCACCGACGAGGCCGGCTTCTCGCGCAGCGCGGTGAGCGTGATCAGCAGCGGGCTGCACAGCCTGCGCGGCGTGTTCGACGTCATGCCGACCGAGGGCGAGCAGGCCGTGGCCAACATCTCGGCCCGGCTCAACGACCTGCCGCGCGCGGTCGAGCAGTACAAGCGCACCCTGCTCGAGGAGGCCGGCGCCGGCCGGATCAGCGCGCGGGCCCAGCTGCTGGCCGTGGCCGAGCAATGCGACGCCTGGACCGATCCCGACCGGGACGACTTCTACCGCGGGCTGGCCGGCCGGCTCGACGCCGAGGGGGCGCTGGCGGCCGAGCTGACCCGGGGCGCCGAAGCGGCCACGGCGGCCACGGTCGAGTTCGCCGAGTTCCTGCGGCGCGAGCTGGCGCCCCGCGGCCGTGACAAAGAGGCGGCCGGGCTCGAGCGCTACGAGCTGGCCTCGCAGTACTTCCTGGGCGCGAAGGTGGACCTGCAGGAGACGTACGAGTGGGGCTTCGCCGAGTTGCACCGCATCGAGGAAGAGATGCGGGCGACGGCGGGCGACATCGTCCGTCCCGGCGCTTCGATCGACGAGGCGGTGGCCGCGCTCGACGCCGACCCGGCCCGCCTGATCCCGGGCAAGGAGGCGTTCCGCGACTGGATGCAGGCGCTGGCCGACAAGGCCATCGCCGAGCTGAACGGCACCCACTTCGACATCGAGCCGCCCGCCCGCACCATCGAGTGCTGCCTCACCCCGACCAGCGACGGCAGCATTTATTACACCGGCCCGAGCGAGGACTTCAGCCGGCCCGGCCGCATGTGGTGGGCGGTGCCCGAGGGGGTCACCGAGTTCTCCACCTGGCGTGAGGTCACCACCGTCTATCACGAGGGTGTGCCCGGCCATCACCTGCAGATCAGCCAGACGCTGCTGCGGGCCGACACGCTCAATCGCTGGCAGCGCCTGCTGTGCTGGTGCTCCGGGCACGGCGAGGGCTGGGCCCTGTACGCCGAGCGCCTGATGGACGAGCTGGGCTATCTGGCCGACCCGGGCGACCGGCTGGGCATGCTCGACGGCCAGGCGTTGCGGGCGACGCGGGTGATCGTCGACATCGGCATGCACCTCGAGCTCGAGATCCCGCGGGACAATCCGTTCGGCTTCCACCCGGGCGAGCGCTGGACGCCGGAGCTGGGCTGGGACTTCCTGCGGGCGCACACCCGGATGGAGGAGAAGACGCTGCGCTTCGAGTGGAAGCGTTACCTTGGGTGGCCGGGCCAGGCCCCGTCCTACAAGGTCGGCGAGCGGATCTGGCTCCAGGCCCGTGAGGAGACCCGCCGGCGCAAGGGTGCGGATTTCGATTTGAAAACGTTCCACCGGGATGCGCTGAACCTCGGTTCGCTCGGTCTCGACCCCCTTCGCAAGGCACTCGCCCGCATCTGACCCGTTTCGGGCTTTTCCCCGGTTCGCGTCGGGGAAAAGCCGCGGGAAAGCCCCACCGGGGTCCGAACGCCCGTCGTTGAGCAGTGATCAGTCCAGCACTTTCAGCCACTTCATTGCTGAGTGTTATGAGTCAACTACTTTTCGCTTAATCGACGTCGGTCTTATCGGCCGACGTTTACCGATCTTGTAGCTTTTCGTCCGGCCACTCTGCCGTTACCATCGCCGCGATAACTTTCCTGTCTTCTGCGAACCGGTCTGGGCTGGGGCTTCCGACCCGGGCAACGGAACTGAACGCTCGTTACAACGACGACAACGGCACCCTGTATCCCCCGATCAGCCGAGAGAGTTCTGGCCCTTGGAAAGGGGTTCCTTGAGGATTTCTCGGATAGATTGGCCCGGATCGTGCGCCTGACGGCTACGGAACGTAGCCAAAAATACGGCTCATCGCGTGTGCATGGCGGAGGACGAAAGCAATGAACAGCCGGCGAACCCGTTTAGGCTCCGCTCTCGCGGTGATTTTGACGGTCCTGGTTCTCGTGCCGACAGCAGTGCTGTTCGGCCGGGTCTGGACGGATAATTCCGACAAGCGGAGCAGCACCGAGCTGGAACTCAAGGGCGTGGAGTACATGACCGCCCTGACCCCGCTCGTGAGCGCTCTCGCCGAATCGCAGTCGACCGGCATCCAGGGCGTCAGCGAGGCGCCCGAGTCGCTGGCCGCGGCCGTCACCCGTGTCTCGGCGGCCGACGCCAAGCTCGGCGACGACCTGCGCACCAAGGAGCGCTGGGCCGACCTCAAAGACAAGATCAGCAAGCTGCCGAAGGTCACCGGCCCCGTCAACATTCTCAACGCGCACGTCGAGGCGAGCGACCTGACGCTGGCGCTGTACGCCGCGGTCCGGCGCAACGCCCAGCTCAACCGCGACCCCGACGGCGACATCTCGAACCTGCAGCAGGCCGTGGCGGTCGACATGCCGACGACCGTGACCCGGGTGAACCGGATGGGCGACTACGCGAACCTCCTGCAGGGCCTGCCCGCCGCCAGCCGGCCGCAGGTGCAGGCGCAGTTCGCGCACGAGGTGCTCACCGTGCAGGACAACGTCAAGCAGCTCACCGAGAACCTGCAGGCCGCGGTCGACAACACCGAGAGCGACACGCTCAGCGGCAGCCTGGTCAGCGCGCTCGACTCGTTCCGCCGCGGGGTCGAGGCGATGAACCGTGGCGCCAACCCGGCCGGCACCCCGAACGCCGCCACCATGTCGACCGCGCAGACGACGCTGCAGACGGCGCTCAGCAACCTCGCCGGCATCACGCTCAAAGAGATGGAGCGCCTGCTCGACGACCGGATCGGCACGTACGACTACCGGCGCACCGAGGCCATCATCATGGGCGCGCTCGCCCTGCTGCTGGTGCTGGGCGCGCTGATCTGGCCGGCGTTCACCCGCCGGCGCGAGACCGAGCCGGCGGCAGAGCGCCCGAGCGACGTCGGCTCGAACCGGCCCGGCCCGTACAACAACCCGTACGACCAGGCTCCGGGTTACGGCGAGCTCGACCCGACACGGCGGGGGGAGCGGTCCGGTGCTCTTCGGTAAGTTCCGCATCCTGGGCAAGCTCGCCCTGCTGGTGCTCGTGCCGCTGCTCGGCGTCGTGGCGCTGAGCGTGCCGATCATCGTCAACCGCGTCCAGGCCGCCACGGACGCGCAGAACACGTCGGACACCGTGGCCCTGGCCACCCGCGTCGGCACCGCGGTGCAGGAGCTCCAGGAGGAGCGCCTGCTCTCGGTCGGGTTCCTGTTCGGCCTGGTCGGCCAGTCCGACCTGGTGCTGCAGAGTTCCGCCGCCCGCGACGCCGTGGCCCGGGTCGATGACGGCGGTGACGCGGTCTCCCGCGAGCTGTCCCGGGCGCTGCGCAACGCGACCCGGCTCGACAACACCCGGCAGAACGTGATCAACCGCGCGATCCTGCCCAACGACCTGGTCCTCGAGTTCACCAACCGGATCACGCCGATCATCAACGGGCTCGCGCTCTCGTCCAACGCCGACCTCAAGACCGGTGTCGGCCGCCAGCTGTTCGCCCTGGAACAGGCGCTGCGCAGTGACGACCTGATCAGCCAGGCCTCCGGCTACCTGACCTCGGCCGTGGTCACCAAGGAACCCGGCTTCATCGGCCTGTTCTCGCAGTCGCTGATCCAGCTCCAGCAGATCATCCTGAACGCCCAGTCGTTCTTCACCGACAGCCAGTACAAGCTCTACCTCGGCGCCCAGGACGCGTTCTCGTCCCGCGTCGGCCCGCAGTTCCTGCAGCTGGCCGCGACCGACCCGGCCACGGCCATCGCGTCGCTGCAGATCCAGACGCTGTTCCCGTCGCTGCAGTCCGTGCTGGTGCTCGGCGGCTTCGT
Organism: Paractinoplanes aksuensis; assembly: GCF_024137025.1. GTDB lineage: Bacteria > Actinomycetota > Actinomycetes > Mycobacteriales > Micromonosporaceae > Actinoplanes > Actinoplanes aksuensis. Next base: position 223,955 of record NZ_JAMYJR010000031.1, read on the forward strand.
CGAGAAGCGGGTCGCGGCCGACGTGGACGCGATCGTCACCAACAACCGCGACACCGCCATCCGCGACGCCTTCCTCATCGGTGGCGGCTCGTTCCTGCTGCTGCTGATCGTGGTCGGCCTGAGCTTGTTCATGGCGCGCGCGGTGGCCCGGCCGCTGCGCCGTCTGACCGTCTCGGCCGACCGGATCGCCCGGGCCGCCGAGGCCGAGCTCGAGCGGGTGGCCGACGACGACGCCGAATCCGTCCGGCCGATCCGCCTCGACCCGGTCGACGTCGAGGCCCAGGACGAGATCGGCGACCTGGCCCGCGCCTTCGACCGGGTCCAGACCACCGCCGTACGCCTGGTGGAGCGTCAGGTGCTCGGCCGGCGCAACACCGCCCAGATGTTCGCGCACGTCGGACGGCGTACCCAGAACCTGGTCGGCCGCCAGCTGGCGCTGATCGACAACCTGGAACGCCGCGAGACCGACGGTGACCGCCTGGCCGAGCTGTACCGCCTCGACCACATGTCCAGCCGTCTGCGCCGGAACGCGTCCAGCCTCGTCGTGCTCTCCGGCGCCACCGGCGCCAACGAACACATGGCCCCGCTGCCGCTGCAGGACGTCGTCCGCCTCGCCCTCGGTGAGATCGAGGACTACACCCGCGTCGACGTCGACGTGCCGGAAGAGATCGTGGTCGTGCCGGCCGTCCTGGCCGACCTGACCCTGCTGCTGGCCGAGCTGATGGAGAACGCGACCGCGTTCTCGCCGCCGCACACCCGCGTCGTGATCACGGCCAACGAGCTGCGCGGCGGCGCCCGTCTGGCCATCGTCGACCAGGGCCTGGGCATGCCGCCCGAGCGCCTGGCCGAGGAGAACGCCCGGCTCACCCGGCGCGAGCGGCTCGACCTCGCCCCCAGTGAGGTGCTCGGCCTGTTCGTGGTCGGCCGGCTCGCCCGCCGGCACGGCATCGAGGTCACGCTGACCGAGACGCCCGGCGGCGGCATCACCGCATGGGTCGACCTCAACCCGTCGCACCTGATCGCCCGCATGATCACCACGATGGCACCGGACGTGCCGCCGTTCCCGTCGGTCGCCGCGCCGGCTCCGGCCGGCTACCACACGTCGGAGTTCGCGCAGGTCATCGCCGGTTCGGCCGCCCGGGCCTCGGTGCCCGGGAGCCAGCAGCCGTTCGACGCCAACGTGCTGAACCGGGCCACCCAGACGCTCGAGACCGGGCAGTCGTGGAACGCGTTCGCGCCGATCAAGGCCACGGCCCAGGTGACCGGGCCGGCCCTCGACCCGTACGCCGGGCAGCCGGTGTACGACGCGGAGCCGGTCTACACGCCTGGCCAGCCGGTGGCCTTCCAGCAGCCGATGGTCACGCCCGACTACGACCTGAACGCCCCGGTCGCCGGGCGGGTGCCGGCCGCGATGCCGGAGCTGCCGGCCGCCGGTCCGGGCGCCTGGCACCAGCAGCCGTCGACGCCGCCGCAGACCACCTGGTCACAGCCCGTCGTGGAGACGCCGGCCCCGACCGGCTGGGCGCAGCCGGCCGTCGAGCCGCCGCCGGCCATGCCGGCCATCCCGCAGCAGCGGACGAGCGACGAGGATTACCGGTACGCGCCCCAGGCCTACCAGCCGCCGTCGATGCCGCCGCCGTCGATGCCCGAACCGCCGCCGGCCCCGGCCGTGCAGCCGCCCAGCCAGGGCAACACCGGCCCGCTGCGCCGCCGGATCCCCGGCAGCCAGTTGCCGGAAGAGGGTGGACGGGCGCTTCCGGCCCGCCTGCCGTCGCAGGACGACGCGGTCGCCGCGAGGGCCGCGTTCGACGATTTCGAGGCCGGGGTCAGCCGGGCCGAGTGGGACGTCGCCGAGACGCAGATGTCCTCGCCGCCGTCGGCCGGCCACGCGCCCCTGGCGCGCCGGGTGCCGGGCGCCACCCTGCCGCGTGACGAGCCGAACTACCCGCCGCCGGCGTCGCCGAGTCTTCCCCTGGACCCGGACGAGGCCCGAGCCCTGATGGAACAGTTCGAGTACGGCGTCGCACTCGCACTGAACGAAACGAAGCCACAACCCGAGGGACAACCGCGATGACTTCCCCCTACAGCACCGACACCGGCAACGGCTTTGCTCAGTCCCAGCTGAGCGCCGAGGCCAAGACCTTCAACTGGCTGCTGGACTCCTTCACCTCCGGCACCGCGGGCGTGATCGAGGCCATCGCGGTGTCGTCCGACGGTCTGCTCATGGCGATGTCGGCGATCAAGGACCGGCCCAACGCCGAGCGTCTGGCCGCCGTGGTCTCGGGTCTGACCAGCCTGGCCGGTGGGGCCGCGAGCTGGTACCGCCTGGGCTCGCTGAACCGGGTCATCATCGACATGGCCGACGGGTATCTGCTGGTCACCGCCATCAGCGCCGGGTCGGTGCTCGGTGTGATCGCGGACCGCTCGGCCAACCTGGGCACCTTGGCGTACGAAATGACGTTGTTCGCCACCCGGGCCGGTGGCGCCCTCAGCCCGCGCCTGATCGCCGAGTTGAAGAACGCCGTTCAGCAATGACCTATCCGGACCCCGACGACCCGGCACACCCGGCTCGGCCGAGTGTCCGCCCGTTCCTGCAGTCCGGCCCGCTCGCGGCCGGCGGCTACCGTCCCGCTCCCCAGGACGAGCAACCGCCGGCCCCCGAGCAGTCCGCTGCGTTGCGCCCGTTCGTCATCACGTCCGGCCGCACCAACGGCGCCGATCCCGACATCGGGATGGAAACGCAGGTGACCGTTACCCCCGGCGCGGGGCCCGTCCGTCTCTCACCCGAGATGCGGGCCATCGTCGGCCTCTGTTTCGAACCCGTCTCCGTGGCGGAGATCTCCGCCCGGCTGCGCCTGCATCTCGGCGTCACGCGCATCCTCGTCGGCGACCTGCGGGCCGCCGGCCAACTGGACGTCCACGTGCTGGACAACGAGACCCCCGACCCCGAAACCATCATGCGAGTGATCCGTGGACTACGAGCAATCACCTGACCGCGTCGTCGGCACCGCCGCCGTGGGCAGCGGCGGACCGCCCAAGAAGGCCCCGGTCCCGGTCAAGATCATCGTTGCGGGCGGCTTCGGCGTCGGCAAGACCACCACCGTGGGCGCCATCTCGGAGATCTCGCCGCTGACGACCGAGGCCGAGATGACCTCGGCCGCCGTCGGTATCGACAACCCCGGCCTGGGCTCGACGAAGACGACGACGACCATCGCCATGGACTTCGGCGTGCTCACGATCGACCAGACGCTGAAGCTCTACATCTTCGGCACGCCGGGACAGACCCGCTTCGCCTTCATGTGGGACGACCTGATCAAGGGCGCCCTGGGCGCGCTGGTCGTGGTCGATACCAACCGGATCGACGACTGTTATCCCGCCGTGGACTACTTCGAGCGGGCCGGGCTTCCGTTCGTGGTCGGCGTCAACACCTTCAACGGTCAAATGAGCTACAGCCTGGACGAAGTGCGCTGGGCCCTGGCCATCCGGGAGGATGTGCCCGTGCTCGCGTTCGACGCCCGCTTCCGCGGGTCGGTGCGCGACGCCTTGCTCGTCGTGCTCGATCAGGCTCTCGACAAGGCGGTCCGGCAGAAATCGTCGTACTCCTGACGGCGGGTGTGCGACGGGTCGCTGAGATCGAGGTTCCCAAATCGGCCTTCGAGCGGGCAGAGTGGTAATCGGCGAGACCCGCTACGGAAGGACGATCACGTGCGAGGCGGATTGGATGACGCTCTCGACAAGCTCGCGCGTCGTGACGAGCTGCGCCGACGAGCCACGGGTGAGTCCCCCGGCACGCCGGCGGCCGTGACGGAGCTGGTCGAGGCGGTCGCGGCGGTGGTCGCGCGTCATCCCGAGCTGGGGGTGAGCGTGGGCGTCGAGGGCGCCGGCGATCCCCTGTTGCTGCACTTCTACCTGTCCGAGGGTCAGGTGCAGGTCAACGCCGAGAACGCGAATGCTCTGGCCCCCGAGTCGGGCGGCGGTCGGCACGCCGACTTCGATCTCGACGCCGACGTGCGGCCCTATTCGGCGGCGCCGGCCGATCCCGGGGCTGACACCCGCCGGCTGAGCCAGGACGATCAGGACAGGTACGGCCCGGCCAGTTACTACCCCGAGCCCGACACGGCCGAGCGCCGTTACGGCTCCTTCGACGAGCCGCCCGCGTCGGCCGACCCCCGCTATCCCGAGCGCGACCCCGGCGAGTCGTCCCGCGACCTGGGCGCCCGCCTGCGCGACCTGGGCATGGCCTCGAGCGAGCAACCGCCGGCCTATCCGCCGCACCCGTTCGCCGCCACGCCTCCGCCGCCGGTGCCGGTGCCGACACAGGCTGACACGTCCGGTGGGGCCACTCGCCGCATCCACCCCGAGCAGCACCGGGCGCCGGCCGAGCCGTCCGCGGCCGAGCGCGGCGCCTCGGTGCCGGAGCAGCGGAGCATGCCCACACCGTTGCCCCAGCCCATCCCGTTGCAGGTCGAGCGGCCGGAAGAGACCGAGATGGCGGCCCGTCGGCTGGCCGCGCTGCTGCGCGACGACCCGTCACTGCTCGACCAGCAACCCCGCGGCTGACGCTGCGTAATGTTCACCGTTACCCGGGTCCCGGGTGGTTTGCGCCCGAAAAGCCCGCCTGAGATGTCTGGGTTGGGCCGTTCAGCCAGATCACACCGCTGGACCTTGTATCACGCTGTGTAACTGAAATAGCGTCCAAGGCGTTCCCGCTACGGCGCGTGACCTTCACCGGTTCGCCGCCCACCTGCGTACGCCTCGGAGATGTTGATGTCGTTGCCCGAAGTCCATCTGGTCGCCGGCACCGTGGGTGAGGCCCTGCGGCTCGCCCCGGTCGCGCTCGCGATGCGCGAGCAGGGTCGCCTCACCGCCGTCCCCGTGGCCACCGGCACCGACCCCGACGCGGTCGGCCAGGCCCTGGCCGCCTTCGGCCTCACCCCGCGGATCACGCTGCCGTCCGGTGACGGCCACGCCGAGACCATGCGCCGCTTCGACGAGCTGTGGGCCGTGCGGACGCCGGCCGCGGTGGTCGTCCGGGACAGTCTGGCCCCGGCCCTGGCCGCGTTCTGGCGGCGCGTCCCGGTGCTGACCGTCGACGCCGGCCGCCGCTCGGGCGAGTTCGGCTCGGCGTCGGCCCTGGAGCCCCAGCGGCGCCTGCTGGCCCAGGTCACCACCGTGCACCTGGCCGCGACCCCGCTGGCCGCGATGAACCTGCTGGACGAGCGCGTGATCCCCGGCGACACCCTGCTGACCGGCGGCACCGCCCAGGACGCGGCCCAGCTGCTCGCGACCCGGACCCTGGCCGCGCCGCCGCGGGGCCACCGCACGATCGTGCTGGGCGTGCCGGCCGAGCGGGCCGAAGCGATCGGCCCGGCGCTGCGCTACCTCGGCGGCCGCTACCCCGACCTCGAGGTCGTGCGGGCCGCCGACTTCGCCCCCGGGCTCGAGTCCGCCACCCTGCTGGCCCAGGCCTACCTCGTGGTCACCGACGACGAGGACCTGGTCGAGGAGGCGCTGGCCGCCTACTGCCCGGTGCTGATGATCGGCTTCGCGGCCCGGCACGCCGAGGCGCTGCACGCGGGCAGCGCCAAGCTGGTCGAGCCCGACCCGGCCGCGATCACCAGCGAGACCGCGGACCTGCTGGAGCACCGGGTGCGCCGGGACGCGATGGCGCTCGGCGGCAACCCGTACGGCGACGGCCTCGCCGCCTACCGCGTCGCCCAGGCCACCGCGGCCCTGCTCGGCCACGGCCAGTTCCCCGACCCGATGCCGGTCAAGCCCACCGCGGGAGTCGCCCGATGAAGGAGAGCACGATGGACGTCGCCGATTTCTGGACGAAGTCGTGGACCAGCGACGACCGGGTCGCGGTGCGGCAGATGCTGGCCCCCGACGCCGAGATCGAGTGGAACCTGGACGCCCCGGTCGACGACGAGGAGCTGGTGCAGGTGCTGCACCGGATCGCGGTCTTCGCCGACACGGTGACCGTGGTGGGGCAGAGCCGGGCCGACGACGGCGCGGCCCTGGTCTACGACCTCGAGGCGCCGTTCGGCACGGCCCGCATGGTGGAGTTCCTGACCATCGCCGAGGGCCGGATCACCGAGGTGCGCCAGGTCTACGACGTGACCGCGACCGACCAGTACTTCCCGGGCCTCTACGCGAACTAACCGAAGGTGCGGTCGAGCAGGGCGAACAGGTTGACCCAGTGCCGCTGCTCGGCCTCGCGGTCGAACGCCGCTGTGTCCGACATCGTGAAGCCGTGCGGCGCCCCAGCGTAGACCTCCGATGTGTACTTCACCCCGGCCTCGTCGAGCGCCACCTCCAACGTGCGGATCTGGTCGGGAGTGGCCGACGGGTCGTTGTCGGCGTGACCGAAGTAGGCCTCGCCGGTGATCGCGCCGACGGCCCGGTGCGGGCTGTCCGGCCCGTCGGTGACCAGGCGGCCGGCGTGGAAGGCGGCGACCGCGGTGATCCGGTCGGGGTGGGCCTCGATGGCCCGCACCGCGTTCGTGCCGCCCATGCAGTAGCCGACGATCAGTGCCGGCCGGTCGGCCACGCCGTCCTGAGTGAACAGGAAGTCGAGGTAGCGGCCGGTGTCGGCCGCGATCAGGTCGGCCGTCAACCCGTGGATCAGCGGCATCAGCCGGCCGAACGCGGCGCCGCGCTTCTCCTCGTCCTGCAGCTCTTCCGGCTGGACCAGGGGCGAGGGCCCGCCGCGATAGAGGATGTTGGGCGCCAGCACGGCGCATCCACGCTCGGCGATCCGCCCGGCCATCTCGGTGATCCGCGGCCGCAGCCCGAACGCGTCCATGAACAGCAGGACCCCGGGGAACGGGCCGTCCCCGTCGGGCCGCACAAAGGTGGCGTCGGTGGCGTCGATCTGCACGGTACTGATCTGCATGGCGGCGACCGTACACCAACCGGGGATGCTTCCCCGGTCCCGTCGTACCCTGTCACCCATGGCAGATCGACTGCGCGCCGACGCGCAGCGTAACCGGGTCGCGCTCCTCGCCGCCGCCCGCGAGGTCTTCGGTGAACACGGGCTGGACGCCTCGCTCGACGAGATCGCCCGCCGGGCCGGGGTCGGCAATGCCACTCTCTACCGGCGCTTCCCGACCCGCCGCGACCTGATCGCCGAGGTCTTCGCGGGCCAGATGACCGGGTACGTCGAACTGGCCGAGACGGCGCTGGCCGAGCCCGACCCGTGGGCCGCCTTCGTGTCCTACCTGACCCGGTTGTTCGAGATCCAGGCGACCGACCGCGGGCTCTCGGAGCTGCTGGTGACCACCGGCTTCGACGAGGACGAGCGGCTGGCCGGACTGCTGGCGACGGCCCAGCGGGGGGCGACCGAGGTGATCCGCCGGGCCCAGTCCGCGGGCCGGCTGCGGGGCGACTTCACCCGGCAGGACATCAGCCTGCTCATGCGGGCCAACGCCGGGGTGCTGCGCAGCTCGGCCGACCCCGGCGCGTGGCGCCGCCAGCTCGCCCTGGTGCTGGACGGTCTCGGCGCACGATGATTTAAAGCTGTTTAAGGACCGTTTAACACGAGGCGGCCGACACTCGACTCTCATCCCCAATACGGCGCGACCCTGGGCCCCCACCCGGGGTCGCGCTGGGTTCTAGGCGAAGCCGCGACCGGCCTCGGCCAATGTCTCGGACACGAGCTCCCACAGGTTGGTGCCGGGCGGCTTGTCGAGCCAGATGTGCAACGCCACCCGCAGCGAGGCCAGGAAAACGGCGGAGGTCATTTTCACCCGTACGCTCGCCGGGTCGGCCCCGGTGCGGGCCGCGATCTCGGCCGAGAGGTCCCGTTCGAGCGCCGCGAACGTCTGCACCTGAGCGCCCACGAGACCGGGCTGCGCGCGGACGAGACGGCTCTGCGCGACCCATTGCGGGTCGAGATCGCCCAGCTTGAGATAGAACTGCTCGGCCGCCGCCGTGAGGGCGACCCAGGTCGGCTCACCCGCCGGGCGGGCCCGCACCTGCTCGATCAGCAGGTGGATGCGCTGGTAGTCGCCATAGAGCAGCGCCTCTTCCTTGCTGCCGAAGTAGTTCGAGAACGTACGCCGGGAGACACCGGCCTCGTCGGCGATGGCCTCGACGGTGACCCGCTCGGGCCCGTGCTCGATGGCCAGCCGCATGGCCGCCGCGTGCAGGGACTGCCGGGTCGCGGCTTTCTTGCGCTCGCGGAGTCCGGGCTCGGCAGCGGTGGTCATGAGTTGAGCGTACCGGCGTGTGATTCCCTTCTCAATGTGCAAAGTTGCGCAATGGGAACGGTCCGCCGATAGTTGTATCTGGCAACTACTTCTGCTTCACCACGATGGAGGCTGCGCGATGAGCGCCTCGACCACTACGAGCGTCCGGCCGGGCGCCATGTCCCATCGCCAGATCATGGAAGCCCTCTCCGGCCTCCTGCTGGTGCTTTTCGTCGCGATGGCCAGCTCGACCATCGTCTCCACGGCGCTGCCCAAGATCATTGGCGCTCTCGACGGCAGCCAGACGCAGTACACCTGGGTCGTCACCGCGACCCTGCTGACCGCGACCGCCTCCACCCCGATCTGGGGCAAGCTGGCCGACCTCTACAGCAAGAAGTTGCTGGTCCAGATCGCCATCGTGGTGTTCGTGCTCGGCTCGATCGTGGCCGGCTTCTCGCAGACGGCCGGTCAGCTGATCGCCGCCCGTGCGTTCCAGGGCCTCGGCATGGGCGGCGTGCAGGCGCTGGTCCAGGTCGCGATCGCCGCGATGATCCCGCCCCGCGAGCGCGGCCGCTACAACGGCTACCTCGGCGGCGTCATGGCCCTGGCCACGGTGGGCGGCCCGCTGCTGGGCGGCCTGATCGTCGACTCCGCCCTCGGCTGGCGCTGGACCTTCTTCATCGGCGCCCCGATCGCCGTGATCGCCCTGGTCGTCCTGCAGAAGACGCTGAACCTCGAGGTCATCCGCCGGGCCAATGTGAAGATCGACTACCTGGGGGCCGGACTGATCGCGGCCGGCGTCAGCACCCTGCTGGTCTGGGTCTCGTTCGTCGACAGCTCGTTCGCCTGGGCCTCGTGGCAGACCGGCGCGTTCGTCGGCGCCGGCCTGGTGCTCCTGGCCTTGGCCGTCTGGGTCGAGACCCGGGTCGCCGAGCCGGTCGTGCCGCTCGACATCGTGAAGAAGCGCAACACCGCCCTCGCCATCATCGCGAGCCTATCGGTCGGCATGGCCATGTTCGGCGGCGCCGTCTTCCTCGGCCAGTACTTCCAGATCGGCCGCGGCTACAGCCCGACCGAGGCCGGCCTGCTCACCATCCCGATGATGGCCGGCATCCTGGTCTCCTCGACGGTCACCGGTCGCATGATCACCAAGAGCGGCCGGATCAAGCCCTACATCCTGGCCGGCACGATCGTGCTCGTCGCCGGTTTCGCCGGGCTCTCGATGCTCGACCACGAAACCCCGCTTTGGTACGTCGGAATCGCCATGGCACTGGTCGGGGCCGGGGTCGGCATGTCGATGCAGAACCTCGTGCTCTCGGTCCAGAACACGGTCTCGCTCAAGGACATCGGCGCCGCGAGCTCGACGGTGGCCTTCTTTCGCTCGCTGGGCGGCACGATCGGCGTCTCGGTGCTCGGCGCGGTGCTCGCCCGCCGGGTCAACGAGCAGATCACCAGCGACCTGGCCAACGCCGGAGTTCCGGCCGGCAGCACCGGTGGCGGCAGCTCGCTGAACCTGGCCGCGCTGCCCGACTCGATCCAGCACATCGTGCGCGCCGCCTACGGCGACGCGACCGGGCACATCTTCCTGATCAGCGCGGCCATCGCGGTGGTCGGCGTCATCGCGGCGGCTCTGATGAAGCCGGCTCCCCTGCGCTCGACGGTCGACGAGGCCCCCGTCGCTTCGTCGTCGGACGAGAAGGAGCCCGTCCTGGCCCACTGACCGACACGCCCGGGAAACGCGGCGTCCGCTCCTGGCGGGCGCCGCGTTTGTTGCTGGTGGGGCGAGATTGCTCACGCCGGTGAACATGGAACGGCCGCCTTACACAGAGCTAACCTTCGGAAGCGGAGCGCTGATCATCGGGTTTTCCTCAACCGCGGGCCGGCGCTGACGATCAGTGGCCCAGAAGCGAGAGAGGGGGCTGGCCACGTGGATCCGGACCGGGAAGTGCTCGACGCCGAGTGGCTGGACGCCGCCCTGCTCGAACTGGAGGACGACATCCACTGGGATGCCGTCCCCATGCTGGAGCGCGCCGAACGCTACGAGCGTCAGGCCCACCTGCTCGGTGACGAGATGATGGTCGCCCGGGCCCGGCTCAGCCAGGCCAACATGCGCATGCGCTCCGGTGACGTCGCCGAGGCCGCCCAGCGCATCTGGCACATCCACCAGTGGGCGGTCGACCACGACGCCCGCCGGCTCACGGCTCGTACCCACCTGATCTGGGCGGCCATCCACCGCCACCTCGGCGACGCGGCCCAGAGCCTCGAGCACGCCCTGCTCAGCGTCGAGCTGCTCGACGAGACGGCCACCGGTCACATGCACATCTGGCACCGGGCCAAGCTGGCCGACGCGCTGGCCTTCGCCGGTTCGTACGAGACGGCCCGCGAGCGTTTCGACCAGGCCGAGCGGCTGACGACCGAGCTCAACCGGCCCGACCTGCGGCTCTACGTGCTCAACAACTACGCGTACTCCGAGCACGCGGCCGGCAACTACGCCCACGCCGAACAGGTCGCGGAGCGGTTGCGCGTGCTGGCCGACACCCACAACTTCGTGCTCGACGCCACCGTGCTCGACACGATCGGCGCCATCGAGCTCGGCAACGGCCGCTACGCCCAGGCCGAGCAGACGATGCTGCTGTGCATCGAGAAATACCAGCTGATCCGGCGCGACGACGCCGACGCGATGCCGGAATACCTGCTCAACCTGGCCCGGGCCCAGCGCGGTCTCGGGGCGTACGAGCGCGCCCAGCTCAGCCTGGACGATTCCCGCCGGCTCTGCGCCGACCGCGAGCTGGGTCACTTCATGGTGCAGGTGCACGAGGAGCAGGCCGAGCTGCACGCCGCCCGGGGCGAGTTCGCGGAGGCGTACGAGGCTCACAAGTCCTTCCATGCGGCCTACCTCGCGCTGCGGTCCCGGCAGCGCGAGGCCCAGGCCCGCACCCGGCAGGCGATGTTCGAGACGGCCGAGGCCCGGCAGGAGGCCGAGCGCTTCCGCGAGCAGGCCCGGCGCGACCCGCTGACCGGCCTGCGCAACCGCCGCTTCATCGACGAGCAGCTGTCCCGCCTGATCGGCACCGACCCCGACCTGACCGTGGCCCTGGTCGACCTCGACCACTTCAAGCGGATCAACGACCAGCTCTCGCACGACGTGGGCGACCAGGTGCTGGTCCAGGTGGCCAAGATCCTCGAGACCGAGCTGGCCGCCGTGTCACCCGACGGCTTCGTCGCCCGGATGGGTGGCGAGGAGTTCCTCATGGTGCTGCCGGGGTGTCCGACGCCGCGGGCCGGCCGGGCGGTCGACAGCATCCGGCGAGCCGTCGGCGCGTACGACTGGGGTGGCATCACCCACGGTCTGCCCGTCACGATCAGCATCGGCGTGGCCTGCGTCAGCGAGTCCGAGAAGCTGACCCAGCCCGGGCTGCTGTCCACAGCCGACCGCAACCTGTACGCCGCCAAGCACGGTGGCCGCGACCGCGTCGTGTGCGGAGTGCCCGGTCCGGACAGGAGCCGATCCTACCGCGATCGTGCCTCGGCGGCCTGAGCTGCTGCCCCCTCACTCAAGATCAGGAGTGATCCTGATCGACTTCGACCGCTACTCTTTACCGCACTGACGACAGTCGGCGAGGAGGCGTACGTGGGTGAGGACATTCCGGTGCCCGAGGTCGCGCCCCCGGGTGTGAACATCAACGTGCCCCACTCGGCCCGCATCTACGACTACTGGCTCGGCGGCAAGGACAACTTCGCGGTCGACCGGGCCGTGGGCGACGCCATGATCAAGGCGATCCCCGGCATGCGCTACATGGCGGCCGAGAATCGCAAGTTCGTCCACCGGGTCGCGCGCGACCTGGTCGCGACCGAACAGATCCACCAGTTCCTCGACGTCGGCACCGGCATCCCGACCCGGCCCAACCTGCACGAGATCGCCCAGCGCACAGAGCCCGGGGCCCGCGTGGTCTATGTGGACAACGACCCGATCGTGCTCGTCCACGCCCGCGCTCTCATGATCAGCACCGACCAGGGCCGCAGCGAGTACATCTCGGCCGATCTGCGCGCCCCCGAGTCGATCCTCAACGACAAGGTGCTGCGCGACACCCTCGACCTGGGCCGGCCCGTCGGCCTCACGCTGATCGCGATCCTGATGCTGATCGCCGACGAGGACGACCCCTGGTCCAAGGTCGACGCCCTGCGCGACGCGATGCCGTCGGGCAGCCTGCTGGCCATCACCCACCCCACCGCCGACTTCGCCCCCGACGAGGTCAACGAGGCGGTGGCCGCGGCCACGAGCGCCGGCATGACCCTGGTCGCCCGCCCCGAGGCCGACATACGCCGCTTCTTCGGCGACTGGGAACTGCTCGAACCCGGCCTGGTCCCGGTCTCGAACTGGCGCCCCGACGAGCCCGTCGACAACCCCCAGGCCGCGTACTACTGGGCCGGCGTAGCCCGCAAACCCTGAAACCCCCGGAATTGCCCCGAGCCCCAAGCCCCAAGCCCCAAGCCCCAAGCCCCAAGCCCCAAGCCCCAAGCCCCAAGCCCCAAGCCAGTCTGCGACGATCCCATGAGGGCGTTCCGGCGCAACTCCGGACCCGGTCGCTTGGCCACCTTCTGCGCGGCTGGAACCGTACCGCTCGGTTTTGTGCGCAACCGCTCACGCACGTCGCCGTGGCGGGGTGAGCGCCTTGGACGCGCCAGCGGCCAGCTCGCCGCGCCGCGGCCCTCGGCGGGAGCGGCGGCCCGTACCCACCACCGCGCTACGACATCCTGCTCTTGACCTCAAAGAACGTGCCCTCGGCGGGAGCTGCGATCCGTACCTACCACCCGGCTACGACATCGATCTTGAACTTGGATCGGTCGCGGCTGGCCGGAAGAGGAACCGGCCGGGCCATCCAGCACGGGGGAACCGGACGACCCGGCCGGAGCCGGAGGAAAGTTCATCAACTGAGGTTTAGCTCGCCCCGGTTACGGGTACTTGCTGCTCAGCAACTAGACCGTGCAGCTACATGGCCCGTCGCCACCTCGAGGCGACGGTGCGTAATCGCAGCGCGCCCGCGGTTCGGTGCCGTGGGCAATCCGTAACCGCGTCGCCACCTTTACGCAAAGTGATCACTGCTGACGCCCCGTCAACAACCGGCCGAGGAGCGAAGCACCCGCACCTTGATCAGTCGCGGTCATCGGAGCCTCCCTCCTCGCTCGCCGGACGCCGGCTCGCGGGCCGGGACAGGGCGTACCGCACACCGCCGAAACGGTGCGAAACCACCGCTGCCCGGGTTGTTGCGGCACTGACGTCGTCCGTCACGCGCTCATCCCGGTAGAGCGGCGCGGGATTGCCCCGTCGCGGTTCGGTGGGACCGTCATCGCCCTGGTCGAAATGCTCGGGGCCGATGTTCGGAACGGCCATCTCGTTACCTCCCGCTAGGACGCCCCCGCCAGGGAGCCTCGCGCCGAGACCGAAGACGCCATTTCCGCGACCGGTCAGTCACTCAAAGATGTCACCCTAAGTGACACCCGCAAGATGCGCCCGTGCGTTATCATGCTCACAATCCCGTGAGTACGCAAGGCCAAATGCACGTGCATTTGCACCTGGTGTGAGGCAATGATTGCGCACAGGAGAGCATTTGACTCCGGACGATCCCCGGCCGGAGGAAATCAAGGGAGCTTCAACATGACGTACGCGGTCAACGGCATCCCCGCCGGCCAGTTGGAAGGTGTCACCTGGCAGAAGAGCCGGCGCAGCAACCCCAGCGGCAACTGCGTCGAGTGCGCCGTCCTCCCCAGTGGTGAGGTGGCCATGCGCAACTCCCGCGACCCCGAGGGTCCGGCGCTCATCTACACCCGGGCCGAGATCGAGGCGTTCCTCGGTGGCGTCAACGACGGCGACTTCGACAACCTGCTCGCCTGAGCCGGCGTACCCCGAAAGCCTGAATTCCTCCGCCGGCCGAAGTTCCGTCGGATGACATCCAGACAGTCGGGCCCGGCGCGGGATGAGCCGGGCCGATCAGAGCAACGCTGGCCGTTCGCGGTCAGCCGCCGCGAGCATGACGTGCCCATCTCCACGTTCGGCCCGAACGGCGAAAAAATGAAGTGGCCGGGCAATGCGACCATGAGAGCGCACCCGGAAAAGAGATGGGCCTGCCTAGCCGTTCAAGCCAGGCAGGACCCGAGGCGGTAACAGGTTCGTCCACGGTCGTCGGCAGCGGGCGTGGACGAGCCCAACCGGTCACCCGCCCCTCGCAGCTGCAAACGCTCGGGGCGAATTTGCAGAGCCTACCCCGCGTCGGGGCGTGGCTCCAGACAGTCAAGTTATTTAGGCGGGCCGTCCGACCTCGTGCAACAGCTTGCCCAGGATCTCGGGCGTGTGGCTCGGTGGCTCGGCGTCGATGCAGACCCGCTCCATCGCCATCGCGTACTGGTCGACGTCCTCGCGCTTGTCGAGATAGATCGCGCTCGTCAGCTGTTCGACGTAGACGACGTCGGGCAGCTCGGGCTCGGGGAAGCGCAGAATCGCGAACGGGCCGCCCGCCGCGGCGTGACCGCCGGCGTGGAACGGAATGATCTGCAGCCGTACGTTCGACTTCTTCGAGATCTCGATGAGGAACTCGATCTGCGCCTTCATGACCTCGATGCCGCCGATCGGCCGGCGCAGCACAGCCTCGTCGATGACCGCCCACAATTGCGGGCCCTCGGGCCGGTCGAGAATCGCCTGCCGCTGGCGGCGCAACTCGACCCGCTTGTTCATCTCTTCCGGCGTGACACCGGCGTGGCCGAGCATGATGACCGCGCGCGCGTAGTCGGGGGTCTGCAAAAGGCCAGGAACAAACTGAATTTCGTACGTACGAATGAGCGTCGCGGCCGCCTCGAGCCCCAGATACGACTGGAACCAGCCCGGCATCACGTCGCTGAACTGCTGCCACCAGCCCGGGTTGTTGGCCTGGCGGGCCAGGACGAGCAGAGCCTCACGCTCGTTGTCGTCGGTCACTCCGTAGAGGGTCAGCAGATCGCTGACATCGCGCTCCTTGAAGCTGACCCGCCCGAGTTCCATGCGGCTGATCTTGGACCCGGATGCTCGGATCTCCCAGCCCGCGTCCTCACGAGTGATGGCCTTGGCCTCACGGAGGCGACGGAGTTGGGCCCCGAGCAGGATGCGCAGGACGGTGGGGCCGCCGGTCGGCGCCTCCTCCTGCTGCGTACCCGCGCTCACCTGACTCCTCGTCATCGCTGTGTGGGGGCTGCCGGCCGCAGTCCCACAGCATCCTAAAGGGGAGATCGTCCACAGCGAAACAGCCCGAGCACCCGCCCGGGCGTTCGCCCAATGCGGATGCACGTGCATCCGGCCTTGCGAACGCCTTCGTACGCGAGGATGATAGCTGACAGACACGCACCGCCCGCATACACAGCGTGCTGAAAGTTCGGCTTCTCGGCTTCCCCGCCATCCGGACGACCGGGTCCCGAGATCTTGGAGGGTCATCTCGATGTCCACGGCACCGACGTCCACCCCGACCATCGCCCCACCCCAGCGAGACCCGGCAGACGTTGCGCCCGCCGACAGCTACCACCCCTCCGACCGCGTGTGGGTCTACCGCGACGGTTGGCGGGCCGGCGTCATCGAGGCTGCTTCTCCTCGCGCCGTGACCGTGACCTACCGCCCCGGCGCCCACCTCGGCACCGGGGTCGACACTTTCACGGCCCCCTATGTGAGCGCCCGCTCCAGTGAAGACCCCGCCGTAGACCGGCGCCACGTCGGCCGCGGCATCTACACCCCCGCCGGCCTCCCTCTGCGACACACCGCGGCATGACCGGCGCGGTCGCCGTCGCAGCCTTCGTCGGGCTCCTGAGCCTGCTCGCGGGGGTGGCCCTGGGCTGGCACCTCCGCCACACGAACGAGCGCTGCCCGTCCTGCGGCGATCAGCTGAACCGCTCTGCCTGCGAGATCCCCGCTTCCCGGCGCGACAACGCCGCCGCTCAGCGCTTGGCCTGACCGCCTCATCACGCGCGGCCCCGCAGTCCACGCTGCCGCCCTCGCCGGCTGCGTAAAACCCTGATTTTCACCAGGTCAAGCTGACTTCGCGGCCCAACCCCGCGGTCCACGTCCCTGCGCTCCACGGCCTCGCCTGTCGCCATCATGCCCTCCGCGACCCTGCGCTCGCGGGCCTCGCCCTTCGCCGCCTGCGGATGTCGCCGCCACGCCCTCCGCGGCCCCGCGTTCCACAGCCTCGCCCGTGGCAGCCTGCGCCTCCCTTGCCGCCACACCCCTGCAGCCTGCGCCTCCCTTCCCTTCGCTGCCTCGCCCCCTCCTACCGCTCCTGTTAGGCGGTCTCGCCCCTGCCACCCACCCGCCGTCGAGGTCCCACCCTCCACAGCCAATCCCTTCGCGGCACTGCACCCTCTCGACACGCCTTCAAGACAGCTGCCCCGCCGCCCGCCGTCGCCCCCGCTGGCGCCGATGCTGCAGGGCGGAGCCTCGAACTCATCGCCCAATCGAGCGCTTTTCTTGGATTCACCCAAGTGGGCGATAATTCTTAAGCTCTTTGCCCGTTCCGCGCGATCCACGGCATTCGCGGCGCCTTATTTTCTCACCGACGGTGCAATATCTATGACTTACCCACGTCACCACCAGCAAAAAGGCGTGCGACAGCCATTCACATCAGCCACAGCACAGCCGGATGCAGCCCTGACCAGCGGTCGGGAACGACTTTGCTCCACAGTGGCGCATGGTCGGCACGTCAGGCGAATCGACGGCCAATAGCCCCCAAGGAGCCGCCCGACCCACCCCGCGGCCGTTCCTAAATGGCCTTGCCGACCACTCTTCGTGAGCGCAGTCACGCCTCCACCGAGACGCCAAGCTCTGTGCCATTTCATCGACGATCCGCCCCATTTGCGAGCCGATGAGGCCAAAGGACCTAATGGGAAGCTCGCCAACCGGCGCAAATACAAAGAGGCCCTCACCCTCCCCTGGGCCAGCCTGACGACCCGGATCGGGTGACCGCGCGGGGATCGGACGTCCTGTGCGCGATTGTGAGCTGCACGACGTGGCACTGTCAGCGGGTTATCGACCCGCAACGCCGGGTATCAATCCGCCGTCGAGCGGGCCGGCAGACGGAGGTGGTCACCATGCTCGATCCCCAGGAAAAGGCCGAGTTCGACGGCTTGGTGACGCATCTGCGCACAGCCGACCCGAAGTTCTGCCGCCGCATGGACCGCATGGGCCGCCCTCGCCCGATGCTCTACACAACAGCGGCCGCAGCCCTATGGCTGCTGGCCCCACTGTCCATAGTCTTCGGCGGCTGGACCGGCGCCCTCTTCGCAGCCTTGTTCGCCGGCTATGGCTTCCGCCTGTACGCCAAGCGCCACGGCCCCAAGCCCCAGCCGACATGGTGGGTGGCCACCCGAGGCAAGCCGACCCACCCCGACCCCGCGTAATTCTCGTACTAGCGCCAGGTGTCCCCGGTCAGCCGCTCGTAGACCTCGACATACCGGTTACGCGTGGCTTCCACGACCTCATCCGGAATCTCGGGCCCCGGCGCCGTGCGATCCCAGTCGGTCAGCGTCGACGACCAGTCCCGCAGGAACTGCTTGTCGAGATACCGCTGAGTGCCCCCCGGCTTCCACTCGTCAGCAGCCCAGAACCGCGACGAGTCCGGCGTCAGCAACTCATCCCCTAGAGTGAGCGTGCCGTCCGCCGCGAACCCCAACTCAATCTTGGTGTCCGCAATGATGATGCCGTTCTTGGCCGCCACCTGCTGCCCACGCTTGTAAACCTCAAGCGTGATCCGCCTCAACTCAGCAGCGACATCCGACCCCACCTTGGCCTCGACATCGGCGTAGGTCATGAACTCGTCATGCCCCTGCCCAGGCGGCACCTTGGTGGTAGGCGTAAAAATCGGCTCCGGCAGCTGCGAAGCCTCGATCAGCCCCGCCGGCAACGAAACCCCCGAAACAGCCCCGTCCCGCTCATACTCCTTGAGCCCCGACCCCGCCAGGTACCCCCGAGCAATGCACTCCACCATGACCATCTCAAGCCGCTCACACCGAACAGCCCGCCCAGCCCACTCCGCCGGCACATCAGTACTCGAGACCACGTGGTTGGGCACCACATCAGCCAGCTGCTCAAACCACCAGAGCGACAGCTGAGTAAGAATCTTCCCCTTGTCCGGGATCGCGGTCGGCAGCACCACGTCATAGATCGAGATCCGGTCCGACGCCACCAGCAGGATGTCCCGCCCGTCCGCGTAAACCTCCCGAACCTTCCCCGAGTGCAACAGCTCCACGTGCTCCCCTTAACTAGCCGGGCCTGGGGGTTCACGTTATCTGACCGATCGATAACCAGATGCCACGGTGTCGCACGTCAGCCTCGGCGTTTGTATCTGGTGAGCCAAACGATCGGAGCCGTGACCGCACTGGGGCAACCTGATCAGCTGGCCGAACAGCCGCAGGGGTTCGTACTTAATCACCCTGACTTGGCAATGTCGGTGCATCCGTCGAGGGATCGTCCAGACGCGCTAGGCGCCACAAGCTCCCGTCGATCTCCGTACATGATTCCTCGTCCCCAGAGTGCCAAGGGTAGAGACGTGCGCTGACGAACCGTCCGAGCGTGGGTACGGGCAACCCGAGTTCGGCCGCCATACGCGGGTGCGGCGCATAGTGGCCGAAGATCACGATTCCGTCCGGCTTGAGGTGCTTGCGCGCGTCGCGTACCCGCTTCGCGCCGTCGACCTGCTGCGCGGCGGTCAGAACGGTAGCTCGGTTTACCAGCTCTCCCTGCATTTCTCGGAAGAGGTTCGTAACCGCCGTCTGGCCGCGAGTCGCATATGCGATCAGGTCGAGTTTGCGAGGGTCGCCGATGTGCAAGAGCGTGTTCTTGACCAGGTCCGCCCCTGGAACGATCCAGAGGATTCGGTCGCGGCCTCGGTCGTTGAGTCGTCGCTTCCCGTCCCTCTGCCGCCCGAGCGGCCTGAGGAAATCCTCGCTGATGCGGATAAGCCCTGAAGCCCACCTGGCGGTGTACTCGTTCGCCCAGATGACGAGGGCTACCTTGTCGCCACGGCTGTACATCTCTTGCGGGATTTCCCAGTCGTACAGGTTGAGAGACCATTTGCAGTCGACGTCGACGTCAGCAATCCGGTAGTCGAGGTCGTGACCATCGGCGAAGCCGAACTCTCGCTGCAACCAAATCTCCACGAGAGTGCCGACGTGGGTCTTCTCGGTCTTCAGGAGCTGCGTATAGTCCCACCGGCCGGTGCGCTGACCGTCATAGATCTGGTCCAAGGCTTCCCGAATGGCATAGCCGGTACGCACACCGTCCGGATCCATCCTCTTGATGGCTTCGCGGACCGCCCAGAGGTCGGAGTCCTCGTCGTAAGTAGGCGGTCTGGCGTCTGTCCTCGGTGGCGACGGCGCCGTTGCCGGACGTGGACGCCCACCGGGCGAAGGCCGCGCCGGCAGAACACGCCCGCGATGCGCCCGAAGGGTGTACGGAAGACCGTCCGCACCCAAATCTTCCTCGAACAGCTGCCCCTGCGCAAAGCCCACATCGTGAGGTTGTCAGAGGCAGGCGGGACGGGTCAACGCCTCGGGACGGGCCGGCGTCCTCCGCCTGCCTTCTGAGCCGAATTCACTGTAGATAAGGCTTGATGTGCTTCGCGATTGCCGCTGCCAAACCGGCCGGAACGGCATTGCCGATCTGCTTGGCAATCTCAGTCTTCGTGCCGCACCAGAGGTAGTCCTTGGGGAAATCCTGAAGAAGTGAAGCCTCGTAATGAGTGATGACACGATTGACTCGACGGTCAGGCCGGTCGGCCTCCCATTGCGGGTGAAGGTACTGGCCCTTCTCCGGCTTAAAGAATTCCGTCCGGATCGTCAGCGAAGGAGCGTCCCAACGCATTCGGCCCATGACGTCCGTAGTCCCGCTCTTTTTGTCCCGCCAGCATCTTGGCAAGAGGTAATCGGGAAGGTCGAAGCGGCCACCGCCGGGTGGGACGTGATCATATCGATCAAGCGATTTCGCCGTCGGCTGCCGCCCGAAATGAATATCCATTCCCTTGAACGCGCCAGGAATGCGATGCTCGAAGTATTCGGTGAATACATCGGGCAGCTCCGTCGTGGCCGGCCGTTCGTCGAGCCCGGCGATGCGGCTCCGTACGGTCTCCCAGGGAAGCAACTCGCCGTTCAGCAGATCCGCGCTCGGCACCCTGGCGTGGGTGGGATCAGGCAGCTCGATCTTACCGACACGTGAGCCGATGATGATCGTCCTCGGGCGACGCTGGGCAACGCCATAGTCCGCAGCGAGAAGGACACCGGGGGAGAGCTCGTAGTCCTTCAAGATGCCGCCGTCAGCCTCGTCCAGCAGGAGCTGGTACTCACTGGAGCGAGAGAAGCGCTGAACGTTCTCGATCACGAAGACTTGTGGTCGGGCAACCTGGACGAACCTGAGATATTCCTTCCACAGCTTGTTCCGCGGATCGTTGACATCCTTGCTTCCGAGGTTTGAGAAACCCTGACACGGAGGGCCACCGATGATCACATCGGCGTCCGGAATGTCGTCGGCCTTGACTTCGGCGATGTCACCCCAATGGGTGTGACCCTCGCCCCAGTTCGCCGCATATGTCGCCGCTGCGGCACGTTCCCACTCAACGGCCAGGACCGATTGATAGCCCTCCCGGCCGAACCCGACTGTCATCCCGCCGCACCCGGCAAAGAGATCGATCATGGTCGGACGGTCGCTCATTCCGAGCACTGTAGTTGCTCCTTCCAGCCTCGCCCAGCAGCCACGCCGTGATCTTTAGAACAGATGTCTGACTGCCGCACGCGTCCGACCGACACCAACGCGAGTGATCACGCCGAATGTCGGAACCAAGAGGAACCCCAACGAAGTACGAGGCATTCCGCACCTCCAGCGGCTTGGCTCGACGTTGCGCACAGCGAACAGGGACCGTCTCGCACGATCAGACTTCGAGGCGCCCGATCGAGTGATTGGTCAAACTCTGCCGCGCGGCCGAACCATTCACGTGACGGTCTGTATCATAGTCCCTACAGACCTCTGTTGGTATCTCGGAACGGTCTCATTGCGGAGCTGCCAGCCACAGACCTCGCCTTCTGTCAGCAGAACGAAGATCATGGACAAAGCAACCACACCGAACATCTCTCCTGCGAGGCCCCCGATCCGGCCGTGTGCGAGGCTCCAGTTGTGCCAGCACACTTCATGAACTCGCTCTGCGGCTACCGGCTCGGCGGCAACCCGAACACCTCGGACAACAGCGACGCCCTGTCCAAGGAACTGGGTCACGAACTGTTCGAGGTTCTAGGGGTGCCACGCGATCAGGCCGGCCCGGCTGACCCCGGTGCCGCGCTGGAGGAGCGCGTGCTGGCTCATCTCGCTGATCTCAGGCCAGACTTGCTGATCGCACGAAGCCGCTCCGCGGCTCAATTCGAGCAGTACGAGCACCTGGCGGTCTTCCCGCGCTACAGGCGTGGTCATCGACGCTCGGAGGCTGCCCTGACCCCCTTGGTCGAGGCAAGTGAAGAACTCACCTCGCCATCCGAACGCACCCGTATGAGTGCACTCCTCGCCACTGCGGTCGCCGCGTTTCACGAGCAGGACGATCTCGCCATGGCGCTGCTGGCGCAGATGCCGGAGGAGGCCCTGCTGAAGATCGACCTGACGTTGGCCGAGCCATAGCCACAGCCACAGCCACAGCCACACCTTCCCCGGCTTCAAGTCGCGTTGTCCTCCAAGTGGTCGCTTCGCACGGACCGAGCACAGGACTGCATTTCGCAAGGCTCAAAGCTCGTGTCTCAGCGTCGCGGCCGGATGCCTCACTTCGGAGTGATCACTATGGAGCCGAGACCTTCGGTGCTGAAGATTCTCGGCGACGGCTCCGGCGCCGTGGACTGCGTCTACCCCCTGCACCTGCCGGCACTGACCATCGCGATCAACAACCTAGCGAATCGCGGTAGACGAAATCCGCTGTCCTGGTCCCCGCTGCAGACCTTCGAGCGCCTCGTCCGGCAGCGCCGGTTGCGCGACTATGACGAGTTGGTGAGCGAAGTCGCTCGCCTACCTGAGCCCGTTCAGCCCTGACGCCGGCCTGCCGGCCTGCACCACTTCCCTGACTTTGGCCGCCGCCTTCAGGGGGTCCTCATGCTCCCAGATTCGTACAACGGTCCACCCGAGCTCGCTCAGATGCTCATTCGTGCCGATGTCGCGGGCTTGGTTCGTCGCCAGTTTGTTCGCCCACCAGTCGGAGTTGGACGCGGGGCTGGTCCGATGTTCAGGACATACATGCCAGAAACACCCGTCGACGAAAACCGCCACGCGTGCCCGGGGAAAGGCTATGTCGATGGAGCGTCTAGCCATCCCCGGCACCGGCAGAGTGACACGAAACCGAAGGCCCCAAGCATGCAGCAGCTTCCGTATCAGCACCTCGGGCGCGGTATCCCGGCGACGCTGCAGACTCATCCGGTTCGTCACACCGGACGAACTAGGGACCGGACGATCAGAGTTCGGCACGTCGGTCACGTTACTGCGAAGTGCATATGAATGCTCTGGGCCTCGGTCCGTTTCCGGTCCAGCCAAGCCCAGATAGAACCGTGGCCCTTTCGACCCGTCGCCGGCGCTGCGCCGGGTTCAGGCCGTGGCCGGCAGGTTCCCGGCCAATTGGGCGGCGCGACAGCAGGTTTTCGCGCCGTCGATCGGCACGAGATGGTCGCCGTCGGGTACTCGACAACACCGCCCAGGTGCTCGAGACGGGCCTTGCTGGCGTATCCAGGAACCAGGTTGAAAGTTCGTGAATACCCTGACTGGCGGTGTGTGCATCCCTCCAGGGCCGCGAACGTGTTTCTGGGGTTCAGTTCTCGGCCACAGCCAGGCCGATACGCTGTGCTCGTGAGGGAGGATCCTGCGCTGGCATATCGGGCTGCTGCTCAAAAGCTCGTAGATCTGTCCGACGATGTGTCGGCTGAGCGCTCGTACGAAGCGGTAGCTGATGCACTCTCTGATTTGCGTGTGGCAGTCGCCCGCGTCTACGGGGCTCGCCGTCGGCAGGCGGATGGTGTCGGCGGCGCGAGGCAGCGGATTCTGAGATACCTGACGGCGCATCGCGGCGAGTGGGTGAGCGGTGCCGAACTCGCCGCAGTGTCGGAGATCGGCGAGTGGGCGAGACGGATCCGGGAGTTGCGAGTCGAGGAGGGTTACGACGTCGAGGAGAACGGGGGCCGGTATCGGCTTCTGTCCGAGACGCCGGACTCCGAGCGTCGGGACCGCTACCGGATGGTCACCAAGCTGCGTGGATCCGATGAATCCGCGACCGATCGGATTCAAGAACTGTTCGACGAACTGGTAGGCAAGGCGGTCACCGCCGACGAACTCGATCGAGTCGCCCACGGTCGGGGTGGCGCGGGCATCGCTCGACAGATCAGGGATCACGAGCTGTTGCCGATAGAGAGCAGTGCGGACGCGCCGGATCTCAGGACCGGTGAGCATCGATTGGTGTCGGCTCGCGAGGTCGACCGCCTACACCCTTCGCAGCGGCTGTTCCCCGAAGACCTGCGCCGGCAGGTCTTCGCGCGGGATCGTTACATGTGCCGCAAGTGTCGACGCCGACACGAGACGGTCGACTCGCTCGGTGAGGTCTTCTATTTGGTGGTGAAGCACCTCGACGCAACGCCGAACGATGTGGCCGGCCTGCCGGGCGATGACCTGCGCCGATTGTCGCGTCTGGCGACCTCGTGCAACCGGTGCTACGCGTCAGGACTCTGAGGAGTCGTCTTGTCGAGACGTGCTCACCCGCCTGCCCGGAGAGCCGCGGTGAGCTGCGCAGCCTGGATGGCCTCTTGGAAATAGCCCGGGGTCCGGTCGTCCCCGACGATCATGATCCGGTCCAGCAGCAGGTTCCCGCGCTCGCAGGAAGTCTCGGAGATCAGGCAACAGCCGTGGCACGCGGCCAGATTCATGCTTCCCATGCCCTGGCCGCGGCTCCCTCTGCACAGAGGGTCGGATGAACACCAGGATGCGGCTTCCAGAGCGGCGACCAGGGTCCGTGCAAGCCGGGGCGCCTCGCCCTGGCGGACCAGCCCGCCGAGTGTTCCTTCCGCATCTCCGGCGGCCGTGTAGATGAGCAGGCCGGATTCCTGCGTGGCGCCTGCGGCGGCATAGACCCGTTCTCTGAGGGAGGCGGCCGAGTATCCACAGCTGAAGGCGAGTTGTCGCATGAGGACGTGGGCGAGGCTGTGCAGCAGGATGAGGCGTGGGGTGGCCTCGGCGAAGCGTGACCCGACCAGCGAGTCGCGGCGGCGGCGTTCCAGGACACGGGCGCGTTCGACAACCGCGTCTAGGCGTTCCCAGTCGGCAAGCCGGCTCTCGTCGAGTGTCAGAAGAACGCCCTCGCCGAAGGATTCGACGGCGGGCAGCCATCGTGCGCGACCTCGTGGTCCAAGGTCGGCATCGACCATGTCGGCACCGAGGTCGTACCGCCGGAAGCCGTGCAGGACGCGTACTTCGCGCAGACGGTGGGCGAGGACCACGTGGCCGACGGACGCGCGCAGGGCGGCCAAGGCGTCCCCGGCATCGGGTTCGAGGAACGGGGTGACGGAGACACGGAAGGTCGGCGTGCCGAGTGTCTCGGCGGGGTTGTCGATGGCCTGTCGGAACGCCTGCCACTCGTCGGCCAGCAGGCCCTCGCGGGCCGCCTTCATCTCCTGGTCTGGATCCGTCGGCGCGGACGCCGCAACCCTCCGCACGAGGTCGGGCGATACGCCTACATCGCGGACGATGAGCTGCACGAGCGCGTCGGCGAGCGGCCCGGTCGGTGATGATCGGACGTCCTCGAAGTTCTTGTGTTGTCTGATCTCGGCTTCTTCGTCCCGCACGGGTGTTTCCGGTTCGGGGATGTCCAGGGCTGTGGTGGTGTCGCTGAGAGTGACGTTTGTGGCGCCGCGTTGTACCACCTCGAGCCGTTCGTTGCAGGATCCCTGGTTGGGCCGCTGCCAGGGTTGGGCGCCGTCGCACCGCACGCTGATCCGGCGGAGGGAGTCGCGGACCGTGAGGTCGCCGAGGTCGCGTTCGGCTTTGCAAGTCGTGCACCGGACGACCAGGCTGGCCAGGCCCTCGGAGGCGATGCCGGTCCGGGTGAGGAAGAGCAGGTCGTCGACCTTGCAGCGTCGCTGTTCCTGGTCCGTCGGTTCGGAGTGGGCCCACCGGCGCCAGGGGACGTCCATCGCATGTCCACGTTCGGTCCCGACGACGATGAACCGCATCGGGACCATCGGCCCGCCGCAATGTCCGCAGACCGGCGGGCCGCCGGTCTCGTCGTGGTGTCGCATGCGATGCATACGCCGGCAGTCCTGGCAGAACAGCCAGCTCGGGAATCGCTCGTATGGCAAGCCCGGGGTGTTCTTGGCCGGGAACGAGGGCACGCTGGGCGGGGTACGGAGTTCGGCGACGCCTAGGCGTTCCTGAAGTCGGCGCGAGGTGAGCCGGTAGGTCTGCTCGATCGGCCATTGGCTGATGTCGGCGGCCATGAGAGATTCGCCGAGGATGTCGAGAACGGCACCAACGCCGAAGGGCGAGACGGTCTGGCTGAGTCGGGTGGTTCTCATCGTTGCTCCCCATTGGCGATGACACGGACGGTGCGGTCGACCGATCGCATCGATCGCATGGTCGGCCATGCGTCGCGTCGTTCGCCGTAGTCGCAGAGCAGTACGGGGTGATCGTGGTCGCTGCTGTCATAGCGCAGGTCTTCGGCGTCCAGTGCCCTGCGCTCCCACTCGTTGACCAGGCGCTGTACCTCGGCGGTGGTTTCGGCGAGGGCGTCGGGTTCGCTGCGGGCCGCGGCGTCGAGCAGGATGCGGACTGCCTTCTTGACCGGCGGGTCGTCGGCGCGGAAAGCGCCGGCGTCGTTGTTGGTGCGCAGGCCTGCTCCGTGCCGGATCAAGGTGACAAGCGCGGCGTGCAGTGTCCGGTCGCGAGAGGCCGCGGACCAGGGCGTGACACTTGTGGGTTCGACGTGGCGGTACAACGCCCCGTGGAAGGCGCGGAATGACTCGTAGTGTGATCTGTCGCGAGGTTTCCCGGCGCGCAGCAGGGTGACGACCAGGCCCGGGACAGTCGACCGGCCGACTCGACTAGTGGCCTGGATGTACTCGGCGGTGGTCTTGGGTTGTCCGTTCATCAGCATCAGACCGAGCCTGCTGATGTCGATGCCGACCGACAACATGTTGGTGGTCGCGACGAGGTCGACGGCGTCGGCCTCGTCGGCGCGGCGTTCGAGACGGGCAAAACGTTTGACGAGAGCGCTGGGCGGGACGTTGCTGGTGAGTTCGATGACGCCTTCGCCGCGGATGCGGCGTGCCCGGTCCCCCCGGCGCGACGCTCGGTTGGTCAGCAGAGACTCGATGTCGTCGCGCACAATCGTGAGGGTGCGGCCCAGCTCGCGTAACGAATTGTGGTAGGCGACGACCGTCCAATAGGCGTCGAGACTCGTCGGCTCGTCCGCCAGGAGCATCGGTACCTCGAGCAGCGCAAGACAGGACAGGCCGGTAGCCCTCGACTGGGTGAACGCCTGGGGCATCAGGCCCACGTACATGCGTCCCGAAGACTGGAAGTCGGTTTCGGCGAAATAGCTGTGGTCGGCATCCAGTCCGCTGGGCGGGAACAAGGCGACGGGCGCTCCGTAGAGGCGTTGGACCTGTTCGGGTGCCGATCTGATAGTCGCCGTCGAGGCGACGATCTTGGGTCGAGTGCCGTCCCATCCCATCAGGCCGAGCACGGCCGCCTCGAAGAGCGCGACGGTCGTGCCGAGCGGGCCGGAGAGCAGATGAAGTTCGTCCTGGATGACCAGACCCGGTGGGTCGTAGGGCGAGTCGTCGCGGCCGAGGACCACGCCCGCATCCTTGTGCCAGGGCAACCCGGCGAATTTGTCGACGGTAGCGACCAGCAGTGTGGGCGGTTCGGCGTAGATCTGCTCGTCGACGACCTCGACCGGCAGCTCCCGATGAAACGGGCACTCGGCGTGCGGGCAGAACAACTCGAAGGTCCTGTTGGTGGTGCGCACACCGTAGGCGCCGTCGTCGGTCGTACGCCGTCGCGGTATCAACGGGGTGGCACACCATGGACAGTCGTTGATCTGGAACGGATTGTCCGGTTCGGAGGCGCGGCGCAGCGCCCGGGTCCGCTCGTGGGCGATCTTGTAGCTGTTCGGGGTGGTCTCGCCGCCCAACCAGAGGCCGATGGAGAAGGGCGGTGTGTCGCGTAGCCGCGGGTCGTGGTCCCGGAGTTGTTGCAACGCGCATACGAGCGTAGCGGCGCGTTGAAACTGCTGGGAGGTGAGCATGCGCAACGTGTAGCGGGTCAGGACCGCGGTGCCGCCGCCGCGTCTGCCGCGGGTGAGCCTGCGATGGATCATCTCGAAGGCGGCAAGAGCGAGGTAGGCCTCGGTCTTGCCACCGCCGGTCGGGAACCAGATGAGGTCGACCACGTCGCGGTCGTTGTGTCGAGGGTCGACGGTCGAGGCGATCGTGAGTAGCTGGAACGCCAACTGGAACGGGTACCAGGAGGGCGGGGTCGACTCGGACGGACGCTTGGGCATCTCCTGTCCACGTCGGGCGGGTGAGACCTTGGCGTGGCGTGACTGCAGGATCTGCTCGCGCATAGCGCCGTTCGCCAGTCGGAACGCGGTCCGTGCCTTCTCGTTCTCTGTGAGGACACGGATGCCCTCGCGCATCCTGTCCCTGGCCGACTCCATGCGGACCAGCAACCGGCCGGCGGCGCCGGTATGGTGCGCGGCGAGGCCAGCCGCCTCGTCGTGGCGTTCGGTGATCCAGTCGGCGTAACCCTTGACGAAGGAGTCGAGAGCCGCCGCGAGTTCGGGTGCAGGCACGGTCTCGTCGGAGAGGAATCCGAGGTCGAGGACGGAGGCTTCGCGTGAACCCGGTGACACCCCCGGGACGACACTCTGCGGGAGCATGTCGACGGCGACCCGGGTGATCACGTCGTCGTCGCCGTGCCAGACGACAGAACAGCCGTGGCCTACGCCGTACACACGCCGGTGCCGGTAGAGCAGTTGTAGTTCCTGGTCCTCGGGGTCCTCACTGAGCAGCGACACCGACGGGTACGGACGGACCTGGCCGCCGTTGACCGTGCAGGAGAGTGCGACCTGGAACAGGCAATCCTCGGTGGGCGGCGGGGAAGCGGGGTCGTCGTGGTGGGCGTTGTTCTCGACAGCGACCGTGACCAGCCAGGCGTCGTCAAGCGGTCGCCAGACCGCTTTGAGGGTCGCGGCGCCGTCGAGCACCGTGACGGGGGCGGTGTGCGGGTCGAGCGTCACCGGGGGTTCCGTCAATGGTGTACGTCGCCAGCCTTCGCCGTCGGGAACGCGCTGGTAGCGGCCAGCCGAGACCCGGCAGTCGAGGTGGCCACCGTCGTGCAGGAAAGAGACCGCGGCGGACGCCGGTGTCCACTCGTTGGCCAGTTCGATCGGTTCGTCGAGGCCGTCGTCGTGCTCGTCGTCGCCGAGGACGTCGCCGTCCAGGCGGGGCGCCGCCGGTCCCCGTGGATAGATGGTGCCGACGAGGTAGACCCGGTCCGGCCGGTTCGCAATGATCTCGTTCTCGCCGTCCTGCGGCCCGACGTACTGGCGGCGCAGGTAGTCGACGGTGTCGTCGCGGAGTTGGACGAAGGCGCGAGGCTCGGTCATGCCCGGTTCCTTACGAGGGTGTCGGTCAGCTGTCGCCAGGCCTTCGGACGAACGGCCAGCCACAGCGAGATGCGCGGCCGGGTCATGGCGACGTACAGCTTCGACCGGTCGGTGGACGTGGCGACGTCGTCGACGTCGACAACCAGCACGTACGGGGCCTCGAGACCCTTGAAGTCGCGGACCGTCACCAGTCTGGCGGCGCCGGATGTCCTAGCGTCCGATCCCTTCTCGGCAGCCGTCAGCCGGCCGTTGGCGTAGGCCCTGGTGTGCACGGCCGAGCTCTCGCCGACGGTGTCGCGGAGCGTCACGACGACGATGTCGGCCGGGTCAACCTCCTCGTGGCGAAGCCGCTTGAGGCGGGCGTCGAGCAATGCCGCTGTGTCCCGGTCGGTGTCCGGCCGTTCGTACTCGACCGCCGGCCCCTGGCCGGCCTTGGCCACACCCAGGTCGGCTCCGGTCATCAGCTGAGTCTGGGTGACGATCGCCGAGGTGTTACGGCAGTTGTAGGGCAACTGGTAACGGCTGGCGTTGGCGGCGACCTCCGCATACACCTGTGGGTCGAAGGCGCCGTGGATGCCGGTCTGGTTGTTGGGGTCGCTGAACATCCGCCATCGGCCGTCCCGCAGTCCCCCCTCAACGAGCCGGTCGAGGGTGAACCAGTCGTCGACGTTGAGCAGGTCCTGGGCCTCATCGACGACCAGGACGTCGACGGGCGCGGTCGCGGTGGCCTCGGACCACGGTCGGCAGATCACGTCGGTGTCGCCCAACGACCGACGCATGACCTCGACGACTCCCTGGGAGCGGCACGTCAGCAGGACCGAGGCACCTGACCGGGCCGCCCGCCGGGAGGTCTCCACGGCGAGCAGAGTCTTGCCGGATCCGGCGCCGCCGGTGCAGAAGATCCGTTCGTTGATCTCGCTGCCGCGGAGCATGTCGTACTGCTCACGGGCCAGTTCGACGTAGTCGGTCTCGAAGGTGGCCGCCAACAGCGACAGCCGGGGAACCCGGTCGAAGTCGGGACGTAGCAGCGAGACGACGTCACGATAGTCGGACTCACGCGCCGTGCGGTGGCTCTTGCGCCGCCAGTACGAGGCCGCGGCCGTCAGCGCCCTCTCCAAGCCGGCAACAGTCATCGCCGCGGGCCCGATGTATTCGACCGGATCCCACTCGAGGTCACGGTCGAGCAGCTGATCCGGTGTCACCACGGCGGCACCGCACGCCGCCGTCAGTCCAGGGATCCGATGTTCGAGGTCGTGCTGCAGCGCAAACATGGCGCCACGGGCCTGCTCGAAAGGGCCCTCACGCTTCTCGTGGACCACGCCGTAGCGGTCGGTGAACGTCCACACGCCGTCGACGCGGGAAAGTCGTCCGCCTTTGACCTCCAGGACGAGGAGGAGGTCTTTGAGCACGATCAGGAAATCGATCTCGGCCATCCGTTTGTACTCGTGCCGCGGCAGGTGGACCGAGTAGAAGCAGGTGGCGGGTTCGCCGAGGTCGGCCTGAGCGAGGAGCTTGGCCACCCTGGTCTCGGCGGCCGACTGGATGCGGCCGAACCCTTCCGGTGCGGGGATCATCTTCATCCGGCGACTCCCCGGTACTGCCACAGGTGGTCGAACTCCGTGTAGGCGAGCCGCTCACCGAAGGCGTCGAATGTGTCGGCGACGTTCACGATGAGGCATTCCGGTTTGCCGCCGTTCTCGGGCCCTCGCAAGCCACGCCCGACCATCTGGATGTACAGATTCGGGCTGAACGTCGGTCTGGCGATGTAGAGCGCGCGGACGCCGGGGGCGTCAAAACCCTGAGTCAGCACGTTGCAGTTGGTCAGCACCTGAATCTCGCCGTCCCGGAACGCCTCGATCGTGCGCCGACGTTGCGGTATCGGAGTAGCCCCGCTGACCGCGGCGGACGCGATGCCCTGGACGCGTAACAGCGCAGCAAGGGTCTGGGCGGCCTGGACCGAGGAAGTGAAGACGAGGATCGGCCAGTCGCGAGGCTGTTCGGCGATGTCCTCCGCCAGCCGAAGAGTTCGCTCCCGGTCGCGTCCGACCCGGGCGAGCATGTCGTTGGAGACGTCCTTGAACCTGCTGTAGTGGGCCTTGTCGGCATCGCCGGTCGCGAAGGCCGACCCCTCGATGGTCCGATGTTCGGTTCGCGCCAACACTCCGCGACGCTGCAGCTCACCGTAGGGGTCATCGCCGAGCACGTCGAACTTGTTGTTGAAGAAGCGCCCGGCGAGTCGGCGGTTGGCGTCCTCGCCGGTTCCGGCGAACGGGGTCGCAGTCAGGCCCAACAAGGGTCGTGCCGTCGCGCGGTGGTCGATGCCGAGCCACCGTAGCGTCGCAGTGATGCCCTCGGCGATCGCTCCGTGCGCCTCGTCGAGCACCACGATCGCGGCGTCCCTGAGCCAGTCGTAGTCAGCGCCGCCGCGGACGACGTCGAGTTTGGCGTCGGTGGCCACTACGACGTTGGCGTCCAGATCGCTGGGGGCAACCTCGTTCCGGCTCCAGAGTCGACTCAGGCACAGCGGTCGATTACCGAACTGCCTCCAGACGGTCATCCAGGTCTGGAGCGCCTGCTCGCAGAGTTCCTCGCTCTGGGCGATCCACAGAACCGGACGTTCGATCTCGCGTGCGTTGATCGATCGGACCAGTGCCTCGACGGTCACCCGGGTCTTGCCGGCACCGGTGGGCAGGAACAGCAGGGCCCGATCGGGCTCTGCACCGGGACGGACTAGATCTCGGATCCGATCGGCCAGCTCCTCCTGGTAGTCGTGCAGGGGCTTGAGATCGGGTGGTCCCAGAACCGTGACGTCGGCGTCGAGCCGTCGATTGCGTTCGCCCGCGAACTCGGCTGGGAATCCGAGTTTCCGGACAGTTTCCATGGCCGACGGTGATCCGGCCCAGGTGTCCGGTACCTCGTACCCTGCGGCCTTCAGATCATGGCGCAGCACGTACAGGACCGTGTCGCCGTAGTAGTGCATCAGTAACTGCGCGACCTGGGGATCGCCGCCGTCGGGAGCCACCTCCCGCACGGTTTCGAGTAGCCCTTCCGGCAGATGGACCCGAAGCGTTCCGACGGGCAGAAGGGCGAGCAGACGGTTGGCGGGATCACGGACCGTCCGGGCCAGCGCCATGGCCTCCTGGATCCGGGCGTTGTCGGCCTCGCCGAGGATCCGATCGATCGCCCGCGTGTCCAGGCGGAGGTCGAACCGGTCCGAAATCCGACCGAGCAACTCCTCGTCGTCGAGCGAGTCCTCGAAGTAGACGGCATGACCGGCGACGATGAAGTCCTCAGAGCTGCTCTCCGAGCCCGTCGGGAGTGTGACCACCCGCTGCAGGGAGTGGCAGCCGACTAGTTCCAGTCCGTCGAGCACCTCGGCGCCGTAGTCGCGGAGCCGGCGGAACCGGTCGAGCAGGACGACGGGCTCGCTCGGTGTGTCGGGAATGATCTCGACGCGCAGCATCGACGAGGCGGGCCGGCAGCCCCACGCCGCCATCAGGGCTTGAGCGTCCTGCTCGTCCTTGACCGTGATGAACGGTAGGCACTGTTCGGTCAGCGGGCGAGCCTCGTCGTCCTGGGTCGCGATGAGAAGTTCGCCCGGGGCGACGCTCGCGTAGCCGGAGCCCGCAAGAGCCGGCACCTGCTCCGGTGTCTCGGCGGCCGGGAGACGTCGGAGGGCCTCTGCGACCAGCTCGCCGAGTCGGCGCGAGTCGCCACCGGTCGGCACCCGAGCGAGAAACTCCCGCCAAAGGGTGACGGGAATCTCTTGTCGGTCGCTGATTGTCGTCAGCCGGGATGCGGATCGCCACGTCGCGACTGGCATCAGCGGGGCGAGGTCGGACAGGTCCGGATGCAAGGAACGCGCCGCCTCCCGAGGCCCCCAGGCCGTATCAACCAGCCCGTACCGTTGAGCAGCCCACAAGTGTGGTGCCTTCACTGAAAGGCCCGGAAAGCGAACCGGGTTCGGTGATTGCAGCACCCATTTGGCGGGCGCCTCGATCTCCAGGAGCAGCCGGGTCCATAGTGCCCGCGACTCGTCGTCCCGCGAGTCCGCGAAACCGCGCAGGACGTGTAAGGGAGTCGGCCCCTCCTTCTCGCGGAAGTCGATGGCTGTGGGGTCCGGTCGTCCACGCGCGGGCAGCGGTTCGAGGTAGGCGGCACGTTGGAGTCGGCGGTACTCGGACAGCGTCATGTCCTTCGTCGCCGCCTCACTGACGACCGGACGGTCCGCGACGCCGATGGAACGCAGCAGACCCAGATGCAGCTGGTGGAAGTCCACGTCGACGGCCAGCGAAGCCTTCTTCGGCTCTACGAGTCCTGGGACCACGACGGTTCCCACGTGCTGCCACGACCCGTCGCGGCACCGGACCTTCAGCGCCGCCTCCTTCATCACATGCTGCAGCAGGATCTGCTCGGCGTCGTGCGTGCTGACCTCGAGGACGAGTTCCCAGAATTCCTGCCACTGTCGGGCGGTCCATCGGCTCGCGGCCGTCACCGCCAGGCGTCGTAGTTCACTCGCGGGGTCCACGTCGTCGAAGCCGACGGCGCGAAGGCTGTCCTCAACTCCGTCGCGGTCCAGGAAGCTCGTTCGGACCAGGCGGATGCCGGCTGACGCGCTGAGCGGGTTGCCCCGCAGGAAGACTCGGTCGGTGTGGTCGATGCGGTGCAACGTGCCCGCAGTGTCCGGGACGACGGCGGCCTGCTTCAGGATCCGACGCGTCGATTCGTCGCGGATCGACATGAAGACCTGTAACGCGGCGTCACACTGATCGTCACGGCCATCCGCCACGAGTCGTTCCAGCCACGCTTCGCCGTTCAGTTCGTTCAGGGCGGCTTGTTTACCGTCGCCGCGGACCAGTCGACGGAGTCTCGCCTTTCGGGTGGGCGTGCGGTAGCACATATGGTGGGGGCTCCGGCCGGGTCGGCCGGGCGCCGTGTTCCAGGTCGAGACCGAGTCGAGGTCGATCACGACATCGGCGTTCAGATACTCGAGATCCGCGGGAATCCGCAGGACGCCGTCCGCGTCCGGCACCGACATGGTCCTCTGCGCCAGTTCCGGGACGAGCTCGATCAGGCGCAGGTCGGCGAAGTTGTCGAACTCGCGGTCGCGTGAGGGCATGTAGTCGAAGTGGCGTGCCGGATCCTCGGGGGTTCCGAGGCGGGGAAGGGCGCTGACGATGAGTTCCGCGACGACGTTGAGCAGTCCTTCGTTGAACGGACCCGGAAGAAGGTTGGTGCGATCGTCGCTGACGTGCCACGGAGCATTGTGGATACCACGGGCCGAGGTCGAGTCCTGTAACGGGAAGTACGACCAGAATCGCCCCAGAGCCTGCACATCGTCCAGCGGAGCCGCGTAGGTGACGGTGACTTCCGGGCGTCGCACGGCCTGACTCACACCGGCCAGCTCCTGCTCGGAAGGGCGGTGAACCTGGTGCAGCACCAACCATTCCGAGGAGGCGACAACCGGCCCCCGACTGTTTCCGTCGACCTGAGTCTGCTCGCTGTCCCGGTCGTCCTTGCCGTCGGCGTGCGACTGACTGACCAGTAGCCGGTAGCGGTCGCTACCGAGCTGCTCGCAGCGGAAGGTGTTGCGATGATCGACGTCCCAGCTCAGGTTCAGCTCGGACAGGTGCGATGCGAAGAGCGGAAACTCCCGCGGAAAGGTCACCATTTGCTCGACGAGGTCGTCGAGGCCGCGCGACAGCGGAAGACACACGATCGTCTCGGCCCACTCGGCGAGCGCCGCCAGGTTGGGATCCGCGGCGATCTCGGTCAGGTCATGGACAGCCACCGGCAACCGCAGAATCGGGTAGGAGGTGGCGTCCGGGGCCCGCTCGGAGAGCACGCGGCGTGAGGCCTCGGCACTGAACCTGAAGGACACGTCCTTGCTGATCACCATCGGGGCGTCCGTGAGCGCAAGGACCGACTTGAAACCGAGGCCGAACCGCCCCATCTCATCGCCACCCTTGTCGCTGATGTACGCGTGGGTGATCGCCTCCAACCCCTTCGCACCGAAGGGCTCACCCTCGTTTGCGCAGTACAGGACCC
Organism: Paractinoplanes aksuensis; assembly: GCF_024137025.1. Lineage (GTDB taxonomy): Bacteria > Actinomycetota > Actinomycetes > Mycobacteriales > Micromonosporaceae > Actinoplanes > Actinoplanes aksuensis. The sequence continues at coordinate 258,870 of NZ_JAMYJR010000031.1, forward strand.
CGTCGCGGAGCACTACCTCCACTCGCCCGCGACTTCCGCTGCGACGCAAGGCGTCGGCGGCGTTCTGTACGAGTTCGAGGACCGGCCGCTTCGCGTAGCCGCCGGTCCGGAAGTTGTCCTCGTGACCCGCCTGTTCCTTGATCAGCAGGGCGCCGGCGCTCACACCCTCCTGGTACAACTCGTCGATGAGCCGCTCGAGTGTCGCGTCGGGGTGTCCCCAGCCCCTTGATCTCCGCACGGACCTCATTATGGTGTCTGCTCTACATATGAGTGGCGCCTTCGCCGGGCTTTTCCTCGATTAGCAATCGAAGGGTGGATTCAGCCGCGATGGGTGGCTCCCTGGAGCAGTACGAACGGGTGGGACACTTGCGCCGTTCGACACACGATGAGGCTGAAGTGATTGCCAGTTCCGGGATCCCGACGCTGGCTGTCGGCGGCGTTCGTCGCCCTGCCCGGCGTTCGTTTCGACACTCGCGAAGTGGCGTGACCGCAGGTACGGCGTCCAACTGCCCAACATCAACCGCCGGCGCCCGCCACATAACTACGGCTGCTCGACGATAGGCTGGAGCTGGATACAGCAGCTACACCCTTCCGACTGCTCCGGCCGACGCCGTGTGTGCACTATCGCCGAATCATGACCGCGGATATGCGCATCGTCTACTGAGGTGATCTCAGCGAGGGAAAGGCTCCCGATCTGAGCGACACGGGCATACCTGGACAGGCCGGGCGGTGCTGGAT
>NZ_JAMYJR010000032.1 GCF_024137025.1 Paractinoplanes aksuensis
CCCGCCCAACGCCATCCAGCGATCAAGAAGACCAACGTCAAGACCCCAAAACGACGAAACCGATGTTAAACGCGAAGCTCAGATGATCGGGCGGAACAGTCCGAGGGCGATCGTGCAGCCCAGCGTCGCCGCCGAGAGAGCCACCGCGGCAATGACGAGGGCGGTGTCGGCCGTGCGGAAGACCTGTTTGCGGGCGTACGTGCGGGGGAGGCCCGAGTCGAAGCCGCGGGCGTCCATGGCTACCGCGAGGCGGCCGCCGCGGCGCAGGGCGCCGACCAGCAGGGCGAAGGCGGTCGAGACGAACAGGCGCAGCACGGCGATCGGGTTGCGGCCGGCGTCGATGCCGCGGGCTCGGCGGGCCAGCGTCAGCATCTGCCATTCGGCGCCCAGCAAGGGCAGCAGGCGGAAGGCGGCCAGCGCGCCGATCGCGAAGCGGGCCGGGGCCTTGGCGTTCTGCACCAGGGCGTCGGCCAGGTCGGTCGGGTCGGTGGTGGCGAAGACCAGCACGCCGGGCACGGCCACCGCGAACAGGCGCAGGATCAGGCCCAGCGCGGCCATCAGCACGCCGGTGGTGACGTCGAACGGGCCCAGGTCGAGCAGCAGCGGGCCGGTGCGTTCGGCGGCGAACAGCACCATCGTCACCAACAGGCCGAACGCGCCGATCAGCAGCGGCCAGGCCCGCTTGACCAGGGTGGACCAGCGCACGCCGAACAGCGGGACGACGGCCAGTTCGACGGCCAGCGCGATCGCGGGGGTCAGCGGGTCGAGCGTCGAGATCAGCGGCAGCGAGAAGAGCAGCGCCGCCGCCAGTTTGGCCACCGGGTTGCGGCGGGCCAGCGGGGCCGACGGGTCGGCGATCGGCTGCAGGGCGAGGGTCACGGGCGGCCGCCGGGGCGACGGTGGGGGAGGGGGGCGTGCAGGCGGGCGGTCCCCAGCGGATGGGTGCGGTCGGCCACGGTCTGCACGAAGTCGTCGTCGTGGGTGACCGCGATGATGCCGTGGCCGTCGTCGCGCAGCGTGGCCAGCAGGGTGACCAGCTCGATCCAGGTGCGCCTGTCCTGGCCGAACGTGGGCTCGTCGAGCACCAGCAGCCGCGGCGCCGTGGCCAGCGCGGTGGCTACGCTCAGCCGGCGGGCCTCGCCCCCGGAGAGGGTGTACGGGTTGGCCCCGGCCAGTTTGCTCAGGCGCAGCCGGTCGAGCAGGTCGTCGACGATCCGGGTCACCTCGGCCGTCGGCCGGCCCAGCCGGCGCGGGCCCACCGCGAGCTCGTCGGCGACGCGGGCGGTGACGAACTGGTGTTCCGGGTTCTGGAAGACCGAGCCGATCCGGCCGGTCAGGGTGGCCGCCCGCCACCGGTGCGGCGGGCGCTCGTCGCCGAAGCCGCGCACCTGGCCGCCGGTCGGGGCGAGCAGGCCACCCAGCACGAGGGCCAGCGTCGACTTCCCGGCGCCGTTGGGGCCGGTCACGGCCAGCACCTCACCTGCCCCCACGGACAGCGACGCCGGGGCCAGCCGCTGTCGCACGGCAACGTCCGATGCCCGTACGAGCTCGGGGCCGGCGGGCCGGGCCGACTTGAGCGGCGGGATCGTGAAGCCGGGCACCCAGACACCCTCGTCGGCCAGCCGGTCGCCGTACGCCGCGAAGACCATCTCGGGTGCGCCGTCGGCCCGGATCCCGCCGCCCGCCTCGAGCACCACCACCCGGTCGACCAGGGGCAGCGCCTCGGCCACCCGGTGCTCGACCAGGATCATCGTCTGCTGAGCGAGCGCGGCCAGGGACTCGCGGATCAGCTCGGCCCCGGCCGGGTCGAGGTTGGCCGTCGGCTCGTCGAGCAACAGCAGCCCCGGTCGCAGCGCCAGCACTCCGGCCAGGGCCAGCCGCTGGGCCTCGCCGCCGGAGAGCGCGGCCGTGGAGCGGGTGATCGGGTAGGGGAAGCCGACCCGGTCGAGCGCGTCGCTGACCCAGGGCCAGATCTGTGCCGCCGGCACCCCGCGGTTCTCGAGCCCGAACGCCACGTCGTCCCCGCTGCGGGCCATCACCAGCTGGGTCTGCGGATCCTGGAAGACGATGCCCGCCTGGTGGCGGGCCTCGAGCGGGTCGAGCCCGTCGATCTCGATGGTGCCCGCGGCCTCACCCGAGTCTTCCGGGAGCAGCCCGGCCAGCGCAGCGAGCAGGGTGCTCTTGCCGGCCCCGGACGGGCCGAGCAGGAGCACCCGCTCGCCGTGCGCGATGTGCAGGTCGACGTCGCGGACGGCCCAGGCGCGCCGGCCGGCATGGCGCCAGCCGAATCCGCGGAGGACGACCTCACTCATATCTGCCAATCGAACCAAATCAGACGAGCGCGCGCGACCGACCGGCCGGGAAACGGTCGAGCACGCCGGTCTGGGCCAGCGCGCGGGTCAGCAGCACGCTGCCCAGCCCGGCGATGACCAGGGCCGACACCCCGGTGATGAGGATGTAGGGAATCCGCATGGTGGCCCACGACGTGCCGCCGTACCAGACGAAGGCGTCGTAGACCGCGGCCACGACGCCGGCCGTCGCGCCCGCCAGCAGGGCCACCGGCAGCCGGTAGACCTTGTAGGCGAACAGCGCGAAGATCAGCTCGGCCCCCAGCGCCTCGAGCGGGCCCTGGATGACGATCGTCCAGCCCCAGCTGACGCCGATCGCCACCGAGACGAGCGAGGCCAGCGAGAGGGTGAAGAACGCCGCGCCCGGCTTGCGGACGATCAGCGCGCCGAGCACGGCCGGCACCAGCCAGACGCCGTAGAGCACGGCCCGGCCGGGCAGCGGGATGGCGTCGGCGGGGCCGTTCCAGAGCAGGCCCCAGGCCCAGAAGATCACGCCGAAGGCCACGGCGATGATCGAGGCGATGACGATGTCTATCGTCCGCCAGCGGTTGTTCATGATGGAACCTCCCAGTTTGTACCGGGAGGAGACGCACGCCATGACCGGGCCGGAACCCGGGCACGGCGCGGCTGGAGAAAAGACCGAACTTCCTGCGCTGGCATTACCCAGATCAGGTGCGAGGGTCTGCGGTGGCCCGCACTCTCAGCGCTGTGCGCTCCCCTGTCGGATGCTGACGTGCTGTGGTGCTGTGGTGCTGTGTTTCGATGAAACTAACACTGCCAGGGGTAACGCAACAGCGAGGGAGTGATCACATGGAGATCGAGGCGCGTGGGCTGACCTTCGACGTGTACGAGGGTGGGCCCGCCGACGGCGATCCCGTGCTCCTCCTCCACGGCTTTCCACAGGACCATCGCGAATTCGATCTGTTAGCGCCGAAACTGCACGCGGCCGGCCTCAGGACGTACGCCCTGGATCAGCGCGGCACCTCACCCGGCGCCCGCCCGGCCGGGGTCGGCGCCTACCACCTGAGCGAGCCGACCGCCGACGCGGTGGCCGTGCTGGACGCCCTCGGGGTGGAGTCGGCCCACGTCATCGGGCACGACTGGGGCGCGATCGTCGGCTGGTGGCTGGCCTCGCACCACCCCGACCGGGTGCGCACCCTGACCGCCGTCTCGGTGCCGCACCCCAAGGCACTCGGCCTGGCCCTGCGCACGCGCGCGTCCCAGCGGGCCCGGATGGCGTACTTCAAGGTCTTCCAGTCCCGCCAGGCCGAGCGCCTGCTGCTGGCCCGGAACGGCGCCGTGCTGCGAGGAATGTTCAAGCCGATCGGCGCGCGCGGCGACCAGTACGTCGAGTCGATGCTGCACGACCCGGCCCGGCTCACGGCCGGCCTGAACTGGTACCGCGCGACCACCGGCAGTTCGCCCGACACACCCGGCGTCATCCAGGTGCCGACCACCTACGTCTGGAGCGACAAGGACGGCGTGGTCTCGCTGACGGCCGCGCTGCGTACGCGGGACTGGGTCGACTCCGACTACGAGATGGTCGCTATGCGCGGTATCAGCCACTGGGTCCCGGAGCAGGCAGCCACTGCCCTGGCCGAGGCGGCACTCCGCCGTATCGGCCGAGTTTGATTCCTGTTCACTTTGGGGAATCGGCAGCGTCATGTCAGACGAGGTGCGTGGCAAGCACGAAACTGAGAAACAGCGCTGGGACCGTAACTTCGCCGACCTGCTGCAGGAGCTGCGGGTCGCGCAGACCGGCATCCAGATCCTCTTCGCCTTCCTGCTGACGCTGCCGTTCAGCAACCGCTTCACCGAAGTGACCCAGTTCCAGAAGGACGTCTACGTGGTGGCGCTGCTGGCCGCGGCCGGCGCCACCGCCATGATCATCGCGCCCGTCGCCTTCCACCGGGCGTTGTTCCGTCAGGGCCGCAAGCCCGAACTGGTGCGCTACGCCCACGCGATGGCCACCGGGGGCCTGTTCTTCCTGCTCGTCTCCATGGTCAGCGCGGTCCTGCTGGTCACCGACTTCATCCTGGCCCGGCCGATCGCGTTCGTCTTCACCGGACTGGCCGCCCTCTTCTTCCTGACCTTCTGGGCCGCGGTGCCGTTCTTCCGGCGCAACTGGATCGACGATGACGACGAGGAGGAGGACGAGCGGGTCAGCGGCACCGACGTCAAGGCCGGCGAGACCGCAGACCGAGTCTCCTGAGCTCTAGCTCGGCCAGCGCGTCGACCGCCTCGGCGTCGCCGTTGCGCCAGCTCTGCGCGATGTCCGGGCCGAGCTGGGCCAGGCGGTTCAGCGGCTGGGAGGCCAGCGCGCGCAGGGCCAGCAGGTCGCGGCCGGCGGGCGCGTCGCGTACGGCTGAAGCCACCGCGGCCCGGCGCATCCAGCGCAGCCGCAGCGGAAGCCAGCCGAAGAGCACCAGGGCCAGGGGGACCGCCACGGCGATGACCGCGACCACCCAGGCCATCGTGTCGACGACGTCCTGGGTCTGGCGGCCTGCTTCGGCCAGTGAGCGGGCGGCCGAGGCGGCCCCCTCGAACGGCCGGACGAGTTGGTCACCGACGAGCGGCACCCCGCCGACCTTGCTGCCGGCGTCGCTCAGGTTGTCGGCTATGCCGCCGCCGGCGCTCTCGAGTCTCGCGCCCGGCACGCCGAGTTTCTCGACCATGTCGTTGACCCACAGGCCGGCCCGGATCCACGCGTAGACCCAGAGAACGACGAGGATGTCGGTGAGGAGCTGGCGTACGGCCTTGGGTACCCGGTCGGCGTAGAGCTTCACGCCGACAGCGTCCCACGTGGAGCGAACTAACGCTTAGCGGCGCAGTCCGGGCAGGTTCCGAAGATCTCCAACGTGTGCGAGACGTCGACGTAGCCGTGCTTGTTGGCCACCTTGTCGGCCCACGACTCGACGGCCGGGCCCTCCACCTCGACCGCGCTGCCGCAGTCCCGGCAGACCAGATGGTGGTGGTGGCCCTGGCTGCACCGCCGGTAGAGATGCTCGCCGCCGGGCGGGCGCATGACGTCGATCTCGCCCGCGTCGGCCAGCCCCTGCAGCGTGCGGTAGACCGTGGTCAGGCCCACCCGCTCACCGCGTTCCCGCAGCCGGGCGTGCAGCTCTTGCGCACTGTAGAAGCCCTCGGCCTCGGCCAGCACGGCGCTCACCGCGGTGCGCTGCTTGGTGTTGCGCTGCGCGACGTTCTGTTCGGTGCTCACGATCGGACCTCCCTCGCGTGACTGACAGCGTCGGCGACGATGTGCGCGACGTGATCGTCCACCAGCGAGTATGCGATCTCCCGGCCACGTCGTGCACCCCGCACCACCCCGGCGCCGCGCAGCACCCGCAGATGCTGCGAGACCAGCGGCTGCGGCGCCCCGAGCTTCTCGACCAGCTCGTGCACGCAGCGCTCACCGGCGCCCAGCTCGGCCACAATAGCGACCCGGATCGGCGCGGACAGGGCCCGCAGCAGCTCACCGGCGGACTCGTACGCCTCGTAACCGCTCGTCATCAGGCCTCAGACTTTCTGCAGTACGACATCGGGCGGCTCCACCTCGTGCGGCGGGTGGGAGCGTCGCCGCACGATCCGCCAACCGGCGGCGCCGATCGTGATGGCGACGAAGACGGCCAGGGCCAGGATCACCGTGGTGGCGCCGGGCGGGGTGTCGGCCTCGGCCGAGACGACCACGCCGGCGCCCGCCGCGACCAGCCCGATCACCATCGCCGCGGCCATGGTGGTGCGGAAACCGCGGGTGACCTGCTGGGCGGCGGCGACCGGGATGACCATCAGGGCCGAGACCAGCAACAACCCCACCGTACGCATGGCGATGGTCACCGTCACGGCCGTGGTCACGGCCATCACGATGTTGAGCGCGCGCACCGGCAGGCCACTGACCCGGGCATACTCCTCGTCGTTGCAGACCGCGAACAGCGCCGGGCGGAACGCCACCATGGCGATCAGCACCGCCGCCCCGAGCACCGCGATCACCGCGATGTCCTCGGGCGACGTGGTGATCAGCGAGCCGAACAGGTATTGCACGAGGCTGTTGCTGTTGGCGTCGTCGGACAGCGCGACCAGCACCACGCCACCGGCGATACCGCCGTAGAAGAGAAGGGCCAGGGCCAGGTCGCCCGAGGTGCGGCCGCGCTCGCGGATCAGTTCGACCCCGACCGCGCCGATCGCGGCCACGATGACCGCGCTGAGCACGGGGGACTGGTTGAGCAGCAGACCCACGCCGACGCCGGTCAGCGCGACGTGGCCGATGCCGTCGCCGATCAGCGACAGCCGGCGTTGCACCAGGTAGATGCCGAGCGCGGGCGCGGCCAGACCGATGATCAGGGCGCCCATCAGGGCCCGCATCATGAAGTCGTACTGAAAAAGATCGATTGGTTTACTCCTTTCTTGGGCGGCGGTGGGGTGGTTGGAAGGGCCTAATTCGCCGCGATCCGGTCGGTGGGGGCTACGCAGATGCCGGTCGGCTGCGGCACCGCGTGCGGGTGCACGTGGTCGTGGTCGGGCTCGGCGTGGTGACCGGCCGGCTCGGGCGGCGGGCCCACGTGCGCGATGCGGCCCTCGTGCACGACGACGGCCCGGTCGATCAGCGGCCGCAGCGGGCCGAGCTCGTGCGCGACCAGCAGGATCGAGCCGCCGGTGGACTGGAACCGGCCCAGCGCGGCCGCGAAGGCCTCCTGGCTGGCCGCGTCCACCCCGGCCGTGGGCTCGTCGAGCACGAGCAGGTCGGGCTTACCGGCCAGGGCGCGGGCGATGAGCGTCCGCTGCTGCTGGCCACCCGACAACGTCGTCACCGGGTCGTTGATCCGGTCCAGCAGGCCGACGGCGGTCAGCGCGTCGCGCACCGCGGTCTTGTCGGCCGTCCGGGGCAGCCGGAAGATGCCGCCCCGGGCCAGCCGGCCGGACGCCACGACCTCGCCGACCGTGGCCGGCACACCGCTGCCCGCGCCCAGCCGCTGCGGCACGTACCCGATGCGGGCCCAGTCCTTGAACTTGCGACGCGGCGTGCCGAACAGATCGATCTCGCCCCGGGTCAGCGGGGTGAGGCCGAGGATCGTACGGATGAGGGTGGATTTTCCGGAGCCGTTGGCCCCGAGGATCGCCACGACCTCGCCCGCGCCGACCTCGAACGAGACGTCGTGCAGGATCTCGCGGCCGTCGTAGCCGACCGCGGCGTGGCTGACCGACACGACAGTCATCACGAACACCCCAATCCGGCGGTCAGCGCGGTCAGGTTCTGCCGCATGACACCGAGGTAGTCACCCTTGTTGTCCACGAGCCCCTCCAGCGGATCGAGGACGGCCGTCCTCGCGCCGACCTCCCGCGCGATGGTCTCGGCCACGGCCGGGCTGACCAAGGTCTCGAAGAAGATCGTGGTGGTGCCGGTCTCCCGGGCCTCCTTGGCCACCGCGGCCAGCCGCTGCGGCGAGGGCTCGGCCTCGGGGTCGATGCCACTGATACCCACCTGGTGCAGGTCGTAGCGGCTCGCGAGATAGGCGAAGGCCGTGTGGCTGGTCACCAGCTCGTGGCGCTCGCAGGTCTTGAGGCCGTCGGTGAACTCGGTGTTCAGCGTGCCCAGCTCTTTTGCGAGAGCGGTGGCCCGCTCGCGATAGCCCGCCGCGTGCTCGGGGTCGGCCTCGGCCAGGCGCTCGCCCAACTTCTCGGCGATGGTCGAGAAACGGACGGGGTCGAGCCAGACGTGCGGGTCCTCGCCGTGCTCGGCCTCTTCGTGCTCGTGGCCGTGGTCGTCCTCGCCGCCGGCGGGCAGCAGGGTCACGACCGAGGCGGCGTCGAACGAGCTGTCTGCGGCCTCCTGGGCGATCGCCTCGTCGACGGCCGGCTGGAAGCCCTTGATGTAGACCGCGAGCTCGGCCTCGGCGACGTCACCGACCTGGCGCGGGGTGAGCTCGATGTCGTGCGGCTCGGCGCCGGGCTTGGTGAGGTTCGTGACGCTGACCACGTCGCCTCCGATCCGCTCGCTGAGGAACTGCAGCGGATAGAACGCCGTGACGATCTCGAACTTCCCGTCGGCCGCCGCGGTCTGACCGCCGCAGCCGGCGAGGGCAGCGGAAACGAGCAGGGCGGGAAGCAGACGGCGGCGCATAGCAACCACTGTCTCCGAGAATGATAATGATTGTCAAAACCGCATATGTCTAGAGCGCCTTCGCCACGATCACGGAGATGAGCAGCGCCAGGATCAGCAGGCGGAGCACCCGGGTCGACATGTTCTGCACCGGCCAGGTGGTGAAGGTGAGCGCGCCCAGGCTCACCGCGAGCACGGCCAGCAGGGCGGCGCCCACGATGCCGGGCAGGAACAGGCCGGCCAGCATCACCACCAGCGCGACGATGAACGCCTTGGTCGGGCTCACCTTGGACAGGCGTTCCATGGGTGTCATCGGCCGCTCCGTACTCTCGTCATATGCTCGTGCTCAATCGCTTCGCCGTGCCGGACGGCGCCCAGGACGGCTTCGTCACCCAGGCCCACGCCGCGCTGGCCGCCCTCGCCGCGTGCCGGGGCTACCTCTCCGGCCGGCTGACCCGCGCGCTCGAGGACCCGGCCGCGTGGACCCTGCTCACCGAGTGGGAGTCCGTCGGAGCCTACCGGCGGGCCCTGGGCGCCTTCGACGTCAAGGTGCACGCCACCCCGCTGCTGGCCCGGTCGATCGACGAGCCGTCCGCGTACGAGACCCTGGCCAGCGCCTCCCCGGGCGGCGCGGTCGAGGTCGCCGAGAGCGACCGGGCCGCCGATCCCTGGCGCTGACGACTACTGTTGGCGTCATGACGACGGCGCCGCCGCACATCCCTGCCCCGCCGCCCGGGCCAGGTGTCCAGCCGCCGTTCCCGGCCCCGCCCGTCGAGGGCAAGGGCAAGCGCCTCGGCTGGGGCCTGGGCATCGGCGCCGGTGTGCTGGTGCTCGTCTGCGGCGGCGGCGTGGCCGCGCTGATCGGGCTCGGCACCTCCGTCCAGGGCGCGCTCGACGAGCAGGCCCACGTGGCCGTCGACGACTACCTCGACGCGCTGAAGGCCAAGCTCTACGACGACGCGTACGACCAGTTGTGCGGCCAGGCCAAGCGGGCCGAGTCGGCGTCCGAGTTCCGCACCCGCATCGAGGGTGAGCAACGGATCACCGACTGGCAGCTGGGCACATTCAACATGAACACTCTCACCGTGCCGGTCGACGCCACGTACGAGGACGGGCAGCGCGAACAGTTGGAGGCCTCGCTCGACCAGAACACGTCCACGGGCGCGTTCGAGGTGTGCGAGCTCGGGGAGTAATCTCGCTGTTTGTCCTGATCCTTAGTCCCAGCTCTCTGGTCCCCGCCGACACCCAGCCGGCGTAGGAGGAACATGCCCGCCGACCGTATCGACTCCGTCGTCAGCCTGGCCAAGCGCCGCGGCTTCGTCTTCCCCTCCAGCGAGATCTACGGAGGAACCCGCTCGGCCTGGGACTACGGTCCGCTGGGCGTGGAGCTGAAGGAGAACGTCCGCCGCCAGTGGTGGCGCACGATGGTCCAGCAGCGCGACGACATCGTCGGACTCGACTCCGCCGTCATCCTCGCGCGTGACGTGTGGGCCGCCTCCGGCCACATCGAGGCGTTCACCGACCCGCTGACCGAGTGCCAGTCGTGTCACAAGCGTTTCCGGGCCGACCACCTCGAAGAGGCGTGGGAAGAGAAGCACGGCTCGCCGCCCGCCTCGCTGCAAGAGCTCAACTGCCCCAACTGCGGCAACAAGGGCACCTTCACCGAGCCGAAGAACTTCAACGGCCTGATGAAGACCTACCTGGGCCCGACCGAGAGCGCCGACGGCCTGCACTACCTGCGGCCCGAGACGGCCCAGGGCATCTTCGTCAACTACAACAACGTGGCCACCGCGGCTCGCAAGAAGCCGCCGTTCGGCATCGCCCAGATCGGCAAGAGCTTCCGCAACGAGATCACCCCGGGCAACTTCATCTTCCGTACGCGCGAGTTCGAGCAGATGGAGATGGAGTTCTTCGTCGAGCCCGGCACCGACGAGAAGTGGCACGAATACTGGCTCCAGGAGCGGTGGAACTGGTACCGCGACCTCGGCCTGGCCGAGAGCAACCTGCGCTTCTACGAGCACCCGGCCGAGAAGCGCTCGTTCTACTCGACCCGCACGGTCGACATCGAATACCGGTTCCGGTTCGGTGGCACCGAGTTCGCCGAGCTCGAAGGCATCGCCAACCGCACCGATTACGACCTGTCCACGCACTCCAAGCACTCCGGTGTCGACCTGTCGTTCTTCGACCAGGAGAAGCAGGAGCGCTGGACGCCGTACGTGATCGAGCCGGCGGCCGGCCTCACCCGGGCCGTGCTGGCCTTCCTGCTCGAGGCGTACGACGAGGACGAGGCCCCGAACACCAAGGGCGGCGTCGACAAGCGCACGGTCATGCGGTTCGACCCGCGGCTGGCCCCGATCAAGGTGGCGGTGCTGCCGCTCTCGCGCAACCCGGAGCTGTCGCCCAAGGCCAAGGGGCTCGCGGCCGACCTGCGCAAGCGCTGGATCGTCGAGTTCGACGACTCCCAGGCCATCGGCCGGCGCTACCGCCGCCAGGACGAGATCGGCACCCCGTTCTGCGTCACCGTCGACTTCGACACCCTGACCGACGACGCGGTGACTGTCCGCGACCGCGACACCATGAAGCAGGAGCGGGTCGCCCTGTCCCAGATCGAGGACTACCTGATCAAGCGCCTGCCCGGCTGCTGAGGTCCGCTAGTCGAAGTCGAACCCGCCCGGCCGGTCGTTCCGGTCGGCGATGAGCCCGGCCAGGGTCGCCACGGCGATCTCGGCCGGGGTCCGGGCCCGGATGTTGAGCCCGATCGGCCGGTGCACCCGGCCGATCTGCTCATCGGACACACCCAGAGAGCAAAGGGCCGCCACGTGCGGCCCTTGCTTCTTGGGATTCCCCATGATCCCGACGTACCGGGTCTCGGCGGCAAGAGCTTCCTTCAGTACGACCCCGATCTCCGCCCGGTCGTGGTCGGTGAGCACGACATCGGTGTTCCCGTCGAGGTTCGCGGCCGCCAGATCGTGCACGAGGCGGTCACCGCGCGGCCGGGGCGTCCCACTGAGCCTGGTCGCGTCCGGCTCCACCAGCACAGTCTGAAAGCCCAGCTCCGGCGTCAGCCGCAGGATCGCCTCAGCCACCGGCGACTCGAAACCACAACCAGCCGCCGAGCCGCGTCCGCATCACTCATTCCTGCGACTCTGCCAGATTCGACTTCGAGCCGTAGCTCCCGTTCTAGCCTCCGCCGCCGGAAGAGGCGGCTGCGGCGGCTTCCGCGTCCCACTTGCTGAGGACCACGCCGAGGACGAAGAGCTGCAGGGCTGGAGTCAGGCCGGGGAGCTCGACGTCGACGGTGCCGCCCCACCAGCTGGTCTTGCGGACACTGCCCACCCGCGTGTCGCCCAGGACGAGTTCCTCTTCGCTGGCCCAGAAGGACTTGCGGCGGAAGTTGTAGGTCTGGCCGGCCGCCGACACGGTCCAGCGTTTGCGGCCCACCCGCTCGGCCGAGGCGACCACCGCGTCCGAATCGTCGGTCATCGTGTATTTGTTGCCCCAGCCGTTCGAGCGGACCTTGAAGCGCCGGCCCTCGAGCGTGAACTCGCCGCCGCTCTTCCAGGTCGACTTGTCCCACGTGGCGATCTCGCGGCCACGGTCGGTCACCAGATAGCTGCTCTTCCAGACGCTGAGCTTGCGAGCCTCCATGCCCCAAGCCTACGGAGATGGGGCAACTATCCTGGACGGCGTGACTGCACCGCTCATGCTCGGCGATCACGCCGTGAACCCGCCTGTCGTGCTCGCCCCGATGGCGGGCATCACGAACGTGGCCTTCCGGCGTCTCTGTCGTGAGCAGGGCGGCGGTGTCTACGTGTGCGAGATGATCACGACGCGGGCGCTGGTCGAGCGGATCCCCAAGACGCTCAAGATGATCGCGTTCGCCGAGGACGAGAAGTTCCGCAGCCTCCAGCTGTACGGGGTCGACCCGGATGTGACGGCGGCGGCCGTACGGATGGTCGGCGAGGACGGGTTGGCCGACCACATCGACCTCAACTTCGGCTGCCCGGTGCCCAAGGTGACCCGGCGCGGCGGAGGTTCGGCCCTGCCGTGGCGGCGCAAGCTGTTCGGGCGGCTCGTCCGGCAGGCGGTCGAGGCGGCGCGCCCCTACGGCATCCCGCTGACCATCAAGATGCGCAAGGGCATCGACGACGACCACCTGACGTACGTGGACGCCGGTCTGGCCGCCCAGGAGGCGGGAGTGGCCGCGGTGGCGTTGCACGCGCGCACCGCCGAGCAGCGGTACTCGGGCCTGGCCGACTGGGACGCGATCGCCACGCTCAAGCAGGCCCTGGACGTGCCGGTGCTGGGCAACGGCGACATCTGGGAGGGCTCGGACGCGCTGCGCATGGTCGAGCACACCGGGGTCGACGGCGTGGTCGTCGGCCGGGGGTGCCTGGGCCGCCCGTGGCTGTTCGCCGACCTGGAGGCCGCGTTCACGCAGGGCGCCGACTACAAGCCGGTGCTGCCGGTGCTCGGCGAGGTCTCGAAGATCATGTCGCGGCACGCGGAGTTGCTGGTCGACGCGCTGGGCGACGAGAAGCACGGGTGCGCCGACTTCCGCAAGCACGTCGCCTGGTATCTGAAGGGCTTCCCGATCGGCGGCGAGCTGCGGCGCCGGCTCGCGATGATCTCGTCGCTGGCCGAGCTGGACGATCTGCTGGGCAAGCTCGACCCGGGCGTGCCCTTCCCGGTCGAAGAACTGGGCAAGCCGCGCGGCCGCATCAACGCCCCGGGCAAGGTCACGCTGCCCCACGGCTGGCTCGACAGCCGCGACGACGACACCGTCCCCGAAGGCGCCGAAATGGAGAACAGCGGCGGCTGACCCCCTGTGGACGACCGCTCGGCGAACCATCGCGCCCTGTGGACAACCTGCACCGCCAGACTTGACATCGCATAGTCTCCCCACCGATCCCCTGAGGCGGGTGGGGGCTTGGGATGGAGGCCGCCGCCAAGCAAGATCAACGGCGGGTGAGCAGGGCTGTGAACAGCAAGGGTGCGGCGCACAGGGCGAACAGCAGCGGCAGGTCCAGCGGCAGGGCGAAGGCCGCGTAGAGGGCGACCGCGAAGACCTCGCCGCCGAAGCCGGCCACCGAGAGCACCGTGCTGCGGGCGGGCCCGGTGATCGTCTCTTGCAGCCGGGTCTCGGAGCGGATGATCGAGTACTCGAGCAGGCCGAACGCCGCCGACACCGCGACCATGCCGGCCAGGTGGGGCACGAGCGCGCCGCCGGCCATCAGTGCCGCGGCGGCCGGAAGCACCACCGCCAGGGGGAAGCTGCGGGCGGCGAGGGCGCTGCCGGCCGCCATCGCGAGGGCCGTCACGGCGTAGAACAGCGGCACGGCCTCGGTCGCCGCGCCGGCGTCGCGGGACAGCAGCGGCAGGTACTCGTCGAGCGCGGTGAAGCCGGGGATCAGGGCCGCGACCAGCACGGCCAGGCCGGTTCGGCTGGAGCCGACGGCCTCGCCCACGCCGGCCCGAAGCAGCGTCCAGTACGAGCCTCCGTCAGGAGAGTCTGCGGAGTCAGGCGAGCCGGCGGAGCCGGAGGGATCGGCGGCCGACGAAGGCAGGCGGAGCGCGAGCGCCGCGCCGACCACCTTGACGGCGACGCTCAGGGCGCCGACCAGGGCGTAGCGACCCCACTGCCAGGCGGGGACGGCGATCAGCGTGGCTGCGAGCATGGCCAGAATCGCAAGAGTGTTGGCGCGGCCGGCGATGCGGGCGTAGTCGTCGGCCCGGTCCTCGGCCTCCAGCTCGTCGTAGACCAGGGCTTCGAGGGAGCCCGACGCGAACGACCCGCCGAGGCCCCACAGCACGAAGCCGAGCATGAAGCCGGGGTACGACGGCCACAGGATCCACAGGGCGAAGCCGACCGCCGTCAGCAGCTCACCGAGCGCGTACAGCCGCCGGCGCGACCAGGCGTCGGCCAGCGCGCCGGACGGGACCTCGGCGGCGAACGCCACCACCGACCAGATCGCGAACAGCGACGACACCTGAGCAGTGGAAAGGCCGGTGTCGGCGAACAGCAGCGCGTACACCGGGTACAGCGGAACGGCCTCGGAACAGGCACGCACCGCATAGAAGGTCCAGGATCAGCGTGGAGGCGACATGCTCCCAGTCTGCCGCACCGGTCAACCGAGTTTTGCCTCGTCGGCGGCGGCCCGGCCGGACTCCCAGCCCTCGAGGCTGTCGACCCGGCTGCCGCGCGACCGCACCGTACGCGGGAAGGACTTTTGCATTGCCTCGCGGACCTGGAGGTCGCGATTGCGCAGGACCGGCAGCAGGTCACCGGGCTGGGCGGCGATCTCGTGCCGGGTCGCCGCGGCCAGCCGCTCCCCGATGCGGGCCGCGTACGCCACCAGGAAGCTGCGCCGGAAGGCCTTGATCCTGGCCTTGCCCTTGGCCGGCTCGTCGCGGGCCATCGCCCGGTTGGCCTGCACGAGCAGCGACGTGTAGAGCAACTCGACCCCGTCGATGTCGGCGTCGAAGCCGAACAGCGTCGAGAAGCCCAGCTCGGGCGACCACACCGTGTGGCAGTGGTTGGCCCGGGCCACCGCGTCGAGCAGGCTCGCCTTCTCGCTCTCGTACGGGTGGTCGACCCCGATCCGCCGCGCGAAGGGCACCACCTCGGCCCGGTTGACGCTGGTCAGCGCCTCTTCGATGCTGTGCCGGGCGATCAGCTCCTGCGCCTTGGCCGAGTACGCCTCGGCCTCGGCCGGGAAGTCGGTCGACTCGGCCTTGGCCAGCAGGGCCCGCACCCGATCGAGCGCGCGGTCACCCGAAGGATTTGTCCGAATAACAGGAATGGACCCGGGCGGTGGAATCAACACCTCAACAACCGGAAGACGTCGCAATTCGGTCAAGAGCCCGAGCGACGAATCCAGCAGCGTGATCCGGTCCGGTCTGCGGGTCGGCGGGGCAGTCAGCTGCGCGAGCCAGCGAGGATCAACATCGGAGAACCGCGACGCGTACGCCGCCGCGCCCGACGCGACCAGCCCGGCCTTCACGGGATCGCCGAGCCGGGCCACCACCCGGTGCAGCTCGGCCGGCTGCCAGCCACCCTTGAACAGCCTCTCCAGCGCATCCCGCAGGGCCCCGCCCAGCGCCGCGTCGACCTCGGCCGCGGGCGCCACGGTCAGCGCGTCGAGACCGGCCTCGTACCCGATCGCGCCGCTCACGACGTCGCGCAGGATCTCGGCCACAGACACAGCCAAACAGTAGATAACGCAGGTGGGGAGGGCCAACGTGGCCCTCCCCACCTCTCTTCGCGCGGGGCGAGGATCAGACGTCCATGTCGTTCTCGATGCGCTTGAGCTGGTGGCGGGCCATGGCCAGGTTCGACCGGTCGCGGCGCAGCGCCACATAGAGGAACAGCCCCTTCCCGGCCCGGCTGGTCAGGGGCCGGATCAGGTGGTACTGGCTGTCCAGGGTGATGAGGATGTCCTCGATCTTCTCGGTGATGTTGAGCATCTCCATCGCCCGCAGCTTGGCCCGCACCACATCGGTGTTGCCGGCCGCGGCGACCGTCAGATCGAGCTCCTTGCCGCCACCGACGGTGCCGAGGGCCATGCCGCTCGTGTGGTCGACCAGGGCGACGCCGACGGCGCCGTCGATTTCCATGATCTCTTTGAGTGCGGTGTCCATGTCGGCCATGGAATTTCCTCCGTTGCGGTGGGATGGCGGTCCGCATTCGGCGGACCGTTCGAGACGTGCGGGCTCAGCCCGCGGCCTGTCGACGGCGGGCATTGGTCGACAGGGTGGCCATCGGCGTGCGCCGGGCGAGAGGGCTCGGCGGGCCCGCCTGTTGCGGGATCTCCGGCCGGACCAGGGGTTTGTTCTCCAACTTCAAGATCCTTACGAGCCGGCGTACGCACCGGCGTGCTTCCAGATGCACCATGGCCAGGTTCGCGTCGCCGGTGGTGACCAGGGTGAGCAGGGCGTTCGGGCCCGCGGTGTACGAGGTGATGTAGCCGCGGTCGCACTCGACCACCGACTCGCGCAGGTCGCCGTGGCTGACGGCGTGCGCGAAGCGGCGGGCCAGCGCGAGATGGGCGGCGGCCAGCGCGGCGATGCTGTCCGGTTCGATGCCGTGCGCGTCGTGCGCGACCACCAGCCCGTCGGTGGTGGCCAGCACGCTGCCGGAGAGTTCGTGCAGCCGTCCTCGCAGGCGGTCGAGCTCGTCGAGCACCGCCGGATCCACCGTCATCGGGGCCTCACTCCTTCTCATGCGGGGGTGCGCGGGTCACCGCAACGCTCTCAGTGCGGTGCGGATGCGCTTGAGCAGGACTTCGTCGGTGCCCTGATGCGCCGGCGGGGGCTCGCCGGCGACCTCCTTGGGCAGCTTGGCCCCAGGTTTGCGACGGGCCAGCCGGGGCGGCCGGTAGACCAGCTGGTTGGCTCCGGACTCCTCGACCAGCGAGTGCCGTGGCGGGTCGGGCGGTGGATCGGGGACCGGCGCGGACGCCCGGACGCCGGCCACCACGGGAACGGTCGGGGCCTCGTCCGGCCGTACGACCGGGCGCTGCACGTCCGCGGCGGTGCCCCGGGCCCGGGGGAGCCGCACGAACTCGAGCGCCTCCGTGCGTACCTCGGGCAGTTCGAGCAGGCCCAGAGCCGCCATCCGGCGCAGCTCCTGGATCGTGGCGTAGCCGGCCCGGCCCAGCAGCAGGGCCAGGTCGGCCGGGGTGCGCTGGCCGTCCGCGTGCACCAGCAGCTCCCACTGCAGCGAGGTCAGCGTGACCCGCTCGCGCGGCGGCCGGGTGACCGCGGCGACCGGCGCCGTGTCGACCCGCGCGTCCGGGAAGATCTCGTCGAGCAGGCCCACCCGGCGGCTCACCTCGCGGTTGATCGCGGCCGGGTCGACATGCACGACCGGGCCCAGCCAGTGCGTGGCCCCGGTCAGGAAGTCCACCGAGGCCGAGGCGGGGGAGAGCGCGAAGTAGGCCGCGTCGTAGATCGCGCCCAGCACGCACAGCTCCAGCTCGCCCTGGGTCAGGTGGCCCTGCTCGACCAGCAGCCGGCCGACCCGGGCCGTCGAGGTGCCCAGGTCGAGCGCGTTCTGCCAGGTGCGCCCGGCCAGCCGGCCGGACGCCGTGAGCAGCTCGCCGACACCGGGCGCGGCCGGCGACTCGGCGTAGATGACCCGGCCCTCGAGGACGTAGACCGCGCCGCCGGGGTGGCCGCCGACCACCAGCACGCCGGTCTGCCGTTCGCCGGCCACCTGCGTGAGCAGGCGTCCCGGTGAGACGGTCTTCGAGGCTGTCACGGTCATTCCCATCCCCGTCAGGAAGCTACGAGTTCGTCGGCGAGTTTCTGCATGCGGCGCCGGGCCACCGCGAGGTTCCCCTGCGCCCGGTCGAGCCAGACGTAGAGCACGAGCCGGCTGTCGAAGTCGGTCTGCACCATCCGGAGCAGGTGATAGCCGCCGGCGGTGGTGATGATCAGGTCTTCGAGCAGGTCGTGCGGCAGGGCCGAGACGTACAGCGCGCGGCTGTTCGCGGCCTGCACCACGTCGGCCGTGCCGGCCGCCGCGGCCTCGTGGTCGGAATTGGGTGCGGCTCCGGTCGTGGCGACCGGGAAACCGGTGGTGTAGTCGACGATGCTGGCGCCGACAGCGCCAGGGATCGCCATGGCCTCCTGTAGACAGTGGTCGACGCCGGGCACATCTCTCCTCAGCGCTGCGGTGCATCCCTTCGATCGGTTCCGGCGTGTACGAGCCGTCACCGTGGGCCATCCTCCGGCCGGGGGAAGGGGGTCAGTCGCACCCGCTGTGCGTCATGTTCGGCGGCCGCGGCGCGTGTCCCGCCGGGGCCACGTTGCGACCCGGGCCGACGCGCAGACGGCGGGCGGTGAGATGACCGGGCGCCCCCAGGTCGCCGCCGTCGACCGGACCGAGCCAGTGCCTTTCCCCGGGTACGAAACGGACCGGCGCCTCGGCCGACTGGAGCAGCTCGTGGGTCGCGTCGGCGATCGCCGCCACCACGCGCAGGGCCAGCTCGTTCCGGCCGATCGCGCCGTCGCGCAGCAGCAGCCGGCCGACCCGGTGGGCGCCCCGGCCCTCGGCCAGCAGCGCCTGCCAGGTGGCGGCGGCGATCCGCCCGGACGCGACGAGGCGGTCGCCCAGGCCGGGGCTGGCCGGGGTCTCGGCGTACGCGATGCGACCGGCCACCAGATAGAGGACGCCGCCCGGACTTCCGCCGACATGCAGCGCGCCGGTGCGCGTGGTCTCACCCAACTCGGTCAGCTGGCGCCGCAGACCCGCGGTGGCCGGTGAACCTGGAATCACGGTGTCATCCTCAGCGGCATCGAGACCCGTCGCCGGACGCCCCGTGCGCTGTTTCCCGGAAGGCACAATCGAGTGTTGTGTCCCGCCGGTCACGCGGGGCTGCGGCGTGGCCCAGGCGGCGCCTGACGGCGTCCGCAGAACGGCCACATACAACCCCGGTATGCGACCGCCCTGCGGCCGACGCCAGCCACCACCTGGACCTCGCCTCGCACCCACGTGACCGGCGGGACACAACACAGGCGCGTAACATGATCGCCACTTCTCGATGAAGGGAACGTGTATGCCGAGCCAATGGGAGCAGATCGTCGTCGACGCGGAGGACCCCGCGCGACTGGCCCGCTGGTGGGCCGAGGCGCTCGGCTACGTGATCGTGCACGAGCAGCCCGACGAGGTGGAGATCCGCCGCAGCCGCGACGAGCTCCCCGGTCTGCTCTTCGGCGTGTCGGCCGAGGCCAAGACGGTCAAGAACCGGCTGCACATCGACCTGCGCCCGGACGACCAGGAGGCCGAGGTCGAGCGCCTGCTCGACATGGGCGCGAGGCACGCCGACATCGGGCAGGGCGACGACGTTCCCTGGGTCGTGCTGGCCGACCCCGAGGGCAACGAGTTCTGCATCCTGTCGTCGAAGCGCGAATAGCCCGCCCGTCGCCGCCTAGGCTTGATCGCATGCAGGCGTTCGAGGCCCAGCGCTGGATCCCCGAGCCGGCGAAGGACAGCGGTTACGGGCGTACGCCCTACCAGCGCGACCGGGCCCGGGTGCTGCACTCCGCCGGGTTCCGCCGGCTCGCCGCCAAGACCCAGGTCCACACGGCCGGGTCCGACGACTTCCTGCGGACGAGGCTCACCCACTCCCTCGAGGTGGCCCAGATCTCGCGCGAGATGGGCGAGCGCCTGGGCTGCGACCCCGACGTGGTCGACGTGGCCGGGCTGGCCCACGACCTCGGCCACCCACCGTTCGGGCACAACGGCGAGCACGCGCTGCACCAGGTCGCCGAGTCGTGCGGCGGGTTCGAGGGCAACGCCCAGACGCTGCGGGTACTGACCCGGCTCGAGGCCAAGGTGCCCGGGGCCGGGCTCAACCTGACCCGGGCCTCGCTCGACGCGTGCTGCAAATACCCGTGGCCGCTCGCACCCGGGCGGCGCAAGTTCGGGGTGTACGCCGACGACCGCCCCGTCTTCGACTGGGTGCGGCCGTCCGGGCAGGGCGAGCGGCGGTGCCTGGAGGCCCAGGTCATGGACTGGGCCGACGACGTGGCGTACTCGGTGCACGACGTCGAGGACGGCGTGCACGGCGAGTACATCAAGCTGTTGCCGCTGCTCAGTGACGCCGACGAGCGGGCCGCGCTGTGTGCCGACGTCGCCGCCACCTATTCCGACGCGCCGGTCGACGAGCTGGCCGCGGCCCTCGACCAGTTGCTCGCCGACCCCGTCGTGACGGAGGTCGCCGGTTACGACGGCAGCTACGCCGCCCAGGTCGGCCTCAAACGGATGACCAGCGTGCTGACCGGCCGGTTCGTGGCCTCGGCGGTCGGCGCGACGCAGAGCCGGTACGGCACGGATCCGGTGCGGCGGTACGACGCCGACCTCATCGTGCCGCGCACTGTGCGTAATCAGTGCGCGCTGCTCAAGGGGATGGCGTTGCGCTACGTGATGCGGACGAGAGCAGCCGAGGGGTGGTACGAGGAGCAGCGGGTGATCTTGACCGAGCTGGTGCAGGCCATCCTGCGTACTCCGGACGCTCTTGACCAGGTTTTCAGCCCGCTCTTCAGGGCTGCGCAGAGTGATGCCCAGGCCTTGCGGGTGGTGATCGACCAGGTGGCGTCGCTCACCGATACGGCCGCCGTGAACTGGCACCGGACCCTGGTGGCAGCCCGGCCCTGACGCGAGGCAGGATGTATGCCGTGGCGGGACGGGTCAAGGATGAAGACATCGCGCTCGTCCGCGACCGCACGTCGATCGCCGACATCATCAGTGAGTCGGTGACGCTGCGCTCCGCGGGCGGCGGCAACCTCAAGGGGCTGTGCCCCTTTCACGACGAGAAGACACCGTCGTTCACCGTGGCCCCTGCCCGAAATGTCTATTACTGCCACGGCTGCGGCGCTGGTGGCGACGCGATCAAGTTCCTCATGGACGCCGAGCACCTGTCGTTCATGGAATCGATCGAGCGGCTGGCCGGGCGGGCCGGCATCCAGCTGCGGTACGACGAGACCGGCGCCCCGAGCGGGCCGCGACCCCAGACCGGGCAGCGGCAGCGGCTGCTGGCGGCGCACGTCGCGGCGACCGACTTCTATCGCGACCAGCTCGGCACGCCGGGCGCCCGCAAGGCCCGTCAGTTCCTGGCCGAGCGCGGTTTCGGGCGCGACGCGGCCGAGAAGTACGGCTGCGGGTTCGCCCCCGACTCGTGGGACGCGCTGGCCAAGCACCTGCGGCAGAAGGGCTTCACGGCCGAGGAGCTGAACACGGCCGGGCTGACCAAACCGGCCCGGTCCGGCTCCATCATCGACCGGTTCCGGCGGCGGCTGCTGTGGCCGATCCGCGACCTGTCGGGCGACGTGATCGGCTTCGGCGCGCGCAAGCTGTTCGACGACGACGACGGCCCGAAATACCTGAACACGCCCGAGTCGCCGCTCTACAAGAAGTCGCACGTGCTCTATGGCATCGACCACGCCAAGCGCGAGATCGCCAAGCGCGGCCGGGCCGTGATCGTCGAGGGCTACACCGACGTGATGGCCTGTCACGAGGCGGGTGAGCCGACCGCCGTGGCCACCTGCGGCACCGCGTTCGGCATCGACCACATCGGCGTGCTGCGGCGGCTGCTGATGGACAGCGACAGCTTCACCGGCGAGATCATCTACACGTTCGACGGCGACGCCGCCGGCCAGAAGGCCGCCCTGCGCGCCTTCGAGGAGGATCAGCGGTTCGTCGGGCGGACGTTCATCGCGGTCAGCCCCGACAACATGGACCCGTGCGAGCTGCGGCTGGCCCGGGGCGACCTGGCCGTCCGCGACATGATCGCCGGGCGCGAGCCGCTGGTCGACTTCGCGTTGCGGCACACCATCGCGCGCTTCGATCTCGACACGGTCGAGGGCCGCGTCGAGGCCATGCGCAAGGCGGCCCCGCTCGTCGCCAAGATCAAAGACCGGGAGAAGCGTCCCGAGTACGCGCGCAAGCTGGCCGGTGACCTCGGGATGGACCTCGAGCCGGTGCAGCGGGCCGTCGCCGCCGCTCAGCGCGGCGCCGAATCGGAGCAGCCGGCGCGCCCGCCCGCGCCGGTGGCCGAGGCCCCGCAGCGGCTGGTCGAGCGCGAGGCGCTCAAGCTGGCCCTGCAGGAGCCGGTGCTGGCCGGCCCGATGTTCGACGTGGTCGGCCCCGAGAACTACGCCGACCCGGTCTACCAGGCCGTCCGGGTCGCGGTCGACGGCGCCGGCGGGGCCTCCTCGGTGTCCTCGGGCGGCGTCGTGTGGATCGAGAAGGTCCGCGACACCTGCACCGACCTGGCCGGGCAGGGCCTGATCTCGGCGCTGGCGGTCGAGCCGCTGCGGATCGACGGCGCGGCCGACCCGGTCTACGTCCGCAAGACGCTGGCCCGCCTGCAATGGGGTGCGGTGACGACCCGGATCCGGGATCTGAAGTCCAAGGTGCAGCGGATGAACCCGGTGGCCAACAAGGATGCCTACCTCGCCCTCGCCGGCGAGCTATTCTCGCTCGAACAGCAGGCCCGTGCCCTGCGTAACCAGGCAGCAGGTGGAGAGTGAACTTCCTTCGGCGGAAGCCGTCCCTCCCGGCCGCGCTCAAGCCCCGGCTCTCGCCCGAGGAGCGGGTGGTGGCGTGGTCGCTGGTCACTGAGGACAAGGCCGTTGTCGCGACCAACCACGGTCTGTGGCTGCCCGGCTCGCCCCAGTTCCTGGGCTGGCACGACATCCACAAGGCGGCCTGGTCGGGGCGCGAGCTGCGGATCACCCCGGCCGAGATCGCTGAGGAACGCGAGACCTACACGGTCTTCGTGGACGGCCCGATCCTGACGTTCCTGCTGCTCGAGCCGGGGGAGCTGCCCGACCAGGTGCGCACCCGGGTGACGAAGTCGGTGGCCTACACGACCCACCACCCGCTGGCGTCCGGCGCGGGCGGGGTACGGGTGGTCGGGCGGCGGGTGGCCGGGCGCAACGGGCTCACCTGGGCCGTCCGCTACGACGCGGGCACGCCGGTCGAGCTGCCGGCCGTGGTCGAGCTGACAGATCAGCTCGTCGCCACCGCGCAGGGGACGATGGCGCCGCCGGACTGAATTCCGGTCGTTTCTGTCGTACCCCCTCTCTAGGGTCTTGAGCGTGACCTCCCTCATCCACGCTCGTGGTCTGATCAAGCGCTTCGGCGACTTCACCGCCGTCGACGGCATCGACGTCGATGTGCAGCGGGGCGAGGCGTTCGGCTTCCTCGGGCCCAACGGCGCGGGCAAGAGCTCGACCATGCGCATGATCGGGTGTGTGTCCCCGCCCAGCGAGGGCGTGCTCGAGATCCTCGGCCTGGATCCGCGGCGCGACGGCCCCCGCATCCGGGCCAAGCTCGGCGTCTGTCCCCAGCTCGACAACCTCGACATCGAGCTGACCGTGCGGGAAAACCTGACCACGTACGCGCGCTTCTTCGGCATCGCGCGCAAAGAGGCCCGCCGCCGGGCCGACGAGCTGCTCGACTTCGTGCAGCTCACCGAGCGGGCCGACAGCAAGGTCGAGCCGCTCTCGGGCGGCATGAAGCGGCGGCTCACGATCGCCCGGGCGATGGTCAACCAGCCCGAGATGGTGCTGCTCGACGAGCCCACCACCGGCCTCGACCCGCAGGCCCGCCACCTGGTGTGGGAACGGCTGTTCCGGCTCAAGCAACAGGGTGTGACGCTGGTGCTCACCACCCACTACATGGACGAGGCCGAGCAGCTCTGCGACCGGCTCGTGGTGATGGACGGCGGCCGCATCGTGGCCGAGGGCTCGCCGCGCTCGCTGATCGAGCGGTATTCGACCCGCGAGGTGGTCGAGCTGCGCTTCAACACCGACGACCAGGCGGCCTACGCCGACAAGCTGGCCGGGATCGGCGACCGGCTCGAGGTGCTGCCCGACCGCATCCTGCTCTACGTCGAGGACGGCGACGGCGCGGCCGACGAGGTCAACCGGCGCTCGCTCAGCCCGGCCGGCGTGCTCGTGCGCCGCAGCAGCCTGGAAGACGTTTTCCTGCACCTCACCGGCCGGACGCTGGTCGACTGATGACCGCCACGCTCTCCGTCCTGGAATACCACCTGGTCAACTATCGGCGCACCTGGCGCTCGAGCGCGCTCTCGACGCTGGTCATGCCCCTGCTCACGCTGCTGGGGTTCGGCATCGGGGTCGGGGCCTACGTGCGCGGCGGCATCGACGGGGTGCCCTACATCGACTGGATCGTGCCCGGCCTGATCGCCTCGACGGCCATGCAGGCGGCGTTCGGCGAGGCCACCTGGCCGGTGCTCAGCTACTTCGAGTGGCTCAAGGTCTATTTCGCGCAGGCCGCGGCGCCGCTGCGGGTGGCCGACATCATCGGTGGCCACCTCGCCTTCATGCTGTTCCGGGTGCTGCTCACCGCGACGGCGTTCCTGGCCGTGGCGGCCGCCTTCGGCACGCTGCACTCGTGGTGGGCGCCGCTGACCCTGGTCGTGGCGCTGCTGGTCGGCCTGGCCTCGGCCGCTCCCACGATGGCGTACGCGGCCAGCATCACGAGCGACAGCTATCTGATCATCCTGATGCGGTTCGCGGTGCTGCCGATGTCGCTGTTCTCGGGGGTGTTCTTCCCGATTGAGTCGCTGCCCCTGCTGCTGCGCTGGGTGGCCTACGTGTTCCCGCTGTGGCACGGGGTCGAGCTGAGCCGCGACGCGATGCTCGGCCTCGACCCGGGGCTGATCGGCCTGCTCCACGTGGCCGTGCTGCTGGCCTGGTGCGTCGCCGGCTGGCTGCTGGCCCACGCCCGTTTCCGTCGCCGGCTGGTGGTCTGATCATGGTGACTCTGGTGATGCCGCGCCTGCTCTCGTTCGAGGGCACGGGCCGGCGGGCGGCCTCGGTCACCGAGCGCAACATCTCGACGCTGCGCTCGGCCTACTGGGTGGTCATGGTGTCCGGCTTCCTCGAGCCGGTGCTCTACCTGTTCTCGATCGGCGTCGGCGTGGGCGCCCTGATCGGCGACATCACGCTGCCCGGGGGCGATGTGGTGGGCTACGCCGAGTTCGTGGCGCCGGCCATGCTGGCGGCGTCGGCCATGACCGGCGCGCTGGCCGAGACCACGTTCAACTTCTTCGGCAAGATGAAGTTCGTCCGGCTCTACGAGGGCATCCTGGCCACGCCCGTGCGCCCGATCGAGATCGCCCTGGGCGAGCTGGCCTGGGCGATGGCCCGCGGCGTGATCTACTCGGCCGCGTTCGTGGTGATCATGACGCTGATGGGCCTGACCACCTGGACCCGGGCCCTGATCATGCTGCCGGCCACGCTGCTGGTCGGGCTGGCCTTCGGGGCTTTGGGCATGGCCGTGACCACGATCATCCGCAGCTGGCAGGATTTCGACCTCATCGCGGCCGGGCAGTTCGCGCTGTTCCTGTTCTCCGGCACTTTTGTTCCGCCCACCGCCTATCCCGAGGTCGTGCGCTGGCTGATCGAGGTGACGCCGCTGTACCGCTCGGTCGACCTGATTCGCGCGCTGAGCACCGGCACAACGGGCTGGTTGCAACTGCTCGACGTGGCCTACTTGCTGGCTCTGATGGCCCTGGGCCTTACCGTTGCCGGCCGCCGCATGGCCAAGCAGCTGACGAAATAGCGGGTCGCGGCCCGGCTACCCCGAGCTGTCCCGGCCAGGTCCTCGCTCTCGGTCGGGGTCGGGCGAGCGCTGCCTCGTTTCTTTTTCGCGGGGTCGGGCGGGGAGCGTTCGCGCTGGCCCCGCCCTTCTGTGCTGCCCCGTCGGCGAGAACGTCGGCGTTCCCGAACGAGCAGAAGGTGGTTAAGGGCGGTTGGTGGCGGGCATCACGTCATCGGGCCGTTGCGAAACGTCACCGCGGAGCCGCATGACGAAGCGGGCGGCCTGGCCGAGGACGGTGTGTGCCTGGAGGAACCGCGATGAAGTTGGGTCACAAGCACGATGACGACAAGGCGAACTCCTCGCCCGACGCCGAGCGTGCTCGCAGCAAGGGCGCCGAGGACTACGACGTCGCCAGCACCAGGACCGGCGAGGACAAGCCGGCCGACCTGTCGGCGCCGTCGCCTGACGCCGGCCCGGACAGCCCGACCCAGCTCAAGGGCAAGGGCCTGATCGCCGCCGTGAAGCGGACGTTCAAGCAGTTCTCGGAGGACAACGTCTCCGACTGGGCGGCCGCCCTCACCTACTACGGCGTGCTCTCGATCTTCCCGGGCGCGCTGGTGCTGGTGTCGATCCTGGGGATGCTGAGCGACGACGGCCAGCAGACCGTGCAGGAAACCGTGGGTGAGATCGCCAACAACCAGCAGATCGAAGACCTCGTCAACACGGTCCTGAGTCAGGTGCAGGACACCGGGGCGGCCGGCTTCGCCGCGATCGTCGGTCTGCTCCTGGCCTTCTGGTCGGCCTCCGGCTACGTGGCCGCCTTCATGCGGGCCTCGAACGCCGTCTACGACGTGCCCGAGGGCCGGCCGATCTGGAAGACGCTGCCGATCCGGGTCGGCGTGACCGCGGTCATCGGCATCATGCTCATCCTGTCGGCCGTGATCGTCGTCTTCACCGGCGACCTGGCGCAGGTGGTCGGCGAGAAGATCGGGCTCGGTGGCGTCGCCGTCACGGTGTGGAGCATCGCCAAGTGGCCGGTGCTGATCATGCTGGTCAGCCTGATGTTCGCGATCCTCTACTGGGCCTCGCCGAACGCCAAGACGGGCGGTTTCCGCTGGGTCAGCCCGGGCGGCATCTTCGCCGTCGTGCTGTGGCTGGTCGCCTCCGGCGCGTTCGCCATCTACCTGGCCAACTTCGCCAACTACAGCAAGACGTACGGGACCCTGGGTGGTGTCATCGCCTTCCTGGTCTGGCTGTGGATCTCGAACATCGCGATCCTGCTCGGTGCGGAGCTCGACGCCGAGCTCGAGCGGGGCCGCGCGATCGCCGCCGGCCACGACCCGTCGGATGAGCCTTTCCTGGAGCTGCGCGACGACCGCAAGCTCAAGAAGGGCAGCGAACAAGGGCTGAGTACAAGCTGATCCGAGAACGAAAGACCCCCGGTCGCCATCGGCGATCCGGGGGTCTTCGCATGCCCGGGCAACCCGGAGCGGGCGAGCGAAGCAGACCTAGGTCAACAGTCGATAACGAACGCAACTTTTGCTCCAATAGACAAAAGTTAGGAATGATCTTCGAGAAGGTATGGACTCCGAAGGCACGACGCGCCTACTGTGACCGTCACAACACCGAGGGGTTACCCCGGTGTTAAGCGTCTCCGGAGGTCTTTCGTGCACGTGGCCGATGCTCCCCACCTGCGGGTCCTGCGCCTGCTGCGGGATGAGGGACCGGTGTCCCGGGCCGAGCTGGGTGACCGTCTCGAGCTGACCCGCCCCCGGCTGCTGGCCGAGGTCGAACGGCTCGTCGCGGCCGGCCTGATCGCCGAGGCCGGCATGGCCGCCTCCCGCGGCGGGCGACGCTCGACGCTGGTCGAACTGCACCCGCGCCTGCGCTTCGCGGCCGTCGACCTGGGCGCCAGCTCGATCGACATAGAGGTCACGAACGGCCGGCTCGAGCCTGTGGCCACCTACCGCGAGACGGCCGACATCCGCTCGGGGCCGCGGCAGATACTGCACCGGGTCAACGAACTGCTGCACAAGGCTCGTACCGACGGCGCCTACGACCGGCTCGACGCGGTCGGCATCGGCGTTCCCGGCCCGGTCAGCTTCCGCGACGGCGTGCCGGTGTCGCCCCCGATCATGCCCGGGTGGGACCGCTACCCGGTCCGCGAGCTGCTGGCCCGCGAGCACGGCTGCCCGGCCGTGGTCGACAACGACGTGAACATCATGGCCATCGGCGAGCGCCACGGCGGGGTCGCCCACTCGGTCGACGACTTCCTGTTCGTCAAGATCGGCACCGGCATCGGCTGCGGCATACACCTCGGCGGCACCGTCTACCGCGGGGTCGACGGGTGCGCGGGCGACATCGGCCACATCCAGGTCGACCCCAGCGGCCCGGTCTGCTCGTGCGGCAACACCGGCTGCCTCGAGGCTCTGTTCAGCGGCTTCGCCCTGGCCCGGGACGCGCTGGCCGCGGCCCGCTCGGGCGACTCGCCGGCCCTGGCCGAGCGGCTGGCCGCCTATCAGGCCGCGCTCCAGGCGGCCGACGAGGCCGCGGGCGAGGACGACGACCGCCCCGAGCCGGCCATCCACATCTCGGCCCGCGATGTCGCCGACGGCGCCGCCGAGGGCGATGTCACCTGCATCCGCCTCATCCGCGAGGGTGGTCGCCGCGTCGGCGGTGTCCTGGCCACCCTGGTGTCCTTCTCCAACCCTTCGATGATCGTCATCGGCGGCGGTCTGGCCCTGCTGGGTCACGTGCTGCTCGCCGAGATCCGCAGTGTGGTCTACCGCCGGTCGCTGCCCCTGGCCACCGGCAACCTCCCCGTTGTCCTTTCGGAGCTGGGCAGCCGGGCCGGTGTCACCGGCGCCGCCGTGCTGGCCAGCGACACGGCTTTCGAGCAGGCCTCATGACCGTTCCCGCCCCACGCGACGGCGCTGCCGCCGACGCGTCCACCGCCCTCAAGACTGATGAAACTGTGCCTGCCCCGCCGGACGAGACGAACGGCGGTGAGGGCCCCGGCGACGTGGTCCTGCGCCTGACCGACGTGGTCAAGACCTTCCCGGGCGTCCGGGCCCTCGACGGTGTGCAGCTCGAAGTGCGCGCCGGTGAGGTCCACTGCCTGCTCGGGCAGAACGGCGCCGGCAAGTCGACCCTGATCAAGACGCTGGCCGGTGTGCACCGGGCCGACGGTGGCGAGATCACCTGGCTCGGCGAGCCGTTCGCTCCGGCCACCCCACAGGCCGCCATGCGGGCCGGGATCGCCACGATCTATCAGGAACTCGACCTCGTCGACGACCTGTCCGTGGCCGAGAACGCGTTCCTCGGCCACGAGGACAGCAAGCTCGGCTTCACCCGCCGGCGCTCCACCGCGTCCCGCACCCGGGAGATCCTGGCCCGTCTCGGCCATGCCGAGATCCCGCCGCGGCAGGCCGTGCGATCGTTGCCGGCCGCCGGCAAGCAGGTCGTCAGCATGGCCCGTGCGCTCTCGCACGAGGCCCGGCTGATCGTCATGGACGAGCCCAGCGCTGTGCTCGCTCATGACGAGGTCGAGAACCTGTTCCGGATCATCCGGGAGCTGACAGCCCAGGGCATCGCGGTCATCTACATCTCGCACCGGCTCGAGGAGATCCGCGAGATCGGCGACCGGGTGACCGTGCTCAAGGACGGCCGCACCACGGCGGCCAACCTGCCCGCCCGGGGCACCCCGACGCGCGACCTGGTGAGCCGGATGACCGG
Organism: Paractinoplanes aksuensis; assembly: GCF_024137025.1. Taxonomy (GTDB): domain Bacteria; phylum Actinomycetota; class Actinomycetes; order Mycobacteriales; family Micromonosporaceae; genus Actinoplanes; species Actinoplanes aksuensis. The sequence continues at coordinate 29,261 of NZ_JAMYJR010000032.1, forward strand.
CCGCACCATCGAGTACGTCTTCCCGCCCCGCCGCCCGGCCGAGCAGCGCGACCCGCTGCTGGTCGTCGACGGGCTGGGCCGCACCGGCGAGTTCGCCGACGCCAGCCTCACCGTCGCGCCGGGCGAGATCGTCGGCATCGCCGGGCTGGTCGGGTCGGGCCGGTCCGAACTGCTCGAGACCATCTTCGGCGCCCGCACGGCCGACACCGGCACGGTGACGCTCGACGGCGCGCGGATCACCAGCGTCGGCCGGGCGGTCCGCAACGGCATGGGCATGGCGCCCGAGGAACGCAAGAGCCAGGCCCTGCTGCTCGACGAGCCGGTCTACAAGAACATGACGCTCGCGTCGTTCAGCAACTTCGCCAAGGTCGGGTTCACCGACGTGGCCGGCGAGCGCAAGGCCGCGGAAAAGACGGCCGACGCGCTGGAACTGCGCCCGCGTGACGTGAACCGCCCGATCCGCACCCTCTCGGGCGGCAACCAGCAGAAAGTCGTCGTCGGCCGGTGGCTGCTCGAGGACACCAAGCTGCTGCTGCTCGACGAGCCCACCCGGGGTGTCGACGTCGGCGCCCGGGCCGAGCTCTACCAGGTCATCCACGACCTGGCCGAGCGAGGCGTGGGGGTGCTGCTGGTCTCCAGCGAGGTGCCCGAGGTGCTCGGTCTGGCCGACCGGGTGCTGGTGATGCGCGAGGGCCGGATCATCCACGAGGCCGCGGCCGGCGACATCGACGAGGACGCCGTCCTCGACATGATCATGGCCGGATCGCTGACCACTGAGTCCATTCTGGAAGGGGAGCCAGCATGACTACCCAGACGGCGCCCCCGGAGGCGCCCATCAAGCAGCAGCGCCGCAAGCTCGACGAGAACACCCTGCGCAATCTGGGCCTCGTCGGCGTGCTGGTCCTCCTGATCGTGGTCGGCATCATCACCAAGCCCGACCTCTACAGCGACCCGACCTGGGTCAAGAACAACTTCCTGACGATCCTGCAGCAGGCGTCGGCGATCGGCGTGGTCACGGTCGGCATGACCTTCGTGATCATCGGGGGCGGCATCGACCTGTCGGTCGGCGCGATCATCGCCCTGGCCGGGGTCTGGGCCACCACACTGGCGACCCAGAGTTACGGTGCGGGCGGCATGATCTTCACGGCTCTGGTCGTGGGCATCGCGGTCGGCCTCGTCAATGGCGTTCTCATCTCGTACGGGAAATTGGTGCCCTTCATCGCCACCCTGGCGATGCTGGTGGCCGCCCGCGGTCTGGCCGCCCAGATCTCCGGCAAGCAGACCCAGGTGTCGGCCAACGACTTCATCAACAGCCTGGCCAGCGAGCGTCTGCTCGGCATCCCGCTGCTGGTCTGGATCCTGTTCCTGGTCGTCGCCGCGGGCTGGGTCCTGCTCAACCGCACCACCTTCGGCCGGCGCACGGTCGCGGTCGGCGGCAACCCCGAGGCGGCCCGGCTGGCCGGCATCAACGTCAAGCGGCACACCCTGCTGCTCTACGCGCTCTCGGGCCTCTGCTGCGGCATCGGCGCGATCATGCTGACCTCGCAGGCGACCAGCGCTCAGGCCGCCATGGCGAACCTGTACGAACTCGATGCGATCGCAGCCGCGATCATCGGTGGCACGCTGCTCAGCGGCGGCCGCGGCACTATTGTCGGCGCCCTCTTCGGGGTGCTGGTCTTCTCCACCATCACCAACCTGTTCGCCATCAACAACCTCTCCACCGAGGTCCAGAACATGGTGAAGGGCGCGATCATCGTGCTCGCCGTCCTGATCCAGCAGTTCCGCTACAAATCACTCACGCAACTGTTCAAGCGCTGATCTTTCTTTCGCCCGGATCCGCCCGGCCGGGTACCCCCTTGGGAGGAATCATGTCCGCTTTGTCCCGTAGGCGCATTCTGTTCGGCGGCGCGGCCGTCGGCGCCGGCGCCCTTCTCACCGCCTGCACGAGCAACGAGCCCGACAACACCGCGCAGGTGAACACCAACACCGACACCAGCGCCAACCCGAACGCGGCGACCGGCGAGAAGGTCATCATCGGCTTCTCGGCCCCGGCCGCCGACCACGGCTGGCTCGCGGCGATCACCAACAACGCCAAGGCCCAGGCCGCGGCGTACTCCGACGTGGAGTTCAAGCCCGTCGAGTCGGGCGCCGACGCGGCCGCCCAGCGCGCCGCGATCGCCACGCTCATCGCACAGAAGCCGACCGTGCTCGTGATGCTCCCGGCCGACGGCAAGGAGCTCGACGCGACCGGCCTCGAGGCGATGAAGGCCGGCATCCCGGTCATCAACCTCGACCGGGCGTTCCCGTCGCGGGCCGCCTTCCGCCTGCAGATCAAGGGCGACAACTTCGGCATGGGCACCGCCGCCGGCCACTACATCGGCGACCAGCTCAAGGCCAAGGGCGTCACCAACCCGATCATCGGCGAGATTCCGGGCATCGACTCCCTCGAGCTCACCCAGGAGCGCAGCGAGGGCTTCAAGATCGCCCTGGCCGAGTACGGCTTCAAGGTCGCCAACCGGCGCCCGGCCGAGTTCACCGCCGACTCCGGCCAGGCCGCCGCGACCGCGCTGCTGCAGGCGCTGCCCAAGATGGACGCTCTCTGGAACCACGACGACGACCAGGGCATCGGCGTGCTCGCCGCGATCAAGCAGACCAACCGCAGCGAGTTCTTCATGGTCGGCGGGGCCGGCTCCAAGGCGGCCATCGACGCGATCACCAAGGACGACTCGGTGCTCAAGGCGACGGTCACCTACAGCCCCTCGATGGCGTCGTCGGCCATCTCGCTGGCCCGGCTCATCGGCCAGGGCAAGGGCATGAGCGACCTGGTCGAGCTGCAGGTGCCGCAGGAGATCACTCTCGCGTCCGAGACGATCACCAAGGACAACGCCGCGCAGTACGCCAAGCTCGGCTTCTGATCCGGGCCTCGTCAAAAAGGAGAATCGATGTCGGAGCAGCTGCGGGTCGGCATGGTCGGCTACGCCTTCATGGGCGCCACACACTCGGTGGCGTGGCGCACTGTCAACCACGCGTACGACCTGCCGCTGTCGGCACAGATGACCGCGGTGAGCGGCCGTTCCCCGGAAGGGGTGGCGGCCGCCGCTGCGAAGCTCGGGTGGGCCGGGCACACCACGGACTGGCGAACGCTGATCGATCGGGACGACATCGACCTGATCGACATCTGCACCCCCGGTGACACCCACGCCGAGATCGCCCTGGCCGCGCTGGCCGCGGGCAAGCACGTGCTGTGCGAGAAGCCCCTGGCCAACACGGTGGCCGAGGCCCGCGAGATGGCCGCGGCCGCGGCCAGGGCGGCGGCCTCGGGCGTACGGGCCATGTGCGCCTTCAACTACCGCCGGGTGCCCGCCGTGGCCCTCATGCGGAAGTTCGTGCAGGACGGCCGGATCGGCACGATCCGTCACGTGCGCGCCTCCTACCTGCAGGACTGGATCGTCGACCCGCAGTTCCCGCTGGTCTGGCGACTGCAGAAAGACCTGGCGGGCTCGGGCGCGCTGGGTGACATCGGCGCCCACATCATCGACCTGACCCAGTTCGTGACCGGGCAGTCGATCAGTTCGGTGTCGGCGCTGACCGAGACGTTCATCAAGCAGCGCCCGCTCACGTCCGGATCGTCCGGGCTGTCGGCGTCGTCCGACGGCACCAACCTGGGTGACGTGACCGTCGACGACGCGGCGCTGTTCCTGGCCCGGCTCGACGGGGGCGCGGTGGCCACGTACGAGGCGACGCGTTTCGCCACCGGCCGCAAGAACGCGCTGCGGGTCGAGCTCAACGGCTCGCTGGGCTCGCTGGCGTTCGACTTCGAACGGCAGAACGAGCTCGAGTTCTACGACGCCGCGCTGCCCAGCACCGAGCAGGGCTTCAGTCGCATCCTGGTCACCGAGGCCGACCACCCGTACATCGCGGCGTGGTGGCCGCCGGGTCACGGCATCGGCTACGAGCACACGTTCACCCACGAGGTGCGCGACCTGATCGAGGCGATCGCCACCGGTCAGCAGCCCACCCCGTCGTTCGCCGACGCGCTGCAGGTGCAGCTCGTGCTGGACGCGGTGAGCCGGTCGGCCGAGTCGGCGCAGTGGACGACCGTGGAGCCGGCCCTGGAACCGGTCTGATCAGCCGGTGTGACAGACGTCCGTCGCGGGCCGGCGAGGGATCGGCGCGGTTGCGCCCCGCGCCGGGCCGGCCCGTGACGGAACTTCACGGCCGCTGGTAACCACACACGTCGTACAACCAGTGGTCGTAGTAGCGGCGGACGGCGTCGCGGTCATGGTGGTCGAGCTCGAGCCACTCACGCGCGGCGTCGGCCGCCCGGTCGGACTCCCATTCGTTCTCGCCCAGGCACCCCCACACCAGGTAGAGGCTGGTCGCGAAATCCTCGGTCTCCAGATGGTCGTGGAGCGCGGCCAGAATGGTGGCCGTCGGGACCGACGCGTCGTCGGACACGATCACCTGGCGCATCAGCGTGCGCATCTCGTCGAGGTAGGCGGGCGCCCGGCGCTGATCACTCACATGCGAACCATGACACGGTTACCGGGCGAAGTGATTACCGGTCTCACCCGGCGGGGTGAGCCGATGTCACCCGTTCACGAGGCGGGTCAGGTTCGTCAGGCTGGTGACCAGGGCAGTCGTGTAGCCGAGGATGCGGCCGGCCCACTTCACCACGGCCGACGCGATCTGGGCGGCGACGATCGGGATGGTCACGACGAGCAACGCCTCGGCGGCCCAGACGATCACGCGGGCCACCAGGTCGGCGATCAGGTCCCGGACGATGTCGCGGGTGAACATGACGAGGTTGCCGGCCGCCTGCGTGGCCGAGGACATGGTCGCGGCCAGCGAGGACAGACCGCCCAGGGCGTCGACGTTGTTGGCCATCAGGCTCTGGTAGGTCATCGCGGCCGGCCCCGTCCAGTCGGGCACATCGGCGGCCAGCGCGCCCTGCAGGTCGGCCGACATGGCAGCCAGCTCGCCGGCCATGTTCTGCCAGGTGGCAGCGTGCGCGGCGACCCGGTCGGGCATGCCCGCCAGCTTGTCGAGGACCTCGCGCAGCGGTTCGAAATACTCCATCGCCCAGCCCAGCCCGTTGGCCAGCAGCGTGCTGAACGGGTCGAGCACGGCTGAGGCGGCCTCAAGCGCGAAGGCCCCACCGGCGAGTGCCTGGTCGACCCAGCTGCCGCCGGCGATCGACTGTTGCAACCCCTGGAAGCTGTCGACCAGCGAGGCGCCGGACGTGCCCGGCCCGGTCGACGCGACCGCGATCAGATTGGTCATCCGACCCCACCGGCCTTACGCAGCCGATTGGCCGCGTCGTCGTCGGCCCGCTCGTAGTCCTCACTCGTGCGGACGAGCGCGTCGGACGCCAGGCGCAAATTCTCTTCGACGTACGCGTAGAGCTCGTCCTGCTTCGCGTGCCGGGCCTCGAGAATGCCCGCCATCCACCCACAGAGCAGCCCGTACGCCGCATCGTCCTGAACAATGGCCGTGCTGGCGGTCTTGACGGCCGCGAACCGCTGCTGAACGGCATCGATCTTCGTGGCGTGCGCCCGGATCTGCTGCGCGTCGACCTGGAACCCGTCACTCATCGCGCGCCCCTCGCAGCTGCTCCTCGATCGCCCGCCCCGCCGCCGACGCCGGCCCCAGGGTGTCGTCGATGATCTCTTTGCTGAGCACGGCCACCTTGCGCCGCGCGCTACCCAGCGCGGTCATCACGGCCCGCGAGACGGCCTCCGGCGCGACCCGCTGGATCCGCTCGGTGAAGCGAACATCGAGCACATGCCCACTCGAATCGACGGTCACCTCGACCAGCCCGTTGCCGTCGACCGCAGTGATCCGCAGGTCACCGAGCCGATCGGCCATGGCCTGGGTGGCCGCGGCGGCCCGATCGACACGCCCCTTCCAGTCCCGCAGATACTCACGGGAACTGTCCGGGTCCAGCAGAGGCTCGGTCATCGTTTCTTTCTACCGCGCCCCGTCAATCATCGACGCCCGTGTTCTTCCTCGGCCTGATCAATGGCGGCGTGGATCCACCGGACCAGCTCGCGAAGATGGACGGCCGCGCCGCTGTCGGTCGGATCGTGGTCGAGGGAGCGGCCACCGTCGACCGAGACCAGGCGGAACAGCCTCCCCGGAGGGAGGTCGTCGGCCAGGACCGCCACGAGGGCCGCCACCACCGCGGGGGCGGGAGCCGCCGCCGGTTGGCGGGTCCGGAGGGCCGCCGCCGGGACTTCGGGGACGGGTCGGCAGGTCGGTCCGTTCATCGGCGCAGGTGATCGGGTCGCGGGTAGCGTAACAACAGATCGCAATCGATCCGTGTCCGGCATTGTGGATCTTTCGGGGTGGGCAGCGGCGGAATGCGATCAGGGAAGCAAGGCGGAGAGAGGGTCGGAAAGACGACGTGACTGGGACGCGCGTCACGGCAATCAGCCGTTCGGCGAGAAAAGGGTCACATCTGCGCTATGGCGCCCGGCGGGGGTGATTCGTAGGCTGTTGAACGACATGCGGCGCCGGGTGGGAAAGGGTTGAGAACACTGACCACCGCGGGGCGCATGATCGTGGCGGATGTTCCGGTTGATCGGGTTGTCTCGCTGCCCGATGTCGATATTGATGAACTCGCCCATTGTCTTGCCGCTGAGCATGGTGAATTGGCGCCGCTGGTGAGCCGGACTCCGGTTATCGGCGCTGGGCCGGGTGCTTTCGCCGAGGCTGCGGTGGCCGAGTTGGAACGCGCGGCCGTCGGGCTGCTGCCGGCCTGGCTGCCCGGAGTGGGTGAGAGCCGGCCCGACCTCGGCGGTCTCGCCGCGGCCCGTCTGCTTGCCGCCGAGGTCGCCCGCACGAGCCGCTATCCGCGTGCATTCCTCACCGACCTCGCCGTGCTGGCGCTCACCGGCCGCCGTCCACTCCGGTTGCCGCCGCTGCGGATCCGTGCGCGCGAGCTGACCCGCCTGGTCGCGCAGGCGTTCGGCCGCCGTCGCACTGTGCTGCTGGTCGGTGGCGTGGGCGGCGACGACGTGGTAGCGGGCGCGGAATGGCTGGTCAGCAATGGTGGACCGGCCGTGTGGTTGCTGGGGGCGGGGAACGACCGGGTGCCGGTCGTACGGCTGGGAAGACCAGGACGCGGCAGTGTGGCCGAGGCCGGCCGTCCCCATCCGGCGAGCGCGGTCGAAGCCGCCCTCGAAGCGGCGCTGGCCCGGGAGTCGTGGGCGAGTGGACGACGCTGGAATCAGGACTACCGGTCGAATGAGCTCACCCCGCCCGTACGGCTGGATCTCTGGTGGCCCGCGGAACGGTGCGTGGTCGAGATCGACGGGCCGGAACACTGCCGGCCCGACCGCTATGAACTCGACCGGCGGCGCGATGTGCGACTGACTTTGGACGGTTATGCCGTTCTGCGTTTCACCAATGCTCGAATCGTTCACGATGTCGGCGCCGTGGTCCACGAGATCGGCACCTTTGTGCGGGCCCAGCGACGCGACACAACGGAAGGACAATAGCTATGGCCGGCGATGACCTGACCCCGTCCGAGGGCGCGATCCTGATGGTGCTGATGGTCGAGGCCCGCGAGGTGCTGAACACCGAGCTCAAAGCGAAATACGGTCTCGACGTACGCAAGGAGCAGCGCGACAAACTCGCCCGCCTGCACTACGTGTCGAGTCGTCGCAGCGGTCGCACGGTCGCGATTCAGCTCGACGACAAGGGCTGGGTGCGGATGCAGAGCGACTTCGATTTCAAGGCGCGCGGCGCGGCGGCGGTGGGCGCGGCCCTCACCGCCCTGCACGCCCATCTGCGTGATCGCGTCCTGCAGCGCAGCGGGGCCGCGAATTTGACGGAACTGTTTGCCCGGACCGAGATGCGCGCGGTGGCCGGTGATATCGGTCCGCGGGTGGTCAGCGCCTATCACGCGCTGGCGAACGAACCGGGGGCGTGGGTGAGCCTGCGCCGGTTGCGCCCGTTCTTCGCGGACGTGCCGCGCGATCGTGTGGACGAGGTCCTGCGCGAACTCAGCGACCGGGGCGAGGCCAACATCGTGCCGGAATCGAACCAGAAAACGCTGACCGCGGCCGACCACGAGGCGGCCCTGCGTCTCGGTGGTCAGCAGAACCATCTGCTGGCGATCGGTGTGTGATGAACGAGGCGGAACAGAAGGCCCTGGAGTCGCTCCGGTTCGACTGGGCGCCGGTGCCCGATGACATCTGGCGGCCGTTGCCTTTCCACGTCGACGGTCTGCACCTTCCGGCCCTGCGGGCCATCTCCGACGGCGTGCGGGAGGCGGAAAGGAGTCAGTCGGCCAGCCCGATCGGATTGGTGATGCAGGGCCATCGCGGTTCGGGCAAGACGCATCTGCTCGGCCGGGTGCGGGAGCAGGTGCACGAGCAGGGCGGCTATTTCTTCCTGGTCGGGCTGCTCGACGCGGGCAGCTTCTGGGACAGCGTGCGGATAGCGATGCTCGACGGCCTGGCCCGGCCCATCCCGGGCACCGGCGACACCCAGCTCACCCTGTTGCTGCGGCGGTTGTCGGAAAGGGTGGGTGCGCCGCGACGGTCCCGCCGGGCTTTCATGGGCCAGACCGATCTGACCCGGGAGGACGTCGACGCGTTCATCAAAGGACTCGGCGACTTCGACCGGCAGGTCGCCCACTCGAGTCAGGAGACCGCGCGGGCCCTGGCCCTCCGGGCGTCGGAGAACGTCGAGCATCGCGATTTGGCCGACAATTATTTCAACTCGGGCGAGGAGAACGAGCCGGGCGAGCGGCATTCCTGGGGCATGCGTCGCGCGCCCCGGTCGGCGCAGCAGATCGTGCAGGATCTCTCGTGGTTGCTGGCTCTCACCGGACCGTCGGTCATTGCCATCGATCAGATCGACACCCTCGTGGCCCAGGTCGCTCTGCAGGGTGACGCGGCGGCGCCGTACGTCGAGCCCGAGCAGGCGCTGATGCTGGCCCGCATGGCGGACGGCCTGATGATGCTGCGGCAGATCACGCGTCGCACTCTGACCGTCATCGCCTGCATTCCGACGTCATGGACGATCATCAAGACCACGGCGGCCGACACGGTGGCCGACCGGTTCCGGCAGACGCCCCAGCTCATGCGCATCAACGACGACGACCTGGCCCGGGCCATCATCGAGAAGCGATTCCGGATGCGCTATGCCGAGATCGGGTTCGAGCCGCCGTTCCCGACGTGGCCGGTCGCGCCGAAGGCGTTCGAAAAGGCCGGCCGCTTCACGCCGAGGCAACTGCTGAGGGCGATCGACGACCATGTCCGCGGATGCCTCGAGAACGAGGAAATCCGCGTTCTCGACCAACTGGACGAGCCGTCAGCCGAAAGGCAACCGGCAAAACCGGACGTCCCGGTCGGCGACTTCGAGAGGTACGACCGGAGGTTCGCCGAGCTGAAAGGAAAGGCGGACGTCGTCCGGCCGCTCGCGCGCGAGACCGAGGACCAAGCCATGCCCGCGTTGCTGGCGGCCGGGCTCACGGCCTGGGCCCTCGAGCGCGGCGACGACGGTGACGCGTTCAGCGTCGATTCGCCCCCGAGCAACGACCCGCCGCTGCACGCCCGGCTGCGCCTGACCCTTAACGAGCAGACGGAGGACCAGGCGCACTGGGCCTTCCGGGCGATCAGCGACCAGCACCATCCCACTGCGGTGCTCTCCCGGATCCGGAAGGCGTCAGTGGCGGCGGCGATCGCCGCGGGCACTCCGAAGCGGCGGCTCGTGCTGTTGCGCAACGCCAAGTGGTCGAGTGGCGCGGCTACGAAGGCAGCGGTCGCCTCGTTCGAGGCTGCAGGTGTTCTGACGCTGGCCCTGAGCGAGGCCGATTTGCGTACGATGTCGGCCCTGCAGATGATGCTGGCCGAGACCACGATGGACCTGCGCGGCTGGCTCGCCGAACGCCGTCCGGCGCACGGACTCGGGTTCCTGCAGCTAGTTTTGTCTGATGTGGACACAACGGAAACTGTTGCCACAGCGAAGAAACCCGAACCTGAACCTGAATCCGAAACTGGGCCCGCCTTCACTGTCGGCTACGACTATGCCGACGGGGCCGCGGCGCGGCTGCCGCTCGAGGCGTTGCGCAAGCACGCGACCATCTTCGCGGGCTCCGGCTCGGGCAAGACGGTGCTGATCCGGCGCATCGTCGAGGAGTGCGCGCTGCAGGGCGTGTCGGCGATCGTGCTCGACCCCAACAACGACCTGGCCCGGCTCGGTGAGGCCTGGCCGTCACCGCCGCCGCAGTGGGGCCCGGGCGACGCCGCCAAGGCCACCGACTACCTGGCCAACACCGATGTGGTCGTGTGGACGCCGCGGCGCGCGTCCGGCCGTCCGCTCAGTTTCCAGCCGCTGCCCGACTTCCGCAGCGTGCGCGACGACGAGGACGAGTTCCACGAGGCGGTCGAGGCGGCGGTCGCGTCGCTGACGCCGCGGGCCGGGCTCACCGGTCGTACAAATAGAACGCAGTTGGGTCTGGCGGTTCTGCGCAAGGCGGTCGAGCATTACGGGCGGCGGGGCGGCAGCCGGCTGCAGGGGTTGATCGACACGTTGGGCAACCTGCCCGACGGGCTCATCGACATCGACGACGCCGACAGGATCGGGCTGGCGCTGTCGCAGACGCTGACCGCGGCGATGGTCAACGATCCGCTGTTCGGCGGGCACGGCACCCCCATGGATCCGGGGCTGCTGCTCACCCCGGCGGCGGGCCGGCGCGCCCGGATCTCGGTGGTCAGCCTGGTCGGTCTGCCCTCGGACGACGTACGGCAAAGCTTTGTCAATCAGTTGCAGATGGCGCTGTTCGCCTGGATCAAGAAGAATCCGGCCGGCGACCGCCCGCTGCTCGGCCTGCTGATCATGGATGAGGCCCAGACGTTCGCCCCGTCCGGCGCGATGACGGCCTGCACCCAGAGCACGCTGGCGCTGGCCGCGCAGGCCCGGAAGTACGGCCTGGGTCTGGTCTTCGCCACCCAGGCGCCGAAGGGGCTGCACAACCGCATCCCGGGCAACGCCGCCACCCAGATGTACGGACTGATGAACAGCCCGATCCAGATCGAGGCGGCCCGCGACATGGCCAAGGCCAAGGGCGGCGACGTGCCTGACATCTCCCGGCTCACCACCGGCGAGTTCTACCTGGCGGCCGAGGGAGTTCCACCCCGCAAGATCCGTACGCCGCTGTCTCTCACGCATCATCCGCGAAGCCCGCTGACGGCCGAGGAGGTGCTGGCCCGGGCCCGCCCAAGTGCGCATTGCCGAGTTGGTGAAGCGGACCGCCGGTTAGCATCGGGGAAATGAGTGATCAGAACGGCTGGCTGAAGCTGCTCGACGAGAATCCCCAGCATTCGCAGTGGTACATCGACCGGTTCCGGACGATGGCCGAGGCCGGCGCCGACCTGGCCGGTGAGGCGCGATTCGTCGACGCGATGCTGGGGCGTGGGGCCCGGGTGCTCGACGCCGGTTGCGGCACGGGGCGGCTCGGCGGTCATCTGGCCGCGGCGGGGCACGAGGTGGTCGGGATCGACCTCGACCCGGCGCTGATCGCGGAGGCGCAGGCGAACCACCCGGGCGCTCAATGGCTGGTCGGGGATCTCAGCGAGCTCGATCTGCCCGGCCGTTTCGACGTCGTCGTCAGCGCCGGCAATGTCATGACCTTCGTGGCGCCCAGCACCCGCGTCGAGATTCTGCGCCGGTGCGGGCGCCACCTGGGTGAGGGCGGGCGCCTGGTCGTCGGGTTCGGCTCGGGGCGAGGGTACGACTTCGACGACTTCCTGGCCGACGCCGCGTCCGCGGGCCTGACCAGCGACCTTCTGCTGGCGACGTGGGACCTGCGCCCGTTCGCGCCCGAGGCCGACTTCCTGGTCGCTGTTTTGCGCATCGCGTAACACCGCGGAAAAATCTCGCCGTTCAAACGGTTGCCTGATCGGTGGCCTGCGTCATAGTCTCGCATCGTTCAAACGATTGAACTGGACGAGAGCGAGCACACCGTGGCCTTTGACCTCCTGACCCGGCTCGGCGGTGACGAGCCCATGGCGGCCGTCTTCTCGCAGGAGCGGGCCGTCACGGACTGGCTGCTGGTCGAGGCCGAGCTGGGCCGGGCGCTGGCCGCGGCGGGCGTGGTCGACCACGCGACCGGCGAGCGCATCGCCCAGGCGTGCCGGCTCGAGGTGGTCGACCTGCCGCGGCTGTGGGCCGAGTCGGCCAACGTCGGCTACCCGATCTTCCCGCTCGTTCGGATGATCTGCGAGGCGCTGGAAGACCGCGATGCCGCGTTCGTGCACTACGGCGCGACCACGCAAGACATCATGGACTGTGCCCTCGCCCTGCAGGTCCGCGACGCCGCGAGCCGTCTGCTCGAGCTGGCCGGCTCGGTCGGCGACGGGCTCGCCGAGCTGGTCGAGGCGCACGCCGGCACCGTGATGGCCGGCCGCACCCACGCCCAGCAGGCCGTGCCGACCACCTTCGGGGCCAAGATGGCCGTGTTCCTGTCCGAGATGACCCGGCACCGCGCCCGCCTGCTCCGCGCCCGCGACGCGGTGTCGGTCGTGTCGCTCTTCGGCGCCGGCGGCACCTCGGCTGCCCTGGGCGACACCGCCGATGCCGTACGCACCGAGCTGGCGGCCCGGCTCGGCCTGGCCGACACGGGCCAGTCCTGGCACGTCGCCCGTGACCGGATCGGCGAGCTCACCCAGTCCGCCGCGCTCGCCTCCGCCTCCTGCGTCCGGCTCGGCCGCGAGGTCGTCGACCTCTCCCGTACTGAGGTGGGCGAGATCGCCGAGGCCGACGGCATGTACCGCGGGGCCTCGTCGACGATGCCGCAGAAGGCCAACCCGATCTCGTCCGAGCTGGCCGTCGGGTTCGGCGTGATGGCCGAGACCAACGCCCAGGCCGTGCTGCGGGCCCTCGAGGCCGGCCACGAGCGCGCCGCGGGGGAGTGGCAGGTCGAGTGGCAGGCCGTGCCGGCCACCCTGACCGCCGCCGCCGGGGCGCTGCGGGCCGCCGCCACCATCGCCAACGGGTTGCGCGTCTTCCCCGAGCGCATGGCGGCCAACCTCGAGCTCGACGGGGGCCGGCTGATGGCCGAGGCCTACATGATCGCCCTGGCCGCCGCCCTCGGGCGCGACAAAGCACACGAATTGGTGTACGGCGCGGTCCGGGATTCCCGGTCCGAGGGCTCATCGCTGCGAGACGCCGTGCGCGCCAAGGTCGGGGACGTCACCTGGTCCACGATCGCGGACACCCTTCCCGAGCCCGCCGCGTACGTCGGCTCGGCCCGCCGAATCTGCGATGCCGCTCTGTCCGAGTGGCGTGCCTGACCCTCTCCCTCACCGTCTTCACAGGAGTTTCCACATGAAATTGACCCGGAGCCTGGCCGCCACCGCCGGCCTGAGCCTTCTGCTGGCCGGCATCGCCGCCTGCGACACCGAGTCCCCGTCCGAGTCGACCGCGGCCGGCGCGTCCGCGCCGGCCAAGCAGCTCACCTTCGGCCTGGCCAACCAGCAGGAATCGGTGACCTTCCCGGCCGCGCTGGCCAAGGGGGCCAAGGCCAAGGCCGACGAGCTCGGCATCAAGCTGGTGGCCCTCGACTCCCAGGGCGACCAGCAGAAGCAGGCCAGCCAGATGCAAGACCTCATCGCCCAGAAGGTCGACGGCATCCTGCTCGTGCCGCTCTCGCCCGGCCCCGGCCAGGCGCTGGTCGACCAGGCGGCCGCGGCCAACATCCCGGTCGGCACCGTGCACGGCTACGTCGGCGCCAACCGCGACGTCGAGAGCCCGTACGACAAGCTGAAGTTCATCGTCACCGAGAACGAGCGCGGCGCCGGCCAGACCGCCGGCGACCTGGCGGTCAAAGAGGTGCCGGGCGGCAAGGTAGCGGTGATCACCGGCGCTCCCGGCTTCGACGAGAACACCACTCGGGTCGAGAAGTTCAAGGCCGCGCTCGACGCCAAGGGCGGCTACCAGATCGTCGCCACCCAGCCCGGCGGCTGGACCAAGCAGGACGGGCAGTCGGCCTGCCAGAACATCCTGGCCGCCACGCCCGACCTGGCCCTGATCTACGCGATCAGCGACGACATGGCGGTCGGCTGCGCGGCCGCGGTCAAGTCGGCCAACTCCAAGGCCAAGATCATCGGTGTCGGTGGTTCCGAGGCCGGCATCGCTGCGGTCAAGGACGGCACGCTGGTCGGCACGGTCTGCTACAAGCCGTACGACTCGGGCGAGATGGCCGTCCAGCTGCTGCACGACGCGGTCACCGGCAAGCTCTCGGGCGCCCCGAAGACCACGTTCTACGACACCCCGGGCGTCACCAAGGCCAACGTCGACTCGTGCACGCCGCAATGGTGACGTCGCCCGTCCTCGCCGTTCGTGACGTCGAGAAGACGTACACGAGCGGCACCCGGGCCCTGCGCGGCGTCTCGATGCAGGTGCTGCCGGGCACGGTCCACGGCTTGATCGGCGCCAACGGCGCCGGCAAGTCCACCCTGATCAAGATCCTGTCGGGCTGGCAGCAGGCCAGCGCGGGCACGGTCGAGTGGAAGGGCGGCCCGGTCGACTGGTCGCAGCCCGGCCAGGCGCTCGAGGCCGGCATGGCCGCCGTGCACCAGCACACCCCGCTGGTCGACGCGATGACCGTGGTCGAGAACGTGTTCCTGGGCCGCCGCGAGACCAAGCGCTGGGACGCGGCGGCCCGCCGCACCGAACTGCTCGCCCTGTGCGAGCGGGTCGGCTACGAGCTCGACCCGGGCGAACTGGTCTCCGAGCTGTCGGTGGGCGCCCGCCAGATGGTGGCGATCCTGCAGGCGCTGGCCCGTAACCCCGACGTGGTGCTGCTCGACGAGCCGACCGCGGCGCTGTCGCCGGCCGAGCGCGAGGTGCTGTTCCGCTCGGTGCGGCGGCTGCGCGACGCGGGCACCACGTTCGTCTACACGTCGCACTTCCTCGACGAGGTGATGGCGCTGACCGACCACCTCACGGTGCTGCGCGACGGTTTGGTGGTGGTCGACTCCCCGACTGCTGACGTCACGGTCGAGAGCCTGGTGACCGCGATCGTCGGCAAGCGGCTGGCCCGCATGGAGTCCTCGGCTCCGGTGACCCGCACGCTGGGGCCGGCCGTTCTCAGCGTGCGCGATCTCTCGTCCGCCGGACATTTCGGACCGGTCGATCTGACCATCCACGAAGGCGAAGTCGTCGGCCTGGCCGGTCTGCTCGGCAGCGGCCGGACCGAACTGCTCGAGGCGATCTACCGCGCCGACCCGGCCTGCAGTGGTGAGGTTCTTGTGGACGGGCGGCCCGTGCGTCACTCGCCGCGCGCGGCCGTGCGTTCGGGGCTCGCGCTGGTGCCCGAAGACCGCGCGCGCCAGGGCTTCGTGCGCGACTGGGAGATCTGGCGCAACATCTCGCTGCCCTACCTGAGCGGCATGTCGTGGCGGCGCCTGCTGCCCCGCGCGGCGCGCGAGAAGGCGCTGGCCCAACAGGCCGTCGACGACCTGGGCATCGTGTGCGGCTCGACCGAGTCGGCGGTGGGCGAGCTGTCCGGCGGCAACGCGCAAAAGGTCGTGTTCGCCAAGTGGGTGTACGGGCCGGCCCGCGTGCTGCTGCTCGACGAGCCCTCGGCCGGCGTCGACATCGGGGCCAAGGGCGACATCCTCCAGCTGGTGCGGCGGCTGGCCGACGACGGCCGGGGCGTGCTGATGGTCTCCAGCGAGTTCGAGGAGCTGCTCACCGCCTGCGACCGGATCCTGGTCATCCGGCGCGGCGAAATCGTCGCCGACCTGCGCGTCGCCGACACCGATCTGCACGAGGTCACGGCGCTGGCCAGTGGCTTGAAGGAGGGGCAACCGGCATGAGTTCGTCAACCGCCGACCACGGCTCGTGGCGGCGCGCGCTCGCGCCCCGCGCCGCCGGTGTCGTGTACGCGTTCATCGCGCTCGTCGCGATCCTCACGATCACCTCGGCCGCGCAGGGCCGGCCGAGCTATCTGAGCAGCGTCAACCTCAGCAACATCCTCGACCAGTCGGCGCTGATCGCGATCCTCGCCATCTTCATGACGGTCGTGCTGATCACCGGCAACTTCGACCTGTCGGTGGCGTCCACGGCGGCGCTGGCGGGCACGGTCGCGCTGAAGACCGTCGACTCGTACGGCCCGGTCGTGGCCCTGCTGGCCGCCCTGATCACGGGCGCCCTGGTCGGCCTGGTCAACGCCGTGCTGGTGCAGAAACTCGGGGTCAACGCCTTCATCGTCACGCTGGGCACGCTGACCGCGGTCCGCGGCGTGGTGCAGGCGATCCTCGACGGGCAGAGCATCACCGCCACCGACACCACGCTGCTCGACATCGCGACCGCGCGCTGGGCCCTGCCGATCGGCGTCGCCATCGGGATCGGCGTGCTGCTGATCGCCGGCGCGGCTCTGCTGATCCGCCGCGGCACGAGCCTGGTGTCGACGGCCGGCCTGTGGTTCTCCGGCCTGGCGCTGATCCTGCTGGCCGTGTTCCGCCCGCTCATGCTGACCCAGACGGCACCGGTCTGGATCATGCTGGTGCTGGCCGTGCTGACGGCCCTGGTGCTGCGCTTCACGGTGGTCGGCCGCAACCTGTACGCGGTGGGTGGCAACCCCGAGGCGGCGCGGCTGTCCGGCATCGCCGTCGACCGCTACAAGATGGTGGCGTTCGTGGTGAACGGCACGGTCGCGGCGATAGTGGGTGTGCTCTACGCCGGCCGCTTCAACTCGGTCGACCCCACGGTGCTGACCGGCGGTGAACTCACGGTCATCGCCGCTGCCGTGCTGGGCGGCACGTCGCTGTTCGGCGGCTCGGGCTACGTGGCCAAGTCGGTGGTCGGCACGCTGATCCTGTTCACCCTGAGCAACGGCTTCAACGTGCTGAACATCGGCTCCAACTACCAGAACGTCGTGCAGGGCACGGTTCTGGTGGCGGCGGCCTCCCTCTACACCGCGACCAGCCAGCGGGAACGTCGCCGCTTCCGATTGGCGGTCCGCCGCAACAAGGGCAGCGGGGCGCCACCCTCGGAGAGCGCAACCGAGAACAAAGAGTTAGTGCGTCACTGACAGTCCAGAAGCCCGGCGGTTGGGGAACCGCCGGGCTTCGTCATGCCCTGTGGATAACTTCCGGCGTTCCCAAATTTGCGCTGTAGGGTCTTGACCCTGGGTGGGCGGGGGAGGCGGTGGCACTCCCGCGATCTTGACGAAAAGTCGTTCGCTCTTTCTGTTATCGGCGTCCGTGCGGGGCGTCTCCTTTGCCAGTGATCAAGCGCCGGCCGGGCCGCCCGGGTCCGGCGCGGCCGCATCAGCCCTGGTTGAGGAGTGACCTGTGTCGTACGCGAACCGGCCCGGCGACGCGCCGCCGTCCCGTCACCGTCGCGGGCCTCGCCGGGCCCTGACAGTCGGGCTCGCGGGTGTGGCCGCAGCCGCGGTGGCAGTGACGGTGGGGGCGGTTGCCCTGGCCGGTACGAGCGATGACCCGCAGCCGTCGCCGGTGGCGGCGCCCGTTGTCACTTCACGGCCGGCTGCCCCGTCCGCGACGAGGGCCGCTGCCGTGCCCCCAGCGCCGGCCCCGGCGTCGTCCAGCGCCTCGGCCACAGCGTCGCCCAAGACCACGGCGGCCACCCGTGAGGCGCCGCCCAAGGCGGGCTGGGTCCCGGTCGACAAGGCGGCTTGGCAGAAGCAGGTCAGCGCGTACAAGGCCCGCAAGCCCGACCCGGTGCCGGGCAACGTCGGGAACCTGCCGGAGTTCCGGGCCGACTGCACCTACAGCCACCGGCGGGCCGACGACCCGATCGTGCTGCCCGGTCTGCCCGGCGCGTCGCACATGCACTCGTTCGTCGGCAACAAGAAGCTCGATGCGTACACGACCGCGGGTGACCTGATGAAGTTCACGGCCTCGACCTGCAAGCCGGCCCAGGACCACTCGGCCTACTGGGTGCCCACGCTGTACGACAACGCCACGAACAAGCCGGTCGAGACCACCGGCTTCCGGGTCTACTACCGCTCGCTGCGCGACAAGTCGGGCGACGTGCTGCCGATGCCCAACGGCCTGCGCATGATCGCCGGCGACGCGAAGAAGAAGGTGCCGACGCCGCGGGGCGCGCAGGGCCAGTTCTACTGCGCGTTCTACGGCCCCGGCGACCTCGACGGCATCGCCCGCAGCACCAACGGCAACTGGCCGATCTGCGGCAAGGGCGCCACGTTCCACTTCATGATGCAGTTCCCGGATTGCTGGGACGGCAAGAACCTGGACAGCCCGACCCACAAGGCCCACGTGGCCTTCGGCTCAGCAAGCTCTTGCCCGGCCAGCCACCCGGTCCGCATCCCGGCCATCACCTTCGACATCCAGTACGGCGTGACCGGTACGAAGGCCGGCTATTACCTCTCGTCCGACAAGACCGGCAAGAGCGCCTCCTCCATGCACGGCGACGCCTTCGTCATGTGGGACGCCGACTTCATGGCCAAGCAGACCCGCAACTGCATCGCCCAACGCCGCACCTGCGACAACAACGGCTACCTCAAGTAGCGCTGCACCTCGCCCGATTCGAGGGAGGCGTAGGCGGCCTCGACCAGCTGCAGCGTGCGCAGGCCGTCGGCGGCTGTGGTCGGGGCCGGGGCCTCGCCGGCGGCCTCGAGCAGGAGGGCACGCATGGGACCCACGAAAGCGTCGGGGATCCAGCGCGTCGTCACCGGGTAGGGCAGCCAGCCGTCGGTCGGCAGCACGCGGCTGTTGACCTCGACCGTGTCGGGGCGGCCGTGCGGATAGTCGTAGAGCAGGCCGATCGTGCCCCGGACGGAACCGTGCGAGCCGTCGATGCGGAACGTCGCGGACTGGTCGCCGGTCTTGTTCTCGTGGTTGACCTTGATCAGGCCGCGGCGGCCGCCGTCGAACGTCAGCGTGGTGAACGTGCGGGTCTCGCCGGCCACGGCCTGGCCCGGGCGCCGGCCGCCGACGCAGTAGACCGACGCCGGGTCGCCCATCAGCGCGCGCACCGAGTCGAGGTAGTGGATCGAGTGGTACATGAGGTCGAGCCGCGGTGAGGTGACCAGCCAGTCCCACGCGGTGAAGTCGGTTTCGATGTCGACGTCGATGACGACCGCGGTGACCTCGCCGATCCAGCCCGCCTCGGCCATCGCCCGCGCCGCCGCCATGCCCTCGCCGTAGCGCATCTGGTGGTTGACGACCAGGGACCGGCCGGCCGCCTGGGCCGCCTTGACCAGCTCGGCGCCCAGCTCGGAATCCACGGCCAGCGGCTTCTGGGCCAGCACGTGCTTGCCCGCCTCGAGCGCCCGGCGCACGATGGCCGGCTGGGCCTCGGGCACCACGGCGACGTCGACGACCTCGACCGCCGGGTCGGCCAGCAGCTCGTCGAGCGTGTAGGTGCGCGGCAGGTCGAACTCTTGGCGCAGCTTTTCTGCCCGCTCGGCGTCCAGATCGCAGATGCCGGCGACGGTCAAACCCGCCTTCCGGTACGCCGGCAGGTGCGCGACCTGCGTGATGGCCCCGGCCCCGACGATGCCGATCGTCTTGCGGACGGGCTCGGGAACGGTGAGGTCACAGGCGGCGGCGATGGGCTGGAGCGGCTGGAGCACGATAATTCTCCACGTCTTCGGGTCAGGGCTGTTTCCCATATCACCACGCCATGTAAACTCAGTCAATCGTTTGAACGAGTCCGACGGAGGCAGGCATGAGCAACGGTCACCGGCTGGAAATCTTCGGCCGCGCCTTCGACGGTTTCGAGCGCAGCCTCACTGATCAGCTGGCCCAGCTCCCAGCCGTCGACGCCGGCTACCAGCTGCTCGAGATCGAGGATCTGCAGCGTGAGGTGGTCGAGGGCACGCTCGCCACCGACGGCCGGGCCGACGTCCTCATGCTGATCACCGACTGGCTGCCCGCGCTCATCCAGTCCGGCAAGATCCTGCCGATCGCCCACCCGTCGCCTGACGACTGGGCCCCCGCGCTGCGCGAGCTCCAGACGGGTCCCGACGGCGCCAACTACGGCATCGCCTATCACGACGGCCCCATGCTGTTCCTCTACCGCACCGATCTGTACGGCGACGAGAAAGAGCAGCGGGGCTTCGCCGACCGCTTCGGTTATCCGCTGGCGCCGCCCACCGCCTGGTCCCAGTTCCGCGACCAGGCCGTCTGGTTCGATCGCCCCACGGCCGACCTCAGGGGCACGGTGCTGGCCGGTTATCCCGACGAGCACAACAATGTGTACGACTTCTTGACCCACCTGTGGAGCCGGGGCGGCGAGCTCATCGGCCCCGACGGCCGCTCCGGCCTCGACAGCGCCGCCGCCGGTGAGGCCGTCGACTTCCTGCACGGCCTGTGGCACGTCGACCGCGTGGTCGACCCGGCCGCCGCGGCGTGGGACAGCGTCAGCTCGGGCGTCCACTTCGCCGCCGGCGAGGCCGCCATGATGGTCAACTGGTGCGGTTTCGCCGCGATGTCGGCCGACCCCGCCTCACCCACTCACGGCCGGGTCGGCTGCGCGCCGGCGCCCGGCGCGGTCACGATGAACGCCTACTGGGTGCTGACCGTCCCCGCCGGCGCCCGCGATCCCGAACGCAGCGCCGAGCTGATCCGCCGGCTCACCACCCACGACATGGACGTGCGCACCGCCCTGGCCGGCGGCTCGGCCACCCGCCGCGACAGCTGGGCCGACCCGCGGGTCCGCGCGCTGGCGCCGTACTACGACGTGCTCGAGCAGGCCCACCAGCATTCCCGCTCCGTGCCGGTCGACCCGCGCTGGCCACGGATCGCCGCCGTACTCAACGAAATGATGCGCGAGGTCGTCGAAGAGGCTGCCGGCCGCACCGCCCTCGACAAAGCCCACGCCAACCTCAACGCCCTCCTGACCCAGCAAAAGAGCTGAGCGCTGTGGTGGCAAGAGGGTTCGGTCGGGCTGCTTTCGGTCGGTCGCACGGCCTTCGCGGGGGTGTGGGCGCTGTGGTGGCGAGAGGTTTCGGTCGTGCTGTACTCGACCGGGTGCAGGGCCGACCTGAAGGTGTGAGCGCTGTGGCGGCGAAGGGGTGCGGCCGCGTTGCTGTTGGCCGGGTGCACGGCCGACGCGATGCGCTCGTAGCGCGTACAAAAGCATGAAGTTCTTGGTTCGTCTTGAGACGACGCTGCCGAGCGGGATGCCGGAGGAGGAGCGCGCGGCGCTGCTGGCCGCGGAGCTGCGACGGGGTCGGGAACTCGTGGCGGCGGGCACGATCGATCACATCTGGCGTCTGCCGGGGCGGCTGGCCAATGTGGGTGTGTGGTCGGTGGCTGATGCGGACGAGTTGCATGCCGTGTTGGGGTCGTTGCCGTTGTGGCGGTGGATGACCGTGGGGGTGGAGGCTCTGGCCTCTCACCCGTTGGAGACGGGCGCCGTCGACTCTCGATAGACCAGCTCGATGGCGGTGTCGACCACTTCGGCCACTTCGTCTTCGGGGGAGCTGGCCAGCAACAGTTCCACGGCGCGGGCGCCCAGTTGTTGCAGGGGCATCCGCACTGTGGTGAGCGCGGGCACCAGATGCTCGGCGAGGGGCAGGTCGTGGACGGCGACGACCGACACGTCCTCGGGGACGCGCAGGCCGCGGCGGCGCAGGGTGTCGAGCACGCCGACGGCCATGGCCACGTTGGCCACGAAGACCGCGGTCGCGACGTCGAGGCCGCCGCGCAGCAGCTCGGCCATCGCGTCGGCGCCGCCGCCCGGCGTGTAGTCGCCACGGGCGATGCTTTCCGCGCGTACGTCGAGGCCCGCATGTTTCATGGCCTGCCGGTAGCCGGTGGCCCGTCGCCGAGCGGTGTCGGCGCCGAACGGGCCGGCCACGTGGACAATTTTTTCGTGTCCCAGCGCGAGCAGGTGTTCGACCGCGAGCTTGGCCGCCTGGGCGTCGTTGAGGATGACGAACCGGTGGTGGTCGCCGGTGTCACGGCGGTTCACCATCATCCAGGGCAGGTTGAGGCTTTCGAGTTTCTGCTGCTCGCGCGGCGTGGTCGGGCTGGCCAGCATCAGCCCGTCGACCCGGCCCTGGCCGAGCAGGTCGAGGTAGCGGTCCATGCTCGAGTTGTCGCCGGTCGACGAGCCGGTGACGAGCACGTGGCCCTGGGCCAGGGCCGCGCTCTCGGCGCCGGTGATGATCTCGGCGTAGACCGGGTTGGCGAAGTCGGGGATGACCAGCCCGAGCGTGCCCGCCTTGGCCGTGCGCAGGCTGCGGGCGGCCGAGTTCGGCCGGTAGCCCAGGTTGGCGATCGCCTCGACCACGCGCTCGCGGGTGTCGGGCCGGATGACCAGGTTGGGGTCCTCGTTGACGACCCGGGACACGATCGCCTTGTCGACGCCCGCGAGTCGTGCGACATCGACGAGTGTCACCCGTGTGCCGCGTCGCCCCGTCATCCCCACCCTTCCGCTCGGCTCATGCCGGTGCACAGCATGCTACGGCTCACGGCGGACCGGCGGCTGCACAAGTTCGAGCGTGATGTCGTCCGGATCGACGAAGTAACAGGTGAATCCGCCCTTGTTGACGCCCGCGGTGATTTCTTGCGGCGGACTGACGAACTCGACGCCGGCGGCCACGAGCCGCGCGTGCTCGGCCCGGGCGTCCTCGACGCACATGGCCAGGTGGGCGGCGCCGGGCCGGTGCCGGTGGCCCGGACCGAACGGCTCGCCCTGCGGCACGCGGTATTCGACCAGTTCCAGATCGTGGGTCGAGACGCCGCGGGGCTGGCCGGGCACGCGGAGTTGCGCGATCCGCAGGTCGGCGTCGGGATAGCCGACCAGGCGCCGGGTGTAGTCGTTGTTCTGGTCCTGCTGGTGCACGAGCTCGAAGCCCAGCAGGTCGCGATAGAACGCCACCGACCGGTCGATGTCGGCCACCGTGAAGCTGAAGTGCCAGACGCCGCGCATCTACCGGGCCGCCAGACTGCGCAGCGCGGCCGCGATGTCGTCGGTCTGCGGCAGGATGGCCTTGGCCAGCTGCACCGCGGCCGGGATGCGGCTGTCGCGGGCGCCGACCCGGATCGGGGGAGCGCTCAGCGAAACCCCGGACTCGACGACCCGGGCCACCACCTCGGCGCCGAAGCCACCGGTCAGGTTGGCCTCGTGCACGACCATCAGCCGGCCGGTGCGGCGCACGCTGGCCAGCACCCCGTCGGTGTCGAACGGGTTGAGCCAGACCGCCTCGATGACGTCGGCGCTGACCCCGGTGGCATCCACCGCGGCCTCGACCGACGACGTGATCGCACCCCAGGTGACGACCGTGACGTCGTCGCCCGCGCGGCGCAGCCGGTGCCCGCCGATGGGCGCGATGGGCCCGCCGATCTGCACCTCGGCCTTGGCCCCGGCGTACAGCGTGCGGTTCTCGATGACCACGACCGGGTCGTCGCAGGCCACGGCGGACAGGGTCAGGTCGTACGCGTCCTGGGCCTGCGACGGCATGGCGACCCGGATGCCCGGCACGTGCAGGAGCAGCGCCTCCAGGTTCTGCGAATGCTGGGCGCAGGCGCCGGGTGAGTTGCCCTGCTGCGTGCGGATCGTCATCGGGGCGCTCAGCCGTCCCTCGGAGACGTAGCGGACGTTGGCCGCCTGGTTCACGATCTGGTCGAACGCCACCAGCATGAAGTCGGCCCACATGATCTCGACGATCGGCCGCCGGCCCATCATCGAGGCGCCGACCGCCGCGCCCAGCATCGCCGTCTCGGAGATGGGCGTGTCGAAAACCCTTTCCCCGTACGCTTTCCGCAGCCCCCGGGTGACGCCGTGGACCCCACCGGGCAGGGCGACGTCCTCGCCGAACAGCAACGTCTCAGGCATCTGCTCGAGGCAACGCGCCAGCGCGGCGTTGATCGCGCCGCCGTAGGTGAGCTTGGCCGTCTCAGACATACAGGTGCTCCCGGGCAGTGGACGGATCGGTGAGGGGTGCGGCCAGCGCGCGCTCGGCGGCGGTGGCGATCTCGGTGCGAGCCCGTTGCTCGACCGCCTCGAGCGTCGAGGCGGCGACGCCTTGAGCGGCCAGAGCATTCTTCAGCCGGACGATCGGTTCGACCTTCTTGTCGGCCTCGAGCTCGCCGGCCGGGCGGTACATCTGCGCGTCGCCGATGTAGTGGCCGGTGATCCGCCGCGTGAACGCCTCGATGAAGGTCGGCCCGCGGCCGTGCTCGGCCGTCATGATGGCCAGCCCGACGGCCGTGGCCACCTGGGCCGCGTCGTTGCCGTCGATGCGTACGGCCGGAATGCCCAGGGCGTGCGCCCGCGCCGACAGGTCGGGGTTGCGGACCATGTCGTTGATCGGCGTGAGCTCGGAATATTTGTTGTTCTCGCAGATGAACACGACCGGCAGGTCCATGGCCGCGGCCATGTTGAGCGCCTCGGAGACGCCGCCCTGGTTCATCGCGCCGTCGCCGAACACGGTGAGCGCGACCCGCCCGCTGCCGTCGAACTTCGCCGCCAGCGCGGCCCCGACCGCGATCGGCGCGCCCGCGCCGACGATCGAGTTCTCGCCGTAGAAGCCGTATTCCGGCGCGGAGAAATGCGCCGACCCGCCGCGGCCGCCGTTCACACCCGTACGCCGGTAAAGCAGCTCGGCCAGGATCTTCTCGGCCGGCACGCCGCGGGCCATGGCCCAGCCGTGCCCGCGGTAGGTGCTGAAAACCGCGTCCTGCGGGCGCAGCGTGCGGCAGGCCCCGACGGCCACGGCCTCCTGCCCGTTCTCGAGGTGGACGGAACCGACCACGTCGCCGTCCAGCCGCAGCTGGAGGATCGTCTCCTCGAGCGCGCGGATGCGCCACATGCTCAGGAGATCCGCCAGTTGCTCGTCCTTCACGTTGCCCTCCATCAGTCCATCTCCAGTCCGCCGTCGACGTTCAGCGCCTGCCCCGTGACGAACGAGGCGAGATCGCTG
Organism: Paractinoplanes aksuensis; assembly: GCF_024137025.1. Taxonomy (GTDB): domain Bacteria; phylum Actinomycetota; class Actinomycetes; order Mycobacteriales; family Micromonosporaceae; genus Actinoplanes; species Actinoplanes aksuensis. The sequence goes on from NZ_JAMYJR010000032.1 coordinate 54,144, forward strand.
ACCAGGAAGGCGACGGCGTTGGCAAGCTCATCGGGATCGCCGGCGCGGGCCAGCGGGGTGCGTTCCGCGACGTCGTCGAGGTATTTCTGTCCCGCGCCCGGGCCGAACTCGCGGTCGCGGTCGGCGAGGATGCCCGACCACATGTCGGTGAGGAAGACGCCCGGGCACACGGCGTTGACCCGCACCTCGGGCCCGTAGGCGAGGGCGGCGCTCTTGGTGAGCGAAAGAAGGGCGGCCTTGCTGGCGGCGTAGTCCATCGCGTTGGGCCGCCCCGACCGCCCGGCGACCGAGCTGAGCGTCACGATGCTGCCGCCACCGGTCTCTTTCATTCGCGCCGCGGCCGCCCGCAGCGTGTGGAACACTCCGGTGAGGTTGACGTCGAGCGTCTGCCGCCACTCCTCGTCGGTGATCTCGGCCGGCGGCCGGGTGCGCATGACGCCCACGGCGTTGACCAGGATGCTGAGCTCACGCCCGGCCCGCTCGGCGGCCGTGCCCACGATCGCCCGGCAGGTCTCGGGATCGGAGAGATCGGCCCCGATGGCCGGCACCCCACCCAGCTCGGCCGCGGCCTTGTCGAGCCGCTCACCGGGCAGATCAGCGATCACCACGGTCGCCCCGGCCCGCCCGAGCGCCGCCGCGACGGCCCGCCCGAGCCCGCCACCACCCCCGGTGACGAGCGCCGCCCGGCCATCCAGGTCGATCCGCATGCGCGCCACCCCAAGCTCGTTCAATCGTTTGACCGACAGTATGCCGCCGACTCAAGACCCGTCAAGAGAAGCCGTCAACGCGGCCGGCAGCGCGCTTGTACCGTCGCCGTCAGTCCTCGTCCGGGGTGTAGGGATCGGTCGGTATAAGCCTGATGTCCGGAATGGCGGCGGCACGTTCTTCCGGTGTGGCGTCGAAGGTGAGCATGTCGGCGCCCTCGGGAATGCCGACTCGGGAAAGGAAGATGCCGTTGCGACCCACATCGCACCAGAGCGTCGCGAAGCCGATCCTGCTTTCGGCACTCCCGGTGTAGGTGATGTGGAGACCCCCGCCGTCCCCGTCCGGGCAGGCCACGTCCGCGGGTGCGGGCCAAGCGTCTCGGATCCTCGTGAAGGCGTCGAACCACGCCTCCCAGGTCCGCTGGGAATCCGTCATCTCGACCATGCGATCTACTCCGCCTCAATCAGGTGCTTGTGCGCCTGCCACCATCGTTCCTCATACGCATACGCGCGGCTTTCGTAGGCAGCGCGGGCAGACTCCTTCCACGGGAACTCTCTGCCGTCGCGAAGCTCGTCAAGGTGGAAGCGTTCGTGGGCGATGGTGCGAGCGAGCTGCTCTTCATTCATGAACGCGTCGCGAGCAAGCTTGATCTCGCCGTCGGGCATCGTCACCCCGAAAAATTCTCGACCTGGCCCCGACCCGCGACGAACCTTGTCCAGTGAAAATCTGACGCCGTCCATGTCGATCCCGTACTTGTCCGCGATCGCCAGGACGTTGTCCCTGCTCATCAAGACCTTGTCACCATTACGGACGATGCCGTCGCCCTCTCGGCGCAGACCGTCCTCCACTGCCCGAGTGTCACGCCGCGTACTGCTTGTTCCGGCTCGTCCTGTATGTGCCACGTCGGCCACTGCGTCCTGGGCCCGGGCTACGTTGCCAGCGGCTCGTGCGCCGGGCGGCGGCGTCTCGCGACCCGGGCGGGCAGGTGGGCTACCCCCGGCCTCGGCGTCTGGACCGTGGGAACTTCGGCCGCGGCCAGTCACGTCGCTCTCCGTCCCGCCGAGCTGTCCACAGCCGCGAAGCTAACAACCAGAGTCCATGATGGTCTTCGACCAGCAATCCACGTTGTCAGTGGCGTACACAGATTGGCGGGACGGAATGCATGTCAGCACTGCCGCACTCGGGCCGTCCTGCGCGGTCAAGAGATGGACTGAGCGGTGATGCGGCTGCTCGACGATCGGCCGCGGCGGTTGGCGACGATCTCGTACCAGGCGGCTGCTCGGGGCGGGGGAACCGAGAGCGTCCAGCTCGGAGTCGATCGGCTGCTGGTCGACTCGCTCCCTGACGGGTGCCGGGCTGTTCTGGCGGCTGGTGATCTGCAAGGTGTCGCGCCGTCACCGCTCGGTGGGCGGTCCGGCCTGCTCGGCATCGCGGTGGCCGACTACCTGGAAGTCTGGGCAGAGGACGGGCTGCTGCCGTCGCCGGATCAGGTTGGCGTCCTTCTGGCCGGCGATCTGTATTCGGCTCCGGAGGCCGATCGCCGGGGCGCGTCCGGTCCCGTGACGGATGTGTGGCTGGCGTTTGTTGCAGCGGGCTGCCCGGCGATCTTCGGCGTGGCCGGCAATCACGACGAGGTGACCGCCTCGGAGGTCGCGGCGCTCGGGCCGGACGTTGCCCTGCTCGATGGCGATCGCCGCGAATTCAACGGCCTGACGGTGGCTGGCGTCAGTGGCGTCATCGGAGATCCCGCACGCCCTTTGAGGCGCGCGGATCACGACTTCCACGCGGCAGTGGAGGCTGTCATCGACCCGTCGCCCGACGTCCTGCTCCTTCACGAAGGCCCGGCCGGGGAGGACGTCGATCAACGGGGCAACGGTTCTCTTCGTGCTCTGATCGAGCGCCGCGCCCCGGCTCTTACCATCTGCGGACACGTGCACTGGGCGCGCCCCACGGCGTTGCTCGGCAGTGGCCACATCATCAACGTGGACACCCGTGTGGTCGTCCTGGTCGCCGCGTCTTGAGCTGCGGGCGCGGGCGTGTAGTGAAGGTAAGGTCGCCTCAGCTGGAGAAGACGACGCCCGGGGGAAACTCGCCCCGTTCCTGCCACGAGCGTTTGACCTTCGAGGCTATGGCGCCCGCAGCCGAATCGAACTGGCCGTCTTCGGCGGACACATGCCAAGTGTGCTTGTCGATCGTCAGGACGCGGTCGAACTGACGGTCGAGGCCGAACTCGTACCGCACCTCGTCCTCCGACTCGACGATTTTGCGTCCGGCCACCGTCATGCCCATGGCTTCCTCCGCAGCTTCGAGCAGGCACCCGAGTCTGCCAGTTCGCGCCGGGACGCCTTTGAGTTGCCGAAGACGATCTCAGCTGAGCAGGACGTCGGTTACCGGGCGGCGGGGGGAGGAGGGGCCGGGGTGGCCGTAGCCGATGCGTAGGGCCAGCTGGGGGTAGCCGGAACGGCTCAGGGAGCGGCGCAGCTGCTCCCGGGCGGCGGGGACCTCGATGGGCTGGGAGATCATCGAAGCGGCCAGGCCGGCGTCGGTCACGGTGAGCAGGACCCTCTGCAGGGCCTGGCCGGCCGTCAGTTGGTCGGCGGGGCGGTCGCCTGCTGAGCCCAGGACCGCGACCAGCGGTTCCGGCTCGTAGTCGCGGCCGGGGGCGCGGCGTCGTTCCGCGAATGCTCTTTGTGGCAGCAGGTCTTGCGGTTCGGGGGCGGGGGCACCGGCCGCCACCGGCACGCCGTCGGGAGCCGTGTCGGCGTGGGTCCAGCCGGCCATCTCGAGCTGGTAGTTGGTGTCGCGGCGCAACACCCGGTCGGCGCTTCGGGCTATCTCGGCGAAGCCCGCCAAGGGGACCATCCCTACCAGCAGGTCGAGCCACGCGTTCTCGGTGCGGGCCGCGTCGATCAGGCGGCGGCGGGCCTCGGCCGGCACCGGGTCGGGCCAGAACGGCGCTCGGTGGCTGTGGCGGCGGGGGATGGCCGCGTAGAGGTCCCTTTCCGCGTACGTGGGCGGGCGCGGATGGGCGGGGGCCAGGCGGGCCATCAGGTCGGGCTGGGCGCGGTCGGGACGCAGCGTGACCTCGGCTGGGCGGCCCGCCGTGGCCAGGGCCAGCCGGGCGTTGAAGATGGCGGCGCCGCACGCGATGCGCACCGCCCAGCCGGCTCGGTCGGCGACCGTCAGGCGGCGGGCCGGGTCGGCCAGGATCTCGATCGCGCCGTCGCGGGCGCGGAACAGCCACGGCTGGGTGTTGTGCAGGGACGGTGCGCGGATGCCGGCGGAGGCCGCGCGCAGCAGGTCCTCCTTGTGGTAGCCGGTCATCGCTCCCGACCCCCTTACGCGGTGACGATCACGTCGGCCGCGGTGCGGCGCGGGCGGGGCGGCAGCGGGGTCTGGTCGGCCGTGTAGCCGAGGCGGACGGCCAGGTAGGGCTCGCCCAGGTCGGCCAGCAGGCCCCGCACGAGCACGCGCGGCCACTCGACCTCGATGGCGTCGCTCAGCGGGGCGGTCGCCAGGCCGTCGGCCGTGGCCTGCAGCAGCAGCGCGGACAGGGCCTCACCGGCCTGCAGCAGCTGGACGGGGGCGTCGCCGCGACCGAAAAGGATCACGAAGGAGGCGCCCTCGTCGTGGGCGCTGCCGACCGTGAGGCCGGCCTGCTCGTCGGGCACGTAGTCCCGTACGGGAACTCGGCGCAAGCCGGGCTCGACCGCCGTCGCCGCGGAGATGCCGTCGCCCGAGTCGGCCGGGCGGTGGGTCCATTTCTTGAGCTCTTCGCGGTATTCGGGGTCGTTCAGCTCGGCGTGACCGGCCAGTTCGGCCGAGATCGCGAGCGCGGTGATCTGGTCGCGGGGCACGGTGTGCAGGTAGGCCCCCGACTTCTCGACGAGCAGCCGCAGCTTCGTCAGTTCCTCGTCCGAGACCGTACGCGCTCCGAACGGCCTGCGATCGGTGCGGCGCCGGGAGATGGCGTCCGCGAGATCTTCAAAACGGGGCGGCACGGGCGCGCCCAGCCGGATGCGGGCCAGCACGGACGGGCTGGGCAGCCGGGTGACCGAAGCGGACCAGCCGAGCGCGGCCAGCGTGACGAGCGCGTGGTGCAGCGCGGCGCCGCAGCTCAGCGCGAGGAGCCGGCCGTCCCGGTCGGTGGTCTCGAGGCGGCGGGAGTCGTCGGCGTGGAGCTCCATCGTGTCGCCGTCGATCACCCAGCGCCAGGGCTGTGTGTTGAAGACAGATGGGGCGTGCAACGCGGCGGTGGCGGCCTGCTCGAGAGGTGTCATGCCTCAAGCGTGCGCGTGAGCCGGTGAAGTGTTCAGGGCCGAAGGTCCTGTCTCACGAGGAGATCGGCACCCGCCAGGTCAGCACCGTGCCACCGTCCGGGCCCGGCTCGACCGTGAAGGATCCGCCGAGGTCGTGGGCCCGTTCGGCCATGTTGAGCAGGCCGCCCCGGGCCGCATCGGGCCGGATGCCGGCCCCGTCGTCCTCCACCCGCAGGCTCACGGCCGACCCCGCATGCACCGAGACCCGTACGGCGGTCGCGTTCGCATGACGGGCCACGTTCGACAGGGCCTCGCGCAGCACGGCGAGCAGTTCCGGCACGATGTCGTCGGGGATGGCGCTGTCGACCGGCCCGGTGGTGTCGAGGGTCGGGCGGAACCCGAGCGCGGCGGCCTCGACGGTCTCGCGCAGCGCGGCCCGCAGCGACGGCCCGACCGGGGCCCGCAGCTCGAAGATCGACCGCCGGATGTCGCGGATCGTCTCGTCCAGGTCGTCGACGGTGGCGTTGATCCGCTTGGCCGTCTCGGCCCGCGACGTCTGCGAGGCGGCGCCCTGCAACTGCATGCCGGTGGCGAACAGCCGTTGGATGACCACGTCGTGCAGATCGCGGGCGATTCGCTCCCGATCGGCCAGGACGGCCAGCAACTCCCGCTCTTCCTGCGCACGGGCCCGTTCGAGGGCCAGGGCGGCCTGCCCGGCGAACGTCGACAGCAGCACCGCGTCCTCGTCGTCGACCGGCTGGTCGGGCGCCTGGGTGACGATCAGCAGGCCGTGCGGGGTGTCCGAGCCGGTCAGGGGCGCGATCACGGCCGGGCCGGCGGGCACCGGACCGGGCCAGTCGGCCGCCGCGCGCAGGTCGTCGATCACCCGGTAGCCGCCGGGGTCGAAGTCGTCCATGGCTATGCGGCCGCCGCTCAGGCCGGCGCATCCCGGGTCGGCCCCGTCGGCCACCTCGATCGTGTACGACTCGTCGTCGAACAGCAGCACCAGCACCAGATCGGCCGCCGAGACCTCGCGCGCGCGGCGGGCGATCAACTGCAGAGCTTCCGTACGCCGGACCGTCCCGAGCAGCACCCCGGTGATCTCGGCCGTGGCCGCGAGCCACCGCTCCCGCCGCTGGGCCAGCGTGAACAGCCGGGCGTTGTCGATGGCGACGCCGGCCGCGGCGGCCAGCGCCACCACGATCTCCTCGTCGTCGTCGCTGAACTCGGCGGCGCCCTGCTTCTCGGCCAGATAGAGGTTGCCGAAGACGTGATCGCGGATCCGGACCGGCACCCCCAGGAAGCTGTGCATCGGGGGATGGTTGGGCGGGAACCCGTACGAATGGGGATGCTTGGTGATGTCGGGCAGCCGCACCGGATGCGGGTCGGTGATGAGCAGCCCCAGCACCCCGCGACCGTGCGGCAGGTCGCCGATCCGGGCGTGCAGCTCGGGTCCGATGCCGTGCGTGATGAAATCGGACAACTCGGTGCGATCGGCCCCGATCACCCCGAGCGCCCCGTATTTCGCGCCGACCAGGGCGCACCCCGACTCGACGATCCGCTGGAGCGTGCTGCGCAGATCGAGGTCGGTGCCGATGCCGACCACCGCGTCGAGCAGCGCGCGCAGGCGTTCCCGGCTGGTCATCACCTCGCCGACCCGGTCGAGCATCTCCTGCAGCAACTCGTCGAGGTGCACCCGGGAGAGCGGACCGAGTCCGAGCGAGGGCTTCTTCTGCTCCGCCACGACCCAAGATTAACGGGACCAGGACTTAAGACCCTTGGGCCAGGCCTGACGTACGCGATAGGAAGGTCGAATGATCCGAGTCTTCCTGCTCGACGACCACGAGGTCGTCCGCCGTGGCCTTGTCGACCTGCTCCAGGCCGGTGGTGACATCGAGGTCGTGGGCGAGTCCGGTTCCGCGCAGGAGGCGGCCCGGCGCATCCCGGCCCTGAAACCCGACGTGGCGATCCTCGACGCCCGGCTGCCCGACGGCAACGGCATCGACGTGTGCCGCGACGTCCGGGCCGTCGACTCGGCCATCCGGGGTCTCATTCTCACGTCGTACGAGGATGACGAGGCGCTGTTCGCGGCGATCATGGCCGGCGCGTCCGGTTACGTGCTCAAGCAGATCCGGGGCACCGACCTGGTCGACGCGGTGCGCCGGGTCGCCCAGGGCCAGTCGCTGCTCGACCCAGCGGTGACCCAGCGGGTGCTCGAGCGCATCCGCAACGGGGTCGAGCAGCCGCGTGAGCTGGCCGCCCTCACCGACCAGGAGCGCCGGATCCTCGAGTTCGTGGCCGAGGGGCTGACCAACCGCGAGATCGCCAACCGCATGTTCCTGGCCGAGAAGACGGTCAAGAACTACGTCTCGAGCATGCTGGCCAAGCTGGGTCTGGAGCGCCGCACGCAGGCCGCCGTCCTCGCCACCCGGCTGCTGGGCGAGCACCCGCACTGAGTCGGGCGGACGCACGCGACAAGATCCAGTGACATTCGCACGTGTGATCGTTTGGTGCATGCCCGAATTGCCACATGGTGCACATCGATGGGGTGTGGTGGAACCGATTCAGCCGCACCCTTTCCAGTTCTACCGGCAGGTCACAACGGCCGTGACGATCGAACCTTGCCTATTGATGGAGGCTGCTTCGATCATGTTCTGGCCGGTCACGGCGTCGCACGTCGCGTACGCCGCTGATCCTGAGAACGCATGACTCTCGTATCCGTGGGCAGGTGATTCCACGGATGGAGACGACATGACAACGCGCAAGCCCGCCACGCGCGCGTCGAGCACAAGCCACCACATGGTCCATACTGGATCAGTGAGCACGTGCGGATGCACGTGCAGATGCGCCGGTGCTCTTGTCCGGGGAGGACTCTGATGCGGCTGAGACATCCCTCCGGCCGCATCGTGCACCTCTCCTGTGAGATCACTCCGGCGGCGGCCAGCAATCTACCCGCTGTCGTCGCGCAGCTCGACACGTACGGCGCGGTCCGCGCCCGGCTCGGCGTCGACGCCCTCGGCGTGTGCCTCTGGCTTCCCCCTCCGCTCGCCGCTGCCCTTGCCGTAGAGAGCCGCGCCCGCACCCGGCTTCGTGCCGAACTCGACGCCCGTCGGCTCGAAGTCGTCACGTTGAGCGGCGCGCCCTTCGGCGAGGGCGGCGGCGAGACCCCCGCCTGGACCGAGCCGTCCCGCCGCGAGTACACGCTCGACCTCGCCCGCATCCTGCTCGACCTGCTCGACGAGGACGCGGTGCGCGGCAACGTCAGCACCATCGGGCTCGGCGCCCGCGAGGGCTGGGGCGAGACGCAGGAGAAGGCGGCCGCCGGCATCCTGCGCCGCCTCTCGCACGGCCTGGCCGACCTCGCCTGGCAGAACGGCCGGGCCGTCCGGGTCGGCTTCCAGCCCGCCCCGGGGTGCGTGCTCGACAGCCCCGAGCAGACGGTGGCCGCGCTCAGCCGCATCGACAAGGACAGGCTCGGTGTCAGCCTCGACCTCGGCCACGTCGCCGAGCACTGGGACGACCCGGCCGCCGGCATCGACACCGTGACCGACGCCGGCCTGGCGATCGTCGAGGTGCGGCTGACCGCGGTGCCCGGGTCGACCACTGGCGCCTGGCGGGCCGGACTCGACCGGCTGTTCGGCGGTCAGGGTCCGCTCACCGAGAACCTCACCCTGGTCGGCCGGGCGCCGGGCCAGCCGGTCGAGCAGATCGCGGGCGATCTGGCGTACCTGTTGGCCGAACTCGCCGCCCTCGGCCTCGCGCCGGAAAATGAGCCCTGCCCCGCGCGCTGAAATCCGTCTAGAGTCGGTCGTGGCACTGCCGAGGACGGGTGGTCCGGGTCGTGGGAGGCGCAACCCCCGCCGGTCGTGACACCCCGAAACCGGTCGTGCCACCGGGCGGCCGTCCCTCGCCGCCCAATCTCCAGCTGCTCATTTCCGAGGGAGAAACACCATGGCGCGACCCATCACGCTCTTCACCGGCCAGTGGGCCGACCTGCCCTTCGAAGAGGTCTGCCGGCTCGCCTCCGAGTGGGGTTACGACGGGCTCGAGATCGCCTGCTGGGGTGATCACTTCGAGGTCGACCGGGCCCTGGCCGAACCCGACTACATCGACCGCAAGCGCGCGCAACTCGCCAAGTACAACCTCGAGGTGTTCGCGATCAGCAACCACCTGGTCGGGCAGGCCGTCTGCGACCACCCGATCGACGAGCGCCACCAGGACATCTTGCCCGCCGACATCTGGGGCGACGGGGACGCCGAGGGCGTACGCCAGCGGTCCGCCGAGCGCATGAAAGACACCGCCCGGGCTGCCGCCAAGCTGGGCGTCAAGACGGTCGTCGGCTTCACCGGCTCGTCGATCTGGCACACCGTGGCCATGTTCCCGCCCGTCCCGCCGGCCATGATCGAGCGCGGCTACCAGGACTTCGCCGACCGCTGGAACCCGATCCTGGACGTGTTCGACGAGGTCGGCGTGCGGTTCGCGCACGAGGTGCACCCCAGCGAGATCGCCTACGACTACTGGACCACCCGCCGCACGCTCGAGGCGATCGGCGACCGGCCGGCCTTCGGGCTCAACTGGGACCCGTCGCACTTCGTCTGGCAGGACCTCGACCCGGTCAACTTCATCCTCGAGTTCAAGGACCGGATCTACCACGTCGACTGCAAGGACGCCAAGGTGCGCACGGGCGACGGGCGGCGCGGCCGGATGAGCTCCCACCTGCCGTGGGCCGACCTGCGGCGCGGCTGGGACTTCGTCTCCACCGGCCACGGCGACGTGCCGTGGGAGGACTGCTTCCGCGCGCTCAACGCGATCGGCTACGACGGCCCGCTCTCGATCGAGTGGGAGGACGCCGGCATGGACCGCCTCGTCGGCGCGCCCGAAGCGCTGCAGTTCGTCAAGCGGCTGGCCTTCGACGCCCCGACGGCGGCGTTCGACGCGGCCTTCTCCCGGTCCTAGACACGGCTGCGGCCGCCCTCGACGCTGAGGGCGGCCGCAGAGCCTTGGTGGTGCCGGTCTGTGTTATGCCGATCAGACCGCGGGCTTGCCGTTCGACGAAGCCAGCGGCTGCGTCAGGTCCGAGTCGCTGCTCGTGCTCGACGTCGAGGACGTCGTGTGCAGCTTCTCGCCCAGCTTCGAAGCCTGGATCTTGTCCTTGCTCTCGCTGTAGAGCTTGTTGGCCTGCGCCTGGGCGACACCGGCGGCCTCCTGGACCGACGGGTGCTCCCACACCTTCTTGGCGTTCGACCGGATCTCTTCGTACTTCTCCCGGCCGGCACGACTGCCCAGGACGAAGCCCGCCGCGAGACCGGTGATGAACATCAGCTTTCCGCGCATGATGGCGGCTCCTTCCGTTCGTGACGCGCGTGCGTCGTTGCTCGGTGCATACCCATGCTGCCGCTTTCGTATACCTGCGTCCTGCGTTTGACGGGCACGACGGCGTGGCGGGGAACCCCTTCGCGCCCCACGGCCCCGGTCATGTACTCTGTTCTCCGGCACCGAGAAAGCCACGGTGTCAGCACGATCCCCTGTAGCTCAATTGGCAGAGCAGCCGGCTGTTAACCGGCAGGTTATTGGTTCGAGTCCAATCGGGGGAGCGAGTCGGCGGGGCCCTCTGTTCGCGGAACGCGCGAACCGGGGGCCTTTGTCGCATGTCTGCTCAGGGGGCCGAGCCCCCTGAAACCCCACGTTACGGTCGCTTGCGCTCGGCGTCGCTTGCGCTGGCCGAAAACCCCTGCTCGCTTCGCGTCGCGGCCGGATGGGTTGGTTGCGGTGGGCGTCGCTTGCGCTGGCCGAAGACCCCTGCTCGCTTTGCGTCGCGGCCGGGTGGGTTGGTTGCGGTGGGCGTCGCTTGCGCTGGCTGAAATCCCCGCGGTGCGTCCGGTTGCGATGACCGGTTGCGGTGGGGGGCGCTTGAGGTGGCTTTTGTACGGGCTAGGTGTGGGGGGCGGGGGCCGGAGTTGGCTCTTCTGTGCTGTGTGGCAGCGCTGCGTGATCCTGCGGTGCCTTGCCCGGATCTCGGGGGGTGTTGCCCTTCTGGACACATTCCTTGCAGAAAGTTCTCGATGGGGCTCTGAGCTGCGTAAACGGGTGCTGTTCGGGGTGTTCAGGGGCGTGTGCTACGGAGTGGTCGTCATCGATTGACATGGTGTGAGTGGCGGGGTGAGGGTGTGAGAGCGCTCTCGTTTGTGACGGAGCGTTACGGCCGGACGCAGCCCCCTTCCCTGTCCGCCCCCGAAGCGTTCGGCCGACGCGGGATCCCCTCCGGCCTGCCGGGCCCGCGTCGAACCGGGGGCCGGACCGTGGAGTGCCTATGCGTCTCAAGCGCAAAACCCTGCTCGCCGCCACCGTGGCCGCCGTTGCCGCGGCCGGTGTCATCGCTGTGGTGCCGAATGCCAACGCGGCCGGACCGGAGCTGCTGCCGCTGACCGTCACCAACGATTCCGGTCGGAGCGAGGCGGTGCACCTGTACGTGCTCGGCGAGTCGGGCGGCAAGCTCGGCTACGTCAACGAGGGCGGCACGTTCACCGCCTGGCCGGCCGGCGGCAGTCCGCCCGTGCCCGCGCCCGACGTGTCGATCGCCGGCCCGGCCGACGGCGCCAGCAAGACCCTCCAGGTCCCCAAGGGCCTGTCCGGGCGCATGTACATGGCGTTCGGCGACAAGCTGGACTTCCGTGTCTCGGAGACCGGAGGCCTCGTGCAGCCGGCGCCCTGGGCCGGCGGCGACCCGAGCCGCGACGTCCTGTTCGACTGGAGCGAGTTCACCTACAACGACTCCGGGGTGTGGCTGAACAGTTCGCAGGTGGACATGTTCGCCGTGCCGCACTCGGTCGACGTGACCGGCTCGGACGGCCGGAACCTGAAGACCGGCGAGCTCAAGCCGGGCGGCCACAACGCCGTCGTCGACGGGATGAAGGCCGACCCCGAGTTCGCCAAGCTCGTGCAGACCCGGGGCGACGGAACCGTGCTGCGGGTGCTCTCCCCGGGCAAGGGTGCCGACGCCGGCGGCTTCGACCCGGACTACCTGGGCGGCTACATCGACCAGGCCTGGGCGGCGTACGCGGGCAAGGACCTGACGGTCAAGCCGTTCGCCGAGCAGCCGGACAAGATCTTCACCGGCCGTACGAGTGGTGACGTCATGAACTTCACCGACTCGACCGGGGCGCAGGTGGCCAGCTTCACCAAGCCCACCTCGTCGAACGTGTGGGGCTGCGACGGCAACCTGGGCGCCCCGAACGACCTGGTCGTCGGGCCGATCGCGCGCAGCCTGTGCGCGGCGCTGTTCCGCGGCACCCTCGGCACCCAGGATGTCGAGCCCAGCACCGACCCGGGCACGTTCTATCAGAACAGCCCGGCCAACCTGTACGGCAAGTTGATCCACGAGAACATGGTCGACGGCAAGGCGTACGCGTTCGCCTTCGACGACGTCGCCAACCAGGAGTCGCTGGTGCACAGCGGCGACCCGACGTCGATCGGCATCACCCTCTCGCCCTTCAACTGAGCCCCCGCTCCGGTTCTTTCGGAGTCTTCAGAGCGAAGGAGTTCCCATGAAACGTGCATTTGTTCTGCCGACGCTGACTGTCAGCGCCACCGTGGCCGCTCTTACCGTCGGCGTTTCCCCCGCCTCGGCCCACGGCTACATCTCCTCCCCGCCCAGCCGCCAGGCCAACTGTGCCGCCGGCGCGGTCAGCGGGTGCGGGGACGTCCAGTACGAGCCGCAGAGCGTCGAGGCGGCCAAGGGCTCGAAGGAGTGCAACGGCGGCGGCGCCCGGTTCGCCGAGCTCAACGACAACAGCAAGGCCTGGCCCCGGGCCACGGCCGGGCAGTCGGTGACGTTCGACTGGGTGCTCACGGCCCGGCACTCGACCACCACGTGGGAGTACTTCATCGGCGACACGCTGCTGGCGTCGTTCGACGACGGCGGCGCCCAGCCCGAAGGCGTCAAGACCCACACCGTGAACATGCGGGGCTTCACCGGACCGCAGACCGTGCTGGCCCGCTGGAACGTAGCCGACACCGCCATGGCGTTCTACGCCTGCGTCGACCTGAACATCGGAGCGTGATCATGAAGCGCAATCGTCTACTGGCCGCGGCCGGAGCCCTGGCCGTGGCGGTCACGGCCGGCCTGGCCGCCCTGCTGCCGAGCACGGGCGCCTCGGCCGCGACCCTGCCGGTGTCCGAGGCCCAGTTCCAGCAGATGTTCCCGAACCGGATCCCGTTCTACTCGTACGCGGGACTGGTCGACGCCATGAACAAGTTCCCCGAGTTCACCGGCGCCGGTGGCGAGGACGTGCAGAAGCGGGAAGCCGCGGCCTTCCTGGCCAACATCAACCACGAGTCGGGCGGGCTGGTCTACGTCGAGGAGCTGAACCAGGCGAACTGGCCGCTCTACTGTGACGGTTCCCAGCCGTACGGCTGCCCGGCCGGTCAGGACGCGTACCACGGGCGCGGTCCGATCCAGCTGAGCTGGAACTTCAACTACAAGGCGGCCGGTGACGCGCTCGGCCTCGACCTGCTCAACAACCCGGACCAGGTCAAGAACGACGCGTCGGTGGCCTGGCAGACCGGCCTCTGGTACTGGATGACCCAGACCGGGCCGGGCTCGATGACCCCGCACGCGGCGATCGTCGGCGGGGCCGGCTTCGGTGAGACGATCCGCAGCATCAACGGGGCGCTCGAGTGCAACGGCGGCAACCCGGCCCAGGTGCAGAGCCGGATCGACGCGTACCAGCGGTTCGCGCAGATCCTCGGCGTGGACCCGGGCGGCAACCTCTCCTGCTGACCGGGTGAGCCCTCGACCGGCGGGGAACCGCTGGTCGGGGGCTTTTCGGCGCCCGAGACCCGCAGTGGGTGCTACGGCCGGACGTGTCGGGCGCCTACGCCGCGTACGTCATTGGTCTTTCCCCTGCCGCAACCACCCACCGCGGTTAGTCTTGGGGCTGCCTGGTTCGTCCCCTTGTGAGGTGCACGTGTCGCAACCTGTTGAGGTGGACGTCGTCATCGTCGGCGGCGGTCTCGCCGGACTGTCCGCTGCCCGCCGGCTCGACCGCGCCGGGGTGGAATGGCTGCTCGTCGAGGCCTCCGACCGGATCGGCGGCCGGGTCGCCACCGACGTCGTCGACGGCTGGCACTTCGACCGCGGCTTCCAGGTGCTCAACACGGCCTACCCGCGGGTGCCGGCCCTGGTCGACGTGGACGCGCTCGACATGCGCTACTTCACGTCCGGGGTGCTCGTGCGCCGCGGCGGCGAACTGCACCGGCTCGAGAACCCGCTGCGCGAACCGATGTCGGCCGCGCAGACCCTGAACGCCGGGGTGGGCACTCTCAGCGACCGCCTCAAGTTCGCGGCGCTGGCCACCCGATGCGCGACCGTGCCCGCGGCCAAACTGCTCGACGCGCGAGAGATGACGGCGCAAGAGATGCTGCGCAAGGCCGGCCTGTCCCACCGCATGATCGAAGAGGTGCTGCGGCCGTTCTTCTCCGGGGTGTTCGGCGACCGCTCCCTCGAGACCTCCAGCCATGTGCTCGCGATGGTGCTGCGCTCGTTCGCCCGAGGAAAGATAGGTGTGCCCGCGGCCGGCATGGCGGCCCTGCCCGCGGCGATCGCCGGCCCGCTGCCGTACCCGCAGCTGCTCATCGGGGCCCGCACGCTCGAGGTCACGCCCCGGGTCGTGGTCACCGAGGCCGGCGAACTGCACTGCCGGGCCGTCATCGTGGCCACCGACCCGTCCACCGCGTCGGAACTGCTGCCCCAGCTGCCGAAGGTCGACATGCACGGCCTGACCACGTTCTATTTCGGCGCCGACCGGGCCCCCATCGACGAACCCACCCTGATCCTCGACGGCGACCGCCGCGAAATCATCGCCAACACGGTCGTCGTCAGCAACGCCGCGCCCGAATACGCGCCGACCGGCAAGTCCTTGATCGCCGCCTCGGTCGTCGGCGTCTCCGCCCCCAGCTCGGCCTCCGAGACGGTCATCCGGGTCGAATTGTCCCGCCTGTACGGAGTGCCCACCGACGACTGGGACCTGCTCGAGGTCGTGAACATCCCCGAAGCCCTGCCCGCGGCCCGCGTCCCCCAGGCCCAGCTGCGCAAGCCGGTCGACCTCGGCGAGGGCCTGTTCGTGGCCGGCGACCACCGCGACAGCCCGTCCATCCAGGGCGCGCTGGCCGGCGGATGGCGCACGGCCGGGGCGGTACTGTCCTGGCTGGGCACGCGGGTCAGCGTCTGACTCGGGGAGATCGCTGGCTGTGGGTATGCGGCACGGGTTACTATCGCCGCCGGTAAGGGGCGGTAGCTCAGTGGGTTAGAGCAGGGGACTCATAATCCCTCGGTCGCGGGTTCGAGTCCCGCCCGCCCCACTATTCCTGCTCCGGGGGCGACCCCCGGAAACCCCACGTTACGGTGGGGGCGCTCGGAGGGCCGGTCGCGCTGCGTCGCGATTTCGCCCCCGGCTGTCGCCGGTTCGGGCTGGTACTCCATGGGTCGCTTCCGGTCGCGGTTCGAGTCCCGTTCGGCCCACCAGGAACTTCGCTCGATCCAATCGCTCGAAGAGCCCGTTCGTGACACGGGGCGTGGCACAAGCGCTGTTAGCGTGCGGGTTATGACGCGAGCGGCACGCCCTCGCCAGCGACAGCGAGGATCGATCGATGCACTCCCGAGCGGCGCCCTGAGGGTCCGCGTTTACGGGGGCACTGACCCGTTGACGGGCCGGCGCCACGACCTGGTCGAGACCATCCCCGCGCGGCGCGTCTGACCGTCGGTCTTCGCGTCGCCTACTGGGATCATCAGCAGATTGATCGGCAGCTGGCCGCTGCGGACGCCCTACTTCAGGCGCTCGATCCTGCTACACCGGCGAGACGCCTCGCTGACAGCTGAGCAAGACGGTCCCACCGCGCCCCACCGACTTAGTCAGGTCAGTGGGGCGCGTTACTGCAGGCTTACATGTAGTAGGGCGCCGTGGCACCTGCGCCAATCAGGATCGCCACGACGATGATGATGCGGATCGCCACAGCTTGATTGAGCCGGAGCGAGATAGCGAAATTCATTTCTTGCCCTTTCTAGGCAGTTTGTCCGATTTGCATCCGGACGGACCTTTAGTAGCTCTCGTGTGGAAGCAACCGGAAGCGGGCAGGGGGGGGGTCGCAGTCCACCCCTGATTGAAGCTGGCGGGCATCCACATGAGAGCCGCGAGTGACAATACCTGATCGGGCTCAAGAACTGACGAAGGGCCTTCGCCAGCGCGCGTTTCCGCTGCAAACTCAGCCGCTTCGGGGACGAGTTCTATGGCACCGGCGCCAACGGAGACCGGGACGCGGGCGAAGTTGCATTCCAAATGGGGGTGGGGTAGCGGTGAGAATCGAGCAGGGCGCGCACACTGTGCGACGTTGACTGCATGATGGTCATGCGGTCAACAGCGCCTAGGCGCTGCATCCGTGCGTATGCCTCGATCGAAGTTGATCGTGCGATTGGTTGGCGTTCCCTGGTTGCTTTAAGCAGCCGTCGCGGCTGGTAGACGTGTCTACAGGTGTCTACGAGCGTCTGCAGGAAGATCGGTTAGCCGCCCGCAAGCACGGTACCAGTAAGGCGACATCGCATTCCGCGCGCAGGTCATACCCTCGATTAGAAACCGGGTGGAAGTAGTTCCCTTGTTGGGGGTGCGGTATGCGCGCTGGCTCGCGCCGGGATTAAGCGGCTACTCGCCTACTTTGCGGCCGTCTGGCACGTCAAAAGCTATTGGCGAGGCATTCATTGGTTCACAAACTCCACCCGACAGTGCGGTCGCTATCAGCCTTACCGTTTCAGTAAATGTCGTACCTGCGGGACGGCGTTTATGGTCCCCGGGATATTTTCGGTTAGAACTCTGTGCTAGATTCGTCCTACGCAGTCAAGCTGGCTAAGTCGGCTCTGACCTGCGGTGACAGCCCTGAGGCTTCGATCTGATGCATCCGGACGGACCTGGGCTCTGGGCCCCGCTGATCGCAGTCGGCGGGGCCCATCATTCTGTAGGCGCTGCGCGAGCGAATTGCGGAGCGTGAACACGTAGAGGCTACCTCTAGGCACGTGGCATCTACGTTCGTGTGTCGGGTGTTGGTCGCTAGCTCCCGCCAACTAATAGGTCCAGCTGACCCAACTAGAAACACCGAAACCCTGACATGATCAGCCTTGACGGCTTGACGTGCTGCGGTCATCGACAGCCAACAAGCCCCTTCGGCATGCACAGAGCGTCGCTGCCGCTTGGCGTCCCGCTCTTGATGGGCGGGCATAGCCGACGATGTGCTTCTTCTGCCTAAAGGCGGTGATCTCCTCGCGCGGGCAGGCTTCGTCATGCTGCGCCGGCAAGGGGTCGCTTGCGACCGAGCGCAGCTCGGCTTGCCCCTTGCCGGCGGACGGCGGAGAAGTGGCTGGAGAGTTTGCCGACCACTCAGTTCGCTCACGCCGCGTTCTACGTCGATCTGCTCGCTGAGCAAGGTCCACTGCTGGGTGAGCCGTACACGAAGCAGCTCGATCGGAAGCTGCGCGAGCTGCGCTTTCACCTGGAACGGCGGTCAGTCCGAATCACTTACTGGATGGCGACTGACCGAAGGATCATTCTGTTGACGGTCTTCCACAAGACGCGCATGCGGGACGAGCGGGAGATCGAACGGGCGCGCCGGGCGTTGGCGCGGTGTGTCGACGAGGCGCACAAGGTCGAGGATGAGGAGGCTGGGTCATGAGCGAGAGTGGTGGCTGGGCCGCGATGCGCGAACGGCGGATGGCCGAGCTGGGTGCCGCAGAGGCGTACGACGCTGCGCGCCTGGCCTTTGAACTCGGCCGTTCTGTTCGAGAACTTCGTGAGCGCCGAGGCTGGAGCCAAACGCAGCTGGCGAAGGCATCGGGGATGACGCAGTCCGCGGTCGCTCGGTTCGAGGCCGGCGGAACGGTTCCTACGTTGTCGGTGCTGGAACGGCTGGCGACGGCATTGGACGTGCGACTCCGGGTGGGTTTCGAGGCCGCTTGAACCACGGCAACCTGTCGATGCTGCCGCAGCGGCACTCAGCGTGCCTCGCGGCGGGTCTATGACCTGGCCAAATGTCCTGGCATCGGGATGCCGGGAACGACCATAGTCCGGTTCGCATGGTGCAACGTTCGGCCCACGTAGATCTTGTATGTGAACCGCAGCTCGGTGGTTCGCTGTCGTCGGCTGCTGGCGAAGCGCCGGAGGCGGTTCTCTATCCTGCGCGGGTGTCTTCGCTCAGTGATACCGAGATCGATTCCTTGGTCGCCGAGGCGGTTGTGGATTGCTACGACGAGCATGAGCAGCTCAGTGGCCTGTTCGCCATGATTGAGGGCGATCTGGCGGTGCCGTTCGAGACCGAGGTTCTCGGCGTGCCGGTGGTGGTCCGGAAGGTGGATCTGCGTTCGTCGGGGATCGTGGCGATCTGTCATCGTGGCCGGCTGCGGCAGGCGATCGGGATTCTGGATCTGCCGTTGCCGGATCCAGCGCCGGATGGTGCGCAGTGGATTGAGGCGTACCGGTGGTGGGTGGGCGCGCAGTGAGTGAGTACCAGTACTACGAGTTCGTGGCGCTTGACGAGGCTTTGACGGCGAAGCAGCAGGGCGAGTTGCGGGTGGTGTCGTCGCGGGGGCGGATCACGTCGTCGAGTTTCGTCAACGACTACCAGTGGGGCGATCTCAAGGCTGATCCGGCTAAGTGGATGGAGCGGTACTTCGACGCGCATCTGTATCTGGCGAACTGGGGCACGCGGCGGATCATGCTGAGACTGCCCCGAGCGGTGTTGGACCCGGAAGCGGTGGAGGGGTTCTGTGTCGGCGACTCGGCCGTATCCTGGGCGACCCGTACCCATGTGATCCTCGATTTTCGTAGTGAGGACGAGGGCGGCGACGAAGAATGGTGGGACGAGGAAGGACGGCTCGCGGCGATAGTGCCGGTCCGGGCGGAGTTGGCCGGCGGTGATCGACGGCTGCTGTATCTGGCTTGGCTGCTGTGTGTGCAGAACCGTGAGTTGAATGATGAAGAGCCGGAGCCACCGGTCCCGGCCGGGCTGGCGAAGCTGAGCGGGCCGTTGCGGGCCTTGGCCGACTTCCTTCGCCTGGATCCCGATCTGCTGGCCGCGGCGTCGGCGGCGAGCCGGCCGTTGAATGAGAAGGAGCCTTCCGTCGCCGACTCGCGCCGGTGGGTCAAGTCCCTGCCGGCGGCGGACAAGGACGAGGTGTTGCTGCGGGTGTTGCGTGGTGAGGCCGGGTTGCTGCGGTCGGAGTTGCTGCGGCGGTTTCATGGCGTGACGGAGGAATCGCCTGCCGGAGAAGGACGGACCGCTGGGGAATTGCTCGCCGCTGCTGAGGAACGTTGGTCTGTGCGGCAGCTGCAGAAGCGGGAGCGAGAGGCGGCCGAGCGTCAGCGTCGTGCGGAAGCGGCCGCTGCGGCTCGCGAGCTGCGCTTGGACGAGTTGGCGCGGAACCCGGTCCGCACGTGGAACCAGGTGGACGAGTTGATCGCGGCCAAACGTCCGAAGGACTACGACACGGCGGTGACCCTGCTTTTGGATCTTCAGGCGCTGGCGGTACGGGAGGGTGAGATCTTCGAGTTCGCGGAGCAGATGGCGCGGCTGCGGGGGCGTCATGCGCGTAAGCCGAGCCTGATCGACCGTTTCGACCGGGCCCGGCTTGGCTGATTCAGCTGCCAGGGTAGCGAGGTCGTCCTGGTCATCGGCAGCCGTATGCCCGGCTATCGGGCGCTGGGCTGCGCCAAGCCGTAGCGGCTTTCGGATTTTTCGAATAGCGGTATGCTGGCTTCATGTCGAGCACCCTGCGTGAACGGACCGTTCTGCCGCCGGAAAACCCCGCTGAGCTGGTGCGCTTCGCTCGGGGTCTGGCCGATGCCGAGGCCCCGGCGCCAGCGAAACTGGTGGGCCCGGACGGTTCGCAGCTCGACATCCCGGCCGAACTCTACGAGCTGCTGCGCGACGTCGTCGGCGCCCTGTCCCAGGGCATGGCCATCTCGATCGCCCCGCACAACACGATGCTGACCACCCAGGAAGCCGCTGACCTGCTCAACATCTCACGACCTACGCTGGTCCGCCTGCTCACCGACGGCGAGATCCCGCACAGCCTGCGCGGCCGGCACCGGCGAGTTCTGCTGCGTGACATCCTCGACTACTCCGAACGCACCCGCACCGAACGCCGCCGCGCCCTGGACCAGATGGCCGCCGACGCCGAGGACGACGACCTGTACGAGATCACCCTCGATTCCCCGCCGTCGAGGTGACAGCCAGTCATGGTGGCGTTCCCCGCGTTCCTTGACACCTGCGTGCTCTACCCGGCCTACCTCTGTGACACGCTGCTTCGCCTCGCCGAAGCCTCCGCGTACCGGCCGCTCTGGTCGGCCGACGTCTTCGCCGAACTGCGGCGCAACCTCATCGGCCGTGGGTTGCAGCCGGATCGGGTCGATCGGCGGCTCGGTCAGATGAGCCGGTCATTCCCCGACGCCCTGGTCACAGGCTACGAGTCACTCATTGACGGTATGACGAACCATCCCAAGGACCGGCATATTCTGGCTGCCGCCGTGCGCGCCAAGGCCGAAGTCATCGTCACCTTCAACCTCAACGATTTCCCCGAGCCTGCCCTCAAGCCCTATGACATCGCAGCCATCCACCCCGACGACTTCCTCCTCGATCAACTCGATCTCTACCCGGGCTTGACCATGGACGTGCTTCGTCACCAAGCCGCGTCCTACCGGCGAGCGCCGAACACCGTGCCGGAGGTCCTCGTCCTTCTGCAGCGCACCGGCGTGCCCAAATTTTCGGCTGAAGTGCGACGCCATCTTGGTCCCCCGGCAGCTTGGTAGCGCAGCGGTCCGAGGTTGCTGAGGGCGGGTACAAATCAGGCTAACGGGCTGGCCAAATATCCCTTGAGATGGCCAAACGTCCCGGTAATGGAGCGCCGGTGACGATGATCGGGCGGTTCGCATGGTGCAACGTTCGGCCCACTATTCCTGCTCCGGGGGCGACCCCCGGAAACCCCACGTTACGGTGGGCGCGCTCGGCGGGCTGGTGGCGCTGCGTCGGGCTTGCGGCCTTCGGCCGGCTGTTCGGCGCGTTGCTATCGGCGGGTTCTTCGTAACTCCGTCGCCTTCAGCGCGAGGTCCTCGGCGGCGCGGCCGAAAGCGGGAGCAGCGCCTTCCTCGTCGCAACACGGCGGTTTGGTCCGCTTCTCCGATGGCTCCGGCTCGTGACCGACCAGGCGGTACAGCTCGGCGTAGATGTTGAAATCGGGGTCGGTGTCATCGTGATCGGCCACCAGGAGAAGCCACGCGGTCTCCTGCGACTCGAACGCAACGATGACGCGCAGGCGCGCACCCAGATGTTTGTCGCACAGCCTCTCGAGCGGATCCGCCCCGGTGAAGGGTAGGAGAGCGCAGCCCGTCCGGAAACGGCGTTCGGATGTACTGGGGCAGCACCGCCGTATTCGATGGGTTGTGGGAGCGGCGTTGGCGTTGGGTGTGATCGCCTCCACGGTGGCCAACGTGCTGCGCGCCGTGATGATCCGATCAGCCGGACCATCACGGCGTGGCTGCCGCCGGTGCTGCTGTTCACCGTGGAACTGATCTTGTGCGTGCCGGTGCGCCGCCGCTGGCTGGCCACCGTTCGGCTTACACCCTGTGATCCGGTAGCCCGTGGCGGCTCGGTTGGGCTGACCGCCGGGCTGCGGAGGCCTTGACCTCGTGGTTGGACGGCGCCGACCGGGGTTCGTATCGGCCAGGCGTAGGTGTCCCCCACGCTGACGCGTGCGCTGGGCACCGGTTCGGACAAGCGGCCTGAGCAGCGCATTAATGATCGTCTCAGATTCGCTGGGTACGAAGTCGGCGTCAGACAAGCGAGGTAATCCATCGGCAGGGAGAGAGACTGAAATGAAGCCCATGGGACGCCGCAGTTTCCTGGCCGCCGCCACGGCACTCGGTATCGGCGCCGGGGTGTCCTCGCATGCCGTTGCCTCGGCCGCGAGCGACAACAAGAAGGCTCCGGACCAGGCTCCGGAGCAGAACGCGGGCAAGACCGCGGAGATTTACCAGCGAGACCGGGACCTGCCCTTCATCGGCACGGAGGAGACATTTTCGACTCCTACGTTGTTGAAGCTGAACTCCATCAATGAGGATCACATCGCGTTCCTCAAGGAAATTGGTCTCGCGGATCTGGGCCGGCGCCGCATCGGCGATATGGACGCGGGGGGACTCGACGTTCAAATCCTCTCTGCTCATACGCCGTCCGTGCAAAATGTCCCCGGGAAAAGGGGCATCGACCTTGCCTATCGTCTCAACCGGCAACTGGTGGACGGGCCGATCGCCAAATATCCGGGTCGCTTCAAGGCTTTCGCCACTTTGCCCCTGCAGAGCCCGGAGGCGGCGGCGGACGAACTGGAGCGCTCGGTGCGGGAAGATGGCTTCCTGGGTGCGCTGACCAACGGGCACATCACGAAGAAGTATCTCGACCATCCCGATTTCGAGCCTGTGCTGGCCCGTGCCGTTGCTCTCGATGTGCCGATCTATCTGCATCCCGGCTATCCGGCGGACGAGATCTTCAAGATTCTCTACAGCACCACCCGGTCTCAGTACACAAAAGAATTCCAGCCCTACATTTTCAGCGGGTCTGGATATGGCTGGCACCAGGAGGTTCTGACTCAGTGCATCCGGATGATCACGTACGGGGTTTTCGACCGATTCCCCGAACTGAAGATCATCATCGGTCACATGGGCGAAGGTCTTCCCTTCTACTACGAGCGGATCATCAACGACATGGGTGAGCCGACCGAAAGTTCGCTCAAGAAGCCTTTCGGGCGATACTTCCAGGACAACTTCTGGTTCACGACCAGCGCATTCCCCCAGACCGAGCTGCTCGATCTTCTGCTGAAGCACGTGAGTGTGGATCGGGTGATGTTCGCGACCGACTACCCGTTCGCGGACATCAAGGCGCAGACCGACTGGTTCCGCGGAGTCGATCTGCCCCGGGAGGACAAGGAGAAGATTGCGTTCCGAAATGCCGAGAAACTCTTCAGAATGAAAATGCCCGTGAAGTGATGCGTCGGCGTCAGTAGCGATTCTCCCAAGATTCCGGTCGACCTGCCGAAGGTCGGTGACCGGCTCGTAGCGTTACGTGCTGTGGCCGGGGCCTCCGTCCGACGTAGCCGTCCGAGGTGTTCCTCGCCGCCCGATGGGGCATGGTGGGTCAAGCGCCGTGAGAGAGATCGAGCGGGGCGTGATCGTGCTGGGCGGCGAAGAGGGATGACAGTGTCGGCACTTGCCTTGATCGTCTTCAGCTCGATTCAGGCCACCCTGTTACTGGCTGTGGTGCTGCTGGGGATTGCGGCCCACCGTCAACGTGATTCCGCCGACAGACCGGCGGGGCACGGCGGCTCCGTGTTCATCACCGACGAGGTGGACGTGGTGGCCGCCGAGGCCGAGTTGGCCACGGCGGCCGCGCAGCGGGCGCTGGACGAGGCCGACCAGGCCCAGGACCGGGCCCTGTGGGCGGCCACGACCCGCGACATCGCGGGGCAGCGCCACGAGCAGGTTCTCAAGCAGGCCGAAGCGGCCGGCCAGAGTCATCAGCTCGTGCAGCGCGCGGCTCTGGATGCATACCAGCGTGGACAACTGTCGGTCGACGAACTCAACCGGGTCTGGCGGCACGCGCAGGTGACGGCGGAATCCACGCCGAGCCCCGGCGCGGTGCCGCTCGGGTGGGAGTTGCGGGTGCGTGCGGCCCGGCGAAGCTACGAGCAGGCCGCGGCCGACGCGGCACGGGCTGAGGAAGAGGCTCGGCGGGCGGCCGCTACCGCCACGGCTCTCGCCAATGACGCGCGGACCGCCGAGGCGCTCCTGTCGGCGGCCCGGCACTCCGCGAACGTCGGCCTGGTCGGCCTCCTACGGGCAGCCTGGGCCGACCCGGTAGCCCGTTGAGCTCGTCGCGGCCACCAGGACGAGCGCCGGCGCAACCCATACGTAGCCGAAGCGGTTCACTCGGGGCAGGCGTCGCCGACTCGTCATGAGCCGGCGAAGTGGGCGACGGCCCAGCCATCGGCGTTGGCCATCACGTCGGGGCCACGCGGTTGCGGATACTGTCCAGCACCGCTTCCGCCGCCCAGGCGGCGGCGTCGGCGATGTCTCGGCGGTCCAGGCCGAACTCGCGGCGGAACGTCACCCAGGTGCCGGCGGAGTCGAGGTGGGACAGCGCCGCGATGATCGCCCGGCGCTGCGCCGCGTCGAGGGAGGGCACCTCGGCGTCCAGCAGCTGTTCGAGGTGAGCCCGGCCGGGCGACGGCGCCGCGCCGCTCACGCCGCGCATTGCCGTTTCGGCGACGACGTGGGCGAGTTCCGGTCGTTCGTCGTACCGGTGCATCGCGTCGCGGATCGCCAGGGGGATGTCGAAGATCGAATGCGACTTCTCGCGGGCGAACAGCGTCGCCTCGATCCACGCCGCGGTCGCCAGCAGCAGGTCGACGCGCGTGGGGTAGTTGCGGAACACCGTGCGCTCGGCGATGCCGGCTCGGCGGGCGATGACCCGGTACGACACGTCGTCGCTGCCGACCTCCTCGATCAGCTCGGCGTAGGCGGCGAGGATCGCCGCTTGCGTGCCGCTCAGCTCCGGCCCGGTCACGGCTCTGCCAGCGTCATGGAAGCGGAGGGCAGCGCGGTCACGGCTCTGCCCGCGTCGCGGAACTGGAGGGCAGCCTGGCCAGCACGGTGTCGACGGCGCGGTCGAACGCGTCGCAGATCTCGTCGGCATCCAGGTCGAAGCCTGTGCGCAGGCGCGACCAGAACATCGCCGACGAGAAGTAGCGCAGGGAGGCCGCGACCCGCCGCCGGTCCCGCCGGTTGAGCGTCGGAGCCGCCACGTCGAGCATCGCCTCGATCGCCCGGGTGATGTAGGCCGGCTCGGTGTCGAGCGTCGGCGAGACCGCGGACGCCCGGGCGCCGACGTAGGCGTACGCGGGCAAGGCGTCGAAGGCCCGGAAGCGCTCGTGCACGGCGGCGCGGAAGTCGGACACGGTCACGAACGGCGGCAGCGGGAAGCGGGTCTGCTCGATCCAGTTCGAGAGCGCGGCCAGCAGGTGCGCACGCGTGGGGTACTGGCGGTAGATCGTGCGCTCGGAGATGCCGACCTCGTCGGCGAGGGCACGATAGGAGATGTCGTCGAACATGCTCTCGCGCAGCAGCACCGAGGCGCTCGCGAGAATCGCGGTCGCGGTGTCGACCGGCTCCTCCATCACGTCCCCCTCTGTCGGGCGTTCGCCCAGCGCGGGGGCCCGGTGACTTCCGGCGGGAGCACATAGCGATCGGAATCGTCGAGCGAGAGCGCCAGCGACGAGACGTACTGCACCTGGCCCTGCGGCCCTCGCTCGGCCGAGGCCAGCATATCCGGCCGTTCGAACGTATAGCCGGTGACATGGCAGCGCAGCCGCTCGCCCGAGGGGTTGCCGTCGGCGTCGAACCGGGGAGAGTCGATGCCGTCGGAGCGGCGGCGCAAGTAGTAGCGGCCCCGCGTGGCGACGGCCATGACCGGTGTGGTGACGATCGCGACGCCGATCGCGATGAGCACCGAGAACGGCTCGAGCGCGGCGCCGAGCAGCCCGGCGAACGCGAGCAGCGACAGCACCGAGGCGAGCCCCACCGACACGAGGCCCACCGGGTTCCAGTCGTGCAGCATGCCGCGCCGGAACTCGGGGTAGCGCGGCGAGATGCGAAGCACCCACTTGTTGATCGCGATGTCGGTGGCGATCGTCACGAGCCACGCCATGACGACGTTCGCGTACAGGCTCAGCACGAACGTGATGAGGGTGAAGACGTCCAACATCATGAGCACGTAGGCGATGACGAGGTTGAACAGGACAAATATCGTACGGCCGGGGTAGTGCTTGGCCACCCGGGTGAAGACGTTCGACCAAGCGAGGGAGCCCGAGTACGCGTTCGTGACGTTGATCTTCACCTGGGCCACCACGATGAGCACGACGGCGAGGATGATCGCGAGCCAGTCGGGGATGAGGGTCTGGTACATCCCGACGAACTGCTTGACCGGTTCGGTCGCGCGGTACCCGAGGGCGGGCTCGACCTTCACGAGCAGGTAGACGGCGAGAAACACCCCGATCACCTGTTTGGTACCGCTGAAGATGACCCAGCCCGGGCCGGAGAACACGAACGACGTCCACCACGAGCGGGCGTTGGCCGGCGTGCGCGGCGGCATGGCCCGCAGATAGTCGATCTGCTCGGCCAGCTGCGGGGTGAGGGCGAAGCACACGGCCGCACTCGAGACGACGGCGCCGAAGCTGACCGAGCCGTCGGAGTTGCCGGTGAACGACGTGAAGGCGCGCACCGCCTCGGGGTCGGAGACGAGGATCCACAGCAGCGGCAGCAGGGCGAGGGCGAGCCACAGGGGAGTGGTCCAGAAGTGCAGGCGCTCCAACGCCCGCATGCCGTAGATGACGATCGGGATCACGACGACGGTCGAGATGAGGTAGCCGAGCCACAACGGCAGGTCCGTCGCCACCTGCAGCCCTTGCGCCATGATGGCGCCCTCCAGGGCGAAGAAGATGCAGGTGAAGCCCGCGAAGATCACTGTCGTGATCATCGAGCCGTAGTAGCCGAATCCCGAGCCCCGGGCGATGAGGTCGAGGTCGAGGTTGTAGCGGGCGGCGTAGTAGGCGACGGGGACGCCCACGACGAGGATGATGACCGACGCGAACAGGATGCCGAGCACGGCGTTGTCGGTGCCGTGGTCGATGCCGATGCTCGCGCCGATCGAGAAGTCGGCGAGGAACGCGATGGACCCGAGGGCGGTCGCGCCGACCGAGGCCGCGCTCCAGCGCCGGAAGGTGCGCGGCACATAGCGGAAGGCGTAGTCCTCGAGACTGTCCTCCGCGGCCGCACGCGCGTTGTCCGTCGACACAGGGCATAGTCGCTGTCCGGTGTTACGACGGCGTTGCGGATGTGGGTCACAGCGGCTCAGATCGCCATGGCGGCCCGCACGGTGGAAGCGGCGGCCAGACCGCCCTCGCCGGTATGCGTGACGAAGCCCGAGGCGAGCACGACATAGCGCTCGGCGGCCTCGAGGGCGAAGCCGATGTGCTGCTCGACGAGCAGCACGTTGATGCCTTCGTCGGCCAGCTGCATGATGGTGTGCTCGATCTCGGCGACGATCGTGGGCTGGATGCCCTCGGTCGGCTCGTCCAGGATGAGCAGCTTGGGCTCGGTGATGAGGGCCCGGGCGATCGCGAGCTGCTGGCGCTGCCCGCCCGAGAGCAGGCCCGCCTTCCGGCCGGCGAACTTCTCCAGGGCGGGGAAGCGGGACAGCTGGGCGTCGATGAGGGCCTTGCCGCGCCGACGTCCGTCGGCGACCAGCTGCAGATTTTCCAGCGTTGTGAGCTGGCCGAACGCCTGCTGGCCCTGCGGCACGTAGGCCAGGCCGCGAGCAACCCGCTTGTTGGGGGCGAGCGACGAGATGTCCTCGCCGTCGAACACCACGCGACCCCTCGTCGGCTTGATCAGGCCGATCGCGAGTCGCAGCAGGGTCGTCTTGCCGGCGCCGTTGTGGCCGAGCACGGCCACCACCTTGCCGGTCGGCACGGTCACGCGGTGCAGCACCTGCGTACGCCCGTAGCCGGCCTCGATGTCGGTGAGCTCGAGCACGTCAGTCCCCCTTTTCGAGTACGACTGCCATGGCGGCCGTCGTGGCGGCGCCCGCGGTGCCGAGGTAGACCTCCTGCACCTTCGGATCGGCCTGCACCTCGGCCACCGTGCCCTGCGAGAGCACCTGGCCCTGGTGCAGCACGGTGACCCGGGTGGCGAAGCGGCGCATGAAGTCCATGTCGTGCTCGACCACGAGCACGATCCGCTTGGCCGCGATGCGCTGCAGAAGCTCGCCGGTCGCCGTGCGCTCGTCCTGGCTCATGCCGGCGACGGGCTCGTCGAGCAGCAGCACCTTCGCGTCCTGCACGAGCAGCATCGCGATCTCCAGCCACTGCTTCTGGCCGTGCGACAAGATGCCGGCCGGCGTGGCCAGCTCACCGGTGAGGCCGGTCTCTTCCAACGCACGCTCGATCGACGGGTCGACGCCCCGCCGGGCCCGCAGCAGCGAGATTGACGGGCGGTGGAGCCCGGCGGCGATGTCGAGGTTCTGCAGCACGGTGAGCTCGTCGAAGACGCTCGCGGTCTGGAACGTGCGGCCGACCCCGAGGCGGACGATCTTGTGTACCTGCTTGCCCAGCAGCTCTTTCTCGCCGAGCCGGGCCGACCCGGTGCCCTTGGTCAGCCCCGTGATGGCGTCGATGCAGGTCGTCTTGCCGGCGCCGTTGGGGCCGATGAGGAACCGGACCTCGCCGGGATGCGCGTCGAAGGAGACGCCGCCGACCGCGACGAAACCCGAGAACTCGACGCGGAGGTCGGTGACGACGAGTGAAGCGTCGGTCATGACCGCACCTCTTCGAGCTCTACCGCCGCGATTGCCGGGGCGGGTGGTTCGGGCGGTTTCGGGCGGGCCCGCCTCATGAACCGGGCCGGCAGCGACGACAGCCCGTTGGGCAGGAAGAGGATGACGACGATGAACAGCAGACCGAGGATGTACGTCCAGCCGTCGGGCCAGGTCGAGCCGAGGCTCGACTGGCCCCAGCCGACCGCGATCGCGCCGAGCGCGGGACCGAAGAGCGATGCGCGACCACCCAGGGCGACGCCCGCGATCATGAGGATCGAGGCAGCGGCGCCGATCTCGGCCGGGGTGATGATGCCCACGATGGGCACGAACATCGCTCCGCCGATGCTGGCCATCAGCGCGGAGACGACGAAGGCGACGAGCTTGACGTTGGCCGGGTCGTAGCCGAGGAAGCGCACCCGCTCCTCGGCATCGCGGGTGGCGATGAGGAGCTCACCGAAGCGGCTGCGGTAGAACTGCCACACCACGAGCAGACACACGATGAGCAGCGCGGCCACGATGAGGTACACCATCAGCCGGTTTGCCGGGTCGTTCAGTACGAAGCCGAAGAAGTACTTGAAGTCGCTGAGCCCGGTGTCGCCGCCGGTCTCGCGGATGGTGGAGCTGATCAGGGTGGCCAGCGCGACGGCGAGCGCCTGGGTCAGGATCGCGAAGTAGGCGCCCTTCACGCGGCGCTTGAACAGCGCGTAGCCGAGGATGCCGGCCACGACCACCGGAAGCAGCACGATCGCCGCCAGGGTGAATCCCGCGCTGCGGAACGGCTCCCAGAACATCGGGAGTGGCGCGAGCGGATCGTAGAGCACCATGAACCCGGGGACCCGGTCACCGGCGGTCTCCAGGGTCAGGTGCATGGCCATCGCGTAGGCGCCGAGGGCGAAGAACACGCCCTGCCCCATCACCAGCATCCCGCCCCGGCCCCAGGCCAGGCCGATGCCGACGGCGGCGATGGCCCAGCAGCAGTACTTGCCGAGGTTGTTGAGCCAGTGGTCGGAGAGCACGAGGGGAGCGACCGTGAGGAGCAGGACGGCGAACAGTCCGATGCCGCTGAGGGAGATCCAAGGTTTCTTGGTCATGCCAGACTCCTGGTTCGCACCGTGAACAGGCCCTGCGGGCGCACCTGCAGGAAGACGATCACGAGGATGAAGGCGAGCACCTGCGCCAGGCTGCCGGTCGTCCAGTAGGCGAAGAACGCGAGGGCGACACCCACCGCCCAGGCGGCGACGATGGTGCCCTTGAGCTGGCCGATGCCACCGGCGGCGACGACGAGGAAGGCCGGGATGATGTACTGCGCGCCCATCTGGGAGTTCGTGCCGCCGATGAGCGACGCGGCCACGCCGGCCACCCCGGCCAGACCCGACCCGACGAAGAAGGTGAGACGGTCGATGGTGCGGGTCGAGATGCCCGAGGTCTCGGCGAGGTCCCGGTTGTGCACGGTCGCCCGGATGCGGCGGCCGAACGAGGTGTACTTCAGCCAGGCCGACAGCGCGGCGACGCAAGCGGTCGCGAGCAGGATGGTGAACAGCTGCCGCAGCGGCCAGTTGTAGCCGAGGACGGTGAGCTGCCCGTCGAGCCAGCGGGGTTTCTCCACCGGTACGCCCTGGGACGGGAAGATCTGCAGGGCCGCCTGCTGCAGGATCAGGCCGACGCCGACGGTGACCAGCAGGGTGTCGAGGGGGCGGCGATACATCCGGCGGATGATGGTGACCTCGAGCACGAGGCCGAACAGGCCGGCGACCACGAACGCGACCGGCAGCGCGACCGGGATCGACAGGTTGCTGGCCGTGATGACCTGCTGGACGAGGTAGGCGGCGAAGGCGCCGATCATGAGGAACTCGCCGTGGGCCATGTTGATCACGCCCATCTGGCCGAAGGTCAGCGAGAGGCCCAGCGCGGCGAGCAGGAGCAGCGCGCCTTGGGCGCTGCCGTTCAGCAGTGGTGCGATCAGTGCGTCCACGTGCGTTCGCTCTCTCTAGCGTGTCTGCCGAGGGGGAGGGGTCGCGTGCCGTCGAGGACACGCGACCCCGGGGATGATCAGCCCGCCGCGTCCGTGAGCTGCTTGCGGATGTCCGCCGGGAACCAGTCGTAGCCCTCGAGGTACGGGTCGGGCTCGATGAATTTGTCGGAGGCCCAGACGATGTCGAACTGGTTGTCGGCGTTGATCCGTCCGATGTGGCCCGGCTTGGAGATGTGGTGGTTCTCCCCGTCGAGCGTGACCTTGCCCTCCGGCGCGTCGAACGTGATGGGCTTCGCCTTGGCCGCGGCGTTCACCGCGTCGACGTCGAACGAGCCGGCCGCCTCGACGAGGGCCTTGTACAGGTACATCGAGATGTAGGCGGCCTCCATCGGGTCGGACGTGACGCCGCTGCTGTTGGGGTAGGCCTTCCAGCTCTTGATGAACTCCGGGTTCGTGTCGGTCTCGAGCGACTGGAAGTAGTTCCAGGACGCGAAGTTGCCGGTGACCTCGTGGCCCATGGCCGGCGCCTCCTCCTCGGCGATCGACACCGAGATGATGGGCGTCTTGGCGGGAGTGAGGCCGGCGTCGTAGTACGCCTTGATGAAGCCGACGTTCGACGAGCCGTTGATGGTGTTGAAGATGAAGTCGGGCTTGGCCGCGGCGATCTTCGCCACCTGGCTGGTCCAGTCGTCCTTGTCGAGGGGCACGTACTCCTCGCCGACGATCTTGATGCCGAGCTTGGCCGCGTACAGCTTGATGATCGCGTTCGCGGTGCGGGGGAAGACGTAGTCGCTGCCCGCGAGGAACAGCGTCTTCACCCCCTTGGCAGCGAGGAAGTCCATCGCCGGGATGATCTGCTGGTTGGTGGTCGCGCCGGTGTAGTAGATGTTCGGCGACGACTCGAGACCCTCGTACTGCACCGGGTAGAAGAAGAGGCCGTTGAGCTTCTCGACGACCGGCTTCACGGCCTTGCGGGAGGACGAGGTCCAGCCGCCGAAGATCGCGGCGACACAGTCCTGGGTGAGCAGCTTCTCGGTCTTCTCGGCGAAGGTGGGCCAGTCGGTGGCGCCGTCCTCCTGGACGTACTCGATCTTCTTGCCGAGGATGCCGCCGTCGGCGTTGATCTCGTCGGCGGCCATGTGGAGCACATTGGAGACGGTCTTCTCGGAGATCGCCATGCCCCCGGTGAGGGAATTGAGGAAGCCGAGCTTGACGGTGTCTCCGGACGTGTCGACGCAGCTGGCGGCCGCGGACGATCCGGCGGCGGCTGCGTCATCGCCGGCCCGGGCGCCACAGCCGGCGAGCACGAGGGCCACCGTCACGATGGCGCCCGTAGCCGTGAGCGCGCGCATTCGCTTGCTGGTGTTGGACATATGTGGGAGCTCCGTCCCTTGCGGTCGGCTGCTGCTAGTGAGAGCAGACTGACCGCGTGTCATTACTCTGACATTTCTTGACTGTTCCAACTCTGTAGCCACGAGTTAGGTCAAGCTGCTCAGGCCCCGGAAATGCACGGGCTTTCGCGAGGGCTGGGTGTCAAAGTTCTGTCACTCGACGGAAGGGTGCGCGGCGCATGGCACACTTCTGACATCGCGCGAGTTCGTGGTCCGCACACGCAGCGGCGCGCAGCATGCTTCATGCACGCTGCGCGCCGTAGTGCGGAAAGGCGGTGTTGCGGCCCGCGGACCAGAGAGGGTGGCTGACCCGTCTGTCAGCCGACGGGGGTAGCCGCGGCCTTGCGGGCGGCCTCACGACGACGGCGGATCGGCCAGCTCACGGCGCCGAGCAGCACCAGGGCTCCGCCCAGGGAACCCCAGATGTAGGGCGCCGACTCCTGGTTCGACTTGGTCTGGTCGTACGTCCGGTCGGAGGAGCCGGTCGAGTCGGTGATCTTCCGGCAGACGTCGCCCTGTTCCATCGTGGCGCCGCCGCAGGTGGGCGCGCCGTCCCAGTCGTAGGCGAGAACACCGCCGAGGATGGCCAGTCCGATCAGGATCGCCACGATCGGGCGGCGGAAAGGCAGGGCCACGAGCTGGATGAGCAGTCCCACAATGTTCTCCCACATGAGTCAACGCGCTGCCCTGCTGATCAGGGCCCCCGAAGCGCCGACGGAAGCTATCAAATCGCGCTCCCGGTTGCTGCCCCGGACGTGAGCGCGGGCCAGAATGGGTGGCGCAGGTTCTGCGAACGGGGGAGCTGTCGGTGTTCTTGCTGGAGCGTCTGCATCGGGCGGGAATGAGTGACGTCGTCTCGGTGGAACCGGTGTCCGGCGGGCTGGCCGCGGTCGCTGGCATCGCGACCCGGCGGGAGGGGCCGCCGGTGTTCGTCAAAGCGTTCGCCGAAACGCCGGACGATGACGTTTTCGGCGCCGAGGCCGAGGGGCTGACGGCCTTGCGTGAGCTCGGCGGAATGGCGACACCCGGGGTCGTTCTGGCGAATCGGGAACTGCTCGTGTTGTCGGTGCTCGACGAAAGGCCGAGCACCGAGGAGTTCTGGGAACGGTTCGCTCATGCGCTGGCGCGTCTGCATACGAGCACTGCCCATTCCCGGTACGGGTGGCATCGGGACAACTGGCTGGGCCGGCGTCGCCAGGTGAACACCTGGACGGACGACGGATTCGCTTTCTTCGCGCAGCACCGGCTGCTCCGGTGGCTGGGAGAACCGCGGGTCGAAGCCGCCCTCGGCGCCGATCACCGGCGAGCGCTGGAGCGGTTGTGCGACCGGCTACCCGCATTGTTGCCGGAACGGCCGGCCTGCTTGACGCATGGTGATCTATGGGTGCAGAACCTTCTCGCCACTCCGGACGGGCGGCCCGCGGTGATCGACCCCGCGGTGTCGTACATGTGGGCCGAAGTTGATTTGGCTCATGTCTGGACGACTGTGCCGCCGCCCGAGGCGCAACGGTTCTTCGCCGTTTATGCGG
Source organism: Paractinoplanes aksuensis (assembly GCF_024137025.1). Lineage (GTDB taxonomy): Bacteria > Actinomycetota > Actinomycetes > Mycobacteriales > Micromonosporaceae > Actinoplanes > Actinoplanes aksuensis. Next base: position 87,454 of record NZ_JAMYJR010000032.1, read on the forward strand.
AATTGACGAAGCTCGACCGGGAATGGCGTGAGCGCATGCCGATCATCCAGTTGCGGCAGCACCTGGCCGTGGTGGCGCAGTTCGACGACGACTGGGGCGCGGGCGACCTGATCCGGGCCACCCTCGCCCCGTTCCGGGTGACTACCGGCCGACGGTGACGACGGGGTTGGTCAGGGTGCCGAGGGTGGGTGACGAGATCTCGATCGTGTCGCCGGGGCGGGTGGTGAAGCCGGCGTCGGGGACGACGCCGGTGCCGGTCAGCAGCACCACGCCCGACGGGAACGTCATGGCCCGGAACAACCAGTCGGCCAGGTCGTCGAAGCTGCGGGCCATCGACGAGGTCGAGGTCTTACCGGAGTAGGCGACTTCCCCGTCACGCTCGACGCGCAGGTTGATCTCGAACGGGGCGGTGACCGACCAGCTCGGGACGATCGCCGGGCCGAGGGCGCAGGCCCGGTCGTACATCTTGGCCTGGGGCAGGTAGAGCGGGTTCTCGCCCTCGATGGAACGGCTGCTCATGTCGTTGCCGAGCGTGTAGCCGAACAGCTCGCGGGCCGAGTTGAGCACCAGGCCGACCTCGGCCTCGGGGACGTCCCAACCGGAGTCGGCCCGGATGCCGACGGGCTCGCCGAGGGCGACGACGCGGCCCGGGCCGGCCTTGAAGAACAACTCGGGGCGGTCGCTCTCGTAGACGTCGTCGTACAGGGCGCCGTGCCCGGATTCTTCTTTGCGGCCGTCGCGGCTGCGCAGGTACGTGACGCCGGCCGCCCAGACCTCCTGCTGGTCGACGGGTGGCAGCGTCCCGTCGCCGGGCCGGGGGCCGGCAGCCGCGCGGGCGGCCGCCTCGATCAGCGCCCGGGCCTGGTCGAGCGGCCGGGCGAGCAGATCGGCGAGACCTGCGCCGAGGTCACCCCAGCGGCCGTCCTGGTGGACCGCCCAGCGCGACGTGTCGCCGGCGCGCAGGTGGTGAAGGGAGATCGGCATGTGGCCATCCTAGGTTCGACGGGACGCGGTTACATTCATACGGGTCCGGAGGTGGGAAGGGACTCAGACATGCCCCGTGTGGTGCCAGCGGTCGTACGCGCGCTCGACATCCTCGAGCTTTTCCTGGATCGGCCGCAGATCTCGGCCCGCGAGGTGGCGGAGCGGCTGGACCTGCCCCGCACCACCGTTCACGAGCTGCTGGTGACGCTGGTGGCCCGCTCGTACCTGATCTCCGTTCCGGGTCAGCCGGTGCAGTACCGGCTGGGCATGCCCGTGTTCCAGCTCGGCGCGGCCTTCGCCGGCCGGCTCGACCTGGTGCGCGAGGCGCAGAGCGTGGCGCGCGACGTGGCCGCCGCCTGCACCGAGGCGGTTCACGTGGCCGTGCTCGACGGGGCCGACGTCGTCTACCTGGTCAAGGTCGAGAGCTCGCATCCCGTCCGGATGGTCTCGGGGGTCGGGCTGCGGCTGCCGGCCCACTGCACGGCGGTCGGCAAGGTGCTGCTGGCCGGTCTCGACCGGGCCGGGCTCGACGCGACGCTGGGCAAAGGGCCGCTGCCGGGCATGACGCCGGACAGCATCACCGATCCGGACCGCCTGCGAGCCGTCCTCGGCGCCGTACGGACCGAGGGCGTCGCGGTCGACGTCGGTGAGTCCGACAGCGCCATGCGCTGCGTGGCCGCGGCTGTGCGGGACCACTCCGGCGCTGTCATCGCCGGGATGAGCATCTCGGCGCCGATCATCCGCTGGACGGCGCAGGCCGAGGCGGAGTGGCCCACGCTGGTCCGCGAGGGCGCGGCGACGCTGTCGGCCCGGATGGGGCACGTCGCCCGGCGTTAAAAGCCGGACCATTCCGAAAGAAGATCGAAACATTGACACCCCTCGTGGTGTGTCTCTACCGTCGTGTCCACTCCAGACGATATCTCGAACGTCGTTCGAAATCTCGAACACGGTCGGACGTGATGGCAAGGGGGAACGGCTATGGGGGACAGCCCGTTGTGGTCCCGGCGCGGTTTTCTGGGCTTGAGTGTCGGGGTGGCCGGCGCCGCCGGTCTGGCCGCCTGCGGCGGCACCTCCGACTCGCCGGCCGCGGTGGCGCCCGATGTTCCGAAGGAACTGCTCGACGCCGCCGCCGCGGCCAAAGGCACCTCGATGGGGTTGCTGTCGCAGAAGCTCTACTCGACCGCGGCCAACGACGCGCTCGACAACTCGATCAAGAAGTTCGCCGACGCGACCGGGACGAAGATCGAGAACAGCCTGGTCCAGGCCGACGCCGGCGACGTGGTGGCCAAGATCGACGCCGAGGTCAAAGGTGGCGTGGCGCGTGACCTCGCGTTCATGACCGACTCGCGGTTCATCGCGCAGTTCCACGCGCTGGGCGACCTCGAGGACGTGACGGACGTCGTCACGGCGCTGACGGCCAAGTACGGCGAGCCGTGCGCCGAGGCCAAGAACTTCTGCGTCTTCGACGGCAAGTGGTACGCCATTCCCTACCACTTCATCGGGATCGGGTCGTTCCTGCGCAAGGACTGGATGCAGGAGAAGGGCATCACCCCGAAAGATACGTACAGCTGGGAAGAGCTGCGGGACGTGTGCCTGGCGATCTCGGACCCGGGTAAACGCCGGTTCGGGTGGGGCATGACGGTGAACCGGTCGGGTGACGGCAACGGCCTGATCGAGGCGCTGATCAACTCGTACGGCGGAGCGATCGCCGACAACGCCGGCAAGAAGGTCACCTTCGACTCGCCCGAGACCGTGCAGGCGGTGACCTTCCTGGGCGACATCTACACCAATCCCAAGTACAAGCCGATGCTGCCGCCCGGCGTGGCCAGCTGGACCGACACCACCAACAACGAGAACTGGCTGGCCGGCGTCCTCGGCTACACCCGCAACAGCTTCAGCGTCTACGCGGACTCCAAGACCAAGAAGAACCCGGTGTACGAGAAGACCCACGTGTTCTCGGACTGCATCGGGCCCGCCACCGACAAGCCGCTGCTGCTCGGGCAGTCCCAGGGCTTCGTCGTCTTCAAGGGGGCCAAGAACCCGGCGCTGGCCAAGCTGCTGGCGCAGTACCTGGTGAGCGCGCCGGCGCTGGTCGGGGTCTCGAAGGAGGCGCCCGGCCTGGTGATGCCGGCCTGGGAGAAGGTCTGGGACGCCGATCCGTACTTCACGAGCGGCGACGCGGCGTTCCCCATCGTGCGGAAGCTCTCGCAGCAGCCGCTGCCGTTGTCGACCAAGAACGGGCTGGACTTCCCGCAGAAGGCCAGCGCCGGTCAGCAGGCCGTCGTCGCCGCCTACGTCCTCACCGACATGATGCAGCAGGTCGTTCAGGGCACCGCGCCCGCACAGGCGGTGACGGCGGCCCACGCGAAGATGGTGCAGATCTTCTCTCAGCAGGGGCTGCCGCAGTGAGATCGCTCGGGCCGCCGCCGAGGACAGGCTCCCTGACCACCACCCAGCGGCGGCTGGGCCGGGACTGGCGGTTGGCGGCGCTGTTCCTGGCACCGACCGCCATCTTGGTCGGCGCGCTCGTGCTGGTGCCGATCCTGCGGTCGATCGTCACCAGCACCACGGAACGGCACGGCTCGGAAAGCGTATTTGTCGGGCTGGGCAACTACATCGCGCTGGCCGGCGACGACCAGTTCCGTACGGGCGTGGTGAATTCGTTCGTCTTCACCGCGTACGCCGAGATCTTCAAGGTTGTTCTGGGTCTGGCCGCGGCCCTGCTGCTGCACAACCGGCGGCGGGGGCGAGCGGTGCTGACCGGGCTGCTGCTGGTGCCGTGGGTGGTGCCGACGGTGGTCACGGCCTTCAGCTGGCGAGCGCTGCTCGACCCGATCTTCGGCAGCGTCAACACCCTGCTCACCGCCTCGGGGATCGGGCCGTTGCTGGCCTCGGCCCATCTGGTCGACAGCTGGCCCGCGGGCTGGCTGTCCGACCCGGGGCTGGCCATGCCGTCGGTGATCCTGGTCAACGTGTGGAAGGGCGTGCCGTTCTTCACGGTCTGTTTCCTGGCCGGGCTGAAGGCCATTCCCACCGACCAGTACGAGGCGGCGACCATCGACGGCGCGTCGGCGTTGCAGCGGTTCGTCCACGTGACCTTGCCCGGGCTGCGCCACGTGATCACCGTGACGGTCACCCTGTCCTCGATCTGGACGTTCAACAACTTCGACCTCATCTGGCTGCTCACGCAGGGCGGCCCGGGTGACGTCACCGCGCCCTACGTGCTCATCGCGTACTCCAAGGCGATCCTGCAATTGCAGTACGGCGCGGGGGCGGCCGTCACGCTGGTCATGCTGCCGATCATCGGCGGGCTCGTGTTCGTGCTGGTGCGACTGCTACGCCAGGACGGGGGCGCGGCCCCACCGAAGCCGCCAGGCCCCGTACGCAAGGCTCTGCCCTGGATCGTCACGGCCGTGTTCACCGGGCTGCTGCTGTGGGCGTCGCCGGAGATCTTCTGGAAGGCGGCGGTGGTCCTCGGCGTGATCCTGCTCCTCGCGGCCGCGGTCGGGCGGGTGATCTCCGGCCTGCAGATGAAGGGCAGCCGGCGTACGTCGTCCCTGGTCTCCGGTCTGGGGTCGGGGATCGCGCTGGCCGGGTTGCTGGCGTTCGTCCTGGGCCCGCTGTACTGGATCGCCGTCACCGCGTTCAAGACCGAGGGCCAGGTGGTGGCCCGCGTCGACGACCTGTGGCCGACACCGTGGACCTTGGAACAGTTCACGGCCCTGTTCACCAATCAGCCGTTCGGCCGCTGGTATCTGAACACGCTGATGGTGTCGGCCGCGTCCACTGTGGTGGCTCTGCTCTGCGCCGTGCTGGCCGGATACGCGCTGGCCCGGCTGCGGTTCCGCGGAGCGCAGGGCTTCACCGTCACAGTGCTGCTGACCTATGTGATGCCCGGCGCGCTGCTGTTCATCCCGCTCTATCAACTGCTCATCAGCTTCCGGGTCACCGACTCCCTGTGGTCGCTGGTGCTGACGTACCCGACCTTCACCCTGCCGTTCGCGACCTGGTTGCTGACCGGATACTTCGCCTCGATCCCGGTCGACCTCGAGGAGGCCGCGATGGTGGACGGGGCCTCCCGGCTCCAGGCGTTCGGCCGGGTGGTGCTGCCGCTGGCCAAGCCGGGGCTGCTGGCGGTCGCGCTGTTCACGCTGACCAACGCCTGGAACGAGTTCCTGTTCGCCTTCGTGTTCATCACCAAGGACGAGTACAAGACGCTGCCCGTCGGCATGCAGTCCATGATCGCCGGGGATGTCGTGCCGCAGGGCCAGCTCGCCGCGGCCTCGCTGCTCGTCAGCATCCCCGTGGTGGTCATGTACGCGTTCGGGCAGCGCTTCCTGACCGAGGGCCTCACCGCGGGCGCGGTCAAGGGCTGACTACACCAGGCCCAGAGCCAGGGCGAGGGTGCCGAGCGAGGCCATGAGCAGGGCCGTGCCCGGGTGCATCCCGATCGACAGCCGCAGGTCGTGCTTGCGCCAGACCAGCCACACGGCCGGGAACATGAAGACCAGCTTGGACAGGACGGTCCACGGCGCCCAGAAGTGGTAGACCGAGAACAGCACGGTGTTGAGCACGGGTGCGGCGAAGCCCAGGTGGGCGAGGCGCGGCAACAGGAGCCCGCGGAAGTAGAGCTCCTCGATCAGGGGCAGCGTGAATCCGGTGAACGGCAGGCTGATCAGCATGGTGACGACGAGCTGCGAGTGGGGGTAGCCGTCGAGATAGGTGGTGGCGCTGCCGCCCGCGCCCTCGAACGGGAGCCAGGTGAAGAAGGTGTCGTAGAAGATGTTGTCGAGCGGGGTCAGGGCCAGCGACACCACCGTCATCCACACGATAAGACCGGCGATCATGGCGATGACCTTGCCGCGCGGGATGGGCCGGCCGCGGTAGCCGACGACTCCGTCCAGCGTGAACCGGCCGTGGCGGCCCCGGCCCAGCCACAACAGCCCGACCAACAGGGGGAACAGCACCACGGCCAGGGCGACCGCCCAGGCCAGGAAGATCGGATAGCCGATGGCGCGGACGAGCGGCTCGCCGATCAGGAAGTAGGCGGCCACGATCAGCGCGCCGGGCACGAGGTGCAGAGCGATCGACAGCGGCACGGAGTGACGGTCAGCCAGCAGCATCTCGACCAGACGATGCGGCCGGGTCATTGTGGTTTCCATGCCACAAAGCATCGGAGCGGCCGCAGTCACGGCCCTGTCACACCTCTGACACCCCGGGCGAAGGCGTGACAGCGGTTGCGGGCGGCGCGGCTGGGCCGGCGGACCAGGGGGTAGCCGGTGAAGCTGAACAGGCCGTCGGGGCCGACGTAGGCGTGGGGCCCGAGGCGCCGACCCTCGTCGGTGCCGCGCCCGCGACACCCCGAGCCCGCCGGTCGGCCGGCCCGGCGACCTGCCGATCACGGGACCGAGCCCGATCGGCCTGATCAGCCTGGCCATGATGGCGATCCTGCTGGGCGCGGCGCTCGTGCGGATTCAGAAAGCGAAGCTTCCCCGGCGCCACTGCCAGTGACGGCCGGCCCGCAGGTGGTCGATGATCGCGCGTTGGAGGGCGGTCTGTCGCGGTAGCTGGTCGAGCGGCGTGGTCAGCGAGCGGAAGCCGAACCGCAGCACCTCGACGTCGGGGTCCAGGCCTTCCGGTTGCTCGTAGGGCTCCAGCTCGAACCGCCGCTGGAACCGGATGATGTTCGAGTCGTCCGGCAGGTATTCGCGCAGCTGCGGGTCGAGCAGCCACGAGCCGCACGAGAAAGTCGTGTAGTGCTCGTCGGGGAAGTGGCGTGGGAAGAACACTCGGGCCTCGTCGAGCGACGCCGTCACCGCGGCCGGAGTCAGCGGGCCCGCCTCGGGAATGTGCAGGCTGATCGCGCCGCCGCCGCGCTGGTGCTGCAGCCGGCCCAGCTCGTACAGGCCGCCGCGCGCGTGCAGGGTCAGCCAGGCCTGCATGACCGGCCAGCCCTCGCGGTTCATCCGGCGGTCGACGGCCAGGTTGCGGCCGAGATCGGCCAGCGTCGTCCACGACACGTCCTCGGTGATGCCATGCTCGCGGTGAAAGTCGAGAACAACATCGACCAGCGCCAAGTACGCGTACGAGTAGAGGTGCTGCCAGGCCGGCCCGCGCTCACGGGGCAGTTCGGGGCCGGGCGCCAGCCACTCGAAGCCCCCGAGGTCGGCCCGCACGAGAGCGATCGACCGATCGAGCAGCCACCGTAACTCCGGGGTCCACAACGGAGAGCCGGCGTCGGGCCACCCGGCGCGGATCTCGTCCGCGTCCTCGGGCCGCACGGCCAGGCGCTCGAGAATCACCCCGGCCCGCGCCTTGTCCGGCAGCGGCGCCGACGGCCCATCCCCGGCCAGCCGCTGCACCCGCTCGACATCCCCGACGGCCACCCCGAGCCGCGCCGCCGCCGCACCCAGATCCACGCCGCCGACCCTATCCTTGCCCGGTGGGGCGTGAGGTCGAGGAACTCAACCGGCGGATGCTTCGCGCCCGCGATGCCATCGACCGCGGATACGCCGGGCCTCTCGACGTCCGGACCATCGCGGCGGTCGTGCACATGTCGCCGGCGCATTTCGGGCGGAGTTTCCGGGTCGTGTTCGGCGAGACGCCGCACCGCTATCTGCAGCGGCGGCGGATCGAGCGGTCGATGTTCCTGTTGCGCGAGACCGGGCGCAGCGTCACCGAGGTCTGTTCCGACGTCGGGTTCACCAGCCTCGGGACGTTCAGCCGAACGTTCCGAGCTGTCGTGGGGCAGAGCCCCACGGGATACCGCCGCGAGCACGGACCGGTCGGGGTGCCGCACTGCGTCCAGAAGGATCGGACCCGGCCGCGATCGAGCAGTTTCGGAGAAGCCGGGGCCGCCGCGGTTTCACTAGCCTGACGGTCATGGGAATCACGAAGCTGAACGTTGCCACCATCTACGTGCTCGACAAGGCCGAGGCGCTGGAGTTCTACGTCGACCAGCTCGGGCTCGAGAAGGGCAACGACGTGCAGCAGGGCTCGTACCGCTGGCTGACCGTGCGCGTCCCGGGCGGCGACACCGAGATCTCGCTGGAGGAGCCGGGGGCGCCGCTGCACGACGAGGCGACGGCCGAGCAGCTGCGCGCGCTGATCACCAAGGGCGCGCTGGGCGGTCCGGTGCTCAACACCGATGACGTACGGGCGTTGTACGAGACGTTGAAAGCGCGCGGCGTCACCGATTTCACCCAGGAACCGACCGACCACTTCTACGGCACCGACATGGGTGTACGCGACCCGTCCGGCAACGCCATCCGGATCCTGCAGCAGCGCTAGGTCGTGGCGGCGAAGCGTTGGACCATCTCGGTGCTGCCCGCCACCACCAGCTCGGCTTCGGCCGGCACGACTGTTTCCGGAGCGGCGTACTCGAAATCGGCTCCATGGGTCTTGATGCCGACGACCGTGATCCCGTGCTTCGTGCGGAGCGCCAGCTCGGCCAGGGTGCGACCGGCGGCGTGGCGCGGGGCGCGGGTCTTGGCGATCGCGAAGCCGTCGTCGAACTCGAAGAAGTCGAGCATGCTGCTGGCGATCAGGTGGGCCACCCGCTCGCCCATCGTGGCCTCGGGATAGATGACGTGGTGGGCGCCGACCGACCGCAGGATGCGGCCGTGCTTGGCCGAGACCGCTTTGGCCCAGATCTCCCGTACGCTTAATTCGCTCAGGGTGAGAACGGTCAGCACGCTGGCCTCGATGTCGCTGGATGCGGACGGGCCTGGCGCATCAGGCAGTTATACCGCACCACCGATCTTGAGGCGGTCACGACGACCGTGGGACAGGGTGCTGTGGTGGTCGTCGCCGGGATGACTGGCCGGGTCGACGTGCACGGTGGCCCGGGCCAGACGGGGCACGTGATGGGTCAGCTGGTGCTCGGCGTCGGCGGCGATCTCGTGGGCGGCCAGCAGGCTCAGGCCCGAGTCGACGACCAGCCCCGCCTCGGCGTGCAGGCGGTGGCCGATCCAGCGCAGCCGCAGACCGGAGACGTCGCGCACGCCGGTGACTGCGCGCAGCGCCCGCTCGGCCCGGTCGACCAGTGCGGGGTCGACGCGGTCCATCAGGCGGTGGTAGATCTCGCGGGCGGCGTCCTTCAGCACGAAAGTGATGGCGACGGTGATGGCCAGGCCGACCACCGGGTCGGCCCAGCCCCAGCCGAGCCAGGCGCCGCCCGCGGCCGGCACGACGGCGAGGGACGTGTAACCGTCGGTGCGCGCGTGCAGGCCGTCGGCGACCAGGGCGGCCGACCCGATACGGCGGCCGACGGTGATGCGGTATCGGGCGACGACCTCGTTGCCGAGGAAGCCGACGACGCCGGCCGCGAAGACCCAGGGCATGTGGGTCATGGTCTGGGGGTTGAACAGGCGCTCGACGGCGAGCCAGCCGGCCGTGACGGCGGAGCCGGCGATGACCAGCACGATGACCACCCCGGCGAGATCCTCGGCGCGGCCGAAACCGTACGTGTAGGCCCGGGTGGCGGCGCGCCGGCCGATCAGGAACGCGATTCCCAGGGGTACGGCGGTGAGCGCGTCGGCCACGTTGTGCAGGGTGTCCCCGAGCAGGGCGACCGACCCCGACAGGACGACGATCAGCGCTTGCAGGGCGGCCGTGACCCCGAGCCCGGCCAGCGAGATCCACAGCGCCCGCAGCCCCTCGCGCGACGCCTCGAGCGCCGGATCGACCTTGTCCGCACTGTCGTGCGAGTGCGGCTTGACGACATGCCCGACCCGGTGCCACACCCCACTACTGCGGCGTCCGCCGTGCTCGTGGCCACGGCCCGCATCCGTGTCGTGGCCCGCGCTCGGGCTGTGGGCGTGGTCTCCGGGTCTGTGCCGGTGCTCGGACATGGCGTCATATTATGTGCTCATGTACGCACGCGACAACGTTGCAGATGCCAGTGAACTGCAGAAGCGCGCCGCCCGCGACAGCGTGATCGAGGCTGCTGCGGTGACGTTGTCGTTGCTGGGCGACGCCACCCGACTACGGTTGGCGGCCGAACTGCTCGACGGCGAGTACGACGTCACCACGCTCACCGCGGCCGTCGGCGCGGCGCGGCCCGCGGTCTCGCAGCACCTGGCCAAGCTCCGCCTGGCCGGCCTGCTGACGATGCGCCGCGACGGTCGCCGAGCCCTCTACTCACTGGCCGACGAACACGTCCAGCGGCTGGTGACCGAGGCGCTCCACATGGCGGAACACCGCCTGTCGGACCACCCCGGCCACCACCGGCTGTCATAGGAGTGCGCGGATCTCGGTGGCGAACTGGGCTGGGTCGGTCAGATGGTGGAAATGTTCCTCGCGGGCGCTGGAGCCGTCGGCTGCGGACAGGCGGACGGGGGACCGGCGGCGCCGGGGCGGGTGGAGGAACCAGCTTTCGTAGGCGCTGAGCAGAGCCGGGTCGCGTTTAGGCTGGGCGAAGGGGCGTAGGGATTCCGGGACTTCGTTGAGGCCGGCCGCGCTGATGATGTCGTCGACGGCCGGGGTGGCGGTGGCCGGTTCGTCGACGGTGATGACTGCCTGGGTCGTGTAGCTGTCAGCGAAGGTGGTGGCCAGCCAGGCTGAGGTGCCGTGTCCGATGATGATCGGTGCGCGGTGCAGCATCAGGCTGTGGACCAGAGCGGCCAGGTCCTCGGCGATCCGGGTGAGGGAGTAGTCGGCGCGGGGCGGGGACTCGCCGTGGCCGGGCAGGTCGGGTGCGATGACCGTGCAGTGGGTGGCCAGCTCGGCGCCCACGGGCCACCACATGGTGCGGTCGAAGAGGAGGCCGTGCAGCAGGACCACCGGGCGGCCGAACTGGCCCCAGCGGTCGTACACCAGAAGGTCTTTCGGGCTGGTCGTGATGTGTGTCGTGCGTCTTGGCGGTTGCGGATCCATGGCGTCCCGGCTTTCGGCGCGAGGGGATGCGGGCCGCTCCCGGCCGGGAACGACACGCTGGGAAGCGGGCCTGGGGCCGGCTTCTAGATCTGCAGAACCTCGATCAGCGCTGGGTCCTCGCATGATGCGGGCGGCACTGTCGTGAGGCACGTAGGCGCGGCCCGGCCGGAGTCGACCAGCCGCACCGGCACGACACAGACGACCGCGGTGTCGGTGGCCGGCCGCAGGCGCTTGTTGCCGGTCGGCGTCCACTCCCGGCCGTGGTGATGCTCGTGATCCGCAGGCTGCAGGCCGAGTTCGAGGCCCACCCCGCGGTAGGGAACGCCAGTTGTCGTGGCGACCGGCCCGGGATTGTCCGTGTGGTGGGCGCTGCTGGTTGCGGCGGCAGGCTCGGCCTTCTGGTGGGCGGTGGCTGGGTCGGGGCGGGCTGGGCCGTGGTGGTGGTCTGCTGTGTGGTGGTGGGGGCTGCCGGCTGAGACGAGGGCGCCGGCGGCCAGGATCAGCAGGACCATCAGGATGGCGGTCAGGCCGGACACGCCGCGCTGGTGGCGCGACATGCCGGCTTGGGTCATGCCGTTCAGCGTACGCAGGATGCCTCCGCGGATCGCGGATGAGCTTGGCCGCGGAAGCTCCGCGAGGGTTTGCGCCCACGGGGCCATCCAAAGCGCCGTCTGTTAGCGGCCGGCCAAACAAGGCCGTAGAGGGCGCGACGCTGCTCGATCGGCCCCCGGCCAGATGGGCAGCGACCAGTGGCGCTGTGGCGAGGCAGCCCGTGACCACGGCGGCGGCCGCGGTGACCTCGTGGATGTGGTGGGCCGGTCAACAGGGGCAACCGCGGACGGCGGCCGGGGCCGTGGCCGGTGACTTCGGCTGCTGGGCGCGCGCCTCGATCTCGGTCAGCATGCGGTGACGCCGGGCAGGGTTGATCGGCTCACCGCGTACGAAAACGGTGTTGATCTTGGTCGTGTTCTTGATGTCCCGCAGCGGGTCGGCGTCGAGCAGGACGAGGTCGGCCATGGCGCCTCGGGTTATCACGCCGGCGTCGCGCCGGCCCAGGTAGCGGGCCGGATTCAGGGTGGCGGTGGCCAGGGCGTCGACCAGCCGTTGTACTCGCCCGGGCCGATCGGCACCGCGGCCACGGCCGCGCGCAGCTTCTTCTCCTCGGACGACGTGTCGTACCAAATTCCGAAGAGGTGCTCCACGGTGCGCAGACCCCTGTCGCCGGCCTCGGTCAGCTCGACGAAGTCGGGCACGTGGCCGAGGAAGGGCAGGCCGAGGCGGCGGCACTCGTCGGCGACGGCGAGGAACGAATCGCGGGTCAGCCGGGTGTACGTCTTGATGAAGTCGGCTCCGGCGGCCTGCTCCACCCGCACGGCCGCCCGGGCCTGGCCGGGGTTGGCGACGGCCACGTGCACCGACCCGTCGCCGTCGAGGCCGTCCCACAGCGACGGCGAGCCGTCGACGATCCGGCTGCCGATGGACCACTGCGGGCCGAGCCGCTCCCCGCTCGCGACCTGCTGCCGCCAGGCGCGGGCCTGGGGTCCGCCGGACATCTGGCGGGTGGTCGTGACGCCGTTGAGCACGTACAGCTCGGGGTCGGTGTCGTCGATGCCCACGGCGTGCGTGTGCATGTCGGCCAGGCCCGGGATCAGGAACTTCCCGACGCCGTCGATGATCGTCGCGTCGTGCGGCACGGGCACCCGCCGGGCCGGGCCCGCGTCGAGCACGCGGTCGCCCCGGACCAGCACGGTCTGGCCGCGGCGGGCGCCGCCGACCGCGTCGATCACGGTGACACCGAGGACGGCGACCAGGCCGGCCCGGGCCTCGGCCGGCCGCGTGATGCCCAGCGCGGCGCCGGCCACACCCAAAGCCGTACCGGTGAGAAGGGTTCGTCGTCGCATGAGTTTCTCCCTGTCGGATCAGTGCTGCCGTCAGGAATCAGCGTGCTCGCGGCGGCCGCCCGGATCAGGAGTGCAGGACCCCGAATGAGGGGTGGGGTCAGCACTACCGAGATTGCCCGGAAGACTCGGAATTGCGCCCCCGGGCCGGGACGGCGGTAGCGTCACGGAAAGACCGCGCCCCCATCGCGGTCCATCGATGGAGGTTCCCCTTGCTGCGCCTTGATCCCCGAAGGCTGTGGCCGGTCCTCGTAGCACTGACCGGCCTGCTGCTCGCGTTCGCCGTCATCCCCACCGCCGCCGCCGGTCAGCCGGCCGTGGCCGCCGCCGGCACGTTCCGCAATCCCGTCGGCACCAAGCCCGACCCGTTCATGACCTGGTTCAACGGCAGCTACTACCTGACGATGACCGAGGGCGACTCGATCAAGATGCGCCGGTCGGCCAGTGTGGCCGGGCTGCTGACCGCCCCGGCCACCGAGGTGTGGCGCGACACCGACCCGTCACGCAACAAAGAGGTGTGGGCGCCGGAGTTCCATCGGCTCAACGGCCGTTGGTACATGTACTACACCGCCGACAACGGCGTGGACGAGAACCACCGGCTCTACGTGCTCGAGTCCAGTGGCGACAACCCGCTCGGGCCGTACCAGTTCAAGGCGCGGCTCGTGCCGCCCAACCGCGACGTGTTCGCCATCGACCCGGGGATCATGCAGCACAACGGGCGTCTCTACCTGGCCTGGGCCGGCACCAACGCCTACCAGCACAACGGGCTCAACGTGGCGCCGATGTCGAACCCGTGGACGGTCTCCGGCAACGCCGTCGCCCTGAACGCGGCCGGTGGCTGCCCGGAGGTGCGTGAGGGGCCGGAGTTCCTCTATCGCAACGGGCGCACGTGGATGACGTATTCGGCCTGCGACACCGGCAAGCCGGACTACCAGGTCTGGCAGATGAGCATCGCGAGCACCGCCGACCCGCTGGTCCCGGCCAACTGGCAGCAGCGCAGCGGTGCGGTGTTCAGCCGGTCCGATGCCCGGGGCGTGTTCGGGCCCGGCCACCACGCCTTCTTCAAGAGCCCCGACGGCACCGAGGACTGGATCGTCTATCACGCCAAGACCACCAGCGTGTTCACCTACACGAACCGCACGACCCGGGTCCAGCGCATCGGCTGGAACAGCGACGGCAGCCCCAGCCTCGGCGCGCCGCTGGCCATCGGGGCCACCCAGGACCTGCCGGCGGGCGATCCGGGACCGTCGACCGCCTGGATCAACGACGACGGCCGGACGAGCGGCAACGGCGCACTGGCCTACACCGGCGCCTGGAGTTCGGGCACCGGATGCGGCGCCCAGTGCTTCTGGGGCGACGACCATTGGAGCGGCGCGGCCGGGGCCACGGCGACCTTCACCTTCACCGGTACGCAGCTGGGCCTGCTCTCGGTGCGGGACGTGGGCAACGGGATCGCCGCGATCAGCGTCGACAACGGCGCCGAGCAGCGCGTCGACCTCTACAACGCCATCCGGGTCGGTGAGGCGGTCAACTACCTCACCCCGAAGCTGGCCCGCGGCACCCACACCGTACGGGTCCGGGTCACCGGCGAGCGGAACCCGGCCTCGAACGGGACGGTGGTCAGCATCGACCGGGCCGAGATAACGCCCTAACCCCGCCAGGCGGCGAGAACCCGGTCGATGTCGTCGCGGATGCGCTGCCGGGCCTCGTCGCGGGGCACCCCGTCCATCAACATCTGGTCGTACGGGGTGTCCTCGTGCCGCACCGAGGCCACCACCGCCCGCAGCACCGCGTCGGGGTCGAGCGCGCGGCCGGCGGCGCTCCGGCCGACCCGGCCGCTGCCGCGCTCGCCGGTGTGCCGGCTGATCTCGGCCGCCCGCGGCGGTGGGCAGCCGGGGAACATCCGGACGATGTGCTCGGCCAGGTCGTGCTGGAACGCCACGTCGGCGACCTCGCGCCGCTCCCGGTCGCGTTCGCGGCGGCGGGCCCGGGCCTCCTCGTCGGACAGGCACTCCTGCTCGGCCTGCTCGATCGCGGCCCGCTCGACCAGCAGGCCCTGCCGCTCGTGCCGCCGCCGGGACCGGCTGAACCGCACCACGACCGCCGACAGCCGGCTCGCCTTCTTGGCCCGCCGGGTCAGCGCGGCGTCGCCGGCCGGCAGGAACACCAGGTGGTCGAGGTCGGCGCAGGCCAGGCAGACCGGCCCGGCGTCCTCGCTCATCAGCCGGTCGGCGTCGGTGCGCCCGCACCCGGCGCAGGTGAACGGCTTCAGCGGCAGCACCACCACCAGCTCCGGCGGTTTGTTCCGGCGCGCGGTCAGCCGTTCCCGCTGCTGCTCGGTCAACTCGGCCGGCATCCACTGCACGTGGTACGCCTGTTCGCGCGCCCCGTCGCCGGCCGCGGTGAACCGCAGCGGGCGCCGGTCGCGGGTCGCCGCCACATGGTCGATCCCGCCCGAGCGCAGGCCGCGGCCGGCCACCCAGCGGTGGAAGATCTCGAGCGCGTCGGCCAGCCGGGCCGGTGACACCACGGCCACCGCCTCGAGGTGCGAGGCCCGGCCCTGCTGCCACTCCGTCACCGGGCCGGGCGGCAACCAGCCCAGCCCGATCAGCACGTCGAGCGGGCTCACCCGCTGGTGGCGCTCGAGCGCCTGCTCGGCGGCGGTCACGACCCGGCGTTCCAGCTTCGTGGCGGGCTGCATGGACGGCAGGCTACCCGCGCCCGGGTTGGCAGGGGGACTCCGAAGGTGCGATTGTCGAGCGATGGCTGACCCCTATCTGTGGCTGGAAGATCTCGGCTCGCCCGAGGCCCTGAGCTGGGTCGGCGAACGCAATGCGGAAACGCTGGCCGGGCTGACCATCGACGACACCCGGGCCGCCATTCGTGAGGTGCTCGACAGCAAGGAGCGCATTCCCTATCCGGGCTGGCGCGGTGACGGTTTCTATTACGACTTCTGGCGCGACGCCGACCACCCGCGCGGGTTGTGGCGGCGCACGACCCCGGAACAGTTCCGCCGCGCCGACCCCGAATGGGATGTGCTGCTCGACGTCGACGCGCTCAACCGGGCCGAGGGCGAGAACTGGACCTGGTCGATGGTCACGGTGTTGCGGCCGGGTTATGACCGCGCCCTGATCGAGCTGTCCCGCGGGGGCGCCGACGCGGTGGTGGTGCGCGAATTCGACCTAGTGCGCCGGGCGTTCGTCGAGGACGGGTTCACCGTGCCCGAGGCCAAGACCGACATCGGGTGGATCGACGCCGACCACGTTTTCATCGGCACCGATTTCGGGCCCGGCAGCCTGACATCGTCGGGTTATCCACGGGTCGTCAAACGGTGGCGGCGCGGCACTCCGCTGGCCGACGCCGAGCTCGTTTTCGAGGGCTCGCCGGACGACGTCTCGGTGCGGGTCAGGCACGATCCGACACCCGGGTTCGAGCGCGACTTCGCCGCTCGGTTCATCGACTTTTATCACAGCGAGCAATTCCTGCGTACGCCCGAGGGCCGTCTCGTCCGCATCGAGATCCCGGACGACGCGCGGGCCGATGTGCACCGCAACTGGCTGCTCGTCCGGCTGCGTACGCCGTGGCTGGACTTTCCGGCCGGTGCCCTGATCGCCACCGAGTTCGACCGTTTCCTGGCCGGGGAACGGAAATTCACCGTGCTGTTCCGGCCGGACGAGCGGACGTTCCTCCGGTCGTACTCGTGGACCCGGAACCACCTGCTGCTGGTCACCATGGCCGACGTCAAGACCCAGGTGTACGTGCTGACCCCCGGCACCCCGGACTGGCGGCGGGAACCGATCGGCGGCGCCGCCGAGTTCGACCAGACCTGGATCGTCGACACCGACCCCGACAACAACGACTCGTACCTGATCTCGTCCGAGGGTTTTCTGCGACCGGCCACGCTGAGCTCGGAAACCGAGGTGCTCAAGCAGGAACCGTCGTTCTTCACCGCCGAGGGCATGAATGTGCGGCAGTTCTTCGCCGTTTCCGCCGACGGCACCCGCGTGCCGTACTTCGTGGTCGGCGGCACCGGTGAGGGGCCGGCCCTGCTCGACGGGTACGGCGGTTTCGAGATCCCGTTGCTGCCGAGCTACAGCGGCATCCTCGGCCGCGGCTGGCTGGCCCGCGGCGGCACGTACGTGGTCGCGAACATCCGCGGCGGCGGCGAATACGGCCCCGAATGGCACCGGGCCGCGCTGCGCGAAAATCGGGTGCGGGCCTTCGAGGACTTCGCGGCCGTCGCCGCCGACCTGGTGACCCGCGGAATCAGCACGCCCGGCCAGTTGGGCACCATGGGCGGCAGCAACGGCGGCCTGCTGATGGGCGTGATGCTGACCCGCTATCCGGAACTGTTCGGCGCGGTCGTGGCCCGGGTGCCCATTCTCGACATGCGCCGCTACACCGAACTGCTGGCCGGCAAGTCCTGGATAGCCGAGTACGGCGACCCCGACGTGCCCGAGGACTGGGCCTATCTGCGCGAATTCTCGCCGTACCACAACGCGCGACCCGACCGGCAGTACCCGCCCGCGTTCTTCCTGACCTCGACCCGCGACGACCGGGTCCATCCCGGCCACGCCCGCAAGATGACGGCGCTGCTGCGCGAACAGGGCCACGAGGTGCACTACTACGAAAACGTGGAGGGCGGCCACGGCGGCGCTGCCGACAACGAGCAGAGGGCCACGATGTGGGCGCTGATCCTGGAATTCCTGTGGCGGAAACTCAACGGGGCAGGCCGTACTCCGCCAGCAGCAAACTGAAATTGGCGAACTCGACCCCGTCGTAGAGCCCCGCGGACGGGTTCTCGGCGACAACCTGCACCAGGCGCTGCTGCCGTGGCGTGAGACGACCGTCGACCGGACCGTCCGGGAACGCCTGCCGCAGGGCGACGCCCAGGGCCGTCAGGGCCGGTTCGGCGCTCACCTGCCGCAGCCGAGCCAGCGCCGGCTCGAAAGCGTCGACGCCGACCAGCGGGAGCGAGAGCAGGGCATAGCCGGCCAGATCCCCTTCCAGGTACGGGACGGTGTGGTCCCGCTCACGGCCGCTCGCCGCCCAGTCGAGCAGTTCGGCCCGCACGTCATCGCCCGCCGCCGTCCCCAGCAGACGGGCGGCGGCGATCGCACCGGCCCAGCGCATCAAGGGCGAATCATCGGCTGTCCGCGGTGTCGATCCGGCCAGGCCGCAGGCCACGATCGAGGTCGGGCTGCCGTGGACGGCCAGGGCCGCGTGCTCGCCGCGATACCACCCGATGACGTACGCGGCGGAATCGGCCAGCTCCGGCTCGGCCAGCAACGGCAGCAACACGGGGAGCCCGGCGCCGACCGCCTCGTAGGCCCGCAGCCCGTCCTCGTCGAGCAGATCCGTCCGCACGCCGCCCGGCAGCCACGCCTCGTCGAGGCCAACCGCGATACGCCCCAGCAGAACGAGCAAGAACTCCCGATCCGGCGTGGACGGATCAGCAATCAGCTCGAGCAGGGACGGCACAGCCGCCGCACTGGCCGAATACCGATTCCCCTGATGCGTGATGCTGTTGTACAGCTCGCCGAACGCCTCATGCCGCTCAGCCTCATCTGCGGCCCGCAGCGAGGCCAGCAGCCCCGGCACATCCTCCGCCGAGCCATACGCGTGCCGCAGCCGCGCCCACTCAACCACCGCGCCATCATGCCAGCCGCACTGATTTGTAGCTGTGGATTGCTAGCTTCGGTTCATGGGCGGAGTCGCTGATCGGGTGCCACCGTGACAGGCCGGCCGAGATCACCGCGCGACGATGGCGATGAACCGCCGCCGCGGGGTCGGGAAGAGGGTGGCGGGGATCCGCCGAGGAGCGAGCCGGGGAGCTTGCGGAAAGCTCAGGCAAGAATTGGAGACAAGGCACGGACCGGACGGGCTGATGCGGCCGCCGACTCAGCGAGCGGCCCGGGGAGCGCGCCCTTGGCTCCGAACTTCTCGACGGTCGCGATCGACTCCGGCAAGATCACGGCGTACGCGATGAATCCCGACCACCCGGTCGGCGGCAACAAATACCGGGTGATCAACAGTGCCACCGGCCTGGATGCCGCGGACGCCGACCTGATCGAGCAGCAGATCCGGCGGGGTGTCCGCGACGGGCAGCCCATCATGGGCAAAGCTGATCAGTACGGTCAGCGGTGGGCGGTCGACGTGCCGCTCAGCGGACCCGGCGGCACGGTCGTGGTGCGCACCGCCTGGATTCTCGACGCCGAATCGACCGTGCCGAGACTGGTAACCATCTCCTTCCCGTGATGGGGGCAACGTGGAGCTCTACGACACCGTTCGACTGCTGGTCGACCTGCCCGACGAGGGCCTGACGGCTGGAGCGGTCGGCGCCGTGGTCCATGTGTTCGAGCGGCCGGACGTGGCCTACGAGGTCGAGTTCACGGACGCCGACGGCCGGACCGTCGCGCAGGTGCCGCTCACCGCCGACCAACTCGAGCCGCTCGCGTCAGGTGGGTGAAGGACTTGGACCGTTGAGGCCCTCGATGCGCTGCCAGCCGTCGGCGACGGTGCCCGAGCGGAGGACGCGCGCGTCCGACCCACTCAGCGTGACCACGGCCGTGTGGCCGCCCGGAAGTTCGTCGACCGTCTGCTCGTACCAGACGATCTGGGTCAGCTCCAGGTCGATCGGGTCCGCCGAGTCGCTTGTCCGGTGGAAGCGGGCGCCGCGGAAAACCGTGCCGCGGAGGTTTCGCACGGTTGCCGTCGCCTCAGTCCACTGAGAGTTCAGGATCTCGGCGATTTGCAGCTCGGCAAAGCTTTCGGCGTCGCTCACCCGCCGATGGTCGCGGACATCATCCACGCGATCAATCCCGGTCGGCGCGACTCGGCGGAGCACGTCACTCGGCGTGACAACCAGCCTCGACAGTCACGCGCGGTCGGCGCTGCCGACGTGGAGATCAGCAATCATGGATGTAGGTTGGTAGCTTCGGTTCATGGGCGGAGTTGCTGATTCGGTGCCGCCGTGACGGACCGATCACGGTCGTCAGGGGGTCGGCCGCGGTCGCGCTCGATCGGCAGCATGGTCTCGGCCGAGCGAGCGACCGAACAGGTCATCGAGGATGGTCACCTCGGGCGCGGGCCGACCGGTCCGACGGCGGCGATGACGCCACGGCATCCGACGACGTCAAACTCCAGCAAGTCGCCCGGCGATACGAGCAGCTCGGCGACACACCACCAGAGTTCAACATCTCCCTCAATGACGCGGCACACGTCGAAGGTGGCGCGCACACGGTGAGGAAGCACGGCCCACAGCTGCCGTTGCCGAGAGAACCAGGCGTGCAGACCGTCGAGGGCCGCATCTACGGCGACACGGGTTGGGGGAAACAGGCGAGCGGGTCCTGCAAATGGACGGACGTCGGGACCATGAACCGGGAGATCAATCGCTACGTCCGCGAGAACTGGGCGGCGATCCGTGACGATCTGGCGTTCGAGCAGTACCACGAGGGCCTCTCCGGCGCCGGTCAGGCCTACTACAACAAGGGCATGTTCGGCGCGGGAGAACGGGAGGCGGAATACAGCGAAACAAGCCTTTTCCGAGTACGTATCCGAGTCGTGGCCGGTTCTGATCCCGCAGTGCCGTTCGTCGTGTCCGCCTTCCCCGCCGGGCTGGGGTGAGCCGATGGACATGTCCGGGCTGCCTGACTCGGCACGCCGGCGCGTTGCTCAGCGCTCGGCGTTGCCGCCGATCGACAAGGTGCGGGCGCTCCTGCACGGCTATGTCGCGGACGCGGATGACCTGGTTGAAGTTCGGGCGGAGCTGCAGCAGACCGCTCGGACCGACACTCTGTTTCTGCGCCAATACCTCGAGGCGCTCGAGATTGTCCTGGCCGAACCTCAGCCGTCGGGCATGTTGCTGCGGCTGGTCGAGGGCGACGCCAACTGGGGCCTCGACCACGACCCGACCGATGCGGGGGCCGCAGTGTTTCTGCGTGAGGTGGCCGAGATCCTGCGCCGGGTGCTGGCCGCCGCCTAGTGCCTTCGTCAGCCGCCGACCAGGGGGGTCAGGCGGATGAAGGTGACCTCGGGTTCGTGGCGCAGGTCGATCACGTCGTCGAGGGATTCGACCTGGCGGGTGGGGGTGAGCATGACGAAAGCGTTGTGGCCGAACGCCTCGCACGCCACGTCGGCCTCGGTGGTCCATTCGAGGTGGTGGCCGGGTGGCCGGTGGCCGGCGTCGGTGGGGCGGACCAGGCTGTGGAAGACGGCCGTGTCGGCGGCGTTGTGGCGGGCCACCTCGTCGCGGACGCGTAGGCGTAGCAGTTCGCGGGCGGTCATGTGGTCGGGGAGGTCGGGTAGGCGCCACGACTTGAGGGGGCGGCCGGTCATGGTTTCGTCGCGGAGCAGGGCTTCGGGCATGACGGTCCTCAGTGGGGGAGCTGGCGCAGGATGTCGGGGTCGGTGATTTTGTCGTCGGCGGCCAGCAGCAGGGCCTTGGAGAGGATCACGGACAGGCGTTCGTCGTCGTCGAAGGGGAGGGTGACGCGGGTCTTGCGGGTGGTGGGGACGATGCACAGGTACGTGTCGGCCGGTTCGATCAGAATGTTGGCCGAGCCTAGGTGGATCTTGTAGGTGGCTCGGGTGCCGCGGACGCGCAGGAAGCGGTCGGTCAGCTCGCAGCGGTCGGCCACGGCCAGGCGGGGGAGCACCCGGGACAGGGCGTCGCGGCGGACCTCGGCCCCGGCCGTCAGGGCGCCGAAGCCGGCCCTCGACCAGTACGCCCCGAACGGGTGCTCGCCCCGGTCGGACCAGGTGTCGTCGGCGGCGATCGACGTGACGCCGACGAACAGGTCGACGTCGCGCATCGCCTCGCTGAGCACCCGGGGCGGCACCTCGGCCAGCGGCGCCGGAGCCCACCGGCGACCCTCGCGGCGGGCGAAGCGCACCTGGTCCGTCGAGCAGTACTCGTCGGCCCGGGTGTGGTGGAACGTCGCCTGCCAGGTGCCGGCGGCCAGCTCTTTGGTCGCCTCGCTGTGGTCGCCCCCGTCCCACAAGCCGAGGAACGGCGCCGACCAGCCTCGCACGCGCATCAGCGCATAGGCCTGGCGGTAGCGCAGGATGTGGCCGGCGAACCGGTTGGAGTAGGTGCCTGCCTGTTCCTCTGCGGGCGTCAGACGGTAGACCTCGCGGAACGCCTGCTTGAAGGGCTGCCGCCCGAGCTGGTCACGCCACCGGGTGACCTCGGCGACGTCGGCCTCGACCGGATGCCAGAGCCGCACCACGAACCCCGGGCCGCCGGGCAGGCCGTCGCCGGGCCGGCCGGTGACCCACTCATGCCCGTCGGCTGAGCTCTGCCACAGCAGCCGCCGGGCGATCGTGCCGGTGACCGGGTGGCGCAGGTAGCGATCCTGCCAGGTTTCCCAGGCCCAGGTGCGGTCGTGGGCGAGCAGGCCCTCGAGCCGGACCCGTTCGGCGGCGAGCGTCTTGGTGACCTCGCGGACCGAGGCCCCGGGGGCAAGTGCGCGAGCCTTGTCGCCCACGATCTCGACGGTCTCGGAGCGGCCGTGCTCGTCGAGGCCGTGCCGCTCGACCGTGAGCTCCTCGGCCTCGCCCGGCGCCCACCCGCGGGCCGCGCCGGCCCGGTCGAGCGCCGCGCGCACCCGCAGGCGCAACGGTTTGCTGCGGACGGCGACGCTCAGCCAGGCCAGCGCCCGCGGTGGGCCCGAGCCGGGCCGGTCGGCCAGAATTTCGACGACCGCGGCCGCTGTGCGGAACGCCCGCGGGAACGCGCCCCGCCCGCCGGGCTCGCCCGCCACCTCGGCCACCTCGGCCAGCAGCTCGGTGGTGTCGTCGGAGGCGTCGAGCGACGCCATCCAGCACAAGCCGCGCAGCATCTGGTCGTGGTCGTCGTGGACGGTCTCGGCCGTGAATGCGAACACAGCGAGCACGTCGGTGACCACCTCGGGCACGGTGACCGCGGCAGCCTGGCGCAGCCAGCGCTGGGTCGGCACCGGTTTCGTCAACGTCGACGCGAATTCGAGGGCCGCGATCGTGGCCGGCTCGCCCGCGCGGTCGCCCAGACGGACGCGGGCGGCCGGCCCGAAACTGTCGCGATCGGACAGCAGGTGGGGCGGCAGCCCGCCGGTTACCCGGGCCAGCACCCGCCCGTAGCGCTCGGTCAGCCCGCGGCGGACGGCGCCCGGCATGTCGGGATCGTCGCTGATCTCGGCCAGGACCGCGGTCAGCACCGCCTGGTAGGACCGGAGCTCGTCGACCGGCAGCTGGGCGGCGATGTTCACGGCCAACTCGTAGCAGTCGCCGTCGTACGGGGTCGGATGGTCGTAGGCCCGGCGCAGCGCCCACGGCAGGTCGCCGGCGGTCGACGGGAGAAGGGAGAGCCAGCGATCCATGGCGTGCATCATGCCGCCGGGGTACGACAGAAACAGCCCTAGGACCAAGCGGCAGGCACAGTACGAAGGTCTTCCGTGACCCGTTCGCGCAGGGTGGCGGTGTCGGGCACGAACACGGCCGCCTCGGACTCGAGCAGGGCCAGCAGCAGGTGGCCGGTCCCGGTGGCGGTCTTGTGGATCAGCTTGTCGAGCAGTGGCCGCCGGCCGAGCGCGAGCATGAGGCGCACGTGATCGACGGCGGGATGGGGATCGTCGGAGCGGCTCAGCGCGGGACTGCAGAAGAATCGGCGGAGCCCGTCGGCCTGGCCGTTCTCGTACGGGAAAAGGAAGCTCGTGCCGGAGCAGTGCGGCATTTCGAGCATCGCACGCATCAGATGGGCCGGCCCTGCGAACGGCACTCCGGCCGATTCGAGCGCGACCGTGATGACGACCCGGACGGCCGGTGTCCATCCTGGACGGCCGTGAGCCCAAGGCAGGCGCCGGGCCCGCCATTCGACGTCGCGCAGAATGGCCGGCACCTCGGGATGGAAAGGACCGGACGACGGCTCGGCCGCATCGGGCACGTGGGACGGCGCGATGGCGAAGTTCCGCACGTTGTTCCACGAGGCGCCCCGCATGAGCGCTCTGTCCTGCGCCGCGATCCAGGCCGCCACATCGAGCGTGGTGACCGCCGGCCCGTTCCGGCCGGCCGCCGCCGCGTACGCCTGAATGAGCGCCCGCATGGCCAAGCCCCCGAGCGACGTCTCCATGACCACGACGGTACGAAACCGTGCCCACCGCAGCGTGAAATCATATGCGCGCAACGTGATGCTCCGGTGTTACGCATCGCCGATGGCAGCCGGTGGGCGGGCGGCACCGAGCGGACGGATTCGGGTCATTTCACGGCATGGCGGCCGCGTTCGTCACCGCTTGCGGTGCTTCGGTGCCCTGGGGACAGGCCGCGACCCCGAGAACGGCCACGACCGTCAGGCAGGACAACCGCCGGGTGCTCTTCATCCCAGTGCCTCCTGTCAAGACACCCAGGCCCGTGTGCCGGGTTGTCCGGGACCGTACGTTTGCCCTCCTGCCCACGAGGCGAGAGGCCCGACAAACCCGATGAAGCCCGGCTATTGACCCGTACGTCCGTCGATGCATTCCCGCAGCAGGTCGGCGTGCCCGCAGTGCCGGGCGTACTCCTCGATCATGTGGATCAGGATGTCGCGCACGGCGGCCTCGCCCCCACGGTCACCGGGCAGCGCGACCATGACCCCCAGATCGGTGACACCGTCGAGCCATTTGTCGGCCGCCGCGATCTGCTCCCGCCAATCCGCGAAGGCCTGGTCGACCAGCGCCGGCTCACCGGCCACCTCATTGAAGTCGACGTCGTTGTCCTCGACAGTCCAATAGATGCGTGGCACTTCATGGTAGTGGCCCTGCATCACCCGGAAGAACCAGTTGTGCTCGACCCGAGCCGTATGCCGAATGAGCCCGAGCAAACTCATCGTCGACGGCGGCACCGACCGCGTGGCCAACTGCTCGGCCGTCAGCCCCTCGCACTTGAGCCCCAGAGTGAGCCGATAGTTCGTCAGATACTCGCGGATCGTGGCTATCTCACCCACCGGGTTACCCAGCGTCCGAGGGTCGCTCTCGGGCGCCACCCACATCCCATTGAAACTAGTCATGCCCCACACCCTGGCCGACGAGATCATCCGGCCGCCATCGAATTCCGGGCACTCTCATTGATGGACATGAGTTGTGAGCTTCTGTGATGTGAGCGGGCGGTCCAGGGGTTCGCGCGGCGGAGCCCAGGACGGGTCGGCTTCGCCGGGCGGTGGCTGGGAACGCGGGACGACCCGATCGCGCCCAGCCGCACCGGCCAACGTGGCCCACGCCCAGGAGATCACGGCCGGCGCCGCGGCAGCAGGGCGGGCTGGTGCGGCCGGCCGCAGCAGTACCGGGAGCCCCGGTGGCGAGTTGGAGTTCAGGCTCGATTTCCCACGTGGCTCCGACTTTGTCGGTGGAGGTTACTCACCGCGCGCGGCCGAGACCTATCGGCGCATCCGGAACAGCCCGGAGGACACGCCGATTGTCGCGGCGAACACCGGCATCGACCCGAGAATCATTGAAGGAATGCGCCAGATGCGGGTGACCGCGGAGCGTTTGATCGCTGTTGATTGGGAACGGCGGGGGGACAGGGCCTGGTCCAAGGCCGCGCTTCTCAAGGAGTACTTCCGGCGCGCCGCGCGGTGGGCGGCGGTCTATGGCTGTGACGATCCGGTGCCGTTCTTCGATATCGCCGCGTGCGCCGATCCCTCTGTTCGGGCTGACCCACGGGTTGTTGAGGATGTGCTCGGGAAGGTCGAAGCGGGCGGCCGCACCGTGGCCCGGGTGGTGCCGTTCATCCTGCACGGCGCAGCCCTGCGCGCCACCCCGGGTCTTGACCTTCCGCCCGAGTTGGAGGATCCGTTCGAGCCGCTCATCACGTTGTTCGAGCGGGGCGGGGGCTTTCACACCGAGAAGGGAGAGGTCAATCTCGAGTGGAAGTCCGTCCGCATGGCCGGGTGGCGGGACCGGCTCAACGATCCACCCCTGACGATCCACTCGAGCGACAAGTTTGACGACCTCGACCGTGAAGGCTTGTCATCGAGCGGGCTGGGTGACCAGCTTCGGCGCGGAATCGAGTGAGATGACTGTGTCGACCGAGGCCGCTACGTCTTCGCGGTGGGTGATCAGGAGGACGGTTCGGGGGCCGGCGGCGGCCAGCAGGTCGTGGGTCAGGGCGGTGGCGGTTTCGTCGTCCAGGTGTTCGGTGGGTTCGTCCAGGATCAGGATGGGGTAGTCGGCCAGCAGGGCCCGGGCCAGGGCCAGCCGTCGGCGCTGGCCGCCGGAGAGGGCCATTCCGTGTTCGCCGACCAGGGTTTCCAGGCCCTTGGGCAGGGTGTCGGTCCAGTCGAGCAGGCGGGCCTCGGCCAGTGCGGCCCGCAGGTCGTCGTCGGTGGCGTCGGGGGTGGCCAGGCGCAGGTTGGCGGCGATCGTCGTGTCGAACAGGTAGGCGTCCTCGGGCAGGTAGCCGACCACCCGGCGCACCGCGTCGGGGTCGAGCGTGCGCAGGTCGGTGCCGTCCAGGGTGATGCGGCCGGCCGTGGGGTCCAGGAACCGCACCAGCAGCGACGCGATCGTGGTCTTGCCGGAGCCGCTCGGGCCGACCAGCGCCACCCGGGCTCCCGGCTCGAGATCGAACGACATTTCCCGTACGACCGTCGGCCCGCCCGGCCAAGCCGCGCTCACGTCCTCGACCCGCAACGTGTGCGAGCCGACCGGCACATCTTCGACCCGCCGGGTGTCTCGGCCGACCGGCACTTCAGCGGTGCCGCCGGGGGTCGGATCGGTGGCTGTGAAGACCTCGGCCAGGCGGCGTAGCGCGGCCCGGGCCTCGGCGTAGCGCTGGGCGGCGGCGGGCAGGGCGCCCACGACCTCGAAGACCGCGAGCGGGGTGAGCACGATGACGGCCAGCAGTTCGCCGTCCATGGTTCCCGACCGTACGGCCACCGCGCCCGCAGCCAACCCGGCCAGCACGCACAGGCCGGTGGTCAGCACGGTCACCGCCGCGGAGGCGCCGGCCGCGGCGGCCGAGCGTTCGCCGGCCTTGCGCAGGCGGGCGTCCACCTCGGAGAGCCGGGCCAGCTGGGCCGCATCGGCGCCGTAGGCCAGCAGGTCGGGCAGGCCGTGCAGCAGGTCGACGGTGCCGGTGGCCAGTTCGCCGCGCAGCGGGGCCAGGCGGCCGTCGCTGCGCCGGGCGGCCGCGCGTTGCATCAGCGGCACGATCACGCCCACGAGCACCAGGCCGGCGGCCAGGGCCAGGCCGGCGACCAGGTCGAAGGAGCCGATCAGCAGCACCGAGGCCAGGCCGACCACGGCGGCCACGGCGTACGGGATGAGCACCCGGGTCAGCATGTCGAGCACGGCGTCGACGTCACCGGCCAGGCGCTGGGCCAGGTCGGCCTGGCGGAAACCGGCCAGCCCGGCCGGGGCGACCTTTTCGAGCTGGGTGAAGAGGCGCACCCGCAGGCGGCCGAGAGCGCGCAGGGCGGCGTCGTGGGCGGCGAGCCGTTCGACGTAGCGCAGCACGCCGCGGCTGATGCCGAAGGCGCGCACGGCGACGATCGCCACCATCAGGTGCAGCACGGGCGGGTGCAGGGCGGCCCGCGAGATGAGCCAGGCCGAGGTGGCCATCAGCCCGACCCCGGCGCCGGCCGCGCCCACCCCGGCCAGCACGGCCAGGGTCAGGCCGCCGGCCGCGGGCCACGAGGCCGAACGAAGCAGCCGCATCCAGCTCACGACGCACCTCCGGACGCAGAAACAGGGGCAGCGCCGCGAACGGACGCGGCGTCGGGGGCGGAAGCAGGGGCAGCATCGCGAACGGACGCGGCGTCGGGGGCAGAAGCAGGGGCAGCGTCGCGAACGGACGCGGCGTCGGGGGCGGAAGCAGGGGCAGCGCCGCGAACGGACGCGGCGTCGGAGGTAGGAGCGAGAGCAGGAGTGAGGTCGACCACGCGGTCGGCCAGGGCGATCAATTCCGGGCGGTGGGCGGCGATGAGCACCGTACGACCGCGGGCGAGACGACGTAGGGCGGCCATCACGGAGTCGGCGGTGGCGCGGTCGAGGTTGGCCGTGGGCTCGTCGAGGAGCACGATCGGCGCGTCGCGCAGGAAGGCCCGGGCCAGCGCGATCCGCTGACGTTGCCCGGCCGAGAGCCCGGCCCCGTCGTCGCCGAGCCGGGTCGCGTACCCGTCGGGAAGCTCTTCGACGAAGTCGGCCGCGCCGGCCGCCGCAGCCGCCGAGGCCACCGCCGCCGCTGAGGCGACCGTGCCCAGCGCGATGTTGTCGTGGATCGTCCCCGCGAACAGGTGCGGCCGCTGCGGCACCCAGGCGAGCCGGGCCCGCCAGGCGGCCGGATCGACCGTCGCGAGGTCCACGTCGCCCACCAGGACCCGGCCCGATGCCGGGCGCACGAAACCGAGCAGCAGCGCCAGCGCCGTCGACTTGCCACAGCCGCTCGGCCCGGTCAGCGCCACGATCTCGCCCGGCCGCACGACGGCCGACAGTTCCAGGGAGGAGGACCGGAAGGGCACGACGACGTCTTCGAAAATGATCGGCGCCGGCAGAACGAAGTGGGCTGATCCGGTCGCCGGAACCGGTGTCTCGAGCACCTCGAAGGCCGACGACGCGGCGGCCAGCCCTTCCGCGCTCGCGTGGTAGTGCGCGCCCACCTGCCGCAACGGCAGATACGCCTCCGGCGCCAGGATCAACACCAGCAACGCCGTACGCAGGTCGAGGTCGCCGTGCACCAGGCGCAGCCCGATGCCGACCGCCACCAGCGCGACCGACAGGGTGGCCAGCAGTTCGAGCACCAGCGACGACAGGAACGCGATGCGCAGCGTCCGCATGGTGACCCGGCGCTGCTCCTGGCTGACCTCGCGGATGAACCCGGCCTGGGCCCGCGCCCGCCCGAACAACTTCAGCGTGGGCAGCCCGGCCACCACGTCCAGGAAGTGGTGGGACAGCCGGGACAGCAGCTTGAACTGCCGCCGGTTGTCGGCCTCGGTCTTCAGGCCCACAAGTGCCATGAACACCGGGATCAGCGGCAAGGTCAGCACGATGGTCAGCGCGGCCACCAGGTCGGCCGGGAAGATCCGGGTCAGCACCACGAACGGCACCAGCGCGGCCAGCACCAGCTGCGGCAGGTAGCGGGCGAAGTAGGCGTCCAGCGCGTCGAGCCCGCGGACGATCAGGGTGACCGAAGCGCCCGTGTCCGAGGTGGAGCCGCGCGGCCCGAGGGCGGTCAGGTGGGCCAGCAGGCGTCCGCGCAACTCGCTCTTCACCCCGGCCGCCGAGCGGACCGCGGCCGCTTCCTGGGCCCAGGCGATCGCGGCCCGCCCGGCGACGATCGCGAGCAGGGCGGCCAGGGCCGGGACGAGGTCGGTGAGCTCGGCCCCGTCCAGGAACACGGCCGTGATCCCGTACGCCAGCAGGGTTGCCATGGCCACGATCAGGGCGGCCTGGGCCACGCCCAGCGCGACCGTGATCACCAGATAGGTGCGGGCACTCCGGGCGTGGCGCAGCAGCCGGGGGTCGAGGGGTCTCACGCCGGGATCCGGTCGATCGTGAGCCGCTTGCGGAAGACCCAGTACGTCCAGCCCTGGTAGGCCACGACGAGCGGGGTGAAGGCGACCGCCACCCACGTCATGACCTTCAGCGTGTAGGGCGTGGAGGACGCGTTGTCGACAGTCAGGCTGTTGGCCGGGTCGAGGGCGGGCATGACGTTCGGGAACAGCGTCACGAACAGCCCGGCCACGGCCAGCACCAGGGTCAGCGCGGTGGCCAGGAAGGCCCAGCCCTCGCGGCGGAGCCGGGTCGCGGCGGCCGCGCCGATCAGGGCCAGCGCGGCCACGACAAAGATGATCACACCGATGGCGTCGAAGTGGGCGACGCCCGTCCACAGCAGGAACCCGGCCGCGATCACGATGGCCGGCACGCTGAGCGTGGCCGCGAGCTTGCCCGCCCGCTCGCGCATCTCGCCGTCGGTCTTGAGGGCGATGAACACCGCGCCGTGCAAGGCGAACAGCACCAGCGTGGTCAGGCCCCCGAGCAACGCGTACGGGTTGAGGAGGTTGAAGAATCCGCCGATGTACTCGTGACCGGCGTCGAGCGGCACCCCGCGCACGATGTTGCCGAACGCGACGCCCCACAGGACGGCCGGGACGAGGCTGCCGCCGAAGATGCACCAGTCCCACCGGCGCCGCCAGCGCTCGTCGTCGCGCTTGCCGCGGTACTCGAACGAGACGCCCCGGATGATCAGCGCGATCAGGATGAACAGCAGCGGGAGGAAGAAGCCGGAGAACAGCGTCGCGTACCACTCGGGGAAGGCGGCGAAGGTGGCGCCGCCCGCGACGACCAGCCACACCTCGTTGCCGTCCCAGACCGGGCCGATGGTGTTGATGATCAGGCGCCGCTCACGGTTGTCGCGGCCGAGCACCGGCAGCAGCACGCCGACGCCGAAGTCGAAGCCCTCGAGCAGGAAGTAGCCGGCCCAGAGGAGCGTGATCAGGGCGAACCAGACGGTCGTGAGTTCCATGATGTCCTCTAGTAGGCGAAGGCCAGTGGCTTGTCGGCGTCGTCGGTCTCGGGCGGGATCTCGGGCGCTCCTTGCCGGGCGTAGCGCACGAAGATGCCGACCTCGATCACGGCCAGGACGCCGTAGAGCAGGGTGAGCAGGATCAGCGAGGTGGCCGCCTCACCGGTGCTGACCGAGGGGGAGACGCTCTCGGACGTCTTGAACAGCCCGAACACCGTCCACGGCTGGCGGCCCATCTCGGTGAAGATCCAGCCGAACGAGTTGGCGGCCAGCGGCATCCCGATCGAGCTGATCGCGGCCACCCACAACCAGCGGTTCTTCGGCGTACGTCCCCCGCGGGTGAACCAGAGGGCCGCGAGCGCCACCAGCATGGCCAGGCCGCCGAACCCGATCATGAAGCGGAACGACCAGTACGTGATCGGGATCGAGGGCTTGTAGTCGCCCGGCCCGTACTTCTCGACGTACTCGTTCTGAAGGTTGTCGATCCCCTCGACCGGCCCGTCGAAATTGCCGGTGGCCAGGAACGACAGGACATTGGGGATCCGGACGCTGTAGAGCTCCTCGTCGCCGCTGAGCGACCCGATCGTGAAGATCGAGAAGCTGGCCGGCTGCGCGTCCTGGTACAGCGCCTCGGCTGCGGCCATCTTCATCGGCTGCTGCTCGGTCATGATCCGGGCCTGCTGGTCGCCGGTGATGAGCACGCCGACGCCGGCGATCAGCACGACCCAGGCCCCGAGCTTGAGGCTGGGCCGGAAGACGTCCTCCTGGTTGCGCCGCTTGAGGTGCCAGGCGCTGATCGCCATCAGCACGGCGCCGCCGGTCACGAAGCAGGCGGTGATCGTGTGCGGGAAGGTGACCAGGGTCGTCGAATTCGTGAGCAGGGCCCAGACGCTGGTCAGCTCCGCGCGTCCGGTGTCGGGATTGATCTGGTATCCGACCGGGTGCTGCATCCACGAGTTGGCGGCCAGGATGAAGTAGGCCGACAGCAGCGTGCCGATCGCGACCATCCAGATGGTCATGAGGTGCAGTTTCTTCGGGAGCCGGTCCCAGCCGAAGATCCACAGGCCGAGGAACGTCGACTCGAGGAAGAAGGCGAGCAGGCCCTCGATGGCCAGCGGGGCGCCGAAGACGTCGCCGACGAAGCGCGAGTAGTCGCTCCAGTTCATGCCGAACTGGAACTCCTGGACGAGACCGGTGACCACGCCGATCGCGAAGTTGATCAGGAAAAGTTTGCCCCAGAACTTGGTGGCCCGTAAGTAGTGTTCCTTGCCCGTGCGCACCCACGCGGTTTGCAGACCCGCGACCAGGAACGACATTCCGATGGTGATCGGGACGAAGAGGAAGTGATAGACGGTGGTGACTCCGAACTGCCACCGGGCCAGGTCGAGTGCGTCCACGAGGGGTCCTTTCCGACGATTCTCAGGTGAGTCTCGTGAACCGGGACGCCCGTCGATCAGGGCCGAAAGTCCCACGGCGACGTGACGCCCGACACGAAGAAGCCCTCAGCCGGTTGGCCCGGCCGAGGGCTCGTGGTGGGGATGGTCAGATGAGCCAGCGGTTCTTCTGCACGAGGGGGAGCTTGGCCCACCAGCGGCCCAGGCCCCAGGTGTGCCCGGCGTAGGTCAGGGCGAGGACGACGGCGCCGAGCGCGTAGACGACGTGGTAGTCCATCACCGGGTTGCTCGAGCCACTGGCCAGTGGCCATTCGGCCGCCCACATCAGCGCCATCATCACCGTGGTGCCGATAGCGGCCAGGCGCAGGCCGACCCCGGCGATCAGCGCGAGGCCGATGGCCAGCATGCCGAGCATGAACGACCAGTTGGTCCAGGCGTCGCCGGCGATCGCGTGGAAGAAGCCCTGGAACGGCCCGACCTCGACGGCCGAGAGGAAGCCCTTGGTCGGCGAGCCGCCGTTGATCCAGGCCCGCTCCCACGGGGTCGACCAGCCCAGGCCGAAGGTCTTGTCGAGGAAGGCCCAGAGGAAGACGAAGCCGACCGAGATCCGCAGCACGGCCAGGCCTCGGGCGGCGGCCCTGGTGAGCATGGCGCCGGGAGCCTCGACCGTCTCGAGGTGGGTCACGGCGTTCCGGCGGATGGTGTTCATCTCTGCCTCCTTCATCGTTTTCTCTCGTCTTCGACACTCCTCTCGTTCGGCTCGGCGCACCTGTGCCATCGCTCCCGACCCGGTGGGACCAAAGTCCCGCTTGTTACGGGAATGGACGCGAACGGTTTCGGGTTTGTTAACGGCCAAGATCAACAAGCCGGGCATAGATCACGGTTGCTATAGCGTCACCAGCACTTCAGACCTCTGATCGAGTCGAGGTAATCCGTGACGCGTCCCCTCCCCTTCGTCGTGGCGGCCGTGACCGCGCTGGCGCTGACCCCACCCGCCCCGGCCGCCGCCGCCTCGGAACTCGCCGTTCCCGCGAGCCCGAGATCCAGCACCACCACCATCACCCTGATCACCGGGGACAAGGTCACCGTCCGGCCCGGAGTCACCACAGTGCAGGGTCCGGACGGCGAGCAGATCGGCGCCCGCATCACCACGGTCGGTCCGGACACCTACGTCTATCCCGACAGCGCGATGCCGTACGTGGGGTCGGGTCTGCTCGACAAACGGTTGTTCAACGTCAGCCTGTTGCAGCGTGAGGGCTACACCGACGCCGCGGCCGATCGTCTGCCGGTGATCCTCGGTTACGAGAACGCCGCCGCTCGCCGGGCCGCGGCGCCTGCGGCGAGCACGGTCCTCCGTGAGCTGCCCAGCATCCAGGGCAGGGCGGTCAGCCTGGATCGCGGCCGGGCCGGGGAGTTCTGGTCGTCCTGGAAGGCGCAGGGCGGCACCAAGGTCTGGCTCGACGGCAAGGTCCGCGCGAATCTGGCTGACAGCGTGGCCCAGATCGGCGCCCCGGCGGTTTGGGCGGGTGGCAACACCGGCGAGGGGGTCGACGTCGCCGTGCTCGACACCGGCGCCGATCTCGACCACCCCGACCTGGCCGGTCAGGTCGAGGCCAGCCGCAGCTTCGTGCCGGACGAGGAGGTCACCGACCGCGAGTCGCACGGGCACGGCACGCACGTGGCCTCGACGATCGCGGGCACCGGCGCCGCCTCGGACGGCCGCGAGCGCGGTGTCGCGCCCGGGGTCGACCTGCAGATCGGCAAGGTGCTGGACAACGGCGGTGCGGGTTACGACTCCTGGATCATCGCCGGCATGGAATGGGCCGCGCGGGAACGCAAGGCCAAGATCGTCAGCATGAGCCTCGGTGGCGGGCCGACCGACGGCACCGACCCGATGAGCCAGGCCGTCAACCGGCTCAGCGCCGAGACGGGCGCGCTTTTCGTCATCGCGGCCGGCAACAGCGGGCCGAGCGAGACGACTGTCGGGACGCCCGGCGCGGCCGACGCGGCTCTGACCGTCGGCGCGGTCGACGCCGACGACCGGCTGGCCGAGTTCTCCAGCCGCGGTCCCCGCCTGGTCGACCAGGCGCTCAAGCCGGAGATCACCGCGCCCGGCGTCGGCATCCTGGCCGCCCGGTCGCAGTACGCGGACGGCGAAGGCTCGTACGCGACGTTGAGCGGCACCTCGATGGCCACGCCCCACGTGGCCGGCGCGGCCGCCCTGCTGGCCGCCCAGCACCCGGGTTGGACCGGCGCGCAGTTGAAGGACGCGCTGATCAGCACGGCCAAGGAGACGCCGGACCACAACCCGTACGAGGCCGGCAGCGGCCGCCTCGACATCGCGGCCACGACCAAGGCCACGGTCTTCGCCACCGGCACCGCCTACCTCGGCAGCCACCCGCTCGACGACGAGCCGGCGGGCACGGTCGAGCGCACGATCACCTACACCAACACGGGCCGCGCGGCGGTCGACCTCGACCTGAAGATGGACGGGCCCGGCCTGATCACCCTCTCCGCGTCGCGCGTGACCGTTCCCGCCGACGGCGCGGCCACGGTCACCGTCCGGGCCGACCTCGGTAGCTCCACCGAGAAGGGCCGCTACACCGGCAACGTCGTCGCCACCGCGGGCGGCATCCGCGTGGCCGACACGGTCGTCGGGCTCAGCACCGAGGACCAGCCCCGGCACCTGACCATCACGCCCACCGGGCGCCACGGCGAGCCCATGCCCGGCTCGATCATGCTGCTCCGGGAGGGTGACCCGGCCGGGTCCTACTACAACTTCATCACGTACGACGGTGGCCCGATCGACGTGCTGGTGCCGGACGGCCGGTACGCGGTGTGGATGTGGGGCACTGTCGAGGGCCGCAACGGCCCCGATTCGCGCGGCATGGCCCTGGTCAGCGCGCCCACGGTGGTCGTCGAGAAGGACACCGCGGTCACGCTGAAGGCCGCCGCCACCCGCGAGGTGCAGGCGATCACGCCCCGCGCCACGGCTGACGCCGAGGTGCGCCTCGACTACCACCGCGAGCTCGGCGCCACGGCCGAGGCCACCGACGCCTACATCCTCTCGCGTGAGTACGACAGCATCTGGGTCACGCCCGGTCTGAAGGCCCGCGACGGCAAGATGTCGGTGACCGCCCGCTGGCGCAAGATCGAGCCGGTGCTGTCGCTCGGCGACGCGTACGACGACCTGATCCTGCTGCCCGGCTCGACCATCCCGGCCGAGGGCTCCCGCCTCATGAAGGCCGCCCTCGCCGGACAGGACGTCGCCGGCAGGATCGCCGTGGTCCGCCGCGGCGACCTCGACGACCAGGTCGAGGCGGCCGAGAAGGCCGGCGCGGCGATGCTGGCCATCGTCAACACCGAGCCCGGGCGCTACTTCGACGCCACCAAACGGACAAAACTGGCCGTGGTGTCGCTGACCAAGGACGCCGGGGAGCGCCTGATCACCCAGCTCGGCCGGGGCCCGGTGAACCTGCGCGTCACGTCCGACCCGACCACCGACTACCTGTACGACCTGGTCCGCTACTGGCCGAACGGGGTGCCCGGGTCGGTCACCTACCGCCCGTCCGAGCGGGAGCTGGCCCGGATCGACGTCGACTTCCAGAGCACGTCGAGCCGGGAGATCTCCGAGAAGCGTTTCGACAAGAACCCGGACATGCCGGTGAAGGTCGGCAGCACCCAGCTGATGCGCTCGGACCGCTTCCGCACCGACTGGGTCACCGCGCAGGAGGACGTCCGCTGGTCGACCGACATGGACGACCTGTACTCGTTCCAGCTCGGCGGCGACACGACCTACCGGGCCGGCAGCCGCACCGGCGAGACGTGGCTGGGCGCGATCCAGCGTCCGCGGATCAACGAGGCGGTCACGCTGCCGCGCCGCGAGGGCGACCGGATCGTGGCCGAGATCCCCGGCTGGGGCGACTCCGGCGCGAACCACGCCGGTGTGGCCTTCCCGGACGGCGGCGAGATGACCGCGACGCTCACCCAGGGCCGGACGGTGCTCGAGAACAACACGTACAACTGGATCGACCAGAACTCCGGCCTGAGCCCGAAGCGGCTGCCGTACCGCCTGGTCACCACGACGAAGCGCGACTCCACGGCCTACCCGTACTCGGCGAAGACCCGCACCACGTGGGACTTCGTCTCGGACGCGAGGACCGCGCGGCTGCCGCTGATCCAGCTCGACTACCGGGTGGCCACGGACTTCTCGCACCGGGCGTCCCGCTCGACCGCGATCACCGTCGTGCCGTCGCACCTGCCCGGTGCGCCGAGCACCGAGGCCATCAGGACGGTCGCGCTGGACGTGTCCTACAACGACGGCGTCACCTGGGTCAGCCGGCGTCTGCATCGGACGAACGACGGCTGGGGGACGGACCTGCGGGCCCCGAAGAGCGCTCAGCACGTGACGCTGCGGGCCACCGCCCAGGATGCGTACGGCAACAAGGTCGAACAGACGATCACCCGGGCCTTCGGCCTGAAGTGACCGGTGGG
The DNA here is from genome assembly GCF_024137025.1 of Paractinoplanes aksuensis. Classification (GTDB taxonomy): domain Bacteria; phylum Actinomycetota; class Actinomycetes; order Mycobacteriales; family Micromonosporaceae; genus Actinoplanes; species Actinoplanes aksuensis. The sequence continues at coordinate 123,572 of NZ_JAMYJR010000032.1, forward strand.
CCGGGCCGCTGCAGACGGCCCGGCCCCGCTCCTCCGTCAGTGACCGGGATCACGCCGTGCCGATCAAGCGGGTACGGTGGGTGGGCGCGGGACGGGAGGGCGGGCATGACGGAGCTCTACTCACGACGGTCGTTCCTGGCCGGCGTGCTCACGGCCGGCACTCTCTCGGCAGCCGCCGGTTATGTGCTCACCCGGCGCGAATCGGTGCAGCTCACGCTGGCCTCGGGGGCCGATCCGACCGGCGGCCGGCGCCTGCTGGTGACGATGTGGAACGAGCTCAACCCCGGCGCCCGCATCGAGCTCAAAGAGGTCAACAGCTCGACCCGCGACCAGTACGAGACGTTCCTGCGCACCCGGGCCGACATCTTCAACCTCGACGTCATTCACATCCCGCGCTTCGCCGACGACGGGCGCATCGTCCCGATCACCCCGCGCGGCGAACTGCAGCTGCTGCCCATGGTGCGCCGGCTCAGCGAGCGCCCCGGCTCGGACGAGTTCTGGGCGCTGCCGTTCAACACCGACGTCGGCATGCTCTACCGCCGGATCACCGACAAGGCCGTCGCCGACGACAAGCCCGACCTGGCCGAGGTGCTGGCCCGCGCGCCCGGCGAGTTCGTCGGGCAGTTGCGGACGGTCGGCCCGCAGACCGACGAGGCCTTCGTGATCAACGTGCTCGAGCACGCGCTGGCCCAGGACGAGGCGATCCTCGAGGCCGACGGCACGATCTCGTTCAGCCTCGGGCAGTGGCGCGAGGCGGTCGGCCCGCTGGCCGCGGCGATCAAGGACAAGAAGGTGCGCACCGAGGCCGGCGAGGACTACACCACCCGTACGTTCCAGCGGTCCGACCTGCGCTACATGCGCAACTGGCCCCGGTCGTACCCGGCCATCGACCGCGCCGAGCGCACGAAGAAGGACACGGCCGAGGTGCGGATCGGCGCGCTGCCCAACGGCATCATCGGCGGTCAGAGCCTGGCCGTATCGGCCACCAGCGAGAACCGGGACGTGGCCGAGGAAGCCATCCACTTCCTGACCAGCCCTTCGTCCCAGATGCACCTGGCCAAGTACGGCTTCGCCCCGACCAGCCTCGACGCGTACATCGACCAGGGCCTGAGCGAGGAGCTGCCCCACCTCTACGACATCCGGCTCGCGATGGAGTCGGCCCGGCCGCGGCCGCTGCTAGAGAGGTACACCGAGTTCTCGCAGTTCTTCGCCGACCACATGCGCCGCTACCTGTACGACGGGGAACAGCTCACCCAGCGGTTCATCGAAGACCTGCAGGGGACGTTGCGATGAACGACGTGGCAATCGACGCCTGGCAGATCCCGATCCTCGTCACCGCGGCCATCGTGCTGGTCGAGGCCGGCTTCAACCTGATCCTGCGCTACCGGGGCAGCCGCCCGCCCTCGCAGCGGTTGCGCACCGCCGGGTTCGGGGTGCTCGTGCTGCTGACGATCACCGTCTTCGTGGCCGCGCTCGGTCCGACCCGGGCCGATCAGCTGTCCAGTGTGGCCGCCGCGGTGGCCGCGGTGGTCGCGCTGTGGCTCACCTATCGCTCCTACAACGCGACTTCTCGGGCCCGCGAAGAGCGGGAAGAGGCTGCGGCGGAGCCCGATGATCCAGGAGAATCCGACCATGGGTGACTTACGGGTGGTGGTGTGCGGCGGATCGGCCGCCGGGGGAGTGCTCGAGCTGGTCGTGGCCGCCTGCCGGCGCGGCTGGACGGTCGACGTCACGGCGACGGCCAACGCCCTCGAGTTCATGGACCCGAGCGAGGTGGCCCGGGCCTGCGGCCGCCCCATCCGCACCACGTACAAGTTCGCGGCCGACGGCACCCGAATCTCGCCCCCGGCCGACGCCATGATCGTCGCCCCGGCCACCTTCAACACGATCAACAAGCTGGCCAACGGCATCGCCGACACCTACCCGCTGAGCTCGATGGCCGACGTCATCGGCCGCGGCGTGCCCACTGTCCTGGTCCCCGCGGTCAACGAGCCGCTGGCGGCCCGCCGCCCGTTCCGCCGCTCGCTCGACGAGCTGCGGGCCGAGGGCGTCCGCGTGCTGTTCGGCCCGGTCGACGGCTGGGTCCCCGGCAGCGACGCCCCGTTCCCCTGGATCAAGGCCCTCGACCTGGCCGAGGACGTCTTCGGATTGACCCGTATGGATAGCCGCGCTTCGATGGGGGCATGACTCGCTTTTCTCGGCGGTGGCGCTGACCGTGGCCTCGACGGCCGCCCCGGATGATCGTCGAGAGCCGCTGTCCGATAGTCGATAGGCCCGTGCTGAGCTGCGTGTCTAGCCTGATCGCGTGACGGTGCTGCTGGAGCGTTCGGCCGAGCTTGCCGCCCTCGAGGGACTGCTCGCCGGCAGTGCGGCCGGTGGGCGGGTCGCCGTGATCAGCGGTGAGGCGGGTGCGGGCAAGTCCACTCTGGCCGCCGCGTTCGCCGAGGCGGCCGGGCCGCGGGCGCAGATGCTGTGGGGCGGCTGCGATCCGCTGCTGACGCCGCGTGCGCTCGGGCCGCTGCACGACATCGCCCGGCAGCTCGGTGGGCGCCTGCGGGAGCGGATCGGCGACGGCTCCCGCGGCGAGGCCTTCGACCTGTTGCTCGAGGCCCTCGACCGGCCGCCGCAGGCCGCCCGCCCGGTCGTGGTGCTGGAAGACCTGCACTGGGCCGACGAGGCCACGCTCGACATGGTCGCGTTCCTCGGGCGGCGGCTCGCGCTGTGCCGGGCCCTGCTGCTGGTCACCTATCGCGAGGACGAGGTCGGCCCCGGCCACCGGCTGCGCACGGTCCTGGCCGGACTGCCGCAGGGGCTGGTCCGCCGGGTCGGGCTGCCGCCCCTTACCGTGGCCGCGGTGGCCGAGCTGGCGCGGCGCGCGGGCCGGTCGGCGCCCGACGTGCACGCGGTCACGGGCGGCAACCCGCTGCTGGTCACCGAGGTGCTCGCGGCCCCGGCGGCGGGAGTGCCGCCGACCGTACGCGATCTGGTGCTCAGCCGCCTGGCCACGGTCAGCCCGTCCGCCCGCGAGGTCGCCCACCTGGTCTCGGTCGTCCCGTCCCGGGCCGGGCCGGAACTGCTGGGGAGTGTGCTGGCCGAGGTCGACGAGTGCCTCGACCGCGGAGTGCTCACGGCCCGCGGCAACGGCGTCGCCTTCCGCCACGAGCTGCTGCGCCGGGCCGTCGAGGAAAGCCTTTCCCCCGTACGCCGCCAGGCCCTGCACGCCCGCATCCTGAGCGCTCTGGAGGCGAGTGACAAGGCCGATCCGGCCCGCCTCGTGCACCACGCCCACCACGCCGGCGACACCGTGGCCGTGCTGCGCCTGACCCCGGTCGCCGCTCGACGAGCCGCCGCGCTGGGCGCCCACAAGGAGGCCGCGGCCCACTACGCGCGGGCGCTGCCACTGGCCGCCGACCGGCCGGCGGTCGAGCGGGCCGAGCTGCTCGAGGAGTACACGCGAGCGGCCTACCACGGGGGTCAGACCGAGGCCCTCGACGCCTGCCGCGAGGCCCTGGCCCTGCGCACCGAGCTCGGCGAACCGGTCGCGATCGGCGTCGGCCTGCGCTGGATGTCCCGGCTGAGCTGGTGGAACGGGCGCCCCGAGCAGGCCCGCGACTTCGGGTTCCGGTCGGTCGAGGTGCTCGAGTCGCAGCCGCCGGGGCCCGAGCTGGCCGCCGCGTACAGCAATCTGTCCCAGCTCTTCATGCTCGGCGACGAGGACGAGCGGTCGATCGTCTGGGCCGAGCGCGCGATCGAGCTGGCCCGCGCCCTCGGCGACCGGGACACCGAGGTGCACGCCCTGATCAACCTGGGCTCGGCCCGGATGCACCTGGGCGACCCGGCCGGGGTGGCCGAGTTGCGCCGCGCGCACGACCTGGCCGTGCTGGCCGGCGGGCTCGACGACTCGGCCGGGCGGGCCCTGGTCAACCTGGCCAGCAGCGCCGTCGACGCGTACGACTTCGACCTGGCCGAGCAGACGTTCGACCGGATCCTGCCGTTCCTGGTCGCCCGCGACCTCGACGGTTACCACCGCCACCTGCTCGGGCACCGCGCGCGGCTGCTGCTGGCCCGGGGCGACTGGGCGGCCGCGGCCGACGACGCGGCCGAGGCGCTGTCCGGCCCGACGATGCACGGCGGCGGCCTGATCCCGGCCGTAGTGGCCCGGGCTGTGCTGCGGGCCCGGCGCGACGAACCGGGCGCGCTCGACGACGCGCGCGAGGCCGGGGAGCGCGGCTACCCGACCGGGGAGGCCCAGTTCCTCTGCACCGCCGCGATCGCCCTGGCCGAGGCGTACTGGCTGGCCGGCGACCCGGTGCGGGCCGGGCAGGAGGCCGAGCGGGGGCTGCGGGTGGCGGTGCGGATCGGCCATCCGTGGTTCGCCGGCGAGCTGGCCTTCTGGAAGTGGCGGTCGGGCGACAAGTCGCCGGCCCCGGCGGTCGCGGCGGCGCCGTTCCGCCTGGTGATCGACGGCGACTGGCGGGCCGCCGCGGCGGCCTGGACCGAGATGGGCTGCACCTATCTGGCCGCCTGCTGCCTGGCCCACGGTGATGCCGCCGCGACGACCGAGGCGCTGCGCGTCTTCGACCGCCTGGGCGCGGTCGCCCCGGCCCGCCGCCTGCGGGCCGAGCTGCGCGACCGGGGCCTGCGGGTGCCGCGGGGCCCGCGCCCGTCCACGGCGGCCGACCCGACCGGGCTCACCGGCCGCCAGCAAGAGGTGCTGGGGCTGCTGGCCGAGGGGCTGAGCAACGCCGACATCGCGGCCCGGCTCACCCTGTCGGCCAAGACCGTGGATCACCACGTCTCGGCCGTCCTGGGCAAGCTCGGTGTCTCGTCCCGGGGCCGGGCCGCCGCCGAGGCCCGCGAGCGTGGCCTGATCTGAGCCCAACATAGGGAGCTCTCCCCATGTGCTGGGGAGAGCGGACTCCTACCGTCGAAGACATGAGTGAACTGGTACTTGAGGGTCTGAAGGCCAAGCAGCAGAAGACCTGGGCGAGCGGCGACTACGGCGCGGTGGCGGCCCTGATCCATTCGATGGCCGAGGACACGATCCAGGCCGCCGACCTGGCCGCCGGGGCCGACGTGCTCGACGTCGCGGCCGGCACCGGCAACGCCTCGATCGCGGCGGCCCGGTGCGGGTGCCGGGTGACGGCCACCGACTACGTGCCGGGCCTGCTGGTGCGGGCCCGGGAGCGGGCCGACGCCGAGCGGCTGCCGCTGACCACGGAGATCGCGGACGCCGAGAACCTGCCCTATCCGGACGGCCGGTTCGACGCGGTGGTGTCGGTGGTCGGCGCGATGTTCGCCCCTGACCAGGAGCGTACGGCGGCCGAACTGACCCGGGTCACTCGCAGCGGCGGCACGGTGGCCTTGGCCAACTGGACGCCCGACGGCTTCATCGGCGAGATGTTCCGCACGGTCGGCCGCCGGGTCCCGCCGCCGCCCGGCATCCGCGGCCCGGTCGAGTGGGGCAGCGAGGAACGGGTCCGCGAGCTCTTCGGCGACCGGGTGCGGGACCTGCGCACCGAGCGGCACGACTTCGTCTTCCGCTTCACCTCGCCCGAGCACTTCGCCGACTACTTCCGGGAGCACTACGGCCCGACCCTGAAGGCGTTCGAGGCGCTGGGCCCGGACGGGGGCAAGCCGCTCTACGACGACCTGGTGTCGCTGGCCGGCCGCTACAACACCGCCACCGACGGCACCGCCCGCATCCCGTCGACCTACCTGCGGATCGTGGCCACGCGCGCCTGAGAACGAGTGGACCCGGCGCCGAGGGGGAGGCCGGGGCCCATCCTCATGAACATCCAAATCGGATCAAAAGAGCTACGCCTGCGCCTCTTGGCTCCGGGGCGGCAGCGGATGCGGGGTGTCGGCCGGGAAGTGCAGTTCGGCCGAGCGGGCGCCCGGGGCGAGCAGGTCGAGCGCCTCGGTCAGCGCCGTCGCCCCGGCCGTCCCCAGCTTCTCGAACTCCATCTTGATCACGGGCGTGGCCAGCTTGGCCAGCCCGTGCAGTTCGAGCTCGATCCGGTACGTCACTTCACAGCCCGGTTCGGCCGGGCGCACGGTGACGGTGTCGACGCAGGTGGCGCCCTCGTTGCGCCCGTGGAACACGAGCCGCCCGGGTGTCACCTCGACCAGCGTGTAGGTCATCTCGGTGCTGATGCCGAGCAGCCGGCAGGCCTGGTGCCAGGTGGCCCCGGGCGCGATCGGCCCGGTGTTGCCCCGGGTGGCCTGCCGGACGGCCGGGTCCCAGACCGCGGTGTTGCCGAAATCGCTCAGATAGCCGAGCGCCGCACCGGGGTCGGCACTGCAGGCCAGCGTGCGCTCCACGACGATCATGAATCCCCCAGGGCGTCGGCATGCTGCTCCAGCCTAATGGCCGCTTCTGATCACTGCCCTGTTTTCTTGCGCACCGCGAAATCACGCACCCGTTCCCTGGGGCACCGCGAAATCACGCACCCGTTCCTTGGGGCGCCGCGAAATCACCACCCGTTTCCTCGGGCGCCGCGAAATCACGCACGAAGCGCCGCTGCCACGGGGTCTCGACGGCCCGCGGGTGGTAGTGCTCCCGCACGTACGCCACCGCCTCGGCCGCGGGCACCCCGTCGATCACGGCCAGGCAGGCCAGCGCGGTTCCGGTGCGCCCGCGCCCGCCGCCGCAGGCGACCTCGACCCGCTCGGTCGCGGCGCGCTGCCAGGCTTCCTTCAAGATCTTTCCCGCGTACGCCGGATCGCGCGGCAGCCGGAAGTCGGGCCACCGCACCCAGCGGCTGACCCACCCGAACTCGGGCGGCGCCGAGCCCAGCAGATAGACGCCGAACTCCGGCGGGTGCCCCGACGGCATCGGATCCCGCAACCCGCGTCCGCGCACCAGCCGCCCCGACGGCAGCCGCATCAGCCCCGCCCCACCCGCTACCCACACCGGCCTCGTCACGGTTTTCATCTTGCCCGGTGCGTTACCCTGGCCCCATGCAGACCTTCAGCGAGCGACGCCGGCCTCTCCACGGCCGCCGCTGAGTTCTTGCTGTTCCCCGGCGGGTCGATCCCGCCGGCGCCTGTCTCGCAGTCCCGGTCGACCCGTCATCCGCGTACGTCGATGGGGTTGATCATGAATCTCGAAGCTCTCCTGGCCACCCGGCTCGCGGTCGCCCTCGAAGCGGTCGCCGGCCGCCCGGTCGACCCCGTGGTGCGGGCGTCGCAGCACGCCGACTTCCAGTCCGGGGCCGCGCTGGCCCTGGCCCGCACGCTGGGCCGCGCCCCGCGGCAGATCGCGGCCGAGTGGCCGAGCGGGCCGATCTGTCGGGGCTGGCCGAGGTCGAGATCTCCGGCCCCGGCTTCCTCAACCTCACCGTGGCCGACGACGTGCTGGTGGAGCTGCTCGCCGGGCCCGACACCCCGCCGCCGGCCGACCCGCAGCGGGTCGTGATCGACTACTCCTCGCCCAACGTGGCCAAGGAGCTGCATGTCGGCCATCTGCGGTCGACCGTCATCGGCGACGCGCTGGCCCGGCTGTTCGAGTGGGCCGGTCACGACGTCGTGCGGGTCAACCACCTCGGCGACTGGGGCACCCAGTTCGGGATGCTGATCGAGCACATGTCCGACCTGGGCGGCCTCGACGGTGAGTTCGGCCTGAGCGATCTCACCGCGTTCTACCGGCAGGCCCGGGTCAAGTTCGACGGCGACGACGATTTCCGCACCCGGGCCCGGTTGCGGGTGGTCGCGCTGCAGAGCGGCGACGGGCCGACCCGGCAGATGTGGCGCCGGCTGGTCGAGCAGTCCGAGCGGAGTTTCGTGGCCGACTACGACCGGCTCGGCATCACGCTCGGCCTCGAGGACTTCGCCGGCGAGAGCTCCTATCAGGATCAGCTCGCCTCGGTGCTCGACGAACTGACGGCCCAGGGCCTGCTGGTCGAGAGCGAGGGCGCGCTGTGCGCTTTCCCGGCCGGGTTCACCGGCCGTGACGGCCGGCCGTTCCCGCTGATCGTGCGCAAGAGCGACGGCGGTTTCGGGTACGCGGCGACCGACCTCGCGGCCCTGCGGCACCGGGCGCGGGACCTGAAGGGCGACCGGCTGCTCTATGTCGTCGGCGCCCCGCAGAGCATGCACTTCCAGATGGTGTTCGCGGTCGGCCGGGACGCGGGCTGGCTCGACGGCGGGGTCAGCGCCGAGCACATCGGCTTCGGCTCGATCCTGGGCGCCGACGGCAAGATGTTCAAGAGCCGGTCGGGCGAGACGATCAAGTTGGGCGACCTGCTCGACGAGGCCGACGCCCGGGCCAGCACGCCCGCGGTCGGCATCGGCGCCATCAAGTACGCCGATCTCTCCTCCGACCGGCGCGGCGACTACGTCTTCGACTGGGACCGGATGCTGGCCACGACCGGCAACACCGGCCCGTACCTGCAGTACGCCCTGGCCCGGATCCGGTCGGTGCTGCGCAAGGCCACCGTCGAACCCGGCCCGGTCGTGCTGGGCGAGGAGGCCGAGCGGCGGCTGGCCCTGACGTTGCTCGGACTCGAACCGGCCGTGGCCGCCGCGATCGAGCACTGCGAGCCGCACCGGCTGGCCGTCCACCTGCACGAGGTGGCGGCTGCGTTCTCCACCTTCTACGAGAGATGCCCGATCCAGTCCTCGCCGAGCCGGGTCGCGCTGACCGCGCGCACCGGTGACAGCCTGCGGCTGGGCCTCGACCTGCTCGGCCTCCCGGTGCCCGAGGCCATGTAGAGACCATCGCCGATATCGAGAGTTATGGTGCTCGGCATGACTCTTTCCCGGCGAACCTTGCTGGCGGCGGGGGCGGCCTCGGTGGCTGCCCCCGTCGTCGGCGCCGGTGCCGCGCAGGCCAACCCTGAGCGCACCTACCGGCTCACCGTGCTCGGCACGTCCGACACCCACGGCAACGTCTACAACTGGGACTACTACAAGGACGCCGAGTACGACGACAGCGCGCACAACGACGTCGGCGTGGCCAAGCTGGCCGCCCTCGTCAAGAAGCTTCGGGCCGAGGCGACCGGGGCCACGCTGGTCCTCGACGCGGGCGACACCATCCAGGGCACGCCGCTGGCCACGTACTACGCCAAGCAGGAGCCGATCACCACGACCGGCGAGAAGCATCCGATGGCCCGGGCCATGAACGTGCTCAAGTACGACGCGGTGACGCTGGGCAACCACGAGTTCAACTACGGGCTGCCACTGCTCGACCTGTGGATCCGGCAGCTCGGCTTCCCGGCCCTGGCCGCCAACGCCGTGCACGCCGGCACGGGCCGGCCCGCCTTCACCCCGTACGTAATAAAAAAGGTCTCCCCGGGCCGGCACGCACCGACCCTGCGTGTGGGCATCCTGGGCCTCACCAACCCGGGCGTGGCGATCTGGGACCGGGCCAACGTCGAGGGCAGGCTCGAGTTCCTCGACCTGGTGGCGACGGCGGCCAAGTGGGTGCCGATCATGCGGGCCCGGGGCGCTGACATCGTGCTGATCTCGGCGCACGGCGGCGACAGCGGCACGTCCAGCTACGGTCCCGAGCTGCCCAACGAGAATCCGTCGGCGCTCATCGCCGAGCAGGTGCCGGGCATCGACGCGATCCTGTTCGGCCACGCCCACGCCGAGGTGGCCCAGCGGTTCGTCACCAACATCCGTACGGGAAAGCAGGTTCTGCTCTCGGAGCCGTCCAAGTGGGGGCAGCGCCTGACGAAGATGGACTTCGAGCTGGTGCGCCGGCACGGCCGCTGGGCGGTCACCACCAAGTCCTCGGTCACGCTGAACACCAACACCGTCGAGCCCGACCCCCACGTGCTGGCCGCGGTCCGGGGTCAGCACAACAAGACCGTGGCGTACGTGAACCAGGTCGTGGCCACCTCGGCCGGGGAACTCTCGGCCGCGTCGTCCCGCTACGAGGACACCCCGATCCTCGACTTCATCAACCAGGTGCAGACCGACACGGTCACGGCGGCCCTGGCCGGCACCGAGTACGCGAGCCTGCCCGTGCTGTCGATCGCCGCGCCGTTCAGCCGCACCGCCGTCTTCCCGCCGGGCGACGTCAAGATCAAGGACGTCGCCGGGCTCTACATCTACGACAACACGCTCGAGGCCGTCGTGCTGACCGGCGCCGAGGTCAAGGCCTACCTCGAGTACTCGGCCAAGTACTTCGTCACGCTCGCGCCCGGCGCCCCGGCCGACCCGGCCACGATCAGTGACCCGGCCGTCCCCGATTACAACTACGACGTCTTCTCCGGCGTCGACTACGACATCGACATCAGCCGCCCGGTCGGCTCCCGGATCACCCGCCTCCAGCTCGCCGGGGCCGACGTCGACCCGGCGGCCCGGTTCGTGGTCGCCGTCAACAACTACCGCCGGTCGGGCGGCGGCAACTTCCCCGGGATCGTGAAGACGCAGGTCTACAACGCGCAGCAGGAGATCCGCCAGCTGCTGATCGACTGGGCCCAGGCCCGGGGAGTGATCGACCCGGCCGACTTCTTCGTCAAGAACTGGCAGCTCGTCCGCGACGGCGTGCCCGTCGAGTTCTGAATCACCCCGTCGTCAGGGCCAGAAAGGCTACGACGGCGGCGGTGAGCACCGTGCCGAAGGCTATCCAGTACGGGTAGCGCTCGTTGCCGCCGCGGCGCGCTTCCGCGCCGCGGCGGACCGCCGACACCACCCCGGGCACGCCGAGCAGCAACGTCCAGAACACCACGGGGGCCCAGGACGGCGCCGGGGGCCGGGCCGCCCGGGCCATCTCTTCCGGGAAGCGCACGAGCAGCCGGCCGTGGTGCGTGTGCGGGCCGGGAGCCGCAGCCGGCGCCGGGTCCGCTTGCGGCTCGGCCCAGGGCGGGGTCGTCGGATATTGCGCGTACGGGATCGGGGCTGTCATCTCCGGCGGCCTTTCGGTAGCGGCTCGGTTGCATTTCCGTGCCGCCCGGCCCCATCGGCCGCCCCCGACCCGACCTGAGGCCAAGGCGTGTTTCATAACTGGACCCGGCGCAGGTCGACCCCAGTTATGAAACACGCTTTAGTTTTCGGTTGCAGTTCGCACGGGCACCTGCATCTCGGTGACCCACTTCTCGAACTCGCCGGGCGGGCACTCGAGGTAGACCTCGACCGCGAACCCGGGCCCGACCGCGCGGTAGCCGTTGTCGTCGATCCAGTTGGCGAGTTTCTGCCCGGTGCGGAACGCCTCGGACATCGGCCCGTGGTGCAGCGCGGTGGCGGCCTGCTCGACCGGTGGCACCACGACCGCCTCGAAGCCGGCGTCGGCCGGGACCTCGACGTCGCCGATCGGGAACGCGGCGTGCACGCCGATCGTCTCGTCGCCGGGCGCGGTCGGCTCCGCGGTGTAGTAGGCGATCGGCGCTCCGGTCATCGGGACGCCGTGCTTCTCCATGAGCTCCATCAGCCGCGGATAGAGCGGGCTGAGGTTCTCGGTGATCGACGTCGGGTCGTCGTAGCTGGTCGCCGTGGCGGAGAGCATGGCCACCCGCGTGGCCGGAATGCTCTTGAGGACGACGTCTCCCGTGTCCATGTGTCCCTCGCTCTCGATCATCCGGAGGCGCGCGTCGACCTGGGCCAGCCGGGCCGTGTCCTGCGTCATCCGCGCCGCCAGCTCGGCCCGCCGCAGCCGCAGCATGCCGCGCAGCTCCTGCGGGTCGACCTTCTCGTCGATCAGCGTCTGCACCTGCTGCAGGCTGAAGCCGAGGTCTTTGAGGGCGGTCACCCGGTTGAGCAGCCGGAGCTGCGCGGCCGTGTAGAACCGGTACCCGCTGTGCGGATCGACGTGGGCGGGACGCAACAGCCCGATGGCGTCGTAGTGGCGCAGCATGCGCACCGACACCCGGCCGAGACCCGCGAACTCTCCGATACTGAACATGGTCCCCTCACTGTCGGGCCTGACACGGTGTGAGGGTCAACCGCCGCCGGGCTACGGGACGGTGCCACCCTCGACGGGCGGGTCCGCGGTCGGTGGCGTGGTCGGGGGCGTCGTCGGCGGCGTCGTCGGCGGCGTGGTCGGGGGAGTGGTGGGCGGGGTCGTCGGCGGCGTGGTGGCCGGCGGAGTCGTGGTGGGCGCCGTCGTCGCCGGCGTGGTGGTCGGCGTGGCACTCGGGGTGCGGGTGCGGTTGGGCACACTGCCGCGCGTGGTCGTCTGACTGGTCGGCTCGGTGCTCGGGGTCTCGGAGACCTCGTCGGTGGGGTCGCCGGTGGGCGCCTCGACCGAGGGGCCGGGCACGGACTGGTTGACGTCACGCTTCTTGTCGTCGTCGTCGCCGCTCAGGGCGATCGCGAAGGCCAGCCCGCCGGCCAGCACGAGCAGGGCGATCACGGCCACCAGCAGCGCGGTCTGGCTGCGGGGCGGACGCTTGCCGCGCAGCGACGTCGACGTGAGCGACGTCGGCGGGACGGCCGGCGGCACCTTCGGCGGCAGGTCGCGGGGCATCGGCACGGCCCGCGTGGGCGCGGCCGGGCTGAGCGGGGCGACCATGGTCGTGCCGGTCATCCTCTTCCAGTCCAGCGGGCCGGCCGCGGCGAAGGCGGCCTCGGCGAACTCCTCGCCCGACTGGAAGCGGTCGCCCGGCTGCTTGGCCATGGCCCGCTCGATCAGCTCGCGCACCTCGAGCGGCACGTGGTCGGGCAGCGGCTCGGGCTCGTCCTCGAGGTGGCGCAGGGCCACCTGCAGCGCGTTGTCGCCGTCGAACGGCGGGTGGCCGGCGATGCAGTGGTAGGCCACAGCGCCGAGCGCGTAGATGTCGGTGGCCGCGCTGACGTTGCCCTTGGCGACCTGCTCGGGCGCCATGTAGAGGGCGGTGCCGACGATCGCGTTGACCGCCGTGACGCTGGTGACGGCGGCCGAGCGGGCCACGCCGAAGTCGACCAGCACGACCGTGCCGTTGGGCTTGACGATCAGGTTGCCCGGCTTGACGTCGCGGTGGACCGTGCCGGCCTGGTGGGCGGCGTGCAGCGCGTCGGCCGCCTGCCCGACGATCGACATGACCTCGGTGACCGGCATCGGGCCCTGCTTGACCCGGGCCGACAGCGGCTCGCCCTCGACGTAGGCCATGACCAGGTAGGCCATGTTGTCCTCGCCGCCGGACTCGCCGGCGCTCGCGTAGTCGTAGACCTCGACGACACCCGGGTGGCGGAAGGCCGCCATCATGCGCGCCTCGCCGTAGAAGCGGGCGGCGAACTCGGGGTCGGACATCATGTTGGAGCGCAGCACCTTGACGGCGATGACCCGGCCCAGCACGACATCGGTACCGCGCCAGACGTCACCCATCCCGCCCGTGGCGATGCGCTCGTCCAACCGATAACGGTTGCCCAGGAGGTGACCGGCAGCAAGCACCAACGGACCTTATCTAATCGGGTGGCGAACCACAGCGGAGCGACGGCGAAACTGTAACCGGCCCGCCCGCTCGACGGGGGGCCAGAGGGGGCACCTCGCTGGGCGTATCCGTCCGGGCGGCGCGGGGAGCGCCGCCCGGAGGGGAACTGTCAGTTGTCGTACGTCGGCGTGACCACGACCGCGGTCTCGGCCAGCTCACGCTCCTCGGCCTCGGCCTGCTGTTCGAGGGCGGCCCGGGCCGACGTGGCCACGGCGTAGCCGACAGCCGCGCCGAGCAGCCCGACGCCGATGATCAGGCCCCACGGCCGCGACGGCTTGCGCCCGGCCAGGGCGGCCGCGGCCGCGTTGGCCCGCGCCCAGGCCACGTCGGCCTTGCCGCTCGCCTTGCCCGCGTAGTACTGGCCCTTGCCGGCCAGCTTGTGACTCTGATCACTGGCCTTCCCGGCCAGTTTGGTGGCTTTGTCGCCCGTGTCCTTCGCGGTGTCGGTCGCCGCCGCCATGGCAGCCGTCAGGTACTCCCAGGCCTGCGTGGCCGTACGTTCCGCCTTGCTCTTGCTGGAGAACATTTCTCTTACCTCCCGGCTCGCTCCAGGTTTGCCCTGCCCTGGTCCGCTGTTCAGCAAACGTGTCCGGTGTGGACGCCATCACGTTTCGGAAACAAGTTGCCACCCACCGGTACTCTTGACCCGGTTCACACGAGGCACTCAGGTGCCTGACAGGTTCGGGTCCTAACCTTTTGGTCAGTTTCACCGAACCTTCCGGGGGTAGATCGGACCACCCCCGGGCGTCGGGGGTGACCAGGCGAGAACCTCTCGCTGTGGTTTGTCCCCGCGTGCGAGGAACGACGCCCGGAAGTCCCGGGCGGGTGGAGGGAATTGGCGTGACGCTGTCGATAATGACGTCGACGCTTGCCGACGACGTGGTGGAGGTCTCGCCCAGCGGCGAGATCGACGTCGAGAACGCGTACGAGATCCGCGAGGCTGTGGCGACACAGCTGGGGGCCCGGAAGTTCGTACGCATTGAGCTGAACTTGCAGAACGTGACCTTCATCGACTCGGTGGGCATCAGCGCGCTTGTGGCCGCGTTCCAGCTCGCCCAGGTCAGTGAGGTGAAGCTGATCGTGACCCGGCCCAGCCGGTTCGCGCATCGCCAGCTCTGGGTGACCGGGCTGCTCGGCCTGTTCGGCAACCCCCAGCCCTTCGGTGAGGCCGACGCGGCCCAGCCGGCGGTCTCGGGGGCCTGACCGGAATCAGCACGAAGGCGGCCGGGTCGATGACCCGGCCGCCTTCGTTTTGCCCGAATTCCGCTACTGCAGCGTGGACGCGTGCAGCGGGATCGCCTCGAGGTTGATCTTCACTTCGGTCATCTCGTGCGGCGGCCGGATCGGCGTGACCACGGCGAAGTGCTCGGCCAGGGCGGCCAGATCGGTGTCCGGCTGCAGGGTGTCGTCGGCGGCCTGCACGGCCGTGCGCACGAAGCCCTCACCGGCCTCGGCGATGCTCACCTGCACCTGGCCGAACTGGGCCAGCGAGGCCCGCCGCAGCCCCCGGATCCCGTCCATGTGCAGGTCGGGCACGTTCAGGTTGAAGATCGTGCCGGCCGGCGTATGGGTCAGCGTGGGCACCAGGCGGACGGCCAGCTCGGCCGCGCTGCCCCAGTGCCGCTTCTCGTCCTCCTCGTGGTCGAGGGCGGCCAGCGCGGCGCCCCCGCTGCGGGCCGAGGAGACCCGGGGCGACAGCACGTCGAGCGAGACGGCCAGCCCGTGCAGACCCGCGTACGACCCGGTGAGCGTGGCCCCCACCGTGCCGGAGTGCACCACCGCGGCCCCGGCGTTGGCGCCCCGGTTGATCCCCGAGAAGATCATCTCGGGCGGCTCGCCGAACGCCTCGCGCAGGGCCAGCAGCACGATGTAGGCGGGGGAGGCGGCCACCGCGTACGCCGGGATGTGCTTGGCGTGAGGCAGCTCACGCTTGTGCAGGATGATCTTGCCGTGTTCCTCGACCGCCGTCATGGCGGCGCTGCTGCCGCTGGCCTCGGTGATCGGCGCGGCGACCACGACGTCGTGACCCTCCCGGGCCGCCGCTCGCGCCAGCCAGCGCAGGCCCGGCGCGTCGATGCCGTCGTCGTTGGTGACCAGGATTCTTGTCATCGCGCCTTCTTGATCGGGGTGAGCTTGACCCGCTCGGTGAGCACCTGGACGGCGTCCATGTGCCCGGTGCCGAGCCCGTGCCGGGTGACGTTGAGCGCGCCGGCGGCCGCCCCGGTCCGCACCGCCTGCGTCATCTCACCGCCCTTGGCCAGCACCGCGGCGACCCCGGCGGTCATCGAGTCGCCGGCGCCACGGTGGTCGGCGATGGTGAGTTTCGGGATGGCGACCCGGTAGATCTGTTCGTTGAACAGGGCCAGCGCCCCCGCGTCGGCCCGGGACAGCAGGGCCATCTCGGCGCCGTTCTCGTGCAGGTTGATCAGCGCTTCGGTCAGCGTCTTCTCGGACTCGTCCTTGATCACGCCGTCCCGCAGCAGCTCCTCGTGGCTGACCTTGACCACGTCGAGCCCGGCCTCGAGCACCGCCTTGAGGTGGTCGCCGGACAGGTCGGCGATCACCCGGCAGCCGTGAGCGCGCAGGTCGTGCGCGAGCCGCCCGTAGACGTCGGGCCGGATGACCGAGGGGTGGGCCGGGCCGCTCAGGATCGCGTTGCCGGCCCGCAGCCCCTCGGCCAGGGCCAAGTTGTAGAGCTCGTCCAGCTCGTGCCGGGTGAACGGGGCGCCGGGCTGCTCGGCCAGCTCGACCCGCGCGCCGTTGCGGCGGTCGTGCACGTACCAGCCGCTGCCGCTCTCGCGCGGGACGGTGCGCAGCTGGACACCCTTGAAGTCGAGCAGCGGCTTGAGCACGCGGCCCACCTCGCCGCCGACCGCGGTGCACAGCGTCACCTCGGCGCCCAGCGAGGTGATCATGCGAGCCTGCCAGATGCCCTGACCGCCCGGGTGGACGTGCAGTTCCGGCTGATTGTGTTGCTGTTCGATGGTCACCGTGAGTTGCGGTGCCGGTGCGAAGACCATCACCCGAGCGTCGCCCATAAGGGCATTCTTGCCGTAGAGATCCCTTTTAGGTGCGGATTGCCGTAAATGCCGTCAGGCCTCGAAACCCTCGTTGGTCAGCTCCAGCAGCGGCCCGGTCAGCTCGGGCCGGGTGCGCAGCAGATCCTCCAGGCGTACGCGCCATTTCCCGGCCTCGACATCGGCCGCGTACCGGTCGCCACCGGTCTCGACCAGCGCCGTCAGCAGCCGCTGGCGAGTGTCGGCGAAGTGGCCGTACATCTCGCTGCCCAGCCGGCTGAGCACCCGGGCCGCGAAGGCCTCGGAATGCGCGCTGCCGGCGGCCCTCACGAACGCGCGGGCCGCGTCGAACGCGGCCCTCGGCTGGTGGATGACAGTGGTCATGCTGGTGTCCTCCCGTGATGACATGGTCACCAAGCGTAGAGGGGATGCCGAGGTCCGGACGGAAGTCGGCACACGCGGTGACCGCTGTGATCATCGTGCCCCGTGGAGTGTGATGATCGCCATAGCTGACGGCGACCCGCTCACCCCGCGCCAGAACATCTCGAACCGCCGGGGGCAAAGCGGGGTATGTAGTCGTTGACAGCTAGTTCCGCCTGGAAAGGGAAATCCGTGTCCAGACGTACCCTCGCGATTGTCATCTCCACGGTGCTCGCCGTGGTGGCCGGCGCGGCGCCGGCCGCAGCCCATGCCGGCCCGAAGTGGCCGAGCACGCTGGCCCTGCCGGACGGGTTCCAGCCCGAGGGCATCGCCATCGGCGACAAGCCGTACGCCTATTTCGGGTCCCGGGTCGACGGCGACATCTACCGGGTCAGCCTCAAGAGCGGCAAAGGCTCGGTCCTGAGCGAAGGCCCCGGCGCCGGCAACCCGTCGCTCGGGCTCAAGGTCGACGGTCACCGGCTGTTCGTGGCCGGGGGCAGCGCCGGCACCGCCCGCGTGGTCGACCTGCGCAACGGCCAGGTGCTGAAGTCGTACACCCTGAAGGGGGCCGGCACGACGGCCTGGTTCATCAACGACGTCGTGCTCACCCGTGACGCCGCCTGGTTCACCGACTCGGCCAACCCGGTGCTCTGGAAGGTGCCGCTCAACCTGCGGTCGAAGCCGGTGGCCGTCCCGCTGACCGGCGACATCGAGTACACCACCGGCAACAACGCCAACGGCATTTCCCGTACGCCCGACGGGCGCGGCCTGATCATCGTGCAGTCCAACCTGGGCAAGCTGTTCCGGGTCGGCTACGACGGCCGCAGCACCGAGATCAAGCTCAACGGCACCGAGACCGTCGTCAACGGCGACGGCCTGTGGTTGCGCGGCCGCACGCTCTACGTCGTGCAGAACCGGCTCAACGTGATCGCCGAGGTCGCGCTCGACCGGAAGGCCCGTACCGGAAAGGTCGTCTCCCGCACCGGCAGCGCGGCCTTCGACGTGCCGACCACCATCGCCGAGTACGGAAAGCGGTTCTACCTGCCCAACGCCCGCTTCACGACGACGCCCACGCCGACCACGACCTACAACGCCGTGGCCGTGCCCATTCCCTGATGTGACGTCCCTGGCCGGCCCGAGCGCCGGCCAGGGGCCTCAGGGGTGCCAGTGCGGGTCGGTGCCGACCGTGGTCAGGCGCTGGGTGGCCCGCGACAGCGCGACGTAGAGCGTGCGGATGCCGGCCGGGTCCTTCGTGAGGGCGCCCGGCTCGACCAGCACCACCGCGTCGTACTCCATGCCCTTGGCCTCGAGCGCCGTGACCACCTGGACCCGTTCCGGCAGGCCGGCCACCCAGGCCGCCATCTCGTCGCGGCGCGGCACCGGGGTGATCACGCCGATCGTCCCGTCCACGTCGGCCAGCTGCTTCTCGGCGATCTCGCGGACCAGGTCGGGCAGCCGGTCCGGGTCGGTGGCCAGGTCGACCGGGTCGACCCCGGTGCTGCGGACGGCGGTCGGCAGCGGCAGGTCGGGCATGATCACCCGGATCACCGAGGCGGCCACCGCGAAGATCTCCGACGAGTTGCGGTAGTTCGTGGTCAGCGCGTAGCTGTTGCGCTTGCGCGAGCCCAGCGCCTTGTCACGGGAACGGTCGAGCTCCTCCGGGTCGCCCGCCCAGGCCGTCTGAGCCGGGTCGCCGACGATGGTCCACGAGGCGTACGAGCCGCGGCGGCCGATCATGCGCCACTGCATCGGCGAGACGTCCTGCGACTCGTCGACCACGACGTGCGCGTACTCCCGGTAGTCCTCGTCGCGCTGCACCTGCTGGGCCCGGGCCGCCGCCTGCCGCTCGTTGGCCGTGCTCAGCTCCTGGATGCCGTCGCGCACGTGGAACGGGTTCTTGGTCTTGCGCTGGGGCTTGCGCGGCCGGCCCATCAGCTCGTCCAGCTCGTCGAGCAGCGCCACGTCGGCGATCGTCGGGCCCTCGGCGTCGAGCCGGTCGAACGAGCCCTGCAGGTGCCCGATCTCGTCGCGGGAGAGCAGACCATGGGCGTACGACCGCAGGCGCTCGGGCACGGTCAGCCAGCGCAGCACGCGCATCGGGGTGAAGCGCGGCCACCACGCCTTGAGGAACTCGCGGAAGTCGGGACGGTCGGCCAGCTCGGCCTCGAACTCCCGCTTCTCGGGCAGGCCGGTCACCTTCTGCTGGCGGGCCTGCGCCCACAAAGCGTCGAAGACCCGGTCGAAGCCGGCCCCACGGACCTCGTTGCGCCGGGCGCCGCGGGGCAGCGCCGAGCGCCGGATGCGGTCGAGGTCTTTCGCGTCGAGCCGCAGCAACGTGCCCCGGTAGAGCAGCCGCAGCTCGGTCGGGCCGTCCGGGACGGCGTCGTGCGAGGCCCGCTCGAGCACCCGCCGCATGCGCAGCGAGCCCTTGATCGCGGCCACCTCGCTCGGGTCGACCCGGGTGGCGTCGTAGCCGGGCACCAGCGAGCCCAGCGAGCGCAGGGTCGCCGTGTCCTCGCCCAGCGACGGCAGCACGGTCGCGATGTAGTCGACGAACACGCCCGACGGGCCGACCACCAGGATGCCGCCGCCGGCGAACCGGTTGCGGTCGGAATAGAGCAGGTAGGCCGCGCGGTGCAGGGCGACGGCGGTCTTGCCCGTGCCGGGGCCGCCGGTCACGATCGTCACGCCGGAGGCCTGTGAGCGGATCGCGTCGTCCTGCTCGCGCTGGATGGTGGCCACGATGTCGCGCATGCCGCGCCCGGTCGCCTTGGACAGGCTGGCCAGCAGCGCGCCGTCGCCGACGACCCGCATGTCGGCCGGCGCCGCTTCGGGGTCGAGCAGGTCGTCCTCGATGCCGGTGACCCGCTCGCGGCTGGACTGGATCATCCGGCGGCGCACGACCCCCAGCGGCTCGGCCGGCGTGGCCCGGTAGAAGGCGGCCGCGGCCGGGGCGCGCCAGTCGACGACCAGCGGCTGCGAGCTGTCGTCACGGATGCCCATGCGGCCGACGTAGTGGGTCGCGCCCGTGTTCAGGTCGAGGCGGCCGAAGACCAGGCCCTCGTGCTCGGTGTCGAGGGCGTGCCGGCGCCGGGCGGCGTGGTAGACCATCGCGTCCCGCTCGACCAGCGCGCCGAAGGTGCCGACCCCGGCCAGTTGGTAGCCCTCTTTCTCGGCGCGGGAGGCGTTGCTGCGCAGTTCGGCCAGACGCGCGTAGACCAGGTCGACGTGCTGCTGCTCGACCGCGATCTCCTGCTGAAGAACGGTGGCGTCGCTCAAGACGGTAGATCTCACTTTCCGGCCCCCGGTGCACGCGTTCGGACAGCGTGCTCGCAAAAAAGGGAGCACTCGAACTTACTCCCACGGAGGCACCCGCGTCTCACCCGGCCCGCGGTTCGGCCCGCGAGTTCCGCTAGGCCGCCTTTTCGAGCTGGGTGACCGCGCCCCGTTTGGCCTTGCGGCGGCGGGCCGGGGTGGCCCGGTCGACGACGGCCGTCAGGGCGGCCGAGACCTCGTGCGGCCGCTCCAGCGGCAGCATGTGGCCGGCGCCGGGCAGCACGCTCAGGTCGGCGAAGGGCAGGGCCTCGGCGATCGAGCGGGCGCAGGGCGGCGGAGTGAGGCGGTCGCGCTCGCCGACCAGCACCGCGGCCGGCACGTCGGCCAGGGCGGCCAGCGTCTCGAGGCGCTGCTGGGCCCCCACCGAGGGGCGGAAGCCGCCGATCGAGCGCAGCGACGCCCGGCCGAACGAGCGCATGGCCAGCTCGAGCGCCTCGTTGTCGCACTCGTCGCCGAACAGCAGCCAGCGGACGGCCGGGCGCAGGGCGGGCAGCAGGGCGCGGTGCGGGCACCACGGGCCGGACCGGGCCAGCAGGCCGGCGCCGACGGTCTCGCCCGCGCGCATCAGGGCGGCCAGGCGCGACGGCAGGCCGTACTGGGTGTGGGTGTGGCCCTCGGCCGTGGTCGAGACCAGGAACAGCCCGGCCACCCGGTCGGCGAAGACCTCGGGGTGGGAGTGGGCGAACTCCATGATCGTCATGCCGCCCAGGGAGTGGCCGCCGAGGACGACCGGGCCGGTGGGGGCGTGGCGGCGCAGCACCTCGGCCAGGTCGTCGCCCAGGCGGGACAGGGTGGCGCCGGACAGGTTGGTCGCACCGGAACGGCCGTGGCCGCGGGCGTCATAGGTGATCACGCGGGGGCGGCGGGCGCCGAGCACGTGCAGGGCGGCGACCTGGTGCTGCCACGTCCGCCTGTCCTGGCACCACCCGTGCAGCAGCACCACGGTGACAGGAGCGTCCGCCGGGCCGTGCGCCTCGACGTGCAGGCGGACGCCGTCGGGAAGGGTCAGCTCCGCCATGGGCACCTCCGAAGTTCGCACAACCCCGTTCCGTACCCACGGGTAATAATCATCACTCGCGATCTCCCGAAAAGCCATCGGCAGATTCGGCGCACGAGGCCCGGTAGGGCCGAAAGTCCCGAGCGGAACGTGAGTTGCCTCGCACTCCCTGTTCATGCGCCCGATGTGGGTGAGAATCACTCGTATGACCACCGACCCGTCGGCAGGACCCTCAGTTCCGATCACGAACGCCCACGAGGCCCTGGCTGAGCTGCTGGCGGGCAACAAGCGCTTCGTGAGCGGCCGCCCCGAGCACGGACACCAGGTCTCGGCCGCGGCCGCAGCCTCGGGCCGTCAGCAGCCGCACGCCGTCGTGCTCGGCTGCATCGACTCGCGGGTGCCGCTCGAGGCGATCTTCGACCAGACCTTCGGGTCGATCTGCGTGGTGCGCTCGGGCGCGCACGTGCTCGACCGGGCCGTGCTGGGGTCGGTCGGCTTCGCGGTGGCCGAGCTGGGCGTCCCGCTGATCATGGTGCTGGGCCACAAGCGCTGCGGCGCCGTCGCGTCGACCGTCGCTGCGCTGCGGGCGGGTGAGATCCCGGCCGGCGAGATCGGCTACCTGGTCGACGAGATCGCCCCGGCCGTGCGGGGGGTGGGGGTCGAGGACCCCGAGGCCCCCGAGAAGGCGATGCGGGCCCACGTGGGCCGCACGGTGCGCCGGCTGAACGCGGTCGACGTGGTGGCCGACGCGGTCGGGTCGGGCCGGGTGGCCATGGTCGGCGCGGTCTACGACCTCGACACGGGCCTGGTCGACCTGCTGCCCTGATCGTCCGTTAAGTCGTGATCATGCCCGGATGATCTCCGTGCGCTGATCTTCAGCATGCGAAAAGGCGCCCTCGGTCGATGACCGGGGGCGCCTGTCGCGTTCGCGGAACTCAGCCCTCGAAGACGCCGGCGTCAGCGAGACGCTTCTCGGTGGCGCCCCAGCCGTCCTGCGGGTGCGCCTCGTCGAGGGCGCCCAGCTCGGCGCGGATCTTCGCACCGTGGCCGGCGGCGGCCAGGACGCGGATCTCCTCGACGAAGGCGTCGGAGTCGGTCTTGAGGTGCGCGGTCTTGCCGTTGGTCAGGTTCCGCACGTAGGCGAAACGGCCGCTGGCGAGCGGGATGAGGTATTTGTACTCACCGAGCACGCTGAGCGCGCCGCCAGATCCCTGGCCGGCGCGGACTGATGCGCGGGCGGTCTTCGAGGTGTTGCTCGCCACGGCGGGACTCCTTGAGAAAAGCAGAAAAAAGGCTTTGGTAACTCTACACGATGCCCGCGGGACCGTGCCGTCCGAGCAGGTTGAAGCGTTGTGCAGGGTGTGCCACTACGGCCGATCCGATGTCGATGTTGCCGATTCTCTGGCGCACCATCCGTACCAACCGGCATCATGGGACACGATCAACCGCGGTCGAGGTCGTAGGGGAAGACGCACCTCGGTCTCCGGGAGGTCACCGTGCCAACGTGTGGCGTCGTATACGTCCACTCGACCCCACTCGCCGTGTGCCAGCACGTCGAGTGGGCGATCGCGCGCGTACTGACCGCGCCGGTCACCCTGCACTGGACGCCGCAGCCGGTCGATCCCGGCATGCGGCGCGCCGAGTGCAGCTGGACCGGTCGGGCCGGTACTGGCGCCGAGCTGGCTGCTGCCCTCCGGCAGTGGCCCATGATCCGTTTCGAGGTGACCGAGGAACCGAGTCCGGGTGTGGACGGCGAGCGTTTCATGCACGTCCCCGGGCGCGGCCTCTTTCACGGGATCATGGGCGCGTCGGGCGACATCCAGATCGGCGAGGACCGGCTGCGCGCCATCATGGCCTCCGCGCGAGCGCCGGAGGCCCTTTCCCATGCCCTCGACAAGGCGCTGGGCACGGCCTGGGACTCCGAACTCGAGCCCTACCGGTACGCCGGCGACGGCGCCCCGGTGACGCTGCTGACCCGGGTGGGCTGACCTTCCGCTCTTCATGATCCACTCCCCGGGCCGCGTTGCCGGTCCGCCACGCCGCGACCGCTCGACGGGGGTAAATCAGGCCCCCGAGGTGCCGGAGCAACCAGGTGCTGATTCGATGACGGGCGTGATGAAACGGGCGGGTGTGAGGAAGTCGGCGGTAATCCGGGCGGCCCTGGTCGTATCGCTGCTGCTGACCGCGGCGGCGTGCGGCTCGGACGACGAACCGGAACCCACCGCGAGCACCCCGGTCGCGGCGCCGCCCACGATCGTGCCCTCGACCGCGGCCTCGACCTCCGCGGGCAGCCCGGCCGAGCGGGCCGCGGCCGCCGTGGCCGCGATGAGCGACACCGACCTGGCCGGTCAGGTGCTCATGCCGTACGCCTACGGCAGTTCCGCCACCTCGGTCGACAAGGGCTCGGCGGCCGGCAACCAGGGCCTGGCCGGGGTGAACACGCCGGCCGAGATGATCGCCAAGTACCACCTGGGCGGCCTCATCCTGGTCGCCTTCACGGCCAAGGACCCGACCGGCGCGACCAACCCGACCACCAACGTCGAGAACCCGAAGCAGGTCCGGGCGCTGACCGACGGGCTGCAGGCGGCCGCGCGACAGCTGCCCGGCGGGGCCCCGCTGATGATCGGCACCGATCAGGAGTACGGCGTCGTCACGCGGGTCACCGAGGGCGTGACCATGCTGCCGTCGGCGATGGGGGCCGGCGCCGCGGGCCGGCCGAAGCTCACCGAGGGCGCGTGGAAGGCAGCCGGCGCCGAACTGGCCGCCATGGGCATCACCGTCGACTTCGCCCCGGTGGCCGACACGCTGGGCCCGCCGGCCAACAAGGTGATCGGGTCACGCGCGTTCGGCTCCGACCCCAGGGCCAACGCCCAGCAGGTCGCGGCGGCCGTGAGCGGGCTGCAGGGGGCCGGGGTGACGGCCGGGCTCAAGCACTTCCCGGGTCACGGCCACACCAGCGGCGACAGCCACGAGGGCCTGCCGGTCGTGTCGCAGAGCAAGGCCGCCTGGACGGCCCAGGACCTGCCCCCGTTCCAGTCCGGCGTGGGCGCCGGTGCGGGCATCGTGATGTCCGGCCACCTGGACATGCAGGCCCTCGACAAGGGCGTGCCGGCCACGTTCTCGAAAAAGATCATGACTGACCTGCTGCGGGGCCGGCTCAAGTTCACCGGCGTCGCGGTGACCGACGCGATGAACATGCCGCCCGCGATGAAGTGGGCGCCGGGCGAGTCCGCGGTGCGCGCGCTCAACGCCGGCAACGACATGCTGCTCATGCCGCCGAACATCGGCGCCGCCCGCGACGGCATCCTGGCCGGCCTCAAGAGCGGTCAGCTGAAGAAGGAACGCCTGGTCGAGGCGGTCACCCGCATCCTGACCCTGAAGTTCCGCACCGCGGCCAAGGCGCTCCCGCCGCTGACGGTCGTCGCGTCGCCCGACCACGAGAAGGCGGTCGGCGCCCTCGACGCCGCCTCGATCACCCTGCTCAAGGGGCCCTGCTCCGGCGCGCTGGTGACCGGCCCGGTCACGGTCACCTCGTCCGGCGGCCGCGAGGTGGCCCGGGTCAACCTGGTCCGCGCTCTCCAGGCCCAGGGGGTCGAAGTGCAGGCGGCCGGCGGCACAAAGGTCCACCTCGTCGGGTACGGCGACAAGGCAACCGACCTCGACCCGGCCGCCCGGGTGACGGTCATGATGGACACCCCGTACCTGCTGGCCCCGGCCAAATCACCGGTGCTGGTGGCCACGTACTCGTCGAGCAAGCTCTCGCTGACCGCCCTGGCCGCCGTCCTGGCCGGCAAGGCCAAGGCCCCCGGCAAGTCCCCGGTCGCCGTCCCCGGCCTGCCCCGCACCGCCTGCTGAGACAGAAGAGGCCCGGCCGAAGGGGCCGGGCCTCGTTCCGCGGAACTGTCAGACGCGGGTGAAGACCAGCGCCACGTTGTGACCGCCGAAGCCGAACGAGTTGTTCATCGCGGCGGGGATGTGGAGCTGGCGGGCCTTGTGCGCGGCCACGTCCAGGTCGAGCTTGTCGTCGGGGTCGTCCAGGTTGATCGTGGGGGGAACCACGCTGTCCCGGATGGCCAGGATCGTGGCGATCGACTCGAGCGCGCCGGCCGCGCCCAGCAGGTGGCCGGACATCGACTTGGTCGAGGTGATCACCGGGTGGGTGCCGATCGCGGCCTTGATGCCGATGATCTCGCCCATGTCGCCGGCCGGGGTCGAGGTGGCGTGCGCGTTGACGTGGGCGATGTCGGCCCCGGTGAGCCCGGCGTCGCGGATCGCCTTGGTCATCGCGCGGATGCCGCCCTTGCACTCCGGGTCGGGCTGAACGATGTCGAAGCCGTCCGAGGTGATGCCGGCCCCGGCCAGCCGCGCGTAGACGCGCGCGCCGCGCGCCTTCGCGTGGTCGGCCCGCTCGAGCACGATCGCGCCCGCGCCCTCGCCGAAGACGAAGCCGTCACGGCCCTTGTCCCACGGGCGGGAGGCCTTCTCGGGCTCGTCGTTGCGGGTCGACATGGCCCGCATGTTGGCGAAACCGGCGTACGGCAGCGGGTGCATGACCGCCTCGGTGCCCCCGGCCACGACCACGTCGGCCCGGCCGGAACGGATGATGTCCAGGCCCAGCGACATGGCCTCGGCCCCGGTCGCGCAGGCGCTGGCCATGGCGTGCACGCCGGCCCGGGCCTGCAGCTCGATGCCGACCCAGGCAGCCGGGCCGTTGGGCATGAGCATCGGCACCGTGTGCGGGCTGACCTTGCGCTGCCCCGACGCCTCGAGGAGGTCGTCCTGGTCGAGCAGGGTGGTCGCACCCCCTATTCCGCTGCCGAAGCTGACGGCGAGGCGCTCCTTGTCGAGATCGGCCTCGGCCAGCCCGGAGTCGGCCCAGGCCTGCTTGGCCGCGATCAGCGCGATCGCCTCCGAGCGGTCGAGCCGGCGCATCCGCACCCGCTCGATGACCTCGGACGGGTCGACCTTGAGCTGGGCCCCGATGCGTACGGTGAGCTGCTGAGCCCACTCCTGGGTGAGGTGACCCACCCCGGAGCGGCCCGCGAGCATGGCGTCCCAGGTGGACGCGACGTCCCCGCCCAACGGGGTGGTCGCGCCGAGCCCGGTGACGACGACGTCGACGTTGCTCATGTCAGTGGTTCGCCTCGATGTAGGAGACGGCGTCACCGACGGTCTTCAGGTTCTGGACCTCGTTGTCGGGGATCTTGACGCCGAACTTCTCCTCGGCCGCCACCACGACCTCGACCATGGACAGCGAGTCGACGTCCAGGTCGTCGGTGAAGGACTTCTCCTCGGAGACGTCGTCCGGGTTCACGCCGGCGACCTCTTCGAGGATCTCGGCGAGGCCGGCAAGGATTTCTGCGCGAGTAGCCATGACTGGTGGTTCCTTTCGATGGTGGGGACTGCTGCGGACGGTCGGTCGCTCATGGACAGCGGATGACCTGACCGGCGTAGGTGAGGCCGCCGCCGAAGCCGAAGAGCAGGATCGGGGCGCCCGAGGCCACCCCGCCGCTCTCGATCAGCTTGGACAGGGCCAGCGGCACACTGGCCGCGGAGGTGTTGCCGGAGTGCACGAGGTCCTTGGCCACGATGACCTCGGGGCCGAGGCCGAGCCGCTTGACGATGCCGTCGATGATGCGGGTGTTGGCCTGGTGGGGCACGAACGCGGCCAGCTCGGACGGGTCGATGCCGGCCTTCCGGCAGGTCTCGAGCGCGAACGGGGCGAGCGCGGTGGTGGCCCAGCGGAAGACCGTCTGGCCGTCCTGCTCGATGTAGGGCTGCCAGCCCTCGATGCGCAGCGCGTCGCCCTTCTCGGGGGCCGAGCCCCACAGCACCGGGCCGATGCCGTCCGGCTCGCCCTCGGCCGCGCTGCTGACGATCGCCGCGCCGGCGCCGTCGCCGAACAGCACGGCGGTCGTCCGGTTGGTCCAGTCGGTGACGTCGGACAGCTTCTCGGCCCCGATGACCAGGGCGTTGCGCGACGCGCCGGCCCGGATGGCGTGGTCGGCAGTGCCCAGGGCGTACGAGAAGCCGGAGCACGCGGTGTTGAGGTCGTACGCGGCCGGGGCGTTGATGCCGAGGCGGGCCGCGACCCGGGTGGCCACGTTGGGGCAGCGGTCGACCGCGGAGCAGGTGGCCACCGTGACCAGGTCGATGTCGGCGGCGGTCAGACCCGACGCGGCCAGCGCCTTCTCGGCCGCGAAGGTGGCCATGTCGGCGACGGACTCGCCGTCGGCGACACGCCGCTCGGCGATGCCGACCCGGCTCTTGATCCACTCGTCGTTGGTGTCGATCGTCGCCGCGAGGTCGTCGTTGGTGACGATGCGCGAGGGCTGGTAATGCCCCATCGCGAGAATGCGGGTGCCCGCGGTCATGGTGTTGCTCCTTCGATCAGGTGTCCACCGTGCCGGGCGATCAGGTCTCGGGCGGCGGGCAGGTCGTCCGGCGTGTTGAGGGTGACGATCTCGGGGGCCCCATCGCCCTTGAGCTCGCGCTTGACCAGGCCGGCCAGGGTGCCGGCGGGCGGGAGTTCGAGCACGCCGGTGACGCCGCGATCGGCCAGCGTGCGCATCACCTGGTCCCAGCGGACGGGTGCGGTGACCTGGCGGACCAGGCGCTCGACCATCTCGCGGCCGCTGGTGACGGCGGTGCCGTCGAGGTCGGAGAGCAGGGTGCGGACCGGGTCGGTGACCGTGACGCCGCCCGCGATCAGGGCCAGCGCGGCCTCGGCGGGCGCCATGTACGGGGTGTGGAACGCTCCGGCCACTTCGAGGGCCCGCACGCGGGCCTTGGCCGGCGGCTCCTCGCCCAGGGCGGCCAGCCCGTCGAGCGAGCCGGCCGCGACGACCTGGCCGGTGGCGTTCAGGTTGGCCGGGTGCAGGCCGTGCTTCTCGATCGCGGCCAGCACCTCGTCGGGGTCGCCGCCGAGCACCGCGCTCATGCCGGTGGGTTCGAGGGCGCAGGCGGCGGCCATCTCGCGGCCCCGCAGCCCGGCCAGCGCGATCGCGGCCTCGGCGGGCAGCACGCCGGCGATGGCGGTGGCGCCGAGCTCGCCCACGCTGTGCCCGGCGACCACGTCGACCCGCTCGACCGGGAGCTCGCTCGCGGCCAGCAGCGACGCGGCGACCAGCAGGGGCTGGGTGCGGGCGGTGTCCTTGATCTCGTCGGCCCCGGCCTCGGTGCCGAGGTGGATCAGGTCGACCCCGGCGAGGGCCGACCACCAGCGCAGCTTGGTCTCGGCGCCGGGCAGTTCGAGCCAGGGGGTCAGGAAGCCGGGCTTCTGGGAACCCTGGCCGGGGGAGAGTACGGCGAGCACGTAGCTGACTCTTCCGGATCGGTCGCGATTGCGGGGTTGACGGCGGCCACCAAACCCTACGACAGCCGTTGTGGAAACCCTACAAACGCGCCCGTGAATCGCCCCATATAGTCCGATTCAATGGGTCGCGTGGGTTCAGTGAGTTAGGTCGCAGGATCGAGCCGGCCCACGGTCAGGGCGATCCGCAGGGCGAACGCGCCGCGGCCGTCGAGGGGCGACAGGCCGGTCACCTCGGTCACCCGCTTGAGCCGATAGCGGATCGTGTTCGGGTGCACGTAGAGCTCGCGGGCCGCGCTCTCGAGCACGCCGCCCGAGGCGAAGAAGGCGTCCAACGTCTCGAGCAGGCCGCTGCCGGCTCGGGCCAGCGCCCCGTACGCGTCGTGGCGCAGGGTCCGCCGGGCCTCCATGTCGCCGGCCAGGGCTCTTTCGGGCAGCAGGTCGTCGGCGGCCACCGGGTTGGGTGCGCCGGGCCAGGCCGGCGCGGCCCGGAACCCGGCCAGGGCGGCGCGGGCCGACTCGGTCGCCTGGTCGAGCGAGGGCACGGCCGGGCCGACCACGATCGGGCCCTCGCCGAAGCTGTCGGCCAGCGCCTCGGCCGTGGCCACGGGGTCGGTCGCGCCGCCCATGACCACCACCAGCCGGTCGCCGTGCACGCCGCCGATCACCTCGATGCGGGCACGACGGGCGGCCCGGTAGACCGCGTGCAGCACGGCGCTGATGTCGCCACCGGGCGAGCGGCCCACCACCACGGCCACCGGCGCCGCGTCGGACCAGCCCAGGGCCGCGGCCCGGCTGGCCAGCACGTCGGACGAGTCGCCGCGCAGCAGCGCGTCGACCAGCAGGGCCTGCAGGCGGGCGTCCCAGGCGCCGCGGGACTCGGCCGCGCGCGCGTAGACCCGGGCCGCCGAGAAGGCGATCTCGCGCGAGAACTTGAGGATGGCCTGGAGCAGCGGCTCCTCCTCGCCCGGGGCGGCCAGGGCGGCCACCTCGGTCTCGGCGACGTCGATGGTCACCTTGATCAGCTGCACGGTCTGGGTCAGCGTGAGCGAGCGGGCCAGCGCGCGGGGCGCGGCCGCGAAGACCTCGTCCGAGATCTCCTGCGTGGTCTCGGCGACCACGCCGCCCGAGCGCAGCCACTCGACCAGCGACCGGACGCCGGCCTGGGCCACCAGCATGACCCAGGAGCGCTGGTCGGCCGGCAGGGCGCGGAACCAGGGCAAGGTCTCGTCCATGCGGGCGACCGACGAGGTGGCCAGCGCGCCGGCGTGCCGTTCGATCCGGCGCAGGGTGGCGGCCGGGGGCGGCTTCGCGGCACCTTTGGCCGGCACGGTCTCGGACACGTCCTTAGCCTGCCACGCGCGGAGGTCGGGTGAGTTTCGTACCGATTTGGCCTTTTAGTCCGGAGTAGCGGTGCGCCCCTGCCGCGATTTCGGTCGGTGACCTGGCAGGGTGTCGTCCTAGCACTGGCGGCCCTCGCCCCCTTACGAGAACTCGTTGGGGGTAATGGCGAGCCGTCGGTTGCCGATGAAACACCGCGACAGCTTCGAGGGGAGGCGAGATGACGGAACGGGAGATGGATCCCGAGCGGGCAGCCGAGACGGTGCCGGTTCCGGCGATCGCCGTGCCGGCAGTGGACGAGCCAGTGGTTCCGGAGGATCCGGGACCGAGCCGGGTCGGCTGCCGCACCGAACTGCACGGCTGGGCCGGCGGTCACCTGCACGGTGCCGTCCGCCCGCGCCGCCGTGCGGCCGGCCGGGGACGGCCGCCGGGCCGCTGGTGCTGAGTCCCTCCGTCGGGTGAGCCCCGCGGCTCCCCGTGGGCGCGTCGCGGCGGCCGGGCCGCCGAGCCGGAACGGTGAACCGGTGGACGACAAGAGACGGCTGATCCTCGACCAGGCGCTGGCTCTCGTCGACGAGCGCGGGCTGGCCGCCATGTCGATGCGGGCGGTGGCCGAGCGCGTCGGGCTCACCTCGATGGCCCTCTACCCGTACGTCGGAGGCAAGGACGCGCTCCTCGACGGCCTGGTCGACCTGCTCAATCTCGAACTCGGCGACGACGTCGGGGACGACGGCGAACCGGACTGGCGGCACCGCCTGCGGGCGCTGGGCCGGGCCGTCCGGGCTCTGGCCGCTCGCCACCCGGGTGCGTTCCCGCTGCTGCTGAACCGGTCGGCCGGCGCTTCGGCCTCGTGGCTCACGGCCGCGCTGCGCGGGGTGCTGCACGACGCGGGCGTCCCCGGTGAGCAGGTGCCGCGGCTGGCCCGCATGATCCTGGCCTTCCTGCTGGGCTACGCGACCGGGGAGGTCACCGGTGGTCTGCCGGCCGCCGAGCAGCCCGGCGAGTTCGAGGCCGACCTGACCGATCTCGTCCGCCTCGTCGAGACCGCCGTCCGGGTGGCGTAACGCCGTTCCGCACCGGATAGGCCGGTTCGGCCCTTATAAAGGGCCTATGTCCGGCGACAACGACACGGCCCTGCGCGAGTTCGTGACCAGCCGCCTGCCCCGGCTGCGCCGCTCGTCCTTCCTCATGTGCGGCGACTGGCGGATGGCGGCCGAGCTGACCCGCGCGACCCTGGCCCGCCTGGTGGCGGACAGCCGGCGGGGCGTGGTGGCCGATCCGGACGTCTACGCGTACGCCGACCTGATGGAAGCCTGCCGCCGCCGCAACCGCCGCCGCGAGCACGTCTTCGTCGCCTCGCCCGGCGCGGCCGGGGTCGAGGCCGAGTCGATCCTGCTGCTGGACGCCCTGCACAAGCTCACCCCGCGCTGCCGGGCCGTGCTGGTGCTGCGCCACTGGGACGGCTTCGACGCCGACGCCACCGGCGCGATGCTCGACCTCGAAGAGGACCAGGTGATCGCGTACGAGCGGGCCGGGCTGGCCGCCCTGGAGAAGCTGCTCGGCGAGTCCGAGGCAGCGATGGCCGGATGAGCGGGCCGCTCAATCGGCTGCTCGAGCATGTGCTCGAGGGGGAGCCGGAACTCGGCGACGAGGTCGACGCGGTCTTCCGGCGGGCCGCCAAGCTACGCCGGCGGCGGACCCAGGCCGTGCTGCTGGCCGGGGCCGGGACGGCGGGGCTGATCGTCGCGCTCGGCTACCTGCTGACCGCGACCCTGTTGGACCCGCCGCCGGCCACCATGACCACCAGCACGGCCGTCGTGACGACCGCGCCCTCGCCTCCGCCGGCGCCCGCCCCCACGGTCACCGACAGGGTCCTCGAGGTGGTCGAGCCGCTGATCGAAGGCCGGCAGCTGACCGTCGTACCCGCCTCGCAGCGCCGCGGGGACGGCTGGCGCGAGTACGGCATCGCCGACGACCAGGGGCGGGCTCGCGGCACGGTCCAGGTCGCGGTGTTCGACGTACGCAAGAAATGGTGTTTCCCGGTGGCGGCCGAGCCCGACGCCTGCGCGCGGGCCGACCACGCGGGCGACCTGGAATTCGTGCGCTACGACGACGTGAGCGACCCCGACCGCCAGGTGCGGCAGACGCTGGCCCGGCGGATCGACGGCAACCGGGTGCTGGCCGTGATGGCCGCGGGCGAGACGGACGCCGGGACGCAGCGCGGCAAGCCCGGGCTGACCGGCGCCCAGGTCGAGCAGGTGGCGACCGACGACCGGGTGCTGGCCGCGTTCGGGAAGGCCGAGAACTGCGACGACGGCTGCCCGGCGTTCGCGACCCCGGTGCGTTAGACCCGGCGGCGTCGCTGCTGCGTCACACCCGGCGGCGGATCAGGAACGCGATGCCGGCCAGGCCGACCAGGATGACCATGAGGACGCCGCCGTTGAGCAGGTAGAGCCGGCGCATCTCGCCGAACACCTGGGCCGCGTCGGCCGATTCCTGCGCGGCCGCGTCGAGGTCCTCACCGACACCGCCGCCGATGCCGCCGACGACGTCGGGCTTGGCCTTGAGCGGCACGCCGCTGACCCGCAGCGTCTCGGACATCGTCAGGCGGCCGTAGAACCAGCCGTCGGTGGTCTTCTTGTTACCGGGCTGCTTGGCCGGGCGGTGGGCCCGGGGGCCACCCGCGGCCATCGGGAACAGCTCGTAGCTCTGCAGGGCCGTCTTGTTGGCCAGCACGGTCACCGTGTATTTCGGCCCGAGCTTGTCGGCCTTGAGCGCGGCGGTCTGCGGCGGGGCCGAGGCCATCCAGTTGACCTCGCTGAGCAGGCTGCCGAACAGCCGCTTGCTCTCGAGCACCGTGATGACGATCGTCTTGTCGATGTCCTTGCCGGCGATCTGGATGTTGGTCGGCTTGGGCGGGGGCTTCGGTGCGGCCTCCTCGGCCAGGGCGGCGCCGGGCGCCAGCCCGATCGCGAGCGCCGCGGTCGTCACCAGCACCCCGGCCGCTGACACGAACCGCTTCATAGCCCCTCGAACCATCGTCCGGCCTCCCCGCCCCGTGGTGGACATGGCTTCGCGCACCGTTCGCCGCCCCCGCGGCGGATGCCGTGGAGCGACCGAGGCCTTCAGCCTTCCCGAGCGGAAGCCCGGGCGCATCTCGGGCCGGACGAATTGGTGCCATCTGGTGGATGACGTTCGACACGACGACGGCCGTTGATCAGCGGCCGAATAGTACCCACTCCGTGCAACGTGCCGGGGGCCCGGTCACCCGCTCAGCGGATTTCACCACCGTTACGGCGGCGGGCGAATAGCCGACCAGGCCCCCTATGCGATAAAGGGGTATTTATCAGGCGGCGAGACGGGCCCGGGCCGCTCGGAGTCGGGTCAGCGTGCGCTCCCGGCCGAGCACCTCGATCGACTCGAACAGGGGCAGACCGACCGAACGGCCGGTGACCGCGACGCGTACGGGCGCCTGGGTCTTGCCCAGTTTGAGCTCGCGGGCCAGGCCGACCGCCTCGAGCGCGCCCTTGAGCGGCTCGGCCGCCCACTCCTCGAGCGCCTCGTACGCGGTCACCGTGGCGTCCAGGATGTCGGCCGCGCCCTCTTTCATGGCCTTGGCCCACGACGCCTCGTCGTACGTGAGCTCGTCGAGGAAGAGGAAGTCGACGTACTCCACGATCTCCGACAGCACGGCGATCCGGGTCTGGGCCAGCGGCGCCACCGCGGTGAACACGTCGGCGTCGAAGGCCGGCGACGGCCACGGCGGGGCCGCGATCGTGTCGGTGCCGCTCAGCCACGGCGTGCAGAGCTGGATGAACTCCTCGACCGAGAGCGCGCGGATGTAGTCGCCGTTGAACGCGCGCAGCTTCTTGATGTCGAAGAACGCCGACGCGTGGTTGACCTCCTCGAGGCGGAACTCGTCCTCGATGACCTCCCACGGCACGATCTCGCGGTCGCCGCTGGGGGCCCAGCCGAGCAGCATCAGGTAGTTC
Organism: Paractinoplanes aksuensis; assembly: GCF_024137025.1. GTDB lineage: Bacteria > Actinomycetota > Actinomycetes > Mycobacteriales > Micromonosporaceae > Actinoplanes > Actinoplanes aksuensis. The sequence continues at coordinate 157,345 of NZ_JAMYJR010000032.1, forward strand.
TTCATGGCGGCGGCCAGGTAGCCCTCGTCGCGGTAGCTCTCCAGAGCCACCTTGTCGCGGCGCTTGGACAGCTTCTGCCGCTTCTCGTTGACGATGACCGGCACGTGGGCCCAGACCGGCGGGGTGTGGCCCAGCGCCTCCCACAGCAGCTGCTGCTTGGGCGTGTTGGGCAGGTGCTCCTCGGCCCGGATGACGTGGGTGATCCCCATGGTCATGTCGTCGACGACGTTGGCCAGCAGGAACAGCGGTGAGCCGTCGCTGCGGGCGATGACGAAGTCCTCGATCAGCTTGTTCTCGAACGTGGGCTTGCCGCGGACGAGGTCCTCCACCACTGTCTCGCCCTCGTCGGGCGTCTGGAAGCGCAGCGCGCGGCCCTCGCCCGGGCCGAGCGCCCGGTCGCGGCAGAAGCCGTCGTAGCCGGTGTGCTGGTTGCCGGTGCGGGCGATGACGTCCTCACGCTTGCAGTCGCAGTAGTACGCCTTGCCCTCGCCGTAGAGGCGGGTGGCGGCGGCGGTGTGGTCCTGCGCGTAGGACGACTGGTAGTACGGACCCTCGTACGATCCTCGTTCGATACCGATCCAGTCGAGCGCCGAGAGAATGCCCTCGGTCCATTCGGGACGGTTACGGGCGGCGTCGGTGTCCTCGATGCGCAGGACGAAGACGCCGTCGTGCTGCTGGGCGTAGAGCCAGTTCTGCAGCGCGGAACGGGCGCCGCCGACATGGAACATGCCGGTCGGCGAGGGGGCGAAGCGTACTCGAACAGTCACCCGATAAGACTACCTAGGCCACTGAACGGATTTTCATCACCGCCACCGCACCGGCCAGGGTGACGACGCCGGTGAGGCCGAACAGGGCCGGGTAGCCGCCCAGGTGGGTCACGATGGGGGCGGCCAGCAGGGGGCCCAGCGCCTGCGGGGCGGCGCTGGCGATGTTGACGACGCCGAGGTCGCGGGCGCGGTCGCCCTCGGACGGCAGCACCTGGGTGATCAGCGCGGTGTCGACGGCCAGGTAGACCCCGTAGCCGGCCCCGAACAGCAGCGCCGCCACCAGCGAGACGGGCCAGGTGGGCCAGATCGCCAGCAGCGTGGCCGCGATCGTGATCAGCACGCCCGACCAGACCACGAAGATCTTGCGGCGGCCGAGGCGGTCGGACAGCCAGCCGCCCAGCATGGCCGTGCCGATCATGCCCACGGTGTAGAGCAGGATCATGTAGAGCAGGCCGGTGTCCGGGTCGTCCAGCTTGACCGCGTCGGACAGGAAGTAGAGCAGGTAGAGCGTGCCGAGGGCGTTGCCCAGCTGAACCAGGAACCGGGTGCCCCAGGCCCACAGGTAGTCGGGCTTGCCGCGCAGGTCGATCTTCCAGCGGATCTTGACCGGGTGGCCGGGCGGCAGCGGGTCGTCCTGGGTCAGCAGCGCGAACGGCGTGGTCAGGATGACCAGGCCCAGGCCGAGCGCGATGTAGCCGGTGCCGATGTCGGTGAACACGGCCGTGACCAGGATGGCCCCGATGACCAGGCCGAGTGCCTGGGGCATGCCGATCCAGCCCGAGACCAGGCCGCGCTGGGCCACGGGCACCCTGTCCGGCACGGCCGCGGTCAGCGAGGCCAGCATCGTGTTGATGCCGACCGTGACGAAGCACCAGGCCAGCGTCACGACCAGCAGGTTGGGGGCCTCGGCGAGCACGGCGATCGAGAGCACCGAGACCGCGCACCCGGCCAGGGTCCAGACGTGCCGGCGGCCGTACGGCCGGCCCCGCAACTTGAGCCGGGTGCGGTCGGACAGCATGCCGGCCAGCGGGTTGACCACGATGGCGACGATGGCGCCGATGCCGGTCACGATGCCGAGCCAGAGCTCTTTGTGCTCCGGGGTGATGTCGGCGACCTGCAGCGGCAGCAGGATCTGGATGGGCGTGAAGTAGGCCATCCAGAGCCCGAGATTGGCCGCGAAGAGCAGTCCTATCCACGACCGCCGAACGGGTTCGACCGGGGTGGCGAGGACCGGAACTCCATGAGCGACGGCCATCCGGCCTCCTCGAAAGGCGAAATTTCCTCGGAGATTAGAGGAACTCTGACCTCTCGGGAAGGCCCCCTGTCGCGAAGCTTACGAAAGCCTGTGAGCCCGGGTCCAGACCCTATGTGGCTCGATGTGTGCGGACCGTGACGGAATTGGTTCAGACCGTGAATCGATCGACGAGTCCGGTCAGCCGGCGCGCGGTCGCGTTCAGCTCGTCGGCCGCCCGGTGCGAGACCGACACCGAGCGCCGGGTGCCGTCGACCGCTCCGCTGACGGCGTCGATGCCGCTGGCGATGTCCCGGCTGCCCGAGGCCACCTCGGAGATGTTGCGGGCCATCTCGGCCGTCGTCGCGGCCTGCTCCTCGACGGCCGCCGCGATCGCCGTCTGATAGTCGTTGACCTGCGCGATCCGGGCCGTGATGGCCTCGATAGCGGTGACCGCCCGGTTGGTGTCGCTCTCGATCGCGGCCACCCGCTCGGTCACGTCCTCGGTGGCCCGGGCCGTCTCCTGGGCCAGCTCCTTGACCTCGGTCGCGACCACGGCGAAGCCCTTGCCGGTCTCGCCGGCCCGGGCCGCCTCGATGGTGGCGTTCAGGGCCAGCAGGTTGGTCTGCTCGGCGATGCTGGCGATCAGCCGCACCACGTCGGCGATCTTCGTGGTCGAGATCCGCAGCTCGCCGATCACGTCGGCCGCGGCCGCGGTCAGCCCCACGCCGTCCCGGCCGGCCTGGGCCGCGTCCTGCGCGTTGCTCGAGATCTCCGAGATCGAGGCGCCCATCTGCTCGGCCCCCGCGGCCACCGTCTGCACCACGTGCGAGACGCCCTCGGCGGCCACGTTGACCGTGCCCGCCTGCGAGGCCGCGGTCTCGGCCGAGCCGGCCAGCTCGCCTCCGGTCGCGGCCACCTGCTGAGCGGTCGCGGCCACCCCGTGCGAGGCCGAGGTCACTTCGACCATCACCGTCCGCAGCTCGGCCACCGCCGTGTTGAGCTCGGTGCCGGCCACGGCGATCTCGTCCTTGCCGTCCACCGGTACGGACACCGTGAGATCGCGGTGGGCCAGGCGGGACAACCCGTTCGTCAGCAGGCCGAGACGGCGCGAGATCCGCCGGGCGAAGACCACCGCCACGCCTCCGCCGATCAGGGCCAGCAGCGCGGCGACCAGGCCGAAGATCACCAACATGTCCCGGCGGCCGTCGCGCACGGCCGTGATCGGGCCGGCGGCGTCGGCGTCGTAACCGCCGATCGCGATCGCCCACTGGTACGGCGCGTAGTAGGTGACCGACGTGGTGGTCGGGCCGGCGGGCGCCCCGGCCGAGCCGGGCAGCTGGTACGACGTACGCCAGACCTCGCCCGCGGCCAGTGCCGGCGCCTTGGTCACGATCTCCTCGACGTACTTCTTCCCGTCGGCGTCGGTGGCGTCGAGGTCCACCCCGGCCGCGCCGCCCTCGATGTTGGTGGCGACGATCCGGCCGGCGTCCGTGGGCGCGGTGCTCAGCACGGCCAGCCATCCGTTCGCGCCGACCTCGCCCGCGGCCACCGCCTCGGTCAGGTCGGTGAGCGCTTCGGCCTGCGGCACGCCGGCGAACAGCGAACCGATCACGCGGCCCGAGGCGTCCTTGATCGGGGCGTACGTGGTGATGTAGGGAGTGCCGACGACCAGCGCCACGCCGCGGTAGGTCTTGCCCGCCTTGATCGCGGTGGCGACGGCGTTCGGCTTGCCGTCGGGACCGACGGCCGGGATGTACGTGCCGATCGCCCGCTTGCCGGTGGCGGCCCGGACGGTCGTGCCCACCCGCAGCAGGTCACCCGCGGCGTTCATCCGCTGGAACACGGTGATCGCGCCGCCGGCCACGGCCTGGGCGTCGTCGACGTAGGGGGTCGCCCGCTTGGGGTCGGTGTTCTGGCCGAGCCAGGTCCCGCCGACCGTCATCCGGGGCAACGTCACCGTGGTCCTGGCCTGGCTCACCTGGTTGGTCGCGGTCCAGGTCGCGCTCCGGTCGCTCAACCGGGCGCCGCCGCGCTGACCGAGCAGGCCGGTGGCGGCGTTCAGGCTGACGTCGACGCTGTCCTGCACCACGTTGCCCACCGACTGGACCAGCGTGGTCACGTTGGTGGTCAGACGGTCGAGCGACTGGGCGTTCTGGGCGACGACCTTCTGCTCGGTGTTGTCGGCGAAGTTGCTGCTCTCCCAGGCCCCCGCGACGACCAGGACGGCCGCGGTGGCGATCACCCCACCCAGGCCCAGGGCCAGGAGCTTGTGACTGATCTGCATGCCGCGGCGGCTCTGTCCCACCTAGGCCCTATCGGCGGGGTCGCCCCGGGGCTGAGCCGGATCCGCCCTTTCGGGCGGATCCGGCGGATATCTCAGCTGTCGCCGCCGGTCTCCCCGACCGGTGCCGCGTTGACGTCGTCGATCGCGTACTTCTTGGCCGCCTCGGCCGGCACGTGCGACGGCACCTTGCCGCTCAGCGCGAGCTGGCGCAGCGTGGCCACGACGACCGACTCGGCGTCGACGTTGAAGTGCCGGCGCAGGGCGTGCCGGGTGTCGCTCATGCCGAAGCCGTCGGTGCCCAGCGAGGTGTAGTCGTTCGGCACCCAGCGCGAGATCAGGTCGGGCACGGCCCGCATGAAGTCGCTGACCGCGATGACCGGGCCCTCGGTGCCCTCGAGCTTCTGCTGGATGTACGGCTTGCGGGGCTCGTCGCCGACATGCAGCAGGTTGTGCTCCTCGGCCTCGACCGCGTCGCGGCGCAGCTCGGTCCACGAGGTGGCCGACCAGACGTCGGCGCCGACCCCCCAGTCCTGGGCGAGCAGCGTCTGCGCCTTGAGGGCCCAGGCCAGGCCGGTGCCGGAGGCCAGGATCTGCGCCTTCGGGCCGGTGGTCTCGGGCGCCGGCGAGTACCGGTAGAGGCCCTTGAGCAGGCCCTCGACGTCGAGGTCGGCCGGCTCGGCGGGCTGCACGGCCGGCTCGTTGTAGACGGTGAGGTAGTAGAAGATGTTCTCCTGCTTCTCGCCGTACATGCGGTGCAGGCCGTTCTCGACGATGTGCGCGATCTCGAACGCGAACGCCGGGTCGTAGGCCACCACAGCCGGATTCGTGGCCGCGATCAGCAGCGAGTGGCCGTCCTCGTGCTGCAGGCCCTCACCGTTGAGCGTGGTGCGCCCGGCGGTGGCCCCCAGCAGGAAGCCGCGGGTCATCTGGTCGGCCGCGGCCCACAGCTCGTCGGCCGTGCGCTGGAACCCGAACATCGAATAGAAGATGTAGAGCGGGATCATCGGCTCGTCGTGCGTGGCGTACGAGGTGCCGGCGGCGATGAAGCTCGCGGTCGACCCGGCCTCGTTGATCCCCTCGTGCAGGATCTGGCCGTTGGTCGCCTCCTTGTACGACAGGAAGAGCTCGCGGTCGACCGACGTGTAGGTCTGGCCGTGCGGCGAGTAGATCTTCTTGGTCGGGAAGAGCGAGTCCATGCCGAACGTGCGGGCCTCGTCGGGGATGATCGGGACCCAGCGGGCGCCGAACTCCTTGTCCTTCATGAGGTCTTTGAGCAGGCGGACGAACGCCATCGTGGTGGCGATCTTCTGCTTGCCGCTGCCCCGCTTGACGTCGCCGAACGCCTTCGAGTCGGGGATCTGCAGCACCTTGGCCTTGGTGCGCCGCGACGGGATCGAGCCGCCCAGCTCGCGCCGGCGCTCGAGCATGTACTGCATCTCGTCGGACTTCTCACCGGGGTGGAAGTACGGCGGGAGGTACGGGTTGTCCTCGAGCTGCTTGTCGCTGATGTCGAGGTAGAGGCGGTCGCGGAAGCCCTTGAGGTCGTCCAGCGTCAGCTTCTTCATCTGGTGCGTGGCGTTGCGGGCCTCGAAGTGCGAGCCCAGCGTCCAGCCCTTGATCGTCTTGGCCAGGATCACGGTCGGCTGGCCGGTGTGCTCGGTGGCCGCCTTGTACGCCGCGTACAGCTTCTTGTAGTCGTGGCCGCCGCGCTTGAGGTTCCAGACCTCGTCGTCGGTCATGCCCTCGACCAGCTTGCGGGTGCGCGGGTCGCGGCCGAAGAAGTTCTCGCGTACGTAGGCCCCGGACTCGCCCTTGAAGGTCTGGTAGTCGCCGTCGGGCGTGACGTTCATGAGGTTGACCAGCGCGCCGTCGGTGTCCGCGGCGAGCAGCGGGTCCCACTCCCGGCCCCAGACGACCTTGATGACGTTCCAGCCGGCGCCGCGGAAGAACGACTCCAGCTCCTGGATGACCTTGCCGTTGCCGCGGACCGGGCCGTCGAGCCGCTGCAGGTTGCAGTTGATCACGAAGGTGAGGTTGTCGAGCTCCTCGCGGGCGGCCAGGCCGATCGCGCCGAGCGACTCGACCTCGTCCATCTCGCCGTCGCCCAGGAACGCCCAGACATGCTGCTGGCTGGTGTCCTTGATGCCGCGGTTGTGCAGGTAGCGGTTGTAGCGCGCCTGGTAGATCGCGTTCAGCGGGCCGAGGCCCATGCTGACCGTCGGGAACTCCCAGAAGTTGGGCATGAGCCGCGGGTGCGGGTAGGACGGCAGGCCGCCACCCTGGTGCGACAGCTCCTGCCGGAAGCCGTCCAGGTCGTTCTCGCTGAGGCGGCCTTCCATGTACGCCCGGGCGTACATGCCGGGGGAGGCGTGGCCCTGGTAGAAGATGTGGTCGCCGCCGCCGGGGTGGTCCTTGCCGCGGAAGAAGTGGTTCATGCCGACCTCGTAGAGGCTGGCGCTCGACGCGTACGTCGAGATGTGACCACCGACACCGATCTCGGGGCGCTGGGCGCGGTGCACCAGCATCGCGGCGTTCCAGCGGATGTACGCCCGGATCCGGCGCTCCACGAACTCGTCGCCCGGGAACCAGGGTTCCTGCTCGGGCGGGATCGTGTTGATGTAATCCGTGGAGGTCAGGGGCGGAACGCCGACCTGTCGCTCCCGGGCCCGCTCGAGCAGGCGCAACATAACGTAACGGGCTCTCTTGGCGCCGCGTTCGTCGATGACTCCGTCGAGCGACTCGACCCACTCATTGGTTTCGTCGGGGTCGATGTCCGGAAGCTGGCTCGGCAGGCCGTCGCTGATCACCGGGCGCTTGCGCTCCGTGGCCACAGGCATTCCTCTTGGTCGGGTGTCGGAACCGAGCGGCCCATTGTGTGAGTCGCGCGGGTGTAACTCCATCCTGCCCCTTCGCCGTGCGCATCGTCACGCCTACCTTGCACGCGGCGATGAGAGACACATTGACTACCGATGAGTAACTATTCGGTCACTAACCAGGCAGGAAGCTGAACCTTACTTGGCGTTCCTGGTTGTCCCCGTTGGTGTCCACCAGGCAGATCGACTGCCAGGTGCCGAGGGCGATCCGGCCGCCGATCACGGGCAGCGACGCGTACGGCGGGATCCAGGCCGGCAGCACGTGGTCGCGCCCGTGCCCCTTCGAGCCGTGGCGGTGCCGCCAGCGGTCCTCGGCCGGCAGGAGCTGGTCGATCGCGGTCAGCAGGTCGTCGTCGGAGCCGGCGCCGGTCTCGATGATCGCCAGACCGGCGGTGGCGTGCGGCACGAACACGTGCAGCAGCCCGTCCCCTTCGGACTCGACGAACCGCTCGGCCTCACGGGTGATGTCCCGGACCGCGGGACGCGACCCGGTCCGAACCGTGATCAACTCGGTACGCATGACCCGAGTCTGCCAGCCCCGTCGCAGCTCCCGGTGGGTGGGAGCATTTCTCCCATGGCGGGGCTCGCCCCGGTCGGTAATGCTGGTCCGGTGACCACCCCGCAGAACCTCGACGAGCGTTTCCGCGACGCTGTGTCGGCGCTCACCCCGCCAGGTGATCGACGTGCCCCGGGTGACCCTGTCCGCGACGGCTCGGCGCTCACCGGCGCCCGCGCCCTCGAACTGTTCGACGCCCAGCTCGCCAGCCGCCACCTCGACCTGGCCGCGCGCTGGTTGCGCAGCTTCAACGAGGGCTTCTACACCATCGGCTCGTCCGGCCACGAGGGCAACGCCGCGGTCGCCGCCGCCCTGCTGCCCACCGACCCGGCCCTTTTGCACTACCGGTCGGCCGCGTTCTTCTGCGCCCGGGCCAAGAGCCTGCCCGACGCCGCCCGCGACGTGCTGCGCGGCGTCGTCGCCTCGGCCCGCGAGCCCATCGCCGGCGGCCGCCACAAGGTCTTCGGCAGCGCCGACCTCAACATCATCCCGACCACCTCGACCGTGGCCTCGCACCTGCCCCGGGCGGTCGGGCTGGCCCACGCGCTGTCCCGGCCGCGCGCCGACAGCCGGTGGGTGCGCGACGCCATCGCGGTGGCGTCCTTCGGCGACGCCTCGGCCAACCACGCTGCGGCCACGGCCGCGCTGAACTCGGCCGGGTGGTTCGAGCACTCCGGCGTACGGCTGCCCCTGCTGCTGATCTGCGAGGACAACGGGCTGGGGATCAGTGTGCCCACGCCCGGCGGCTGGCTGGCGGCCATGCTCGGGTCGCGGCCCGGGCTGCGCTACACGGCGGCCGACGGGTGTGACCTGGCCGCCACCTACGACGCGGCGAGCGAGGCGGCCGGCTTCGTGCGCCGGGAACGCCGGCCCGCCGTGCTGCACCTGTCGGCCGTACGCCTGATGGGCCACGCCGGGGCCGACGCCGAGGTCGCCTACCGCACCACCGACGAGATCAACGCCGATCTGGCCCGCGACCCCCTCGTCGGCACCGCCCGCCTGCTGGTCGAGGCCGGTCTGCTCGGCCCCGACGAGGTCATCACCCGCTACGACGAGGTCGGCTGGCAGGTGCGCAAGGTGGCCGAAGAGGTGCTGGGCGAGCCCAAGCTGGCCAACGTGGCCGAGATCGTCGCCCCGCTCGCCCCGCGCCGGCCGCTGCGGGCCGCCCACGAGATCACCGAGGTCGCCTCGCGGGCCCTCGGCCCCGGCGCGGCCGCCCGCTCCCGTGCCTTCGGCGGAAAACTGCCCGAGCAGTCCGGGCCGCTCACGCTGGCCCAGACCATCAACGCCACGCTCACCGACGCCCTGGCCTACCACCCCGGCGTCCAGGTCTTCGGCGAGGACGTGGGGCGCAAGGGCGGCGTGTACGGGGTCACGAAGCACCTGCAGGAGCGGTTCGGCGCCGAGCGGGTGTTCGACACGCTGCTCGACGAGACGACGATCCTCGGGCTGGCCCTCGGGGCGGGGCTCGACGGGCAACTCCCCGTACCGGAAATTCAGTACCTGGCCTACCTGCACAACGCCGAGGACCAGCTGCGCGGCGAGGCCGCCACCATGTCGTTCTTCTCGTCCGGGGCCTACCGCAACCCGATGGTCGTGCGGGTGGCCGGGCTCGCCTACCAGCAATCCTTCGGCGGGCACTTCCACAATGACAACTCGGTGGCCGTGCTGCGCGACATCCCCGGCCTGGTGCTGGCCGTGCCCAGCCGGCCCAGCGACGCCGCGCCCATGCTGCGCTCGTGCCTGGCCTCGGCCGCGGCCGACGGCACGGTCTGCGTGTTCCTCGAGCCGATCGCGCTCTACCACACCCGCGACCTGCACCAGCAGGGCGACAACGAGTGGCTGGCCCCCTACGCCGGCCCCGGCGCCTGGGCCACCGAGCACGTGCCGATCGGCCGTGCCCGCACCTACCCGGTCGGCACCGCCACCGATCTGACCATCATTACGTACGGCAACGGGCTGCGCATGTCGCTGCGGGTCGCGGCCAAGCTGGCCGAGCAGGGCTACGGATCCCGAGTGGTGGACCTCCGCTGGTTGAATCCGCTGCCCGTCAACGACCTCGTCCGCGAGGCCGGCGCCACCGGTCGCGTGCTCATCGTCGACGAGACCCGCCGCTCCGGCGGTGTCGGCGAGGGCGTGCTGGCGGCCCTGGTGGACGGCGGTTTTGTCGGCGCGGCCAGGCGGATCGCCTCGGCTGATTCGCTGATTCCGCTGGGTCCGGCCGCGCAGCATGTGCTGGTGGGGGAGGATGCGATCACACAGGGTGCCCGCGCGCTGCTGGCCCGGTAAATTGCCTCACACCCGGTGCGCCACTTGCGCTGGGGCCCGGGAGTGTGTGGACTAACCCCAGTTCACGGAAATTGACAGCTAGGAGGACTTAGACAGTGAGCGCGACCGCTGGTCAGGCCGACGGCGTACGTAGCCTGGCGGACCGGTTCGGCTTCGAGCCGAACATGGTGGTCATGGAGATGGGCTACGACGACGATGTCGACGAAGACCTCCGTGACGCCCTGACCGAACGTGTCGGCGAGTTGGTCGACGAAGACACCGACGAGGTCGTCGACGCGGTGCTGTTGTGGTACCGCGACGGTGACGGTGACCTTTTCGAAATTCTCACCGACGCCCTGGGCCCCCTCGCCGACAACGGCGTGGTGTGGCTGCTGACCCCCAAGGCCGGGCGGGACAACCACGTCGAACCGAGCGAGATCAGCGAATCGGCCCCCACGGCCGGCTTGCAGCAGACCTCGACGGTCAACGCGGGCAAGGACTGGACCGGCGCCCGGTTGGTCACCCCCAAGGGGAACAAGAAGAAGTAGCTCACTGCCCTGAGTCCTACCGGTCGGCGTCCCTGGGGCGCCGACCCGGTTAGGGTTGTGCCCATGCCACTGCCGGTCGGCGCTGTCGCGCCCGATTTCACCCTGAAAGACCAGAACAATCAGCCCGTACGCCTGGCTGACTTCCACGGTCGCAAGGCAGTGCTGCTGGTGTTCTATCCCTTCACGTTCACCGGCACCTGCCAGGGCGAGCTGGCCGAGATCCGGGACAACCTGGCCGTCTACCAGAACGACCGGGTGCAGGTGCTGGCCGTGAGCGTCGACTCGGTCTACGCCCACAAGGTGTGGGCCCTGCAGGAGGGCTTCGACTTCCCGCTGCTGGCCGACTTCTGGCCGCACGGCGGCGTGGCCCAGGCTTACGACGTCTTCCACACCGACGGCGGCATGGCCAACCGGGGCACCTTCCTCATCGACTCGGGCGGCGTGATCCGCTTCGCCGAGATGCTGGGCCCCGGCGAGTCCCGAGACCAGAACGCCTGGCGCGAGGCCCTGTCCGGCCTGCCGGCCCGACCTTAGGTACGATGACCACTCCGGCCATGCCGGGCGCGTAGCTCAGTGGGAGAGCACTCGCCTTACAAGCGAGGGGTCGTAGGTTCGAAACCTACCGCGCCCACCCATTGACCAGGGCCGGAGCGGACAGAACTCGATCGGCCGTCCGCCCCGGTCTCAGTTTCGGTCTCAATTGGGCTTCCAGAGCAGGCCGGCGACCTGCTCAGCGATCCCGTTGACCAGCTCCGGCGCGAGGTGCTGGTATCGCGTCGTCATGGCCATTTGGGACCAGCCCATCACCTCCATGACCGCCCGAGTCGGCACCCCGAGCACGAGCAAAATGGTCGCTGCCGTGTGGCGAGCGTCGTGCAACCGCGCGTCCCGGACTCCGGCCTCTTGCAGGAGCGCTTTCCAGGCGTCGTGGTCAGCGCGGGGATCGATTGGCCGCCCATTGGGCTGGGCGAAGACCCAATCACCTTCCTCCCACAGCTGCGCGGCCCTTTGGCGCTCGATGTCCTGAGCGGCTTTGTGGAGCCTCAGGGCTTCGACCAATGGGGCTGGAATGCCGACGGCCCGGCGGCCGGCCCGCGATTTCACGTCGACCTCTTTGAGTCCTCCGCCGTGCCGTTTTGGGCATTTGCTGGCGTGCCGCCGGCAGTCCTTCGGGCACGGGGGAGGGCAGGCCAATTGGTGCCGGGTGCAGTTCGGCGGGCACGGCGCGGTCTTGTGGAGTCGCGCTCCGCACTCGTTCGGGTTGTCGCAACCGTGCTGCCAACGGTGACGTTGCAGCTGCCGCGGAGTCCGTAGGCGTCCGGCTTCGAGGTCGATGCGCCGCCATTTGAGCCCGAGTGCCTCGCCCTTGCGCAGGCCGAGGGCCAGGGCCAGGGCGAATCGAACCCCATTTCGTTTCTCGGCGGCGACGGCGAGCAGGCGTTGCGCCTCGGCGACGGTGAACGGCTCGATCTCCTGCTCGTCCAGGCGAGGCGGCTTCGCCAGTCGAGCGACGTTGCGAGTGAGATGCCCCCGCCGCACGGCGACGTTGAGAGCGGTCTTCATGGTGCGATGTGTCTGGTGAGCGGTCCCCGGTGCGCTGCCGCGCCGGATCATGGCCGTGTAGAGCGTCTCCAGGTGCTCCGGCTCAAGTTTCTCCAGCCGGTGGGCGCCGACCCCCGGGATCAGGTGCTTGTAGACGGCGGCGCGGTACCCGACCATCGTGGTCTCCCGGACGGACGGCGCGGCGATGTTCTCCACCCAGTGCGTCAGCCAGGTGGCGACGGTCCACCTCTGACCGACCTTGCGGACAGTGCCGTTGTCGCGCTGCCGTTCCAGGTCGCGGACCTTGCGGGTGACGACCCCCTCGGTCTTGCCGCGGACGTGCCGCCGGTCGGGCCGGCCGTCGGGCTTGATGCCGACGGTGACCCGACCGTGCCACGCCCCATCGGCGCCGAGGTAGATGCTCGATGCGCCGTTGGGCTTGCGTCCCATCTGTGATTTCCTTTCAGGCCGCGGGCGGCAGTTGGACGTTCTGCGCGCGGAGCCGGTTGACGTAGGCGGTCAGGCAGTCGCACGGGATGCGGCGGAGCCGGCCGATGGTGACGGACTCGATTTCGCCGCTGGTCACCAGCGCGTACATGAGGGTTCGGCCGATGCCGAGCCGTTGGGCGGCTTGCTCGATCGTCAGGACGAGGGGGGTGGGGTCGGTTGCCATGTCGTGTCTCCCCGTGGTCAGTGCGGCAGGGGTGTTGAGGCGCGTTGTAAGGCACGTTCCGGCCGGTCGGCGGAGCGGTTGAGGGCAGGTGGCCGCGCGGTGTGACGGCGTTCTCCTCGGCCCGCTGAGGGCGCCGTGAAGCCAAGATCCGGGGCGGGTGAGGGTGGCTGGATGCGCGGATGCGGCAGCGTGGCTCTGGGCGGGCCGAGTTTCTGGCTGCCGGGGCGGGGGCGGCTCGGTTTTGAGGGGGTAAGCCGTACCAGCCGTACCAGCCGTACCAGTGCAGGTCAGGGGCGGTACGGATCTTGAGGTGGTACGGCTCAAGCCGTACCAGTGGCATCTTCGTCGGGCGGCGGGGGCATCTCGTCGAGGGCGGCTTGGTACGGCTTGAGCCGTACCACGTTGTCAAGCCGTACCGCCTCTGAGCTGGGCGGGTACGGCTGGTACGGCTGGTACGGCTCCCCCTCGGGCATGTGATCGACGGTTTCCGGGGCGTAGCGCTGCCAGGCGTCGCGGAAGTCAGCGCGCCGGTAGCCCTTGGCCTGCCCGGTCGGCGGCGCGAACCGGATCGTCTCGGGCCGGATGTCGTACTCGCGCAGCAGCGCGCCGAGCTTGGCCCCGCTCAGGCCGGCGCCGCCGTACTCGGCCCACGGCGCTTCCGGGTCGGCCTTGAGCCGTTCCATCAAGGCGGCGGTCGGGATCGCGTCGAACGGGCCGAACGCCGTCCGGCAGTCGATCAGCAGCCGGAGCCGGTCGGAGAACTCCGTGTCGCCCTCCCGGGCGGCCGTGAGGACTTGCGCGGCTCGCCGGCCGCGGTCGGGCCAGTCGCCGCCGGCGAGATCGGCCACGGCGATCAGCGGCTCCCAGGTGTCGGCGGCCCGGTCTTCCAGCGGCATCACCGGCTCGGCCTTCTCCAGTTCCACGAGGTTCGCGCGGAGCCAAGTGGTGAGGTCGGCGGCGAGCTTGCGCAAGGCCGGACCGTCGCGGCGCTGCCGGTACGGCGACACCTTCTCGGTCGCGGTACGCCGGCGCATCTTGACCACCACGGCACGGTCTTCGATGGTGTCGGGCATCTGTCCGATCCCCGCCAGGGCGGCCATGGCGAACGTGGCGATCTTCTCGACCTTGTTGGTGGCGTTGTTCCACCGGATCGTGGGCCGGTTGCGCTGATGACCGGCGTTGAGCAGACCGCGCAGATCCTCGTTGGTCTCACCCGCTTTCGCCCCGAAAATCGTGTCTGCCTCATCGAGCAGGATCGTGGGTGGCTCGCCCTCCCCGATCGAGCGGTACACCGCGGCGGTGGAGGCGTTCACGGTGATCAGCGGGTTGTAGCAGGTGCCTTCGACCACATCGAGCAGGCGGGACTTTCCGCACCGCTTCTCGGGCGCCCGGATGACCAGCCGGGCCGCGTGCGCCCATGCCGGCTGAGCGTGGCTGGCGGCGATCCACAGCACCACCGCGTCGATGGCCTCGGGCGAGGGCAGGATCACGTATCGGGTGATGATGGCGTGCAGGCGGTCAAGGATGGCCGCGCCTTCGTTGGCGCGGTCGGCAGGGTCAGTCATGCGGCGATCCCTTCTGTGGCAACGGATTCGGCGCGGAATCCGCCGGTGATGGCGGCGTTGACGTCACGGTCGTTCTGCCCGGCGGCCCGGCCGGCGGTGTAGAGCGCGGCATGGGCGTCAGTGGCGGTCAGCGCGCCCGCGGCGACCATCCGGGCCACCCCGCGGGCGGCGCCGTACAACGTGTTGCGGCGACGGCCCTCCGGGGCGCGTGCCACGGCTTCGAGGTGGGCGGCGAGCAGGGCGGCCGGTGATGAGATGCCCCGCCCGCTGGTTGTCGGGGTCGGGCCGGGTGCTGGGGTCGCGGCCGTCGCGGCCGTCGCGGTCGGGCGGCAGGCGGCGAGCAGCGGCGGGGGCATCTCAACCACTGGCCGGTCCCCCACCCACCGGTAGGGCTGCCGGGTGCCCGGGTGGATCGAGGGGGGCGCGACGACGTACCCGCCGTCAGCTTTCAGATCGATGCCCGGGTGCCCGTGCAGCTTGGCGGCCAGGGCTCCGCCGGGGTGGCGGTAGTACAGGTGCCAGCCCCCGGATCCCGTGCGTGCGCACCGGGTGGGTGGCATCAGCTCGGGCAGCGGTCGGCCGCCGTTGCGGGGGTCGATGTCCACCACGACGATCCGAGCCGGGCGGCCGGTGCGGATGGCGAGCAGGCCGCCCGGTACCGCGGCGTGCATGGCTCTGAGCCGGTCGGGGTCGGTGGTCGCGGCGTAGAACCCGTGACAAGACAGGCACGTGCACGTCTCGGGGTCATGGCTCGGGTCGGCATCGGCTTTCGGGCAGGCCGGGCAGTTGGCCACGGGTCGTTTCGTGCGGCCGAGCAGGAACACGGGCAGGCCCTCGGCGGCCAGCGCGAGCGCGGCAGCCAACAGCGGGCCGGTCTCAGGCATGCGCACAGATCCTTTCAACGGGTGAGGCGGCGGAACGCCGTCCGCTATGGCTTGCAGGCGGCCGGAGGGCGCCCGGCGCGCGGTCAGCGCGGGGACCTCGGCCGGGTAGAGCCGGGCGAGTGGCGCCCGCCGGGCCAGCCGTCGCCGTAGCTCGGCGTCGCTGCCGGCGGTCATGGGGCAGGCGAACAGGTCGTGGATACGTACCGCGGCGATGCCGTGAGCGGCGTCCAGGGCGGTTCCGGTCATCAGGCAGCGCCAGCACTGCCACCGGTTCACCGACGTGACCGGCCGGAGTTCGCAGCCGGGGTGCCGGTCGTGGCCGCCGGCCGCCGCCGCGGGATGCAGCGGTACCCCGCACCCGGCCGCGCATCGAGAGGTGGGCGCGGCGGAGCCGCTCATCATGCCGCCCGTAGCTCGACAGACGCCGTGCTGCGACCGGTCGCGGTGCTCAGGAATGCCCGGCCGATGTGCTCGGTGTAGACGGGCGGGATGGCCTCGGTCAGTTCCTCGCGGACGTCGGTCCAGTCGATCCCGAGGGCGTGTTGCATCTCCGCGAGGGTGGCCTTCCCGCCGCCGTTGCCGTACGGGGCAACGTACGGGCCGTCGCGGAAGAACCCCGGCCGGCCGCCGGACTTCCCGCGGTAACCGCGTACGTAGCCGCGGTGCCCGCGGATCGGACCGGCCGGGTGCTGGGGTTGGGCGACGGTGAAGCCGTGGATCTCGAAGTCGCGGTGTCGTTGCACCCACGGCGGAGGGCCGACCTCGAACATGTCGGTGCACAGCGTCAGATCGGTACAGATCAGGCCGCCGTGGTTGCTGGGTTGCTCGATGTAGAACGGCACCCCCGCGGTGAGCAGCAGTTCCCGGGTCGGCGGCACGAACTGCGGGTGACGGCCGCCCCACCCCCGGGCACGGTTGGTGCCCTGGGTCAGGGTGCAACCTGCCTGGCAGGGCGGCGACGACCCGATCAACGCGAACCGGTGGATCTCCCCGGAACGGATGATCTCCCGCAGGTAGCGGATCGCATCAGCCTGTACGAAATCGTCGCCGCAGTAGTTCGGCCGGTCGTTGTGGTCGACCCCGGTCACCCGGAATCCGGCCCGCTGCAACCCGCGGGTGGCGCCGCCCGCGCAGCAGTACAGATCGAGGGCCTCGGGCCTTCGGTCGGCGCTCACCGCAGCCACCACACGGCCGTGCCGAGCACGCCGGCCAGAGCGACCACGACGGTGGCGACCGCGGGTCGCGGCAGCCCGGCGCGGATCTCCCAGCGGTAACGGTAGGCCAGCCGGGTCAGGACGGTCAGGCTGCCGGCGATGGCGGCCAGGGCGAGGATGCGCGGCATCCACCACGCCGCGGTGCGCACGGCGAGCCACACGGCCAGGCCAAGAGAGGCCATGATCAGAAGGATCGGCAGGACCCGACGGACGAACCAGCCGATGATCTCGAGGGCGGCGAACCAGCGCCACAGTCGGCGGCCGAGTTCGTAGGCGGCGCCGCGCCGAACGTCACGGAACCAGGACATAAGGGATTCCTTACTGTGCGTAGAACTTCACGGATTTCACGGATTTCACGAGGATTGCGCGCGCGGGCGCGCGCAGGCGCGCGCGTAGATGCGCTTTCAAGCGGGTGCGTGAAGTGCGTGAAGTGCGTGAAGACGCACCCGCGGGTGTGACGCTGCGTATAGCGCGAGCAGGTCGCGTGGGCCGCGCGGGACGCGTCAGTGCGCCCCGCGCGGCAGCGCGGTCATCAGGCAGCGCCCGCGTAGGCGGGCACCGGCTCGGGCTGGATGATCTCGTACACGCCCTTGTCGTCGGAGCGCCGCAACAGCGGCTCGGGTCCGCCGCAGAACTCTTTGAGGATCTTCGAGATCGTGGGCGGCTTGAGCCCTTCCTCACCGACGCGGCCGACGATCGGGGCGAAGTTGCTCGGCCGCACCGTGCGCACGCCTTTGCTGCGCGCGTGCATGATCGCCTCGATGAACATCTCGCGGATCTCGGTCGGGGTGTACTGCCGGCCGTCTTCCGGCCCGAGATCGAGGGGGATCCGTCGCCGGGCCGGAACGGTGATCGGCTCGTGCGGGTCCTCGTCGGGCGGGCAGTCCGGATCGATCGGCGGCGGCACCAACTCGGGGTCGTTGTCGCGGTCAGGATCGTCGGAGTCGTCGGCCCGCTGCGAGGTGCCCCCCGCGGCCGGAACCGTCGCGGGCGCCGCAGGGCGGCTGGCCGGGTGTTCGCCGCGGGCGGCGAGCACATCGAGCAGTTCGCCGATCACGGCATCCCGGTCGGGCCGGAAGGTTCGGCCGGGCAGGGACCAGTCGTCGGGGTCGGTGCCAGGCAGCTCGGCGTACAGCGCGCCGGGCTTGCGGTTCTTCCAGCCCGGGTCGGCTCCGGCCTCGATCGTTTCCTCGGACAGGACTCGACCGCCCTCGGCCACGTCCTTGACGCCCATGCAGATCACTCCGCCGACTGTGGTCCGAACCGAGGTGGGCAGCCGGTCACCGGTCGCCCGCTGGATACCGAGCAGCAGGAACATCCCCACTGACCGGATGGACTCGGCCAGCTCCACGAGGGTGTCCTCAGCCTCGATGAACTTCGACGCCTCATCCACGATCACCACGCGGAACGGCGGGCACTTGCCGCACCCGGCGGTCCACTGCTCGTGGCCGTGGCCACCGATCTGCCCGGCCCGCTTGGCGACCTCGGGAATCAGGCCGTCCAGGTAGCGCTCGCCCTCGTCGGCGTTGTGGATGAACGTGTGCATGGCGTCGCGGAACTCGGCCGGCAACTGCAAGCCCTTGCGGCCGTCGATGTAGGTCACCTCGGCATCGATGCGCGACCGCGCTTCCGCGGCCAGGGTCAGCTGCAGCTCGGTCTTACCCGAGCCGGCCTGCCCGAGCAGGATCAGCACCCCGATCGCGTTGCGCCCGGCCTTGCTGTTACCGGGCAGGATCAGCGGGATCGGCGCCCCGGTCTGGTACACCCCGAACCGGATCGGCTCCCCGATCGAGCCGCCCGGCGCGGACAGGCCGGGCCACGCGGGTGGGTTCTCGAGCATGTCCACCGGCGAGACCTCCATGCGCCCGGTGCGGGGGGTGTTGCGGTCGCGGATCATCCGCACCCCGCCCACCGGCACATCGAGGGCGGAGGCGATGGCGGTGCGAACCTCTGGCTTCGCGAGGGAACCGAAGTCGCCGCCGGGCAGCATCTCGGCGTGGGTGACGATCCGGCCCTCGATCTCCTTGGGCTTGCCGGTCGCGCCGACGTCCTGCAGCTCCCGCACCCGCTCGCCGAGTTCGCCGAACAGGTTCGCTCGGGCGTCGTCGCCGTGCCCGCGCAGCAGCTTGGTCACCGCGAGCAGGACCGAGGTGGTGACCATGACCAGCAGATACACGACCACGGAGTCGAACGAGAAGCCGCGGAAGGTCAGCACGAACAACCCACCACAGGAGCAGATCGACATCAGTAGGGATGCGGCCCGTAGCTCGATTTTGCGGGCGCGGCCGACACCCCAGGTGGCCCAGACGATCACGGCCGAGCAGGCCAGGATCAGCCCGGCCCGCCAGGCGACCTGCCAGACGGTGGGGTCGGCGTAGGCGCCCCACATCCGCGAGAGGACACCGGCCAGGATCAGGTTCGCCAGGCCGGCGGCCGGCGGCACGAGGTAGGGCAGCGGGTTGCCCTTCACTTCGTACGAGGCGCCGCGGGCCAGATCACCCCCGCGCACGCCTCCGCTCTGGCGGCCCATCAGGCGGCCCGCCGATCGGTCCGGCCGCGGACCGTGAAGTCCGACGCGCCGGGCTGTTCGTCATCGAGGGCGATCAGGAACGCCTCGAACCGGTTGCGGCACACCCGCGCATACGCGGCGACCGCGAGCATCTCGTCGGCGGACTTGACCAGCGGTCGGGCGACCTGCCGGCCCCAGAACTTGGCCCGCATCCGCGACAGGCCGTTACGCCGGCCGTAGCGTTCGATCTTCATCCGGACCATGCCGGCCAACTCGTCGATCTCGTCGTGACCAGCGATACCAAGCTGCCGGATGCCTTCCAGCAGTTGGAGCAGGTCTTCGTCGTCTCGGATTTCCACATCGGGCATCAAGCGGTTCGCCATCACGCGTCCTTAGGCAGAGCAGGCAAAGGGAGAGGTGAGCGCGGGGACGCGCCGGCCGCAGCTGCGCGCGACGCGTCCCCGCGGGTGATCAGTTGCGTTCGGCGTAGAGCTGGCCCGCCCGGGTGATCCGGACGACCACGGCACTGACCCAGGCTTCGGCTCCGCCGGGCAGCAGCAGCCGCAGGCTGCCGGAGAACGGCTGCCGGGCGTTACCGAGTTCGATCTCGTCGCCGTCTTCGGTAAAGGCTTCGATCATGCCCTCGCGGTGCAGCTCGGCCAGATCCTCGAACAGGACCATGCCGAGCAGGTAAGACAGGTGAAGCCCGATCCGAGCGTTGCTGAGCGAGCGCAGTACCCGGTGCGGGTTCTCCCAGTAGTAGCTCTCGCCGGCCTTGGACAGCCGCAGGATGAGCCGGCGGCGGTGGGTCTTGATCAGGCCCGGGGTGAGGTCGATTTCCTCGCTGTTGAGCTTGGCGACGATCAGGCCGCGCTCGACAAGCTCGCACACCGTTTCCGGTGTGACGTCTTGGGTTTTGAGCATGTCGGTCAGCCGTACCCGCTCGCCGCACAGGTAGATCAGGCGACCCAGCACGCGCCATTGCTCAGGTGTCAATGTCCTCATCAGACAGTGCTCTCCGATCGGGGGTAGGCGGTCGACGGGCAGGCGGCCGTTCCGGCGTCGTTGCCGGACGCGCCTGGATCTGCGAGGGGTGTGGGCAGCGCCGCTCGGTTGACCCGATGCCGGTAGCGGCCCATGTCGAAGCGGGAGGCGAACCCGAGCACCGGGCCGGGCAGGTCCACCACGCTCGTCTCGTCGGCCCGATCGAGCCGGGCCTGAAAGTCGGTCACCGTGACCGAGAGCAGCAGCGGATCGCAGGCCGTCAGGTACCGGGCGATCACATCCCCGGCACCGGCTCCCGGCCGGTCGGTGTACCCGGACACGGCGAGCGCGGCAGCCACCTGCTCGTGGGTGCCGCCGAGGTTCGCCAGAGCCAGCGCGGCGATCCGCGCCGGGTCGGTGTCGTCGATCTGCGCGATGGTCAGCGCCATGTCGGTCAGCGCCACCGGTTGTGCTGCGGCGCCACCGGGTCACAGCCGCGCGGGCAGCGCGCGGGCGCCGTGGTCTTGGCGCCCGCCTCGAAGGTCGCGGTGTGCCCGCAGGCCGAGAACGTGATCTGGACCGGGGGCGGTGTGGGCGGGGGTTGCGGGCGAGCGGCCATACTGGCCTCCTCCTCTGAGGTTCTTGCAGCGGACGGGGAGACCGGCGGCACGGCGCGTGACTTGGCGGTTGTGAGCCGTGCCGCCGGGCGGTGCTGGTTGCGGTGCATCAGGCGGGGTCACGCCGCTACCAAAGCGGGTGTTTCCGCAGCCTGCGGGTCTGATGCTGGCGGCGCGATGGCGGCGCGAGCGGGCAGGTAGCGCCGCGCGGTGCGCTCGCTGACGCCAGCCTTCGCGGCGACTTCGGCCGCGGTTGCGGCGGGCATCCGCGCGGCCACCTTGGCCACCTTGTCCGCGGACGTCGGCCGCGGCGCGACGCGCTTGGGCGCCGGCCGCTTCGCCGGCGCCGCAGCGGGCTCGGCCGGTGCCTCGGTGACGGGCGCCGCCGCGGCGGGCGGGGTGACCGGGCTCGCAGCCAGCTGGATGGCCGGCGCCGGGTCGGCGGCTCGGATGCGGTCACCGAGTTCGACCAGGCAGATCGAGGCGACCACGATCAGGCCATCGACACTAAGCGGGAGCAGGTACGGCGAGGCGCCGGTCTCGCCGTAGTGCGCGGCCACACCGACCATGTGCCAGTACGACACCCACGCGGCGATGCCCGCGATGCCCGCGGTGGCGGTCACCCGCACGACGGCCAGCCAGCGCGAGTGCACCGGAATGCGGGAGATGAGTTCCACCGTCAGCAGCAGCGCGATCGGCGGCCACGCCGCGATGGTCTGCGAGATCGGGTTGTCCACGGCGTGCAGCACATTGGCGATCGTGGAGACGACCACGCCAAGCGCGAGGGCGCCGCGGACGGCCCATCGGATGCGTTTGAGCTGGGGAAGTGCGGACATCAGGCAACCTCCGAGGGTGCGCAGGAAAGGCACTCGCCAAGCGAGCGCGGGATGACGTAGGGCCGCACGCGGCGGCAGGTGGGGCAGGTCCGGCGGGCGCGCATCGCCTTGGCGAGCGCTGCCAGCACGGCCGGGGTTGCGGTCCGCTTCGGCCGCGCGAGATCGAGGTCGTAGAGGTAGGCGGCTCGGGTACCGCCGACGCCGGCCCACAAGACTTGAGCGGCGATCGGTTGGCCGCCGGGGCATAGACCGCGTTTACGTAGTTGACGGCGGGTGGCGTAGCCGTCCGGCGCGCCCTTCCACCAGAAGGTGGGGATGCCGTACCGGTCGCCGTCCGGGTCGTGGAACGCGGCCCGGATCCGGCCCATCAGGCTGCGAGCCGCGGGCGGGGTGAGCGGGTCAGCCGGGCCACGTGCGCGAACGTCTCGCGGATCACCGCGTGCTCGGCACGCCGTACGCGGCGGGTGTCCATCTCGTTTACCCGGCCGCGCTCGATCGCGGCCAGCAGGGTGATCTCAGCGTCAAGCCAGGTCAGCTCGGCGTCGATCAGTGGTTGCTCGGACTCGATCGCGGCCAAGTCGGCGGCGGTCGGCTCGGTGTCAAAGTCGTAATCCCTCACGGGAAGTTCCTCCAAGTGGAGGGTCAGCGCGGCGCCAACACAGCGGCTGATGCCGCGCTGACCAGCGGAAAAGTAGAAGTGATTGCATGGGTGACCAGCGCCCATGCGCGGCGACCTTTTCGGGGTTCCGACCCGGGGAGGTGCGACCCACTCGGCTCTGTTGAGTTCTCAAAGAACGAGCACCCTCTGGCCTTCCTGCCCGAGAAGCAGACGCGCCAGAGCCGCGAGGCTCGCTGTGTTTACCCCCCTTGATTACTCCGTCAAGCGGGATGAACAGAGAACATCACAAAGCCGGAGAGCATGTCAACCCCCCTCAACACATACGGTCCAGTCCCCTTGCGCTACCCGAGCACGGATAGCCCCTGTGAACTGGGCTGGGCTAGGATTAGGCCCCTTAACGTGCCAAGGAAAGGCCTGTCGTGAGGGATGTAGCCGCCGTCGAAGCTCTGACTGACGCACGCAAGCGGGCGCTCACGGCGCACAAGGTGATCGACGAGTACCAAGCGGCGATCGGTGACCTGTCGCGTGTGCGCCGGACTGCCCTGGAGGAGCTCATGGGCGAGCCGACGAAGATGACGCAGTCGCAGCTCGCCGAGATGCTCGACGTGTCCCGTTCGCGGGTTTCGCAGCTGCTCTCAGCCGGCACCCGTCCGGAAAAAGCTTTTCTCGGTTCTGGCAAGGTCACGCTTGCCATCGGTGGAAAATTCGAGGTGGGCCGGAACGACCCCGGCGCGGTGCTGTCTGCGGAAGCGTTCGCCGCCTATGAGATTCTCGCCGAACTTGCCCGCTCGGTTGGACTTGACGCGGGTTATGAGGTTGTTCCCCCGCCCGGCCATGTTCACCTCAACCGACCGAATCTAATTGTCCTGACCAACCCTCGCTTGCTCCCATTCCTAAGCCAAGTAATGGAAGCGGATCCTCACCTCAGGTACGTAGAGGATGAGCAGGGGTGGTACATCCAGGAACCTGACACGGGCAAGGAATATCGGTCCCCGCGAGACAGCGGCGAATGCGCCGACTACGGGTACCTAGGGCGCTTGCCGCGTCCGGACGGCAAGGGATCATTCCTCTATATCGCGGGAACCCATGCTCAGGGAACTCTGGGAACGGCGCGCTATGTCGCGGACAACCTCGCTGAATTGCATCGAGAGTTGAAGTCGCGCCGCTTCTCAACGGTTATCCTCTGCCGGTATGACGCTAAGGATCGGCGAAAGATTCTCTCGACTGAGCGGGTAACTCCACTCTTCAAGCACGAAGGCTGAGGATTCATGCGCACGACGGCGGCCTCGCTGGCCTCAGACGCGAACGGCGAGAACGAGGATTGGTACTCCGCCTCCGCCCGGTCCCTCGTAGTTCTCGACGGGGCTACGGCTCGAACCGATACCGGGTGTCAGCACGGTATCTCTTGGTACGCGGCCCACCTTGGTGCCGCGCTTTCTGAGGGTGCGCTTGATCTTAGTGCTTCCTTGCCGGAGATTCTCGCTGGCGGAATTGCGCGCGTCGCAGGTCTTCATCCGTCTTGCGACCTGACGCATAAAGGTACGCCTTCCGCAGCCGTCGCAATGGTCCGTCTCGCGGGGGAATTTCTAGAGTATCTCGTTCTGGGCGACGTGTCGATTGTCCTTGACGGGAGTAATGGCATAGTCGCCGTATCTGACGAGCGAGTTAGTCAGACTGCCGCATCTGAGCGCCGGAATGCCGATACGTTCGCTATCGGCTCGGTCGAAAAGAATGCCGCTATGGTGCAAATGAAGCACGCTGAGTTGGCGATGCGGAATCGTGCCGATGGCTATTGGATCGCGGCGGCTGATCCGACTGCTGCGGAGCATGCGCTGAATGGGCTTATCAGCACCGGTGAGTTACGACGGTTTGCTGTGCTTACCGACGGTGCCGCGCGGATCGTGAACCCCTTCGGTGAGATGTCGTGGGCCGGACTGCTCGATCTAGCAGAGACGGACAGCCCAGAAGCCGTGCTGCGGAGGGTCCGAGAGGCAGAGGCCGGTGACCCGCTCGGTGTCCGGTGGCCGCGCAATAAACGCAGTGATGATGCGACCCTTATCCTCGCCTTGGATGTGGAATAGGACGGCCGGCCAGGTTAAGACTTGCGCCGGGCTGGGCTCGGTTTTATCGCTCAGGGCAGATCATTAGCGTCGCGACCCCCAGGATCTGCTCGGCCGACGGTTGCCTAGGTAAGGGCCAGTGCGGTGATCAGGCGCTCCAAAACCGATCGCAGACCTTGCCAGTCCTGTTGTCCTACGCAGCCAGGGTCTTGGCGGGCGCGTTTGACTTTGTCATCGAAGGCGCGCTGTATCGCTGACTTATCCATCACTTCTCCTTGATACTTTTTTACTTTTCCCATGAACCCCTTCCATTGAACCGGTATTAGCTCGCCGTCTTGTCTCCGAAGGACGTCATCACCCAGATAGAGCTCGATAGAGCAGGCTAACCCATTTACGTCCATGGTAGATTCCCCTTGGGGTCCAAGGGTTGGGTATTCGGTGGCGCTGTCAAGGTATGGATAGTGAACAACGCTGTAGTGTGCTGGAAGCTTAGACGTTTCGAGTGCCAATACGGCCTCATAAGCGGCACTGTCGTTATCGAATAGTGCCACGATTCGGTTTGAGATCCCGGCGGCCGCAAAACTCTTTAGAGTTTTTACGGCCGCAGAGGCGCCCCCCTCGTTGCCGAAGTCGAAGTCAAGGAAACGGATGTAGTGTTCGAGATGGGGCATGAGGATTTCTATCGCTTCACGAAGGACCTTGGCGTCGTACCTGCCCTCTGTTATGACGATTGGCGGTCCAGGATTGAAAACTGCCTCGTAGTTTGCTCCGTCGGTGTCCATTAAAAACCCGTTATCGAGCAAAGAGTCGTAGTCAATCCTGGTAACGTCGAGCGACAGCATGTCGGCTGGCAACGCGACCTCGACGATAGCCCTGATCAGCCACCTCGCATCTTGGTCATCAAGGAGCTCGAGTGGTCCAACGTCTCCTAGCGACGGTGTTTCGACAGCCATCTTGCGTTCGACATGTTGCGTGACCTGCGCGAGCCATGAATCGAATGAGAGATCTCGGAGATTACCCTTCCAGAAATTAAAGTCGTACGGTCCGAGATCCGGGTAGGACGCCGCGAAGGAATCCATGCGAGTTACTTCTAGGTCACGTGCCGCAAGGTAAAGATCCTCTAGCTTTTGCAGACTGTATCCAAGGATATCGAGCCTTTGACGAAGGGTCCTGCTGGTAGATTGAAGTAAAGTTACCTTTAGCTCATCGCCAATGTCCTGAATAGCCGCCTCGCCCCCGACCCCGAAGGTTCCCCACGCGAAAGGGGCAGCCTCCGGGCCATAGAGCCTCTGCACCTCTTCGCTAGTGAAGAGGTGCAGTGTTTCGTCTCGGAAGACTTCTCGGTAGGAGAATACTTCGTAGTTTTTGAGGAAAAGGCTCTGGTATTCACTCATGGCAAAGTTGTCCCTAGGGGGTGACGCTCCGCGGAAACTGCGACCTCTGGGGTGGCGCAGTGGGCGGCGACGGCTACGCGGGCACTAGTTCGTCGCGATTGATGGACAAAATTGGTCGGTATACCGCAAGTGGAACGATTGAAAGACCGGGGTACTCGGGCTGATCGGCGAAGCCGATGGATCCTAGCAGCGATAGGAGGTCGTTCACGCTTTGCACGATTTTTCTTCGACTGACATTGCCATCTTCACGAGTGATGTCGGTAAGTTCGTATTGGTAGCCAGGGGGAGGTGCGTATGACCCGATCGTCCCAACCATCGTCCAGTCCTGCTCATGAAGCCCGTAGCGTGCGAACAGAATCTCAGGTTCGCTGTCGAGGAATCGTCGGCCTTCCTGCAGTCGCGCCGTAACGCTTACTCCGCCCATCCCGGCTGTTGCCATCGTGATATGCAACCCGGGATGGAAAACACCGCGAGCAATCTTGATGAATCCTCGGATTTGCTCCGGGGGTATGCTTTCGATCGCTCCACTTGCGTTGTAGTCCTCGATGAGTTCCTCTAGTGCCTCTGGAAGGGGGTCGGTAATCAACCGGCTAGTTTCGCCTTTCTTGCTTTTCGAAGGTCCGGGCTTCTGATTTCTTGCGCGGGACTGCGCTGGCCCGTCATTATCCAGCTGAAGTACGCCTTGGAATGCCGTTGCGAAGCCGGCGAATGCCTTCGCAACGTATCTGGCGTCGAATAGCCGAGCTGGCGCGCTGATGCGAACTACGGAACCTGGAGGATGGTTCTCCATAAGTTGCTCGAATGTATCCGGCTCACCGGTTGCTAGCTCGTGAGAAATGTCGGCCAAATATCCCTCCACCGTGAGCGCTTCTTCGAGCGTGGGGAAGACTGCGTCAGCAAGTGATCGTTGCGCGCTTTCTTCACTTCCCCATACATGCTCGCGGCTCGCCACATTGCGCATTCCCCCGGACATGCGGCCCTGCTTCTTTTCGGTGACCCTGATGTCCTCGGCTACACCGCCATCCATCTGTGACAGCAGTGAACGCACCTTATCGGTGTCGACGTAGATAAGCTCGCGAAGCATTAAGCCCCCTCCTGCAGTACCCGAAGGATTCTCACCTTCGGGTGCGATGGCATTCGTCGCTACAGGAGAACTTATTAGTCTGGCCGAGATCGCGGAAGGCAGGGACGGCAAACTGTTCTAGTGCCTCGCTGGTCGAGCGAGTCAGTCGGGGCACTACGCCGCAGAGGGATCGGCAGTACTCAGCCTCGTAGGTACGGCCGTGCGGTGCTCGTCCCAATGCAGCCTCAACCAGGACAGATGCCGTTTGGCGGGGGTGATCGCGATTCGGCGGCCATGAAGACCTGCGTAGTCGGGGAAAGTTCGCAGCTCGGGCGCCGCGTCGATTGTCGTAGTGGCCGGGTCAACGGCGAGGAGCCCAAGATCGAAGAGACGGTGCAGGTCGCGCCGCATGAGAAAGCCGCCGCCGCTGTGATGCTTACCCTCTGCGGCGTAGCTGTACAGGTGTGCCGCTTCCAGAGCTTCCACCGGTGTCGGGCCGCTGAAAACACATACTGATCCGAACTCGTCGAGAAGCTGTCGACGAAAGCCTGCCTGTCCCAGCCGCACGCGGACCGTGACGCGACGGTGTCCGCCGGCAGTCTGCTCCGCAGCGGCGTCCAGGAGGCGCAGAGGGGCGCCGAGCCCAGAGGTGTTCACGGCTTCCCGAAAGGCGTCCCAGCGCAATGCCCGAAAACTGTTCTGTGACTGTGGTTGGTAGGCCAGTTGGCGGAGCTCGTGTGCTGTCAGGCTCCCTGCCAGATCTACCCATCCCACGTCGTGCTTCGACCTGTACGTCATGACTGGCTTGACGCTACTGCTTGGCACGTCGAAGGTGCTTTTACAGGAGTAGCACTTGTAGCGAGGCGTGAGCTGCCGGCGACTCTTAATGTGTGCGCTGCTGCAAGCAACACATCGGTGCACCCACTTCTCGTCGTTGTCGGTCTCGATTCGTTCGATGATGGACGCTCCGAGCAACCCGCGTTCCTCCCACAGGACGATGGCGTCGCCTTGGCGGATCTTCGAGTGGTTGGGAACGGAGCTGTCCCAGCTGTAGTGCCTCGCTGGCTCGTCGTCGTAGCCGTCGTTACCGCCGTGCTCGCGGTTCTCGCCGGCGACAAGCGCGAGCCAAGCCGTCGGCCTCGGATCCTGTTCTGTCATGGTCGGTAGGTTAAGGCGTCCGATGCGTGCAGGTGGGCGCCCGTCAAGGTCCTGCCTGGCACACCGGTCGTGCGTCCGTCGAGCCAGCAACCATCCCGCAGTCGCGGCCCCGACCACGCAGCAGCGGTCTCTTTCTTGGTCTCGTTCACCAGCGTCCGGCAACCTCCAGGGATGGTCGTAGGATGCGACTTATACAGGTCACGTACTGCATGGGACATCCCCGGACGCTGTCCCACGAACCTTACAAGCGAGGGGTCGTAGGTTCGAAACCTACCGCGCCCACGAGGCGGGGCGCAGTGTGTCCGCGGAAAGCGCGGACCGGCCGCCTCGTCATTCCTGCTCCGGGGGCCGAGCCCCCGGAAGCCCCGCGTTGCGGTGGTTGCGCAACGCGTCTTTCTCACCCCGCCGGTCGTGCTTCGGTGCCCTTGTTCAGGCTGCCTGGTTGGCGTTTGTGGGGGCGGTCTTCACTGTTTGGCGGCGTTGGATGGTGAAGTCGGTGAGCAGGGCCAGGTAGGTGGCGGCGACGGTGTAGGTGGCGGCCTCGGCGGCTGGGCCTTCGGGGTCGGCGAAGGTGCCGACGATCATCAGGGTGATCAGGACGGCCAGGATGCTGACGTTGGCCGTGTCGGTGCGGGTCCAGGTGGTGTCGGGGCGGTTGAGGCCGCGGACGGCCTGTTCGCGCAGGTGTTGTGTCAGCAGCCAGAGGGCGAAGGCGCCGAACGCGAGCCACAGCCAGCCGAAGTGGTTGCCGTCGGCCACATCGGCTGCTCCGTCGGTGAGGAGGGAGCTGCCGATGAAGCCGGCCACGAGGGTGCGGGCGAAACCGGGTTGGGCGCGAAGGTTCACACCGTGAGTATCGGGGACTGGGCAAAATCGCGGTGCTTCAGCTTGGCCCGGCGGCCGTCGGGGTGGTGCCAGACGATGCCCTCGTACTGGGGGTGGGCCAGCAGCCAGACGCGCAGGGCCGTGAACTCGGTGGGGACGTCGAAGCGGTCGGCTTCGGCGTGGGCGATCAGGGTGTGGCCCCGTACGGATTCGGGGTTGCCGTTGATTTTGACGCCGATCAGCTCGTAGGTGCCGGGCGCGAACGGCCGTCGGGCCGAGCCCAGGGCCTCCGTGTGACAGTTCGCGTAGGACGACTGGGCGATCGGCTCCCAGCCCACCGTCTTGCCGGTGATCTCGTCGGTCATCACCGGGCGGTAGCCGGGCGGGCGGGTGCGAGCGGGGCGGACCTCGCGCCGGGCCCACCACACGCCGTCCTCGTCGAGCAGGACGCAGGTGCCGTCGTACTTCCGGGTGGCGACTCCTTCGCCGGCCAGCACCCATCCACAGCCGGGGTGCACCTCGGGCAGCAGGCGCTTCCGGTTGTCGGGGTCGCGCAGGAACAGCGTCGGAATCTTGTTCATGCGCTTGATCGTCGCATCACGATCAATTGCTTTTCCGGGCCTCGTGGAGCCAGGCGTAGCGGCGCAGGACCAGCGGCCCCCGGCCGGCCAGGTCGGCGAGCAGGCGCCGGTGGAACTCGGCGCGGCGTTCCGCGGGCAGGTCGTCGAAGTATTTGCGGGTGCCGTGAGTCTGGAACCAGCGCCAGAGGGTCTCGGCGTCGGCCATGGGTAGTTCCAGACGCAGGTCGGTCTCGCTGACGTGGTCGAAACCGGCCGCGGTCAGGGTCTCGATCTCGTCGAACGGTGCGCCCATGCTGCCCCGCGGCGGCAGATACTGCGCGAACTCTCCGAACAGGGCGTTGGCGCCGTCGGCGAACTCGAACCCCTCGGGCACCTGGCCCGGTGTCGTGAACACGAACAGGCCGCCCGGCCGCAGCACGCGGTGCACCTCGCGCGTGACCGCCGCCGGGTCGTCCACGATGTGCATGACCAGGCCGGCCGTGACCACGTCGAACGAGTCGTCGGGCAGATCGAGCCGGGCGGCGTCCATCAGGCGCACGTCCAGGGCAGGTTGCTCCTGCTGCAGCCGCGCGACCATGGCCGGGGCCGCGTCGGCCGCGGTGACTTCGTAGCCCCGCCTCCGCGCGGGGATGGCGATCGCGCCCCGGCCCGATCCGATGTCGAGCAAGCGGCGGCCCGGGGCGGGCTCGGGTAGTCGCTCGGCGGTGAGCAGGCCGAAGTTCGCGAAGAACGGCAACACGTCGTCGTAGGTGTCGGCGACACGGTCGAAGAGCTTGATCACGGAGTCGGCCACCTCGCGGATCCTGGTCGTCGCTCGTGGCCGTCGCAAGCGCATTAGTCGCTATGAGGATCCGCATCCGCCGCCCCCGCACGAGCCGCCGCCCCCACCGGGGCCGGAGTAGCCGGGCGGTGGTGGGCCGAACGGGGAGCGACCGCGGATACCCCGGCCGGGGCCCTTCAGGTGTTGCAGGCAGACGGCGCCGGGCAGGTCGTGGCAGATGCCTCGGCCGCCGCAGTCGGCCAGGTAGCGATAGCCGCCGGGCACAGGCAGCTGCTGGTCGACGCGGAACAGCAATGGCAGCGTGGTCGGCTCGCATCCCTCGTCCTGCCGGGCGAGCCGGAAGGTGTCGGCCAGCGCGGCCGGCGACCCGCCCGGCCACCGCTGGGAGGTGCCGCCGGGCGACGGACTGTCGGCGGTCGGCGGAGTGGTGAACACCCGGCCGAATGCTTGGGCGCAGAAGGCCGTGTATTCGGTGGTCTGGCGGGACAGCTCGGCCCACAGGGCGGCGGCGACCAGCGACGGCATGGTCAGCTTGGCGCGCGGGTGGCGGGCGGCCAGCCGGAACCACTGGCGGGTGGCCGACTCGACCTGGTCGAGATCGGACCGGGACAGACCATTGTGTTCCGACGCGAAGCGCTGGCGCACGGCCGCCGGGAAGCGGTAGGCGTCGATCGCGGCAACGCGGTGTGCGGTGCGCGGGTTCCAGGTCATCGCTCAACGGTGCGCGCCGCCCTCGGCAAGGGTCATCGGTCGTTCGTCGCCAAACGGTGTCGGATCACGGACGTAGGCGGGCCCACCAGCGGCGATGCTGTCACCCTGACCACCACCGAAGCACCGGTCGAAGGGTTGCGGAGCATGCCAGAGATCTCGCCGGACCTGTACCGGCGGTGGTACCGCTCCTTCGAGGAGGACACCGACGATCAGGCGGTCTATCGGCCCGCCGATTTCCCTTTTCCGCCCCGCCGGGCGCCGCGGCCCAGCCTCGAGTTCCGGCCGGGCGGCGGCTATCTGGAGTACGCCGCCGGACCGGCCGACCGGGCCGACGCGAGCCGGGGCAGCTGGGAGCCGGGCGAGGGGGACGCCGTGCGCGTGCGGGCCGGGGCGAGGACCCGCGTGCTGCACATCGTCGCCCACGACGAGCAGGTGCTGAGGATCCGCAAATAGCGCGAGGAGATGAGGCCCGATGGACAACGCCGACATCGTCGAGACCCCGGCGCGGCGACGCTGCGGCAGTGAGGACGTGCACCGCCGCCTGCTCAACGAAAGCCTGAACTACCGGCTCAACCGGGCCGCCATCGAGAACCTGGCCTTCGCCTTCGCGACCGGTGAGGAGCAGCCGAGCCGGGCCGAGGTCGTGACGATCCCGGTCGTCGTCCACGTCGTGCACAACACGGACGAGCAGAACGTGTCGGAGGAACAGATCGACACCCAGATCGCCGTGCTCAACGAGGACTTCCGGGCCGTGAACGCCGACCTCAAGGGGGTGCCGGCGGTGTGGCAGGGCCTGGTCGCCGACGCGCGCCTCGAGTTCCGGCGGGCGAGCACCGACCCGCAGGGCAACCCGACCACGGGCGTCACCCGGCGGCACACCGACGCGCGCTCGTTCTCGGACAACGACGCGGTGAAGTTCACCGCCCGGGGCGGCGCCGACGCGTGGCCGGCCGACCGCTACCTCAACGTCTGGGTCTGCCAGCTCGGCGGCGGGCTGCTGGGCTATGCCCAGTTCCCGGGCGGGCCGCCGGCCACCGACGGCGTGGTGATCACCCACACCGGATTCGGCACGACCGGCACCGCCACCGCGCCCTTCAACCTGGGCCGCACCACCACCCACGAGATCGGGCACTGGCTCAACCTCTTCCACATCGGCGGCGACGACGGCACGGGCTGCAGCGGCACCGACTTCGTCGCGGACACCCCGAACCAGGCCGGGCAGAACTTCGGCACGCCCGCCTTCCCGTCGATCACCTGCAACAACGGGCCGGACGGGGACATGTTCATGAACTACATGGACTACACCGACGATGCGGCGATGTTCATGTTCACCCACGGGCAGATCCTTCGTGTCGAAGCGTGCCTGGCCGGACCGCGCCGGAATCTGGTGGTGCCGGCCGGAAGTGAGCCGGCCGGCGGCGAATAGGACGGCGCCGGAGCGGCGGCCGGTCGCGGGCACACGCCCGCTCGTGACCGGACACCGCGCCGGCGCGTCACCAGCGGGGGACGGCCGAAGGCCCACGGCCGACCCGGAGGTGGTGGCACCGGTGGGGCCGGGCGCGGACGCTGCGCCCGGCCCCACCGACGGTCAGCCCGTGGGCTCGCCGGCGGCCGGGGTGGTGGCGCCGGGAGCAGCGGGCGGATCACCGGCGGCGGACCCGCCGGCGGGCCGCCAGCGGCCGCCGGGCGGCAGCTCGCCGAGGATCTCGAGCCGGGCCCGGATGCCGCCGTTGCTGCGGCCGAACTCGGCCATCAGGTCGCGCGGGCGGGCGCCCGCCCGGTAGCGCGCGACGAGGCGTTCGTCGTCGGCGTCGGTCCAGCGGGCGCCCTGGTTGGGGTGACGGTCACGCCGGTCGGGCGGCGGGCCGGAAGGGGACGGCGAGGGCGGCGGCTGGGTCATCGCGATCAGGCCGGCCAGGGTCGAGGTGAGCACCTCGGTGAGCGCGGGCAGGTCGGCCGGCGCGATGCCGCCGCTGATCTCGCTGACCACGTGCCCGTCGCCGTCGCTGCTGACGATGCAGAGGTCGATGCGGTGGTCGTCGGTGGGGAAGGCGGTGACCTGATAGTCGATCTCGCCGAGCACGAGACGACGGTCGAGGGTGATGGGGGATGACTGGAGGGCGGTGTCATTCATGGCGGTGACCATAGGGCGACCCTCCGACAGTTTCCGGCGGCGGCGGACGGGCGCCTCAGGTGATCCGGCCGGCCAGCACGCGGACGCCCGGGCCGTCGAGCTCGCCGAGCACCGGGGCCCGCCCCGTGAGCGCCATCATCAACGCCTCGGCCGGCCCGCTGACCAGCGCACCCGTCCCGTACGCCCAGTCCAGGTCGGTCGCCTCGAAGCGCAACCCGGCGGGTCGCCGGCGTGGCGTGAAGCCGGTGGCCCGCCCGCCGGTCAGGAAGTCGAGTGACAGTCGCAGGCGGTCGGGGACGAGCCCGTGCGGCAGCCCGAGCGGCCGGCGCATGTCCTGCCCGTGCACCTGCAGGTCGGTGAGCTGGCCCGGGAAGCCCACGATGGGCGGCCGGAAGTCGTCGTAGGCCTTGCGGCGCAACGTCGCGGCCAGGTCGGCCGGTGGCTGCCGGGCCATCTCGACGGCGAGCAGGGCGTTGGCCCGGTGCACCCGGAACCCACTGCGGAGCAGTGCCGAGAACGTGGCCCCCCGGGGCGCCTCGATCGCGGCCACCAGGTGACCGGCGACCTGCCGTACGGTCCAGGCGCCGCACAGGCTGGGCGTCTCGAGCTGGGCCGGGCTCAACGAGTCGATCAGGTCGGCCACCCGGCGCCGCTCGCCGGCGATCGCATCGCGTACCGGATCGATCGCATCCACGCCGCGAGGCTACAACGAATCGGCCCGGCGGCCGGGCCCCGGTCGGCGCGCACCCGGTTCGCACCCGGGCGGATTCTCAACCGGCCCGCCCGATCACCGATTGCTGAGGGTGCCGGCGGGATGCCCCACCGGCGGGCGGGCCCCGGTCGGCATCCCCCCGGCGATCGGGCCCGCCCTGCGACCGCAGCAATCTCGGGAGGCGGAGGACACGTGCCACCGGAGCTGCACATCGGCCTGGATGCCGAGAAGACCGTCATTTCCCCGTACGCCCTGAGCCTGCGCACCGGCCGGGCCGTGCGGCACCGCTCCGGTTCCACGACCGAGGTCGTCCCCGTCGACCCCAGCGGCGCTGACCGGGCCGTCCGGCTGGCCGCGGCCTCCCGCCTGAGCTTCACACTGATCTTCGTCTCGGCCGCTCTCTACGCGGTCGGTGTGCCGTGGTGGCTGCCCCTCACCGCCTCCGTGGCCGCTGTCGCCGTCCTCTGGCAGCACCAGTCCCGGGCCGCGCAGGAGGCCTCGTTCGAGATCCCCGCCGGCGAGGGCGTCCACGTGCTGCGCAGCGAGCCCGAGCGGGCCGTCTTCCGGCGCGCGGTCGGCGTCTCGCGCCGCATCCGCCGCACCTGGCCCGCGCTGTCCGGCATGATCGATCCCGGCCCGGCCGACCGCTCTCTGACCAGCGCCTTGGACGAGCTGGGCGGTCTTCTCGTACGCCGCCAGGAACTCCGGCGCCTGCGGGCCGAGATCGCCGCCGTACGGGATCAGGACGTCCCCGCCGACAGCCCGGCCGTCCGGGCCCTGGCCGCTCAGCGGGACCGGGCCGACCAGCTCTGGCGCGAGGCCGGTGGGCAGGTCAACCGCATCCTGCGCAGCCTCGATCGGACCGTGCTGGCCGGTGAGGCGTTCCGGCGCGAGTGCGAGATCGGCGAGACCGCCCGGCAGGCCGAGCTGGTGCTGTCCGGCCTGGCCGACCAGCCCCCGGCCCCGGTGACGGAGACCGGGCCGGAGCTGGCCGACCGCACGGCCGCCGTGATCAAGGCTTATCGGGAGCTGGCGGCAACAGGTCAGCGTTGATCATCGCGCCCGCGGCCAGGCCGGCCGCGGCCGCGCTGATGACCTGGGCCATCGGGTCGGCCACGTTGCCGGCCACCCAGACGCCGTCGACCGCGGTGCGGCCGGTCGGGTCGATCGCGGGCACGATGGTGCCGATGCCCATCGGGTGCTCGACGGCCTCGAGCCCGAGCGTGCCCAGGAACGCGGCGCGGGCCTCGACCCGGGTGCTGACCACCAGGTAGTCCCGGGCCACGAGGCTGCCGTCGGTCATACGCACGCCGTCCTTCTCGACCGCGGCGATCTCGTCCAGCGGCAGCAGACGCAGGTCCGGGGTCCACTGCCCCCACAGCCGCATCTTGTGCTCGGTCTGCTCCTCGCCAGGCGTCCCGATCACCCCGATGGCCTTGCCCCGCACCTCGTAGCCGTGGCAGTAGGGGCAGTGCAGCACGGTGGTGCCCCAGCCCTCGGCCAGCCCGGGCACGTCCGGCAGCAGGTCGACGGCGCCGGCGGTCACCAGCAGCCGCCGCGCCCGGTGGACCGAGCCGTCGGCCAGGGTGACCTCGAACCCGGGAACGGCCGAGACGACCTCGCCCTCGATCACCTTCCCGCCGTACTTCTCGACCTCGGCCCGACCGGCCGCGCGGAACTCCGCCGGGCTCATCCCGTCGCGGGTCAGGAAGTTGTGGATGCCCTCGGCCGGGGCGTTGCGGCCCTGGCCGGAGTCGATCACCAGCACCGAGCGCAACGCCCGTCCCAGGGCCACCGCGCCGCTGAGCCCGGCCGGTCCGCCCCCGATCACCAACACGTCGTAAGTCATGGACCCATGGTGGCCATACTTCCCCGATTACGGGAAACTTCTTTGCCATGACGGCAAAAAACGAGGACGTGCTGCGCGAGGTCGGGCCCCGGCTGCGGGCGCTGCGGCGCGACGCCGGTGTCACGCTGACGGCGCTGGCCGACACCACCGGCATCTCGGTCAGCACGCTCTCGCGGCTCGAGTCGGGCCAGCGCAAGGCGACCCTCGAGCTGTTGCTGCCGCTGGCCCGGGCCTACCGGGTGCCCCTCGACGAGCTGGTCGGTGCGCCGCCGACGGGCGACCCCCGGGTGTACGCCCGTCCGATCCAGCGGTTCGGTCAGACGATCCTGCCGCTGACCCGCAACCCGGGCGGCCCGCAGGCGTTCAAGCACGTCATCGGGGCCGGGGCGAGGCAGGAACCCGACCCGAAGACCCACGAGGGCTACGAGTGGCTCTATGTGATGAGCGGCCGGCTGCGGCTGGTTCTCGGCCCGCACGACCTGGTGCTGCCGCCGGGCGAGGCGGCCGAGTTCGACACCCGCGTGCCGCACTGGTTCGGCAGCGCCGAGGGTCAGGCCGTCGAGTTCCTGTCGATCTTCGACAGTCAGGGCGCCCGCATCCACGTCCGGGCCCGGCCCCAGCGCGATTCATCCGGTTGAGTGACTCGACCGTCACACTCCGGAGCGCTAAGTTGTCCCTCGACATGGTCGAGTTGGGGTCAGGCTCCGCGGCGCGCGGTCGACATCTGCCGGGGCACGGTGAGCGCCGGCCCCGGCCGGGTGCCCAGCGCGTCGGCCAGCAGGCCCTGCACCACGTCGGCGCCGGGCAGCCGCCACTGTGTCCGTTCCGGGGGAACTGCCCAGCGCACCGGTCCCTCGGGCATCCGGCTCGGGGGCGCCGCGATCCACGAGCCCACCCCGTGCCGTACGACGTCGAGCCGGTGATCCAATGTGGGCCGCAGCGGCAGTCCGGGCGTCACCAGGAACAACCAGCGGCCCGCGGCGGTCACCGCGACCGGCCCGTGGGCATCGGCCCGGCGATTGAGGCGAACGGCGCCGAGCGTGCGCAGACCCAGCTCGGCCGGCACCTCGAGCGCGTCGAACCGGTGCCCGGTGGCCAGCAGCACGCTGCGCGCACCTCGGGTGACCGTCCACCCGCGCTCCGCGTAGCGCAGAGCGGCCCGGCGCAGCCGCAGCCGATCAAGCGCTGCCGACGGTACGAACGGTCGATGGCCTGTCCACTGCATGGCTCGATAACCCCCGATCTAGGTGGCCCGGTGCTATATCAGCCGGAGGCGCCGTATCCAAGCGCGACACACCTCGTTGGTTTCGGCAGATCCACCCTTTGCAAGTTGCAACGAAAAATACGAGCATCGGTGAGCAGGCGATCACACACGTTGTGCGACGTACGCGGACGTGGACGTTCCAGACTGCAGATGACACAAGAGCTCGCCGGCGGGGGTCGTCGGTGAGCTGGGGGAGGCACCGTGGACGAGCTGCCGATCGGCCGCCGCGTCGCCTATTGGCGCGGCCGACGCAAGATGTCCCAGCAGGTCTTCGCGGACAGGTTGGGAAAGTCCAAGAGCTGGGTCGACAAAGTGGAGCGGGGAGTTCGCCGGCTCGACAAGTTCTCCGTCGTCTACGAGATCGCCGACGTGCTCCAGGTCGACGTCCAGCTGCTGCTGGGCAAGGACGTGGAGCGCCGGCCGGAAACGCAGAACTGCATCGACCAGGTCGAGGTTGAGGAGATTCGCGCCGCTCTGGAGCGTTATGACCAGATGAGCGCGTTCTTCCAGGCGGTGCCACATTCGCCACCGCTGGCCGAGATGCACAAGGCGGTCAGCCACGCCTGGCTGACCTATCAGCACGCCAAGTACGGGGTGCTGGCCCGCATGCTGCCCAAGCTGCTGCGGGACGCCCAGGCCGCCGACAGCGCGTACGCGACCGGGGCCGAGGCCAAGGACGCGGCCCACCTGCTGGGCCAGGTCTACCAGATCGCGTCGTCCGCCCTGCGCAAGGTCGGCGAGCACGAGCTGTCATGGCTGGCGGCCGACCGCTCGATCGCCGTCTCGCAGCGGGCCGGCGACCAGTTGCTGGCCGGCCTGGCCAGCTTCCGGGTCGGCAGCGCGCTGCTGGCGCTGGGCCGGGTCCGTCCCGCGCTCGAGGTCAACGTCAACATCGCGAACCGGCTGGCGCCCGCGTACGAGCCGGCCCACAAGGGCGAGCGGCTGTCGGTGTACGGCATGCTGCTGTTGAACGGGGCGATGGCGGCGGCCCGCATCGGCGACAGCGCGACCGTGCGCGACCTGCTGTGCGGGGCCGAACAGGCGTCGCTCGAGCTGGGCGGCGACTTCAACCACTACTGGACCAGCTTCGGCCCCACCAACGTCCTGCTGCACCGCTGCGCCGCGGCGGTCGAGCTGGGCGACGGCCGGGCCGCGGTCGACACGCACGAGAAGCTCGACGTCGTCGGTTTCAACGCGTTGCTGCCGGAACGCCGGGCGCACCACTTCCTGGACATCGCCCGCGGCTACACGCAGATCGGCAACATCGAGAAGGCCAGCGAGATGCTGCTCGAGGGCGACCGGCTCGCCCCGTCCGAGATCCGCTGCCGGCCGCTCGCGCACGAGGTGCTTTCCGACGTGCTCCGCCGGACGCGGGGCACTCCGCCGGCTCCGATCGCGGAGCTGGCCGAGCAGATGGGAGTCGGTGTATGAGGTGGGTTCGTGACGATCGGTAACGCCGTGCCCGGTGGTGTGCTGTACGTCCTGGTCTGCGGTTCGCCCATGGCCCGTGACGTCGGCATCCTGGTCGGTCTGGCCCAGCAGGAAGGCTGGGAGGTCTGCGTGATCACCACCCCCGACGGGCGCAAGTTCGTCGACGTGGCCGCGCTCCAGGCTCAGACCGGGCATCCGGTACGCACCTACTACAAGAGTCCGGGCGACCCCGACGTGCTGCCGCAGGCGGACGCGATGATCGTCGCGCCCGCCACGGTCAACACCGTCAACAAGTGGGCCGCCGGCATCACTGACACCCTGGTCCTGGGCCTGCTGGTCGAGGGCTACGGCTATGGCGTGCCCACGGCCGTGGTCCCGTACACGAACAAGGTCATGGCCCTGCATCCGGCGCTGCACGAAAGTCTGGCCCGGCTGCGCGACTGGGGCGTGCACGTGCTGTACGGCGAGGACGTGTGCCGGCTCGGCGGACCCGGACAAACCGACCGGTTTCGGGGCCAGTTCCCCTGGCGGCGAGCGCTCCAGGCCGTCAGCAACCCGGTCAGCATGAGCAGCGGCAGCCGGGCCGAACCGGCGTAGGCCTGTCCTGCCGATTCGCGGGGAGCGGCCCGATAGAGTTGGCGGCCGTGACCGACACCGCCGCCACACCCGCCGTTCTCGACGTGGTCAGCGCGCTCGACCGGCGCTATCCGCGGGACTGGGCCGAATCGTGGGACCGGGTCGGGCTCGTGCTCGGCGACTTCGAGCACCCCGTCCGGCGCATCCTGTGCGTCGTCGACTGCGTGCCCGAGACGGTCGACCAGGCGCTGGCCGAGCGGGCCGACCTGATCGTCGCCCACCACCCGCTGCTGCTGAAGCCGGTGTCGTCGATCGCGCCCGACACGTACAAGGGCCGGATCATCCACCGGTTGATCCGCCAGGACATCGCGCTGTACTGCGCGCACACCAACGCCGACGTGGCGTCCCCCGGCGTGTCCGACGCGCTCGCGGCCCGGCTCGGCCTGCGCGACATGCGCCCGCTGGTGCCGGCCACGGGCGCCGCCGCCGGCGCGGGCCGCGGCATCGGGCGCATCGGTGAGCTGGCCGAACCGATGGATCTGGCCGAGTTCACCGGGTACGCGGCGACGCGGCTGCCCACCACGGCGGCCGGCGTCCGCGCCGCCGGCGATCCGTCGCGGGTGCTGCGCACGATCGCCGTCTGCGGCGGCGCGGGCGACTCGTTCCTGACCGACGCGACCCGCGCGGGCGTCGACGCGTACCTCTGCGCCGATCTTCGCCACCACCCCGCCAGCGAACACCTCGCCGAGGACGGTCCGGCGCTGCTCGACGTCGCCCACTGGGCGACCGAGCGCCCGTGGCTCGACGACGTCGCGGCCTGGCTGCGCGCCGACTCCGGCGCCGAAGTCATCGTGTCTGATGTGGACACCGACCCCTGGACCGTGCACGCCAGGGACATTCCCGAAACGAAGGAGCCCCTGCTGTGAAGGCCTCACCGGATGCCCAGCGCCGCCTGCTCGACCTGCAGGCGGTCGACACCGCCCTGGCCCAGCTCGCCCACCGGCGCAAGTCGCTGCCCGAGCTGGCCGAGATCGAGGCCGTCGGGCGTGAGCTCGCCGGGCTCGACGACGAGCGGGTACGGGCCCAGGTCACGGTGGACGACCTCGACCGCGACATCAGCCGGTTCGAGAAGGACATCGAGCAGGTGCGGACCCGCAAGGACCGCGACCAGAAGCGCCTCGACGCGGGCGGCGCCCTGCGCGAGATCGAGGGGCTGCAGCACGAGCTGGCCACGCTCAACCGCCGGCAGGGCGAGCTCGAGGACGCCGAGCTCGAGCTCATGGAGCAGCGGGAGACGGCCGAGGCCGCGCTGACCGAGGTGCAGGGCCGGCTGGACGCGGCCAACGAGCGGCGTGCGGCGGCCGAGCGGCGGCGCGACGAGGCGCTGGCCGACATCGCCAAGGAGCAGGAGTTCAAGACGTCGTCGCGGGCCCCGCTGGCCGCCGACCTGCCGGCCGACCTGGTCGGCCTGTACGACAAGATCCGGCTCGAGTCGGGGCTGGGGGCCGCCCTGTTCCAGTCGGGTCGCTGCGGGGGCTGCCGCATCGAGCTGTACGGGGCCGACCTGGCCCGGGTCAAGGCGGCCGAGCCCGACGACGTGGTCCGCTGCGAGGAATGCCGCCGGATCATGGTGCGTACCAAGGAATCGGGCCTGTGAGGGTTCTGGTCGAGGCCGACGGCGGGTCCCGGGGCAATCCGGGGCCGGCCGGGTACGGCTCGGTGGTGCTCGACACCGACGGCCAGGTGCTGCTCGAGCGGCAGGGGTCGCTCGGCGTCACCACCAACAACGTGGCCGAGTACACAGGCCTGATCGAGGGGCTCAAGGCGGCCATCGAGCTCGGCGCGACCGAGGTCGGCGTGCGGATGGACTCCAAGCTCGTCGTCGAGCAGATGTCCGGCCGGTGGCAGATCAAGAACGCCGGCCTGCGCCCGCTCGCGGCCGAGGCGGCCCAGCTCGTGGCCCGGATCGGCCACGTGACGTTCGAGTGGATCCCGCGCGAGCGCAACAAGGCGGCCGACGCGCTGGCCAACCGGGCCATGGACGAGGCCGCGGGCAAGCCGGTGGCCGACCGCGTCGAGCCTTCGGTCGTGACGCCGGCGCCGGCGCCGAAGTCGTGGGCGCCGCCGTCGCTCGACGATGCGACCCGCCTGATTCTCGTACGCCACGGGGAGAGCACCCTGACCCGGCAGGGCCGCTACTCCGGGCGTGGTGACGTGCCGCTCTCCGACGAGGGCGAGGCTCAGGCGATGGCGGCCGGCGGCCGGGTGGCGGGCATCGCGCGCGATGTCACGGCGATCGTCAGCTCGCCGCTGAGCCGGTGCGTGCGTACGGCCGAACTGATCTCGGCCGAGGTCGGCGGGGTGCCCGTCACGGTGGTCGACGACCTGATCGAGGTCGACTTCGGGGCCTGGGAGGGGTTGACCTTCGCCGAGGTGCAGGAACGGTGGCCGCGCGAGATGGAGGCCTGGCTCGCCTCGACGAGCGTGGCGCCGCCGGAGGGCGAGTCGTTCCAGGCCGTCGCGAAGCGGGTGCGCGGCGCGATGGCTACGGTCC
Source organism: Paractinoplanes aksuensis (assembly GCF_024137025.1). Taxonomy (GTDB): domain Bacteria; phylum Actinomycetota; class Actinomycetes; order Mycobacteriales; family Micromonosporaceae; genus Actinoplanes; species Actinoplanes aksuensis. The sequence goes on from NZ_JAMYJR010000032.1 coordinate 198,411, forward strand.
TGCAGTCGTACGCCGGTGGGGTTGTGGTGGTGGTTTCGCACGTGTCACCGATCAAGCTGATCCTGCGGGACGCGCTGGCCGCCTCCGACGCCTTCCTGCACCGGCTGTTCCTCGATACGGCCGGCATCTCCACGATGGACGCCTGGCCGGACGGCAACATCGCCGTGCGCTCGGTGAACGAAACCGCGCATTTGCGCTGATCTCTATCGGCGACCATTGATTCTCCGGGGCGAGACGTTTAGCTTCCTCGATTAGGAAACTTTGTTCAACGTTTCGCCCTCGGAGGGCTCATGCGCGTTCTGACTCGCCGTCTCATCGCCGCGGCGGCCATCGCGGCCGTGGCATCGACGGCCGTAGCGACACCCGCACAGGCAACCGGAAAATCATATGTAAAGGTCGGATACTTCACGCAGTGGGGCATCTACGGCCGCGATTTCCAGCTGGCCAAGGTGCAGAAATCCGGCGCCGCGGCCCGCCTCACCCACATCAACTACGCGTTCGGGCCGGTCACCGCCGACGGCCTGTGCGTCTCGGCCGACCCGTGGGCCGACTGGCAGACCCCGTTCTCGGCCGAGAACAGCGTCGACGGCGTGGCCGACGTCGAAGGCCAGCCGATCAGCGGCAACCTCAACCAGATCGCCGAGCTCAAGAAGAAGAACCCGAAGCTGCGGGTGCTGATCTCGCTCGGCGGCTGGACCGGCTCGAAGTACTTCTCGGACGCGGCGCTGACCGACGACTCGCGCAAGAAGCTCGTGTCGTCCTGCGTCGACCTGTGGATCAAGGGCAACCTGCCCGGCCTGCCCGCCGGGGTCGCGGCCGGCATCCTCGACGGCATCGACCTCGACTGGGAGTGGCCCGGGTCCGAGGGCGAAGTCGGCAACGTCATCCGCCCCGAGGACAAGCAGAACTTCACCCTGCTGACCGCCGAGTTCCGGAAGCAGCTGGATTCGCTGTCGCGGACGACGAAGAAGCGCTACGACCTGACGGCCTTCCTGCCCGCCGCGCCGGTCAAGGTCGACGCCGGCTTCGAAGGCAAGATCTTCAAGTACTTCGACTTCGCGACCGTCCAGGGCTACGACTTCCACGGCTCGTGGGAGGCCCGCACCAACCAGCAGTCGGCCCTGCGGGTGCCCAACGGCGCCCCCGACAACCCCGACTTCTCGTCCGAAGTAGCCATCAACAAGTGGCTGTCGCTGGGTGCCCCGCGCCACAAGCTGGTGCTCGGCGTGCCCTACTACAGCCAGGGCTGGACGGGCGTCACCGGCACGAAGAACGGCCTGTTCGCCCCAGCCACGGGCCCGGCCCCGGGCAAGTTCGCGGCCGGCACCGAGGACTACAAGACGGTCAAGGCCCTGCCCGGCTTCAAGACCTACCGTGACCTCAAGTCGGGCCACGCCTGGCTGTACGACGGCACCACCTTCTGGACGTACGACGACCCGGCAGTGCTGCTGCAGAAGTCGCTGTGGATCCGCTCGAAAGGCCTGGGCGGCGCGATGATGTGGTCGCTCGACGGCGACGACGCCAACGCCTCCCTGACCAAGGCCATCGCCACCGGCCTCTGGACCCCGTAACGACCCGGGGCGGTAGCGGATCGCGATCCGCTACCGCCCGATCAGCGGCGCAGCACGGACGCGCCCAGGGTCATGACGACCATCAGGCCGACGATCACGGCGAACGAGACAGTGAGCGACGACAGGTGGGCGATGCCGCCGATGACGCCGGGGGCGATCAACCCGCTGCCGTACGCGATGCCGGCCACCCCGGCGATGCTGCGTCCCGGATGTTCGCTGCTGCGCCCGGCCGCCGCGAAAACCAGCGGCACCACCACCGCGATGCCGATGCCGAGCAGGCCGAACCCCCCGATGACCAGCACCACGTGATCGAACAGCACGACCATCAGCGCACCGACCGTCGCGCAGGCGCCGCTGATGCGGACCGTTGTCACCGGGCCCAGCTTCTGCACGACCCAGTCGCCGCCGAACCGGGCCACCGCCATGCAGACCGAGAAGATCGAGACCGTGGCGGCGGCGGTCGCGGCCGGGTGGTTCAGCAGGTCGCGTACGTAGACCGCGGCCCAGTCGAGGCTCGCCCCTTCCGCGAAGACGGCGCACAGTCCGATCAGCCCGATCGGTAGCACCGCCTTCGACGGCAGCGCGAACGCCGGCGGCTCCTCCAGCGACGGTTCCGGCCGGTGCGGCACGATCCCCATCGACGCCACCAAAACCACTACCGCGAGTACGCCCACCGCGATCGCGAAGTGTGCCGGAGCTCCCAGGCCCTCACGCGCAGCGAACACGGCGATGGCCGAACCGCCCAGCCCGCCGATGCTCCACCAGCCGTGGAAGCTGGACATGACCGACTTCCCGTACCCCGCCTCGACCAGCACGGCGTGCGCGTTCATGGCGACGTCGGCCAGCCCCGCCGCCGCTCCGTAGGCGACGAGCGTCACGCACAGCAGCCACAGCGACGTCGGCAGCGACGGAAGCAGCAGCACGGCCACCCAGCAGAGCATCAACACCCGTACGAGCGAACGCAGATCGAACCTATGCACGAGCCGCCCCGACAACGGCATCGCAGCGAGCGCTCCGAGCCCCGGCATCAGCAACGCGATCCCCAGCCCACCGGGCCCGACCCCCACATGATCGGCGATCCACGGCACCCGAGCGGCGAACGTCCCCGTCACCGCCCCATGAGCCGCAAAGATCGCCGACGTGGCCACCCGCGCCCGCCGCAGGTGCAAGAGATCGGTGCTGATCATGCTCTCGACCGTAAGCGAACCGGCCCGCGCCGGAGGCCCCGTTCTCAGGCTTCGGGTCGAGAATGGTGGGATGCCATTACGCAGGCGTAAGCAGTGGTGGGGTGTGACGTTGGATGCGCCGGACGGGGCCGCCCTCGGGCGGTTCTATGCGCGGCTTCTGGACTGGCAGTTCTTTTCGTCCGGGGACGGGCGGGGCGGGGCCGTCGCGCCGTCGGAGAATGCCGGTTACAACCTGGGGTTTCAGACCGAGGAGAACTACGTGCGGCCGGTGTGGCCGGCCGAGCCGGGGCAGCCGCAGATGTCCATGCACCTCGAGATCGAGGTGGACGATCTCGACGAAGCGGTGGCTCACGCTGTTGAAGCCGGGGCGGCCCTGGCCGCTTTTCAACCGCAGGACGATGTGCGCGTCATGCTCGATCCGGCCGGGCATCCGTTCTGCCTCTATCTGGGTGAGTCAGACGAAAGTGAACAGGCGGACGTCGCCTAGGAACGGGTCGGGGGCGCGGTCGAGCCGGTGCATTCCGACGCGGAAACGGGCGTCGGTGGGTTCGGCGTAGGCGAGTTCGGTGAAACCGTTGTCGGCGAACAGCGACCGCACCGGCGATTCGCCGGCGCGGGTCCAGATCACCGTGCCGCCGGGGGTCAGCAGGCTGGGCAGGGCCGCGATGGTCCGGCGCGTGTCCTCGTACGAAACGTTGCCGAAGACGCCGCACGCGAGCACGATTTCCGCGGGGGCGATTTCGGCGTACGGCGTAGTGGTTCCGGCATCTCCGGTGATCACCGTGACGCCGGAAGGGGCGGCCGCGCGCGCCCTTCCGGCAAGCACCGGATCCCATTCGACCAGTACGGCACGGGAACCCGCGGGCAGCAATGGCAGCACGTCACGGCCGTCGCCGGCGCACATGCTGATCACCCGGCGGGGGCGGTCGAGCAACGGGCGCAGATAACCGCGTACCACTTCGAGTCGCCGGGCCAGTGACGAGCCCGGGACCTCGTACTCGTCGTGCCATTTGATCCAGTCGCGGCTCACAGCGTCCGAGAATAGAGAACGCCGCGCCCTTGGCGGAGGGCGCGGCGTCTCCATGACCCGGGAGCGGGTCAGGCTTTCGTCAGGTCGAGGACTTGTGATCGACCGTGGCGGCGACGTCCTTGTCGATCCGCGGGTCGCCCTCGTCGGCGAAGTAGTCGTCCTGGGTCGTGCCGTCCACACCGTCCGGCGTCTTGGTGGCCCGCAGGATCAGCGTCACGAGCGCCGCCACCAGCAGGTTGACAATGACGGTGATGAATCCGACGTAAATAGTGCGCTTGCTGTCGAAGCCGAAGTCGGACAGCGGGAACGCCGAGCCGCCGAAGTGCGCCTTTCCGGTGGCCGCGTTCGGGATCTGCCACAGCATCCACATCGACAGGCCCATGCCGACGACCCAGCCCGCGATCAGCCCGCCGCGGTGCAGCCAACGGGTGAACAGGCCGAGCGCCACTGCCGGCGCGGTCTGCAGAATGATGATGCCGCCGATCAGTTGCAGATCGATCGAGAACTGCGGGTCGAGGAAGACGATGCAGGCGACCGCCCCGACCTTCACCACCAGCGACGTGATTTTCGAGACGCGCGCCTCCTGGGCGTGGGTGGCGTCCCGCTTCAGATACTCCTTGTAGATGTTGCGGGTGAACAGGTTGGCCGCAGCGATCGACATGATGGCGGCCGGCACGAGCGCGCCGATGCCGATCGCGGCGAATGCGACACCCGCGAACCACGCCGGGAACTGCATGTCGAACAGCAGCGGTACGACCGTGTTGCTGTCCACCTTGCCGGTCGCGGGGTCGGTGATCGGCTTGACGCCGGACGCGATGGCCGCGTAGCCGAGCAGCGCGAGCAGGCCGAGCAGGAAACTGTAGGCGGGCAGGGCCGACATGTTCCGCTTGATGACGTTGCGGTTCTTGCTGGCCAGCACGCCGGTGATGCTGTGCGGGTACAGGAACAGCGCCAGAGCCGAACCCAGGGCCAGCGTGATGTATTGAAGCTGGTTGTTGGCGTTCAGCGTGATGCCGTCGTTCGGATTGGGTGAGGCCGTGAATTTCGCCTCGGCCGCGTCGAAGATGCTGCCCCAGCCGCCCAGCTTGTAGGGCAGATAGATGACCGCCACCAGGATCACGATGTAGATCAGCGTGTCCTTGACGAAAGCGATCAGCGCCGGCGCTCGCAGACCCGATTGATACGTGTACGCCGCCAGGATCGCGAACGCGATGATGATGGGCGCGTGCCGGGCGAGCATGCTGTCGCCGGTCACCCCCATCGTCTTGAGCACCGCTTCGATGCCGATCAGTTGCAGAGCGATGTACGGCATGGTGGCGACGATGCCGGTGATGGCGATCAGCAACGCCAGCGTCGGCGAATCGAACCGGGTGCGCACGAAGTCGGCCGGGGTGACGAAACCGTGCCGGTGCGACACCGACCAGAGCCGGATCAGGATCAGGAAGAACAGCGGATAAATGACGATCGTGTACGGCACGGCGAAGAACCCGGCCGCGCCGGCGCCGAAGATCAGGGCCGGGACGGCGACGAACGTGTACGCCGTGTAGAGGTCACCGCCGACCAGGAACCAGGTGATCCACCCGCCGAAGCTGCGGCCGCCCAGCCCCCACTCGTCGAGGTGTTCCATGTCCTTCGGCGCCCGCCACCGCGCGGCGACGAAACCCATGCCGCTGACCAGCACGAACAGCAGCGTGAAGATGACGATCTCGGTTACGTGGTCGCCCATGCCGTCACCGCTTCTTCGTCATCTGGTACACGATCGAGGTGGTGGTCACGCCGACCAGGATGAACAGGAACTGGAGCCAGTAGAACGCGGGGAAGCCCCACAGCCGGGGCGAGTCGTGGTTGAACAGTGGGGTCAGAACCGGCAGCACGATGGGGATCAGGAGCAGCCAGTTCCACGGGCTGCGATCACTGCGGGCTGCGGGCACCGCTTTCGGCGTCTCGGGGTCCGCCATCAGCCGTACCTCCTGGTAACTGTGGAGACGGTCACAGTCACGCTAACGAGACACGGCGGTTACCGGCGATCATCATGCGCCCAACGGCGCGGAAGGTGCGCCGAACGGCGCACGCGTTACCACAGATTCCCAAGATCAGGTGACTGTCCACAGGGACGGACGTGGTCCACAGGTCGTCATGCTCGGCCCGTCCCGGACCGCCGGGCCGGCTCAGAATCGCAGGCATCAGCAACCGTGAGGAGCTCGTGATGACCTACCAGCAACCGTCTGTTCCGACACTCTGGAAGAAGGGCAGCCGCAGCAACGGCAACGGCGGCAACAACTGCGTCGAGGTGGCCGTCCTCACCGACGGCGTCGCGGTCCGGGACAGCAAGGACCGCTCCGGACCGACCCTGAAATTCACGACGGCGGAGTGGACCGCCTTCGTCGGCTCCGCCAAGGATGGCGAATTCGACTTGCAACCCTGAGGCCCGGTTCAGTCGGTGTGCGCCGCCATCGACGGCCAGATGCCGCCGTCGGCGAAGCGGGCCGCCCAGTAGTACGGGTTGAGTTCGAGCAGGGTGCGGGCCGTCCACCCCGACGGGCTGAGCGGATCGCCCACGCCGACCCGCACGTCGGGCCCCCACAGGGCAAGGCGCTCCTGGCAGATGCCACAGGGTGCCAGCACGAAGATCTCCGTGGTCCCGGCCTTGCGCCCCACGCAGACCGAAGCCGTGACTCGTTTGTCGAGCGTGTAGGCCTGACAGATGGCCCCGGTCTCGTGGCACAGCGTGACCCCGGCGTTGATGTTGTCGAGGCACACGCTGGTCAGAATCTGGCCGTCCTCGAGGAGTACGGCGGCGGCCCCGCCGTACTCCTCGGCCGGCCACCGCCGGTTCATCTGGTCGACGGCCGCGTCCACGAGTCGCTGATCAAGTTCCATCCCGCGAAGGTAGTGCACGCGACTCGTCGTCGGGGGTGGGTTTCAAGCGGTCGGCCGCGCGCAGCAGCAACTGGATGCCGAACTCGACCGGGACCATGCGCAGCGCTAAGGCGCCGGCCGGATGACGGTGGCCGCTGTGCTCCAACTGCTTCATCCATCGCTTCTCGAGGCGGCGACGGGCGATCATCGTCGTCACCGCCAGGCCGATGCCGATTGCGAGGGTGGCCGACTGCCGCTTGTCGGGCTTGAACTCTTGCGGCTCGTCCGGCTGCGGCTCTTTCTGGTCGAACATCTCGCGGAAGGAGGACGGTGACTTCGCGTACTCGACCCCGATACCGGTGGCGATCAGGCCGGTGCGGGCCAGGCGGCGGCGGGCCGGCGAGAGGTCACGGGCGGCGATCCACATGCCGGCCAGGACCGCTCGGTAGGCGGCGTCGGCGGCGGCGCGCGGGAAGGAGGCGGCTGACATCTCCCGACCGTAGCGCCGCCGGGCAATCGGGTCAGACGGCTCGGGCGATGCAGATGCGCGCGTTCAGGCGGGGCCCGGCCTCGTAGAACATGTACTGGACACCGCCGTCGGTGCCGAACGACGGGGCCGCGGCGCGGCCGTTGTCCGAGGCGGCGGGGGAGTAGAAGACGCCCAGGTGGTTCTCGCGGTCGAAGGCGTTGCCGACCTCGGTGATGCGCATCTTGCCGTCGTTGCCGTGGTAGGCCACGTACGTCGTGCCGTTGCGCGTCACCAGCGACGGGCCCGAGATGTCGGTCAGGCCGTCGGGCTCGGGGTTGACCAGCGCGCTCTGACTGAACTGCCACTGGTCCCAGCCGTTCGGGGACCAGCCGTGATAGATGCGGCGTTTCCCGGCGAGCACCCCCATGTACACCATCACGTAGCGGCCGCTGTGAGCGAAGACCCGGGCGTACGAGGTCTCGGTCAGGCCGGGCACGAGCCGCGTACTCAGAATGGGAGTTTCGTCCCGGAAGTTGATGCCGTCGGACGAGCGTGCGACCCGGGTCGTCGTGTTCTCGCCGTGCCAGTACAGGTGGAACTGGCGGGTCTCCGGGATCCAGGTGACGTGGGGTGACGACACGTGCGAGACGGTGCCGCCGCCGGGCAGCACGTTGTCGATGATCGGGTTGCCGGGGTGCTCGGTGAACGGGCCGTTGAGCGAGTTGGCCCAGGCCACGCAGATGCCACCGGGCTTCTCGTGCGGGGCGTAGTAGAGGTAGTAGCGGCCGCGGGCCCCGCTGATCTTGTCGTAGACGCCGCGGATGCAGGGGAAGATGAACTCCCCGGTCGGGTTGTAGCGCAGCGGCAGCGTGAGCGCGTCGCGCAGGTAGCGGTAGGTGGGCAGGCCGGCCGGTCCGGCAGCCTTCGCCGCCTCCGGAAGGGCAACGCCCGAGATGCCGGCCGCGCCGACGACGGCGGCGCCGCGAAGCAGGGAACGTCGATCCATGGTGCGACCTCCAGGGGTGGGGGAAGCGGTGGGGACGCATCGAAGTTTCGCCATCGTTAACAACTGCGGTCAAGGTGCTAATACCTATTAGTGCTGGAGATTCCTTGACGGCCGCTGATCACGTGGCCCACGATCGGTTCACGTTTGTTAATACGCATTAGCGGCGTAACAGAGGAGACATCCGACGTGCCATCCAGCAACAGGCGGGTGACGCAGCAGGACATCGCCCGGATGACCGGCGTCAGTCAGACGACCGTGTCGATCGTGCTCAACGAGCGCGACGACGCCGCCGTCCGCATCGCGCCGGAAACCCGGGAGCGGGTGTTGCAGGCGATCCGGCGTACGGGCTATGTGGCCGACCCGATCGCCCGCCGCCTGGCCGCGCAGCGCAACCGCTTCCTCGGCGTCTTCACCTACGAGCCCGTGTTCCCGGCCGGGCTGGGCGACTTCTACCACCCGTTCCTGGTCGGCATCGAGGAGTGCGCCGAGAGCATCGGCTGCGACCTGCTGCTGTTCACCAGCGCGCCGGTGATCGACGGCCGGCGCCGCATCTTCTCGCAGGACAACCGGCTGCGGCTGGCCGACGGCTGCATCCTGCTCGGTCGCTGGCTCGACCCGCAGGAGCTGTCCCGGCTGATCGCCGAGGGACAGGCGTTCGTCAGTGTCGGCCGCCGCGACGACGCGGGCGGGCCGGTGCCCTATGTCGGCGCCGACTATCCGACGGCCACCGCGGCCCAGGTGCGCAAGGCCGCCGAGTTGGGGCACCGCAGGATCGCGTACGTGGGGGAGGGCGCCGGGCCCGAGTCGCACGCCGACCGGTATCGGGGCTTCACGAGCGCCGTGGCCGAAGCCGGGATCACCGGAGTTCGGCTCCGGTACACCGATGGCGTGCTCGATGACCTGCGCGAACAGGGCTGCACGGCGGTCTTCGTGGAGGAGTTCGCGGACGGCGCCGTGCTCGCGGCCGAGGCCGGGCGGCGGGGTCTGCGCGTACCGGAAGATCTGTCGTTCGTCGCTCTGGGTGACCCGACCCGGCCGGCCAGCACGGATCTCGACTTCACCGGCTATCGCATTCCGCGCCGCGCGATGGGATGGCAGGCGGTCGAGGTGCTGTCTGCGATCTTGGACGGTACGGGCGGAGAAACTCAACGCCTGCTGCCGTGCGAACCCGTGGCCGGCGCGACCCTGGCGGTGGCCCGTGCGTGAACTGCATGCGGACGTGGTCGTGATCGGCGGCGGCCTCGGGGGAGTGGCCGCGGCCCTGGCGGCGTTGCGGGCGGGCCGGTCGGTGCTGCTGACCGAGGAGTACGCCTGGCTCGGCGGGCAGTTGACCAGCCAGGCCGTCCCGCCTGACGAGCACAGCTGGGTCGAACAGTTCGGAGTCACCCGCAGCTACCGTGCGTTGCGCGACGGGATCCGTGACTACTACCGGTCGCACTTCCCGCTCACCGATCGTGCGCGCAACACCCGAGATCTCAACCCGGGCGCCGGGCACGTCAGCCGGCTCTGCGCCGAGCCTCGGGTCGGCGTGGCCGTGATCGAGCAGATGCTCGGCCCGTACCGGGGGGCCGGCCGGCTCACGGTGCTGCAACCGGCCGCACCGGTGCGGGCCGAGACCGAAGGCGACCGCGTGACCAGCGTGATCGTGCGGCACGCGGGCGAGGACGTCGTGCTCACCGGGCCGTACATCCTGGACGCGACCGAGACCGGCGCGCTGCTGCCGATGACCGGGGCCGAGTACGTGACCGGGGCCGAGTCGAATGCCGAGACCGGCGAGCCGAGCGCTCCGGCCACGGCCGATCCGGCCAACATGCAGGCGTTGTCGGTGTGCTTCGCGATCGATCATGTCGACGGCAACCACACGATCGACAAGCCCGGCGCGTACGGGTTCTGGCGCGACTACCAGCCGCCGTTCTGGGGCGCCCGCATGTTGTCGTGGCAGACGCCCAATCCTCGTACGCTCGAAACTTCGACCCGCTCGTTCACGCCGAACCCGGACGACGACCCGTGGTTGGTCGAGGCCGATCAGCGGGTCAACCCCGGTGACGGCAACCTGTGGACGTTCCGTCGCATCGCGGCCCGTCGCAACTTCACCGACGGTTTCTATCCGAGCGACATCTGCCTGGTGAACTGGCCGATGATCGACTACTTCGAGGAGCCGTACGTCGATGTTCCCGACCCGGCCGCGGTCGAGCGCGCGGCCCGGGAACTGTCCCACTCGGTGCTCTACTGGCTGCAGACCGAGGCGCCCCGCCCCGACGGCGGCACCGGCTGGCCCGGTCTTCGCCTGCGCGGCGACGTGACGGGTGGCCCGGACGGGCTCGCGATGGCCCCGTACGTGCGGGAAGGCCGTCGCATCCGGGCCGAGTACACGGTGGTCGAGCAGGATCTGTCGCTGCTCATCCGGGGCGACAAAGGCGCTGTGCCGTATCCGGATTCGGTCGGCGTCGGCATGTATCGCATCGACCTGCATCCATCGACCGGTGGCGACAACTACATCGACGTCGCCTCGTGCCCGTTCGAAATCCCGCTCGGCGCGCTGATTCCGCAGCGGGTCGAGAACCTGCTGCCCGCCGGCAAGAACATCGGCACCACTCACATCACCAACGGCTCGTACCGGCTGCACCCCGTCGAATGGAACACGGGTGAGGTGGCCGGCGCGCTGGCCGCTTTCTGCCTCAATCGTTCGGTGTCGCCGCGGGCCGTACGCAACACCCCCGATCTGCTCGCTGAGTTCCAGCACCACCTGAGCGCCGACGGCGTCGAGCTGCGCTGGCCCGACGTCAGCGGTTACTGAGAGAGGAACCCCCGATATGAGAAAGACCGTTGCCGTAGCCGCCACCGTCGCCCTGTTCGGCGCCCTGACCGCGTGCGGGGGAGGCGAAGCGGAATCGGGCGGCCCGGTCACCCTGCGGATGACGACCTGGTCGGCCAACCCGGACCACGTCAAACTGTTCGACGCGATCGCCGCCGAATACAAGACGACCCATCCCGACGTCACCGTGAAGTTCGACGCGTTGCCGTTCGAGAACTACACGACCACCGTCACGACGCAGATCGCCGGCGGTAACGCGCCCGACATCGCCTGGATTCTCGAGGGCGCTGCGCCCGACTTCGTGGCGTCCGGCGCATTGACGCCGCTCGACGACAGCATCGAGGACGCGGCCGACCTCGCGCCCACTGCCACCGCGTTGTGGAAGCAGGACGGCAAGCTCATGGGCTACCCGTTCTCGACCTCACCGTTCGGTGTCTTCGTCAACACCGACCTGCTGAAGAAGGCCGGTCAGACGCTGCCCACCGGCGACCAATGGACGTGGGACAACGCGAGCAAGGTGGCCGCCGCGACGGCCGCCAAGACCGGCAAACAGGGCCTGGTCGTCCGCGATTTCGACTACAAGGACTGGACGAACCTGGCCACCGTTTTCCGCGGCTGGGGCGCCGAGGCCTGGACCGCCGACGGCAAGACGTGTGGCTTCGACCAGCCGCCGATGGTCGACGCGATGACGTTCCTGCACAAGGCCATCTTCACCGACAAGGCACTGCCCGCCCCCGGTGTGGCCGCGGACTTCTTCGCCGGTGAATCGGCCATGACCATCGCGCAGATCTCGCGGGCGTCGCTGCTGAAAGAAGACGGATTCGGCTGGACGCTCGTGCCGCTGCCGGCCGGCCCGTCGGGTTCCTATGCGGTCATCGGCCAGGGCGGGATCGGTGTTCTGAAGAAGGGCAAGAACGCGGCGGCGGCCCAGGAGTTCGTCAAGTTCTTCACCAGCCCGGCCAATTCCGCCAAGCTGGCGCAGTTCTTCCCGCCGCCCCGCCAGTCGCAGCTCAACGCGGACACGCTGGCCAAGGCCAACCCACTGCTGAAGCCCGAGCAATTGCAGGACGTCGTGATCGACGGCATCGAGAATGGCGTCGTGAAGCCGAGCCACGCCGGGAGTGCCGAGATCAACCAGGCCGTACGCTCCGGTCTCGACCCGCTGTGGAAGCCGGGCGCCGACGTCACGGGCGTGTTGAAGGGCGTGTGCACGGCCATCAACCCGCTGCTCGCCAAGTGACCGCTCCATCTTTCTGGACTACCAGGCGGCGAGACCAGCTGACGGCGTACGTCTTCATCACCCCCGCTTTGTTCGGGGCGGTGGCCTTCGTATTCCTGCCGTTGGTCCTCGTCGTCTGGTACAGCCTGCACGAATGGAACGTGCTGGCCGACAGCTTCAATTTCGTGGGTGCGGAGAACTACCAGAAACTGGCCGACGACCCGAACTTCCCGGCCGTGCTGCGGGCCACCGCCTTCTTCTCGATCGGCCTGGTCGTACTCAATCTGGGCCTGGCCCTGCTGCTGGCCGTGCTGCTCAACCAGAAACTGCGCGGCACCACGTTCTTCCGGGTGCTGTTCTTCTCGCCGGTGGTCGTGTCGCTGCTCGCGTGGACGATCGTGTGGGGCTTCCTGCTGCAGGACAACGGCGGCATCAACGGTCTGCTCGACGCCGTGGGAATCGACGGCCCGAACTGGCTGCGCTCGGGCGGAACGGCGATGGCCTCGGTCGTCATCGTGCAGGTGTTCAAGAACGTCGGCCTCAACATGGTGCTTTTCCTGGCCGCTTTGCAAGGCGTTCCCCAAGACCTGTACGAGGCCGCCCGCACCGACGGCGCCAGCCCGTGGACCATTTTCCGCCGCATCACGCTGCCGCTGATCAGCCCCACGATCCTGCTCACGTCCATCATCACGGTGGTCGGCTCATTGCAGGTGTTCGCGCAGATCAGCGTGCTCACCCAGGGCGGCCCCGGCACGTCGACCACGGTGCTGGTCTATTACCTGTACCAGCAGGCGTTCCAATTCCACGCCTTCGGCTACGGCGCCACGCTGTCGGTCGTGCTCTTCCTCATCGTCCTGGCCCTGACCGTTCTGCAATGGCAGATGCGCAAGAGGTGGGTCTTCCATGAGCACTAGAACCAAAGTCTTTCTGTACGGGATCCTGCTCGTGCTCTGCGTGCCGTTCGTCTTCCCCACGTGGTGGATGATCACCAGCTCGTTCAAACCGAACGCCGAGATCTTCTCCCCGTCGCTGTGGCCGTCGTCGTGGAGCTTCGAACCGTGGCGCCAGGTCTTCACGATGCAGCCGTTCGCCCAGCAGTACTTCAACAGCGCGTACATCGCTGTGGTCGTCACGTTGGGCACTCTGGTGGTGGCGTCGATGGCCGGCTACGCGTTCGCCCGCATCCGTTTCCGCGGTCAGAACGCTCTGTTCCTGCTGGTGCTGACCGGCCTGCTCATCCCGAGCGAGGTGACGATCGTCCCGCTGTTCCGCATCTTCAACAGCCTGGGTCTGGTCGACACGCACTGGCCCCTGATCCTGGTGCCGATGCTGGGCCCGCCGAGCGTGCTGGCCACCTTCATCATGCGGCAGTTCTTCATCACCCTGCCCGGCGAACTCGAGGAGGCCGCCCGCATGGACGGCCTCGGCCGCCCCGCCATCTTCCGCAAGATCGCGCTGCCGCTGGCCCGTCCGGCACTGGGCGCCGTGGCCATCTTCACTTTCCTGCACAGCTGGAACCTGTACCTGGAACCGGTCGTCTACATCTCGTCCCGCACGAAATACACGCTGCCCCAGGCCCTCACCCAGTTCACCGACGCTTACCAGGGCCAACTCTGGAACGTCCAGCTGTCGGCCGCCTCCATGACCGCCATCCCCGTCCTGATCGTCTTCGTCCTGGCCCAGCGCCAGTTCATCGAGGGTCTCGCCCACACCGGCCTCAAAGGCTGACGGTCCGCGGCCACCTTTGAGGTACTCCAGGGCGTAGGTAATACCCGTGGGACATGCTGACGAGGAGGTCGCGGCCTTCGTCCGGGCGCGATACGGGTCGCTCCTCCGGACCGCTTTCCTGTTGTGCGGCGACAGGGGCAAAGCCGAAGACCTGGTCCAGACGGCGCTGGCCAAGACGGTCGTGGCGTGGGCCCGGCTGCGCGGCGCGGACGGCGTCGATCACTACGTGCACCGGATTCTGGTCAACACGTATCTGAGCTCGCGGCGCCGCCGGTCCTGGTGGGAACAGCCCCTGAGCCGGGTGGCGGAAGGCCGGGCCCGGGACGAGTACGTCGGGGTGGAGCAGCGCGACTGGCTCCGCCGGGCGCTGGACGGACTCCCGGCCCGGCAGCGCGCCGCCGTCGTCCTGCGCTACTACGAGGATCTGTCCGAGCAGGACGCGGCGCTCGCGCTGGGTTGCTCGGTGGGCACGGTCAAGAGTCTTTCGTCGAGGGGCCTGCGAACTCTGCGGGAGCAGTGGGCCGAGGTGAGTCATGCCTAGTCCGAGCGAAGTGCGCGAAGTCCTGTCCGAACTGGCCGAGCCGGTCGTCCCCGCCGAGGGCTACGAGGACCGGATCATGCGCCGGGCCCGCCGGATCCGTGGCCGTCGGCGAATCGTCAGCGGTGCGGCGGCCGTGGTGTGTGTGGCGGTGCTGGCGACGATGTTCCGGTTCGTCGCGGTCGGTCCCGCGCCGGAGTTGGCCGCGGTGGCCCCCGACGGTCCGTTCCTGGGCTGGGGTGCTGTGGGCGACGTGGACCCCGGCCTGGTGCAGGAGGCGACGGAGGTCTGGGACCGTGCTGGTCCCCACACCGGCGTCCGCACTCTGGTGGCGACGCGGGATGTGCAGTTGCGTTCGGTGGTCGTGCTTCAGGGCTACGACAGCCGGGGCCTACCGCGGCTGGCGTTCTTCACCAGCGACCAGAGCGCGGCCGACGCCCTGCGGCTGCGGGCCGACCGGCCGGCCCCCGACCCGGTGCGGACCCGGGTGGTCAGCCTGGTCAGTCCCCGGCTGACCGGGCCGACCGGAACGGTCAGCACGGACGGTTGGGGCAGCTTCGCCATCGTCGTTGCGATGCCGGGCGTCTTCGCCTTGCGCTTGCTGAACACCACGATCGACGTGCAGATGTTCGGAAATCCCGACGGACCCACCAGCCGCTTGGCGGTGCAGAACCTCCCGCTGGCCGGGACCGCGCAGACGACCACCATCGCCGGCTTCATCAAAGCGGACCGACCATTGGCCCGCGCGACGAAGGTGTTCGAGGTACCCGGCGAAGGCGGCGCGATCGGCGACGTACGGGCCGTGCCGGCCGAGGTGGTCGGCCGGGCCGACCAGCAGCTCACCGTCGCATTCCCGAAGGACCGGCCGGTACGGCTGGGTCAGCTCGCTGTCGTGACCGAAGGGCTGGTCGGCCGCGTGACGACGGTCGACGCCGCCCGCGGCGAGGCCACGATCGACCTGGTCACGAGCGCCAGTTTCACCGGCACGGTCTACAGCAACATCAGCAATGTGCCCGGCACTGTACGCGGCACCGGCGGAAAACTGGTCATGGAGGACCTCCCGGCCGACGGCGACCTCTACGGGACCAACCGCATCCTGATGCCCGACCCGTCCCAGCCGAACGACCAGGTCGGCGCCATCACGATCGGCCGGGCCACCACCGACAAACCCGCGAACGCCACGACGGTCGAACTCACGCCGACGGCCGACCTGGCCCACCTCGAGAACCTGTCAATCATGACGCCGCCCACCGACTGAGTCGGGCGACGGACGAGTGGGCCGGTACGCCGGATTCTGTCCCGGCGGCCCGAGGGCCGCCATGGGCGGTCATCCATCTCGGCCGGCCGTTGCCGGCTCGGCTCTTGCGGCCTACCCGCAAGCTCGGGCGAGCAGCCCTCGAACGCTTGCGCCGGCCACCGCTTCGCAGCCGTGGCCTTGCTTGGCCTTGCTCCGGGTGGGGTTTACCTAGCCACCCCGGTCGCCCGGGGTGCTGGTGAGCTCTTACCTCACCGTTTCACCCTTACCGGCCTCGAGGGCCGGCGGTCTGTTCTCTGTGGCACTGTCCCGCGGGTCACCCCGGGTTGCCGTTAACAACCACCCTGCTCTGCGGAGTCCGGACGTTCCTCGGCGACACCCCGGAGGGCGCCGACGCGACCGCCTGGCCTACTCGTCCGTCGCCCCGACAGTCTACGTCCCCGTAGATTCGACCTCACCATGGATCTCGCCCACGTCCTTCTGCTGGTGGTGGCCGGCCTCGCCGCCGGGGCCATCAACGCCATCGCCGGCGGCGGCTCGCTGATCACCTTCCCGAGCCTGATCGCCACCGGCCTGCCCTCGGTGGCGGCCAACGTCACCAATTCCATCTCCGTCTTTCCCGGGTACGTGTCGAGCGTGGCCGGCAGCCGGGCCGACCTCACCGGCCAGCGGGCCCGCCTCACCCGCATCCTGCCCACCTGTGTGCTGGGCGCCGTCGCCGGATGTGCCCTCCTGCTGCTCACCCCGGCCCGCGCGTTCGAGCTGATCGTGCCATTCCTGGTGCTCGGCGCCGCCGCCACGCTCGCGTTCCAGGAGCGCCTGCGCGGCCTGGTCGGCCACCCACGCCACATGTCACCCCGCCGCGCCGTCGTCTCACTCCAGCTGGTGGTGTTCATCGGCGCGATCTACGGCGGCTATTTCGGCGCCGCGCTCGGCGTCATGTATGTGGCCGCCCTCGCCCTGATCCTGGACGAGCCGCTCAACCGCATCAACTCTCTCAAGAACGTCCTGTCGGCCGCCGTCGGCCTGATCACGCTGCTGATCTTCGCGATTTTCGCCCCGGTCAACTGGCTCGCGGTCGCCATCCTGGCCCCGGCCACCGTCGTCGGCGGTTACGCGGGCGCCAAGCTGGCCCGCCGCATGCCGTCCCACGTATTACGAGCTGTGATCGTTAGTTTCGGCACAGGCATCGGACTGTTGCTCCTCTACCGCGCCCTACGCTGAGGGACTTGCGAAAACCAGAAGCCGTCGAACGTAGGCCTGGATACGCTGCCGCGCATGACCGACCTTCTCTTCGTGATCGGCCCGCCCGCCGTGGGTAAGATGACCGTCGGCCATGCCATCGCCGCGCGCACCGGATACCGCGTTTTCCACAATCACATGGCGATCGATCCGGTGCTGCGCTTCTTCGAGTTCGGCACGCCACCCTTCCACCGGCTGGTTCAAGGCTTTCGTACGGCCGTGTTCGAAGAAGTTTCCGGCAGTGATCTGCCGGGCCTGGTCTTCACATTCGTCTGGGCTTTCGACCACCCGGGCGACGCGCAAACCGTGGCCGGGTACGCCGAACCTTTCCACCGGCGCGGCGCCGCTGTCCGTTACCTCGAGTTGGAGGCGACCCAGACCGCCCGCCTGGCCCGTAATTCCGGCCCCGACCGACTGGCCGAGAAGCCGTCGAAACGCGACCTTGACCGCTCCCGCGAACTGCTGTTGCAGGACGACGCCACCTACCGGATGAACTCCACCACCGAGTTCGACGGCCGCGACGACCACCTGCGCGTCGACAACACCACCCTGACCCCGGACGAGGTAGCCGACCTCACGATCCGCCACTTCGGCCTGAAAGCTTCGTGAGGAACCGGAAGAAGTGGGGGTCGAACCGCCCCGGGTCGGCGGCGGCCAACTCGTCCCGCGACCACCAGCGCACCCGGTGGAACTCCCCGTCATCGACGACGAGCGCCTGCTCCTGATCGCACGACATCACGTACCAGAGGCTCACATCGGTGTGCCCGGCGTCGATCCCGACCGTCCGCGTCACCGTGAGGAACACCGGCTCCCGGGACACGCCGGAACCGTCGAGCCCGAGCTCCTCCGCGATCTCGCGCCGGGCGGTGAGCAGCGGATCCTCGTCCGGCTCGACGTGACCGCCCGGCGGCAGCCAGAGCCCCGCGTTCACGTGATCCACCAGCAGGATCGCGCCGTCGCGGGGATCGACCGGCACCACGTACGACACCAGGTGCTGATCCGGCGTGGCCGGCTTGACCCGCCGGTACACGTCATCGGTCCGCGCGAGCCAGTCCAACGTCTGCGCCCGATGCGCGGCCTCGATGTCGTCCCCCGGTTCGAGCCGCGCCACCACCGCCCGTACGGCCGTCCGGGAGCTCAACCAGCGGGCCGCGGCCTCATACGTGTCCGACGGCGTGCTGTTGAACGCGATCGCCGCCCCCACCGCATACCGGTGCACGAGGTTGATCACGAGTTCGAACAGCTGCGGGTCATCCCCGGAGCGGATGCCGCCCCCGACAACCACCACCTCCCACGGGTGCCTTCGGAGCGCCGCCGTCACCACAGCTTCGACGTCATCGCTGCCGTCCAGCCCGACCAGGCAGCTCTCGACGCTCACCCCGGCCTCGGCGAAGCGTGCCATCCCCATCTCGATCGCCGCCACCACGGGCTCCGGATCCCACGGCCCCGGCACCCGCCGCGGATCCAGCCCGATCACCAACACCCGAGCGTCAGCCATCCCCCGACGCTAGACCAGCCGACCCCCGCCGGTCGGCCCGGGTGAACCGGACATCAGCCATCATGAACCGGTGGCGGATGGATGGGCACTGCAGTGCGAGGCCGTCGCCTGGGTCGACACCGAATGGCCAGGATGGATCCGGGTCCGGCTCGACGACGCGGACGGGCAAACCTGGCACCTCGTCGACAAGGTCCCGGTGTTCGGCCTCGACCTGGGCCCGCAGGCACGAATGCCGCAACCGCTCCGCCTGCCGTGCGATGTGGTCGGCGAAGACGGCGACTGGCTCATCGTCACGCCGCGCTGGAACATCGAGGCTGAGGACGGCACCACGCGGTTCCGAGTACGACGTGACCAGCTCGCGGCTGCGGATGCGGACCGGCTGCCGGGATGAACCTCTCGCATCTCGGCTCGCCGGTCGATCCGATGGTCCGGGTTCACGGTGGATTCGCCAACCGGATGTACCGGCTCGACACCGACCAAGGGTCGTTCGCGGTGAAAGAGCTGAATCTCGCCGACCGCCGCTCGGCCTACCACGCCGAAGCCGTCTTCCGATTCGAGCGAGCGGCTTTCGCGGCCGGCATCCCGATGCCCGAGCCGATCTCGGCGTGGGACGGCGTGCTCGTTCATCGCTGGGCCGACGGCGAGAAGCTACCCGAAGCCCCCGTGACACCGGCGTACGCGTTCGAGGTCGGCCAGATCCTCGCGCGCCTCCACGCGCTCGACAGCGAATGGCCGCCCGGCGCCGACGAGGAGCCGGCGGCCCGGGACTGGCCCGACCTGGCCGCGCGGGCGACGGCGACCGGTCAGCCCTGGGCGGCCGACCTCACCACACGCGTCGACACTTTCCTCGCGATCGCTCACTTCGTCGAGACCTGCGAACGGCCGGGCCCCGTCGTGCTGACCCATCGGGACGTCCAGCCCTGGAACCTGCTCGCCCGGAAAGGCCGGCCGGTGCTGCTCGACTGGGAGCTGTCCGGGCTGCTCGACTTTGTCGGCCGAACTCGGCTCGACCGCGTTGAGCCTCGCGAAGGGGCGTGGCTTCGACGACCTCCGGCCCACCGTCTTCCGCTCGGTCCTCGACGGCTACGTCGCCGAAGGCGGAACGCTGCCCCCGTGGGGTCCCAGCTGGTTCGTATTCATCATCGGCGGCTGGCTGGGGCACACGAGGTGGAACATCCTCCGCTGCCTGGCCGGAGTCGAGACCGGCACCGGCCCCGACCTCGCGCTGTCGCAGGAGTCCGCGCGCAACGGCGTGCGCGGCCTCCCCGACCTGTTCCGCCGCCTCCCAGACTTGTTGACACAATGCGGCCCGGTCAGCCCTTGCGGTCCGGTCAGCCCTTGAGGCCAGGGCAAGCGTTCCAGGACGCTGACCCGAACTTGCGGGTAGGACCTATGGGGCCGAGCCGGCAGCGTTCCGCCCCTGGCGACGTAGCCGCCGGGACAGAATCCGGCGTACCGGCCCACTCGTCCGTCGCCCAGTGGAGTGAGGCAGATGAAGACAGCGAGATCCGTGTAGCCGACATCGATGGTGGACGGTTGAAGGGACTAGTCAGACGCCGGTAAGGAAGGCGCCGAACGCAGCGCTGCTCGCTTGGGCGATGATGGGTAGCAGCGTCCGTCAAAATGTCCGCTTAGGAGCGATAGTGGCCTGCCGGTGGCAACAGTCAACTCTCTTAGCCCCTCCGCGGCTACTAGAGCCTGTAACCTGTCCGGGTGAAGCGGCCCTTGCTCTTCGTGATCATGCCGTTCGGAGTGCGCCCTCTCATCGATGGCACAGATCACGACTTCGATGCGTTCTATTCCCAGGTTCTGCGGCCCGTCGCCCTCAATGCCGACTTCGACGTTCTTCGTGTCGATGAGATCGACCAAGTGGGAACCATCACAAATCAGGCGTTCAAGCAACTCTACGCAGCCGATATCGTGGTTGCTGATGTAAGTGCGCCCAACAGCAACGTCTACTACGAACTCGGGGTTCGGCAGGCACTCTCGTCGGGCGCGACAATCTTGGTCGCCGAAAGAGGTGCCGACCTTCCGTTCGATATCGCCAGTCAACGGGTCCTGCTCTACGATCGTGATTTTCTGAACGACACTGCTTTTCGGGACCGATTCAGGAATGCGCTGGCCGTTAACAAGGCTCCTATGAGTAATCCGGTTCAGGATGCTTTGAAGGATATCGGGGTGGCGCCGGACCCGCAGAAGGACCAAGCAGCATTCGAACGCGAGTTCGCATCAAAGATCGCAAGGGCAACTCGCGACGAGCAATTGGTCGCTGTCTGGCACTGGGCAAAACAATTCCAAAACCTGCCGGTTTCCGGTCTCCTGTCACTCGCGAACGGGTTGGCCAGGGTGGAGGACTACAAGACTGCCGCAGGTGTTCTCGGGGCCGCTTATCCCGTCGCTGAGGAAGACTATGAAGTGCACCGGCAACGCGGCTTCTACCTGCGGAAATTCGGAGATTATGACGGTGGTCTGCGTGAGCTCAATCGCGCGCTTGAACTGAATCCGCATGATCCGCAAACCTTGGGCATGCTGGGTGGGACAGTTAAACGTCAGCACAAGTACGCCGAAGCACTGAACTATTACGAGCGAGCTGTTAGGCTCGCGCCAAGCAGCCTATATCTTCGTGTCGCTCACGCCGGCATGGTGATGCTCGCGTATCCCGATGAATCGCATCGAGCGCGAGAGCTGTACGAAGCTCTGAACACCGACGTGGAAAACTCCGAGTATCTCGTCGGTGATTATTGGGCCGACCTCGTAGCTACCGAGTGCAACTTCGTTCTCGGCAATTTTGATCGTGCTTATGAGCGAGCTGCCGATGCCATCAAAAATGGTGCACACCCAGCAGACGCCCAATCCTCAGCTGAGCAGATAAGGATGCTAGGTGAGGTCGGAGTGCACAACGAGCAGGCCGTCGCGATTGCCGAATGGTTGGTGCTGGCTGCCAGATCTGACGGGAAGAATGTTTCGGCTCCTAGACTGGCGAGTGCGGGTGATCTTTCGAGCCAACACCTCATCTTCCATATTTCGGATACACACTTCGGTACTCTTGGTGAACCGGGCAACGCCCGGCAGATGCACAGGTATCTCGATGATGAGAACTCTCAAAGACTGAGCCTTGAACTGCGAGATGAATTTAGAAGGGTGCTTACGCAAGAAGGATGCGACCCTAAGGACTCTACTATCGTTCTTTCGGGTGACTCGGTTTACAGCGGCACACTCGAGGAGTTCAAGCTGGTCGCGGACTTTCTCGCGGAGCTGTGCGATGAAACCGGAATCGGGCGGGATCAGGTCGTTATCGTTCCCGGCAATCATGATATCGACTGGGACGTTGCCAAGGCTGATCTCAAGAAGAGGTTTGACAATTACCTCAGTTTCGTTCATCAGTTCTACGGCGAAAATCTTTTCCGCAAGATTTACCCCTTGATAACCTGGAACTTTCAGGTGTCAAGTGCCCGTCCGGAGCCGAGTGAAATCGTATCGCTGCAGCAGCGAGGTCCGATCACTTTCGTGGGATTGAACTCCTGCGTGTTTGAGGATCACCAGCATCACTACGGCTACGTGGGACTGAAACAGCTTAAGCGCGTTGCGGAGTTGCTGCCGGATGCCAACTCCGGGGAAGTCATGGCGGCCGTGATGCACCACCATCTACTCCCTTATCCGGAACCTTTGATGCCTGCTCGTAAAGCGCAAGACGTAATGCTCGATATGTCTACGGTTCGTGATGCCGGTATTGTTGAGCAGCGATTGTCTCGCCTAGGTTTCTCTCTGGTCCTGCATGGACACAAACACAAGCCTCAGCTCCGGGAGACCGCAGTGCGGCAGCGAGCTGAGGGCTCCGCCTTCGCGGGACGGTCCTTAATCGTATCGGGCTGCGGTAGTACCGGCGTAAGTGAGCAGGAACTCGAGCACAATCAATCAAATCACTTCGCTGTCATCAAACTTTTGCGAAACCGTCGTGAGGCGGGCGCCGACTTCGTTCGGGTTGATTGGCGAGAGATGGCAGTCCAGCTTGGTGCTGAATGGGCGCCGGCGGGCCGGTGGGTTGTGAAAGGCTGATGCGCAGGTAGTTCTAGCTACCGGCGGTCGTGCCGCATGGCGGGCCGTCGCCGTGTTTACCGCGGTTGGCACGAGATATTACTCTGTGAGTGGGGAGGAAAATATGCAGCCGCTAGGCAGAAGTCACGGCCGATTTCGTCGAGGAGATCTGGAATTTACCAGGTTGCCCGAAGTGCCTGATGATGCCTGGCAGAATAAGCGAGAGGTGCTCAATACGCTGAAAAATTGGTCGGTCGACAACGCTGAAGTCGCATTATCGTGGTACCTCCGCGACAAGAAGTTCAAGCGATTGGGTGCTCGGACTCTTCGGGTTTCGGCGATACTTCTGACCGGTGCCGGGGGATTGGTCCCCATCATCGGTGGGGTGTACGAAGGAATTCAAGTAGAGTGGGGGTATGTCCTTTTGGCGTTGGCCGCTACGTGCCTTGGTTTCGATAAGTTCTTCGGACTGTCCTCCGGCTGGCTGCGAGACATGCAAACCGCACAAGCGTTGCAGCAGCGTCTGAGTACGTTCTACAGCGATTGGATCGTTATCATGGCTGGTCGGGCTCATGTTGAGCCCGCCGACGAGCAAGCTGATGCGGCAGCCGTGCTGGCGCTCTCCAGCTTCATGCGGGATGTCGGAAATCTGGTGAGCGGAGAGACTAGCTCATGGGTAACCGAGTTTCGAGCCGCGACGAAAGGGCTTGACAAGGAGGCAGGTGCAATTTCTTCGAGCGGAGTTGACGCGAGTCAGCCGTACGTAAGATGAGATGTCAGTAGCGACCTGAATCATGCGGTCCGGACCGAGAGTCGCGGGTGGGCCTGGCGGTGACGACCTCGGATGAGAGGTCGTGGGGGACGGCGGTGTTGACGATGATGTCGGCTCGTTCCCAGGGGCGGTCTTCGAGGAGGAACGGGACCTCCTCGGCCTCCCACTCGTCCCAGTTCTGTAGGGCGTTCTCTTCAGTGCGACCCTCGGTGGCTATGTCGCGGCGGATGCCGCGGGCCTTGGCCTCGACGTAGTCGGACTGGACCCAGATGGCGACGTCCACGTACGGCATCAGGGAACGGCGGGAGACGCCCACGCCCTCGATGATCAAGGTGGTGGCGTCGGCCGCAACAGAGATGTGGCCCGGGCGGCCCAGGCGTTCCCAGGCCGGCAGGCGGTAGTGCACCGGCTGGCCCGCGCGGAACGGGCGCAGGATGCCGTCGATCATCAGGTCGTCCCAGCCGAAGCGGGAGTGGTTCCAGGCCACGTCGTCGGAGTGGACGACGGTGGCCGGCAACAAAGAAGCCAGGCGGGACGACAAGACCGTCTTGCCGCTGGCGCCGCGGCCGTCGACGGCGATGACCCGGGCGGACGCCAGCGATTCCGTCAACGAGGAGATCGGCTCGACCCGCCAGGGGCCGGCTTCCGGTTCGCCCGGGCCGAGGTTCATGCCAGGTCGGCCGGGTTCGTGTTGGCGCCGCACAGCAGCACCACGACGCGCTCGCCGGGGGCGGGCACGTAGGCGCCCGAGGTCAGGGCCGCGTAGGCCGCCGCCGTGCCGTGTTCGACGGCCAGGCGGTAGTCGTCCCACAGGTGGCGGCGGGCGTCCACGATGGCCTGGTCCTCGACCAGCACCGATGGCGTCTGAAAGGCCACCGCCATGTCGTACGCGATCCGGCCCACCCGCCGTGCGCCGAGCGAGTCGGCGGCCACGCCCGAGACGGGGACGTCGACTGGTTGGCCCGCAGCCAGCGCCGAGTGCAGGGCGGACGCGTTGATCGGCTCGACCGCCACCACTCGTACGCCGGGAAGGGCGGCGATCACGCCGGCGATCAGGCCGCCTCCGCCCACCGCGACCAGCACCGTGTCGAAACCGGAGGGCAGTTGGTCGAGCAGTTCGAGGCCGAGTGTCCCGTTGCCCGCCACCATGAACGGGTCGTCGTAGGCGTGGCAGAACAACGCGCCGGACGACTGAGCAGCAACAAGAGCGGCCGCGTAAGCCTCGGCGTACTCGTTGCCGACCTGCACAACCCGGGCGCCCAGTTTGCCCAATTTGGCCACTTTGACGGCCGGGGCTGTCTCAGGAACGAAGACCTCGGCCGGTACGCCCAACTCGCGCGCCGCGTAGGCCGCCGCCAGCCCGGCATTGCCGCCCGACGCGGCCACGATGCCCGCCTCGGGCAACGAAGGGGCGGCGAGGATCTGGTTGAACATGCCCCGCGTCTTGAACGAGCCCGCGTGCTGTACCTGCTCGAGCTTGAACCAGAGGTTCTCATCCGCTCGCATCACCGGGGTCCGCCGCACCCGGCCGGCCAAGAGGGAGGAGGCCGCCCGTACGTCAGAAGTCTCGATAGTCATCACGTGGGACTCTAAGCGATGCTCCAGCTCATCCGGCGCGACGTCACTGGGGTGCGTTCACCGACCAGGCGCGCGAGGTCGAGTAATCGGTTGGAGAAGCCCCACTCGTTGTCGAACCAGCCGCGCACCTTGACCCCGCCGTCGGCCGTGGTCTGGGTGCCGGACGGGTCGAACAGGCAGGACGCCGGGTTGTTCTTGACGTCGATCGAGACCGTGGGGTCGGGGTCGTAGGCCAGCACCCGCCGGAGCGGACCGGCCGCGGCCTCGGCCATGGCCCGGTTGACCTCCTCGACGCTGACCGGCTTGTCGGTCGTGCCGGAGAGCTCGGCCAGCGACCCGATCGGCGTGGGCACGCAGTAGTAGCTGTAGCGCATCTCGCCGATCTCGGGCAGCACCACCCGCACCAGGTCACCGACCACGTAGTTGTGCGGGATGATGCTCTCGCCGGTGGCCCGGCCCAGGCGCGGGTCCTCGCGCGACGTGCCGACCACCGAGTCCTGCGCCTTCTGCCAGCCCTGGGTGGCCAGCACCACGGACGTGTGCACGCTCTGCAGGCCGAAGCGGTCGAGCAGCACCTTGGCCATCACGGTCAGGGCGTTGACGCCGCACGAGCCGGGGGAGACGACGTCGTGCCGCTCCGGGTCGTATGTGGTGTGGTTGGCCCCGTAGACGAGGAACGCGTCCGGCTCGTCGGCCGAGGCGCTGATCACGACCTTGCGGGCGCCGCCGTGGGTGATGTGGGTGCGGGCCAGCGTGCCGGCCCGGAACCGGCCGGTGGCCTCGACGACCACGTCCACCCCGGCGTCGGCCCACGGAATGCGTTCGGGCCGTTCATGGTGGAACGCGCGGATCGCATGGTCATTCACGACCAAATGATCGGCGCGGGCCGTGACGGTGCCGGGAAATGCGCCACGAATGCTGTCCCGACGCAGCCCGTAGGCCATTTTCTCGGTCGAGGCAAGGTCGTTTACGGCGGCAATGGATATGCCGAGATCGGGGGATGCGGCTACTATGCGCGCGAGGCTGCGGCCGATCCGCCCGAATCCGTTGATGCCGATCGTGACACTCATGGAACGTTCTCCTCGGCCGGTTTGACGGTGCTGTCGCGCGCCCGAGGTCGTCCGACACCCGGCGTCACATGCTCGACACTATGAGTCGTGCAACTTGCACGTCAACGCACGCTGCATCACAGACTGTCCATGATCGGCGGTCGCCGGCGACATCCACGATCGTCTTCGTGCCCATTTACCTGCTGATCCTTGTTCACCCACAAGCATCGGCCGCTGCGCCTTTCGGACGAGGCTTGCGCAAATCGGCCAGTGAAGGAAGATGTGAAACAATTCATCTGCCGGGATTCGATTTTTCGGGAATCGATCAGTGGGCGGCCGCAATCACCCGGGTGAGTGCCGTGTGCAACGACTCCAGCTCCGCGATAGGCATACCCAATCGGGCGACGATCGCGGGCGGGATCTTTTCGGCCTCGGCCCGCAGGGCACGGCCCCGCTCGGTCAGCGTCACGGCCAGGCTGCGCTCGTCGCTGGGGTCGCGCTGCCGGTCGACGTACCCGATGGTCTCGAGTCTCTTGAGCAGTGGCGAGAGGGTGCCCGGGTCGAGCTGGAGCAGCCGGCTGAGATCCCGCACGGACAGCGGCGCGTGTTGCCAGAGGGCGAGCATCACCAGGTATTGCGGGTGGGTCAGGCCCATCGGCTCGAGCAGCGGGCGGTAGAGGGCCACCACGCTGCGCGAGGCCACCGACAGGGCGAAGCACACCTGGCGTTCCAGTTCGAGCGGGTCATCGGCCATCCCTCCAGCGTAGCGATTAGTTTGTGCCCCAACGATCCACGGTGAGGACGGTGCCGAGCAGGGCCAGCAGCAGGCCGGTGAACCACAGCAGCGAGGTCGTCGCGGCTACGAAGTGGCCGGCCAGGCCCAGGCCGAGCACGGGGCCGACCAGGCCCAGATAGGCGATCAGGAACAGCCCGGCCAGGCTTTCGCCGCGCTGGTGGGCCGGGGCGGTGGCGGCGATGGTGCCGACCGCCGACTTGAACAGGATCCCGGCGCCGGCGCCGGCGATCGCGCCGCCGATCAGGAAGATCGTCAAGGAGGTGGTCGAGATGCCGGTGGCCAGCGTGATCAGACCGGCCGCCTGCGCGGCGAGGCCGATCGGAAAGCGGGCGCTGACGGACTGGCCGACGGCGCCGGCCCCGAAGACCACGAAGACGACCACGCCGGCCAGCAGGCGGCTCGGGTGGTGCAGCGCGCCGGCCACGAAGCTGGGCGCGAGCGACGTGAACAGGCCGAACACGGCGAACGCGGCGAAGGCCGAGGCGGTGGCGACGACCACGGTCCGGCGGGGGCCGGCGATCCGCACGCCCTGCGGCCGGTACTTCGGGCGCACGGCGGGCGCGGTCACCGTCTCGGGCGCGGCGGCGACGGCGACGACGCTGAGGGCCAGCAGGATCAGAAAGACGACGTACGGCGTACGCAAGGGAGAAGCCACGAATTGGGCCAGGGCGCCCGCCACGAGCGTCCCGGCGCCGAGCCCGCCCAGATTGGCCGCCGACGACACCACCTCGAAGCGGGTCCGAGCCGCCTCGGGCCGGTGCGCTGTGTGCAGCTCGAGCAGGTAGGCCGTGGCCGTGGCGGTCAGCAGGCCGACGCCCAGCCCGGTGAGGAACCGCGCGACGATCAACCCGGACAGCGCCGTCCCGGTGAGGAAGACCACGCCCGCGAGGATCTCCAGCCCGAGCGCGGCCTGGAGCACACGGCGGCGCCCGGTCCAGTCCGAGACGGGCCCGGCCAGCAGCAGGCTGACGACCACGCCGATCGCGTAGACCGCGAACACGACGGTCACGGTGAGCGCGGAGAAGCCGTCGGCGCGCTGGTAGAGCGGGTAGAGCGGGGTCGGCACGGTCGAGAAGGCGAGCGCGACGAGATAGACAGCGGCGATCAGCCAGAAACCCCGGCCGTGGCGCGGCGAACCGTGCAGCTTCGGCCGAGGGCGGGTCAGGACGGTCATGGCTTGAGCGTGCGTCGGCGGATCATCATCACCAAGGATGATTACTACTACCTACAATCACTTCTCGTGCTGGAACTTCGACACTTCG
Organism: Paractinoplanes aksuensis; assembly: GCF_024137025.1. GTDB lineage: Bacteria > Actinomycetota > Actinomycetes > Mycobacteriales > Micromonosporaceae > Actinoplanes > Actinoplanes aksuensis. Next base: position 226,320 of record NZ_JAMYJR010000032.1, read on the forward strand.
AGTACTTCGTGGCCGTGGCCGAGGAGCGCAACTTCACCCGGGCCGCGGCCCGCCTGCACGTCGTGCAGTCCGGCGTCTCGGCCGTGATCAAGGCGATGGAGCGGGAGCTGGGCGCCCGCTTGCTCGAACGCACCTCCAAGCGGGTCGCGCTGACCGACGCCGGGGAGGCGCTGCTGCCCCGGGCCCGGGCCGCGCTCGACGCCGTCCGTGACGCCCGGGACGCGGTCGACGAGGTGCGCGGCGGTCTGCGCGGCACGGTCCGGGTCGGCACCCTCATCTCGGTCGACCTCATCGACGTGCCGGCCCTGCTCGGCGCCTTCCACCGGGAGCACCCGCACGTCGGCCTGCGGCTGCACGTCTCGCCCCGGGGCTCGGTGGGCCTGCTCGACTGGCTGGCCGACGGCACGCTCGACCTCGCGTTCGTCTCGGCGCCGGGCCGCCCGCCGACCGGCATCCGGGTCCGGCCGATCGCCTCTCGCCGGCTCGAGCTGGTGCTGCCCGCGGGCCACCGGCTGGCCGGCGCGGCCGAGGTGCGCGTGGCCGACCTGGCCGGGGAGCCGTTCGTCGACTTCCCGGTGGGCTTCGGCAACCGCACCGTCGTCGACAAGGCGTTCGCCGCGGCCGGCGTGCAACGGCACGTGGCGATCGAGGTCACCGACATCGCCACCGGCGCCAGCTTCGTCCGCGAGGGTCTCGGGGTGGCTGTCCTGCCGCCGTTCGTGGTGCCGGACGACCGTACGGGCCTGGTCCTGCGCACCGTGGCCGGGGCCGACCTGGAATGGCCGCTGGGCCTGGCCGTGTCCGCGGTGCGCCGGCCCAGCGCCGCGGCCCGGGCCCTTCTCACCCTCATCGACGAGAAGGTCGGTTAGTCAGAAACGGTCACATGAAACCCTTTCGTCCGTAAAGCTGCAAGAGTGACAGAGCAACAGCCGACCGAGTCGGTGCTGCGGTTCCGGCGGTTCGCGCTGGCCGTCTGCGTGATCGGTGTGCTCGTCCAGCTCGGCCTGACCGCGTACTACCTCGGCATGGGCCACAAGGCGCAGCCCCGCAACGTGCCGGTCGGCCTGGTGGCCGCGCCGAGCGACCGGGCCGAGGTCGTCGGTCTGCTGACCCAGCAGGGCGTTTTCAAGGTCACCGACTACGCGACGGTCGACGACCTCGAGGTCGCGATCAAGCGCCGGGACGTCTACGGCGGGGTCGACATCACCGGGGCCCAGCCCCACCTCTACGTCGCCTCGGCCGCCGGCCCGGCCGCCGCCACCCTGTTGCGCACCACGTTCACCACGGTCGTGCAGCAGCAGGCCGCGGCCACCCTGGACCAGCTGGCCAAGAGCGGGGACCGCATCCCGGTGGCCCGGGCCCGTGCGCTCAACGCGCCGCCGCCGATCACCGACGTGGTGCCGCTGCCCGACGACGACGTCAACGGGGCCTCGCTCGGTTTCCTGACCCAGGCCCTCGCGCTCGGCGGCACGGTCGCCTCGATGGGACTCGGCCGGCTCATCCCGCGCACCCGCCGCTCCTGGCGCCGGGGCATCGCCCACGTCAGCACGCTCGCCGTCTACGCCGTGGCCTCGGCCGCGGTGGTGCTGTGGTCGATGGGCTGGTTCGGCGTGGGCATCACCGCCGACCGGGGCGAGATGCTGGCCATCTTCTCGCTGATCTCGCTGGCCATCACCGCCTCCACGGCCGGGGCGGTGGCCATCTTCGGCGCGCCCGGGGCCGTGATCGGCGCGCTGTACTTCACACTGGGCACGGTGATCTCGGGCGCGAGCATCCTGCCCGAGTTCCTGCCCGACTTCGGCCGGATCCTCGGGGTGAACCTGCCGACCGGGGCCGGGGTCCAGGCCGTACGGGACAACCTGTACTTCCCGGCCGCCGAGATCAGCCAGCACCTGACCGTGCTCGCCCTCTACGGCGGCATCGGCGCGCTGATCGTGCTGGTCACCAACATGCTGCCCAACCGGCGCAACCAGACCTCCGAGGTCGAGCTCGACCTGGCCCACCGGCTCGAGGGCGCCGAACGCCGCGAACCGGTGAACTTGACGTAGGCCCTCAGGTTTCCGCGCGGGTGCCGAACAGGAGTCCGTGGGGATCGAGAGAATGGGCGCGCGGATCGCGGACATCCAGAGCCGCATGATCGCGCTGCAGACCCAACAGGCCGGCCGGAACATCCAGCAGCAACAGACCAAGCCGACCGCCGGCGCCGAGGGCGGGACCTTCGCGAACGCGCTCGAGAACGCGGTCGCGCAGACCTCCACCAGCAACAAGTCGTACTCGCTGAACAGCAAGGGCATCCCGACCGAACTGGCCTCCTACGGCAACGGGCGGATCCCGGCGGCGGCGCTGGAGCAGGTGGGCAACACCCGGCACAAGCTGTGGGCGCCGGCCGCCGAGTCGCTCAACCGGATGATCAGCGATGCCAAGCGCGAGGGCGTGAACATCGGCATCACCGACTCGTATCGCCCGTACGCCGAACAGGTCGATCTGGCCCGCCGCAAGGGGCTCTACTCCCAGGGCGGGCTGGCGGCCAAGCCCGGCACCAGCGAGCACGGCTGGGGCATGGCCACCGACCTCGACCTGAACTCCAAGGCGCAGACCTGGATGCGGGCCAACGCCGAGAAGTACGGCTTCTCCGAAAATGTCCCGCGCGAGCCGTGGCACTGGGAGTTCAAGCCCAAGTCCGCCTAGACCCGGGCCACGATCTCCCCGTGCAGCAGTGACATCCAGCCGTCTTCGTCGGCGGCCCACTGCTGCCAGGCGGCCGAGATGCGGGTCAGGTCGTCGCGGGTGGCGGCGCCGGTGCGCTCGGCCGTGTCAGCCATCTGCGACTTCAGGATCCGGTCGGCCCACATGCCGCCCCACCACTCGCGATCGGCCGGGGTGGCGAAGCACCACGTGCTCGACGACGCCGTCACGTCGGTCAGCCCGGCCGCGTGGGCCCAGGCCAGCAGCCGGCGACCGGCGTCCGGCTCGCCGCCGTTGCCCCGCGCCACCCGTTGATAGAGCGCCAGCCACTCGTCGAGCGCGGGCAACTGCGGATACCAGGTGAAGGCCGCGTAGTCGCTGTCGCGGACGCCGATGAGGCCGCCCGGTTTGGTGACCCGGCGCATCTCGCGCAGCGCGGCCACTGGGTCGCCCAGATGTTGCAGCACCTGGTGGGCGTGCACGACGTCGAACGTGTCGTCGGCGAAGTTCAACCGGTGCACGTCGCCGACGGCGAAGTCGACGTTGGTCAGACCGCGCCGGGTGATCTCGGCCCGGGCCAGGTTCAGCGCGTCCTCGGTCACCTCGAGGGCGGTGACCCGGGCCGGGGTGACGAGGCTCGCGAAGTCGGCGGTGATCGTGCCGGGACCGCAGCCGATGTCGAGCACCGTCACGCCGGAGGAAAGATGCGGCAGCAGGTACTCCGCCGAATTCTCTGCGGTGCGCCACCGGTGCGAGCGCAAGACCGATTCATGATGACCGTGGGTGTACGTCGCCATGCCGTTGACCGTATGCCTGCTGTCCCCTTATGTGGGACAAAAATCCCACTGAGTGAAACGTCAAGGGCAAACTGATTTCTCCGTACGCAGATCAAGCCGTACTTTTGTGGCCATGAGGATCGGCATTGTGGGCGCGACGGGACAGGTGGGCAGCGTCATGCGGCGCATCCTGGCCGAGCGCGAATTTCCGTTGGGTCAGCTCCGTCTGTTCGCGTCCGCTCGCAGCGCGGGCCGCACCCTGCCGTGGGGCGCCGGCGAGGTGACCGTCGAGGACGCGGCGACCGCCGACTACAGCGGTCTCGACATCGTCCTGTTCTCGGCCGGTGGGGCCAGCTCCAAAGAGCTCGCGCCGCGCGTGGCCGAGGCCGGCGCCGTGGTCATCGACAACTCGTCGGCCTGGCGCATGGATCCCGAGGTCCCGTTGGTCGTCAGCGAGGTCAACCCGCAGGCCGCGGCCAACCGCCCCAAGGGCATCATCGCCAACCCCAACTGCACCACCATGGCCGCGATGCCGGTGCTGCGCCCGCTGCACGACGAGGCCGGCCTGCTCGCTATGGTCGCCACCACCTACCAGGCCGTCTCCGGCGCCGGGCTGGCCGGCGTGAGCGAGCTCGACGAGCAGGTGAAGAAGGTCAGCGACCGCGCCACCGAGCTCACCCACGACGGCTCGGCCGTCGAGTTCCCGGCCCCGCGCTCGTTCGCCAAGCCGATCGCGTTCAACGTGCTGCCACTGGCCGGCAAGATCGTCGACGACGGCCGCGAGGAGACCGACGAGGAGCAGAAGCTCCGCAACGAGAGCCGCAAAATTCTCGATATCCCGTCGCTGCTCGTCTCGGGCACCTGCGTGCGCGTCCCGGTCTTCACCGGTCACTCGCTGCAGATCAACGCCCGCTTCGCTCGCCCGCTGTCGCCCGCGCGCGTTCGCGAGCTGCTGGCCGTCGCGCCCGGCGTCGAGCTGTCCGACGTGCCGACCCCGCTCGAGGCGGCCGGTCGCGACCCGTCCTACGTGGGCCGCATCCGGGCCGACGAGACGGTCGAGAACGGCATCGCCCTTTTCGTCTCGAACGACAACCTGCGCAAGGGGGCCGCCCTCAACGCGGTTCAGGTCGCGGAACTGGTCGCCGCGTCGCTGTAGCCCGCTTAGCTCAAGACCGCCCCGGCCGTGTGGCCGGGGCGGTTTTTGTTGTCCTCGCCTCATACTCCAATGTGGAAATCTAGGACTTTTTGCCCGAATCGGTGGCGGATGGTCGGTTTGAGGTGCAGAGTGATTGCATGAGCGACAGTGGGTCCGGCGGCGGCTACTTCTGGTGCCTCCGCCACCATCGAGTCGAGAGTGGCGACGACGTTTGTCCTGCTCAATATCGACTTGGCCCCTACGCCACGGCCGACGAAGCTTCGCATGCCCTCGAGACGGTCGAGAAGCGCAACGCGGACTGGGACGCCGAGGATGCCCGCTGGAACGGGGAGGTCAGCTGACCGCGGCGCCGACTCTCTGAGTTCAGCCGCCTCCAGCTTCGCTATCGATCGTTCTCTTACTGAACGTCGCAGTCTCCGTGCGGAGACGAGCCCGCAGCCATTCGCGCAGTCATTCGCAAGGAGGAAACACCCAGATGGCCGCTGCCAAAAAGGCCCCCCGTTCTGCCACCACGGCGGACAAAAGCCGTATTTCGCGTACGGGGGCCAGCCAGTCCACGAAGTCTTCGGCATCCACTCGCAAGCCTGCCGCCGCGGCCAAGCCTGCCACCAAGCCCACGACCGGTTCCCGGTCGACGACCGCGTCCCGGCCCGCGGCCAAGGTGACGGCCAAGCGGCCGGTGACCCCGCGGCGTTCCGTCGCGGCGGCTGAGCCCGGCCCGGCCACGACGACGGCAACCATCGCCGCGCCCAAGAAGACGGTGACCAAGAAGACGGTGACCAAGAAGACGGCGGCCGCGAAGCCCGCGCCCAAGAAGACGGCGACGAAGACGGCGGCGACCAAGGCTGGTGCGATGACGACCGCGAGCAAGAAGACCTCGGCCGCGAAGAAGGCGACCACCGCGTCGAAGGCAGCCACCGCGGCCGGCAGCGCCGCCGCGCGCAACGCCACGGCGTCGGCCAACAAGTCGGCCGCCACGACGGCCAAGGCGGGCTACCACCGCAGCTCCACCGCGTCGGCCAACAAGGCGGCGGCGACCAGCGCCAAGTCGGGCGCCAACCGGGTCGCGGCGTCGGCCGACCGCAGCTCCGCGGCGTCGGCCAACCGGGCGGCGGCCGCGGCGGCCAAGGGTGCGAAGGCGACCGCGGCGGCCAAGAAGGCAGCAGCCACTGCGGCCAAGCCCACGGCGAAGAAGGCCGCGGCGAAGAAGACCACCCCCACCAAGGCCACCGCGACGAAGGCGACGGCGGCCAGGAGGACTGCGGCCACCAAGGCGACGGCGGCCAAGAAGACTGCGGCCACGAAGGCGACGGCTGCTAAGAAGACGACCGCGACGAAGACGACGGCAGCCAAGCGGACCGCGGCGACCAAGGCCACCGCGGCCAAGAAGGCTCCGGCCAAGAAGGCCACGGCGACGACGGCCCGCAAGACCGCGGCGACGAAGGTGGCGGCCAAGAAGGCGTCCGCGAAGAAGGCTCCGGCCAAGAAGGTCGCCGCCAAGAAGGCGCCCGCCACGAAGGCCACCACGACCGCGGCCAAGCGCGCGTCGGCGCCCGCGAAGAAGGCGCCCGCGGCCAAGGCGACGACCACCACCAACCGTCCCGCCGGCGGCTCCCGCTCGGCGGTGGCCAAGGTGGCCGGCCTGAGCCCGGTGGCGGCCCGCGGCGGCAACAAGCCCGCGGCCACGCCGACGGCCAAGCGCAGCACCGCCAACGAGGCCGGGGCGACCCGCGGCCGTTCACAGCGCACGGCCAACGCCCCGCGGGCCGGTGCCACCGCGAAGAACTCGGCCACCAACGCGTCGCGGGTCAAGCGGGCCACCACGGCCGCCGCCGCCCGTCAGGCCGCGCTGGGCAACACCCCGGCCGCGGACATGATGGACGCCGCCCCGGCCAAGGCCCGCAAGACGGCGGCCCGCCGCAGCCGCTGATCCACCACCTCGAAGGGCCGCGCCGATCCGGCGCGGCCCTTCGCGCTTCCCTGCCGTCCGCTGTCGTAGCTGGTAGGAATGAGCCGTGCCGATCAGACGCGTGTGGGCGCCGCATATCGACTTCGCTGCGCTGCGGCGCGAGCTGAGACTTCCCGAGGCGTTCCCGCCCGAGGCGCTCGGTGAGGCCGAGGCAGCCGCGACCGGGCCGGTGCCACCGGTGGCCGACCGCACCGACGTGCCGTTCGTGACGATCGACCCGGCCTCGTCGAAAGACCTCGACCAGGCCATGCACCTGAGCCGGCGCCCCGGCGGCGGCTATCGGGTGCTCTACGCGATCGCCGACGTCGCCTCGTACGTGACGCCGGGCGGCGCGCTCGAGGCCGAGACCTGGGTCCGCGGCCAGACGATCTATCTGCCCGACGGCCGGATCCCGCTGCACCCGCCGGTGCTCAGCGAGGACGCGGTCAGCCTGTTCCCCGACGTCGACCGGGCCGCCGTGGTCTGGACGATCGAGCTCGACGCCGACGGCGCCACGACCTCGGTGGCGCTGGAGCGGGCGCGGGTCCGCAGCCGGGCCAAGCTCAGCTACGAAGAGGTGCAGCGGCAGGTCGACGCGGGCACCCCGCCCGAGCCGCTGGCCCTGCTGCCCGAGCTGGGCACGCTGCTCGCGGCCCGGGCCACCGACCGCGGGGCGGTGAACCTGCCGCTGCCCGAGCAAGAGGTCGAGGAACACCGCGGCGGCTGGCGTCTGGTGCTGCGGGCGCCGCTGGCCATCGAGGAGCACAACGCCCAGATCTCGCTGCTCACCGGCATGGCCGCGGCCGACCTGATGCTGCGCGGCGGCGTGGGGCTGCTGCGCACGATGCCCGCGCCCAAGCCCGACGCGGTGGCCAAGCTGCAGGCCGCCGCGAAGTCACTGGGCGTGCTGTGGCCGGCGGGCGCCCCGGTCGGCACGGTGGTGGCCACCGTCGACCCGGCCGGTCCGCGCGGGGCTGCCTTCCTCGATCAGGCGGCCGACCTGTTGCGCGGGGCGGCGTACACATCCTTTGACGGGACGCCGCCCGAGCAGACCGGCCACGGCGGGGTCGGCGCCCCGTACGCGCACGTCACGGCCCCGCTGCGGCGGCTGGCCGACCGCTACGCGACCGAGGTCTGCCTGGCCCTCGCGGCCGGCGCCCCGATTCCCGAGTGGGCCCGCGCCGCCCTGCCCCGGCTGCCCAAGGCGATGTCCGAGACCGACCGGCTGGCCGGCGCGGCCAACCGCGGCGCGATCGACCTGGCCGAGGCGGTGCTGCTGCACGACCGGGTCGGCGAGCTGTTCGAGGCGGGCGTGCTCGACCTCGACGAGCCCTCGAAGAACCGGCCGCCGGGCGGCACGGTCGCGATCGACGAGCCGGCCGTCCGGGCCCGGTGCCTGGGGGCGCTACCCCTGGGCGTACGCATCCAGGCCCGCCTCATCGAGGCCGACCCCACCACCCGCAAGGTGCAGTTCGAGCTGGCCTGAGTCCTAGCGGCGTGGGTGGCCCAGGGTCACCGGGTCGGGGCCGCCCAGAGCCGACGAGGCGAGGTCGGCCAGTTTCCAGGTGGCCTGGTCGTTGTTCTCGGAGGCCGACCAGGCCAGGAAGACCTTGCGGGTGGGTTGCCTCAGGAGATGCTGGCGCAGACGATCAGGGCGGCGCCGAAGTGGGAGGCTGCGCTGACCAGGGCGCCGCCGTGGCGTTCGGGGGTGCAGATGACCTCGCCGAGCTTGCCGGGGGTCATCCAGTCGAGGACCAGGAAGGCCAGGCCCATGATGACGATGCCGAGCAGGCCGAAGATGACCGTGGAGGCCAGGCCCTGGCCGAACGAGTCGTAGGACGTGAAGATCGCGGTGAAGACGATCGCGGCGATGCCCAGTTGGTTGGCCGCCAGCAGCAGCGAGGCGTTGGGGTTGCGCTCCACGAAGATCAGGTCGCGGAGCTTGCCGGGGGTGAGCAGGTCGACAAGCACGTAGCCGACGGCCATCAATCCGATGCCGACGAGCCCGAACACGATGCTGCGCCCAGCACCCTCTAGCAGATCTTCAAGCACGGCCTCTCCCTTGTCGCACGACGTCAGGAGAGACCGTACAAGACAGTAGCTATGTCTTTACAGCGCGCCCAGGTAACGCTGCCTTTCATAGGGTGTCACCTCACGCCGGTACTGCTCCCATTCGGCCGTTTTGTTGCGCAGGAAGAAGTCGAACACGTGCTCGCCGAGCACTTCAGCCACGAGCTCGGACTTGCTCATCACGTCGATCGCCTCGGACAGGTTCTCCGGCAGCGCCTCGTAGCCGGCGGCCTTGCGCTCGGCCGGCGACAGCGACCACACGTCGTCCTCGGCGCCCGGAGGCAGCTCGTAGCCCTCCTCGATGCCCTTGAGACCGGCCCCGAGCATGACCGCGAAGGCCAGGTACGGGTTCGTCGCCGAGTCGATCGAGCGGACCTCGACGCGGGCCGAGCTGGGCTTGCCGAACGCCGGCACCCGCACCAGGGCCGAGCGGTTGAGGTGGCCCCAGCTCACGAAGGCCGGCGACTCGGTGACCACGTTCGGCAGCTGCAGCGGGAACAGGCGCTTGTACGAGTTGACGTACTGGTTCGTCACCGCGGTGTATTCGCGGGCGTGCACCAGCAGGCCGGCGATGAACGAGCGCGCCGTCTTGGACAGCTTCTGCGGGTCGTCGGCGTCGTAGAAGGCGTTGCGCTCGCCCTCCATCAGCGACAGGTGGGTGTGCATGCCGCTGCCGGGCTGGTCGGTGTACGGCTTGGGCATGAACGTGGCCCGCACGCCCTGCGACAGCGCGACCTCTTTGACCACGTGACGGAAGGTCATGATGTTGTCGGCCGTGGTCAGCGCGTCGGCGTAGCGCAGGTCGATCTCTTGCTGGCCCGGCGCGACCTCGTGGTGGCTGAACTCGACCGAGATGCCGATCCGCTCGAGCGCGAGCACGGCCTGGCGGCGGAAGTCGCGGGCGATGGAGTGGGTGGTGTGGTCGAAGTAACCACCGTTGTCGACCGGGATCGGCAGCGAGCCGTCGAGCGGACCGTCCTGCACCAGGAAGAACTCGACCTCGGGGTGGGTGTAGAAGGTGAAGCCCTTCTCGGCCGCCCGGGCCAGGGCACGGCGCAGCACGTGGCGCGGGTCGGCCCAGGCCGCGCTGCCGTCGGGCAGCAGGATGTCGCAGAACATGCGCGCGCTCTCGCCGCTGGCGCCGCCCTCGAACGGGAAGACCTGGAAGGTCGTCGGGTCGGGCATGGCCACCATGTCGGACTCGAAGACCCGGGCGAAGCCCTCGATGGCCGAGCCGTCGATGCCGATGCCCTCTTCGAAGGCCGACTCGAGCTCGGCCGGGGCGACCGACACGCTCTTGAGCGTGCCGAGCACATCGGTGAACCAGAGCCGGACAAAACGGATGTCGCGCTCCTCGAGAGTCCGGAGCACGAACTCCTGCTGTCGGTCCACGTTCACCCCTCGTAGTGATGCCCTGACGAGCCAGTCTCGCCCGGCTCGATTACGCCGAGATTACGCTGGCACGGTGTGAAAACCTCCACTGACCCCTGACCGCGGGCGATACCCGGGTGGGACCATCGGATCCAGACCCGGGGACCGCATCCGCGCGGCCTCGAGGGAAGGAGAAGTCCGATGTCGGAGATCCCGACCCTGTACGGTGGCCCGGCCACCCGACGGGTACGCACGCGTGACCTCATCGCCGCCAAGAGCCGGGGCGACCGCTGGCCGATGCTGACCTCCTACGACCAGTACACGGCCTCGATCTTCGACCAGAACGGCGTGCCCGTGCTGCTGGTCGGCGACTCCGCGGCCAACAACGTGTTCGGCCACGAGACCACCCTGCCGATCACCGTCGACGAGCTGTTGCCGCTGGTCCGCGCCGTCGTCCGGGCCACCAAGACCGCGCTGATCGTGGCTGACCTGCCGTTCGGCAGCTACGAGGAGGGGCCGACCCAGGCTTTGCGGACGGCGGTCCGGTTCATGAAAGAGTCCGGCGCCCACGCCGTGAAGCTCGAGGGCGGCCGCCGCGTCGCCGCCCAGATCGAGGCGCTGACCGGGGCCGGCATCCCGGTCATGGGCCACGTCGGCTTCACCCCGCAGAGCGAGCACACGCTGGGCGGCTACCGAGTGCAGGGCCGCGAGGCCGAGGGGGCCGAGGTGCTGGCCGACGCCCGCGCGGTGGCCGAGGCGGGCGCGTTCGCCGTGGTGCTCGAGATGGTGCCGGGCGAGGTGGCCAAGACCATCACCAAGGAGCTGCCGATCCCCACCGTGGGCATCGGCGCCGGCCCCGACACCGACGCCCAGGTGCTCGTCTGGCAAGACATGGCGGGTCTGCGCACGGGTCGCATGCCGCGCTTCGTCAAGCAGTACGCCGACCTGGCCGGCGCGCTGGCTTCCGCCACTCAGCAGTTCGCGGCAGAAGTTCGCGGCGGCGAGTTCCCGGCGTCCGAGCACACATTCTGAAAGACGTATGTCCAGCGGGGGCGGTGGGTCACAGACCGCCGCTCCCGAGGGCGGTCTCTTCGAAATCAAGAGCAGGTTGTCGTAGCGGGGTGGGTGGTTCGGACCGCAACTCCCGTCGAGGGCCGTGGGGGGGGGGGGGGGGGGGGGGGGGGGCCCCCCCCCCCCCCCCCCCCCCCCCCCACGGCGACGTGCGTAAGTGGTTGCGCCCAACCCCGAACACCGCCATCGCCCGGCTTCCGAAGTGGTCGTAGGCGA
>NZ_JAMYJR010000033.1 GCF_024137025.1 Paractinoplanes aksuensis
CCCCAGCCCCAGATCATCGTCGGGCCCTGGCCGGCGCCGATCGAGGTCTTGATCTTCTGCTTGTACGCGTCGTTCTGATAGAAGGTCGCGGTCAGCCTGGTGTCGGGGTTGGCCTTGTTGAACCGGTCGATCGCGGCCTGGCGGTAAGGCTCGCCGGGCGGGCCGCTGAGCGACCAGTAGGTGGCCGCGCCACCGCCACTGCTTCCGCCGCTGCTGCCGCTGCCACTCGGGCCGCTGCTGCCACAGGCCGCGAGCGCGGCGGCCGCGCCGGCTCCCACACCAAGACCGAGGAAATTACGCCGATTGATCACGTTGAACTCCGTACTCGAAGCCGGGAGGCGAGCTGGCGTTAACGTAAGATTGCGAAAAGGTCATGTCAAGGGTTCGAAAACTTTCGAAGGCCCCGCGGTCGATTTCCGGATGATCAGCTGAGTGGCCAGCTCGATCCGGGGCGAGGCCAGCTCCTCCCCCGCGATCAGGCGTAACAGATTTCGCATGGCGACCCGGCCCATTTCGGCGAACGGCTGCCGCACGGTGGTCAGCGGCGGCGCCGACCAGCGGGCGGCCGAGATGTCGTCGAAACCCACGATGCTGACGTCCTCGGGCACCCGCAGGCCCAGCGTGCGGGCGGCCTCGATGGCGCCCAGGGCCTGGCTGTCGTTCGAGGCGAACAGCGCGCTCGGGCGCCCGCTGCGACCCAGCAGCTCCAGGGCGGCCGTGAACCCGGTGTCGAACATGAACGGGCCGGCCATCATCAGTTCGGGGTCGCTGGTCAGGCCGCGCTGGGCCAGGGCGGCGTGATAGCCGTGCAGGCGGGCGATGGCCACCATGGCACCGGGCGGGCCCTCGATGAAGCCGATCCGGCGGTGCCCCAGCTCGAGCAGGTGGGTGGTGGCCGCCATCCCGCCGTTGAAGTTCGTGGCGCCGACGCTGGGCACGTCCGGGTTGGGCAGGTTGACCGGGTCGATCGTGACCACCGGGATGTGCTGCTCGGCGAAGTGCCGCGCCTGCTGCGAGTTGATGTCCGAGGTGACCAGGATCAGCCCCTCGCGCCGGGCCGCGGCCATCCGCCGGGCCCAGGCCGCGCCCAGCGGGTCCTCGGGCAGGATGCCCACCACGACGTCGACCTCTTCGGCCGCGGCGGCCTCGAGCGCGCCGTGCATGATGTCGAGATTGTTGGGCGTCTGCATGGCGTCGAAGACCAGTTCGACCGTACGGGCCGGGGCCTGGGCCCCACCGGCCCCGCGGGCCACATAACCGTGCCGGACCAGCAACGATTCGATCCGGGCCCGGGTGTCGGGCGCGACGTCGGTGCGCCCGTTCACCACCTTGGAGACGGTCGGCACCGAGACGCCGGCCTCCCGGGCCACCGCGGACAGGGTCGCCCGCCGAGCCTTCTCCACCCTGTGCCTCCGATCACACCGAAAGCAGTATCGCAACATTTCGAATGACCGAAGTCCAGAGCCCATTCGTGCGATGCGCTCGCCACCGGGAGGACGTTCCGCCACCCCCGGCCGGACGACGGTGGGCGCTGCCCGGAGTGTCCGAGGCCGCCGCCGGGCGGCTCAACGCCTGCCGCGGTCAGGCGCTGAGCGAGCGCAAGTGCAGAGCCAGCCGCAGGCGCAGGCCGTTCACCCCGTCCGGCCAGCCGTCGCCGAGCAGTTGGGTCACCCGTTCCAGCCGCTTGGTCATCGTGTTGGGGTGGATGAACAGCCGGCGCGCCGACTGGCTGGCGTTGCCCCCGGTGGCCAGGAAGACGTGGACCGTGCCGACCAGGTCGACGCGGTGCTCCCGCTCGTAGTCGAGCAACGGCCGCAGCGCGGTGTCGAGCAGGTCCCGCACGTCGCCGGAGCGTTCGGGGTCGAACAGCGGGCGGTACAGGGCCAGGTCGCGGGTGGTGGCGCTGCGGTGGGCCGAACCGGCCGCCCGCAGCAGGGCCAGGCCGTGCCGGGACGCCTCGAACGCCTCGGCCAGCGCGCCCTCGGCCGGGTGGGCCGGGTCGGAGCCGCACAGCCGCGGCGTCGCCCCGGTCACCCGGCGCATCCGGGCCGACAGGGCCTCGACCACGGCCTGCGGGTCGGCGCCGGGCAGCACCGCCACCGGCACCTCGTCGTGCCGGCCACCCACCCCGCCGAGCAGAGCCGCGGCGTCGGCCACGACCCGGCCCAGGGCGGCGTCGCCGTCGACCGCGACGACCACACACGGCCGGTCCAGGGCGAACCGCCGGGCCTCGGCCAGCACCCGGACCGGCCGGGACAGCGGTCGGCGGGCCGACAGCAGCTCGGTCAGCAGGTCGGTGCGCATCTCCTCGTACGCCTGCAGCAGCGCGTTCTGCCGGATGCGGAGCGCCGCCAGCACGTGCGCGGCCCGGCGCAACCCGGCCACCTCGTCCCCCGTGAGCGGCGTGCGCCGGACCAGCAGGACGGTCCCCTCGGATCGGGCCACGGTGGCCACCGACACCGCGTACCGGAACGAGGCCCCCGCCTCGAGGACCACCCGGCCCGGGTCGGCCGCGGCCCGCTGCACCAGCCCGGGCTCGGCCGCCACCGGGCCCGCCGGGTACGTGGCGAGCAGGCGGCCGCCCGGGTCGAGCAGGGCCGCGACCCCGCCCAGACCGGTGGCCAGGGCCTCGGCCACGGCGGCGGGCAGCGGCGGCTCGGGCGCCGTGCTCAGGGCCAGCAGGCTGTCCACCATCGACCCGGTCCGGTCGAGCACGGCCAGCCGCCCGGCCAGTTCGTCGGCCCGCTCGGCCAGGCCGGTAGCGGCGAGCCCGGCCAGCCCGCGGTCCAGGTCGGCGGCGGCCCGCCGGACCCGCGCCAGCGCCTCGTCGACCGGGTCGACGTTCCCGACGATCACCTGGCCGTTCCTCAGTGCGTTCATGGGCCCAATCTGCGGCGCCGGCCGGGGCGCCCACATCACTCAGACGCAGTATTCGCGCCGCTCATGACGAGCGTCACGACGCCGCAGCCTGGATCAGGAAGCGATGGGAGCGCACCCGGAACTCGCCGGTCGCTCCGATCCGGGCGTCGATGCGGCGCAGCGGCGCCTCATAACGGGCGATGGTGAAATCGCGGACCTGCCACGGCACGGCCCGTAATTGAAACACCAGAGCACCGATGTCCCGGAAGATGAAAAGCGGCCATTCCTCGCGGACGTCAAGAACAGTCATACCCGCGGCGGTCAGCTGCGCCACGGCGGTCTCGGCATTCCAGACGGTGTCGTAGGGCTCGGGAGCGCCGAGCGCTTCGTTGATCTCGCGGCAGTCGTCGCTGCCGACCTGCTGGGTCAGCAGGGTGCCGCCGGGCTGCAGCACCCGGGCGACCTCGCCCGGATGCAGGCGGCCGTGCCGGTTGAGCACAGCGTCGACCGAGCGGTCGGCGACGGGTAGTTCGGGGCCGGGCGCGAAACGCACCTCGACCCCGAGCGGGGCGAGCCGGTCGCGGGCCACGGCGACGTTCGGCTCCCAGCCCTCAGTGGCCACGGCGCCGGCGGGCAGCGGGGCCAGGGAGGCCAGCATCTCGCCGCCACCGGTGTCGGTGTCGAGCACGCTCCCGCTCGATCGCACCAGGTCACGAGCCCGTTCCGGATAGGACCAGGTGGGATCGGAGCCGGCCGCCCGGCCTTTCAGGAATGCGAAATCCCAGCCTTTCACCGGCGCCTCGGATGCTTCGGTCACCAATTGCTCGAACATCGGGCGACCGTAACGGTTCGAGCGTCCGGCCGCGCGCCGATTTTCGTCGGCTGATCAGCCTCCGGAATCGACCGTCCAGCCGAACAGCGGACGCACGACTTCGCCGTTAAGTGGTGCAGCGACATCCGAGTCTCATGTGGAAGGTGGAAACGGTGAAGAAGAAGTTTCTGGTCGCGGCCTCCGTCGCGGCCTCATTGATGGGGATGGGCTTCGCCGCGCCGGCTCAGGCGGCCGAGGCGCCGGTCTATTTCAGCCGGATCCAGTACGACTCGCCGGGCAAGGACACCCGCAGCAACGCGAGCCTGAACGCGGAATGGTTCCGGCTGTCCAACAGCACCAAGAAGGCCATCCAGCTCAAGGGTTTCACGGTGCGCGACGCCTCCAGCCACGTCTACACGTTCACCGCGTACGTGCTCAACCCCGGCAAGTCGGTGGTCGTCCGCACCGGCAAGGGCACCAACGGCAAGCCGGCCGCCACCGACCGGTACTGGGGTTCGGGCAACTACGTCTGGAACAACACCGGCGACACCGCGACCCTGCGCAGCGCCACCGGCAAGGTCATCAACACCTGCAAGTTCAAGAAGGGCACCGCTACGAATTGCTGAACAAGGTCACTCCGGCCGCGGTGAAGCCGAGGCCGAGGACCAGCATCCCGAGCACGTTGCGGACGTTCTCGCGACGCTCGTCGATGTACGCGCTGGCCGGATTCCCGGCCAGGTAGCGGACGGTCACCGGCTCGCCGATCCCGATGGTGGGCACGCTGGACGCCTGCGAACTGGTCAGTTGGTGGGTCGTGCCGTAGTCGTCGGTCCAGGAGACGACTACGGCCCGGGCGCCGCTGGGCTTGCGCTCGTGGCTGGTGACCGTGCCGAAGGCCTGGCGGCCCTCGCGGCGCAGCCGGCGGACGTGCTGCCATTCGCGGACGCCCTTGTAGAGCACGAACAACCCGATCAGCAAGAGGATCGCCGCCAGCACCATGCCGCCCATCCTGGGCCACCGCGCGGCCGCCGTCGATAGCGCCAACGGGCCGTTAGCAGATGACGTTCGGCCTGATGCCAGGCCCTTGATCAACCGTGACCTGCGCCCCGAGTTGCCCGGGCCACTGACCGGCTCCAGACTTCATTGTTAGGTTAGGCAGACCTTACTTGAAGATTGAAGAACTGGAGACCGCGCATGCGCGCTCACCGTTTGCTGGCGGCTGCTGTCGCCACCGCCACCGCCCTGGCGCTCGCCGCCTGCGGTGGCGGTTCCGACGATTCCGGCGAACCGGCAACCGGCGGCAGCTCCGCCGCGACCGCCTCGTTCCCGATCACCATCAAGCACAAGCTCGGCACGACCACGATCGAGAAGAAGCCCGAGCGCGTCGCCACCGTGCAGTGGGAGAACCACGAGGTCCCGCTGGCCCTGGGCATCGTCCCGGTCGGCATGGCCAAGGCCAACTTCGGGGACGACGACGGCGACGGCATGCTGCCGTGGGTCGGCGACAAGATCAAGGAGCTCGGCGGCCAGGCCCCGGTCATGTTCGACGAGACCGACGGCATCGCGTTCGAGGCCGTGGCCAACACCAAGCCGGACGTCATCCTGGCCACGTACTCCGGCCTGACCCAGCAGGACTACGACACGCTGAGCAAGATCGCGCCGGTCGTGGCCTACCCGGACGCCCCGTGGGCCACCCCGTGGCGCGACATCGTCAAGCTCTCGAGCCAGGCTCTCGGCCTCGAGGCGCAGGGCAACGAGCTCATCGCGAGCACCGAGAAGGCCATGAAGGACGCGGCCGCCAAGAAGCCGCAGCTGGCCGGTAAGCAGACGATGTTCGTCACGCACATCGACCCGACCGACCTCAGCAAGATCGGCTACTACACCTCGCACGACACCCGGACCCAGTTCTTCAGCGACCTCGGCCTCAAGATCGCCGACGTGGTCGAGAAGGACTCGGCGGGCACCGACGCGTTCACGCTCAACAAGAGCTCCGAGCAGATCCAGGCCTTCGACGACGTCGACGTCATCGTGATGTACGCCGACAGCGAGGACCAGCTGGCCAAGCTCCAGGCCGACCCGCTGCTGTCCAAGATCCCGGCGCTGAAGCGCGGCTCGGTGGTCAGCCTGGTCGGCAGCACCCCGCTCGCCACCGCGGCCAACCCGACCGTGCTGGCCATCCCGTTCGTGCTCGACGACTACGTCAACCTGCTGGCCGCCGCCGCCGACAAGGTGTCATGACGCAGCTCGACTCCCGTCCCGGGCCGGGCCCTGCCGTTCGCCGGCAGCGCCCGGCCCGGGTGCGTACGCTCTGGCTGCTCGCCGCGCTGGCCGTGCTCGCGCTGGTCATGGTCACGTCGGTCGCCTTCGGCTCACGGATCGTGGGCTGGTCCGACATCGTGGCCGGCGTCCAGGGCCACGACGACAACCTGGGCCAGGCCGCCGTGGTCAAGCGCATCCCCCGTACGTTCCTCGCGGTGCTGGCCGGGGCCGCGCTCGGCCTGGCCGGCGCGGTGATGCAGGGCGTCACCCGCAACCCGCTCGCCGACCCCGGCATCCTCGGCGTCAACATGGGCGCCTCGCTGGCCGTGGTCACCGGCATCGTCTCATTCGGCCTGTCCACGGCCACCGGCTACATCTGGGTGGCCATCCTGGGAGCGGCGGTCACGGCGGTTTTCGTGTACGCCGTGGGCTCCCTCGGCCGCGGCGGGGCCACCCCGCTCAAGCTGGCCCTGGCCGGCGCCGCCATCTCGGCCGCGCTGGCCTCGCTGATCAGCGCGTTCATCCTGCCCCGGAGCGACCTCGCGACCGGCTTCCAGTCGTGGCAGATCGGCGGCGTCGGCGGCGCCTCGTACGACAGCCTGCGCCACGTGCTGCCGTTCCTCGCGGTCGGCTTCGTGGTCTCGCTGCTCTCGGCCAAGGCGCTCAACTCGCTGGCCCTGGGCGACGACCTCGCGGCCGGGCTCGGCGAGCGGGTGGCCCTGGTCCGCGGTGTGGCCGCCCTCGGCGCGGTGCTGCTGTGCGGCGCGTCGACCGCCGTGGCCGGGCCGATCGCCTTCGTCGGGCTGGTCGTCCCCCACTTCTGCCGGCTGCTGGTCGGCCTCGACCACCGCTGGCTGCTGCCGTTCTCGGCCCTGACCGGCGCCGCCCTGCTGACCGCGGCCGACGTGGTGGGCCGGGTCGTGGCCCGCCCGCAGGAGATCGACGTCGGCATCATCACGGCGCTGATCGGCGCCCCGTTCTTCATCTACTTCGTCCGGCGGCAGAAGGTGCGCGAGCTGTGACTGTTCTTCCGCCGGCGTCGTCGCCGACTCTCGCGGCGGTCGTGGCCGACCGGGTGCGCCGCTCGCGCCGCCGCGCTCTGGTCATCGGCGTCCTGGCCGTGCTGGTCGTGGCCGCGTACGCCGTCAACCTGATGGTCGGCGAGACCTTCTACACCCCGGCCGAGATCGGGCGGGTGATCCTGGGCGAGACCGTGCCCGGCGCGTCGTTCACCGTGGGCGAGCTGCGGCTGCCCCGGGCGACCCTGGCCGCGCTGGCCGGGTTCTGCTTCGGGATGGGCGGGGTCACCTTCCAGACCATGCTGCGCAACCCCCTGGCCAGCCCCGACGTCATCGGCATCACGTCGGGCGCGAGCGCGGCCGCCGCCTTCGCCATCGTGGTGCTCGGCCTGACCGAGACCGGGGTGTCGGTGTTCGCCATCGTGGCCGGCCTCGGCGTGGCGGTCGTCGTCTACACGCTGTCGTTCCGCGACGGGGTGGCCGGCACCCGGCTCATCCTCATCGGCATCGGGATCGCGGCCATGCTCGACAGCGCCACCGCGTACGTGCTGAGCCAGGCCGCCCAGTGGGACCTGCAGCAGGCCCAGCGCTGGCTCACCGGCAGCCTCAACGGCGCCACCTGGGACGAGACGCTGCAGGTGGCGCCGGCCCTGATCGTGCTGGGTCCGCTGCTGCTGGGCCAGGCCCGCAACCTGTTCATGCTGCAACTCGGCGACGACACGGCGGCGGCCCTCGGCGTACGGCTGGAACGCACCCGCATCATCGTGATCGTGGCCGCCGTCGGGCTGCTCGCGTTCGCCACCGCGGCCACCGGCCCGATCGCCTTCGTGGCCTTCCTGTCCGGCCCGATCGCGGCTCGGATCATCGGCGGCGCCGGGTCCCTGCTCGTGCCGTCCGGCCTGGTCGGCGCGCTGCTGGTGCTGGTGGCCGATCTGATCGGGCAGTACGCGTTCGACACCCGCTACCCGGTCGGCGTGGTCACCGGCGTGCTCGGCGCGCCCTACCTCGTCTACCTGCTCATCCGCACCAACCGCGCAGGAGGCTCGCTGTGACCACCACCCACACCCTGCTCGTCGAGAACCTGAAGCTGGGCTACGGCGACCGCACGGTCATCGAGTCGCTCGACCTCTCGTTGCCGCCAGGGAAGATCACGGCGATCGTCGGGGCCAACGCGTGCGGCAAGTCGACGCTGCTGCGCTCGATGTCGCGCCTGCTCGCGCCGAAGCACGGCCACGTGCTGCTGGACGGCCGCGAGGTGCACCGCCTGCCGGCCAAGGAACTCGCCCGTACGCTCGGACTGCTCCCCCAGTCCCCGATCGCCCCCGAGGGCATCACCGTGAGCGACCTGGTCGGCCGCGGCCGCAACCCGCACCAGCGGCTGCTGTCGCGCTGGAGTCGCGAGGACGATCTTGCTGTCGCCGCCGCCCTGGACGCCACGCACACGGCCGACCTGGCCGACCGCTCGGTCGACGAGCTTTCGGGCGGGCAGCGGCAGCGGGTGTGGATCGCGATGGCGCTGGCCCAGCAGACCGACGTGCTGCTGCTCGACGAGCCGACCACGTTCCTCGACGTGAGCCACCAGGTCGAGGTGCTCGACCTGCTCACCGACCTCAACCAGGCCCGGGGCACGACCATCGTGATGGTGCTGCACGACCTGAACATGGCGGCCCGGTACGCCGACCATCTCATCGCGCTGGCCGACGGCCGCCTTCACGCCGCCGGGGACCCGGCCTCGGTGCTGACCGAGGATTGCGTACGGGCTGTCTTCGGTCTCGACAGCCAGGTGATCACCGATCCCACGTCGGGCAAGCCGCTCATGCTGCCGCTCGGCCGCCATCACGTGAACGCCTGACCCGGGCATGGCCTGATCGGCTAATCGGTCAGAAAGTGGGACAATTCGGTCATGGTTCTGACTGACTGGCACCGCCTGCTGACCACCGCCGTCGGCTTCCAACTGCGGATGGCGGCCACCGAGGAGGAACTGGCCTTCTACGAGGAACTGCTCCAGGCCACCCTGCCGCTGCAGCTCAGGCGCTTGTACCTGGTCAGCGACGGCGTCTACGACGAGCGCGGCCGGTGGTTCGTGGTCTGGCCGCTGGCCGCCCTGCCCGGACGCAACGAGCTCGACTGGTCCAAGGACGGTCCCCGCCGCCGCGAACTGGTCGCGTTCGGCGACGACGGCACCGGCGGCCCGTTCTGCGTCCCTCGCGACGGCGGCCACGGCGTGTTCCTGTGGGACGCGCTGACCCCGGCCCCGCTATGGCTGGCCAACGACGTCGGCGACTTCTGGACCGGCCGCCAGCGCCTCGCCCAGGGCGGTGCGGCGGTAAAGGACCGACCGGCCGGAACGGGCCCGTTCGACCAGGTGGGAGCGGCGTAGCACGGTCAGGTGGTCGCCGACGGCACCGGGCGACATGCCGAAGGCCCGGGCCAGCTGGCTGGTGCTGGCCGGGTGGGCCAGGGCCACCAGCAGCACCGCCCGCGACCGGCCGATCAGGGCCGACAGGTGGCCCGGCGGGTCGGGCGGCCCGCTCTCGAGCAGCGTCCCCACACCGCGGGCCGGATAGACGATCGCCTTGGGCCAGGGCTCGTCGGCGAAGACGGCCAACCCGGGCCAGACGAAGACCGACGGTACGAGCAACAGCCCCGCTCCGCCCAGGCCGACCTCGCCGCCCGGCCGGCCGAGCAGGTCGATGCCGCCGTCGCGCCACCGCACCTCCGGGTGCAACCCGCCGATGGCGCCGGCCCAGCCACCCCGGCTCAGCTCGCTGGTGCGGTGCACGACGTCGCGCTCGCAGAGCAGGCGCAGCATGGGCCAGTCGTCGGCCAGCAGCGCCGTCCACGCCGCGGCCAGCACATCGGCCAGCCGGTCGAGCACATCCGGCGCGGTGAGAATCGCGTCCGCGGCCGGACTCACGTCGGACCGCCGCCGCCGGTAGAAGTCGATCTCGTCGCGGGCTGCGGCGGCCGGGGCGTTGCGCACGGCCGCGAGGTCGTCGGCGATGGTCTGCCCGTAGCGGCGCGGCGGCGGGGCCAGCAGGGTCGCCCCGAGCTGCGGCAGGAAGAGCGCGAGCACCGCCTCGAGCGCCGGATCGGCCCGCAGCGGCTCGAAACGGGGCCGCAGCCGGGCCAGCCAGGCCGCAGGCACGCTGCGCCGGTCCGGGCCGGCCAGCGCCTGGATCAGGTGTTGCAGCTCGAAGATCGGCGACAGCGCGAACCGCGTGTGCAGCAGATCGTCCGCCCCGACCAGGAAACGCAGCACGAGCCCGACCTTACGCCCCTGAACGAAACATTCGTCAGCAGTAGCAAGAGACCCGACTCTGGTCGCATGACCGTCGCCGACCGTCCGGCCACCTACCGCGAGGTGTTCGCCGAGCGCACCTTCCGCTCCCTGTTCGTGGCCCGCACGTTCGCCATCAGCGCCACGTCGCTGCAGATCTTCGCGCTGTCGGTGCTGGTCTACGCGACCACGGGCTCCCCGCTGCTGAGCGCGCTGGCCTTCGCCGCCGGTTTCCTGCCCCAGATCTTCGGCGGCCTGCTGTTCGGCGCGCTGACCGATCGCCTGCGCCCCCGCCCCCTGATCGTGGCCGGCTACGCCGTGGAGACCGCCCTGGCCGCCGCACTGGGCGTGTTCGACCTGCCGGTAGCGGCCAGCCTGCTGCTGGTCGGCGTGGTAGCCCTGGGCACCCCCCTCTTCGCCGGCTCCGCGGCCCGGGTAATCGCCGAACGCCTCACCGGCGACGCCTACGTGCTGGGCCGCTCCCTGACCAACATGTCCTCCTCAGCCGCCCAACTACTGGGCCTGGCCGGCGGCGGCGTCGCCGTAGCCGCCCTGGGCCCCCAACACGCCCTCCTGGTCGCCGCCGCCTGCCACGCCGTAGCCGCCTTCATCGTCTGGCGCGGCCTCCCCACCACTGCCACCGCTGAGGAGCGGACTGGCGCTGAAAGCCGAACCGGCGCAGACAAGCGGGCCGGCGCGGTCCGCGACAGCTGGAGCGGGACTGTGCTGCTGTTCTCCGACCCCACCATCCGGCGTTTACTTCTCGCCCAGTGGCTGCCGTCGGCGCTGGTCGCCGGGGCCGAAGCCCTCCTGGTCGCCTACGGCGCGGCCCGCGGCTTCCCGTCGGGCGCGGCCGCGCTGTTGATGGCCGCCCCCGCCGTAGGCATGCTGGCCGGCAACTTCGTCATCGGCCGCTTCCTGCGGCCCTCCCTGCGCGAACGCTTCTCGAGCGCCTTCGTCCTGGTGCTGGGCGCACCGCTGATTCTTCTGCTGCTCGACGTCCCGCTGCTCGTGGTGAGCGCCCTGCTGGTCGTGGCCGGCTTCGGCTTCGCCTACGGCCTGGGCCTGCAACGCGCGTTCCTGGCCGCCTCCCCCGACGGCCGCCAGGGCCAACTGTTCGCCCTGCTCTCCACCGGCATGATGACCTTCCAGGGCCTGGCCCCACTGGCCCTGGGCGTTCTGGCCGAGGCCACCTCCCCCGCCACCGCGATAGCCACCGCCGGCGCAGCAACGATGCTGCTGGCGACCCTCATCCCCGCGCCAGTCCGCAGCACCCGTCACCGCCCTGCATAGATCACCCGCAACGAAGCGAGCTCCGGACACGCCCGGGCCGCACCGCCCGTCGATGAACGGAGCGACGGTGGGCGGTCGTGCTCGACATCCCGGGTAAGGCCGCGCGGCGACGCTCGACAAACGGAGCAACGGTGCGCGGCCGTGCTCGACGGGCGGAGCGGCGGCGTACGGCTGTAGTCGGGCGGCGGCGGGGTGTGGTGGATCAAGAATCGGGGGGAGTTCTTCATCAGTTCTGCACAGGCCGGGCTCAGGGTCCCGGGCCATGACAAGCAGCATGACCGCTACGCGGGCGGTGGGGGTTCGGACCAACCGGCTGCACGCGCTGGATGGGCTGCGGCTGGTGTGTGCGCTGGCCGTCGCGGGGTTTCACTACTCGGTGTCGTGGCGGCTCGACGGGGTGCGGCTGCCCGAGTACCACCTGCCCACGGCCAGCCACGTGCTGATCTACGGGTTTCTCGGGGTCGAGATGTTCTTTCTGATCAGCGGGTTCGTGATCGGGATGAGCGCCTTCGACCGCACGCCCCGGCAGTACGCCGCCGCTCGGATCGCGCGGCTCTACCCCGCCTTCTGGGCCTGCGTCGTCATCACGGCGGCCGTGGTGACGATCTGGCCCGTCAGCACGGGGGTGCCGGTCAGCGGCGTGCCCACCGTACGGGAAATTCTCGTGAATCTGACCATGCTGGGCGAGCCGGCCGGGGTGAAGCTGGTCGACACCGTCTATTGGACGCTCTGGATCGAGCTGCGCTTCTACCTGCTGTTCGCGCTGCTGGTGATGTGGGGCCTGACTTATCGGCGGGTGGCCGGTTTCGCCACGGTCTGGCTGGTCGCCGCGTCGGCCGGAGCCGTGCTGCCGGACTGGACGGACCAGGTGATCATGCCGGGGTACGCGCCGTACTTCGTGATCGGGCTGGCCCTGTGCCTGATGCGGCGATACGGGGCGGCGCCGTGGCTGTGGGCGCTGGTGGCCGGCGGCTGGCTGCTCGCCCTGCCCCGCCTGACGGCCCGGGTGGCCGACCTGCGCCCGGGCTTCCCGGTGCCGCCCGCGCCGGCGCTGGTGATACTCACGCTGGCCGTGGTCGTGCTGACCGCCATCGCGCTCGGCTGTACCGACCACTGGAACGTACGATGGCTGGCCACCGCGGGCGCCCTCACCTACCCGTTCTATCTGCTGCACCAGCGCATCGGCTACACCGTGCTGCGCCACGCCCGCGAGCACACCGAGCTCCCGGCCTGGTTGTTGCTCGCGGGCACCGTACTGCTGCTTCTCGGGGTGGCCTGGCTGGTCCACCGGTACGTCGAACGGCCGCTGGCGCCGCGGCTCAGGTCGCTCGTGGCAGCCTGATCTCGAAGGTGCTGCCCTCGCCCAGCGTGCTCCGCACCGTCACCTCGCCGCCGTGGTCACGCACGATCTGCCGGACGATGGCCAGGCCGAGCCCGCTGCCGCCGGACTCGCGCCCGCGGGCCGGGTCGGCCCGCCACAAGCGGTCGAAGACCAGCGGCAGGTGCTCGGGGTCGATGCCGGTGCCCGTGTCGGCCACTTCGAGCACCGCCCGGTCGCCGTCGGCCCGCGACCGCAGCGTGACCGTCCCGCCCTCGGGGACGGCCCGCAGCGCGTTGCCGACCAGGTTGCTCACGGCCTGCCGGATGCGGTCGGCGTCGACGTCGGCCATCAGCGGCCCGTCCGTCTCGACGACCAGGTCGGCCCGGTACGCCGTCCGGACCGTCTCGAGCAGCTCGGCCAGGTCGGTCGGGGCCCGGTGGTAGACCAGCGCGCCCGCCTCGGCCAGGGCCAGCTCCTGCAGGTCGTCGACGATGCGCTGGTTGTGGATGGCCTCGTCGTGCAGCGAGGCGAACAGTTCGGGCGTGGGGTCGAGCACCCCGTCCTGGATCGCCTCCAGGTAGCCGCGCAGGTTGGCCAGCGGGGTCCGCAGCTCGTGGGCCACGTCGGCGATCAGGCGGCGCTGGTCGGCCTCGGCCGCGCGCAGCGAGTCGGCCATCTGGTTGAACGCGCGGGACAGCTCGCCCAGCTCGTCGCGCGCGGTGTCGGGGACCCGGCGGAACCGGTCGCCGCTGCCCAGGCTGCGTACGGCCGAGGTCAGCGTCCCGATCGGACTGAGCACGCGCCGGCTGATCAGCAGCGCCCCGCCGGTCACCAGCACGGCCACCATGACCGTGATGAGCAGGATCGGACCGGGGTCGAACACCCGGGCCGGCTCGTTGGCGGCCCCGACGGTCAGGGTCAGCGGCGGCAGCTCCTCCACCGTGTAGACGATCTGCCGGCGGAACGCCGCCTGCAGGCACGCCGGCACCGCCCCGGTCCGGCCCGGACCGCACCGGTCGACCTCCGCCTGGTCGTCGAGTTCCTGTTGCTCGTTGACGGGCAGCGCCTCGCAGCCGGTCGCGTCCAGGTCGTAGTCGCGGGGCAGCAGATGCCGGGGCAGTCCGTCCGGACCGGTCACGACCTCCGGTTCGAACTCGCTCGCGAACAGGCAGACCGCGAGCTCGGCCTCGGCGCGGTAGCTGCGGATGGCCTTCAGCGTGGTTTTCTGCGGGTCCGGGTCGCCGGCGGCCAGGATCAGGGTGGGGGTGGGGTCGACGACCTGCACGTACGACCCGGCCGGGCGGCTGGCCCGCCCCTCCAGGTGATCGGTGTCCACCACCACCGTGCCGTACGGGTCGACCAGCCGGATCCGCTGCCCGGTCCGTTCCCGCAGCGAGAGCACGGTCTGGTCCACCCGCTGCCAGGTGCCGTCGCGCACGGCCTTGTCCAGCAACTCACCGCGGATCAACGCGGTCGTCTCCTGTGAGGCCGACGCCGCCTCCCGCACCTGGTTGCGCACCTGGTCGAGCAGGAGGCCCGCGGTGACCGCGGTCGCGCCGAACGCCACGAAGGCGATCAGCAGGAAGACCCGTACGCGGAAACTCACGAGCCGTCCGCGAGCCGGTAGCCCCGCCCGTACACGGTCTGCACGTAGCGCGGCTCGTCCGGGTTGTCGCCGAGCTTGCGGCGCAGGTTGCGCACGTGCGCGTCGACGGTGCGTTCCAGCACGTACTTGTCGAACCCGAACGCCTTCTCGATGATCTCGGCCCGGGTGAAGGCCCGCCCCGGCGTGCCCGCCAGCACCTCGAGGATGCCGAACTCCTTGGCCGTGAGCACGACCGCCCGGCCCCCGATCCGGGCCTCGAACCGCCCGACATCAACTTCCAGGTCCCCCGTACGCAGCACCGGTTGGTCCTTGTCCCGCAGCGCCCCCGACCGCCGCAGCAGCGCGCGCACCCGGGCCGCGAGCTCGCGCGGACTGTACGGCTTGGTCAGGTAGTCGTCGGCCCCCGCGTCCAGCCCGCGCAGCACGTCGTCCTCGGCCGTCCGCGCGGTCAGCATCAGGATCGGGATGTCCGACTCGGCCCGCAGCACCCGGCACACGGTGACCCCGTCCAGCAGCGGCATCATCACGTCCAGAACGACCAGGTCGGGCCGCAGCTCACGGTGCTTCTCGAGCGCCGCCGGCCCGTCACCGACCCAGGTCACCCGGTGCCCCTCGCGCCGCAGATAGGCGACGGCCACCTCGGCCTGCTTGGGGTTGTCCTCGGCGATCAGGATCTCCGTGCTCACCGCACGATGAAAGCAAAGATCCGCAAGTTCAAGGCCGCTTTCCCCGTACGCCGAGATACTCCTGCCAGATCAGCCGGGCCGCCACCGCCCGCCACGGCCGCCACGCGTCGGCCCGCTCGATGACCTCGGCCTTCGTGGGCAGAGCGGGCAGCTGCCACAACGCCGCGATCCCGGCGATGACCGCCAGGTCGGTAGCCGGCCACGCATCCGGGCGCCCCAGCACGGAGAGCCGGTAGATCGTCGAAGTCCACGGCCCGATCCCCGGCACAGCCTGCAGCCGGGCGTCCACCTCGTCATCGTCGAGGTCGCCCAGCACCGCGAAGTCGAGCGAGCCGGCCACCACCGCGGCGGCCACCGCCCGGGCGTACCGCGCTTTCTGACGGCTGAACCCGGCCTCCCGCAACTGAACGTCGTCGAGCCTCAGCACATTCTCGGCAGTGAGCGGATCCGCGAGTGCGCGCAGCCGATCGAACACAGCCCGCGCCGAGGCGAGCGAAACCTGCTGCTCCAGCATGATGTGCAGCAGCGACGCCATCCCCGGCTCCCGCGCCCAGGTCGGCGGCACCCCGTGCCGCTCCACCACCCCGGCGAAGACCGGCTCCCGCCGCACCAACTCCCCGACCCCGGCCAGCAGCACGTCCTCGCTCATCACCGGGCAGATCATGCCCCGGAGCGGCCCCCGTAAGCCAGTTCGGACAGGTTCATGGCCAGCTTGCGCTGCAGCGCCGGGGAGCGACCGGCCACGGTGAGCACGGCGTTGCGGGCGGACCGGGCCACCGGGCTGCGGACGGTGGCGACCCGCGTCATCCGGTCGGTCAGGGCGACCACCCCGGCCGCGACCGGGCGGCGTTCCCGCTCGTACGCGTCGAGGTCGGACCCCCGGCTCAGCACGCGGGCCAGGGCGACCGCGTCCTGGATGCCGGTGTTCATGCCCTGGCCGCCGGCCGGGCTGTGCACGTGGGCCGCGTCGCCGGCCAGGAAGACCGGGCCGCGACGATACGTGTCGGCCAGCCGGTGGTGCACCCGGAAGCGGGAGCTCCACGCCACGCCGGTCACCGAGCCACCGGGCGCCCGCTCGTCGAGCAGAGCCTGCACGTCGGCCGCCGTGGGGTGTTCGGGAGCGTCTTCGAGGGTGGCCACGATGCGGTAGCGGTCGCCGGGCAGGGGCGCGACCACGACCAGACCGCGCGGGGCGAAGAACAGGTTCACCTCGTCGCGTGGGTAGGGCCAGCGCATCGCCACGTCGGCCAGTACGAACGACTCGGCGTAGCGGGCGCCGGTGAAGCCGATGCCGGCCTGCTCGCGGACGATGCTGTTCATGCCGTCGCAGCCGACTATGTAGCGGGCCTGCACGTGCTGTTCGACGCCGTCCGGCCCGACCACGGTCGCCTTGTCGTGGTCGATACCCGTCACCCGATGCTGCCACTGAACGGTCACGTCCGCGGCCAGGATCTGCTCGGTCTCGTTCTGCGGGAGCATCAACGTGTACGGATATTTCGTGGGCAGGCCGCCGAACGGCACCTGGAACAGCGCCCGCTCACGGTCGCGGACCACGAAGCGCGGCACCACGATCCCCCGGCGGCCCAGTTCGTCGCTGAGGCCCAGATCGTCGAGGACTTCCAGCGTACGGGCGTGAATGACCGCCGCCCGTGAGGTGTTCGCGCCTCGTTCGGCCGCGTCGAGCAGCAGGTATTCGACGCCGCGGGCGGCCAGCGCGTGGGCCAGGGTGAGCCCGGTCGGGCCGGCTCCGACGATCAGGACAGTCATAGGCGCCTCCAGGTGGCAGCGAGAAACAGGGCGAACGCGGCCCAGGTCAGGACGGCGCGGATCCAGTTCAGGGCGAAGTAGCGGCGGCGAACCTCTTGCCAGTTCGCCGGCACGGACGAGGGGTCCCAGCCGAGGATCACGTCGTACAGCGGCTCGGACAGGCGGTTCGAGACCAGCAGCGGCCCGATGACGGTCAGCGCCAGCCCGATCGCCGTCAACGCCACCGGCGCCCCGCCGAGCCGCATGCTGGCCGAGCTGGGCGCGCGGGCCGACGCCCGGGGCATGCTCGTGCTCAGCGGCAGCGCCTCCGAATTCGAGCGCGACCTGCCGTTCTGGCTGTTCGTCGACGCGCTCGACGAGTATCTGCGGGCGGCCCCGCCGGACGGCCTGGACGACGACCTGGCCGAGGTGCTGCCGTCCTGGAAGGCGCCGGCGAAACGCGAAACGAGTGGCGACCCCCGCTACCGCGCCCACCGCGCGCTGCGCCAACTGCTCGAGGTGCTCGCCGCGGACCAGCCCGTGGTGCTGCTCCTGGACGATCTTCACTGGGCCGACTCGGCGTCGATCGAGCTGGTCTGCGCGCTGCTGCGCCGCCCGCCGGCCGCGCCCGTGCTGCTCGGCCTGGCCCTGCGCCCCCGGCAGACCCCGAGCCGGTTGATCACGGGCATGGAACGGGCCGGGGTCACCCGCTTCGACCTGGGCCCGCTCAGCCCCGACGACGTGCGCGAGCTGCTCGGCCCCGACGCCGCCGGACTGCACGCCGAGAGCGGTGGCAACCCGTTCTATCTGGGCGAGCTGGCCCGGGCCCGGCAGCGCGACGGCGACGTGCCGGACTCGCTCACGTCCGCCATGGCGGACGAGCTCGCCCTGCTCGACCGGGGCGTACGCCAGGTTCTCGAGGGTGCGGCCGTGGCCGGCGACCCGTTCCTGCTGGAACTCGTCGCGACCGCCGCCGACCGGCCCGAACCCGTGGTCGCCGACGCGCTCGACGTGCTGCTCGACCGCGACCTGGTCCGGCCGACCGACGCGCCCCGGCGCTTCCGGTTCCGGCATCCGCTGCTGCGCCGGGCTGTTCATGACGCCGCGCCCCGGGCCTGGCGCGTCGGCGCCCACGAACGCCTGGCCCGCGCCCTGGCCGACCGCGGCGTTCCCCCGGCCGGCCGGGCCCACCACATCGTGCAGGCCGCCCGCCCCCACGACCCCGAGGCCGTCGCGTTGCTCAAGACAGCCGGTGACGACGTCGTCCGCCGGGCCCCCGGTGAAGCCGCCCGCTGGTATCAGCACGCCACGGATCTGCAGCCCGATTCACCGGAGCTGTGGGCCGCACTGGGCAGCGCGCTCGGCGCCGCCGGTCACCTCGAAAGAGCCAAAGACGCTTTTGTACGAGCCATCGGGCTGGTGCCTCCGGCCGAGCTCGCCACACAGGTGCGCCTGATCGCGGCCTGCGCGGGCCTCGAGCACACGCTCGGCCACCACGACTCCGCCCACCGTCGTCTCACCACCGCGCTCGAACGGGCCGGCGAGGCGCACCCGGCCGAGGCGGCCACCCTGATGACCGCGATCGCCCAGGACCACCTGTTCCGCCTCGAGTTCGACCGGGCCGTCGACTGGTCCCGCCAGGCCCGGGACATGGCGGTCCGCCTGGGCGAGCCGAACGGGGTGGCCGCCGCGGCCATGCGCCTCGCGTTCAGCGCCGCCTTCGCCGGGGACCACGCCGCCGCCACGGCCGCCTGCGCCGAGGCCGCCGACCTGCTCGACGCGCGGGCCGACGACGAGCTGGAGCTCTCGCCCGAGCCGATCGTGGCCCAGCTGGCCGCGGCCGAGTTGCTGACCGGGCGGCTGACCGAGGCCGGCCGGCACGCGGAACGGGCCCTGGCCGTCACCCGGCACCACGTGCCCGTGATGTTCTGGACCGGCCTGGTGCGGGCCGCGCTGGGCCGGCTGCCGGACGCGGCCGCCCTGCTCGACGAGGCCGTCGAGATCGCCCGCGCCGCCGGCAACGACTCGATGCTGGGCTGGACGTTGATGGCGCGGTCGACAGTGGCCGCCACCTGCGGCGAAGCGGCCCTGGCGCGGACCCTGGCCGAGGACAGCGTCGAGGCCCACGGCCCGGCCACTGACACGTTCCCGGGCGTGTGGACGCGGCTCGCGCTGGCCGTCGCCCTGGTCGAGTCGGGCCAGGCGGCCACGGCCGTCGTCCCCGACCTTTCGCTGATCCCGGCCCCGCTGCGCCCGGCGGCCCTGGAGGCGGCCGTCCGCAGCGATCTGGCCGCCGGCCGTACGCCGAGGTCCGAGGGCCTGGCCGTGGTCGCCCTGCATCGGGGTCGAGCCCGCGAGGCGGCCGAGCTGGCCCTGGCCGACGCCGAGCACGGCACCGTCGTCGAGGTCGCCCGGGCCCGGTTCCTGGCCGCGCAGGCGCTGGCCGAGGCGGGCGACGTCGACGAGGCCGTCCGGCAGCTCCAGCTGGTCTGCGCGACCTACGACCGCTGCGGGGCGCCGCGCCGCCGGGCCGAGGCCGAACGCCTGCTGCGCCGCCTGGGCCACCGCCGCGTCCACCACCGCAGCACGCCCCGCTCCGGGCTGGCCACCCTGACCGAGCGCGAGCTGCAGATCGCCCGCCTCATCACCGACCGCCGCACCAACGCCGAGATCGCCGGCGAGCTCTACCTGAGCCGCAAGACGGTCGAGACCCACATCCGCAACCTGTTCCACAAACTGTCGGTCACGTCCCGCGTCGAGATCGCCCGCGCCGTCGAGCAGCACGACCGCGACTAAGGGTCACGCCCCGATGTCCGTCACGGGGGCCGCGCCATGATCGGGGCCGGGATCGCGTTCGGGGTGGCCGTCGCGCGAGCCCAGGTGCTGTCGGCCTGGACGGGCTGGACGCTCGTCGCCGGCATGGTGCTGATGGAGGTGTCACCGTTGCTGCCGGCCATCGGTCAGGTCGGCGCGGCCGCCGTACGGACCTGGCTCTTGCCTCTATGGGGTGGGCCGCCCTGGTATCACGCCGAGGTCAGGGCACCACGGTGACCGGCCAGCGCCCGCAACGCACGAGCTTGTGACCGATCGAGCCGGCCACCCGGTGCAGCAGCGCGGCCGAGCGGCCCACGACCACCACGTCGGCCTGCACCTCGCGGGCCGTGTCGCACAGTTCCGCGTACGGCTCGCCGTTGCGCACGACCAGGCGGGCGTCGAGGTCGCCCACCCGCTCGGCGAAGGCCGTCCGTAGCTCCTGCTCCACCGCGTCCTGCGTGTCGATCACTGTCGCAGCCACGCCGCCCGTGTCGGCCAGCGGGAGCAGGGCCGAGGGCGGGGTGCGGACATAGACGGCAACCAGGCGGCTGCCCTGGCGGCGGGCCAGACCCGCGGCGTACGCGGCCGCGCGCAGCGAGGAGGTGGAACCGTCGACACCGACCAGGATCGTGCTCGGGCCCATGACACCCTCAATTACTGAACGCCTAGTGTTTCGTTATCCACAGTGTATCCTGACGGTTACCGTTCAGCAATCGGGGTGAAACGTCATGAGCTCCGCCGGCCGCCCGCGCGACCCCGAGGTCGACCAGCGGATCACCCGCGCCGCCATGACCCTGTTCGGCGAGACGGGCTGGGCCGGCTTCGCCATGGAGGCCGTGGCCCGCCGCGCCGGCGTCGGCAAGGCCTCGCTCTACCTGCGCTGGAGCACCAAGGAGGCGCTCCTCACGGACGCCCTGACGGCCAGCCTGCCGCACGTCAGCGACGTCGACACCGGCACCCTGCGGGGCGACCTGATCGAGCTGGCGACCCAGATCCTCGACACGTACGCCGGCCCGTCGAGCCGCGCCGCCATCCGGCTCATGGTCGAGGGCCGCACCATCCCCGGCGTCGCCGAGAACTACGCGGCCACCCGCGAGGCGCAGATCGGGGCGGCCCGGGCCATCGTCCAGCGGGGGCAGGACAGGGGCGAGCTCTCCCCCGCGGTGTCGGTCACGCTGCTGCTCGAGACGCTGCTCGGCGGGGCGATGATGCACGCGCTGACCGCCCCGCCCGACGGCAACGCGGCTCACGCCCGCCGCCTCGTCGACTTCCTGCTGAACGCGGCATGACCGCCGCCCCCTGATGCATCATCGCGGCTCGCCGGCGTTCGATCCCGCGCCGGCCCACGCCTGCCGCGCCGTGGACTTCCTGCTGAACGCGGGCATAACCTCGGCCGCGCCGGGCACCCGTACGCCATGACAGACACGACGAATCCGTTCGCAGTAGTCACCGGCGCCTCCAGCGGGATCGGGTTCGAGCTCGCCCGTCAGTTCGCCCAGCACGGCTACGACCTGCTGGTGACCGCCGAGGAGGACGGCATCGAGGAGGCGGCCACCGCGCTGCGCCGCGACGGGCAGAACCAGGTCACCGCCGTACGCGCCGACCTGGCCCACTTCGAAGGCGTAGAGGCCCTGTACGCGG
Organism: Paractinoplanes aksuensis; assembly: GCF_024137025.1. GTDB lineage: Bacteria > Actinomycetota > Actinomycetes > Mycobacteriales > Micromonosporaceae > Actinoplanes > Actinoplanes aksuensis. Next base: position 21,336 of record NZ_JAMYJR010000033.1, read on the forward strand.
CGATCCTCGAGACCGGCCGCCCGGTCGACGCGATCGCCCTGAACGCGGGCCGCGGCATCGGCGGCGACTTCACCCACCAGACGACGCTCTCCGACGAAATGAACGTCATCGACGTCAACGTCACGTCGACGGTGCACCTGGCCAAGCGGGTGCTGCCCGACATGGTCGCCCGCGACGCCGGCAAGGTGCTGTTCACCTCGTCCATCGCCTCGACCATGCCCGGCACCTACCAGGCCGTTTACAACGCCTCGAAGTCGTTCGTCCAGTCCTTCGCCGAGGCCCTGCGAGCCGAACTGAAGGACACCAACGTCACCGTCACGGCCCTGATGCCCGGCCCGACCGACACGAACTTCTTCCACCGCGCCGAGATGGACGACACCAACGTCGGCGCCGGCCAGAAGGACGACCCCGCAGTGGTCGCCAAGCAGGGCTTCGAGGCCCTCATGAAGGACAAGGAAAAGGTCGTGGCGGGCTCGGCCAAGACCAAGATCCAGGGCGCCGCGTCGAAGGTCCTCCCCGACAAGGCCAAGGCCGAGATGCACCGCAAAATGGCCGAACCCGGCTCCGCCGACAAGTAACAGACCATGGGGTCGCCCTCGGGCGTACGCCGCACAGCCGGGCCGGCGCCTCGATCGACCCGCGCGGCGACTCGATCCGCAAGGAGTCGCCGGGCACCTCGGGCGCGGGCCGGTAGTCGGCGGCGAGCAGGAACGCCCGGCCGTCCGGTCGCTTCGCCCGGTGGGGCTCGGCCGGGTACTCGGCCCCGGTGCTCAGATCCTGCGCAGGGCCGTGCGGGCCGCGTAGTCGAGGAAGATGTCCAGGTCGGCCCGGGCCTCGCCGGGCGGGTCGACCGCCTTCTCGCTCAGGTGCACCGTGCGGTCGGCATTCGTGAACGTGCCCGTCTTCTCGCCCCAGGCCGCCGCGGGCAGCACGACATCGGCGTACGCCGTGGTCTCGGTGGGAAAATGTCCTGTGCCACCACGAACAGGTCGTCGCGGGCCAGGATGCGACGGATCCGCGGCAGGTCGGGCAGCGGCACCGCAGGATTCGTGCCGCTGATCCAGGGCGGCTTGATCGAGCCCTGTTCCGCGTACCGCCAGATCTGCACGGCGTGGGTGGGCGGCGACCAGTGCGAAACCGTGTGGAGCTCGACGTTCCAGAGGGCGGCCAGTTCGCGTACGCGGGAAGGGTTGTCCCAGTTGCGGAAGCCAGCCCCGCCGTGAGCTCCTTCGAGCGGCGCACGACCCGGCCCATCGCGTCGTCCCAGCTCGTCTCGACCAGCTTCCCGTCGACGCGCGCCAGCGGCCGGCCACGGTGACCCCGGGGGCGTACGGCGTGCGCACGCCCCAGGGATCGTGCCCGGTCACGGCTTGAGGACCACCTTGATGCAGCCGTCCTCCTTCTTCTTGAAGATCTCGTAGCCGTGCGGGGCCTCTTCGAGCGGGAGGCGGTGGGTGGTCAGGTCGTCCACGCCGAGCGGGTCGTCGTCACCGGTGAGCAGGGGCAGGATGTCGTCGGCCCACTGCTTCACGTGGGCCTGGCCCATCCGCATCGTGATGCCCTTGTCGAACAGGTCCATCATCGGGAACGGGTCGGCCTCGCCGCCGTAGACGCCGATGATCGAGATCGTGCCGGAGCGGCGGACCGCGTCGAACGCCGTGCGCAGCGCGCCCATCCGGTCGACGCCGAACGTCTCGGTGGCCTTGCGGGCCAGGGCGTCGGGCAGCAGGCCGGCCGCCTTCATGGCCGCGGACTGGAACGGGGTGCCGTGGGCCTCCATGCCGACCGCCTCGATCACCGAGTCGGCGCCGCGGCCGTGGGTCATGTCCCGCACGGCGTCGCCGATGTCGTCGATCTTCGAGGAGTCGAGCACCTCGATGCCGTTACGTTCGGCCATCGCGTTGCGCTCGGGGACGCTGTCGACGGCGATGACGCGCTCGGCGCCCAGGTGGCGGGCGATCCGGGCCGACATCTGGCCGATCGGGCCGAGACCGGTGACCAGCACCGTGCTGCCCTTCTCGATGTCGGCCCACTGGGCGGCCTGCCACGAGGTGGTGAGTACGTCGGAGAGGAACAGGTAGCGCTCGTCGGGGTGGTGGTCGGGCACCTTGATCGGGCCGAAGTGGGCCTGCGGCACCCGCAGCAGCTCGGCCTGACCGCCCGGCACCTGGCCGTACAACTTGGTGTAGCCGAACAGCGACGCGCCCTTGCCCTGCGACTTCACCTGGGTCGTCTCGCACTGCGCGAAGAAGCCCTTGCGGCAGTAGAAGCAGTGCCCGCACGAGATGTTGAACGGGATGACCACGCGGTCGCCCGGCTTGATGTGGGTGACCTCGGCCCCCACGGCCTCGACGATGCCCATCGGCTCGTGGCCGAGGATGTCGCCGGCGTCGAGGTACATGCCGAGCACGTCGTACAGGTGCAGGTCGGACCCGCAGATCGCCGTGGAGGTCATCCGCACGATCGCGTCGGTCGGTTCCTGGATCACCGGGTCGGGGACGGTCTCGACGCTGACCTTGCCGGTTCCTTGCCATGTCAATGCTCGCATGTGTCGCCGGATACCCGGCGATCGGACGGGTATGCAGAGCAACCATGAGTTCACGTGTAGTGGTCCTGACCGGCGCCTCCAGCGGCATCGGCCGAGCGGCGGCGGTCGCCTTCGCGGCCCGGGGCGACCGGCTGGTGCTGGCCGCGCGGGCCAAGGACGATCTCGACGAGACCGCCGCCGCCTGCGGGAACGACCCGCTCGTCGTCCCCACCGACATCACCCGCCGCGAGGACCTGGACCGGCTGGTCGCGCAGGCCGTCGCGGCTTACGGACGGGTCGACGTGTGGGTCGATTCGGCGGCCGTCATGGCGTACGGGAAGTTCGAGGATCTGCCGCCCGAGGTGTTCGACCGCATGATCGGTACGGATCTGCTGGGCTCGGCCAATGTCGCCCGCACGGCGCTGCGGCAGTTCCGGGCCCAGGGCCACGGCACGCTGATCGGGGTCAGCTCGCTGCTGGCCCATGTGACGGTTCCGTACATCTCGGCCTATGTGACGGCGAAGTGGGGACAACGCGGCCTGTTCCGCACGCTTCAGCACGAGACCCGGGACGCGCCCGACATCCACGTCTGCACGGTGGCCCCGGGCAGCGTCGACACCCCGATCTACACGAGCGCGGCCAACTACGCGGGGTTCGTCGGCCGTCCGCCGCCGCCGGTCGACTCGGCCGAGCGGATCGCCGCGCGCGTGGTCCGGCTGGCCGACAAGCCCCGCCCGTCGGCCTCGGTCGGCGCCACCAACCGCCTCATCGAGCTCGGTTTCACCCTCTTTCCCCCGGTGTACGACGCCCTGGTCACTCCCCTGATGAGGCGGGGCGGGCTGTCCCGGCAGGAGATCGCCGGCACCGACGGCAACGTCTTCGGTGCCCGGCCGCGGACCGAGGGTGGTCCGGGAAGGTGGGGCCGGCTCCCGGTCGGTCTCGCGGTGGCCGCCGTCGCCTTGGCCGCGGGAGCGTCGGTCAAACGTTTGCTGCCCCACAAATAGTTCGGCATAGAGGGCCGGGTTGCCGGGTATCCGATGCCCATGATCGAGACGCCGGACCTGCCGCTGCCGGGGCGGGGCGACACCGCTGAACGGTTCCGGCGACTGGCCGAGCTGGGCCGGGCCGATCCGGTCGCGGCGCGGCTGGGCGAGGGCCACGCCGACGCCCTGGCCATCCGGGCCGAGCTGGGCGATGACGGCCCCGGCGAGCGCTGGGGCGTGTGGGCGGCCGGGCCGAAGTCGCTGCGAGCCGTACGGGAAGACGGGGTGTGGCGGTTGAACGGCGACCGGCCCTGGTGCTCGGGCGCCGCCTGGTGCACGGACGCCCTGGTCACAGCCGAGGCCGAGGACGGGATCCGGCTGTTCGCGGTGGCCAACCGGGCCCCGCACGCGGTCCCGCTCAACGGCACGTGGCCCGCCGTGGGCATGGCAGCCAGCGACAGCCGCACGATCCGGTTCACCGACGCGCCGGCCCGGCCGGTCGGCGAGCCCGGCCAGTACGTGAACCGGCCCGGCTTCTGGCACGGCGGCATCGGCGTCGCCGCCTGCTGGTACGGCGGCGCCCTGGGCATCGCCGACGCCCTGCACGCGGCGCCCAAGGCCGACCCGCACACGCTGGCCCACCTGGGCGCGGTCGACGTCGCCCTGGGCGCGGCCCGCGCCGTCCTCATGGAGGCGGCCGCGATCATCGACGCCGACCCGCAGGCGATCCAGCACCGGCTGGCCCTGCGCGTGCGGGCCACCGTCGAGGCCGCGGCCACCGAGGTGATCGACCGGGTCGGGCGCGCGCTCGGCGCCGGCCCGCTGTGCCGCGACGAACGGCACGCCCACCGCGTCGCCGACCTCACCGTCTATCTGCGGCAGAGCCACGCCGAGGCCGACCTGGAACAGCTCGGCGGCCTGGTGCGGAACGAGAAGTCGCCGTGGTGAAGGCGATCGAGGGCGCGGGCACGGCCGAACAGACCTGGCTGGACTGGCCGGCGCCGGCCCGCTGGCCCGCGCTGCCGCTCGACCCGGCCGGGCCACCGCTGATCGTCGCGCCCCACCCGGACGACGAGATCCTGGGCGTGGCCGGGCTGATGGCGATGCTGGACGCGGCCGAGCTGGTCGCGGTGACCGACGGCGAGGCCTCCCACCCCCACTCGACCGTGCACACCCAGCTCGAACTGGCCGCGATCCGCCGCGACGAGACGGCCGAGGCATTGCGCCGGCTCGGGCTCGGCGCCGCGCCCGTGCACCGGCTCGGCCAGCCCGACGGCAAGATCGATGAGGACGCGGTGGCCGCCGACCTCACCGGCCGGCTCACGCCCGGGCGCTGGTGCCTGGCCACCTGGCGCGAGGACGGCCACCCCGATCACGAGGCGGTCGGCCGGGCCGCGGCCCGGGCCTGCGCGGTCACCGGGGCGGTGCTGCTGGAGTATCCGATCTGGATGTGGCACTGGGCCGGGCCGGACGACCCCCGCGTGCCCTGGCGCCGGGCCTACCGGATCGATCTGACCCCGGCCGCGCAGCGGGCGAAGGCCGCCGCCATCGCCGCCTTCCCGAGCCAGATCGCGCCGCTGGGCCCCGAGCCGGGCGACGCCGCGATCCTGCCGCCGCACATCCTGGCCCGGTTCACCCGCTCCTTCGAAACGGTGCTGCGATGACCACACCCCAGAGCTACTTCGAGCACATGTACGCCCGTAGCAGCGACCCGTGGAGCTTCGCCACCCGCTGGTACGACGCTCGCAAGCACGCGCTCACCGTGGCCTCGTTGCCCGCCCGCCGCTACCAGTCGGCGTTCGAGCCCGGCTGCTCGACCGGCCTGCTCACGGCCCGGCTGGCCGAGCGCTGCGACCACGTGCTGGCCGTCGACGCCGTCCCGGCCGCGGTCGCGTCGGCCGCCACCCACCTGGCCGCCGCCTCCAACGTCTCGCTGCGCGCCGGGCGGATGCCGGCCGACTGGCCCGGCGACACGTTCGACCTGATCGTGCTGTCCGAGCTCGGCTACTACTTCGACGACGGCGACCTGACCACGCTGCTCGACCGCGCGGTGGCCTCGCTCGAGCCGGGCGGCGACCTGGTGGCCGTGCACTGGCGGCGCCCGGTCGACGAGCACGCCCGCTCCGGCGACGACGTGCACGACCGGATCGCGGCGCTGCCCGGGCTGGCCCGCCAGGCCCGGCACGAGGAGGCCGACTTCCTGCTCGAGGTCTACACCCGGACGCCACCCGAGGCCCGCTCGGTGGCCCAGCGCGAGGGGCTCGCATGAACCACCGGATCGCCGTCGTCGTCCCCGCGCACAACGAGCACGACCTGCTGCCGGCCTGCCTGAGCAGCCTGTACGCGGCCACCTCACCGGTCCCGGTCGAGATCGTGGTGGTCGCCGACGCCTGCACCGACGACACCGCCGCCCTGGCCGCCGCGGCCGGCGCCACCGTGATCACCACCGACGCCCGCAACGTGGGCCGGGCCCGCGCCGCCGGCATGGAACACGCGCTACGTGCCGGAACCGACGGGCTATGGCTGGCCACCACCGACGCCGACAGCCGGGTCGCCCCGGAATGGCTGCTGTGGCACCTGACCCACGCCGCCTCCGGCGCCGACCTGCTGGCCGGCACGGTACTGGTCGACGACTGGGCGGCCTGGCCGGCCGCGCTGCCGGGCCTCTACGACAGCCAGTACGCGACCACCGACGCCCACGTGCACGGGGCCAACCTCGGTATCGCGGCCGCCACCTACCGAGCCGTGGGCGGCTTCCGGCCACTCGCCCACGACGAGGACCGCGACCTGATCACCCGCGTCCGCGCCACCGGCGCCCACGTGGTGGCCGACGCGACCTGCCCGGTCGTGACCAGCGCCCGCGCCGACGGCCGGGCCCCCCTGGGCTTCTCGTCCCACCTCACCGGCCTGGCCTCGACCTTGGCCGCCTAGAGGTTGTGGACGGCCAGGACGTCGGGCAGCGCCTTGGCCGGCACGCCGCGGCCGTCGGGGCGGGGCCAGTGGACGCTGACCTCGTCGAAGCCGAGTGAGGCGAGGCGGGCCACGGTGTCGGCGTAGCGGGCGCGGCTCTCGAAGGGCCAGTACGACTCCAGGCCCACGTTGACGATGCGGTGGATGCGGCGGCCCTCGAGCACGGCGTCGAGCTGGCGGGACTGCTTCTCGAGGGCGGCGAACCACTCGTCGGGGCCCACGGCGGGACCGTACGGGCCGTACGTGACCCAGGCCTGGCCGTACTTCGCGACCAGCTTGAGCGAGCGCGGGCCGGTGCCGGCCACGGTGAACGGCACCCGTGGCGTCTGGACGCAGCCGGGCAGCTGGTGGGCGTTGATCGCGCTGTAGCGGTCGCCGTGGGTGGTGACGATCGGCTCGACCAGCAGCTGGTCGAGCAGGCCGAGCCATTCGGCGAAGCGGTCCATCCGCTCGCGCGGGGTCAGCGGCGGGTCGCCCAGCACCAGCGCGTCCAGGCTTTCGGTGCCGGCGCCCAGGCCGACCTCGAGGCGGCCGCCGCTGAGCTGGTCGAGGGTCATCAGCTCTTTGGCGAACGGCACCGGGTGGCGGTAGTTGGGCGTGGCCACCTGCACGCCCAGGCGGACCCGTTCGGTCGCGCCGGCCGCCGCCGCCAGCAGGGGCACGCAGCCGTACCAGGGGTTGTCGCGCAGCAGCGGCCAGGTCAGGTGGTCGTACGTCCAGACGGTGCGCACCCCGGACCGCTCGGCCTCGACCACCTCGGCCAGGAACGTGCTCGTGGGGTGCCGGTCGGGCAGCACCAGGGCCGACAGCTCGGTCATAGGTTGTTCACCACGGCATCCGCGATCACGAGGTCCTCCCAGCCCATCCCCACGGTCTTGATCAGCCTGGGCCGGGCGGGGGTGGTTCCCCGGACCAGGTCGGCGAAGGTCACGAGCTCATCCTCGGTCACGCCGGCCAGAATGAGATCACCGGCTTCCCGTACGGCCGACGCGCGCGACTCGACCAGCGCGCCGCAGCGCCGCACGGTCTCGGTGTCGACCTCGCGGGCGTCGGGTTCGTGCGACCCCACGGCGACCACGACGGCGTCGTCCTTGAGCAGCCGGCCGTCGAACAGGGGCTCGCGGGCGGTGGTGCAGCAGGCGACGATGTCCGCCGCGGCCACGGCCGCGCGGCCGTCCTCGTCGCGGCCGATCAGGCGTACGGAATCGATCGGGCGCACGGCCTTGATCGCCTCGACATGACCGTACGCCTGGGGGCCTTTGCCGAAAACCACGAGCTTGCGAGCCTGGGGCGGGGCGACCAGGTCGACGCCGAGGGCCGAGACGGCGGGGGTGCGCAGCGCGGTGAGGGCGGCGCCGTCGAGAATGGCTCGCGGCACGAGCGTGGGGGCGTCGAACAACACGTACGTGCCGTGGATGCGCGGCAGACCGCGGGCCGGGTTGCCGGGCGCGATGCCGACCAGCTTGATGCCGGCGATGCGCTCGTCGCCGGACGGCATGACCAGCACCTCGCCGCCGCCCAGTCCTACGCGGGAGCGGGCGGGCTCGGCCTCCGGGTCGAGTCCACCGGCCAGGGCCGCCCGCAAGGCCTCGACCGCCCGGGGGAAGCCCAGCCCGAGCACCTGTCCGGCCGAGATCATGCGCTGTACCATGTCACATACCACCAGGGGAGGCAACAGTCATGACGTCACCGGCCATCGGCCCGCTGCGCACCGCCGGCAGCTTCCGCCAGCACGTGGAGGACGCCGTGGCCGCCGCGATCGTCTCCGGCGAGTTCGCCCCGGGCACGATGCTGACCGCCCCCACCCTGGCCGCCCGGTTCGACGTGTCCGCCACGCCTGTACGGGAAGCGCTCCTGAACCTGGAGAAGCGCGGCTTCGTCGAGATCGCGCGCAACAAGGGCTTCCGGGTCACCCGGGTCAGCGAGCAGGATCTGGCCCAGATCGTGCAGATCCGCCAGTGGCTCGAGGCCCCGCCCATGCGGCTGCTGGCCGGCGCCCTGAGCGGGCCCGACCTGGCCCGGCTGCGGGCCGAGGCCGAGGCCATCGTGACCAGCGCCGACGCCTCCGACCTGCCCACCTATCTGACCGCCGACACGACGTTCCACCTGCATCTGCTCAGTCTCACCGGCAACGACCGGCTGGTCACCCTGGTCGGCGATCTGCGCCAGCAGACCCGCCTGGTCGGTCTGGCCACGATGCTCGGCTCGCCCGAGCTGGCCTCGTCGTCGCAGGAGCATCTGACGCTGCTCGACCTGCTCGAGGCGGGTGACGGCGCCGCCGCCGAAGACCTGATGCGCCGCCACCTGGGCCACGTCACCGGGTGGTGGAGCGGGCGGGCCGAGCAGTGAGGGTCGTGGTGGTCGGGGCCGGCATCGTCGGGGCCGCCATCGCCCGCGAACTGGCCATGGCCGGCGTGTCGGTGACCGTGCTCGACCGGTCGGCCTCGGCCGGCGGCACCTCGTCGGCCGGCGAGGGCAACCTGCTGGTCTCGGACAAGGGACCGGGCCCGGAACTGGCGCTGGCGCTGCGGTCGCTGACGTTGTGGCAGGCGCTGCGGCCCGAGATGCCGTCCATCGAGTACGAGCCCAAGGGCGGCCTGGTCGTCGCGACCACTCCGGCCGGGGCGACTGCCCTGCACGCCTTCGCCGGGACGCAGCGGGCGGCCGGTGTCGAGTCCTCCGTGGTGAACGGGCTCGACCACGAGCCCGACCTCAACCCCGCCCACACGACGGCCGTGTTCTATCCGCAGGACGCGCAGGTGCAGCCGGCCATCGCCACGGAAGCGCTGCTCGCTTCGGCCCGGCGCCGTGGCGCTTCCGTCCGCCAGGGCGTCGAGGTGCTCGGTCCGGTGCTGCGCGGCGACCGGCTGGCCGGGGTCGTGACGTCCGACGGCGAGATCCACGCCGACCACGTGGTGGTGGCGGCCGGCCCGTGGTCGGGCGAGGTGGCCCGGCGCCTCGGCGTCGACCTGCCCGTCCGCCCCCGCCGCGGCACGATCCTGGTCACGACCCGGATGCGGCCGCGGATCCGGCACAAGGTGTACGACGCCGACTACGTGGGCGCGGTCGGCTCGGACGACGCCGCCCTGCAGACCTCCAGCGTGGTCGAGTCGACAGCGGCCGGCACCGTGCTGATCGGCTCGTCGCGCGAGCGGCGCGGCTTCGACGAGCGGATCGAGGCCCGGGTGCTGTCGGCGGTCGCGGCCAAGGCGCTGGTGCTGTTCCCGTTCCTGGCCGGCGTGGCGGTGATGCGGGCGTACGGCGGGTTCCGGCCCTTCGTCCCCGACCACCTGCCGGTCATCGGGCCCGACCCGCGCCGGCCCGGCCTGTGGCACGCCACCGGGCACGAGGGGGCGGGCATCGTGCTCTCCACCGCGACCGGCGAGTTGCTGGCCGACCTGATGCTGGACCGCCCGCCGCGGGTCGACGCGGCCGCCTTCGCCGTGGACCGGCCTACGCTGCTGCCGCACCTCTCGGCCGGCGGGTCGCCGGCCGAATCATGAGCGGCTGTCCGCTTCGCGGGCCTGCCGGACCGAGCGGTCGATCCGACGGTTCCGGGCCACTTGCGCAACGGCCGAGAAAACTCCGCCCATGACGCATACGACCACCGCCCCGATCCAGAACTCCCAGCCCGCGTCCCGCACCACAGCGAACGCGCTGACGACGGCGATCGCCCCCAGGGCGACCCAGGCGCCGGTCCAGGGTGACTTCGCAGCCATAGCCATCCCCTCTCTCACCTGCTCGAACAGCAGCGAGCCACGATCATGAACGCGGCTCCGGCCGGAGTCAATTCGGCCCGACCAGACCTCCCGGTTACGCATCAAACCCGACTTAATGCTCGGGATAACAATTTTCCGTAAACAATTCCTTCTTTTTACCGTGGGCCGAAGGGGCAGGTCAGACGGTCTTTTGTTGCCGAGACATTGACGGGTGGCAACGCCGAAGTAACAATCGGGAAAGCGCTCTCTCGGGAGCGCGGTTCGGTCATCCTCCCCGTTCCGCCGCGCGTCTGTCCCCAACGGACGTGTGGCCACCCGCCCGAAAAGGCAGGCACATGACATCCCCAACACAGACCCGCAGACGGCGCGGGCCGGTCCTGCTGAGCGCGGCGCTCGCCACCGCTCTCGGCCTCACCGTCGCCGCCGTCACCACCAACGCCAGCGCCGCCGAGGTCCCCGCCTCGCAGGGCAAGCCGGCCACCGCCTCGTCCGTCGAGAGCGCCGCCTTCCCCGCCTCGGCCGCGGTCGACGGTAACGCCGGCACCCGCTGGTCCAGCACCTTCGCCGACCCGCAGTGGCTGCAGGTCGACCTGGGCAGCACCCAGACGATCAGCCAGGTCGTGCTGAACTGGGAGGCGGCGTACGCCTCGGCCTTCACCATCCAGACCTCGGCCAACGGCAGCTCCTGGACCAACATCACGCCGACCACCGCGGGCCAGGCCGGTGTCCAGACGCTCAACGTCTCCGGCAGCGGCCGGTACGTGCGGCTGAACGGCACGACCCGGGCCACGCCGTACGGCTACTCGCTCTGGGAGTTCCAGGTCTTCACCAACGGCGGCCCGACGACGCCCACGCCGACCCCGACCGGCCCGTCGCTGCCGACCTCGGACCGGCCCGACTTCGGCCCCAACGTGCGGATCTTCGAGCCGGGCACCGCGGCGTCGACCATCCAGACGGCGGTCGACTCGGCGTTCAACGCGCAGCTGCGCAGCCCGACCGCGCAGTTCGGCACCCAGCGCCACGTGTTCCTGTTCAAGCCGGGCACGTACGGCCGGGTCTGGGCCAACGTCGGCTTCTACACGACGATCGCCGGCCTCGGCCAGAACCCCGACGACGTGACGATCAACGGCGCCGTCAACGTGGACTCGGGCTGGAACTACGGCGACGAGAAGAACGCGACCCAGAACTTCTGGCGCAGCATGGAGAACCTGTCCATCGTGCCCGAGGGCGGCACCAACCGCTGGGCCGTCTCGCAGGCCGCCCCGATGCGCCGCGTCCACATCAAGGGCAACCTGACCCTGGCCCCGTCCAACCAGGACAACGGGCAGGGCTACTCCAGCGGCGGCTACCTGGCCGACTCCGTGGTCGACGGCGTCGTGTCGTCGGGCTCGCAGCAGCAGTGGTACACCCGCGACAGCCGGATCGCGCGCTGGGACGGCGGCGTCTGGAACATGGTCTACTCCGGCGTCCAGGGCGCCCCGGCCAACGCCTTCCCGAACCCGCCCCACACCACGCTGGGCACCACCCCGGTCACCCGGGAGAAGCCCTTCCTCTACATCGACAGCTCGGCCAACTACCGCGTCTTCGTGCCCGCCCTGCGGCGCAACTCGGCCGGCGCCAGCTGGCCCAACACCGCGGGCAGCTCGATCCCGATGCGCGAGTTCTACGTGGCCAAGCCCGGTGACAGCGCCGCCCGCATCAACCAGGCGCTGGCCCAGGGCCTGAACCTGTTCTTCACCCCGGGCACGTACCAGCTCAACGACACCATCCGGGTCACCCGGGCCAACACCGTCGTGACCGGCATCGGCTACCCGACGCTGATCCCGACCAACGGCAACGAGGCGCTGAACATCGCCGACGTCGACGGGGTCAAGGTCAGCGGCATCACGTTCGACGCCGGCACGGTCAACAGCCCGACCCTGATGAGCGTCGGCCGGGCCGGTGTCCACACCGACCACGCCAACAACCCGATCAGCCTGCAGGACGTCTTCTTCCGCATCGGCAGCAGCGTCCAGGGCAAGGCCACCACCACCCTGGCCGTGCACGCCGACGACACGATCATCGACCACATCTGGGCCTGGCGGGCCGACCACGGCGGCGCGCCCACCGGCTGGACGGTCAACCCGGGCGACACCGGCCTGATCGTGAACGGTGACGACGTGCTCGCGACGGGTCTGTTCGTCGAGCACTACCAGAAGTACGAGGTCATCTGGAACGGCAACCGCGGCAAGACGATCTTCTTCCAGAACGAGAAGCCGTACGACGTGCCCAACCAGGCGGCCTGGATCGGGCCCCGCGGCAACGGGTACGCCGCCTACAAGGTCGCCGACAACGTCACCGACCACCAGCTCTGGGGTGGCGGTTCCTACGCCTACTTCAACGTCAACCCGAGCGTACGGGTGGACCGCGCCTTCGAGGTGCCGAACCGGCCCGGCGTCCAGCTCCGCAGCATCCTGACCGTCTCGCTGGGTGACGTCGGCACCATCGCCAACGTCGTCAACGACACCGGCGGCTCCGTCCCCAACCCGGCCGGCAACACCACCCCGCGCAACGTGGTGGCCTACCCGTAACCCTGCTCTTTTGAAATGAAAATGATCGGCGGCCACCGGTGCGACTTGCACCGGTGGCCGCTGCTCGTTGGCCGGGGGCTTCATGACCTGCATCGTCGGCATCACGGACGGGCACACCGTCACTGGGCCAGCTGCTGCGCTACTCCCTGGACGTCGGCGAGCCCGACACCTGGGACGTCGACCGCTTCATGGCCACCACGTTCATCGACGCCGTCCGCGCCTGCCTCTCCCAGGGCGGCTACGCCCGCACCGAGGACGTCCGCCCACCCTTCACCGTCGTGCAGGCGGAGTAGCCGTCAGTTCTGCAGGGCCGGCCAGAGGGCCTCGGGGTGGCAGCGGGCCGGGCACGCGAAGATGTAGAGCTCGTTGCCCAGGAAGAGCTGCGCCTGGTCGTCAGTCTCCCGGTTGCGCGGCGGCCACATGTCGAAGCCGAAGTTCTCCGGCACCTGGCCCAGGAAGACCATGTCCGTGCCGCAGGCGCAGCGGTAGTGCTCGGGCTCCTGCACCCAGGACGGATCGCCACCCACCTTGAAGCCGGGCGCGTCGCGACCTTCAGCGGGATGTAGGACCAGTCGCCGGGGCTCGATATGCGGGTCGGCTTCCGGTGACGGGGTTCCGGCCGGGCGCAGGAACATGCGCCAGAACGGGCCGTCGTAGGGTTCGACGACCTCGTCCCAGAAACGGGCGGGCAGTTCGGCCGGTCCGAAGGCCGGGTCGTCGTGCACCGGGCACTGGAAGACCAGCAGGTGGTCGCCGCCGAAGGCCGGGACGTCGACCTGGAAGAAGAAGACCATCGGGCGGCCGCAGAAGCAGGCGGGCCACGACTGGCCGTCGGCCAGCACGGGATGTCCGCCGATGGTGTTCCGGTCGCCGGCGGCCGGCGGCTCGGGCCGGATCTCGATCGTGTGCATCGGCTCAGCCCGCCAGCGAGCCCCAGCCGGCGGACTCCCCCGCAGCCGACCGGTGCTGCGGAACGTTCCAGGGGTTGTCGTCGCGCAGCGGCTCGGGCAGCAGGGCCGGCGGGCAGTCCTGGTAGACGACCGGCCGCAGGAACCGGCTGATCGCCGCCGTCCCGACCGAGGTCGTGGTCGGGTTGGTCGCGGCCGGGAACGGGCCGCCGTGCTGCATGGCCGGGGTCACGGCCACGCCGGTGGGCCAGCCGTTGAACAGCACCCGGCCCGACAGCGTCTGCAGGGCGCCGACCAGCTCGTGCAGCCACGGCGAGTTCTCGGCCGCGCCGATGTGGACGCCGGCCGTCAGCGAACCCTCGACCAGATCCGTCAGCGCCGCGCCCAAGGACTCGCCGGGCGTGTAGCGGACCACGATCGACAGCGGGCCGAACGCCTCCTGCAGCAGGGTGTCGCGGTGCTTGAGCAGCGTGGCCAGGTCGGTCTCGACCAGCGTGGGCGTCACCCCGTCGTCGGTCACGGCGCCCTCGACGGTGACGGTCACGCCGGGGGTGCCCAGAATTTCGCGGCGGCGCCGGGTGTAGCCATCGACGATGCCGGGGTGCAGCAGCGGGTGCGGGGCGACGGCGGCGAAGGCCTCGGCGGCGTCGATTTCGGCCGGTACGAACAACAGCCCCGGCTTCGTGCAGAGCTGCCCGGCCGAGCCGGAGACGCTGGCCGCGAAGCCCTGGGCGATGGCGGCGCCCCGCTCGGCCAGCGCGTCGGCGGTGACCACGACCGGGTTGAGGCTGCCCAGCTCACCGTAGAACGGGATGGGCCGCGGCCGGGCGGCGGCGATCGCGGCCAGGGCCTGACCACCGGCCAGCGACCCGGTGAAGGCGGCGGCGGCGATCCGCTCGTCCTTCAGCGCGGCCACGCCCTCCTCCTGGCCGTGGATCACGGTGAGGGCGCCGGGCGGCAGCACCGCGTTGAGCACCTCGGCGGTGCGGTCGGACAGGCGCGGGTGGCCGGGGTGGGCCTTGACCACGACCGGGCAGCCCGCGGCCAGGGCCGACGCCGTGTCGCCGCCGGCCACCGAGAACGCGAACGGGAAGTTGCTGGCCGCGAAGTTCAGCACGGGACCCAGCGGCACCAGATAGCGGCGCAGGTCGGGCCGCGGGCCGAGCACGAAGTCGGGGTCGGCCGCGTCCAGGCGTACGTCAAGGAACTCGCCGGCTGCCGCGACGTCGGCGAAAAGCTTGAGTTGCACCGCCGTCCGCTTGATCTCGCCGCGCAGGCGCGGCTCGGTCAGGCCGGTCTCCGCCATGGCCAGCGGCACCAGCTCGTCGGCCGCGGCCAGCAGGGCGTCGGCCGCGGCGACCAGCGCCTCGGCCCGTTGCCGCGGCGGCATCGTGGCGAGGGCGGGGGCGGCCGTCTCAGCGGCGGAAAGCGCAGAACTCATGAGTCACCTCAGAATGCGAAACCGGTCGGGTACGGGTCGGAGGGGTCGAGCAGATACTGCCCGAGCCCGGTCACCCAGGCCCGGCCGGTGATGGTGGGTACGACGGCGGCGCGCCCGGCCACCGTGGTCTCCCCGATCAGGCGGCCGGTGAAACGGCTGCCGATGAACGACTCGTTGACGAAGTCGTCGCCGATCGCGAGTTCGCCCCGCGCCCACAGCTCGGCCATGCGGGCCGAGGTGCCGGTGCCGCACGGCGAACGGTCGAACCAGCCGGGGTGGATGGCCATGGCGTGCCGCGACAACCGGGCGTCGGAGCCGGGCGCGATGAACTCGACGTGGTGGCAGTGGTCGACGCCGTCGATGAGCGGGTGCTTGGGCGGATCCTGGGAGTTGATCGCGTCCATGATGGCCAGCCCGGCGTCGAGGATGTCGCGTTGCCTCGTACGGTCGAACGGAAGACCGACCGCGTCGAGGTCGACCATCGCGTAGAAGTTGCCGCCGAAGGCCAGGCTGTAGGGCACCGCGCCCAGACCGGGCACCTCGATCGTGGCGTCCAGGCGTTCCGCGTACGCCGGCACGTTCTCGAGCGTCACCGAGTCGGCGTGCCCGTCCGTGACCTGCACGGTCGCCACCACGAGCCCGGCCGGCGTGTCGAGCCGGATCGTGGTGACGGGTTCGGTGACCGCCACCATGCCCGTCTCGACGAGCACGGTGGCGACCCCGATCGTGCCGTGCCCGCACATCGGCAGGCAGCCCGAGACCTCGATGTAGACGACGCCGAGGTCCGCGTCCGGGCGGGTCGGCGGCTGCAGGATGGCCCCGCTCATCGCCGAGTGCCCGCGGGGCTCGTTCATCAGCAGCAGCCGTACGTCGTCCAGGTGCTCGATGAAGTGCAGGCGCCGCTCGTTCATGGTTGCCCCGGGGATGGTGCCCAGGCCCGCGGTGACAACGCGGGTCGGCATGCCCTCGGTGTGCGAGTCGACGGCGGTGAACATCCTCGAGGCGCGCACGTCAGCGCCCCAGGGCGGCGACGGCCCGCTTGGTCTCGGCCTCGACCAGCGCCCGGTGCTCCGGGGTGAGCGGGCCGCGCGGCGGGCGGCACGGGCCCCCGTAGCGGCCGACCAGGTCCATGCTCAGCTTGATGGCCTGCACGAACTCCGTCCGCGAGTCCCAGCGGAACACGGCCACCAGGTGCTGGTAGAGCTGCCGGGCCTCGGCCACCTGCCCGGCCAGCATGAGGTCGTAGAGACGCCGCGACTCGGCCGGGAACACATTCGGGAACCCGGCGAACCAGCCCACCGCACCGTCGACCATCAGCTCGAACAGTACGTCGTCGGCGCCCGCGATCACGTCGAGGTCGCACTTCTCGCGGATCTCGAACAGCCGGCGCACGTCCCCACTGAACTCCTTGATCGCCACCACCTGGGGAATCTTCGCGATCTCGGCCACCAGCGACGGCACCAGGTCGACCTTGGTGTCGAACGGGTTGTTGTAGATCATGATGGGCAGCCCGGCCTCGGCGATCCGGGTGTAGTGCTCGACGACCTGGCTGTCGCTGGCCCGGTACATGGTCGGCGGCAACGCGAGCACCCCGTCGGCGCCGTCCTCGCCGGCAATTTCCGCCCAGTGCTTCGCCTGGTGCCACCCCGGTCCGTGTACGCCGGCGATCACCTTCCCGCGTCCGCCGACCGCCTCGACAGCGACCTGAACGACCCGGCGGCGCTCCTCGTCGGTCAGCGACGAGTACTCGCCGAGCGACCCGTTGGGGCCGACACCGTGGCAGCCGTTGCTCATCAGCCAGTCGACGTGCTCGGCGTACTTGTCGAAGTCGACGGCCAGCCCGGCCGGGGCGGACGGGTCTTCCTTGTACGGCAGGGCGGTGGCGACGACAACGCCGCGCAGATCGGTGGTCACAGGGGCTCCTTCTCTTCGGCGACTTGCTCGGTGGCCGCCAGCTCGCCGAGCCGGACGAACGCCGCGAGGGGGCGGCTCTCGGTTCGTCCCCGGTCGAGCAGGCCGCCGGTGTGGCGGTGCAACAGTTCTTCGACGGTGCGCCCGCAGACCCGGCCCTGGCAGACGCCCAGGCCGGCGCGGGTGCTGAGCTTGAGCGACCGCAGGCCGCGCGATTCGGTGGCGGCCGCCCCGGCCCGCAGGTCGCCGGCCGTGACCTCCTCACAGCGGCAGACGAGCGTGTCGTCGCCGAGCCAGCCGGTCCACCCCGGGCGGATGCCGTGCGCGGCCTCGAGACGGGCGGCGAAGGCCTGGTTGTCGCTCCTCGCGCGGCGCTGGGCGGCGGAAGCCGCCGAGCCGGCCGCAGCCAGCCCGGCCACGACGCCCTCGGCCAGGGCCAGGTCGGCCCCGCCGACGCCGGTGATCTCGCCGGCCGCGAACACCCCAGCGACGGTGGTCCGGCCGTCGTCGTCGGTCACCACCGCGCCGTACGCGTCGAGCCCGCACCCGGCCGACACGGCCAGCTCGACGCGGGGCACGAAGCCGTGGCTGACGCAGACGGCGTCCACCTCGATCTGTTCATCGGTGCCGGCGATGGGGGCCCAGCGCGGGTCGAGCCGCGCGACGGTGACGGCTTCGACGCGATCGGTGCCGTGGGCGGCGACGACGGCGGTGGCCGCCCGGTAGGGGATGCGGTGGCGGACCAGATCGCGGACGTAACCGGCCAGCTCGCCGCCCTTGTGCCGGGTCGCCAGCAGCTCGGCCGGGCGGCGGCTCCACCCCCGGGCCAGACGCGGCCAGCCGTTGGCCTCGAGCACACCGACGACGCCGGCGCCCGTACGGACCAGGCTCGAAGCAACGGGCAGCAGGAACGGGCCGGCCCCGGCGACGAGCACGCGGCGCCCGACGGCGATCCGCTCGGACTTGGCCAGGGCCTGGGCCGCCCCCGCGGTGAAGACGCCGGGCAGGTCCCAGCCCGGGAAAGGCAGGGTGCGCTCGTACGCCCCGGTCGCGAGCACCAGGGCCTTCGGCGCGAACGTCTTGCGTACGCGATCCCGCCCGTCGGCCGGGCCGACGAGCACGTGCAGCGTGGGCGGCCGGTCGTCGTGCCGCTCGGCCAGCCAGACCTGCGCGTCGGTCAGCACGTCCTGCCCGCGCAAGGCTGTGAACTTGCCCCACCCGTGGTGCAGGATCCGCTCACGCGCGGCGGGCCGCTCGGCCGGCAGGTGCCGCCAGTACTGCCCACCCGCGTCGCCCGCCGCATCGAGCAGCACCACCTGGGCGCCGGCCCTCCGCGCGGCATCAGCGGCAGCGAGCCCGGCCGGCCCCGCCCCCACCACCAGCACCTCGGGCGTCTCGACACTCACGCCTGCTCCTCGGTCGAGATCTCATCGCCGTCGATCGCCCGGCGCTGACAGGCCCGCACATCAGCCAGCCCGTTCACGACGACCAGGCAGTCGTGGCAGACCCCGATGCCACAGAAGACACCACGCGGCCGCCCGTTCCGGGTGGTGCGCCAACTCAGTCGCCCGGCCCCCATCAACACCCCGGCCACCGTCTGCCCGGCCACCCCCGGCATCGCGACCCCGTCCACCACAACCGTGATCGGCAACGTCACCCCAGGTCGCACCGGATCACGATGCGGTTCCACGGGAGCCGGTCCGGACGTCGTCACGCCAGTAGTATGTCACACACTACTATTCTCTGGCGATATCCCGCGCCCGGCCCGACGGCAGAACCGGAGCCGCCCGACCCGGACGCCAGTCGGAAATCCGACACATCGGCCGTCGCCGTTCTTACCTTCCGTAGCGTTATGGAGGCGTTTGCGTCGCGGAACAGCGGGAGGCATGAGTGTCCGAGGTCGTCGTCGAAGTAACCCTCACCGCACTGCCGGAGGACGACGATTTCTCGCTGGAGGTCGCGACGGACGAACTGTCCGCAGACCTGAGCGATCTCGGTGAGGTGCTTCGGCCCGAAGTCGCTACTGGCCCGGACAGCAAGGGTGTCGGCGAGGTTGCCCTAGGCACGCTGGCCGTGGTCGCGAGCATCGATCCCGGATACGCGCAGGCCCTGGTCGACTTGATTCTCGGTTTCCTCGGCCGGAACCGGGGTCGCAAGATTCACCTGAAAGTCGGCGACATCGAACTCACTGTCGACCAGCCGACCAAGGCGCAAACCTCCGAGATGATCGACATCGTTCGAAACGCTATCGAACGCTCGCGCTGATGGGCCGGCACGCGTTGGTGCTCGGCACCGCCATCTACCACGCCGATCCGAAACTGACCGCGCTGCCCGGCGTCCGCCAAGACGTCGAGCAGTTGCGAACCGTGCTGGACACCGACGGCAATTTCGACAGCGTCGAAGCTCGCCTGGATCTGTCTGCCACCGAGATGAAGCGGGTCGTCGAGGAGTTCTACGGCTCCCGCCGCACCGGCGATCTGGCCCTCTTGTACTACTCCGGCCACGGCATTCAGCACGACGATCGGCAGTCGCTGTTCTTCGGTACGGTCGACACCGACACCAAGTTCCTGCACACCACCGCGTTCGACGTCGAAGGCGTCCTGCGCCACCTGTTGAATCACACCAAGGCCAGCCAGAAGCTGGTCCTGCTGGATTGTTGTTTCTCGGGCCTGTTCACCGCGCGTCACCGATTCAGCGGTGGCGTCCGGCAGGAACCGCGGCGCCTCAAGCGTGAGCGGGGCACGTTCATGCTCCAGTCGAGCAACCACCTGAAGGCCTCGAAGGCGCAGGGGCCGGACCGGCCGTCGGTCTTCACCGAAGTCCTACTCACCGGTCTGCGTGGAGCCGCCCAGGCGAGCACAGAGGATGGCTGGATCACCGCGAACGACCTCTCCCAGTACGCGAGGAGCGAACTGGCGCGCCGCCAGGAGGAGAAGCCGGTCGAGTCGAGTGAGGGTGTCACCGACCCGATCCTGCTGGTGGGCGGGCAGGCCGCACGGCCGGAGCGGCCAAGGGGAACGGAAACGGCGGAGCCGGCCGACGCTCCGTTCGACAGCGACCGATGGCGACGGTTGCTCAACTACTACGCCGATTGCCGGCAACGTTCCGCCGTCCTGCAGTACTTCGTGAACCTGGACGACCGGGAGGCGTACGTCGTCGCACCCGCCGGCTCGGAGGTCGTCTTCTCGGCCATCGAACCTATCCCACTGAAAGATCGGGGTCAGCGGCTGGTCAAGGTCGCTGATGAGGGTGGCCGTTCGTTGCAGTACGGCTACCCGGTGGTGGCCCTGTATCAGAAGGGCACCAAACAGCAGGTCCGTCTGGCTCCGCTGCTGGTATCCGACTTGACCGTGGGAATTGAAGGTTCGGTGCATCCGGCGCCGCCCCAGCCCAGTCCCGCCCTGATCGACCATTTCGACCTGTCGGCGGTCGAGGCGGACGAACTCCGGCAGGCGGTGTCCGAACTGCTCGTCCCCGGTGATCGCGGGTCGCTTGCTTCGGCTGCCACTCTGGTCGCCACCACGTTCGCGCTGAAGCCGGTGTCCCCTCTCGATCCGGGCAACTTGGCCGGAACGGTCGGCCGAGGTCCGATCAACCGGGTGCAGAACGCTGGGATGCTGTTCGCAGCAGGCAGTGCCGACTCTCCGGAGCGGCAGCTGATCGAGGATCTGCGCGACATCACCAGGGATGCGGGGAAGATCCCGTCGACCGCTCTCGGCGCCCTGTCCGGTGAAACTGGGGCAGAACCGGACGAGCCTGACCCGGCCGTCTTGACCGCGGCGCTGAGCTCGGTCAACGAGACCCAGGAACGAATCATCCGGGCCGCGATGAGCCGCCGGCTGACCGTCGCCCAAGGGCCACCCGGCACCGGCAAGAGCCAGTTGGTGACCGCGTTGCTGGCCACCGCCACCGCGGCCGGGCAGAGCGTGCTGATCGGCTCGACCAACAACCGTGCTGTGAACGAGGTTGTCGAGCGGGTCACCGCCATGCTCGGCCCCGGATTGGTGCTGCGGACCGGGAACAAGGAGTACCGGCAGCAGGAGCCGCAGTACCTCACCGACGTGACGCAGGCTTGGCCGGCGCCGGTGCCGGACTCGCACGGACCGCTCCAGGAGTTGCGACTCACCGGGCAGCGGATCGACGACCTGCGGGACGCCCTCGATCACCGCCGCCGGCTGGAACGCGATCTCGCCGACCTGGCCGCGGTCAGGGATCTCGCCCTTGCCGACACCGACGACTCCCGGTTGGCCCAACTGGTCGACCACACCGACCGAGCTCTGACCAGCCGGTGGTTCGGGTGGTGGTACCGCCGGCGGCTCCGGTCCAGCGGGGTTTTCGACCGGGAGGCGATCACGACTCTTGGCGAGCGCGCAGTCGTCGAGCAATGCTGGCGCGAACGACTGCGGGAACTCCGGTCCCGGCCGGGCACCGCCGAGGAGGTCTGGAACCAACTTCGCGTACTCCAGGAGAGCACTCGGCCCGAACAGAGCAAACTACTGCTGCGAGCCCAGGTCACCGCGCGCGTGGTCGGCAACGCGACCCTGCTGCGCAACCGATCCGATGAGATGGCCAAGCCGGACGGCCGAAGCTGGTACTACATGCCCGAGATCCTCGCCGCTCTTCCCGGCTGGGCGACGACGGCGATGTCGGCCCGCCGGCTGCGCCCCCGGGCGGGGCTGTTCGACCTGGTCATCATCGACGAGGCGGCCCAATGCAGTGTCGCCGACATCCTGCCGATGCTCTACCGGGCGAAGCGTGCCCTGATCATCGGTGATCCGCGGCAACTCGCCCCTGTGATCGAGCTGTCCGAGGCGGACGACCGGGGTGAACAGGCCCGGAACGGCCTAGGGTACGAATGGCTGGCCAGTCGCCGGCTCACGTACCGCAACCACTCCGCGTATGAGGCGTTCGCCACTGCGGCCGGAAGTGCGATCCTGCTGGACGAGCACTACCGGTGCCACCCGGAGATCATCGAATCCCCCAACCGGGTCGTCTACCAGAACCGGCTGACCGTCCTCACTGACCCCGCCCGGCTGGCCGTCCGGGCCGAGCCCGCCGTCCATTGGGTGGACGTTCCGGGCCGCTTCACCCGCGGCGCCACCGGGTCCGGCCGTAACATCGACGAGGTCAGGGCCGTGGTCGCCGAGGTACAGCGTCTCCGCGCCGACCATCCCGAAATCTCCATCGGTGTGGTGACACCGCTCGCTGAGCATCAGCGGACGCTCGACGACGCCCTCAAGCGGGCCGGAATCGGCGGTGACCTTCTGTGCGCGACCATCCACAAGTTTCAGGGCAGCGAGAAAGACATCATGGTCGTGTCGCCGGTCGGTGCCCAGGGTGTCAGTGACCGCACCCGAGGATGGCTCGTCAACCAGACCAACCTCTGGAACGTCGCGATCACCCGGGCGAAGTCCCAGCTGGTCATCGTCGGCGATCGTTCGTGGTGGTCCGGGCAACGCGGACTTCTGGCCGGCTTCGCCGCACCGTCAGCGCCGACGGCCGGCAGCACAGATGCCGGGCCACGACCGGTCGACCGGCTGATCACCGGGCTGCGAGACGCCGGGCTAACCGTGCAGTGGGGCACCCCGCTCCCTGGCTATCAGGTCGATCTAACGCTCGGCCTCGGTGACAAGAGACTCGCGGTGCTCGTAGACGACCCTGAGGGCGACCCGGACGGGCGGCCCCTGCGCCGAATCCTGAGCCGCCTCGACATCATCGCTGCGTCCGCGGCCACAGAGGTGAGGCGAGTGCCGGCCTGGCGCTGCCTCAGCGAACCGGAACGAGTCGTGGCCGAACTGCGGGAAGCGATCGGCCAACCGAAGATGTAGTACCCCCCCACCCAAAGCCGGGCGGGGGGTACTCGGCCGGTCGGTCAGGAGGTGGCGCCCGGTTTGTCGACGATGAGGATTTTGCGGTACATCACCTGGCGGAAGAGGTCGCCCTTCTTGGTGTGCGTGGTGCCGTCGTCGGCGCGGTTCGTGTGGTCGGCGACGGCGATCAGGCGGTCGCCGATCAGGGCGTACGTCTGCTTGTCGAACAGCAGTTCCTGGGACAGGTAGCCCTCGACGACGCGGCCGAGCCCGATCGCCGGACGGCCGTCGAGGTTGCGGGCGTCCGTGTTCACCTTCATGCCGGGCTGCTGCGCGAGGTAGCGGAAGACTGCGGCCTGGACGGCCGGTGGCAGCACGTACTGCCCGGCCATCGCGTCGACGTCCACGAACAGTGGCCCGTCGGGCTTCTTGACATAGGCCGCCACCGCCTCAGGAGTGGTCAGCTCGGCGATCTGCGACCAGGCGAGCCGGCCCCAGAACTCGTTGCCCTGGCCCATCTCCTTGACGACCAGCCGGCCGTCCCGGATCGACGCCGTGACCTGGCCGTCCACCCGGTCCCACTGCTGGATCGTGCGGTACTTGGCCTGGCCGGGGACCAGGGCGCCGTTGGGCCGGCGGTTCTCGATCGTCTTCGGGTTGCGCAGTTCCCGGGTCTCGACGTACATGAACTGGGTGGGCGCCGGGTCGGTCCACTGCTTCCGCTCGGCCGTCCAGGCCGCGTTCTCGAGGTACTGCTGGGCGCTGACCGGCTTCAGGAACGGCGGGGCGGCCACCGCGGGAGCGCTGTCCACCGGCACGACCTCCGTCCCGTTGAGGCCGTCGACCGCGAAGGCGGCGACCACGGCCGCCGCTGTGGCCATGCTCAGCCCGACCGGCAGCGCCAGTCGCCACGGCCGGCGGCGCACCACAGCGGGCCGATCGGCGGCGTCGATCCGGCTCAGCAGCGCGGCCCGAGCCCGCTGCTGGGCTTCCGCCGACGGAACCGGGCCGGGCTCGAAGCTCTCCCGAAGTGTGTCGATCGCGTCCATCACTCGTCCCCCTCGTTCTCGATGCCCAGCGCCTGTCGCATTTCCTGTCGGGCCCGGTGCAGCCGCGACCGCGCGGTGCCGGCCGGGATTCCCAGCGCCGCCGCGGCCTCCGGCTGGCTCAGCCCGGCCCAGGCCACGAGCAGCAGAACGGCCCGTACGGGTTCGGGCAGCCGGCGCAGCGCCGCGGCCAGCGGGCCCCGCACCGCGGCCGCGTCGACCCGCCCCGCGACCGCGTCGACCTGGCCGTGCTGGTCGTCCGGGTGCTGTCCCCCGGCCTCGGCCAGCGCCTTGTAGTGCCGGGTCTCGGCCCGGACGTGCCGGGCGGCCAGGTTCGAGGCGATCCCGTACAGCCAGGGCCGCACCTCGCCGCGGGCCGGGTCGAAGCTGTGCCGCCGGTCGAAGGCGGTCAGGAAGGTCTCGGAGGCCACGTCCTCGGCCAGTTCAGGGCCGAGCCGCTTGGCCAGGTACGCGTAGATGTCGCGATAGTGGCGATCGAAGATCTCGGCGAACCGTTCGGGCGTCCGTCTCGCCTGGTCCATCAGGTCGGTGTCGGCGACCAGGCCCGGTCTCGTGCCTGGTCGCATCGTCACCGCCATGTCCTTGCTCGCTCAGGTCGCATCACACCAGTACTTCGCCACCCGCGCGGAAAGTGTTCGCGGGGCGGGCTCAGCTCAGCGTGAACCGGACGTCGTCGACGTCGAACGCGGTCACGCCGTTGCCGGCCGTCTCGCTGGCCGCGAAGACCACGGTCGCCGTACGTTCGGTGGCGGCGGTTCCGGTCGAGCCGCTGTACTGGTACCAGTCCGGCGAGCCGTCGGACGACAGCGAGAAGTACGTCTTCGGCGGCACACCGGTCACGGCGAAGCTGACGTTCATGTAGTCGCCCCGGCTGGTTTCGGTGGTCGTCGTGCGTACCCAGAACTTGACTGTGAGATTGCAGTTGGCCGGCACGGTGACGCTGGTGCGCAGCAGGTCGGTGCGGGTGACGTCCAGGCCGGCCAGGGCGGCGTACGCGCGTCCCTGGTGCGCGTCGCCGAGGACGACGATGCGGGGACCAGCGGTCCAGCCGGTGGTGCCGCGCTCGAAGCCGGGGTTCGGGTGGATCTGACCGGCGCAGGGGGCCGCGGCCTCCCGCGCAGAGGCGGCGCTCCCCGTCGTGAGGAGCAGGACAGTGGCGGAAACCGCCGTGAGCATAGTTCTCATGAAATCGAAGTTTATCGATTACTAGCCTCCTTCCGCAGGCCCGCCCGGACCGCCGCGGCCGGCCCGGCGAGTGCGCCGATCCAGGCCAGCAGCAGCTCACGGCCCGTCCACTGGGGATCGTCGACCTCTACGCAGAAGACTCCCTCGGGCAGCGCGCCGGCGGCCAGACCGGGCACGGTGGTCACACCGATCCCGGCCGCGACGAAGCCGAGCCGGGTCGACCAGTCGCCCAATTCGGCCACCACCCGCGGCCGCGACAGCGTGGGCCAGGCGCCGAACTGCGGCTCACCGCGGGCGCCGCGCCCGGCGATCCAGTCCTCATCGGCCAGGTCGGCCACCGCGACCCGCTCGGCCCGGGCCAGCCGGTGCCGCCGCCCGACAGCGAGCAGCAGCGGGCCGGAGGGCAGCCGCTCCACCTCGATGCCGGTCAGGTCCCAGCCCGGCAGCCCCTCCCCCGACGACAGCAGCGCGAGGTCGAGGCGCCCGGCCCGCAACCGCCGGATCTGCACGGGCGTCGACGACTCGAGGAAGTCGACCTCGACCGAGGGGTGCTCGGCGCGGACGCGGGCGATCGTCCGGGGCACGAGCCGCATGGCCGTGGTCGGGAAGCCGCCGAGCGCGACCCGCCCGCCGACCGGCGTCGCCAGGTCGTCGAGCTCGCGCTGCGCGGCGTCGTACTGGTCGAGGATCGACGCCGCCCGCGCCGCCAGCCGGTGCCCGGCCTCGGTCGGCTCGACCCCACGCGGGCCGCGGCGCAGCAGCTGCACACCGGCGGCGGTCTCGAGCGAGGCGATCTGCTTCGACAGGGCGGACTGCGTGAAGCCGAGGCGCTCGGACGCGGCGGTCAGCGAGCCGGTCTCGAGCACGGCCCGCAGCGCGCGCAGCAGTTGCGGATGAACGTCCATGCCATCCAGGAATACCTGAGTTGACGATCATTCGCTGGTGGCATACCCGGATCGTGACCAGACTCGACCCCATGAGCAAAACCTGGTTCATTACCGGTACGTCGAGCGGCTTCGGCCGCCTGTGGGCCGAGGCCGCCCTGGAACGCGGCGACCGCGTCGTGGCCACCGCGCGCAATACCGAGACGCTGGACGACCTGGCCGAGCGTTTCCCCGACACCGTCCTGCCGCTCGAACTCGACGTCACCGACCGCGAGGCCGTCCTCGAAGCCGTCGAGCGGGCCGGGCAACGCTTCGGGCGCCTCGACATCGTGCTCAACAACGCCGGCTACGGCCACGTCGGCATGGTCGAGGAGGTGACCGAACGCGAACTGCGCCAGCAGCTCGAGACGAACTTCTTCGGCGCCGTCTGGGTCACCCAGGCCGTCCTGCCGGTGCTGCGCCGTCAGGGCGGCGGCCACCTGCTGCAGGTGACCAGCGAGGGCGGCGTCCGCGCGTACCCCGGCTTCGGCGCCTACCACGCCTCGAAGTGGGCGGTCGAGGGTCTGACCGAGGCGCTCGCCGGAGAGGTCGAGGACTTCGGCATCCACGTCACGTGCGTCGAGCCCGGCCCGTTCGCCACCGATTTCGCCTCGCGCGGCCTCAGGACCAGTCAAGAGCTTCCCGCGTACGACGCCACTCGCGCGACAAAATCCCCCGAGTTCCGCATCGGCGACCCGGCGGCCACCGTGCCCGCGATCCTGGCCCTGGTCGACGCCGAGAACCCGCCGCGCCGCCTGATCCTGGGCGACGTGTTCCCCGAGGTCGAAGCCATCTACGAGGACCGGCTGAAGACCTGGCGCGACTGGCAGCCGGTGTCGCTGCGCGCCTTCGGCCACCCGGCGGAATAACACCGAGATCGCCGGATATGCCTTTTCCTCGGGCCGATCCGGAGGCGTTGCCCTTCGCCGTCGATCGATTAGCGTGATCGCGGGATCCCTGATCTTGTATCGCCAATCGAATTGCGGGGGCGCAATGCCACATCGATTTAAGCGAATGTTCAGCATCCTTGCCGCCGGTGCCGTGGTAATGCTCGGCTCGGTCGTCGGCGCCACTCCGGCCCAGGCTGTGACCGCCTGCCCGAACAATTACTTCTGCCTGTACCGCTGGATCAACTGGGAAGCCGGCCGCTGGCAGATCCCGAACAACGGCACCAACTGGGACAGGTGCTGGAACCTGAGCAACAGCACGTACACAGACGGGTACAACGTCGACCAGACGTCGGCCAGCGTCATCAACAACACCAACCTCGGCGACCGCCCGATCAACATCTCGCTCTACACGGGCCAGAACTGCACGGGGGCCAGCAGCAGCAACCGGCCCGAGACGGCCTTCCGGACGGGCTCCTACCGGCAGATCGCCAACTTGAACGACGTCGGGTACTACCACGCGTTCCGGAGCATCCGATTCGAACGAGCGTGAGCTGAGGAGAGAAAATGATGCTCAGCCTCAGACGCGTCTTCGCGGCCGTAGCCGTCGGCGCGGTGGCCATGCTCGGCACAGTGGTCGGGGCGGCCCCGGCTCAGGCCGCTCTCTACGACTGCCCGCGCAGTTTCTTCTGCCTCTATAAATGGATCAACCACGACGGTGGCCGGTGGCAGGTCAATGCCGACACCTATCCGACCGGAAACTGCTGGACGCTCACCAACAGCACGTACACCACCGGCGGAACTGTCTATGACACCTCGGCCAGCTTCCACGAAAATTCGAGCCGGCGACGGACACTCACCATCTACAACTGGATCGACTGCCAGTCGGGCGGAGGCAGTCTCACCATTCCGCTCGGACTCTACGAACACGAATTGAATCTCGCCGACATCAATTGGTACCACAAGATTTCGAGCATCAGGATCACCTGAGCGGCGGGGCCGTGTCCGTGACCGGGCACGGCCCCGCCGACGGGTCCTACTTGCAGGGGAAGTTCGAGGTCGTGCAGGTGACGCCGTTGTTGTAGGCGTCGTTGAAGTGGTTGTAGAAGCCGTTGTACAGCGGATGCGTCGTGCCCGACTCCGGGCCCATCTTCACGAAGATCTCGTCGTTCTCGCTCAGCGCGTCCTGGCTCCAGTTCTGCGAGCCGGTGTAGACCCGGTACTGGTAGGCCGAGCCGAACTTCGCGTAGAGGGCGAAGAACTTGTCGTGGACCTTGTCCATGCTGCGGATCTTCACCCCGGCCCCGAGCAGGTCGTCGTAGACGCTGCGGGTCATGTTGATGTCGCCGGTGCTGGTGGTGCCGACGACGACCCAGATCTGACAGCCGGCCGCCTTGAACCGCTTGACCAGGTTGGTGATGCCCGGACGGCCCGCGGTGACGAAGGACATCCCGATGCGCAGCCGGCAGTTCGCGTCCGGCGTGGCGTCGTTGAGCCGGGTGACGATCGTGTCGGTCTGCCCGGCCGCCTCCGGTGAGGCGTACGCGTCAGCGGCGGTGGCCTGGTAGTAACCCCGGCCCGAAGCGGCGTCGTAGTAGTCGTTCCCGGAGACCTGCCGCTGGTTCCACATGTCGGCGAAGTTCGCGTTCAGCCCGTTCATCAGCGCCGCGTCGCCGTACACAGTCACGGTGTTGTTGAACGAGTCGGGCCCGGTCGCGTACGTGAGGTTGGCCGAGCCGAACCACGAGACGTTGGTCCGGTCGGTGCCGTTGGGGTCCTTCGTGGCGGTGAAGGTGAACATCTTGGTGTGCATGTCGCCGTCGCCGCTGGAGCTGATGCACGCCCGCCCGCCGCTGCTGCGCGAACAGAACTTGTGCTCGGTCAGCTGCTTGATCGCCGCGACGCCGCCGTTGGTCAGGTCGGTGTTCTTGCCGTCGACCACGACCATCACCCTGACCCGGCGGTCCTGGGCCCGCTTCAGGGCCTGGCCCACCGAGGGGATGCTGATCGAGTGGATCGTGCCCCGGATCGTCGAGTTCTCGGGCGCGGCGTCGATCAACCGCTCGAGTTCGAGGTGGATGGTGTTGTCGCGGTCGTTGTTCGCGTGTGGGTTGTTGAAGTGGGCCCACACGGGATACCCGCCGATTGTCGCCTGCGCCGAGGCGACGAGCGTCTGTGCCGGCTCGTCGGCCGCAGCCGCGGCCGGGTGGGTGAATGTCAGCGCGGTCAGGGCCAGAACCAGCCCGGTGCGCAGCACGAATTGACGCCGCACGAAATGCCTCCCCGTGATCACAGTCATGTGGCACAGGGAGTATGGGAGATGTTTAGACAGGCGTCAATTGAAAGTCATGCCCCGGCCCGGCGTGCCGGGCCGGGGCATCTCACTCTCAGGCGCCGATGCCGTAGCGGTTGCGGGCCGCGTCGGCGGTGATGTTGTGGTCGAGCACGTCGGCCCGCACGTCGTCGGCGGCGCGTTCGGTCGGGTCGCCGTAGCCGCCACCGCCGCCGGTCGCGCAGCGCACCACGTCGCCCTTCCTGAGCGGCATGCCGTTGATCTTCAGGATGCGGCGTTCGTCGTCGCGGCCCGGGTTGATGACGACCTCGGGACCGACCGCGTCCTCGCCGCCGAACAGACCCCAGGCCGGCTGCCGCGACCGCTCGAACCACAGCGACACGGTCAGGTCGGTCTGGGCCTCGTACTCGCGGACGACGCCGTTGCCACCGCGCCATTTGCCCGAGCCGCCGGAGTCGGGGCGGATCCGGTATTCGTTGATGCGCCAAGGATAGCGGGTCTCGTACACCTCGACCGGGATGTCCTTGAGCGAGCCGTTGACGTTGTTGATCAGCGCGCTCTCGCCGTCCGAGCCGTTCCAGCCGCCCCAGCCGCCGACGGTGGCCTCGAGGCTGACGAACTCGCGCTGGACCCGCGGGTCGACCCCGGCCGACAGGATGATCATCGAGTCGCCGTGGCTGGCCCCGGCCACCTGGTCGGGCAGGGCGGGGGCGAGCGCCCGGGCCACCATGTCGATCAGCAGGCCGAGGTGCGAGAAGTACCACTGGCAGGCCGCGGGCGACCTCGCGCCGAGCACCGAGCCCTCGCGGACCTGGGTCGTCATCGACCGGAAGGAGCCGCCGTTGCCCGGCAGGTCGGGGCTGACCAGCAGCTTGTAGCCGACCCGGAGGGCCGACACGGCCTGCGAGACGCCGCAGTTGACCGGGCCCACGGTCTGGTCGGCCGACTCGGTCACGTCGAAGTCGATCTCCTCGCCGGACACGGTGATGCGCAGCCGGATCGGGACCGGGGTGTCGAGGTCGACGCCGTCGTTGTCGAGCACGCCCTCGGCGCTGTAGACGCCGTCCGGGATCTTCGCGATGACCGCCCGCTCGAGCAACTCGGTCTGGTGGAAGATCTCGTCGCGGGCGGCCTCCAGAGTGGACAGCCCGAACCGCCGTACGATCTCTTGCAGCCGTCGCTCCCCCATCTGGATGCAGGCCATCATGGCGTGCATGTCGCCCGTGGTCGGGTAGGGGAACCGCACGTTGGTGGCGATCGTGTCGGTGACCGAGCGCTCCTCGACGCCGCCCGAGACCAGCTTCTGCGGGCCGAGACGCAGGCCCTCCTGGAAGATGTTGACCGAGTCCATCGAGCCGCCCGGGTCTTTCGAGCCGACGTCGATCCAGTGGGCCCGCGAGGCGGTGAACCCGACCAGCGTCTCGTCCACGAAGACCGGGCCGAAGATGGTCACGTCGTTGAGGTGCGTGCCGCCCAGGTAGCTGTCGTTGAGGATCCACACATCACCCGGCTGCCACACCTCGCGGCCGAAGCGCTCCTCGGTGGCCAGCGTGCACGTCTCCAGGTTGCCGAGGAAGATCGGCAGGCCGGCCGACTGGCCCAGCACCTGGTGGTTGGCGTCGAGCAGGGCGACCACGCAGTCGCCGCACTCGTAGATGATCGGGGTGTAGGCCGAGCGGATCAGCGTGGCGTTCATGTCGTCCGCGGCGGCATTGAGCGCGTTGCGGATGATCTCGACGGTCACCGGATCGATGCTGACCGGGTCGATACTGACCGGGTCGATGCTGACCGGGTCGATGCTGACCGGGTCGATGCTGACCGGGTCGATGCTTACCGGATCGATGGTCACTGGCCGTCCTTCCGAGAGATGATCAGCGAGCCGATGTCGTCGACGCTCACCGCGTAGCCGGGCGGCACGACCGTGGTCGCGGTGTCCTCGACGACCACGGCCGGCCCGTCGAACGTGTGCCCCACGAACAGGTCGTCGCGCCGGGCCACCACCGTGTCCTGAGCCTGGCCGTCGAAGACCACCGACCGAATTTCGTACGGGAAATCGGGCTTCTCGGCCGCAGGCCATTTCTGCGGTTCCGGCCGTCCCAGGTCGCCGAAGGCCGCCGTGCGCAAGGCCACGAACTCGATCGGCGCGCCCAGGTTGGCGTGCCCGTACCGGCCCTTGTGCAGGTCGGCGAAGCGCTGCGCCACGTCGGCCCGGAACGTCTCCCCCAACGGCTCGTCGGCGCCGGTCAGCGGCACGGTCAGCGTGTACTCCTGGGCCGCGTACCGGATGTCGACCGCGTGACTCGCGTGGCGCGCGTCCCCGGCCACACCCTCGTGGTCGAGCCCGTCCAGGCCGTCCTTCTCGAGCCGGGCCAGCGTGGCCGCCATGTCCGCGGGGTCGAGGTCGGCGTCGAGGAAGAAGTACGGCTCGGTGTAGTCCTGCCGGATCTGCGTCTGCAGCATGCCCCAGGCCGAGAACGCGCCCGGGAACCGTGGCACCACCGTCTCGGCAATGCCCAGCTCGCGGGCCAGGAACACCGCGTGCATCGGCCCCGCGCCGCCGAAGGCGACCAGCGCCGAGTCGCGCGGCTCGATGCCGCGGGAGACGGTGATCGTACGAATGGCCTGGGCCATCTTGGAGTTGGCCACGTCGCAGATGCCCTCGGCCATCGACGTGGTGGTCATGCCGAACACCTCGGCCAGCCCGTCGACTGCGGTCTCGGCCGGCTTCGGGTCGAGCGTCATCTGACCGCCCGCGAAACCCTCGGGGTCGATCCGGCCCAGCACCAGGTTGGCGTCGGTCACGGTCGGTTCGGTGCCGCCGCGGCCGTAGCAGGCCGGCCCGGGGCGGGCGCCCGCGCTGCGCGGACCCACCCTCAGGCCGCCCGCCTCGGCCCAGGCCACCGAGCCGCCGCCGGCCCCGACGGTGTGGATGTTGACCACGCTCATCAGCATCGGCAGGCCCTCGAGCTGGGCCTCGGCCGACACGTCGGGCTCGCCGTCAACGATCAGCGACACGTCGAAGCTGGTGCCGCCCATGTCGATGCCGATCAGGTGCGGGCGGCCGGTCTGCCGGGAGAGCTCGGCGCTCGCGATCGCGCCACCGACCGGGCCCGACAGCAGCGTCTGCAGCGGGCGGCGGCGGGCCGACTCCGCGGTCAGGATGCCGCCGGACGACTGCATGACGTGCAACGGCACCCGCAACCCGCGCTCGTCGAGACGGCCTTCAAGATCGAGAAGATAATTCCGTACGATCGGACCGGTGTACGCCTCGACCACGGCCGACGAGGTCCGCTCGTACTCGCGCCATTCCTTGGCCGCCTCGTGCGAGACCGACACCGTGATGTCGTCGCCCAGCTCCTCGTGCAGGATCTCGCGGGCCCGCAGCTCGTGCGCCGGGTTCTTGTAGCTGAACAGGAAGGCCACGGCGATCGCTCGTTTTTGCTGAGAACGAGCCGTCTGAGCGGCGGCCCGGACGGCGTCCTCGTCGAGCGGCGTCAGCTCGGAGCCGTCGGCGGCGATGCGGCCGCCGATGCCCAGCACGTCCCGGCGCGGCACCAGCGGCGTCGGCTTGCGGTAGTGCAGGTCGTACAGACGGGCCCGGGGGCCACGGGCGATGTGGTACGTGTCCTCGAGCCCGGCCGTGCCGAGCAGCAGCACGGGCACGCCGCGCCGTTCGAGGAAGGCGTTGAGGCCCTGCGTGGTGCCGTGCACGAGGAAGTCGATGCCGGCCGGCTCGTCGACCACCGCGTCCAGGCCGGCCAGCACGCCCTGGCTGAGGTCACCGGGCGTGGTCGAGGCCTTGGTCGCCGCGAACGCCCCGCTCTGCTGGTCGTACGTCACGACATCGGTGAACGTGCCCCCGATGTCCATCGCGACTCGATACCGCCCCATGTGATCTCCCTCGCGTCCAGGCCGGTCAGGTAAGCGCAAGTTAGGGGGCGGTGGTACGCCCGGAGTGTGCGCCCGGCATAGCGCCGGGGTGCCCACGCGTGCGGCGCGCACGATCGGCGCCCGGGCGCCCCGGGGAGGATGCGCCGATACCGGTGACCCCCTGGGAGGCGTCGTGACCAGCACCGACAAGCGGGACCGGGCGGCCGAGATCGCCGCGGCGGCCGACGCCGTCGTGACCGGCATCGGACCGGTGACCGTCGATGCCGGAAAGGCGGACCGTGGCATCGCATTCGTGCCCTCCGTTCCCACTGGCGGCTGGGCGCCGCACGTGCGGGGCGACACGCTTCTGGTGGCGCTGGGCGAGGTCCCGACCGCGGAGACAGCCCGGCGGGCCGCCATCGCCGCCGGCGCCCGCCTGCGCTCCGGCGACACTGTCGCGGTGTCGGCCCCGCCCGGCCTGACCGGACCGGTCGTCGACGGCCTGATCACCGGAGCCCCGGCGGAGACCACTCTGCTCGTCGACGAGGCACAACTCCCGGACGCGCTGCGCGGTCAACTGGCGGCCGACGTCGCGCGCCTGGCCCGGCTGCTGGTCAGCGCGCCGGCCAACCTGCTCACGCCGAGCGCCGCCGCCGGGTGGGCGGCCCGGATCGCCGAGAACGCGGGCCTGACCTGCACCGTGCTCGGCCCCGACGAGGTGCGGTCGCAGGGCTTCGGCGGGCTGGCGGCGATCGGCGGCGGATCCTGGGATGGGCCGTACCTGGTTACGTTGGACCACTTGCCGGAGACTGGTGGCCCGGAGGTCGCACTGGTCGGGAAGGGGGTCACGTTCGACAGCGGCGGCTTGTCGCTCAAGTCGCCCGCGGCCATGCAGAGCATGCGGATGGATGTCGCGGGGGCGGTCACCGTGCTGGCGGTGATGGCGGGCCTGCGCCGAGCGGGTTGTGCCGTGCCCGTGCGGGCGGTGCTGCCGTTCGCCGAGAACATGCCCGGTCCCGGCGCCGCCCGGCCCGGCGACGTGGTCACCGCGTGGAACGGCACCGAGATCCAGATCCTCGACACCGACTTCGAGGGCCGGGTGATCCTGGCCGACGCCCTGGCCCTGGCCGCCGACGCCGGCCCGCGCCTGCTGGTCGACCTGGCCACGCTGACCTACCAGGCCGAGATCGCGCTGGGCCCCGAGATCGCCGCCGTCCTGGCCCGCGACGACGACGCGGCCGCCCGCTTCCTGTCAGCGGGGGCCCGCGCCGGCGAGCCGCTGTGGCGCCTGCCCTACGACGAGCGCTACCTCGACCAGGTCAAGACCCCGTCCGGCGTACGGAACCATCCCCTGCACGACTCGGGCCGGGCCATCACGGCCGCGTTGTTCCTGGGCGAGTTCGTCCCCCGCACGGTCCCCTGGGTCCACTGCGACATGACCGGCCCGGCCTGGTCGGGCGACGCCTCGGCCGACGGCGCCACCGGCTTCGGCGCCCGCACCCTGCTCGAGCTACTGACCTGACCGGCTCCGCCTCGTCGCCGCTCCACTTCACGTCGGCTTTGCTTTGCGTCGGCGCTGCGGGTCAACCGTGGAGCTGAGACGGCCGGTAGTCGCGGGACTTGCCGTCAGCGTGCACGACGATGCGCACGCCGTCGGCCTCGCCACCCTCGTGACCCGGCCACCACGCCGCCCACCAGCCGTCGCGCAGGCTGGCCCGAACCTCGGTGCCGTCGGGCAGCTCGATCTCGACCTTCTCGACGCCGGCGCCGGCCCGGCCGATCACGCTGGAGTACCAGCCCTCGCTGCCTTCCACGGCGCCCATCGACACGGTCCGCACCCGTCCAGCGGCGGGCGCCGGGGACGCCGTGTCGAGCAGGTCGGCGCCGGCCGCACCCTCCGCCGGATCGAGAACAAAACAGCTGGTCAGCGCGGTGCTGTCCATTTTGACGAGCACCAGGGTGGCGTCGCCGCGGCGCTCGGCCAGCACGATGTCGGCGGCGGTGGGCGGGGTCTCCCAGTCCGCTCCCCAGCCAGTCGCGCACTGCTTCGCCTGTGGAAGAACGTCGGCGACGGCCACGGCCTTCGGGGTGGCGGTCCACGAGGCGTACGCCCGGTTGCCGTTTCCGTTCGGAACGAGCTGCACGGCCGCTACCGCGACAGCCGCGGCCGCCGCCACGGCGACGCCACCGAACATCAGCCGCCGCGCCCCGGACCGACGGGCCCCCGGTCCCAGGACACCCTTTCCCGGGGCTCCCCGTCGCGGGGCTCCCCGTCGCGGGGCTCCCCGTCGCGGGGCTCCCCGTCGCGGGGCTTCCTCCATGGGCTCTCGCCCCAGTGCGCCCAGCCATCGAGTTCCGGGCCGTCGACCCGTGGCCGGCGCCGATTCGCGCAGCAGGTCGTCGAGGCCGGCCGTGGCCCGCGCCCGGCGCTCGGCGGTGGGTTCGAAGTCGCGCATCGGGTCGAGGGTCGACAAGCGGTCGAGTTCGTTCATGTTCTGCTCCAGGTTTCGACAGGGGAGGAAAGGTCGGTGGCCGGCTCCAGCCCGGCGCGCAGCCGGCGCCGGGCCCGGTTGAGCCGCATCCGGAAGGTGGCCCGGTGGCAGCCCAGCACGGCCGCCGCCTGCACGTCGGTGAGCCCGTCGAAGGCGACCAGCGCGAGCACCTCGCGGTCGGCCGCGCTCAGCGCCCACCACGCCCGGACCAGGTCGATGCGCGCGTCGACACCCGGCGCCCGGTCGGCCTCGGTGGTACTGTGGTCACCCACCATCCGGACGTCGACCGCACCGCGACGCAGCCGCGACCGGGCCTGGTTGGCCAGGATGTTGCGGGCGATGCCGAACAGCCAGGGCCGGGCGTCGTCCGGTCGGTCACCGAAGCGCCGCCACGCCACGAGAAAAGCGGCGGAGACGACGCCATCGGCGTCGTCGTCCGGGATCCGCCGTTTCACGAAGCGCAGCAGGTCGGTGTAGGTGGCCGCGTGCAGAGCGCGGAAGCGCTCCTCGGCGGTGTCGTCGTGGTCCACACCCTCTACCTGTCGTCAGTCGGCCCAGTGTCACACCCCGGCTTCCCGGCTCGGCCCCATCCCGCCGAACCGCATCACCACCGGGCCCGGTCACTACCGCCGCCGAGGCTCGGTCATTGCGGATCTAGATAGACAAAGGTTGATATCTGGACACCGAGATGCGACTCTAGGTGGGAGCGCTCCCATCCCCCGAATGCCGAAGAACGGAGGAGGAACCGTGCTTCCACACGATTCCCTGCAATCCCGGCAGCAACGCTCAGCCGCCCGCCGCCCCGTACAGGTCCTGATCGCGTTGTTCGCCCTGGTGGCGGCCCTGCTGCCCGGGGCCGGCGCGGCCCAGGCCCACGGCACGATCATCAACCCGGCCAGCCGCGCCTACCAGTGCTGGCAGTCCTGGGGCAGCCAGCACATGAACCCGGCCATGCAACAGCAGGACCCCAAGTGCTGGGAGGCGTTCCAGGCCAACCCTGACACCATGTGGAACTGGATGAGCGCCCTGCGGGACGGCCTCGGCGCTCAGTTCCAGGCCCGCACCCCCGACGGGCAGCTGTGCAGCAACGGGCTCAGCCGCAACAACACCCTGAACAGCCCGGGCGCCTGGCGCACGACCAACGTGACTCGCAACTTCACCGTCAACCTGTACGACCAGGCCAGTCACGGCGCCGACTACTTCCGGGTCTACGTCAGCAAGCAGGGGTTCAACCCGGCCACCCAGAGCCTCGGCTGGGGCAACCTCGACTTCATCACCCAGACCGGCCGCTACGCCCCCGCGCAGAACATCTCGTTCAACATCTCGACCTCGGGCTACACCGGCCACCACATCCTGTTCGTCATCTGGCAGGCCTCCCACCTGGACCAGGCCTACATGTGGTGCAGCGACGTCAACTTCACCTGACCCACACCCGGCCCGGGGCGGCAACCGTCGCCCCGGGCCGGACCCGCTGCGAGGAGAGCCAATGACGGTGTCATCCAAGGCCCGCTACGTGGGCGTAGCGGCAATCCTGCTGGCCGCCACGGCCGGCGCGGCCGTGCTACGCGACTCGGGCGCTCCCGCCGCGGCCGACCTCGACTCGCAGATCGTGACCCTGATGCGGGACACGCTGGAGAAGTCGGACCCCGGCCAGCACAACCACGCCGGCCACGCCGCTCAGCCGTCGGCCTCCGCGAGCCCGTCGCCCGTCATCTGCGGCGTCCGCGTCTACGGCCACGAGCCGTCCGAGGCCACAACCCTTTCCGGCGTACGGGCGGTGTACGGCTTCCACCTCTGCGGCGTCGCCGAATCGAAACGCCCGTGGGACGTCGCCGTCAAACTGGCCGGCCCACTGATCCTCGACGTCACGACGACCCCGCCCGGCATCCAGGTCGTCGAAGCCACGGCCGACATCAAGTTCGTGGACCGCCTCCGGCAGATGTTCCCTACCCCATACGCGGAAATGGCCGCCAAGGAAGCCCTGTCCACCACCGAGATGACCGAGTTGCGCCGCCGCTACGACGCCGCCGCCGACCTACCCTGACCGCCGGACGCGGCAACGGCCCGCCTATCGCCTCGGCCCGCTGCCGCAGCCCCGCCGGCTCCTGCCCGCACTGAGCGCCTACGACCGGCCGAACAACGAGCCCAGTGCCCTGTCCGAGGCTGCCAGCGCGTCCCGGTCGAAGGTGCTGCCCGCGGCGACCAGCTCGGCCGCTCCCGTACGGTCGAACAACTCGGCCAGCCGGCGCTCGACCTGGGCCGGCGTCCCGGCCACGGCCGCCGCGACGGTCTGCTCGAGATACTGCTGCTGGCGCGGCGTCCGAGTGGCGGCGCGCACCTCGGCCACCGGCACCAAGGGCGGGAACACGCCGGTGGTGCGGCTCAGCGCCATCGCCCACGCCTCGGGCAGCATCAGGTCGGCCGCCTCGGCCTCGGTGTCGGCGATCAGCACGTCGGTGCTGACGGCCACCCACGGCTCAGACTGCTGCGGCGACGGCCGGAAGGTGCGCCGGTATTCCGCCAGCCGCTCCAGCCCGGGCGCCGGATCACCGCCGAGGCCCAGGAGCGGCCCGCCCACGATCACCGGCAGCCCGAGTTCGGCCGCGACCCGCAATCCACTGCCGGTAGCCAGCACGTACATCGGCACCGGGCTCGCCGGCTGCGGGTGCATGCTGATCTCGGCCGTACCGTCGAGGAACCGACGCAGCTCGCCGAGGTCGGTCGCGAAGTGGTCGTCGGCAGTGTTCTGCCGCAGCGCTCGGCGGACCGGCGCGGTGAATCCGGGCGAGCGCCCCAGCCCCAGGTCGACCCGCCCCGGCGCGAAGGCTGACAGCGTGGCGAACTGCTCAGCTACCACCAGCGGCTGATGGTGCGGCAACATCACTCCGGCCGACCCGATCCGGATCGTCGTGGTCGCCCCGGCGACCGCCGCCAGCAACACCGCCGGCGCCGACCCGGCAATCCCGGGAACACCGTGATGCTCAGCCACCCAGAACCGGTCGTACCCCAGCTGTTCCACCCGGGCGGCTCGCGCCACCGTGCGGCCGAGCGCCATCGACTCAGCCTCCCCGGCCCGAGTGCGCGACCGATCCAGCAGCGAGAGACGAACCCCGGCGTTGATCACCCCAGGTGCAGCAGCCCCCGGCCGGAGCTTGTTCCCGGCGCCTCGGCGAGTCACATGCACGGTGCGCGTCGGTGTTACGGGGCCACCCGGGCTGTGTCTTGTCCGGCCAAAGGAGCGCTTATAGGCTCCCAGCATGGTTGAACGTGTTCAAGTAGCGATGGACGTAGCCCGCATTCGACGCAGCCTCCGCGGGTGGACCGGCGCACTGGTAGGGCTCGTAGCGCTCGCGCGCTGCGGAGCGGGCGTCCTGTCGTTCTTCGCGCTGGGCCCGCTCACCGGCTTGGCGCTCTACCCCTTGTGGGAGATCTGGGGAACCGGCCCGATCGTGACCGACTGGCTGTTGGCCGCCCTGTTCACGGCGGCCGGAGTCACCGCCGCGACCCGGATGAACTCCGTCTGGGGCTACCGCCGAGCCCGGATCGTCGGCTGGTTCGTCGTGGTCGACACCGTTGTTTATGTCGCTTCCACCGGCGGCGTGCTGATAGCAGAGGCCGGGAGCCACAACGACCCCTGGTGGAAAATCCTCGCCGCGATCCTGGTCGCGAACCTCGCTCTGGCCGGCCTGGGTCTGAAGGTCATCCACCAGGCGACCTCGGCCTACCGGATCCAGCGACAGCTCCTACGCGGCAACTACATCCGCAAACGCCGCCTGACCGACGCTCACGTCGCCTGGTGACAGCCCCACCCACAACACGAGAGCGCGTCGGAGCGCCGGCGCGGTTCCCGCAGATGCCGATACGCGAAACAGGCTCAACACGACCTCGCACGAGGGGTTGTAGGCCTCCACTGGACGCAAGCCACTGCCTGCCAGCTCTTCCTCGAAGAGGAGGACAGCAAGGATCAAATGCGTGGCCGTCGTCCTGTCATGCCCCATACGGACGGTTTCGGCGACGGCTTCATCTTCCAGGAGCGCCAGGACGGGACTCGCTTGAGCGAACACGCGGAAGAAACCAGCGGCCAATCGTTGCGTCAGCGCTCCAGAACGGGGCCCGCGGTCGCGCCCAGGTTCGGTCAGTACGCCCGCTCGACTCAGCATGTCCACCAGCCCTCGACGTGGCGGTTCACCACCAGGGTCGGGCCAGGTCCGGCGGGCCACCACCGTCAGCAGCTCAAGATCTAAACCTTGTCGCTGGACAAGGCGGCTCGCCGCGTTGCCGGAGTCCCCGAGCAGAGACTCCAGCACATGGTCGGGACCAGCCCACGGGCCGCCTCGCGCGACGGCAATGGCCATCGCGCGACAGACAGCCTCACGAGCCTCCTCTGCCCACTGCGGCGCATGCTGAGAGCTCTCGGCCGGCGTCCAGCCGAAGACTTGCCAATGCACCTCCCGCATGACTCTGAGCAACGGCAATTCGTCGTCGGCCGAAAGCGCGATGGGGCCGCCGTTCTGGGTCACGCGGGACCTGCCGCCCACCCCCGCGTGCGGAGAGGCGTTCCCCAAGACCTTGCGAAACGCAGCATCGCGGGCGGGCTGTCACTCAGCACGATGCTTGCTCACATCGCGCGATCCAGGGCCGGTCAGCGCGTCGCTGAAGCATCGCTCGGCCGGCTGGAGGCGTTGTACGCGTTCTTGGCGGCGACCACGGCCGCCTGGACGTATTCGGGCGCGACGCCGTGGACGTTCAGCGGCGGATGCAGGCGCGAGACAAGTTCGGTCTCGACGGAAGAAGGCTCCTCTTCCTCAGCCCAGGTCAGACGAAGGTGCGCGTACATCCACGCGGTCAGTCGTGCCTCGTCCTCGGGAATCAGGACCACACGATCGGTCCAGGTTGTCCGGTAGGCCTCAGAGACGAGGAGCCCCGCCAACGTACGGCGCAGGGTGGAGCTGCCAGACCGCCTCAGATGGTTGCGCAGAATCCGCCCGCGCAGGCTGGTCGCTCGGCCGATGTACAGCAGCCGGAATGACGGGTCAGCCGCGTTCGGAGATCCAGGCAGCTCCGGAAAGACGGCGAGCGTCGCCCACCACGCATAAACACCGCTGCCGCGGCCGAGTCTCTTGGCGGCGGCGCCGAGGTCGACCGGCCCGCCGGACAGCAGGTGCAGGGCCTTGTCCGCCCGCGTCCAGGGGTTTGAGGCGTAGTCGGGTCGTTCTCCGGGAGTCGTCATCGAGGCCATGGTAGGCGTTCGAGCTCAGCGTCCCCGGGTAGCAACCTGGGCGCCCGAGCGACAGTCGGTTGCTGCCCTATAAGCGCAGGTGGTAGAGGTTGCGGCGCGGAACACGGGCAGGGTCGACGTCCGGCGGCGGGATGAATTCGGGTTGGCCATCGGCGCCGAGGCGGATCTGCCAGCCCGCCGTCGGGTGATGAATCAGCCGGTGGTGGCGGCGACAGAGCAACACCAGATTGCCGAGGCAGGTAGCGCCGCCCTCGGTCCAGGCGAGGACGTGGTGGGCGTCCGTCCAGCGGGGTGGGCGGTCGCAGTCGGGGAAGGCACAACCCCGGTCGCGCAGGTGCAATGCGCGCCGCACCGTGCCGGTGGGCAAACGTTGCGAGCGGCCGAGGTCGAGCACCTGGCCGGCACCGCCGAGGACCGCCGGCAGAATCTTGGCGTCGCAGGCCAGCCGGCGTAGCGATTCGGCCGACAGGCGTACGCCGTCGTCGGTGGTGGCCGTGCCCAGCGCCTGGGTGAGCGGGTCGAACGCGACGGTGACCGACAGCTGGGCCGGTTCGCCGCCGGTGGCCGGCAGCTCGCCCGTCCGCAATGCCAGGCGGCACACCTCGGCCAGGGCGTCGGCCCGCCGCTGGGCCGGGTTTCGCTCGTCGCCCACGATCGGGGCGCACAGCGGGTCGAGCGCCGCCCGCACCAGCGCAGCATCTTCCACGCCGAGGGAGCCGGACAACCGGACCACCCCGGCGACCGGGGCCGACAGCGTGAACCCGCGGGCGCGGTGGGCGCGCTCCTCCTGTTTGGTGAGCGCCAGCTCGTCGGTCCGCTCGGCCAGTTGCGGGGCGACGTGGGCGAGGATCCGCTCGCCGACCCGGCGCAACTGCAAGGGCGGCAGCCGTTCGGCCAGCTCGATCATGGCGGTGGTGGCGTCGTGGGCCACGCGGCCGTCGGCGTCGGCGTCGCCGGCCTCGGCCAGTTCGGTGGCGACCGTGTCGATGGTCGCGGTGATGACGGTGGCCTGGCCGGTGTCGACCCGGCCGTCGAGCAACGCCTGTTCGACCTCGGGATGCCGGGCCAGGGCGGCGGCTCGCTCGCCGAGCTCACGCGCGGCGCGGCGGTCGATCAGCAGGTGCGACCGCAGCCAGCGCGGAGTGGTCTGGTGGCCGCGCACCTCGGCCTGCCGCACCAGCCGCGCCTGCAACGCCACGGCGATCTGTTCCAGCCGGTAGGCCGTCCGCAGGCCGTCGACAATGTCTTCGTCGGACAGCGACCACAGCGGGGCCGCGGCGAGCTTCGCCGCGTCCTCACTGATCTGCTGCACCTCGGCCAACATGCGACCATCTTCGAACACACGTACGACAGTTCCCGAGCCCGCCGGAGGCCGTCTCAGATGAAGCAAATTGCGGAGTTTCCCCGAGCCCGCCCTCACCGTCGTGGATCCACACATGGTGGTGTGCTGTGCCCTGTGCGCTGTCACTTGTGCCGCGTGCTGGGCATGCGTTGTGCGTCAGGGAGTTGAACCCTCGCGCCTGCCCCCGGCGCGCCAGGGAGTGAGTCGGATTACCCGCCGGCTCTCGGGTTCGTGTGCGCCTCCACGTCGGCTACCTGCTCCGCACTTCGTCAGTCGAGCAGGTCGACCTCCCAGTTGGTGCGCTGGATCAGCGTGTCGACCTCGCGGATCTGCCGGGCCAGGTCGTCGGCCTGGCGGCGGATGTCGGCCACCGGCAGGGCCGGGATCATCTTGAGTTCGGAGCGCAACTGCCGGTACCCGCGCTGGCCCTCACCGGCCGCGGCGTTGGCGGCCGCGGTGATGACGCCGTGCCGCAGGCGCAGGACGTCGCGGCGAGCGAGCGCGTCGGTCAGAGTGCCGCCCTCGACGACGGTGGCGGCGTTGGTGCGGTTGATCCGGCGGATCAACGTCTCGAGCTGGTCGAGCACCTCGCCCGCCTCGGCCAGCAGGGCCCCGGAGTCTTCGGCCGGCGTCTCGCCCTCCTGGTAGCGGGCGCTTCCGGTGATACGGGAGCGGAGCTGTTCGGTGCGGCGCGACGCATCCGCGCGCAGCGCAAGTGCCTCGGCGAGTTTCATGGGGACAGTATGGACGCCCAAGATCTGCGGACGCCTCCCATTAAAGGTGACGTCCGGCCGATAGCCCGCGAAGACCCTGCCCACAGTCTTTATCTTCGAATTGTGACTGCCACCCTGAAGTCCGTTGATCTGCCCGACGGAACGACCGCCCACGATGAGACCCTCGACCGCTGGTACGTGAAGAAGCCCGTCGGTTTCTTCCCGTGGCGGGCGCCCAACGGCGAGAAGCTGACCGATTTCGAGGTCGACAACTTCCTGCGGTCGGGCCGCATCAGCATCACGCTGCCTACGTGAGGCATCACGCTGCCTACGTGAGGCATCACGCTGCCTACGTGAGTTCGTTGTTGCTCCACAGCGCGGTCAGGGCATAGCTGAGCACGTGCAGGGCCAGGCGCTGGCCGGGTTCGTCGTAGGTCAGGCCGAGCTGCCGGGCCCGGGCGAGCCGGGCCAGAACCGTATTGCGGTGTACGCCGAGCTGCTGCGACGC
Organism: Paractinoplanes aksuensis; assembly: GCF_024137025.1. Classification (GTDB taxonomy): domain Bacteria; phylum Actinomycetota; class Actinomycetes; order Mycobacteriales; family Micromonosporaceae; genus Actinoplanes; species Actinoplanes aksuensis. The sequence continues at coordinate 64,694 of NZ_JAMYJR010000033.1, forward strand.
CTGGCTCAGGGAACCGCCCGAGTCGAGCACGGCCAGCACCGTCTGCACCAAAGCGGCCCGGTCCTTGGCGGCCATCAGCTCTTCCAGGGTCAGGTCGGCCACCTGCGCGATCTCGGTGGTGGGCAGCCAGGCCAGGGCCGCGTTCGCGCCCACCTGGTCGAACCACTGCACCGCGCCCGGTCCGTCCTCGCGGGCGACGTGGGCCGCCAGCCGGGCCTCGGCCACCGAGCGCATCAGCCCGGCCACCCCGGCGTGGGCCCGGCCGACGCCGATGACGAGACGGTGGGCGACGGCCGAGTCGCGGAAGCCGGCCAGGGCGCGGCGCAGCGAGGTCACGTCCGCAGGGTCGGCGCCGCTGTGCCACGAGATCCAGCCGTCGCCCTCGGCCACCAGCGGCCAGGTCGAGTGGCCGCGCTGCCAGGAGGCCCGGATGAGATAGGTGATCTCGGGCGGGGGTTCGCCGGACGGGCGCAGCGGGGCCAGCCACACCGCGCGGTTGGCCTCGCCCACCTGCCAGCCGAGTTCGCTGGTCCAGGGCGGCGCCTCGACGTCGGCCGGTGACGGCGCGGACGGCAGGCGCCGCAGCAGGTCGAAGGCGGCCTGTTCGTGGGCGGCGCGGGTGGCCGTGTCGAGGCGGCTCTGCGCCCACGCCGCCTGCAGCGAGGGCCGGGCCAGCCGCAGCAACGACTCGACCTGTTCGAGCGAGACCGAAGCCGTGGCCGAGACCGAGGGGGAGGCCGGGCCGGTCGAGGGCACGGCGGCGATCAGGCGGGCCGCCGACCGCTCGCCCGGCGCCTGCACTTCGACCTCGATCAGGCGTACCTGGGGGCGTTCGGTCAGGGCCGCGCTCTGCCCGGCGATGACTACGCCGCCCACCACCAGGGCCACCGGCACCTGTTGCAGTTCGCGGTTGAGCACGCCGAGCACGCCGCGGATGCCGGTCTGTTCGGCCAGCAGTTCGGCCAGCCGGGCCTGGCGCAGCGCCCGGGCCGCGGCGGGCGCGCTGACCTGGCCCGCGAGTTGCAGGGCGACGTCGATCGGGTCGTCGTCGATGACGATCAGCGACATGTGCAGACGCTCGGCCAGGGCGACGCTGGAGCCGCCGGCCACCGAGCGCGCGACGACCACCGCCGACAGGTTGCGTTCCCAGGCCAGGTGCAGGGCCGCGGCCAGCGACCAGCCACCGGTGGCGGCCTCGTTGTGCAGCACGACCAGCCCGTGCGGGGTGCAGCGGCGCAGCCGGTCGAACGTCTCGGCCAGCACCACCTGCTCGACCGGGCGCGACGGGTCGGCCAGGTGCGGCTCGGCGCCGGCCAGGGGCTGGATCCGGGCCAGCTCGCCCAGCGTGATGGGGAGGGTCGAGGAGCGTTTCATCGGCGCCGCGGGTGCACGAGGGGGATGCCGTGCGAGCCCATGCCGACCATCTCGATGCCGGCCGGCGAGTACCAGACGGCGTCGGCCGGGGTGACCAGCACGTCGATCAGGTCGCCCGGCTCGAGGCTGTCCAGCGTGGCCAGCGTGCCCCGGGAGACGTCGAGCAGGCACATCAGGTCGGGGGCGCCGGCGATCAGGGCGCCGTCGGCGAACACAGCCACGATCTCGCTGCGCAGCTCGATGCGCAGCTGGCGGCCGAGCCCGCCGACCTCGTCGACGACCAGGCTCGACGGGTGGGCCGGGATGGTGACGTCGCTGGGCCGGCTCAGGTGCTCGAGCTCGGCGATGCGGCCGCGAGCCAGGCGGCGGCAGCCGGTGATCGCGCCGAGCCGGGTGACCAGCCGGTCGGGGTCGGTCCGGTCGAGCAGCAGCCGCCCCACGTTGGCGATGCGGGACATGGTGCCGGGCAGCGCGGCCCGGCGCAGCACGCCCGCGGTGGTGGGGTAGGCCGCGAGGGCGGCCCAGCCGCCGACGGTGTCCACGTTCGCGCGCAGCATGCGGTCGGCCCGCGGCCCGGCCGGCACCTCGATCAGCACGCTCTCGCCGGTCGGCCCGACCGCGGCCAGCGGCGTCGGCGACACCCCGGACAGGTGCATGGCGGTGTGGTGGATCAGCGCGAAGGCCCGGCCCATACCGTCCGCGTCGAGCAGCGGCACCCGCAGCTGGGCCGCGGTCACCACGGCCACCAGCGCGCTGATGGTGGCCGCGGCCAGCGGATAGATGGCGCCGAAGGTGATCTGCTGGAGGCGTTCGATCTGGCGGACGGCCAGCTCGAACTCGTCCCCGGCGGGTGGCAGGTCGGACATCGCCGAGCCCGAGCCGATCACGCACACCGACACGCAGGGGGTCTCGGGCGGCAGGGACTCGACCCGCAGCAGCGGCACCGGGCCGTTGCGGTCGAGCAGCCCGGCCAGCCACGAGTTGATCGACGTCTTGTTGGAGTCGCCGACCGCCGGGGAGTAGAACTTGGCCCCCTCGTACAGCGCGGGCACGTCCTCGGCGGTGATCGAGGAACTCGCTCCGACGTACCCGGAAACGCTGGTCATCGCCGGGCCAGCGAGGTGTCGGGCAGGCCGGCCACCCGCACCCGCACCCGCACCGTGCCGGACGGGCTGTAGGGCACGGCGACCGTGGAGATCTCGGCGACGTGGGTGGTGCCGGGGGCGGCGCCGTTGGCCATGACCATCGCGGTCGCCCGTTCCTCGGCGTCGCGCCGCACCCGGTCGAGCTCGGCCCCGGACTCGATGAACGCCACCTCGTCGAGCCACGAGGCGGGCCGGCTGATCGCCGCGCCCACGCAGGCCAGCAGGGACGGCCCCTCGCGCGGGCGGATCACCGGCACGTCGTCGCCGGGCCGGGCCGGTGGCTCCGGGGTCAGCACCGCGGTCGGCACGACGAGTTCGGTGCCGATGCCGGCCGGCTCGTCGGGGCGGACGGCGGCCAGCCCGTGCCGCACCTCGCCGGCCAGGGCCCGGCCGTCGTGGGTGAGCAGCACGCGGCAGTCGTCGAGCCCGGCCAGGTGGGCCGCACCGCACAGTTCCAGAGCCTCGGTCGCGCCGAACGCCACGACCGGCGTGACCCGGATGCGCGAGGGGGTGCTGTAACCGCCGTCGCCCCGGGCCACGCGCAGCTCGAGCGAACCGGGCAGGCGGGCCAGCGTACGTTCGCAGCGGTCCAGCACTCGTTCGGTGAGCGCGGTCAGCGCGCAGTCGAGCACCACCGTCGTCTCCCGCGCGACCAGCCCCTGGCCGCCGTAGTCGCTGGCCACCGAGATGCGCGCGCCCGGCACCGCGGCCAGCACGGCGTCGGCCACCTCACGCTCGTGGGCCGGGCGGGCCTGGGAGCCGGCGGCGACGACGGCCACGTGCCGGATCCCGGTGCCGGCCAGCTCCTCGCACAGCAGGGCCAGCCCCTCGCCGTCGAGCGGGGCCAGTTCGTTGCCGAGCAGATCGTGCCCGCCGGACACGGTCCAGCGGCGGGCGATCCGGCGTTCCACCAGTTCGGCCGGCGAGCGGGCCAGCGCCGGGTCGGTGGCCGCGCGGGGCACGATCCGCACCGCGGCCACCGGGGGCACTTCCGCTTCCGGGCGTACGAGCGTGTCGAGCAACAGCGGGGCCAGGTCGACCGTGACCGCGCCGGCTCCGCCGGGGGCGGCGCGCAACGCCACCCCCACGGCGGCCGCGATCACGCCCTCCAGATCGGTGCGGGCCGGCGCCACCGGTTCCACCGCCCGGACGGTGGCACCGTGCACCACGGCGGCGTAGGCCCGGTGCGGCCGCAACGTCACCCCGATCTGCGCGACATCATCGCCCTGAGCAGGCATTTGATGATCGTACTCGCGCTACCGGGTACGTTTTCGCAGCCAGCGGTCCATCGTCACGGCAAACAAGATCAGCAGGCCTTGCAGCACTTGCTGATAGATCGTGTCCCAGCCGAGCAGGTTGAAGCCGTTGCCGATCAGGGTCAGCAGCAGCGCGCCGACCAGGGCCCGCCACACCGCGCCCTCGCCGCCGAGGATGCTGGTGCCGCCGACCACGGCGGCCGCGATCGCGGTCAGTTCCATGCCGCTGGCCATCGTCGACTGGGCCGAGCCCGCCCGCGAGGCCAGGATCAGCCCGGCCAGCGCCGAGCAGACTCCGCTGATCATGAACGCGGTGACGTGGATCGAGCCGACCCGGATACCGGACAGGCGGGCCGCCTCGGCGTTGCCACCGACCGCGTAGAGGCGCCGGCCGAACGTCGTACGGGAAACCACGACGGCCAGGATCGCGACCACCACGACGAACATGATGGTGGCCGACGTCAGCCCGAACAGCGAGGGCCAGGTCAGCATGCCGAAGGTCTCGGCCGATGCGGTCAGGGGATAGACGATGGCGCCGCCGGTCACCATGACGGCCAGGCCGCGGTAGACCATGCTCGTGGCCAGCGTGCCCACGAACGAGTTGACGCCGCTGCGGACCACCACCGTGCCGGTGACGAAGCCGAGCAGCGCCCCGGCCACCACGGCCGCGAGCATCCCGACGTAGACGTCGGTGACCCGGCCGACCTGCACCCCGATGATCGCCGAGAGGGCGAGCGTGGCGCTGGCCGTCAGGTCGAAGACGCCGCTGATGATGCAGATCGTGGCCCCCGTGGCCAGCAGGCCGATGACCGCGGTCTGGTCGAGCAGGTTGACCAGGTTGCCGCTGGTCAGGAACGTGTCGGTGCTGACCGAGAGGGCGATCACGATGATCACCAGGGCGGCCACGATGCCGTAGTCGCGCATCCGGAACGCCAGGCGCGACATGTTGCCGGCCTCCGGCGCGGCGGTCTTGGGCAGGGTGTCGACGCTCAACGGGGTTCTCCTTCGTGCGAACCGAATGCGGCGGCGATGACGACCTCCGGGCTGGTGCCGCGCGGGTACTCGCCGACCGGTTCGCCGTGCCGCAGCACGAGCACCCGGTGCGAGAGCGCCAGCAGTTCCTCGATCTCGGACGACACGCAGACGACAGCCATGCCGTCGGCGGCCAGCCCGGTGATCAGGTGGTGGATCTGGGTCTTGGCGGCGACGTCGACGCCGCGGGTGGGCTCGTCGATGAGCAGCACCTTGGGCTTGCGCAGCAGCCACTTGGCGAACAGCGCCTTCTGCTGGTTGCCGCCGGACAGCGTCTCGATCGGGGCTTCCGGGTCGGCCGCACGGATGTCCACCGACTTGGCGATCTCGCCGACCGCCGTCTTCTCGGCCGGCCGCTTGACGAACGGTCCCGTACGGCGTCCGGAGAGCGACGACAAGGCCACGTTCTCGGCCACCGACCGCTGCATGACCAGGCCCTGTTCCTTGCGGGACTCGGGCACCAGGGCCACCCCGGCCGCCATCGCGGTCCGCGGCGAGTGCTGGGCCAGCGTGACCCCGTCGACCTCGACGACGCCGTCGGTGGCCCGGTCGGCCCCGAAGAGCAACCGCAGAGTTTCCGTACGACCGCTGCCGACCAGACCGGCGATGCCGAGGATCTCGCCCGCGCGCACCTCGAGGTCGACGCCGTTGACCAGTCCCCGGCGCAGCCCGCGGGCCGCCAGCACGACCGGCGCGCCGTCCGGCACCGGCTGCGGGTCGGGGTAGAGCACGTCGATCTCGCGGCCGACCATGTGCCCGACCAGCTCGCGGGGCGACGTCTCGCCCGCGGTGAGCGTGCGGATCAGGGCGCCGTCGCGCAGCACGGTGATCCGGTCGGCGACCGACAGCACCTCCTCGAGGAAGTGCGAGACCAGGATGATGGTCGTGCCCCCGGCGGCCAGCGTGCGGATGAGCGCGAGCAAGTTCTCCTTCTCATGCTCGGCCAGCACCGCCGTCGGCTCGTCCATGGCGATGACCCGGGCCCCCCGGGCCAGCGAGCGCAGGATCTCGACCTGCTGCTGGACGCCGATCGGCAGACCGTCGACCCGCGCGTCGGGGTCGACCGTGAACCCGGTCGTCTCGATCAGGCCGGCCAGCCGCTTACGGTCGGCGCGGGCGCTGACCAGTCCCCCGCGGTGCGACCAGCGGGCCAGGAACACGTTGTCCAGCACCGACAGGGCCGGCACCAGCGCGCCCTCCTGCGAGATCAGGCTGATGCCGTGTTTGATGGCGTCGCGCGGGCTGCCCACGGTGACCTGCTCGCCGTCGAAGCTGAGGCCGCCGGCGTCGGCCTTGATCGCCCCGCCCAGGATCTTCAGCAGGGTGCTCTTGCCGGCCCCGTTCTCGCCGACCAGGCCGTGCACCTCGCCCGGCGCGATGTCCAGGTCGATGTCGTGCAGCACGCTGACGCCGCTGTAGCTCTTGCCGACGCCGCGCACCGCGATCGACGGCGCTTTCTGACTGCTCATCAGGCCTCCGTAACTTGAGGCGCCGGGGTTGCCCCCGGCGCCTCCGCCGTCAGTCCGAGTAGTCCGCCGTCTTGCCGGCCAGCTTGTCCTTGGTGCCCAGACACGCGTAGTCGGTCAGGGTCGAGCACGCGTCGGTCGCCTCGGGGACGGTCTCGCCGCGGGCCTTCTTGATGCCGAGTTCGGCCGCCTTGGCCCCCTGCGCCTTCTCGGGCATCGCGTACGTGCCGTACCAGGTGCCCTTCTCGACGAAGTCGTAGGCCTGCTGCGAGCCGCCGTTGCCGACGAACGTGATCTTCTTGCCGGCCGCCAGCGGGGTCGCGCCCTGCAGGGCCTGGGACGAGCCGATCACCACGTTGACGTCCGGGTGGGCCTGCAGCAGGTTCTGCATGGCGCCGCGTCCGCTGTCCGGGGTGTAGCCGCCGACGAAGTTCGAGATGACCTCGGACGCGCCGCCGGCCTTGAGCGCGTTGACCGCGGCCTCGGTGCGGGCGGTGTCGAGCGGGTAGTTGGCGAAGCCCTGGAAGTAGGCCACCTTGCAGGCGCCGTCGGTGACCGTCTGGCAGCCCTCGAGGGCCATCTTGGCCAGGCCGTCACCGTTGACCGTGGGCGGGTCGATGATGTTGATGGTGCCGGGCACCTGGGGCTCGATGGTGTCGTACTTGCCGCCGATCGGGGTGAACTCGACGACCACGGTGATGCCGGCGGCGACCGCCTGCTTGACCGGGTTGACCACCGCCGTGCCGTCGTTGGCCTGCACGATCATGACGTCGTAGCGCTTGGACGTCACCGCGTCCTGCAGCTGGTTGACCTGTGTGGGCCCGTCGAAGTTGGAGTCGAGGAAGGTGGCCTCGGCATTGTTGGCGTTGGCGTACTCCTGCACACCGGCCCAGGTGGCCTGGGCGAACGAGTTCGCCTTGGCGAAGCCGAAGAAGCCGATGCTGAGTTTCTTGTCGGCCGGGACCGCCGAGGCGGCCGCGCCGGTGCCGGCGTCGTTGTTGTTGTTGGGATTGCTGCAGGCGGTCAGCGCGGCCACGGCGACCAGGCTGATGGCGAGGGGTCGGGCAACTCGTATCACTGGTGCTCCTCTAATTCTGCGAAAGAGGCTCGACGAGCTCGAAGACTCCGCCAACGAGCGGCTCGTCGTCGTTTTTGTCCAGCAGTGCGAAGAGCCCCTCGGACAAGGAGGCTCGCCACGGGTCGTCGACCCAGTTGCGGTAGTCCGCGGCCGTGTCCCAGTCGGCGATGACCAGGTGGGTCGCGGGGCTGTCGTCAACGGATCGCAACAGTTCGGCAGCACGGCACCCGGGGAAGACCCGGGCCCGCTCCAGAATCCGCCGATCCGCGTAGAAGGCTTCCAGCGCGTCGCCGTGGCCGGCGGCTGCTTGAAGGGTGAGGACGCTGCGGACCATTGGTACCCCCGCTGTGTCGGGTGGTTGGAGTTGGCAAATGCTGACGGTGGCCGTTCCGCCACGGATGTGCGCTCAGCACAGCCGCGGGGCGCGCCGCTGTGCACGGCCACCTACGGGCCGGTTCACAGCTCTGAGCACTCCCACCAGCACCGATTGACACCTCAGAAACGGCTGTGACAGGTTCGGGGCCTCGCCGACGCCAACCGGTGACGACCATCCAGCTGACTCGCCCGTCGGACAACGGGCCGCTTTCTTCTCAGCTGCCACTTCCGCTTTCTCGAACGAACGGCGCGCGCCGCCGTGCGGAAAAACGGCGAAAGGCGATCCCACGATGACCAGCAACAGCCGCGTCGCGATCGACGTCGGCGGCACCTTCACCGACGTCGTCGAACTCCTTCCGGACAGCGGCGAGATCCGCTTCGGGAAGGTGCCGACCACGCCGTCACAGCCGACCGCGGGCGTCCTGGACGCGTTCGGCACGACCGAGGCGCCGATGGCCCAGGTCAGCATGTTCACCCACGGCACCACGCTCGGGCTCAACGCGCTGCTCACCCGCACCGGGGCCCGCACGGCGGTGGTCGGCACGGCCGGGTTCCGCGACGTCTACCTGCTCGGGCGCACCGACCGGCGGACGAACTACGACATCACGTACAAGAAGCCGAAGGCGCTGGTCGAGCGCTACGACACGTTCGAGGTGCCCGAGCGCAGTCTGTTCGACGGTTCGGTGCACCTGCCGCTGGACGAGGCGGCGGCCCGCGAGGTCGCCGCGACGATCGCCGAGCGGGGCTACGACTCGGTCGCGGTGGCGTTCCTGCACTCGTACGCGAATCCGGCCCACGAATCCCTGATGCGGGAGATCCTGGCCGAGGTCGCGCCGGACGTGGTCGTGACCGTCTCGCACGAGCTGTCCCGCGAGTACCGCGAGTACGAGCGGACCAGCACCGCCGTGCTCGACGCCTACGTCAAGCCGATCGTGCGCCGCTACCTGGAACGGCTCGAGGGTGAGCTGGCCGGCGGCGGTTTCGGCGGGCGCTTCCTGATGACCCGCAGCGGCGGCGGCGCGATGACCGCCAGCTCGGCCCGCGAGCAGCCGGTCAGCCTGATCCTCTCCGGCCCGGCCGGCGGCGTCATCGGCGCCACCGCGTTCGGCCGGCTCATCGACCGGCCCAACCTGATCACCATCGACATGGGCGGCACCAGCCTGGACGCGTCGCTGGTGATCGACGGCGAGCCGGTGCTGCACCAGGGGGCCGAGTTCGAGAGCCTGCCGATCAACACGCCGTCGCTCTACATCCACACCATCGGGGCCGGCGGCGGTTCGATCGCCTGGCTCGACGACGCGGGCGCGCTGCAGGTCGGCCCGCAGAGCGCCGGCGCCGACCCCGGCCCGGCCTCGTACGGCAAGGGCGGCACCCAGCCCACCTTCACCGACGCCGCGCTGGCAGTCGGCTACATGGGCACGACGGCGGCGCTCGGCGGCCGGCTCAGCCTGGACGACCGGCTCGCCCTGAGCGCGCTGGAGCCGCTGGCCGAGAAGCTCGACATGACCCCGCTCGGCCTGGCCCGCGGCATGATCCGCATCTCGACCACGAAGATCATGGGCGCCGTCCGGGCCATCACGGTCGAGGTCGGGCGCGATCCCAAGGACTTCGCGCTGCTCTCGTTCGGCGGCGGGGGCGGCCTGGTCGCCGTCGACGTCGCGCAGGAGCTGGGCATCCCGACCGTCGTCGTGCCGCCGGGGCAGGGCGCGTTCTCGGCCTTCGGCATGCTCTTCGCCGACGTGCAGCACGACTTCGCCCGGACGGCGGTGACCGCGCTGGCCGAGCTGGACACCCCGGCCGTGGCCGCGAGCTACTCCGAGATGGCCGCCGAGGCCGCCGACGCGCTGGCCGCCGAGGGCTTCACGCCCGAGAACCGGGTGCTGACCCGCAGCGTCGACGTGCGCTACGCCGGTCAGGAGCACACCGTCACGGTCCCGGTTCCCGAGGGTACGACCGGGATCGCGGCCGTGGTCGAGCAGGAGTTCACCGAGCTCCACGAGCGCCAGTACGGCCACGTGATGGACGACCCGATCGAGATCACCACGCTCCGGCTGCGTGCCTCGGGGCAGGTCGACAAGCCGGAGTTGCCCCGGCTCGGCGTACGGGAATCGGGCCCGGCTCAACCCGAGGGCCACCGCGACGTGTACGTCTCGGCCGAGCAACCGGCCGTGCCGTACGCGCTGTTCACCCGCGAGGAGTTGCTGGCCGGCGACGAGATCGCCGGACCGGCCGTGATCCATGAGCACACCGCGACCACCGTCATCCACGCCGGCGACCACCTGCGCGTCGGGGAGCACGGCGAAATGGTCATCACCGTTCAAGGGGCAGCCGCATGACAACCGTCGACTCGATCACCATCGAGGTCATCCGGCACGGCCTGCTGGCCGCGGCCGAGGAGATGGCCCGCAACCTGTGCCGCACGGCCTACAACACGGTCGTCTACGAGATTCACGACTACGGCATCGGGATCCACGACGCGAACGGCGACGTGGTGGCCGACGCGCCCGGCATCGCCGTGTTCACCCGCGGCAACGACCACGGCATCAAGAAGGCGGTCGAGTTCCTCGGCGTCGAGAAGCTGCTGCCGGGCGACGTGTTCATCATCAACTACCCCTACTGGTCGTCGGCGCACACGCTCGACCCGCTGGTGTTCGCGCCCATCCACAGCGCGAAGGGCGAGCTGATCGGCTACTCCTCGTGCCGGATCCACGTGCTCGACCTGAAGCAGAAGGACGCCGGCTACGTCCTCGACTCGACCGACATGTACCAGGAAGGCATCTTCTTCACCGCGGCCAAGCTGTACCGCGAGGGGGAGATGAACGAGGACATCTTCAACGTCGTCAAGTTCAACAGCCGCATGCCCGAGCGCACCATCGGCGACCTGCAGGCCCAGGTCTCGGCGTGTTTCTCGGGCGTACGCCGTACGCAGGAAATCGCGGCCAAATACGGCGCGGACACGCTGACCGAGGCGATGGCCGCGATCAACGACCACGGCGAGCGCCTGGCCCGGATCGCCCTGGCCAAGCTGCCCAAGGGCACGTGGACGGCGCACGACTTCGTCGACCAGGACGGCGTCGACCTCGACCGCATGATCCGGATGAACGTCACCGTGACCGTCACCGACGACGAGATGATCGTCGACTGGACCGGCAGCGAGAAGAACGTCCGCGGCCCGATCAACCTGCCCGTGGGCCAGACCGAGGCGTTCTGCAGCCTCATCTTCAAGTCGCTGACCACGCCCGACACCCCGGTCGTGGCCGGCAACTTCCGGCCGCTGCGGGTGATCACCGAGCCCGGCTCGGTCATGCACGCCGTACCGCCGATGCCGACCTTCACGCTGTGGACCGGGCTGCTCGGCGGCGAGGTGGTGCTCAAGGCGCTGGCCCAGGGCATGCCCGACCTGGTGCCGGCCTGCTCCGGGGGCGACGTCTGCTCGATGATGGGGCTGGGCGTGAACCCGCGCAACGGCGAGGCCTGGCTCGAGGCGACGAACGAGGCGGTCGGCTTCGGCGGGCACGCCCACGGCGACGGCGCCGACGGGATCATGCACATCAGCGAGCCGGGTTGCCGCAACAACCCGGTCGAGGTGCTGGAGACCAAGTCGCCGATGTTCATCGAGTCGTACGGGTATCGGCCCGACACGGGCGGGGCGGGGCGCAACCGCGGCGGTGTCGGCGTGCAGCGGTCGTACCGGTTCACGGCCCCGTCGACCGGCATCTGCATCGTCTACAAGACCAAGACCAAGCCGTGGTCGATCGACGGGGGCGGCGAGGGCGACAACAACCACATCGTGCTCAACCCGGGCACCGACCGCGAGACGGTCACCGGGGGCAGCTACAACCGGCTCGACACGGGTGACGTGCTGGTCAACAACACCGGTGGTGGCGGTGGCTACGGCAACCCGTTCGAGCGGGACGTTCTGAAGGTGGCGGCCGATGTCCGCAACGGCTTCGTGTCGATCTCGTCCGCTTTGAACGACTACGGTGTCGTGGTGGACCCGGTGACGTTCGAGGCCTCCCGATGACTTCGCTGTCGATCGTCAACGCCGCGATCTTCGACGGCGTGGCCGACGAGCTGACCGAGGGCGCGGTGCACGTCGTCGACGGCCGGATCACGGACGTCGGCGGGGCGCCGCAGCCGGCGGACCGGACCATCGACGCCCGCGGGCGGACCGTGCTGCCCGGCCTGATCGATGCGCACTGTCATGCGTACGGAATCGGTCTGAACATGCTCGAGATCGAGTCGCGCCCGCTGAGCTACGTCGCGCTGGTGGCGGCGCAGCGTCTGCGGGCGGCGCTGTCGCGCGGATTCACGACCGTCCGTGACCCCTCGGGGGGCGACGCGGGGCTCGACCGGGCGATCCGCGAGGGGCTGCTGCCGTCGCCGCGCTATCTGTGGACGGGCGCGGCGCTGAGCCAGACCGGCGGGCACGGCGACTTCCGGGCGGCCGACTCCGACGTGTGCGGCTGCAACACGCACACGTGCGAGGTCGTCGACGGCGTCGACAACCTGCGGGTGGCCGTGCGTGAGCGGCTGCGCCGCGGCGCCCACGCCATCAAGATCATGGCGTCGGGCGGGGTGGTGTCGCTGACCGACCCGATCCGCATCCCGCAGTACTCGCCGGAAGAGATCCGGGCCGTCACCTCGGAGGCGGCGCAGCGCGGCAGTTACGTGGCCGCGCACGCCTACTCCCCCGAGTCGATCCGGCACGCCATCGACAACGGCGTGCGCACGATCGAGCACGGCAACCTGCTCGACGCGCCGACCGCGGCGGCGATGGCGACGGCCGGGGCGTTCCTGGTGCCGACGCTGGCCGCCTACGACGCGATGGACCGGCGCGGGCCTCAGTTGGGCATGACGCCGGTGCAGCAGGCCAAGAACGCCGAGGTGCTCGAATCCGGCCGCGAGGCGGTTCGCCTGGCGCGGGCGGCCGGTGTACGCGTCGGATTCGGCACCGACCTCATGGGCCTTCTCGAGGACGAGCAGCTCAACGGCCTGCGGCTGCAGGTCGAGGTGGACGGCGCGCTGACCGCGCTGAAGTCGGCCACCTCGGTCAACGCCGCGTTGTTGCGCCGCGACGATCTGGGCCGGGTGGCGCCGGGCGCCGTGGCCGATCTGCTCATCGTCGACGGCGACCCGCTCTCGGATCCCGCCGTGCTCTGGGGCCCGCCCTCGGGACGCACCGTCGTGCAGGGCGGCGTCGTCGCCTAGACGGCTCCGCGCAGCAGGGTCAGCACCGCTTCGTCGAGGCGACGGGCCACGTCAAGAGCCTCCTCATTCCCGTACGGGGTGAGGAGGCTCGCCGTCGTGTCGTAGGCCACGCGTACGGTGTCGCCGTCCTCCCACACCAGCAGCGTGATCGGCGCGTAGGCTCCGGCCTCCGGCACGTGCCGGGTCATCTTGGTCATCGTGAACGGGTTGCCGACGAGCAGGCGGACCAACCGCTGCGGGGTGCGCCCCGGGATCTTGTTGAGCACCGCGTCCTGGTCGAGCCGCAGGAACTGCAACAACCCGGACGGGCCGGCCGCCTCGGTGGCCAGCTGCCCGAATTCCTCGTACGTCCCGGCGGTGTTCCAGCCCTTGACGGCGGCCGGCAGGTCGGGGCGGGACACGCCCTCGTAGATCCCGGCCAGCACGTCGTCGAACTTCTTGGTGGTCGCTAAGGTGACCCGCTCGACGGGCACCTGACTCCTGGTCTCGGTCATGCTCCCGACGTTAGGCCGGTCCGTCGGCCGGTACATCCGTCAGACGACGGGCCCTGTCCCGCAGCTCCTCGGGCACCAGCTCGACCAGTTGGTCGGGGCGCAGGGGCAGGTCGAGCACGCTCAGCTTGACCCGGGCCCGGGCGCCGTGGGTGTTCTGGTCGAACCGGACCACGTTGGCCGCGTTGGCCCGCATGCGCAGCACCATGTCGGTGTCCGGGGCGATCGTCAGCACCGTGGCGCCGTCGAGCGAGAGCCGCGTCTCGCGACCGGGCGCGCGCAGCAGCACCGTCTCGTCGCCACCCAGCACGATCGGGCGGCTGATGCCGGACATGGGCGCGACCGGGGTCAGCCCGATGAGCGGCGCCGACGGCGAGATGATCGGGCCACCGGCGGCGTAGTTGTAGGCGGTCGAGCCGGTCGGCGTGCACACCACCACGGCGTCGCTGCGGTAGTAGCCGTGCTTCACGTCGTTGATCTCGAGATCGAGGCTGACCGCGGTCCACGGGGTCGTCGCCGTCAGAACCACGTCGTTGAAGGCCAGCGCGGCATCACCGGGCCCGGTGAGCTCGAGGCAGCTGTGCGGTTCGAGGCTGAAGTCGCCGGCGATCAGCCGGTCGAGGGCCCGCGGCAGTTCCCGGGGCGTGACCTCGATGAGGAAGCCGATGTTGCCGTGGTTGACCCCGAGCACCGGGGTCGGCCGCCCGGCCACCAGTCGCATGGCGCCGAGCATCGTGCCGTCGCCGCCCAGGCTGAACACGAAATCCACCTGGTCGGCGAACTTGTCCTCGTCCAGCGGCTCGACGCCGGGGCCCAGGCGGGCGGCGTCGGGCGGGCGCGCGACCACGCGGATACCGTGCTCGCCCGCCAGCGCCGTCACCGTCGCGACCGACTCGCTGACGTCGTTGCGGGGATGAACCACCAGACCGAGGACGCGATTACCCATGCTCCGACGATGCCACAGCGTCCTTGACCGGCAACCTTCTGACCGGGAGCAGCAGCAGGATCGACAACACGAGAACACCGCCCAGGCTGACCGCGTTGCCGATCTTGTCGATGGTCTCGAACATCTCGAGGTGCAGCATGTGCCACAGGAAGTGGATCGAGTTGAAGATCAGCCAGGCCCCACCGGTGACCCGCATCGCGTCGGCCGTCGGGCGCCGCCACGCCCATACGCTGAGCACCAGCAACGCCAGATAGAGGGCGCCGACGTCGCGGACCAGATGTTCGCTGTACGGGCCCAGGATCGACACCCAGTTCTTGCGGGGTCCCGGGAAGTCGTTGTAGAAGGAGACCGGGAACGCCGCCGCCCACACCCCCACGTACGCGGCCGACACAGCCAGAAGCCCGGCGATCCAGCGCTTGACGGCCAGGGTCATCGCGCCGCGGCCCACTGCTCGAACGTGATCCGGCCCTGGTTGTAGTCGCCGGTCGGCAGCAACCCGCCGCGGGCCATCGACCGCGAGGCGGCGTCCGGCAGCGGCACGTTCAGCACCAGCTTGCCCTTGGCCACGCGCTTCACCATGTCACCCATCCGCAGCACCTCCGGACCGGCCAGTTCGGTGGTCCGGCCCTGGGCCGGCCCTTCGGCCAGGCGGACCAGTTCGGCCGCCACGTCCGCGGCGGCGACCGGGCGGGTCACCATCGTCGGCACCAGCTTGACCGGGCCGGGGATCTGGGCCATGACCTGCTCGGTGAACTCGAAGAACTGCGTCGCCCGCAGGATGGTGACCGGGATCGGGCCGGCCAGGGCCAGTTCCTCCTGGCGGCGCTTGCCCGCGTAATAGGCCGAGTCGACCCGGTCGACGCCGACGACCGAGACCACGACGTAGTGCTTGACGCCGGCCCGCTCCTGCGCGGCGAGCAGATTGCGGGTCGTGGTCTCGAAGAACCCGATCGCGACCTTACGGTTGAGCGTGACCTTGTTGGCCACGTCGATCACCACGTCGACGCCGCGCAGGGCCTCGTCGAGCCCGGCCCCGGTGAGCAGATCGACCCCGTTCGAGCGCGAGATCACCACGACCTCATGGCCCTGGGCCCGCGCCTTCTCCACGACCAGTTTGCCGAGCCAGCCGGTGCCACCGGCGACCGCCATCCGCATTGTGTCCATCCTTCTCGTCGAATCGGCTACCTGAAGGGAGGACGAGACGGTCGAAGCTGGTGTGACGCGGTGTGGCCCGAGCCATAACGCGGATAGCCTGCCGAAGTGACGACGCGTGTGGTGGTGCTGGGCGCCGGCTTCGGCGGACTGGAATTGGCGACAACCGTCGGAGGCTCGGCGGCCGACGTCGAAGTTACCCTGATCGACCAGGCCGAGGGATTCGTCTTCGGTTTCTCGAAACTCGACGTGATGTTCGGGCGGTCCGCCCCCGCTCAAGTGCTGCACCGCTACGCCGACATGGTGAACCCCGGCGTGCGCTTCGTGAACGCAGAGGTCACGGCCATCGACCCGCAGGCGAGACGCGTACGGACCAGCGCCGGCCCGTTCGAGGCCGACATCCTGGTGGTGGCGCTGGGGGCCGACCTCGACCCGGCGGCCACCCCGGGCCTGCTCGAGGGCGGCCACGAGTTCTACACGGTGGCGGGCGCGTTCGCGGCGGCCGACGCCCTGGCCGCGTTCGAGGGCGGACGGGTGGTCGTGGCGGTCACCTCGACGCCGTTCAAGTGCCCGCCGGCGCCGAGCGAGACCGCCCTGCTGACCCACGAGTTCCTGACGGCGCGCGGCCGGCCGGGCCAAGGTCGACGTGAAGTTCGTGGCCGGCCGCCCGCCCGTCGGCTCCCTCGTCGGCCCGTCGCCCGCCCTGATGGCCGACAAGCAGGACTTCGGCCGCGACCGGATCCAGCGCTGGTTCGGCCACCCCTGGCCCACCGAAAGCTAGCCGCCGGCGCGCGGGGGCGGGGTCAGGCGCGGGCGCCGATGGCCAGGGCGCGCAGCAGGAAGCGGGGTTCGGTGAGCGCGCTCGGATGCGCGAGCATGGTCGTGACCTGCCCGAGGCGCTGGCTGATCGTCTGATCGCGCATCGACGCCTTGAACACGAGCCCGCTGAGCCAGCTGATGGCCTTGTAGCCCTTCGGGTACGGCCCGTCGACGTGCGGCAGCGCGAGGTCGGCCATCGTCGAGACCTGCCAGGCCGCGTCCACGACGACTTTCACGTCCCGGAAGTACGACAGGGCCGGCTGGGCCAGATCGGCCCCGCCTCGCAGATACTCGGACAGCGCCGAGGCATGCAGCGTGGCCGAGGTCATGCCCTGCCCGTACACCGGGTTGAACGAGGCCACGGCGTCCCCCACCGCGACCAGCCGCGCCGGGAACCGGGTCAGCCGGTGGAAGTCCCGCCGCCGGCTGTCCGCTTGGTGGTACGTGATGACGTCACCGACCTGCACGGCCGTCGTCGCCACCGCCCCGAACTCGGCCGGGAAGTCGCCCACGCACCGCTCCCGGAACTCGCCCGCGTCGCGCCCCGGCCGGTCGTCGGCGTACCCGGAGACCAGCACGGTCCACCGGTCGCCCTCGATCGGCGTGAACCCGCCGATCCGCGCCACCTTGCCCGGCCCCGGGTTGGCGATCGAGATGCAGGTCAGCACCTTGGCGTCGGCCGGCCGCCGGAACAGCGCCGTCGCGTAGTTGAGCTTGATGCCCATCCTCTGCATCGGCGGCTTGGCGAACCCGTGCGACTCGAGCCAGTCGCCGAGCCGGCTCGACCGCCCCATCGCGTCGACGACGAAGTCGGCCGGCACCTCCTCGTCCCCGTGACGAACGCCGACGACCCGGTCGCCGTCCAGCACGATCCCGTCGGCCCGCCCGTGCGCCGTACGCACGTTGGGCAGGGCCAGCACCCGGTGCCGGATCAGCGCCTCGAGAAAGGGCCGGCTGGACACCAGAGCCTGCGCGGCCGGCCCGCTCGGCGGCTCCTCGCGCAGCTTGCCGTCCATGTAGAACCGGTTGGTGTCAGGCGAAGGATCGACCGCCCCCGCCGCCAGAGCCGCCTCGATGAAGCCCGGAAAGAACCGCTCCAGCTGATTCAGCCCCGACGGAAGCAGAGCGTGCACCTGGCTGCCCTGCGGAACCCCCGGCCGCGGCCCGACCGCGTTCTCCGGGTCGGCCGCGATCTGCTCATCGGCCACGTCGAGCCCGACGAGGTCGTCACGCTCGATGATCAGCACCTGCTCGGCGTGATCGCTGAGCACCCGGGCCGCCATCAGCCCCGCGATGCTGCCCCCGAGCACGACAGCCTGCCGGAACAACACCCGCTGCCCCGTCGGCGGCTCGGACGTCGAAATAGCAGCGAACCTGTGCGCAGCAGACACCCGAGCCCCCCGATAAACATTAAAGTTTCTTTTCCGGCCCCACGATAGCGGTGCATCGAGAACCGTCGCTACCAGGCTGCCCAGCGTAAACGCCCGACCTGACGCCCGCGCCCCGCCCGTGTCGTTCCCGCCTTCGGCACCCGAGGTTCAGCGCAAGTAGGAGGCTCCGTTCAGGTCGAGGACAGCGCCCGACGACCACAGCGCCTCGGGCGAGCTCAGGTGGACCACGGCCTGTCGGCAACACTCATGCGGCAACTCCTTCCGACGCTCCCGGTGGGACCGGGAGGTGGCTCGACGATAGCTCTTTCCGGCCCCGTCCAAGCGTTATCCACAGGTCGCGAAGTTATCCACATTCCGGCGGTCCGGGATTGCCTCCGGACGGCCTTTTCCAGTACGGGCGCCGACTTCAAGAAAGTGGCAGTAAATAGCGTTGCCAACCGGCGGCGGGCGGCCTACCGTAGTCATCACACCGGGAACGACAGAGACAGGGAGAGACCGATGTCGCGGCACGCCTCGATTACACCGCAGCTGCTCAAGCCGCATGTCGGTGCCGTCCTGACGTGCGGCCTTGCACCCTACGGCAAGCCCTACCGGGCCCGGTGGCGCAGCTAGCGAACGCTAGCGCAGAAACTCGCCGCCGAACCCGACAAGGGGACGGCGGTTTTTCGTTTCTCGACCAATTTTACATCGGCACTGTGGGCCATTCCACGCTGCCCTGATAATTGCACCGGCCGCCGCCGGAAGCGATTGCTAATTGACAACTCCACAGCGGATGGCACAACAAATCCGGAGCGAGGGAGACGGCAACCCGCGCGCCTTGGGAGCGTGAGACACCCCGTTCGACTCGGGGGCTCCGGACGACACATCTTGGGAAGACACAGCTGCCGACCAGAGATGGACGGCGGCTCACGCGGTTGTAGCTCAGCCAGGCAGAGCGCCACCCCGCCAAGGTGGAGGCCGCCGGTTCGATCCCGGCCAGCCGCTTCCCGCCCTCGTAGCCCAACGGCAGAGCACGACGTCGAGAACGTCGCCAGTGCGCGTTCAAATCGCGCCGAGGGCACGCACCACCGCCGGTCCGGCGCTGCGCGAATCGTCCGCGCAGCGCCGGGGCGGGCTCAGCACCAGGCCGGTGCAGCACGAATGGCTCGTGCAGCCGACTCGTAATCGGCAGGTTGTGGGTTCGAGTCCCGCCGCCGGCTCACGCCCGGGTAGCCCAATGGCAGAGGCACGCCGCTCAGGACGGCGCCAGTGCGCGTTCGAATCGCGCTCCGGGTACGCATCCGTAGTCATAGATGTCATGAATATCCTGAATGTTTAGGGCTCGTAGCTCATCTGGTAGAGCGCCGCTCTCGCACAGCGGAGGTGGCCGGTTCGACCCCGGCCGGGTCCACGTCACGGGGTGCCCCGCAGCACGATCACGGCCTGCACGGTGGCGTAACCCCGCCATTCCAGGGCCGCGGCCGGGCTGAACGCCGTGAACGTGATGTCCCACCCGCCGTCCGGCTTCTGCTGGCCGGCCAGGCGGGTCAGGTCGGTCTGGACGGCGTCCCGATCGAACATCTGCCTCGAGGGCGCGTCGGCATGCGGGGTGAAGTCGAGCGGATGAAGCACTTCACCCTCGATGCCGCCGGCCACCGGGGTCGGGCCGTCCGTGCGTACGTGGGAAACGAACCCGTCGAGAAGCGAGCGGGCCCGGGCCGAGGTGGGCGCCACCGCGTCCAGGAAGTGCATAGCGAACATGACCTCGTGCGCGGACGGCGTCCCGGTCGTCTGCTCGATCCGGTCCAGGCAGTAGTCGGTCGACGCCTGCAGCCACGGGTGGTCGGCGACGTCCTCGCGGTGCCGGGCCAGCCGGTGCGCCTGCGCGGCCAACTGGGTGGCCATCTGGAGCGACGACGTGTCCACGTCGGCGGTGATCCAGTGCGGCGCGCTGCCGTCGGCGTCCACGAAGGGCAGCGCGAACGGGATGCCGCCGTCGGGCCGCGAATGCGTGGCCAGCCAGTCGCACAGCTCGATCGACCGGCGGCTGGTGTCACGGACCTCGGCCAGAACTTCGAGGGCGTGCATCGCCGCCACTGGTTGGCTGGTCACCGAGCGCAGGTCCGGTTCCAGCGCCCACCCGTACCCGCCGTCGGGGTTGCGATGGGCGTCGAGTGCCGGCAGCACCTCGTCGGCCGAACCCTCCCCCAGCAGGTGGCGCAACCGGCGTCGCTCGAGGACGCGGGCATGGGTCGTCACGAATGAGATCGCCGCATCGAGATCAAGGCTCATCCGAGCATCCTGGCCCAGTCGCCGTAGCTCAGCAGGTCGGAGCGCCGCCCTGATAAGGCGGAGGCCGGTGGTTCGAACCCACCCGGCGACACGATCCACCGGAAATCCCGGAGACGCCAGCCGATGGGCGCCGGCCGCCGCCTCGAAAGCGGTTGGGGGGTCACACCCCGTGGGCGTTCGACTCGCCCCGTCTCCGCTTGTTCCAGCACGTCACGCATTTCCAACACATCAAGCGCCGCTAGCTCAACTGGTAGAGCAACGGACTCTTAATCCGTGGGTTCGGGGTTCGATTCCCCGGCGGCGCACTGCAGGGTGGAGGAGTTCGGTCGTCCTCGCCGGTCTCATAAGCCGGAAACCGCGGGTTCGAATCCCGCCCCTGCTCCCGTTCCGGTAGCTCAGCGGGAGAGCGCCGCCTCGACAAGGCGGAAGTCGCTGGTTCGATCCCAGCCCGGAGCACGCAAGGAAAGGCCGGTCCGTATGGCTCAGCGGGAGAGCGTCCCCCTCACACGGGGAAGGTCCCAGGTTCGAATCCTGGTACGGACACTGTGGCTGTAGCTCAGCGGTAGAGCGCCGGGACGTGGCCCCGGAGGTCGCCGGTTCGAGACCGGCCAGCCACCCCAGTGCGCGTCGTGGACGGCGGCACGTCCAGCGGTCCGTAAAACCGTCGCCTTGTGGCAGACCTGGGTCGGCACCAGGGACGCGCACCACAGTCGCATGCCCGAGTGGTCAGGGGCCCGCCTGCAAAGCGGTCTACGCCGGTTCGAATCCGGCTGCGGCTTCGATTGCCATCCGCTGTGGGGTCATAGAGAAGCGCTGTGGAGTCATAGAGAGAGCTTGGCCGACGCCCCAGTGCGCGTCGGCTGCTGTTGAGGGCTGGACGTCGTGCGCGGCCGTGGTGTTCCGGTGCATTGCGGTGGAACACCACGGCCACGATCAGTGGGCGTTGGCCAGGGTGGGCTCGGCGGCGGTCACGTCGGCCGCCGTTCGGCGCAGCAGGCGCAGGCCGATCAGGAACAGCGGGGCGCAGCAGAGGGCGCCGGCCACGCTTCCGGCCAGTGGGGAGACCATGCCGCCGATCATCGGGCCGCCGATCATCGGGAGGAGCGCGACGGGGGTGGCCCACCAGCCGATGATGCCGTTGCGGGCCAGACCGGCCATGAGCACGGCCGGCATGAGCAGGCCCAGGACAACACCGGAGCGCAGCCAGACGACCATCGAGGGGTCGCCGTTGACCTTGTCGAAGATGGTCACGGCCTGGTCCATGGTGACGACGGTGGGCAGGGCGGCGTTCATCCAGTCGGCGAAGAGGACGCCGGACATCTGGATCGCTCCGATGACCGTCGCCACCGCGCCGATGGTGGCCAGGACCTGACCGCGGGGGCCGCGGAGCAGGGTCAGGGCGGCCGGGATGCCCAGCGCGATCGCCAACCAGTAGTAGTGGAAGAGGTTGGCCGACAGGATCGACAGGTCCCAGTCCCGGGCCAGCGAGTCGATGTAGGCCCGGGGTGAGTCGTCGTCCTGCGGCGGGGAGGTCACCATCGCGCCGAGCAGCAGGGCGGGGGTGGTCACGAGGGCGGCGCCGGCCAGGCGGCGGAAGAGGTTGTTCGTCATGGTTCAGACGCTATGAAGCGGACCGGGGGCTCCGGATCATCGTGGGCGGCCGATCGTTGTGCGACCGGTGGGCGCCGGATCACGGGCGGGGTCCTCCCCCGGGATGACCGGGCGTCGTCTCCGGAGAGGATCCGGCGGGACGGCACGATCACTAACGTCGGGCGCGTAGAGGCTGGCCGGAAAGGAGCGCACGTGCGGGTACCGCAGAGTCGGCGGCAGTGGCTGGTGGTCGGGCTCGTCGCGGGCGCCGTTTGGGCTGTGGTGGCCGTGGCTGAGATGACGGGGAGCAAGGTTCCGGCCGGGGCGGGGTGGGGCGAGGTCAGCGCTTCGGTGGTGCTGTTCCTCTGTTTTCCGCTGGCAGCCTGGTTCCCGATCAGCGCCATGGTGGTTTCGGTGCTTGTCGTGCCGTACATCGTGATTCTGGATCTTCCGGGGGTTGGCGGGTCGCAGCTCATCGCGCAGCTGGTGTTGGTGGCGCACGCTGCGTTTCGGCAACCGGCTCGGCGGACTGTTCCGGCTGCGGGTGCCGCCTTTCTGATTCCGTCGACCGCGTTGTTCCTCACCGGGGAGACGTCTTGGGAGTTCGTGTTCTTCGCGGTGCTCGAGACGTTCGGGTGGAGCGTGGGGGCTCTGCTGCGGCGGGAGAAGTTCCGGTCGGCGCAGCTGGCGCAGCTGGCGGCCGAACTCGCGGCCGAGCGGGAAGCGCGGGCGCGGGCCGCGGTGGATGAGGAGCGGGCGCGGATATCGCGCGAGTTGCACGATGCTGTCGCGCATACGGTCAGTGTGATGACCATGCAGGCGGGGGTGCTTCGGCGGCGGTTGAGTGATCGGCCGGTCGAGCGGGATGCGCTGGCTCAGGTCGAGGAGCTCGGGCGGCGCAGCGTGCAAGAGATCCGGCGGGTGGTGGGATTGTTGCGGCCGGACGATGCCGATGGGCTCGGGCCGGCGCCCTCGCTGCGGCGCCTGGACGACCTGCTCGCGCACGTGCGGGCGGCGGGGCTCGAGGTCGAGCTGCTTGTCACCGGAGAGCCGGAAGAGCTGCCCACGGCGTTGGACATGTCGGCTTACCGGGTGACGCAGGAGGCTTTGACTAACGTTCTGCGGCACGCCGGGGCGAGCCGGGCCACGGTCGAGGTGTCGTACGGGCCGGGGGAAGTGACCTTGACTGTGACGGATGACGGGCGGGGCGCGTCCGGCGAGGGCAGCGGGCACGGGCTCGTCGGGATGCGAGAGCGGGTCGGGCTTTTCGGCGGGCAGCTGCGGACCGGGACGCGCGCCGAGGGCGGCTACCGGGTGAGCGCGACCTTCCCGCTGAGCGAGGTGGTTCGGTGAGCGGGCGGGTCATCCGGATCGTGCTGGCTGATGATGAGGCGATCATGCGGGCGGGGCTGCGGATGCTGCTGTCCGACGAGCCGGACATGGAAGTGGTCGGGGAAGCCGCGGACGGTAATGAGGTTGTGCGGCTCGTGGAGCGGGTGCGGCCCGACGTGGTGCTGATGGACGCGCGGATGCCGGGGCTCGACGGGATCGGGGCGGCGCGGCTGATCGGGGAACGGCATCCCGGCGTACGCGTGCTGGTGTTGACCACGTTCGACGAGGAAGTGCTGGTCGACGGGGCGTTGCGGGCGGGTGTGGCCGGTCTTCTGCTCAAGGTGTCGCCGCCCGAGCAGCTGCTGGACGCCCTGCGCGAGGTGGCGGCGGGGCGCGGGCTGCTCGATCCGGCGGTCGTTCCGCGGGTCATTCACCGGTACGCGGGCACGCCGCAGGCCCGGCCGCGCGACCCGGCCCTCGATCTGCTCACTCCGCGTGAGGCCGAGGTGCTGGCGCTGGTCGGGCGGGGGCTGTCCAACCCGGAGGTCGCGGCCGCGCTGCACCTGGGCGAGACGACGGTCAAGACCCATCTCGGGCGGGCCCTGGACAAGCTCGGGCTGCGGGATCGGGCGCGGGCCATCGCGTACGCGTACACGAGCGGCCTGATCGAGCCCGAGTAGCGTGACGCGGGTGCCAGAGATCGTCACCGAGGTTCGCGACGGCGTCGGCTGGGTCACCATGAGTAACCCGGCTCGCCGTAACGCGCTGTCCACCGCCATGCTCGCCGCGCTCGAGAACGCCGTACGGGAACTCGATCTTGATCTTGAGGTTCGGGTTGTCGTGCTGCGCGGGGCGGGCGAGACGTTCACGGCGGGGGCGGACATCTCCGAGTTCGCGGCCCACCACGACTCGACCGCGGCCCGGGAGACGTGGGAGCGGACGCTGACCGGGCTGTTCGAGACGCTGAGCGGGCTGACCACGCCGCTGATCGCGATGATCCGCGGGCACTGTTTCGGGGCCGGCATGGCGCTCGCGCTCAGCGCCGACCTGCGGATCGCGGCCGAGGGCAGCACGTTCGGCATCCCCGCGGCCCGGCTCGGCATCGGCTACCCGTTCGCGCTGGCCCAGACCCTCGTGCACGTCGTCGGGCCGGCCCACGCGGGCGAGATGTTGTTCACGGCCCGGGCCTACGCGGACACCGAGGCCCTCGGCGCGGGCCTGGTCAACCGCCTGGTGCCGGCCGGCGACCTCGAGGCCGACGCGCTGGCCACGGCCCGCGCGATCGCGGCCAACGCCCCGCTCGCGGTGCGCGCGGCCAAGGCGGCGATCAAGGCCGCCGCGTACCCGTCGATGATCGAACGGGCCCACGAGCTGATCGCCGCCACGACCGGGTCCGAGGACGAGCGCGAGGGGCAGCGCGCGTTCATGGAGCGACGCTCACCAATATTTCGAGGCCACTAGATATATTGACGACTATTAGTAAGTCTTGCTAAAAGTTAGTGACCCGAGTCATCCCCACGGCGCGTTCCCCTCGCGGCCGGACACGAAGGGTCACCATCCCCATGGCAATCAGAAGAAGCCGGTGGGCCGCCGCGGCCACCGCGTTCACCGTCGCCGCCGTCGGCACCCTCACGGCGCTGGCCGTCCAGGGCCCATCCCAAGCGGCCGTGCTGCCCAACGGGTTCAAGAGCGTCGGCTACATGCCGTCGTGGGCCGGCAGCGTCACCAGCATCCAGTACTCGAAGCTGACCCACATCAACTACTCGTTCGCACTGCCCAACGCGAACGGCACCCTGCAACCGATCGAGAACACGTCGAAGCTCCAGCAGCTCGTCACCCTCGGTCACCAGAACAACGTCAAGGTCTCGCTGGCCATCGGCGGCTGGAACGACGGCAACGACTCCGCCTTCGAGTCGCTCGCCGCCAACTCCGGCACCCGCACGGCGTTCGTCAACAACGTCATGAACACCGTCCGGCAGTACGGGCTCGACGGCGTCGACATGGACTGGGAGTACCCGGACCCCGGCGCCTCCGGCAACAACTACACGGCGCTCATGCAGCAGCTCAGCACGGCCCTGCACAACGAGGGCAAGCTGCTCACGGCCGCGGTCGTCAGCGAGGGCGGCACCGCCAACGGCGTCCAGCCGGCCGTGTTCGGCTACGTCGACTGGCTCAACATCATGGCGTACGACGGCGGGTCGCCCCACGCCAACTACGACTGGTCGATCAACGCCGCCAACTTCTGGAAGAACCGCGGCCTGCCCAAGGCCAAAACGGTGCTCGGGGTGCCGTTCTACAGCCGGCCCGGCTACCTGACGTACGCGCAGCTGGTGGCCCAGGATCCGGCCAACGCCAACCGCGACTGCACGCCGTCGGGCGAGTGCTACAACGGCATCCCGACCGTCAAGCGCAAGACCCAGTGGGCGATGGCCAACGCCGGCGGCATCATGAACTGGGAGCTCTCGCAGGACGCGACCGGCGCCAACTCGCTGGTCAGCGCCATCTACGACACCGTCATGGGCGGCGGCGGCCCGACCACCCCGCCGCCGACCGGACGCACCGGGCGGATCACTGGCCTCGCCGGCAAGTGTGTCGACATCGCTGCCGCCAGCAGCGCCAACGGCACGGCCGTCCAGCTGTACGACTGCAACGGCACCAACGCCCAGAACTGGACCGTGGCCACCGACGGCACGATCCGCGGCCTGGGCAAATGCCTGGACGTGAACGCGGCCGGCACCGCCAACGGATCGCTCGTCCAGATCTACGACTGCAACGGCACGAACGCGCAGAAGTGGACGGCCCAGTCCAACGGCACCCTGATCAACACCGGCAGCAACAAGTGTCTGGACGCCTCGAACAACTCGTCGGCCAACGGCACCCGCCTGCACATCTGGGACTGCTTCGCCGGCGCCAACCAGCGCTGGGTCCTTCCCTGACCGATTGAGTACGACAGCGGCCCGCCCCGGCTCGGGGCGGGCCGCTCCGTTGTCTCCGACGGGTTAGGCCGGGCGGCCGACCGCCGCTCTTCCGGGCGACTGACCGGTGGCGCCCCGCTCGGCACGATCGCCGCATGCGCAGTTGTGTATCCAGCCTCGGCGACCGGAACCCCTCCCCCTCGTGACGTGGATGCTGGCGGTCGCGGCGCTGGCCGCCGTGGCCTGGGGGATCTCCGACTTTCTGGCCGGGCTGCTCGCCCGCCGCCTACCGGTCCTGACCGTCCTGATCGGCTCGAAGCTGGCCGCCATGGGGCTGGCCCTGGCCGTCGTCGCCGTCCGCGGTGTCGCGCTGCCGGCGGATCCGCGCTTGTGGCTGGGCGTGGCGGCCGGGCTCGTCGGCCTGCCGGCGATGGGGCTGCTCTATCGGGCCATGCGGGACGGGTCGCTCGTCGTGGTGGCGCCGGTTGCCGCCGGGGCGGCCCTGGTACCCGTCGGGTGGGGACTGCTGCACGGCGAACGGCTCGGGGTGGTGGCCGGGCTCGGTGTCGTGGTCGGGCTGTTCGGGATGACGATGTCCAGTTGGCCGGTGGCGTCGGCAGGGTCGGCGCGGGCGTTTCGGTCGGCGCGGTGGTGCTCGCTGGGGGCGGCAGTGGGGCTGGGCGTCTATTTCGTGCTGCTCCACGAGGCCGGGGTGGTCGATGAGATCTGGGCGACCGCGCTGGCCCGGATCACCGGGGGCAGTCTGGCGCTGCTCGTCCTGATTGCCCTGCGGCAGCGGCAGGTGGCTGTCGTTCTGAAGATCGCGTCGGCAAAGATCGCCGCCGCCAAGATCGCTATTTTCAAGATCGCCGTAAGCCACCGCCTCCCCCGCCCACCCAGGGACGTGGGCGAAGCTAGTCGAAATTTGGGGTACGAAGCGGCTTGTCCACAGGTCGGCTTTCGTCCCCAGGCCGGGTTGCGGGTCGGGGCGAAACGCCTCGGGCTCGGGGTTGCCGTGTCGGTCGTTCTGGTCGGAGCCACCGACGCCCTCGCGGACGGAGCATTCATCGTGGCGGCGTCGGCAGCCCTGGCCCCGGCGGCGGTGATCGCCTCGCTCTATCCGGCGGTCACGCTTGTGCTCAATCGGTCCCTGTTGCGGGAACGGCTGCACACCATTCATTTGTACGGAGTGTTGGCCGCGCTCTTCGCCGTCGCCTGCCTCGCCCGCTGAGCCCGCCGCCGCCCACCCGGCCCTGAGCTCGCCGTCGCCTGCCTCGCCCGCTGACCGCGCCACCGCCCGCTTGAACGCTGATCGGGCCTTCGTCGCCCGCCTGACCAGCTCGTTGGATCTATCCGACCAACGAACAGAGTTCCTACGCCGATCTTCGTGGCACGCCGATTCGTCGTCCGGCGCGAAAGTGGGAGCAGCCCTCCAAACGGCGTCTGGCGGCCCACCTCGAACTGCTGAAGTGACACCGCGAACTACTTGCGCAAGGCCGCGATGAGCTGCTTTTTCGTCATCGTGGAGCGGCCCGGGATCTTCTTGCGCCGGGCCTCGGCGTACAGCTCCTTCTTGGGGGCCTGGGTCCGCGGCTTGTCGGAGGAGCGGCGGGCCTTCGACGGCTTGCCCAGTTCGCGCCAGCTGGTTTCGGTCATGTCGATGCCGAACTTGGTGGCGGCCTTCTTGAGGCGCTTGAAGGCTTCGTCCCGCTCCTTGTCGGTCACGTCGCGGACCTGGTCGAAGCGGGCGATCGCGTTCCGCACGTGGCGGGCGTCGTTGAGGGGCTCCTTGCGGACGCGGGGGAACGCGAACGTGCTGTCGGGCAGCGCGTTGCGCTCGTCGGCGTCCAGCGGTTTCTTCGCGGCCATGGGCTAGCGGATACCCCGCAGGTAGGCCTCAATCACCTCGTCCGCGTTGTCGACCCGGGATCCGGCCACCCGGTCGAACAGCAGGCCGTCGACCAGGGCGATCAGGCCGGGGGCGTGCCGCCCGGGGTCGGCCACCCCGGCCTGGGTCAGGGCGGCCTCGGCCGTGGCCAGGAACTGGGCCCGGACCGGTGAGGCGGTGGTCAGCAGCGGATGCAGGTCGGGGTCGCCGGCCAGGTCGACCATCAGGGCGTAGCGCACCCGGTGGTCGGCGGCCCGCACGGCCAGCCGGTCGAGCAGCGAGGCGGGGCCGGCGGCCATGTCGGCCTGGGTGCGGTTGGCCAGGCGGTGGACCATCAGTTCGATCAGCTGGCGGCGGGTGCGGGCGTAGTACGACGTCGACCCGGCCGGCAACTCCAGGGCGCGGTCGATCGCCCGGTGGGTCAGCGACCGTAATCCTTCCGCGGCGACGAGCGTGATGGCCGCGTCGGCGATGGCCTCGCGGCGATCTGTGTTCGGTGACACCTTCACACGGTCACTCTACATGCGTAGAGTCCTCTACATGGGTAGAGTCGCGATCATCGGGGCCGGCATCGGCGGCCTCGCCACCGCCATCGGGCTGCAGCGGCACGGCTGGGACGTCGCCGTCTTCGAGCGTTCGGGGCCGAACTCGCAGGTCGGCGCCGGGCTCTCGCTGTTCGCCAACGGGTTCCGCGCGCTCGACGCCTTGGAAATCGGCGATGCCGTACGCGCCATCGCCGGGGAACAGCAGCCGCTGATCAACGGGCAGCGCCGCCGCGACGGCCGGTGGCTGGCCACGATGCCCGCGAGCGCGACCCGCGAGCTGCGCGTCGTGCACCGGGCCGACCTCCATCGCGTGCTCACGGACGCACTCGAGCCGGGCTCCATCACGTACGGAACGGAAGTTGTTGATCTGCCGACCGGCTTCGACGTGGTGGTCGCGGCGGACGGGCTGCGGTCACCCACCCGGGGGACGGCGGTGCGCTACAGCGGCTGTACGAGCTGGCGCGGCGTCACCGAGCGGCCGGTCGACCTGCTGGGCGGGGCCGGGGAATCGCTCGGGCGGGGTGAGCGGTTCGGCCTGGCCCCGCTGCCCGACGGGCGCGTCTACTGGTTCGGTGTCGTCTCGATGCCGGCCGGCAGCACCTTTCCCGACGAGTTCGCCGAGGTGCGCCGCCGCTTCGCCGGGTGGCACGCGCCGATCGCCGAGGTGCTGGACGCGACCGACCCGGCGGCCGTCGTGCGCACCGACATCCACGACCTCGCGCGGCCGTTGCCGTCGTTCGTCCGGGGCACGACCGTGCTGCTCGGCGACGCCGCCCACGCGATGACGCCCGACCTCGGCCAGGGCGCCAACATGGCCCTCGAGGACGCGGCCACATTAACCCGGCTGCTGTCGACACTGCCAAGATCAGAAGCCCTTATTACGTACGACCGGAAGCGGCGCCCGCGCACCCAGGCCACCGCCCGCAAGGCCCGAACGATGGGCCGTCTGCTGCAGAGCCGCAGCCCCCTGCGCGACGTGCTGCTGCGCCTGACCCCGCCGTCGGTGGCCGCCCACCAACTGGCCGCCTTGCAGGACTGGTCACAACCCGAGGTGCCGTCCGGTCGTAGCTGACATGACCGTGAACCACTGTCTCAGCCTGGTCCGTGCCGTCGACCGCCCGACCGGGGCGGCCCGCTACGGCCGCATGTTCCCGGGTCTGGAGCCGCTCGGCGCCGACACCCAGCTGCTGATGCGAGCGGGCGACAACGGCGGGGTGTGCGACGCCGCGGCCGTGCTCGACGCCCTCGCGCCGGGTGGCGACGACGCGACCGGCGCCGCCGGGTGGCCGTTCTTCGGCCAGCTGATCGCGCACGACATCACCGCCGACCGGTCGGCCCTGATGGGCGGCACGCACACCGAAGCGCTCAAGAACGCGCGGGCGCCGAAGCTCGACCTGGAAATGATCTATTCGGACGGCCCGGTCGGCTCGCCGTTCCTGTTCGACGTCAACGACCCCGCGAAGTTCCTGGTCGGCGCCGACGTGCCCCGGAACTCGCAGGGGGTGGCGCTGATCGGCGATCCGCGCAACGACGTGCACCGGTTCTCGCTGGCGCTGCACATCGCGCTGCTGCACGCGCACAACCGCCTGGTCGACCGGCTGGGCGACTTCGACCGTGCGCGTATCACGCTCACCTGGCACTACCAGTGGACCGTCGTGCACGACTTCCTGCCCCGGCTGGTCGGCGCCGAGCTGACCGAGCAGGTGCTGACCGAGGGCGGCCGCTGGTTCCACCCGGCGCAGGGCGAGGCGTTCATCCCGCTCGAGTTCGCCGACGCCGCGTTCCGCTACGGGCACGGCCAGATCCGCCACACGTACCAGCTGGTCGAGGGGGGCCCGGCCGTGCCGCTCTTCCCCGACCTGGTCGGCTTCGGCCCGCTCGCCCCGGACCAGCGCATCGACCTGGCCCGCCTGTTCGACGTGCCCGGCCGCCCGCCCGCGCAACGGGCCAAGCGCCTCGACGGCACGCTCGCGGCCAGCCTGATCGGCCTGCCCCACCAGGTCACCGGGGACGTCGACACCGGCGCCTACCGCTCGCTGGCCGTCCGTGACCTGCTGCGTGGCGAGACGACCCAGCTGCCCAGCGGCGAGGATGTGGCCCGGCTGCTCGGAGTCGAGCCCATCGCCCTGAAGGAGGAATGGCCGAACGGCACGCCGCTGTGGTTCTACATCCTGAAGGAGGCCGAGGACGGCGACCGGCTCGGGCCGGTCGGGGGCCGGATCGTGGCCGAGGTGCTGCTGGGGCTGCTGCGGGCCGACCCGGCCGGCTACCTGAGCCTGGATCCAGATTGGCAGCCGTTGCTACCGGCCCGCGGAGCGGCGTTCGACCTGGCAGACTTGCTCATCCCCTGATCAGGAATGAAGAAGCAAAGTGGCCGCAATGGCCCCTAGAGTTCCCGGGGGGAAGCCGACGAACGAGGGAGCCGGGGATGCACGACGCCGACAGCCACGACATGATCCGCGTGCACGGGGCACGCGTGAACAACCTCAAGGACGTCAGTGTCGAGATCCCGAAACGCCGCCTGACGGTGTTCACCGGGGTCTCCGGCTCGGGCAAGAGCTCGCTGGTCTTCGGCACGATCGCCGCCGAGTCGCAGCGGCTGATCAACGAGACCTACAGCGCCTTCCTGCAGAACTTCATGCCGTCGATGGCCCGGCCCGACGTCGACGTGCTCGACGGGCTGACCACGGCCATCCTGGTCGACCAGGAGCGGATGGGCGGTGACGTCCGCTCCACGGTCGGCACGGCCACCGACGCCAACGCCATGCTGCGCATTTTGTTCAGCCGGCTCGGGAAGCCGTACATCGGATCGCCCCAGGCCTTCTCGTTCAACATCGCCTCGGTCAGCGGGGCCGGCGCGGTCACCCTGCAGAAGGGCGGCCGCGAGGTCAAAGAGAAGCGCACGTTCAGCCTGCTGGGCGGCATGTGCCCGCGCTGCGAGGGCCGGGGCTCGGTCAACGACATCGACCTTTCCCAGCTGTACGACGAGGAGAAGTCGCTCAACGAGGGCGCGATCACGATCCCCGGCTACAGCATGGAGGGTTGGTTCGGCCGCATCTTCCGCGGCGTCGGCTACTTCGACCCCGACAAGCCGATCAAGAAGTACACCAAGAAAGAGATGGACGACCTCCTCTACCGCGAGGCGACCAAGGTCAAGATCGAGGGCATCAACCTCACGTACACGGGTCTGATCCCCAACATCCAGAAGTCCTACCTGTCCAAGGACATCGACGCCGTCCAGCCCCACGTGCGCGCGTTCATCGAGCGGGTGGCGATCTTCAAGACCTGTCCCGAGTGCGAGGGCACGCGGCTGAGCGAGCCGGCCCGCTCGTCGAAGATCAAAGGGATCAGCATCGCCGACTGCTGCGCGATGCAGATCAGCGACCTCGCCGACTGGGTCCGCAAGCTCAAGGAGCCGTCGGTGGCGCCGCTGCTCACCGCCCTCGGCGAGACCCTCGACTCGTTCGTCGGGATCGGGCTCGGCTACCTCTCGCTCGACCGGCCGTCGGGCACGCTGTCGGGTGGCGAGGCCCAGCGTACGAAGATGATCCGGCACCTCGGCTCCGCGCTCACCGACGTGACGTACGTGTTCGACGAACCCACGATCGGCCTGCACCCGCACGACATCCAGCGGATGAACAACCTGCTCGTCCAACTGCGCGACAAGGGCAACACCGTGCTGGTGGTCGAGCACAAGCCCGAGGCCATCGCGATCGCCGACCACGTCATCGACCTCGGCCCGGGCGCCGGCAGCGGCGGCGGCCAGGTCGTCTACGAGGGTGACCTCGCGGGGCTGCGGGCCAGCGACACGCTCACCGGCCGCCACCTCGAATACCGGGCCACGCTCAAGGAGAAGGTGCGCCAGCCCACCGGCACGCTCGAGGTGCGCGGGGCCGACAGCCACAACCTGCGCAACGTCGACGTCGACATCCCGCTGGGGGTGCTGACCGTGGTCACCGGCGTGGCCGGCTCGGGCAAGAGCTCGCTGATCCACGGCTCGGTGGCGCCGCGCGAGGGAGTCGTCGCCGTCGACCAGGCGGCCATCCGCGGCTCGCGGCGGAGCAGCCCGGCCACGTACACGGGCCTGCTGGAACCCATCCGCAAAGCGTTCGCCAAGGTCAACGGCGTCAAGCCGGCGCTGTTCAGCGCCAACAGCGAGGGCGCGTGCCCGAACTGCAACGGCGCCGGCGTCATCTACACGGACCTCGGCGTGATGGCGAGCATGGCCACCACCTGCGAGGTGTGCGAGGGCAAGCGGTTCGACGCCTCGGTGCTCGAATACAAATTCGGTGGCAAGGACATCAGCGAGGTCCTCGAGATGCCGGTGTCGGAGGCTCTGCCGTTCTTCCAGGACGGCGAGGCCAAGACGCCGGCCGCGGCCACCGTCCTGGCGCGGATGGCCGACGTCGGCCTCGGCTACCTCAAGCTGGGCCAGCCGCTGACCACGCTCTCGGGCGGCGAGCGCCAGCGCCTCAAGCTGGCCACCCGCATGGGCGAGAAGGGCGGCGTCTACATCCTCGACGAGCCGACCACGGGCCTTCACCTGGCCGATGTGGAGAATCTGCTGGGCCTTCTCGACCGCCTGGTCGAATCGGGCAAGTCGGTGATCGTCATCGAACACCACCAGGCCGTCATGGCCCACGCCGACTGGATCATCGACCTGGGCCCCGGCGCCGGCCACGACGGCGGCACCACCGTCTTCGAAGGCGCCCCGGCCGACCTGGTGGCCGCCCGCAACACCCTGACCGGCGAGCACCTGGCGGACTACGTAGGATCCTGAGCTCACTCGCGTTGCGCCCGTCGGTGTCGAGGGCGCCAAAAACGGCTAGGCGAAGCCGAGGGCGTTTTTGGTGGCCTCGACACCGACCTCCCGGGGCGCAACGCCGCCGAGCGGAGGCGAGGCCATATAGATGGAGAGCATCACCAAGAACCGGCAGTCGCTCGCGACCCTGCGAGCGATGGTGGCGCGAGCCTACGGACCGGATCAAGTTCCCTCCGGTACGACGGAATGGGTGCACGAACTGGGCCACGGCTGGTTCAACGTGGCCTACCGCCTCCGCCTGCGCGACGGCTACCAGGCGGTCCTCAAGGTCGCGCCACCGGCCGGGGTCGAGGTGATGACGTACGAGCGCCGGGCCATGGCCACCGAGCTGGCCGCCCTGGCCCTCCTGGCTCAGACAAGCGTGCCGGTGCCGCGGGTCGACTTCGCGGACACGTCCCGCGATCTGGTTTACGCTGACTGGTTCGTCATGCGCTACGTCGACGCCGACAACTACGGCGTCATCCGCTCGTCGCTGTCCCCCTGCGAACAGGAACAACTCGACGTGGAAGTGGGGGCGGCGACCCGCTCGCTGAACGCGCTGACCGGTTCCGCCTTCGGCCCGCTCGGCGGCCCCGGCGTCCCGACCTGGCGGCAGTGCTTCCTCGGCCTGCTCGAAGACGTCCTGCACGACGGCGAACGCCGCGCGGTCGACCTCGACTACGCCGGCATCCGCGCCCGGGCCAAGACCCATGCCCACCACCTCGACGAGGTCACGACCCCCCACTTCGTCGAGTGGGACCTGTGGCCCAGCAACGTCCTGATCCGCGACGGCCGCATCGTCTGCCTGATCGACCACGAACGCGCCTTCTACGGCGACCCCCTCATCGAGGCCGGCTTCGTGGCCACCCAACTACCAGCCTTCGGCAACCCCACAGCCTTCCTGCGCGGCTACGGCCGGCCCCCGCTGACCGAGCCCGAACGCACCCGCCGCCGCCTCTACAACCTCTATCTGACCACCACCATGGTCGTCGAGGCCGTCTACCGGGGCCGCACCGATCCTGACCGCAACGCTTGGGCCCGGGCCCGCTACACCGAGGCTCTGGCTGCCCTCTGACGCCGGCATCGGATGACGAACGGGCGGCAGCCCGTACGGCTGCCGCCCGTCGCACCGGCTGATCGACGTTTGATGCTCAGTGGCTCCGGTCAGTCCAGGAGGTCGTCGAACTCGCCTTTCTTGGCTCCGTCGAGGAACGCGGCGAACTCGGGCTGCGTATAAAGGACCATCGCGCCGTCCGGGCGCTTGGAGTTTCTTACCGCAATGAATTCTTCGGCGCGGGCGATCTCCACGCAATTGCCACCGGCGCTCCGCTCGGCGATTCGCCAGGCAAGCGCTTCACGGTCGATATCAACAAGGCTCATGGTGTCGTTTCCCTGAGTTTCTAGGATAGGTCGCGGATTCGTTCGTCGATCATGCGCAGTGAGCTTTCCGGGTCGAGGGCGATGCCGGCCAGCGCGTCGAAGGCGCGCCGAATGCGGGTGACTTCTGCCGGTTCGTCCTCGAAAATCTGGCCGAGCTGACCCTCGGTGTAGATGACGGGCGGCAGCAGATCCTCGGCGAAATCGAGCACCGAGAATGGCCCGTCCAGCCCCGGGTTCACGCCGGCCGAGAACGGCAGGATCTGCACGGAGACATGCGGCAGCTCGGTCGCCAGTTGCCTGATGTGAAGCATTTGTTCGCGCAGCACGGCCGACCCACCCACGATCCGATGGACGATTGTCTCGTCGATGATCGCGTGAAATCGTGGAGGATTCTCACCCGTCAGGATCCGCTGACGTTGAATCCTGGACTCTACCGTTTCGGCCAGCTGATCCGCGGTGAAATGCCGCCGGAGCGGCGCGATCACCTCGCGCGCGTAATCGTGCGTCTGCAGCAGCCCGGGCGCGACCGCCATCTCGAAGTTGTCGATCGAGACGGCGGCCGTCTCCAGGTCGAGGTAGGTCGCGGTCGGGGACTCGAGGTCGTACCGCTGCCACCAACCCGGCTGGGAGCCCTCTTTGGCCAACTGGACCAGGCGCTCGGTGGTTCGATCGTCCAGCCCGTAATAGCTGCAGAGCGCGCGGACGTTGGGCGCGCCGGATCGCGGGGACGACCTCGCGGCCGTTTCCAGCCGGCTGATCGCCGCCGGCGACAGGCCGACGTCCCGAGCCACCTGGACAGCCGTGAGGTTTCTGTCCTCGCGGTACCGCCGGAGGAGCGCACCGAGCTCACGGTTGCGCACCGTCGGGCTGCTCCGCCTAGTCACCAGTCAACTCCTACCACCATGCCGTGATCATTGTCAAGGCGTCTGATGGCAACGGCGCCGTTGGAAAAACTTAGTGTGTCAACTTGAGTTTTGGCAATTGCCAACTCGGCGTGTTGCCAAGCAAACTGAGCGTAGGCCCAGAGTCGGGCCGGAACGGGACGAGCACCCCCGGCTGCCACCGGAGGTGCTCACTTGTCCAACCGTCCCCCCACCCGGTCACGCGGATCGAAAGGACGAGCCGGTGAAAAGTCTAGTACTCGATTTGTCCGCACAACAGCCGCCACCCGCACACGACGCCTCAATAGTTATGGTCCTGGGCGCGGCAATCCTGCTCATCTTCGCGCTGCGATTGATCGCGAGGTCGTTGCAACCGGTGGTGGAGGTACTGAAGTCGGCCGCCGCCATGGGCCTGGCGATCGTGTTCGCGGTAATCGCCCTGGCCCTCGTCGTCCTCTCGTTGTTCGCCTGAATTCAGGCCCACGCTGTCAGCAACGGAACCGCCAGGCCGGACAAAGTGTCGAAGCGTTCGCGATGGATGTGAACTTCGTCCGGCCCGGTGCGCACGACGTCGCCCTTCTCGCCTTCCAGATAAAGCAGCTCGGGCCGCTCGAGGACGACGAACGGACCTTTCAACCCGTCATGCAGGCCGGCGCTGTAGGGCACGATCCGGATGTCGATCCGCGGGTGGCGAGCGAGCAGCCGCAGCCGGTCGAGCTGAGCCCGCATGATCTCGGGTCCGTCGCCGGTCGCCCCGGCCCAGCGGTGCAGCGCGGACTCGTCGATCAGGAAGCGCATCGGCGGACGGTCGTCGCGGTCCAACAGAGCCTGCCGGGCCAGGCGGGCCTCGACCAGGGGCCCGACCGCGTCGCGGGCGGCGAACAGACCCAGCGCGACCTCGGCGTACTGCCGGGTCTGGAGCAGGCCCGGGACCAGGGCCGGCTCGAACGAGCGGATGCTCGAGGCCTCCGCTTCGTAGGTCGCGAGAAGCCGGACCTCCCGGCTCAGCAGATCCTCCCCCAGCCCGGCCACCGGGATCGCGTGGTCGAGCAAGCCGTAGTGATCGAGCAGCGCGGACAGGCGCCCGTCGTCGATCGGGCCGGCGACCGCCTCGACGGCCAGGAAATCGACGAGAGACCAGCCCAGGGCGTCGGCCACCTGCGCCGGACTCGCGCCGGAATCCGTTCGCGCTGTTCTGAGCCGGTTCCGCAGGGCGGGGCGGGGATCCATGCGATCAGCTCCTCAGGGCTTGACGAAACGGATTGGCGAGGGTGTGGTCCCTTCTCGTCGGCTCAAGATCGGTAACTCGTGGCAGCACCATGCTACCTATCGACCTGCCGAATTGAGCTATACCGGAGGCCGGCGGATAACCCGCACTCACGGCATCGGCATTGACGGTGGCGCCGGAGGGTATTCGTGAGTTCCGGCCGATCCCGACTTCCCGTATAATCGCGCAGGTCGCCGAAAACAACGCTCGCGGCGAAGCCCCGCCAAACGACACCCGGTCCAGGTTGCGGAATTTGTCTCTTCGGGGACGTTCGAGTGTTTGCACTCGGGCCAGCAACCGGACGGCGCCCTTCATCACCCGAACGACGCGGCCCGATCAGCGCGGCGGGCGGACCGGGAGGTTCTCGCCGTCGAGGAGGCGACGGCCGGCTTCGATCTTGGCGTCGGCCGGGTCGTGCAGGTTCCACAGGCGGGCCAGCTTTTCGGCCTCGGTCCAGCTGTAGCCGGCCTCGAAGAAGGCGTTCATCTCGACCTCGCCGGGAGGCAGCGACGGAGTCGGTTCCGGCGGTGGCGGCAGCGGGTCGGTGGTGGGCGGCGAGGACGGGACCACGGCGCTGGGGGTGGCCGCCGGGGGCAGGGCTGTCACGCCGCCCTGGATGAAGGTGTGCATCTGGACCAGGCCGGCCACCAGGCCCGCGCTGAGCACCACGCTGCCGGCCGAGCGCAGGATCAGGCTGCGGCGCCGGTAGATCTGCGCGAGTATCTCGATCCGGGCCCAGACCGTGGCCTGGTCGGGGACCAGGTGCTCGTGCTCCTCCATCGTTTCGCGGAGCCGTTCCTCGGGGTCACACACATCTGCTTAAGACGCCGCTCGGGTCACGTTTGTGCAGTTCCGCGCGTGTCCAACTGCTCCGCGTAAGCGTCCATGGTCTGGCAGACGTCGGTCAGCAGGCGGGTGAATTCGGCCAGCGCCTCGGGCGGGTACCGGTTCATCACCTCGGCCATGCGGTCGGCCAGCGGGGTGAAGAAGCGTTCCAGCGGGGCGTCGACGTTGTCGCCGGCGTGCAGGGTGACCACGCGGCGGTCGGCGGTGTCGCGGACGCGGCGGATGCGGCCGGCCCCCTCGAGGCGGTTGATCAGGGACGACATGGCGCCGGGGGTGAGGCCGACCCGCCGGGCCAGCGCGGACTGGGTCAGGGGAACGCCGCGCTCGTGCGCGCTCAGGATCTCGACCAGGGCGATGGCGTCGGTGACGTGCAGGCCGATCGCCGCGCCGAACCGGCGACCCAGTTCGCCGTACGCCATGCCGTGTTCGTGCAGGGCCGCCACCAGGCGGTCCGAGGAACTTGCCATCGCCAAACCGTATCAGCGCTTGATAGTTTGACCGTGAAACTATCGAGGAGGCCTCTTGAGCGCACGGATTCTGGTCACGGGAGCGGGCATCGCCGGTCCGGCCGTGGCGTACTGGCTGGCCGAAGCCGGCTTCGAGGTGGTCGTGGCCGAGCGGGCGGGGGCGCTGCGCGAGGGTGGGCAGAACATCGACGTACGGGCCACCGGGCGCGAGGTGATCCGCCGGATGGGCCTGGAGGACGCCGTCCGCGGGCGCAACACCGGCGAGATCGGCACCCGGTTCGTCACCGAGGCCGGCTCGGTCGTCTCGGAGTTCCCGGTCGGCGGCGACGGCGGGCCGACGGCCGAGCTCGAGATCCTGCGCGGCGCGTTGTCGAGGCTGCTGGTCGACGCCTGCCCCGAAGACGTGGACTGGCGGTTCGGAGCCGAGATCGTCGCGATCGAGCAGGACGACCACGGCGCCGAGGTCACCTTCGCGACGGGGCGGGAGCGCTTCGACCTGGTCGTGATCGCCGAGGGGGCCGGCTCCGCGACCCGGCGGCTGGTCTTCGGGGACGAGCCGCGCGAGCGCGAACTCGGCATGTACGTCACCTACGGCACCATCGAGCGCGAACCCCAGGACGACAACTGGTGGAACTTCCTGGTCACACCCGAAGCTCGGCAGATCTCGCTGCGCCCCGACGACGTCGGCACCATGCGGGCGATGCTCAATTTCCGGGCCGACACCCCGGTGCTCGAGGGTCTGAGCGCGTACGAGACCAGGCGCGAACTGTGCCGCCGTTTCGCCGATCTGGGGTGGGAGGTGCCGCGCATCCTGGACGGTTTCGAGGTCGCCGACGACCTGTACGTCGAATGGCTGCGCCAGATCCAGTGCCCGGCGTGGCACCGCGGCCGGGTCGTGCTGCTCGGCGACGCCGCCTGGTGCGTCACCCCGATCGGGGGCGGCGGCACGTCGCTCGCGCTCACCGGCGCGTACGTGCTGGCGGCCTTTCTCTCCCGAGGCGAGCCCGCCGAGGCCTTCGCCCGCTACGAGGAGTGGATGCGCCCGCTGGTCGACGACGCGCAGCAGCTGCCGCCCGGCGTCCCCCGGATCGCCGCCCCCGAGAGCTGGGCCGGCGTCCAAGCGCTGCGGCTGGGCACCAAGGTGGCCGCCCTGCCGCTGGTCCGCACCCTGGCCGGCCGGCTGACCTCGGGACCGGTAGCGGAACGGGACCTGCCCGAGTTATAGACGGCCCGGGATGCGGACGGCCAGCATGGCGATGTCGTCGGCGCGGTCGCCCGGCATCTCGCCGGCCAGGCGGGTCAGCAGGTCGCGGGGCATGCCGAAGTTGCGGATGCTCAGGCGGCGGTAGAGGCGGGCGAAGCCCTCGTCGATGTTGTGGGCCCGGTTCTCGACCAGGCCGTCGGTGTGCAGCAGCACGGTCGAGCCGGCCGCCAACGGCGCCGTGTACGTGTGGCGAGGGTTCCCCCGGCGGGCCCCGAGCAGCATGTCGTTGCCGGTCAGCGCGCGCACTTCGCCGTCGGGCTGGATCACCACCGGGGGCGGGTGGCCCGCGTTCGACCAGCGCAGCCGGTGACCCCCGTTCGGAGCGCGGTCGATGAACGCGACGACCGCGGTGGCCATGGTCGGCTCGCCCAGCGCGTGGTTGGCCGCGTCGAGCCGGCGCAGCAGGGCCGACGGCGGTTCGCGCCGGTCGACCAGGTAGGCCCGCAGCATGTTGCGGAGCTGACCCATCTTGGCCGCGGCCGCCGTGTCATGACCGACCACGTCGCCGATGACCAAGGCCAGCCGGTCGTTGGGGCCGGGAATCACGTCGTACCAGTCACCGCCGACCCGCTGCGACGCGGCCGCCCGGTAGTAGGCGGCCAGGTCGTAGTCGTCGACGTCGGGCAGCTGCGACATCATGGCCGACTGCAGGGTCTCGGTGATCGCGGCCCGGGCGTCGTGCTTGACCGCCCGGTCGAGGGCCTGACCGATGTAGAGGGCGAGCGTGGCGATCACGGCCCGGTCGAAGACGTAGAACGTCTGCGGCTCGTCCCAGGCGATCAGCACCGCACCGGCCAGGTCGGGCAGCGGGGCGCAGACCACGGCCTGCCAGCCGAGCTCGTCGAGGCCGTCGGCCAGTCCCGGGTGGACGACCATGAGGTCCATCGGGCTCTCGTAGTACTGGGAGTGACGGTCGCTGATCGCCCTCCCGGTCAGCGCGTCGGAGACACTGCCGGCGGTCCCGCCGCGCGGGCTCGGGGTGATCCCGGCCAGCACCACGGCGGCGTGCGTGGCGGACAACGCGTCGCGCAGCAGGGCCGGCACGGTCACGAGGACGTCGGCGGTGGTGGACGTGGCGGCCAGGGCCTCACTCGCGTGCAGCAACAGGCGGCTGCGGCGCAGGGCCGCGTCGCTCTGGACGGCCGGTTCCAGCTTCACGGGATTTCGCTCGGTCAACATCGATCTGCTCCCCCCAGGTCTTGGGTTAGAGCCTGCCGATCCGAGCGCTACCGTGCATCCGCCATTTTACTGTCGTCTTCCCTGGTTGCGGTCGCAGGCATGCCCATTGCGCCGCTGACGCCGCCCGTTGATTACCGATTTGGGATAGACGGGGAGCAGATGTGCCGACGCCGTCAGTTGTGGCGGCCGTCGCACTCCTGGATCTGGAGGATGAGGTCGGCGCTGTCCCGCTCCAGCGGGAAGAACGCGTCGAAGCTGATCGCGACCCACTGCCCGACGGTCACCGGACGCGACCATTTCATCGTCAGGTCGTCGTTGTAATAGGCGACCGTCTTCGTGGCCGACGCCGCGCCGTCCGGGATCGGGCTCCAGTAATTGATCGACAACATGTAGCGGCCCTGGTCGTCGCCGGGGAAGTCGAACTGCCCCTCCTGCCGCGGGACGCGGAACCACTCGTCGAGCACGACCGTGCCGGGGTCGGGCGCATCGAGCGAGGGAATGCCGTCCGCGCAGGAGACGTCGGCCAGCTTGCCGGCCCCGGTCTCCGGGTCGAAGGGCTGCTTGGCCAGCGTCATGCCGGTCGGCCAGGGCTCCCCGTCCCGGGTCGGCGGCGGCGAAGCAACCTGGATCCGCCGGAACAGCGACTCCGGTGTGCCACCCTCATCGGCCAGCGGACGCGCGTAGGGATACCCCAGCGGAGCCCCGAAGGCGAACCGCAGCGAGTGGACGCATGCTCCGAAGAGTTGGAAAGCTGCGTCGCTACTGCCCACAGTCATAACTTGCTCCCCATTGGCGACAGTCGCGCCGAGAGTGATGATTGTTCCTCGACAGTAGGATCAGAAAGGTGGCCGCACAAAGCGTGACGCAGGAGCCGCCGGGGACCCCACCGTCACAGATCGTGAGCGAGTTGGCCGCGACCTGGCGGTCCTACCTGCCCGAACATACGCTGCGGTTGCTCTTGACGGCCGACAGTGTCGGCAAGCCGCCAGTAACCCAGCGCGCCGAGGCGGTCGTGCTTTACGCCGACGTGGTCGGCTTCACCGCTCTGGCCGAGAGTTTCGCCGGTTCCGGCAGCTACGGCACTGAGCAGCTGACCAGAATCATCAACCATTGGTTCGCGGTCACTGCCGACGCCATCGCCGCCTCCGGCGGCAGTGTGGTCGACTTCGCCGGTGACGCTCTGGTCGGCATGTTCGACTACACCCCTGACAATGCGGCCGCTGTCGCACGCCGGGCCATTCGGTGCGCCGAACTCATCCGGGAGGCTACTGCCGGGGTCCCGCCGGTCCCCACGCCCGACGGTGCCCGTTCTTTGACAATCCGCGTCGGTATGGCCGCCGGTCCCCTGCTCCTGATGCTGCTCGGCGATCCCGCGACCCGGTTGCAGCATCTCATCGCCGGTCCGGCTCTCGCGAAAGCCATCGATGCTCTGCATCGGGCCGAACGCGGCGAGATCGTCGTGGAGCCGACGCTTCTGCAGATTGCCGGGCCGTTGGCGACTCCCGATGCGCCCTACGCGCCACCAGCACCGCCCACCGCCGAGCTCGAGAGGCTTATCGAGCCCTTCCTGCATCCGGCCATCCGGACGCGGCTGCGCTTCGGCCGGCACGAGTTGGTCAACGAGCATCGCAAGGTCACCACGGCCTTCGTCCGGCTGCCCGACATGTCGATCGACGACCCTGACACTGTCGAAGCGCTGCAGCGCTATCTGGCCGAGGCAGTCCGGGTCATCGACCGGTACGGTGGCCACCTGCGTCACCTGATGGCTGATGACAAGGGCACCGTGCTCGTAGCCGTCTTCGGCACGCCGGTCAGCTACGAGGACGACGAGGAGCGCTCGCTGCGGTGCTGCCTCGAACTGCTGGCACTTCCCGGGGGCGCCCGCAGCGGCGGAGTCACAACGGGGCCGGTCTTCTCAGGCGAAGTCGGCTCCGACGTGCGCCGGGAGTACGCCGTGGTCGGAGACGCGGTCAACTTGGCCGCCCGGCTCATGCAGGCCGCCCCCACAGGTCATCTCCTCATCGACCGGTCCACCTTCGAGCGCCTCCCCGATCTGCTGGTGGCTGACGGACCGATCGAGGTGACCGCCAAGGGCAAGGCGGCACCGCTGGCGGCCTGGGTGGTCCGGGCTGTCCGTGAGTCCCCGCACACAAGCCCGATTCCCGCACCCGCATCGGGTGTCCTGGTGGGACGGGCCACCGAGGTGGCTCGGCTGCGCGCGCTCGTTCACGAGTCCCTGGCTGGTGGAGGGCGCATCGCCTGGGTACACGGCGAGGCCGGGATCGGTAAATCACGCCTGG
This sequence comes from Paractinoplanes aksuensis, assembly GCF_024137025.1. Classification (GTDB taxonomy): domain Bacteria; phylum Actinomycetota; class Actinomycetes; order Mycobacteriales; family Micromonosporaceae; genus Actinoplanes; species Actinoplanes aksuensis. Next base: position 107,356 of record NZ_JAMYJR010000033.1, read on the forward strand.
CCGCGGAGACCTGCCGGATCACCGGGACGCTCGGCTTCACCGGATACGGCGGCAGCTGCCGCTCGCACGGCACCAGCTCCAGCTACCTGGTCTGGCGTTCGATCTGGCGGGAGCTGCTCGAAATCGACGCGTCGCTCGGCCTGGAAGATCAGCGGGCGGCCCTGACTGATCGAATCGCGCGCTACGACGGCACCGGCCTCCGAGCGCCGTTGGTGGCGGCAATCATCGACCTGCCCATGCCCGACAACGACCTCACGGCGCAACTCGATCGGGCCGGCCGCGACGTCCTGCTCCGGTCGACGTTGCTGGCCTGTCTACGGGAACGCGCCGCGGCCGGGCCACTGGTGCTTCTCCTTGAGGACTGCCACTGGATCGACCCCGCTTCGCTCAGCCTGCTCGAACTTCTTGCCGACCGGCTCGCGGAGCTGCCCGTCCTTCTGCTGGCAACCTCCCGTGAGCCCGCGCCGGGCCGACTGACCGAGGCCGAGCACGTGACGGATGTGCGGCTCAACCAAATGACCAGCACCGACGCCCGGCGCTTGGCCACTCTGCGACTGCGCGAACGCTACGGGAACGAAGCCGAGATCGCAGACGGCCTGGTCGGCCAGATCGACGAGCAGACCGGCGGCAACGCGTTCTACATCGAGGAACTCATCGCGTACCTGCACGGCACCGGGGTCGACCCCGCCGATCCGGCTGGACTCGCCGCCCTGCACCTGCCGGACAGTCTCCAGCGCTTGGTGATGGCCCGCATCGACCAGCTCACCGACGACGAGAAAGCCGCCATCAAGGTGGCCAGCGTGATCGGCCGTCGCTTCCAGCCACCGTGGATCGCCTCGATCTACCCGGCAGCCGGCTCGTCCGCTCAGGTCGCGGCTCATCTCGGCCGGCTGCACATGCTCGAGCTCACGCCGCGGATCGCGACCGACCCCGAACCGGAGTTCGAGTTCAAACACCCGATCACGCAGGAGACGGCCTACCAGAGCATCACCTACGACACTCGGGCCACTTTGCACGAACGGGCCGGCCTTCTCATCGAGAAGACCTACGCCGACCGTCTCGCCCAGTACGTCGACCTGCTCGCCCATCACTACGCACGTACCGATCGCCGCGACAAGCAGAGGATCTGGTTCCGGGCCGCCGGCGACCGGGCCCGAGCGATCTTTGCCAACCAGGCGGCTACCTACTTCTACGAGCGTCTGCTGCCACTGTTGCCCGAGGCCGAGCAGGCGGCGCTCCATGTCGAGATCGGGGCCGTCTACCACCTGACCGGACAGTGGGCCGACGCCGAGAACCACTATCGGCTCGCCATGCGGGCCGCAGCGTCCTCCGGACGCCGCGACATCGTTGCCGCCGGGCAGCGCCAACTCGGCGATCTGCTCATGTACACCAGCTCGCACGCCGAATCTCTGAGCTGGCTCGAGCGTGCTCTGGCCGGTTTCGAGAGTGTCGGGGACGCCGACGGCCTGTCCCGCACGATGGACCGCATCACTTTCGTTCTCTGGCGGCAGGGCGAGTACGGGGAAGCCATCGCGATGGCGCACCGCCACCTCGCCATGGCGACCGAAGCGGGCGATGCGTCAGCGATGTGCGCCGCGCTCAATCACCTCGGCCTGTGTCTGATCGTCACCGGCCGAGCGGAAGAGGCACTCGACCACCTCAACCGCGCCTTCCAGGCGGCCGAACACGCCGGCGATCGGCACTGGATGCTGCACAGCGCCAACAATCGGGGCTGGGCGTTCCGGCGGACCGCCGATCACAAACAGTCCGTCGCGTCGTATCGGCAGGCCTTGGACGTCGCGCGTGAGATCGGTGATCGGCAGACATCCAGCATCGCTGTCGGCAACATGGGAGAGATATACCGGGACGAGGGTGACTTCGTGCGGGCTCGAGCCTGCGCGATGTACTCGCTTCGGGTCAGCGTCGAGTTGCGTGACTGGATCACTCTTGTCGACCGCGTGACGGGGCTGGGCGCGACGGCTGCGGCCGAGGGTCAGCCGAAGCAGGCTCAACTCCTGTTGGAACACGTCGTCCCGCTGGCCCGTGAGCTGGACGCGCCCAACTATCTCTGCGAATCGTTGCACCGGCTGGCCCGACTGCATCTGAGCGCGGGGCGGCCGGCGGTGGCCGAGCGGCTCAATTCGGAGGCTCTACGCGTGGCCGAAGAGCACGACGAGCGGGACATCCAGGTGAACGCGTACATCCTCGCCGTCCGGCTACGGGTCGGCCGGGGCGAGCTGGACCCGGCCTTCGCGGCCCGATCTCTACGCAAGGCAGCCGAAAGGTGGACCGAGCCCCACGAGATCGCGGCCTTGCTCGACGCCGCCTGGCAGTCCGACGTCGCCGATGAGGAGGCACGCATCGGGGCCGCAAAGATCTACGAGCAGCTCTATGCCCGGGCCCCCAGCCTCGAATACCGGGACGCCTACTTGCGGCTCACCGGTGTGCGGCTGCCGCCCGGGCCACCGTTGCCGGCTCTCCCTCAGTGGATCATCGCGGACACGGGTCCCGACCTGGAGACGCTCCTTCAGCGCATCGACCGTATGCCGCGCCAGACGGCGGGTTAGTCGGCCAGCTCTTCGTCGCCGGCCAGTTGGTGCAGGGTGGGGCGGGACGGGGCGAAGGCGTAGACGCTGCCGGTCGTGGTGACGAAGCCGCCGTACGCGGGCTTGGGGATGTTCTTGGCGATCGGGGCCGCCAGGCGTTTGCCGGCGTCCTCGGCGCTGTCGCCCAGCACCGGGTCGAGGCCGTCGACGCGGGGTGGGTCGGTGGGGGTCAGGCGGCCGTACTGTTCCAGGGTCTCGGAGGGGAAGCGGGCGTAGTTGGCCCAGCGCCGCTGCACGAACTCGAACTGCTCCTCGATGCTGGTCAGGTACGAGTTGAAGATGATGCCGCGCGGTTCGTCGGTCGGCTTCTCGGGGTCGTAGAGCGGCCCGAACGGCAGCCCCCGGCGCAGCATCTTGTGGTTGCGGTCGCGGAAGACCACGTCCTCGCGCGGGTTGACCTTGCGGATGTGGGCGTAGTGCGGCGTCTTCGTCCCGTCCGGGTCGTCGGTGAAGTCGAAGTCGTTCTCCTCGCCCCGGGCCGCGTCGGGCTTCGCCAGCGGCTTGCCGTCGAGACGGCGGCCGAGGGCCCGGGCCGCCGCGTCCTGCGGGGTCTCGCCGGGGGCGGCCAGCTCGGCCATGTGGTCCCACCAGCCGGGGACGTCCTGCACCAGGCGGCGGTAGACCTGGAACGAGCCGCCCCGCATCCATTTGGGCGCGGCCGGCTTCGGCTTCCAGGACGGGGGACGGCGCTCGCCCGGGCAGCCGACGATGAATTCGCCGGCCGCGATGACCGGGGAGCCGAAGAGCGCCTCGCTGTCGGGGAAGCCCCGGACGGCCGGCTGCGAGATGCCGTCGGCGAAGCCGAAGTGCTCGATGCGGTGGTGGCCGACCGGGTCGCGGTGCACCACGCCGACCTGGGTGTGCAGCTCTTTCAGGCCCTCGGCGGCGGCTCCATCGAGTTCGCGCCGCACCGCGTCGGTCAGGGTCTGCTCGTCGCCGGCGGCGATGGTCAGCAGCGCGTCGACCGTGGGGCCGCGACCGCCGACCTCCCAGTTCAGGGGGTCGTTGCGGCCGGTGTCGCCGATCAGGGCGGGCGTGGTGGTGAGCCGGTTGGCGTCGTCGAGCCGGGGGCCGAGCGGGCCGGCCCAGAACGCCTCGAACGCGGCCAGCCGACCGGCCGTCTCGGGGTGCAGGACGACCAGGCCGGGCGCGGTCAGCCCCACGTTGAGCAGGGTCTGCCCGGGCGCGAGGCGCGTCTCGCCCCGGGGGGCGCGGGCCGGCACGTCGTCGGTGCCGGCTACGCGGGTGGCGAGTTCGGCCAGCCAGCGGCGGGCGCCCGGCTGGTTGTTGGCGAACGACAGGGCCAGGAAGGCCTGGTGCCCGCCACCGAACGGACGCAGGATATTGCCCTGGATCTGGTCGGGACGGGCCAGCGGTGAGTCGGCGGGTGTCGCCATGGCTCGGGGTACCCCCTCGGTCGAGTTCAGGCGCGACCGATGGTAGTCCCGGTTGTTACTGGCCAGTCAGGACTGTCGTGATTCGGTCGTTCGCGTAAGAGGGAACCGGCGGGGTCAGGGTCATCGTGAGCGGGGCCGGGCGGATCGTGCGGTCGACGAAGATGGCCCACCACAGGCTGAACATGGCCACCGTCCACACCTTGCGGGAGTTGTCGGCCTGGCCGGCCCGGTGTTCGGTGAGCAGGCGCAGCGCGTAGTCCACGTCGATCAGGTGGCGGGGGGCGGAGCCGCTGATCAGGCCGCCGATCCAGTCGCCGATGCCGCCCTTGAGCCAGAGGCGGGTCGGGGTCGGGAAGCCGAGCTTGCGGCGTTCACGGACCGACTCGGGGACGATGCCGCGCATGGCCTCGCGCAGGGCGTGCTTGGTGGTGGTGCTGTGCGGGGGCAGCTTCATGTCGGTCGGCAGGCCGGCCGCGGCCGCGTACACGGCCTGGTCGAGGAACGGCACGCGCAGTTCGAGCGAGTGGGCCATGGACATCCGGTCGGCCTTGCACAGGATGTCGCCGGGCAGCCAGGTGTGCAGGTCGACGTACTGCATGGAGATCACGTCGTCGACGTCGGCGGTCTCGGCGTACAGGTGGCTGGTGACCGCCGTGTGGGGGTCGGCCGTGAACCGGAGCAGCTGGGCCTTCTCCTCGGGCGAGAAGATGCGGGCGTTGCCGTAGTAGCGCTCCTCGATCGGGGTGGTGCCGCGTTCGAGGAAGCTGCGGCCGCGCACGCCCTCGGGGATGGCGTGGGCCAGGCCGCGCAGGCCGCGCTTCATGCCGTTGGGCAGGCGCTCGATGGACGACAGGGAGGCCGGCTCGCGATAGATGGTGTAGCCGCCGAACAGCTCGTCGGAGCCCTCGCCCGAGAGCGTGACCGTGACGTAGCGCGACGCCGTCTGGGCCAGGAAGTAGAGCGGGACCAGCGACGGGTCGGCCACCGGGTCGTCGAGCAGCTGCACGATGCGGGGCAGTTCGCGGATCACGTCGTCCTCGGTGACCACGGTCGGGGTGATCCGCACGCCGAGCTGGGCCGCCGTGTCCTGGGCGATCTCGATCTCGGAGTAGCCGTCGGCCGCGAACCCGGCCGTGAAGACGTGCAGGTCGGGCTTGACCTCGCGGGCCAGGGCGACCACGGCCGACGAGTCGACGCCGCTGGACAGGAACGCGCCGACCGGCACGTCGGCGTGCAGGTGCTTGTGCACGCTGTCGCGCAGCGCGTCGCGGATGGCGGCCTGGGCGTCCTCGGGGCTGCTGTGCAGGGGGCGCAGCTTGGGGCGGAAGTAACGCTCGGTGCGTACGCCGCCGCCGGCGGTCCAGGTCAGCCGGTGCCCCGGGGGCAGGCGGCGGATGTTGCGGTGCAGCGTGAGCGGGTCCGGCACGTACTGGAAGGTGAAGTAGTGGGCCAGCGCGTCGGTGTCGATCGACGGGCCGGAACCGGCCGCGAACGGCAGCAGGGCCTTGCGCTCGCTGGCCAGGAAGAGGCCGTCCACGGTCTCCAGCAGGTAGAGCGGTTTGATGCCGAAGGGGTCGCGCGCCGCGTGCAGCGTGCCGGTCCACTGGTCGTAGGCGGCGAAGGCGAACATGCCGCGCAGCCGGGGCAAGGCGCCCGGGCCCCAGAAGTGGAACGCCGCGGCCAGCACCTCGCTGTCACCCTCCGTGGCGAACGTGGCCCCGTGCTCGTGGATCAGCTCGGCCCGCAGCTCCCGGTAGTTGTAGATCTCGCCGTTGAAGACGACGGTCCACCGGTCGCGGTAGTGCACGGGCTGGGCGGCCTCCTCGCGGTCGATGATCGCGAGGCGCTTGAAGCCGAACGCGGCGCCGTCGGCGAACTCCACGCGGGTGTCGTCCGGGCCGCGGTGGTGCATGGTCTCCAGCGCGGCGGAGAACGCGGCGGCGGTCGCCTGGTCCGGCGCTCCCGCGGCCGGGCGGCTGCTCACGAAGACGTTCAGCCCACACATGGTGTTCCTCCCCTGTCGGTTGGACGGGAAAGTTAGGCCGGATTCTGTGAAGAACTTGTGGGGCCATCGGTATCGGTTCAGTTCTTCATCGGAATCTCACATTCGTTGGTGGGGGTGGCGCGCTGAGGTCACAATCGCGGCGTGACCGCACGTATCCTGGTGGCCGACGACGACCCGAAGCATGCCCAGCTCATCCGGCTCTACCTCGAGAAGGAGGGGCACCAGGTCATCACCGTGGGTGATGGCCGCTCCGCGCTCGAGGTGGCTCGCGCCCGCAAGCCCGACCTGGTCGTGCTCGACGTGATGATGCCGCTGGTGGACGGCCTGGACGTGTGCCGCATCCTGCGGGCCGAGTCGTCGGTGGCGATCATCATGGTCACCGCCCGCTCGTCGGAGAACGACATGCTGCTCGGGCTGGACATCGGGGCCGACGACTACCTGCCCAAGCCGGTGAGCCCGCGCGAGCTGACGGCCCGGGTGCGGGCGCTGCTGCGGCGCACGGGCGCGGCCGACGGGCCCTCCTCGATCCTGCGGGTGGGCGATCTGGAGGTGGACGCGGGCCGGTTCGAGGTGCGGGTCCGGGGCGAGGCGGTCACGCTCACGGCCAAGGAGTTCGGGATCCTGGAGCTGCTGGCCCGCGAGCCGGGCCGGGTGTTCACCCGGGGCCAGATCATCGACAAGACGTTCGGCTTCGAGCACGACGTCTCGGCCCGCACGGTCGACGCGCACGTGGTCAACCTGCGCCGCAAGATCGAGGCCGACCCGGCCGAGCCGCGTTACGTGCAGACCGTCTACGGCCGCGGGTACCGGATGGCCGAGCAGTGAGTTTCCGCCTGCGCATCTTCGTGCTCGTGCTGCTGGTGGCCTCGACCGCGATCGGCGCCACGGCCTGGCTCACGCTCAAGCTGAGCTCGCGCGAGGTGTCGCAGGCGCTGGAGGCCCAGAACCGGCACCGGGCCGACATCATCGCCGAGATCCAGCAGTACGGCTTGAAGCACGGACGCTGGCCCGGGGTCGACCAGGTCGTCGCCGGCCTGTCCGAGCGCACCGGCCTGCACATCCAGCTGCAGACGGCCGAGGGCGAGGTGCTGGTCGACTCGGACATCCAGGCCAACCGCCCGTCCGGGCCGGTCCAGCCCGTGGCGTACGACATCGACCCGCTCCCGGCGCCGCGGTTCTCCCCGACGGCAGCCCCGGCGAGCAAGGTCGTGCGGGTCAACTACATCCCGAGGGACGTGTTCGGGAAGGCGGACCCGGTCCGCGACGACGCGGCCCGGCTGACCCTGCGGCAGGCCGCGCAGTACCGGGCGGGCCTGGTCCTCGTCCGCTGCCTGGGTGACGCCACGGGCGCCGACCCGGCCCTGGCCGGCACCCAGGCCCCGTACGTGTCCCAGGCCCAGCTGACGCAGTCGCCCGAATGCCTGCAGAAGGCCACGACCCGGGTGCTGGGCGACGAGTACTGGTTCCAGGGCTACTGGGACTATCTGACGCGCTGCGAGCGGCTCAAGCCGGGCGAGGGCATGGACGCCGACCTGACCAACACGGCCTGCCTGCGCGGGGCGTTCAACGACACGGTGGTGACCAGCTCGGCCGTTCCGCTGCTGCTCTACCTCGGCGGCCGCAACACGGTCGAGGTGGCCGACTTCGGGCGCCCGGCGCTGGCCGGCGCGGCCGGGCTGCTGATCGTGGCCCTGGCCGGCACGTTCCTGATCGCACGTCAGGTCAGCCGGCCGGTGCGGCGGCTCACCGGGGCCTCGATCCTGCTCGCGGCCGGTCAGCACGACGTGCGGGTGCGCGACGAGGGCCACGGCGAGCTGGCCCAGCTGTCCCGGTCGTTCAATGCGATGGCCAAGGCGGTGCAGGAGAGCGAGGAGCGGCAGCGCCGGCTCGTGGCCGACGTCGCGCACGAGATGCGTACGCCGTTGTCGAACCTGCGGGGTTATCTCGAGGGCCTGGCCGACGGAGTGATCGAGCCCAGCCGGGAGCTGTTCGCCTCGCTGCACGAGGAGACCCTGCTGCAGCGCCGCATCCTGGACGACCTGCAGGTGCTGGCCCTGGCCGAGGCGGGCGACCTCGGATACACCCGGACGCCGACCGACCTGGCCGAGCTGGCCACGGCCGGGGTGACCGCGCAGCTGGCGGTGGCGGCCGCGGCCGGGGTGACGCTCGAGGTCGAGGCGGACACGCCGGTCATGGTCTCGGCCGACCAGGACCGGATGCGCCAGGTGCTGGGCAACCTGCTGACCAACGCCATCCGCTACACCGACCGGGGCGGGCGGGTGGTCGTCCGGGCCCGGGCCGAGGCGGGCGAGGCGTGGCTGTCCGTCGAGGACACCGGCGTCGGGATCGCCCCCGGCGACGTGCCACATGTGTTCGAGCGGTTCTGGCGGGCCGACCCGGCCCGGCAGCGCGCCACCGGCGGCAGTGGACTCGGGCTGACGATCGCGCAACGCATCGTGACCGACCACGGTGGCCGCATCGAGGTGGTCAGCCGCCCGCACCTGGGTACGACGTTCACCGTGCGTATTCCACTGTCCTAGTAGGGCTCGCGCGCTGCTTTCGACTGATGCCGCAAAAGTTTTGTTCGTCGATCCAAAAGTCTGGACAGGACTGTTCCTTACTTCATAACGTGAAGCCCACTACGGGATTGTTTCCGGCACGTGACGGCCCCCACCGTCGCGGCCTGGAAGCACGCCCGCAAGCCACAGCAATCCCCGGCTGCGGCGCGGCGGCACGCGCCCCGCCTGGCGACTCGAGTCAGGAAGGGACCACGTGAACAAAAGGATCCATGTCCATCGAAGAACAGCGATGGGAACGGCTGCTCTTCTGCTCTCCTCCGTCCTCACGGTGGCCGTCATGCCGGCCTCCCCAGCCGCCGCGGTGATCAACCCGGCCGACTTCCAGCAGGTCACGCTGGCCAAAGGTGTGGCCGAGACCGGCGAGCCGATGAGCATCGCCGTGCTGCCCGACCGGTCGGTGCTGCACACCGCCCGCAACGGCACACTGCGGCGCACCGACGCGGCCGGCGCCACCACGGTCATCGCGAACATCCCCGTCTACACCCACGACGAGGAGGGTCTGCAGGGCGTGGCGGTCGACCCCGGTTTCGCCACCAACCGGCAGATCTTCCTGTTCTACGCGCCGCCGCTGAACACCCCGGCCGGTGACGCCCCGGCCACCGGTACGGCGGCCACGTGGGCCACCTGGGCCGGGGTCAACCGGCTGTCGCGGTTCACCCTCAACACCGACTTCTCGGTCAACATGTCGAGCCAGGTCAACGTGCTCGACGTCGCGACCGACCGGGGCCAGTGCTGCCACGTCGGCGGCGACATGGACTGGGACGCAGCCGGCAACCTGTACATCTCGACCGGCGACGACTCCAACCCGTTCGACTCGGCCGGCTACTCCCCGATCGACGAGCGGACCGACCGCAACCCGGTCTTCGACGCCCAGCGCAGCGCGGGCAACACCAACGACCTGCGCGGCAAGATCCTGCGGATCAAGCCCAACACCAACGGGACGTACTCGATCCCGTCGGGCAACCTGTTCGCCCCGGGTACGGCCGGCACCCGGCCCGAGATCTACGCCATGGGGTTCCGCAACCCGTTCCGGATCAGCGTCGACAAGGCCACCGGCGTGGTCTGGGTCGGCGACTACGGTCCGGACGCGGGCACCACGTCGTCCACCCGCGGACCGTCCGGGCAGGTCGAGTTCGACCGGGTCACGGCGCCCGGCAACTTCGGCTGGCCGTACTGCACCGGCACCAACACGACCACCGAGACGTACAACGAGTGGAACTTCGCGACCAACGCGACCGGCCCCAAGTACAACTGCACGGGCGGGCCGGCCAACAACTCGTTCCGCAACACCGGTCTCGGCACGCTGCCCCCGGCCCAGCCGGCCTGGATCCGGTACGCCGGTGACGCCGGCACCCCGTCCGAGTTCGGCGGCGGCTCCGAGTCGCCGATGGCCGGCCCGGTCTACCGGTACAACGCGAGCAACCCCTCCACCACGAAGTTCCCGCAGGTGTTCGACGGCAACTTCTTCGCCGGTGAGCTCGGCCGGGGCTGGATCAAGCCGATCGTGGTCAACGCCAACGGCACCCGGGGCGCGATCGACACCTTCCCGTGGAACGGCAAGCAGGTCATGGACATGGCGTTCGGGCCGGACGGCGCGCTCTACGTCCTCGACTACGGCACCGGCTACTTCAACGGGGACGCCAACTCGGCGCTCTACCGGTACGACTACGTGGCCGGCGGCAACCGGGCGCCGACGGCTCAGGCCAGTGCGACGCCGACGTCGGGTTCGGCCCCGCTCAGCGTGCAGTTCTCGTCGGCCGGGAGCAGCGACCCCGACGGTGGGGCGCTGACCTATTCGTGGGCGTTCGGCGACGGTACGACGTCGACGGCCGCGAACCCCGCCAAGACGTACAGCAGCAATGGCTCGTACACAGCGACCTTGACTGTGCGTGACCCACAGGGCGCGACCGGGACGGCGAGCGTGACCGTCACGGTCGGCAACACCGCACCCAGGGTGACCATCAATGCCCCGGCCGCGGGTCAGCTCGCCTCGTTCGGCGACAGCATCCCGTGGAGCGTCACGGTCACCGACCCCGAGGACGGCACGATCGACTGCACGAAGGTGACCATGGCCTACGTGCTCGGTCACGACCAGCACGGTCACCAGATCACGTCGCAGACCGGGTGCTCGGGCACGATCACCATCCCGACCGACGGCGAGCACGACGACGCCGCGAACATCTTCCCGATCTTCGACGCGTCCTACACCGACAAGGGCGGGCTGGTCGGCAACGCCCAGCACATCCTGGCTCCGCGCAAGCGGCAGGCCGAGCACTACAAGACGGCCCAGGGCGTCACCAAGATGTCCAAGACCACGGCCGAGGGCGGGCAGACCGTCGGTGACATCAACAACGGCGACTGGATCCAGTTCGATCCGTACAAGCTGAACAACGCCACGTCCTTCACGGCCCGGGTCTCCTCGGCCGGCATCGGCGGTACGCTCCAGCTGCGTACGGGCTCGGCCACCGGCACGGTCATCGGCTCGGCCGCGGTCGCGCCGACCGGGTCGTGGGACACCTTCGTCAATGTCACCGGGTCGATCAGCGGGGCGCCGGCCGGCACCACGTCGCTCTACCTGACGTTCGCCGGCGGCACCACGGGCGCGCTGTTCGACCTGGACAGCTTCTCGTTCACCACCGGCACGGCGCAGAGCCTGCTCTCGCTCAACAAGACGGCCACCGCCTCGAGCGTCGAGAACGCCACCTACCCGGCGTCCGCCGCGGTGGACGCCTCGGCCACCACCCGCTGGTCGAGCGCTTTCAGCGACCCGCAATGGATCCAGGTCGACCTGGGCCAGACCTACAACATTTCCCGCGTACGCCTGCAGTGGGAGGCCGCCTACGGGTCGGCCTACCAGATCCAGACGTCGACCAACGGCACCACCTGGGCCACCGCGCGCTCGATCACCGGTGGCAACGGTGGCGAGGACGACAACGTCGGCCTCAGCGCGCAAGCACGGTACGTCCGCATCAACGCCACCACCCGGGCCACGGCGTGGGGCTACTCGCTCTTCAACTTCGAGGTGTACGGCAGCTGATCCTTCCCCTTAGGAGTGGGCGCCCGTTCCCCCAAGCGGGCGCCCACTCTCCCCGAGCACAGGAGGTTTCATGCGCAAGCTGATAGCCGGCACGGCGACCCTGGTCGCCCTCGCCGCCTGCACGTTCACGGCTTCACCCGCAGCAGCGGCCGACGCACCGTACGACGTACTGGTCTTCTCCAAGACGGCCGGCTTCCGTCACGACGCGATCCCGGTCGGCATCCAGACGATCCGCGACCTGGGCGCGGCCAACAACTTCTCGGTCACGGCGACCGAGGACGCCAACGCGTTCACCACGGCCAACCTGGCCCAGTACGAGACGGTGGTCTTCCTCAACACCACCGGCGACGTGCTCAACGCCACGCAGCAAACCGCTTTCGAGTCGTACGTGCGAGGCGGCGGCGGTTATGCCGGCGTCCACGCCGCGGCCGACACCGAGTACGACTGGCCGTTCTACGGCAACCTGGTCGGGGCGTACTTCCACTCGCACCCGGCGATCCAGACCGTCACGGCCCGGGTCCAGAACCGGGCCCACCCGAGCAGCGCCCACCTGCCGCAGAACTGGACCCGCAACGACGAGCTCTACAACTACCGCACCAACCCCCGCAGCAGCGCGGCCGTGCTGGCCACGCTGGACGAGTCGACGTACTCGGGCGGCAACATGGGCGCGGACCACCCGATCTCGTGGTGCAAGACGGTCGACAGCGGACGGTCGTGGTACACCGGCTTCGGCCACACCCAGGCCTCGTACGCCGAAGCGAACTTCCGCAGCCACCTGCTGGGCGGCCTCCGCTACACGGCCAACCGGGCCAAGGCCGACTGCCGGCCCGAGACCGGCTACACCGCGATCTACAACGGCAGCACCACCGGCTGGACGCAGGCCGGGCCGGGCAGCTTCACCAACAGCGACGCCACGCTGAGCTCGACCGGCGGCATGGGTCTCTACTGGTACTCGGCCAAGCAGTTCACGTCGTACTCGCTCAAGGCCGACTGGCGGCTCACCGGCGACAGCAACTCGGGCATCTTCGTCGGCTTCCCCAACCCCAACAACGACCCCTGGGTGGCCGTCAACCAGGGGTACGAGGTGCAGATCGACGCCACCGACGCGGCCGACCGCACGACCGGCGCCATCTACACCTTCAAGTCGGCCGACCTCGCCGCCCGCGACGCCGCGCTGAACCCGGCCGGTGAATGGAACTCCTACGAGCTGCTCGTCGAGGGCCAGCGCATCCGGGTCTACCTGAACGGCAAGCTGGTCAACGACTTCACCAACACCGACCCGGCCCGCAACCTGGACGGCTACATCGGCATCCAGAACCACGGCGCCGGCGACCAGGCCGCCTTCCGCAACATCCGGGTCAAGGAGCTCACCGGGCAGCCGCCGGTGACCAACCTGGCCCTGAACAAGACGGCCACCGCCTCCAGCGTCGAGAACGCCTCGTACCCGGCCTCGGCCGCGGTCGACGCCAGCACCAGCACCCGCTGGTCGAGCGCGTTCAGCGACCCGCAGTGGATCCAGGTCGACCTGGGTGCAACCTACAACGTTTCCCGCGTACGCCTGCAGTGGGAGGCCGCCTACGGGTCGGCGTACCAGATCCAGACGTCGGCCAACGGCAGCACCTGGACCACCGCCCGGTCGGTGACCGGGGGCAACGGCGGCGAGGACGACCTCACCGGACTGAACGCGCAGGCCCGGTACGTGCGCGTGCTCGGCACCACCCGGGCCACGGCCTGGGGCTATTCCCTCTTCAACTTCGAGGTCTACGGCAACTAGCAACAAAGGAAAGAGGTTCGGATGACGACTGGCGTGTGGTTGATCGGAGCACGAGGATCTGTGGCCGTGACCAGCATGGTCGGGGCCACCGCACTACGCGCCGGGCTCGCCGAGCCGCTCGGTTGCGTCACCGAACTGCCGGAGCTGGCCGGCCCGGCCCTCCCGGGTCTGGCCGAGCTGGTCTTCGGCGGGCACGACATCAGTGACATCACCCTCGAGAAGAAGGTGGAAGACCTGGTCGCCGCAGGCGTGCTGCCCGCACGCCTGGCGGCGGCCGTGGCCGACCAGCTGGACGGGCTGCAGCGCGAGCTGCGGCCCGTGCCGACGGCCTCGACGCAGGCCGAGGTGGCCCGGCTGGTTGCCCAGGACATCGACGACTTCCGGCGGCGGCGTGGCCTGTCCCAGGTCGTCGTCGTCAACGTCTCGTCGACCGAGCCCATCTTCGAGTCGGGAGCGGCTCATTCGTCGCTCGCGGCACTCGAGGAGGCACTGGCTCAGGGCTCGCCGCTGCCGCCGAGCTCGCTCTACGCGTACGCCGCCTTCAATGCCGGCTGCGCCTTCGTGGACTTCACGCCGTCCACCGGGGCGAGGCTGCCGGCCCTGCGCGAGCTGGCCGAGCGGGAGGGCCTGCCCTACGCCGGTCACGACGGCAAGACCGGCGAGACGCTGGTCAAATCGGTGCTGGCCCCCATGTTCGCGATGCGCCATCTGCGCGTACGCACGTGGAGCGGCACCAACCTGCTGGGCGGCGGCGACGGCGCCAACCTGGCCGACCCCGCCGCCAACGCGGCCAAGGCCACCAGCAAGCAGCGGGTGCTGGCCGAAACCCTCGGCTACCAGCCCCAGGGCACCAGCCACATCGAGTACGTGGACGACATCGGCGACTTCAAGACCGCGTGGGACCTGATCACGTTCAGCGGCTTCCTGGGCACCCAGATGCGGATGGAGTTCTCGTGGCACGGCTGCGACTCGGCCCTGGCCGCGCCGCTGATCCTCGACCTGGCCCGGATCACGGCGGCCGCCCACGCGGCCGGGCGGGGCGGGGCGCTGACCGAGCTGGCGTTCTTCTTCAAGGACCCGATCGGCGAGGTGCCGCACGCGCTGGCCGAGCAGTGGGCGACGCTGGCCGCGTTCGTGCGGGGGCTCCATGCGCCTGCGTGACCTGGCCGAACTCGTACGGGCACCGGCCGCGCTGTCGGTGCCCGGGGACACGGTGGCGGGGGCGGCCGCGTCAGGCGGGCTGCGCCGGTCGACGCCGGGGCTGGCCGCCGCGTCGGTCTGCCTGTACTGGGGTGGCATGGCCGCCAACGACTGGGCCGACCGCGAACTCGACGCGCACGAACGGCCGGAACGGCCCATCCCGTCCGGGCGGATCGGGGCGGGGCAGGCGTTGCTGGCCGCGGCCGGGCTGACCGCGGCCGGGGTCGGGTTGGCCGCGCTGGCCGGCGGCAGACGGGCTGCGGCGGTCGCAGTGCCGCTGGCGGGGGCGGTGTGGATCTACGACTTGTGGGCCAAGAACACCGCTGCTGGGCCGCCGATGATGGCTCTGTGCCGTGGGTTGGATGTGCTGCTCGGCGCCAGCGGCGGTGATGTGCGTAGGGCGGTGCCGGCGGCGCTCACCGTTGCTGCCCATACGTACACGGTGACAGCGTTGTCACGGCACGAAGTGTCGGGGGCGACGCCCGCGCTGCCGTTGAGCACGCTGGCCGGCACGGTGGGGGTGGCCGCTGCGGCAGCCGCGGCGAAGTCTCGTTTCGATCATGCGCGAACCCACCACCGAGCCCACCCTCCCAAGGGGGAGCCCCCTCGTCCATTTTCGCAAGCGAGCGGGCGGCTTCGGGCTTCGAATGCTGTGGCCTGTGGACAGGGCGACGATGTGGACAACGCCCGAAGCCGGTCCACGCGTGTTATGCCGGCTGCGGGCACCATCGCGACCACAGCGCTCGCAGCCTGGTACCTCAACGGATACGGCCGAGCCCAACTCCGCGCGGCCGCCGACCCCACCGCCGCCCCGATCCGCGCGGCCGTCGGCGCCGGCATCACCGAGCTGCCATCGCTGCAGGGAGCACTGACGGCAAAGGCCGGCTCCCCCGCGTACGGGATCGGTCTGGCCCTGATGGCGCCCCTGGCCCGCCGCCTGGCTCGAAAGGTGTCGCCGACATGAGATTCGGATACGGGACCAACGGGTTCGGCAATCACCGGTTGCCCGAGGCCTTGGCCGTCATCGCCGACCTCGGTTACGACGGGGTTGCCCTCACACTGGACACCAACCATCTCGATCCTTTCGAGAGCGGCCTGGCCCACCGCACGGCTGAGGTGGCGGCTGAGCTCGGCAGGAGGAACCTCGCTGTCGTCATCGAGACCGGCGCCCGGTATCTGCTCGATCCTTGGCGTAAGCACTCCCCCACGCTCATGGACGACCACCCGGAGAAGCGTCTCGAATACCTGCGCCGGGCCGTCCGCGTGGGGGCCGAGCTGGGAGCCGAGGCCGTCTCGTTCTGGGCGGGCATCGGGTCGCCGGAGCACTGGGACCGTCTGGTCGACGGCACCGGGCAGATCGTCGAGTTCGCGCAGAAGCATCGCGTGACGCTGGGTTTCGAGCCGGAGCCGGGCATGCTCGTCAACGACATCGCGGACTGGCGCCGCCTGCACGCGGACCTCGGCCAACCGAAGAACTTCGGCATCACCCTCGACATCGGACACTGCCGCTGCCTCGAGGATCTGCCGGTGGCGGACTGTGTGACGGCGGTGGCCGATCACCTCGTCAACGTGCAGATCGACGACATGCGACGCGGGGTGCACGAGCATCTCGAGTTCGGGACCGGCGAGATCGACTTCCCACCCGTTCTCGCGGCGCTGTCGGCCAATTATCGGGGGCTCGTGTCCGTCGAGTTGCCCCGGCATTCCCATGCGGCGCCGACGATCGCCGCGCAGTCCCTGGACTTCCTGCGCAACGCCGCCAAAGAGGCAGGAGACCGATCATGACCACGTTGGACGAGCTACGGACCTTTCTGACGATCGACGATTTCAAGCCGGCCGATGTGCCGGCGCTGTTCCCGGCGGCGGGCCGCCGTTACGGGCGGGAGCCGCTCACCGAGGGCTGGACGACGGACGAGGCCGCGCGGGCGCTTCTGCTCGCTGCGGTGCCGCCGGCCGAGATTCATGAGATCTACCGGTACGGGGACACGGCCGAGAAACTGGCCGTGCTGAAGGCGCTGCCGTTGCTGCCGATCGGTGACGATGCTGTGCCGTTGCTCGAGGACGCGCTGCGCACCAACGACACCCGGCTGGTGGCGGCGGCCCTGGGCCCGTACGCGGATCGGCTGAGTCTCCAGGCGTGGCGCCAGGCCGTGCTCAAGTGCGTCTTCATGGGCGTGCCGCTGAGCAGTGTGCACCGGCTGCACGAGCGCGCCGACGCCGAACTGGGCGCGATGTTGCGCGCCTTCGCCCATGAACGTTCCGCCGCGGGCCGCGACATGCCGCCCGATGCGACCGCTCTGCTCGAACGGCTCCAGGAGGTCTGATGCGCATCTTCGATCCGCACATCCACATGACGTCGCGCACCACCGACGACTACCAGCGGATGGCCGAGGCCGGGGTGCGGGCCGTGGTCGAGCCGGCGTTCTGGCTCGGTCAGCCGCGGACCAACCCGGGCTCGTTCACCGACTACTTCGACGCGATCATCGGCTGGGAGCCGTTCCGGGCCTCGCAGTACGGCATCCGGCACCACGCCACGATCGCGCTGAACCCGAAGGAGGCCAACGACCCGCGCTGCCGTCCGGTACTCGACCTGCTGCCGCGCTACCTGGCCAAGGACGGCGTGGTGGCGGTGGGCGAGATCGGGTACGACTCGATGACCCCGGCCGAGGACGAGGTGTTCGCGGCCCAGCTGGCCCTGGCCCTCGACCACGACCTGCCTGCGCTGGTGCACACCCCGCACCGGGACAAGGCGCGCGGCACCCAGCGCAGCATCGACGTCGTGAAGGAGTCGGGCATCGCCCCGGGGCGGGTGCTGCTCGACCACCTGAACGAGGTGACCGTGGCCGCCGCGCTCGAAGCGGGGCTGTGGGCCGGGTTCTCCATCTATCCGGACACGAAGATGTCGCCGGACCGGATGGTGGCGATCCTGCGGGAGTACGGGGTCGAGCGGGTGCTGGTCAACTCGGCCGCCGACTGGGGCAAGTCGGATCCGCTGCTCACCGTGCGGACGGCCGAGGCCATGCTGGCCGGCGGGTTCGACAAGGACGACGTGGACCGGGTGCTGTGGCGCAACCCGGTCGAGTTCTACGGGCAGTCGGGGCGGCTCGACCTGTCCGACATCGCGGAGACCGAGGCCACGTTCGCCGGCAACTCGATCCTGCGCGGGGGCAGCTGATGCACCTGAGCTACTGCACCAATGTGCATCCGGCCGAGGACCTGGCCGGGGTCATAGAGCAGCTCGACACGTACGCCGGTCCGATCCGGCAACGGCTGGGGGCCGACGTTCTCGGGCTGGGGTTGTGGCTGGCCGCGCCGGCCGCGGCGGCCCTGGCCGACGATCCTGCGCTGCGCCGGCGGTTGCGGGCCGAACTCGACGCGCGCGGGCTGGAAGTGGTCACGCTCAACGGTTTCCCGTACGAGGCGTTCCAGGCGCCGGTGGTCAAGCACGCCGTCTACTACCCGGACTGGACCTCGCGGGACCGGCTCGACTACACGCTCGACCTGGCCCGGGTGCTCGGCGATCTGATGCCGGAGCCGGCCGCGTACGGGTCGATCTCGACGCTGCCGCTGGCCTGGCGCACGCCCTGGGACCCGGAGCGGGCCGACCAGGCCCGGCGGCACCTCGACGAGCTCGCCCTCGGGCTCGAGAAGCTGGCCGGGGAGACCGGGCGGACGATCAAGGTCGGGTTCGAGCCGGAGCCGGGCTGCATCGTCGAGAACACCACGCAGGCCGCCGACCTGCTGGGCGGCGTGGACACCCGGTGGCTGGGCGTCTGCCTCGACCTGGCCCACCTGGCCTGCGCGTGGGAGCAGCCGGCCCAGGCGCTCGACCGGCTCGCCGCGGCGGGCGTGCCCGTGGTGAAGGTGCAGGTGTCGGCCGCCCTGCAGGCCGATGACCCGGCCGCTGCGGCTGAGGTCCTGCAGGCGTACGTGGAACCGCGTTTCCTTCATCAGACGCGCTCCTCGCTCGGCGGGGCGACCGACGACCTGGACGCGGCTCTGGGCGAGCAGCTGCCCGGGCCGTGGCGCATCCACTACCACGTACCGCTGCACGCCCTGCCCGAGCCGCCGCTGAGCTCGACGGTTCCGGTGCTGCGGCTCGCCTTGCGGGAGTTGCTCGCGCGCACGGACTGCGAGCACTACGACGTCGAGACGTACACCTGGGGGGTGTTGCCGGTGTCCCAGCGGCCGACCGACACGGCGGGGCTGGTGCACGGGATCGCGGCCGAGCTGGCCTTTGCCCGGGACCTTTTGACCACGGAGGTGAGCGCGCGATGACCCAACTCCTCGTGCTTGATGTAGTGGGGCTGACCCCCCGGCTTCTCGAACACATGCCGCGCCTGCGGGCCCTGGCCGGGCGGGGTTTCCAAGCCCAGCTGGGGACGGTGCTGCCGGCCGTCACCTGCTCCGCGCAGTCCACTTTCCTCACCGGTGAGCTGCCGTCGGAGCACGGGATCGTCGGCAACGGGTGGTACTTCCGGGAGCTGGGCGAGGTCTTTCTCTGGCGGCAGCACAACGCGCTGGTGGGCGGGGAGAAGATCTGGGACGCGGCCCGCAAGGCCCGGCCCGGCTACACGGTGGCCAACGTCTGCTGGTGGTACGCGATGGGGGCGCAGGTCGACTGGACCATCACGCCGCGGCCGATCTATTACGCGGACGGGCGCAAGGAGCCGGACTGCTACACGTACCCGCCCGAACTGCACGACGAGCTGCCGCCGTTCCCGCTGTTCACCTATTGGGGGCCGGCCGCGGGCATGCCGTCGTCGCAGTGGATCGTGAACGCGGCCCGGCAGCTGCACACCACCAAGAAGCCCGACCTCACGCTCGTCTACATCCCGCACCTCGACTACGACCTGCAGCGGTTCGGGCCGTCGTCCCCGCAGGCGTCGGCCGCCGCGACCGCGTTGGACGAGGTGCTCGCACCCCTGCTGGACCTGCCCGGCACGACGGTGGTGGCCCTTTCCGAGTACGGGATCACGGACGTCAGCAAACCGGTCGACATCAACCGGATGCTGCGGTCCGAGGGCCTGCTCGAGGTCTACACGCAGGACGGGATGGAATACCTCGACCCGTGGACCTCGCGGGCCTTCGCCGTGGCCGACCACCAGGTGGCCCACGTCTACGTGCGCGACCCGGCCGACCTGCCCGCGGTGACCAAGCTGTGCGAGGCGCTGCCGGGCGTGGCCGAGGTGCTCGACGAGACCGGCAAGACCGAGTACGGGCTCAATCACGACCGGGCCGGCGAGCTGGTGCTGGTCTCCGACCCCGATGCCTGGTTCACCTACTACTACTGGCTCGACGACGCGCGGGCGCCCGACTTCGCGCGCGCGGTCGAGATCCATCGCAAGCCCGGGTACGACCCCGCGGAGCTGCTGTTCGACCCGGCCGACCCGGCGGCGGCCAAACGCCGGGCGATCAAGGCCGTGGCCCGCAAGAAGCTGGGGCTGCGGTACGTGATGAACCCGGTCGGGCTCGACGCGGGGGCCAAGGCCATCCGCGGCTCGCACGGCCGGTTGCCCGACGACGCGGCGGACGCTCCGGTGCTGCTGTGTTCCGATCCTTCCGCCGTACGGGAAAGAATCGAGGCCACCGAGGTCAAGGCGCTGCTGCTCGGTCTGGCGGGGTTGTCATGACACTCGAGGCGACCCGCCCGCCGGCCGCGGCCGACCTGCGGCAGCGCTTCGACACCGCGCTCGCGTCGTTCATCGACCGGCAGGACCCGGCCTGGCCCGACGGCGCTCCCCGCGGCGCCCTGGACAGCCTGCGCCGGTTCGTGCTGGCCGGCGGCAAGCGGCTGCGGCCGACGTTCTGCTACTGGGGCTGGCGTGGCGGGGGCGGCGAGGACTGCGACGAGGTCATCAACGCGGCGGCCGCGCTCGAGCTGTTCCACGCGTTCGCGCTCATCCACGACGACATCATCGACGGCAGCGACCGGCGCCGGGGCCAGCCCTCGATGCACCGCTTCTTCGCCACGCTGCACCACCGCCGCTCGTGGCGCGGCGACTCGCTGGCCTTCGGTCGCAACACCGCGCTGCTCTGCGGCGACCTGTGCGCGGCCTGGGCCGAGCAGATGTTCCACGAGTGCGGGCTGCCGCCGAAACAGATCCACCAGGGGTACGCGGCGTTCGCCCTGATGCGGACCGAGGTGATCGCCGGGCAGTACCTGGACCTGGTGTCGGGCGTGGGCGACGGCTCGGTGGCGAGCGCGCTGACGGTGATCCGGATGAAGGCGGCCCGCTACACGGTGACCCGGCCGTTGCAGATCGGGGCCTGGCTGGCCGGGGCGCCGCAGGCGCTGTACAACTCGTTCACCGACTTCGGCGACCCGCTGGGCGACGCGTTCCAGCTGCGCGACGACGTTCTGGGCGTGTTCGGCGACCCCACGGTCACCGGAAAGTCCACGCTGGACGACCTGCGCGAGGGCAAGCCGACGGTGATGATGGCGCTGGCCCGCGACGCCGCCTCGCGCGAGCAGGGGGCGCGGCTGGCCACCCTGTTCGGCAACCCCGACCTGGACGCGGAGGGGGCCGAGCAGCTGCGCGCCATCATCGTCGAGACGGGGGCCCTGACCCAGATCGAACAGATGATTCGCGTACGGGCCGACGCCGCCCTGACCGCACTGGAGTCGGCCCCGGTGCCCGACTTCGTCCGGACCGCGCTCACCGACCTGGCCACCGCCGCGGTCGACCGAGCCAACTGACCGGACCAGGCCACCGCGGCCCGGCTCGGCTCCGAACCCGGTCCGCGGTGGCCGCAACCGAGCGAAGTCACTCCAGGTGATGCGATGATCACCGCATGACACCAGGGGTCACGCGGCGGGTGGTGGCCGGGCTGAGCTGTGCCGAGTGGCATCCGGGCGCCATGCCGACGGTGCTGGCCCTGCACGGGCTCACGAGCACGTCGCAGGTGTGGTCGGAGCTGGCCGGGGCGTTACCCGGCATCCGGGTGGTGGCGCCCGACCTGGCCGGGCGGGGCGGCTCGCGGCACGCGTCCACGGGGACCGGGCTGGCCGGGCACGCGGCGGCCGTGGTGGCGGTCGCGGAGGATCTCGGGCTCGGGGACATCACGCTGGTCGGGCATTCGATGGGGGCGTTTCTGGCGCCGCTGGTCGCGGCCCGGCTCGGAGAACGGGTGCGCAGGGTGGTCCTGGCCGACGGGGGCGTGCCACCGGATCCGTCGCCTCTGTTGCGGCGGCCGGTGGTGCGCGGCATCTTCACCCTGCAGGGGTTGCTGTTGCGGCGGCGGTGGCGCAGCGCCGAGGCGTACGTCGAGGCCGTCGAGGGCAAGGCCGTGCGGGCCCGGCCCGAGCTGCGGCCGGTGGTGCGCGAGTGGGCCGCCTATCTGCTCGACGGCAACGGGCGGGCCCGGCTCGACCCGAAGCGGCTGGTCGCCGACGCGGTGGACAGCCTGGCCGGGCCGGCGACGCTGCCGGCACTACGCGAGAGCACCGTGCCGGTGCACCTGCTGGCGGCCAGTCATGGCGCCCACGACGGGGCGGCGGCGTTTCTCAGCGACGCGGCGCTGCAGCGCGCCCAGGGGCTGCTCCCGCGGCTGACCACCGAGCGCGTTGCCGCCAACCACGTCACCCTGCTGGCTGACCCCCGGCTGGTCGCTGCCGTCAGGTCAGATCCAGCGTGAACTCGGCCCGCTCGACCTTGCCGGCGACTTGGAACTCGAGGAACGCGCGGTAGCGGCCGGCGCCGGGAACCGAGACGTTGAAGCGGATCGCGCCGTCGGCCAGCTCGGGGTCGGGATGCACGTGGACGTAGCCCAGGTCGCCCTCGCGCAGCACGACCAGGTGGCCGTAGGCGCCCAGATAACGTTCGAGCGTGGCCGGACCGGGAGCGCCGGAGCGGGTGACCCGGAACGAGATCGGGACGGTCGTGCCGGCCTGCGGCGTGCCCTCCATCGTCACCGCGAACGGGCCGGCCGGGGCCCGGGTCGCGGCGGCGGGCAGGGCGGTGCCGGTCGCGGCGCCGGGGACGTGATGGTCGACGCCCAGCACCAGCGGGGTGGTGGCGCCCTCGGCGGTGGCCACGCTGAAGTCGGCGAAGATGCGGTAGGCGCCCGCCCGGGGCAGGGCCAGCGGCACCGACCACAGGCCGTCGGCCGACATCGTGGGGTGCAGGTGCTGGAAGCCGGCCAGGTCTCGGCCGGCCACGACCAGGTGCAGCGGCTTGTCGTGCACGACGGCGAAGCGGGTGGCCGGTTGCCGGTCGGCGCCGACGATGCGGAAGGCGTAGTCGACGGCGCGGCCGGCGGGCTGGGATCGGCGTACGGGTTGCAGGGTGTACCCGCCCGAGCTGACCGTGGTGCCGGCCGCCTCGACCGTGGCCGCTCCGCCGTCGCCACCGCCGTGCTGGTGGCCCGCCATAGTTTGCGACATCGGCGCGACCGGGGCCGGCGCGGCGGCGGACTCGGGCGGGGCGGCGGTGGCCCGGCCCAGCCCGTAGCCGCCGATCAACGCCACCACGACGGCGCCGACGGCGATCGGCACGACGGGAATCGAGCCGGCTGTCGTCGCGCCCGCCTTGGTCGCACCCGCCTTCTTCGCGCTGCTCTTCACCGGGGCGCTCCCCGCCGGGCGTCGCCGCCAGAAGATCAGGCCGACCACCACCAGGGCGGACGCGGCGATCCCGCCCAGCCAGCCCAGCCAGTTGGTGCCGCCGTCCTCCGGTGCCGCGACCGGGGCCGCGGCCGATGGCGCAGTGCCGGCCGCGACGGCCCCGCCGAGCAGCGCCGGGTCGGCCTGGTCGGTCGGCGGCGTCCACCCGGCCGGGGCCGGCGTCGCGGGACCGGTGTACTTGAAAGTCACGGTGCCGTGCACGTTGTCGCCGTCCGACGCCCGCGACTGATAGCCGACCTTGTACTCCCCCGTCACCGGCAGGTGGGCGATGCGCACCCGGGCCGGGAACCCGGTCGTGTACTGCCGCGGCTCGAACTTGCCACCCTCCATGAAGTACTCGGTGACCGGTTTGTCCAGCGGCCGCGGGCCGGCGTGCTCCCACCCGTTGTCGACCCGCCCGCCGTCGGGCGCGGTGACGGTGAAGAACGCGTTGTCCGGCACCTTCTCGGTGAAGAACAACTCGACGCTGTCGAGCGGCGCGCTCACCGTCGCCCCGCCGGCCGGGACCGACATGCCCAGCGTGCCGTGCGCCGCCGCCGGCGACGGCACAGCGAACACGACGACAACGACAGCGCTGACCGCGAGGACAACTCGGTGGAAGAGGCCCATCGCACTATCCTCGGAGAACGGAAGCTTTAGTCAAGGCATCGAGATCTTTTTATTCGCCAGACCGAAGTTTCGCTCGTTCCCGTCTCAAGTGGATCGGTCAAGCGGCGACCTGTCGCTTGTCCGCGGCCGGGCGGTAGTCCGCGATCTCGCCGGCGGGCATCGGGCGGCCGTAGTGGAAGCCCTGGGCGTACCGGTAACCGAGCCGCTGCAGTTCGGCCGCCTGTTCCGCGGTCTCGACGCCCTCGGCCACGGCGCGCAGGCCCAGGCCCTCGCAGATGCCGATCAGCGCGGCCACCACGACCGCCTGCGGGCCGCCGTCGGTGATGTCGTCGACGAACGACTTGTCGACCTTCAGCACGTCGGCCGGGCACGAGCGCAGCAGGCTGAGCGACGAGTGGCCGGTGCCGAAGTCGTCCAGGGCGATCTTGACCCCGAGGGCGGCGATCGCCCGCAGTTCGGTCAGCGCGGTGCCGCCGTCGAAGACCGCGGTCTCGGTGACCTCCACGGTCAGCACCTCGGGCGGCAGGCCGGTGCGGCCCAGCACCGCCGCCACATCCTCGGCGAAGCGGGCCTCGCGCAGCTGGCGGGCCGACACGTTCACCGACACCGTGGCCGGCGCGGCCGGGCCCAGCTCGGCCCGCCAGGTCACCGCCTGCCGGCAGGCCTGCTCGAGGACCCAGGCCCCGAGCGGCACGATCAGGCCGGTGCGCTCGGCGGCCGGGATGAACACGTCGGGGCCGATCGGGCCGCGCTCCGGGTGATGCCAGCGCAGCAGCGCCTCGACCCCGAACAGGGCGCCGCCCGGCATGGTCACGATCGGCTGGTAGAGCAGGGTGAGCTGGTCGGTGTCGAGGGCGATCCGTAGGTCGGCGGCCAGCCGCGACTGCTCGGCGGTGCGCTGGTCCATCGCCGTCGCGTACGTGACCTGGCGGCCCTTGCCCTGGCCCTTGGCCTCGTACATGGCGACGTCGGCCCGGCGCAGCAGCTCGTCGGCGGTGTCGCCGTCACGGGCCGGGGCCAGCCCGATGCTCGCCTCGACGACCAGCTCGTGGCCGCCCGCGCGCACCGGGCGCCGCAGCCGGGCGGCGATCGCGGCCAGGATCCCGGCGGCGTCGCCCCGCAGCAGCAGCGCGTACTCGTCGCCGCCGAGCCGGGCCGGCACGCCCCCGGCCGGCAGCTCGTTCTCGATCGTGGCGGCCACGGCGGTCAGCAGCTCGTCGCCGACCGCGTGCCCGAGGTCGTCGTTGATCGCCTTGAAGTCGTCCAGGTCGATCAGGGCGACGCTGACGTCGGCCGGGTCGTCGGCCAGCGCGGCGGTGATCTCGCGGGTCAGCACGGTGCGGTTGGCCAGCCCGGTCAGCGCGTCGTGGCCGGCCTGGTGCACCAGTTCCCGCTGGCGGGCGTCCAGGTCGTCGAGCAGCCGGCTGTTGTCGCGCAGGGCGACCAGCTGGCGGGTGGCGACGAGCAGCGAGACGGTGACCGAGCCGATCGCGATCGCGAGCAGGTCGGCCGAGTGCTCGACGGCGCTCGAGAGCAGCAGCGCCCCGGTGGCCAGCACGGCCACGTACGGCATGTGGCTGAGCCGCCGCATGGGCGGGCGCGGCAGCGGGTGGCCGATCCGGGTCGCGCGGGTCTGCCGGTCGGCGGCCAGGCAGAGGCACAGGCAGCAGGCCGGCAGCAGCACGTGCGCGGTGTTCAGGTACGGCTTGTCGGCCAGCAGCGGGGCCAGGGACCCGCCGCCGGCCCCGATCGCCCCGGTCAGGGCCAGCAGGTGCAGGGCCCGCCGGTCGATCGGCCCGGTGCCGGTGAAGGCCACTTTCACGAAGGCGAAGATGCAGATGACCCCGGCCGCGAGCACGATCAGCACCGAGGCCGAGTCGGCGAAGCCCCCGCCCAGCCACTGCTCCCAGCGCGGGTAGGCCAGATGCCACGCGAACGTCAGCACGGTGACCAGCACGGTGGCGATGTCGAGCCCGAACCGGGTCCACTCGATGCCCGTCCGCCGGGCCCCGGGGATGCGCAGCAGTCCCAGCAGGAAGACGGCCAGCCCGGTCACGTAGACGGCCGCGGTGATGCCGGAGATGTGCTGCCCCTGCTGGGCGCCGGTCAGGTAGTCGTAGGCGTTGGAGGCGGCGCCCAACCCGATCAGCACGATGCCGGCCGACGCGTACCGCCAGTAGCTGCGGCCCTCGGAGGACGCCCGCCACGAAGCCCAGGCGGCCAGCGGCACGCTGACGAGCAGCGGCAACCAGCCCAGCAGGGTCGGCGTCTGCCGCAGCAGCCCACCCGCGAACCACAGAGAGGCCAGCACGAGGACGACAGCCGCGACTACGAGGGTGCGGGTCAGACGGAACGGCGGAACCATCGCCGCCGCCATGCCACGAGTCCTCTCCACATCGATCCCATCGGCTCGTCACCGCTGCGGATGAGAAAGATCGCGGTGCTGCCCGCGCCACAGGGTAAACCCCCTGCCCGGACAGCGCGAGGGACGAACGGACGATCACTGGCACCGGAGCCGAGCCAACTGGCCCTCGAGCCGCCGGTGTACGACGAGAGAATTGGACGCGTGGCGGTGCTTTCCCCCCACCGTGTCGCGCGGTGCATGATACCCGGGTTCCCGAGGCGCGCACCCGAAAAGCGAGAACTGGCCCACCGGGAGGACTACGAGGTAGCGGTGGCCGCGGCCTGGACGGTGGCGCTGGAGCGGCTCGGTCTGGAGAACCCGGTTGCCCTCCAGCTGCTGCAGGCGTGCTTGTTCATGGCCCCGGAGCCGATCTCGCTCGAGCTCTTCCTCACTCCCCCCAAGGTCAACATCTCGCCGGAGATGGGCGCGACCCTGCAGAACCCCAGCCGGCTGAACCGGGCCCTGCGGCAGATCGGCGTTACGGTCTCGCCCGCACCGACTACCGCGAGCGACTGCGAGGACGAGTGGGCCCGCCGGCTGGCCATCGACATCATCGCCTTCTTCTTCTACTGGGGCGATCAGCGCGGCTGCCGGGAGTACGCGGTCCAGGTGGTCGAGCACTGGAACACCATGCTGACCCCCGAGGACCCGCAGATCCTCAAGGCGGCGCGGTGGCTGGCGTTCGTCGAGCGGCAACTCGGCAACCTCGCGGTGGGCGCGGCCATCAACGCCGACTGCCTCAACAAGCTCCAGGCGTCCGTCGGCCACGACGACGAGGAGACGCTGGACGCGATGATGCTGGCCTCGGACGACCGCCGGGCCGCCGGGCCGCCGGCAACTTCGACGGCGCGGTGACGCTGGCCATCGAGGCCTTCGAGATCTCGCGCCGGGTCTTCGGGCCCGACTACCCGCACACCCTGGCCACGGCTCACGCCCTCGCGGTCAGCCTGCGCGCGGCCGGCGACTTCCGCACCGCGCTCGAGCAAGACATGGACACCGTGCGGCGGCGCACCGCGAGCACGACCGCGCGGCCTACGAGGGGCTGCGCGAACGGCTCGGCCCGGACCACGTGCTCACGCTGACCTGCGCCACCAACCTGGCCGGCGACTACGCGGCGGCGCTGGCCCTCGACACCGACACGCTGGGGCGCTCGGAGCGGGTGCTCGGCCCCGAGCACCCGGCGATCGTGGCCGCCCTGGCCGGCGAACGAGGCAACTGCGACGTCGACCCGATGCCGCTCTGATCAGCCCTGAGCGCGGGCTTGGAGGGCAGTCAGCAGGGCGGCCGGGGTCCGGGGGTCGTCCAATGTGATCGCGAAGCGGCGGCCGTTGGTCTGGTGAACAACGAGGCCGGGGCCGCGGCGCAGCACCAGGGCGGATCGGCCGGGTGTGACGCGGTAGCCCCAGCCGCCCCATTCCAGGGGCTCGATCCGCGCGATCTCGAGCCCGGCGATCTCGGTCAAGGGGATGGTCTTGAGCGGAATCCTGACCAGGCCGGCGATCAGGCGCAGGCCGCGGCGGTCGGCAGTGACGCGGATGCGGCCGAGGACCAGGCCGGCCACCAGCGGGACGGCCAGCACCGGCCAGATCGGGGCCCGGCCGAGATAGGCGACCACGGCGACCAGCACCGCGGACGCGCCCAGCACGGCCAGGAGCAGCGGGGCGCGCAGCGTGGTGCTCCAGGCGGCGCGCTCGGTCGGGCCCAGGTCGAGCGGGGTCACGGCCTCGGCCGGGGGCTGCGCCGCGACCGGCGACGGCCCGGCCGCCAGGGCGACCACCGCGCCCCAGGCCAGGCCGGCCACGAAGTACAGCAGGCGCCAGCCCAGCCGCGGGTCGGCCGGGTTGTCCAGGGTCGCGGTCGCGGTGGACACCCAGAGGCCGGCGAAGCTGCCGGCCAGAGCGCCGGCCGTGCCGAGCAGGTAGCGCAGGCCGGAGGCGCCGCCCGCCCGCAGGGCAGCCGCGATGCCGGCCAGACCGGCCACCACGCCGACGATCAGCATGGCCAGCCAGAAGCCGCGGGACGAGCTGAAACCGTCGGCCGGGCCGCTGCCGCTCCAGTGGGTCGCCATCCGGTCGGGCAGCCGGTCGGACCAGGTCACCGCGGTGATCACCACGGGCAGCCAGATCAGGACGATGGCGGCCAGGGTCCTCGGTCGGTTCACGGCCGTGCCTCCCTCACTATCGCGAGCATCTCCGCGTCGCCCAGGCCCTGCCGCCGCGCCTCGCCGACGAACTGGCGGGCCAGCTCGACCAGCCGCAGGCGGGCCGCGTCGGCGTCGCCGCGGACGACCGCGCCCCGGCCGCGCCGCAGCTCGATCAGATCCTCGTCGCGGACCTTGGCGTAGGCCCGCAGCACGGTGTGCAGGTTGACGTCGAGCACGTCGGCCAGTTCCCGGGCGGCCGGCAGGCGGTCGCCCGGGGTCAGTTCGCCGCGCAGGATGCCCCCGCGCACCTGCGCGGCGATCTGGTCGGCCAGCGGTTCGGCCGCGGCCACGTCCACCCGGAACAACATGTTTGCATTCTACTATAACAATCCAGTCCGAGTGGACGGGGGAACCGCTCAGCGGACGCCGAAGGCGCGGATCACGGTCTGGGTGATCGCTCCCTTCCGGGCGACGTCGCTGCCGGTGGCCCGCACGCTGACGAACCGGGCCGACTTGGGCGCGTCCAGCAGGCCGTCGACCGCGCCCACGGTCAGGGCCGAGGTGGCCGCGCCCGGAGCGCCGACCGCCTCGACGTCGGGACCGCTGTTGCCGGCCGCGATGAACAGTGCGCCGGTCTCCGCGCTGAGCCGGTCGACGGCGGCGCTGAGCGGGTCGGTGCCGTCGGTCGGCCCGCCGCCCAGGCTCATGTTGATGACCTTGGCCTTGGCCGTGCGGGCGGCCCGCTCCATGCCGCCGATGATCCAGGAGTCCTGGCCCTCGCCGAGGTCGTTGAGCACCTTGCCGATGTGCAGGCCGGCGCCGGGGGCCACGCCCTTCTCGGCGCCGCCCGAGGCCGCGCCGGAACCGGCGATGGTCGAGGCCACGTGGGTGCCGTGCCCGTGCCGATCGGTGACCTCCTCACCCGGGACGAAGCTGGTCGCCTCCTCGATCCGGCCCGCCAGGTCGGGGTGCGCGGGGTCGACGCCCGTGTCGAGGACGGCCACGTCCACGCCGGTGCCGGTGCCGGTGTCGCCGCCGGCCCAGACCTTGGGCGCGCCGATCTGCGCGGCGCTGTCGGCCAGGGCGGCCCGCACCTTGCCATCGAGCCAGATGCGTTTGATGCCGGCAGCCTGGCGCATCGAAGTGCCGCGGGCCAGGGTGGACCAGAACTCCCGCGACCGCGCGACCGTGAGGGCGGCGCCGCCGATGCTGGCCAGGGGGCGTACGCCGGAAACGCTCTTGGGCAAGGCGCGGCGCCGCCACCGAGGCGGCCGACGTGACGGCCACGATTGACTGAACGAGCAACGCGACTCCTGAACGCAGCGGAACGAGTTGCTCGAAGCCTGTGGACGTTCGCTTACGGCCCGGTGAAGCGGCCCTGTCCACATCGCGCCATGTCCACTGCCGGTCAGGGGGCCTTGGTGACCGTCAGGGTGCTGAGCGGGGTGGGGTTGAGGGCGCTCATCGGGGTGCCCTTGTCGCCCCAGGAACCGTCGGCGATCGCCTTGTCGCGCGCGGCGACCAGAGTGGTGTAGGTCCGGGCGGGGAGGCGGTCTAGGCGCAGCTTGCAGGCCACGCCGGCGCCCTCGGGGCGGGTCGATCCCAGATAGATGGTGTACGGGGCGGCGCCGTCGCCGATGATGTCGAGCTTGCCGTCGAGGTAGCAGCGGCCGGCCACGCAGATCAGGAGCGCGACGACGGTGTCCTTGGCGGACACGTCGGACGGGGCGACAGTGAAGCGGGTGTCGAAGGGGTACGGGACGCTGGTGCCGGCTTTCGGGGCGACGATCCGGGTGCGGGCTGCGGGCTTCGCCGGGGTGGGCTTGAGCGGTGACGGTTCGACCGTCGTGGGCTTGACCGTTGTGGGTCTGACCGTTGAGGGCTCGGCCTTCGCGGGCGAGGTTGTGGGCGGCGGCGCCTGCGAGGCCGGGGTGGTGACGGCTGCGGCCGACGACGTCGGGGCGATCGGCTGTACGGCGGCAGTGGTCTCGACGGGTGCGTCGGGGCGGGTCAGCAGGACGGCGACCACGACGGCCACGATGGCGCCGCCGGCCACACCGCCGAGCGCAGCCGGCAGCCAAGCGCGGCGGGGGCGCGCGGGTGGCGTCGGCGCGAAGACCGGTGCGGGCGTGACCGGTTCGTACGCCGGTGGGCCCGACATCAGGCGCGCCGGCGATACCGGGGGCGCGGAGGTCGAGGGCGCGGACTCGTTGCCGGCCGGGCCAGTGGCCAGGTAAGTGCGGGCGCGCTCCACCGTCCAGTGGTCGTCGCCGAAGGCCGCCGGGCCGAACTCGGCCACCTTGGCGTAGTTGGTGCGGGCGACGTGGCGGTTGGCCAGGTCCTCGGCGACCACCGCCAGGTCGTAGGCGAGCATCACGGCCAGCGGGTCGCCGTCGCTCAGGCGTCCCGGAGCCTCTTCCAGCACTCGGCGTGCGCCTTGCGGATCGCCGGCCGCCGCGTGCAGGCCGGCCAGCTGACGCATCGTCTCGAGCAGCTCGGGGTCGCCCCCAGCCAGCGCCGTCCGGCCGTTCGCGACGGCGGTCTCGAGCAACGCGCGGGCTCCGGCCGGGTCGCCCGCCTCGACGAGGTCGTGGGCTTGCTGACGGGCATGAGCGAACGCTGATGAATCCGGCACCCCGCCATGCTGCCCGGCCGGTGCAAACTGCGCCAACTCAGCAACGGTCAGCGGCGGTCAGGCGCCGGCTACGGAGGTCACTCCGCCGACGACGGCCACGGCGCTGAGGGCGACCAGCAGCGCGGTGCAGAGCTTGCGCGTACGCGGGCTGGGTGGGGCCTGGTCGAGCGCGGCCACCAGCACACCCCAGGCGATCGCGACCCCACCGGCCAGGAATCCGAGCATCGTTGCAGGATGCCGTCACCGGCCGCTTCCACGTTCCGACGGCCGGTGACGGGACGGTGAATACCCGGCTATTTCTCCATGAGGGCGGCGGCCCGGTCGAGGTCGGCCTGCGTCACCGCGGCGAGCGAGCCGAAGTTCTTCACGGCCTGGTAGTACACCCAGGCCAGGCTGTTGCAGGCCGCCCGCGAGACGGTTCCGTAGGTGGCGCAGACCCGCTGCAGATCGGCGTAGAACGTGTTGTCGAGGCGGGCCTTGTTGGCCGCGAAGGCGCCGATCGCCTTGTAGTTGCGGTAGCCGAAGTCGTGGTGCCAGCACGAGTTGTCGAACGTGAAGCCCAGCGGGTTGTCCGGGCTCGACGAGCAGTAGTCGGTGGACCAGTCGAAGTTGTACGAGGCCCACGGTGGACGGTTGGTGCGGGCGTCGTTCCAGGCCGCGGTGCTGGCAGCGGTCGGCTGCGTCCACCGGGCGAGGACGGTGGCCTTCGAGTCCGCGGCGTACGCGGCGTTGGCCGGGAAGAGAACGGCGACGGCGAGGAGCAGAACGACGAGGAGGCGTCGGGTCATGCCCCTCAGGGTGCGGTCACCCGGTGAACTGATCCATGTCGATCGATGAAATCCCGCGCCCGCCGCAGTAAATTACCGGCGAGTATTCCTTAACGATCATTCATGTGCTTAAGGTCAGTATTTGAGGTGCGTGCGGGTCAGCTTGGCCACCTTCTCGACGAGCGCGATGCCGGTGTCCATCGACTGGTTGTTGTGCGACAGCACGGCCAGCGACACGTTCACGTCACCCTCGGGCGAGGTCACCCGGCCGATGGTGTTGACCGCCCACAGGCCGCCGTCGGCCGAGCGCGTGTCCCAGCCGTTCTTCACCGTGGCCGTCTCGCCCGGCTGGGCCACCGCCGGCACGCCCCAGTTCTGGTCGTCGTTGACGGTGTTCATCAACGTGAAGGCGGTCTTGCGGGACTCCTCGTCGAGCGGGCCCTTGGTGTCGACCAGCTTCGAGAGCAGCCGCACCTGGTCGCTGGCCGTCGTCCTGGTCAGGCCCCAGGCCTTGTTGACGGTCGTCTGGCTCAGGCCCAGGCGCTTGTTGCACTTGGTGATCGCGCTCTTGCCCCCGAGGTGCTGGAACAGCTCGGTCGTCGCGTTGTTGTCGCTGGCCCGGATCATCGGCGTGGCCAGGGCCATCTCGCCCTCGGTGGGCTCCCGGTCGGCGTCCTGCGCCTTGAGCAGCTCGCAGGCCAGGATCTGGGCCTTCACGATGCTCGCCGTGTCGAACGTCTCGGCGCCCTGATAGGCGTACGTCTGGCCGGTCTTCTTGTCGAGGACGGCCACCGAGAAGTCGGGGGTCTCGGCGGCGACCTGCTTCAGCGCCGCGTCGAGGGCCTTGGCCCGCTTGGCCCGCTCGCGCTTGGCCAGCTCCTCGGCACTCGGCCCGGCCGGCTTCGCGTTGCCGCCGATGGCCGCGGGCAGGACGCCGTCGTCGTCATCGGTGAGACCGAGAACGATCAGTCCGCCGCCGCCGAGAATCACGGCCGCCGCCACAGCAATGATGAGGTTCCGGGATCGCCGCACCGAAGCATAGTGCCGCCTTCATCGCCAAGACTCAAACCCTCGTACTCTCGGCGAAGCCATCGACACTGTCCGTGCAAGACATCAACCGCCTTTGATGCCGACGGTCTCCACCTCGGTCGGCTCGTGCGTGTCGAAGCCGGTGCGGTCCATCGTTCCCCAGACCGCCGGGCGACCGTGCCAGGCCGAGAAAGCCCCCCACACCTGCCACAACGCGAGCAGCTGGCGGTAGCCGAAGTTCTCGAACACGGCCGCCACCACGCCCCGCAGCATGTCGCTCCAGCGCGGGTACCGATGGAACGACACTTCCTCGATGAAGAGCGCGACCAGACTGACGAGCAGGCCGTAGCCGTACGCGACCAGGGCGAACCGCCACGCGAAGCCGATGTCGATCGCGTCCGCCCACAACCCCAGCGGCAACAGGACGAGCGCGGCCAACTCGACGAACGGCGCCAGCAGCTCGAAAATCAGGTAGTACGGCAGGGCCACCAGCCCGATCCGGCCGTACCGCGGATTGAAGACCATGTGGCGGTGCTTGGTGAGAATCTCGGCGATCCCCCGATGCCACCGCCGCCGCTGATACCCCAGCACCTTCCAGTTCGACGGCGCCTCACTCCAGCTGACCGGCTCGGCCACGAAGATCACGCGGTAGTCGTCCCCCCGGTCGCGCAGGTAGTGATGCAGCCGGACCACCAGCTCGGCGTCCTCCCCGATCGTGTCGTGGGCCATGCCACCGATCTGCACGAGCAGGTCCCGCCGGAAAACCCCGAACGCCCCGCTGATCACGACCACGCCCCCCAGCCGCGACCACCCGGTACGGCTCATCAAAAAGGCGCGCAGGTACTCGACGACCTGGATCCGCACGAGCCAACTGCCAGGCATCCGGACGTCGACCACTCGCCCCGCGACCACCTTGCAGCCATTGGCGATCCGCACGACCCCGCCGCAAGCCGCCACCCGCAGCGGATCGTCACCGAACGGCTTGGCCACCGAAAGCAGCGCATCCGGGTCGAGCACGGAATCGGCGTCGACCATGCAGACCAGCGGGTGCCGAGCCAAATTGATGCCCACATTGAGGGCGTCGGCCTTACCGCCATTGGTCTTACGCACGACGGTCAGCGCGCCCTGATCCCCCCGAGGCACATGCACAGACAAAACATGCGACTGATACGGCACTTCAGCCGGCACCACCCGAGGCACTTCGACCAGATCAAAATGCGCCCGCAACTTCTCGAACGTGTCATCGGTCGACCCGTCATCCACCACCACGATCTCGAACCGTGGATAACGCAACGCCGTCATGGCCTGCACAGCCGGAACAATCCCAGCCCCTTCGTTGTACGCAGGCACAATCACCGTCACCGGCAGAGTCAACGGACTACGGAACATATCGTCGGCCCCCGCGAACGGCGCCCGGCGCAGATGCTTGGCGAACTCGACCGAAGCCAGCACGATCATGATCAGATAGCTGCTGTTCAACGCCACGAAGTACCCGAACACGGCATAGTCGGCGCCCCGCAGCACGCCCAGCACAACCTCACGCACCAGTACGCTCCGCTCTCGATCCCACCCCGACCGGCCCGCCCGCGGTCCCACTCCGCCGGGCCGCCCGTCCGCCCGACCACAGCGTCACGGCACCCGCGCCGGAGCGCGGCATCACTGCGCTCCCCCCACCCGCGGGGTCACTGCGCACCCACCGGCGCGGGGTCACTGGGCCCCCGCCCAGGCGCGGGCCCCTGCGCACCCACCCGCGCGCGGGTCACTGCGCTCCCACCAAGTCCGGGTGGAGCAGTGCGAGGGCCTCGCGGCAGTGGTCGTTGTCGCGATCCCGCAGGGCGGCGACGCCGGGCGGGCCGAGGCGGCGCAAGCTGTGGGCGGCCTCGTGGGCGATCTGGAACTCGCCGTCGTCCAGGTGCGCAGCCAGCGGCGGCACCGCAGCCGGAGCGCCGAGCGCGCCCAGCGCCCGGGCCGCCGCGGCTCGTAACAGATCAGGATGCGGCGGATCGAGCACATCGATCAGGGGCTGCAGCGCACCCCGGGCGCCGAGCCGCCCCAGGTTGGTCGCGGCCGCGACCCGGACGTCCAGCACGTCGTCCTCGGCCAGCACGCGCGCCATCCGCCCGACCGCCCCGGTCGCCCCGAGCAGGCCGAGCGCATCGAGGCAGACCGCCCGCACCCGCGCGTGCGGATGATCGAGCGCGGCCGACAACGTGACCTCCGCACCCCGCCCCATCTGCACCAGCGCATGGGTAGCCAGCAGCGACGGCACCGGGTCGCGCAGGTCGAGGCTGGCGATCATCCGCCAGGCCGCCCGGGGCTCCCCGATCCGCCCCAGCGCCCGCACGGCCACCACCCGCACCTCATGGTCGCGGTCGGTGAGCAGCTCACACAGGCCGGGCACGGCCTCCCGCAACTCGAGGTCACCGAGCAACTGAGCCGCCCGGGCCCGCCGCACAGCACTGCGCGCGTGCAACTCCCCCAGCGCGGCCCGAGCCGCCCCCCGATGCAGGAACACCGAGACGAGCGCGGCATGGGCATCCCCACGGAGCTTCCCCAGCAGCCCGAGCGCGGCCGGCAACGCCGCCCGCCAAGCATCGTCGGGGATGGCGATCAGGCCCTCGCTGCCCTCTTCACCGTTCTCGGCCACGAACGCCAGCAACGCCCGGCGAGGCCCGGCCGCCAACGAGGCCCGGCGCTTGGCCCGCACCCGCCGCCCGACCCGGACAACCACGATGCCGGCCGCCGTGCCGACAAGAACGCCCAGCAGAACCAGGATGGCGACGCCAAAAACCGCGAACACCGCCCACCCCCTCCGCGCCCTCGCCCCGCCTCGCCCAGCCCCGCCCCGCCCCGCCCCGCCCCGCCCCGCCCACGAGACGATCCGCCTCACTTCGCACCACCGCCGAAACGAACCGTGCCGTCTCACGCCACCGCCGAAACGAACCGTGCCGTCTCACGCCACCGCCGAAACGAACCGTCTCGTCTCACGCCGTGGCGGGACGATCCGTCTCGTCTCGTTCTGCTTGTCGGAACGACACGTTTCGTCTCGGCAGGCGGGCGCAGGCCGATGCGAGAAATATATCCGTTTTGTGGGTCTGCGAGTCTGCGTTCAGTCGGTGCGGGCGGCCTCGGAGTCGGCCTCGGAGTGGGCCAGGCGTTCGGCGTGCCAGGCGTGGCCGGGGTTGCCCTCGCCCTCGCACTCCGGGTCGTCGTCGTCCTCGTAGGCGCTCGGGGTCTCGCGGGCGGCGAGGTCGGCCGGGAGCCGGACGGTGATCGTGGTGCCCGTGTTCTCGGACGAGGCGACGTCGATCGTGCCGCCGTGGTTGTCGATGATCGTGCGGGCGATGGCCAGGCCCAGCCCCGTGCCCGGAATCGCCTGCTTGATCGCGTTGGTGGCCCGGAAGAACCGGCCGAACAGCGCCTGCTGCTCCTCGGCCGGGATGCCCATGCCCGTGTCGGCCACCTCCAGCACCGCCTGATGCCCGCGGCGCTCGGCGTGGACCGTCACCGTGCCCTCGGCCGGGGTGAACTTCACGGCGTTGGTCAGCAGGTTGTCGAGCACGCGGTCGAGTTGCGCGCCATCACCTCGTACGGGAAGGGGCCCCCGCACGTCCAGATGCAGGACCACCGCGTTCTTGGCCGCGACCGGGCCGATCGCCACCAGGGCCCGGTCGATGACCTTGGCGAAGTCGAGCGGGGTACGGTCGCTGCCGTAGCCGCCCGTCTCGATCTTCGAGAGCGTCAGCATGTCCTCGACCAGGTCGCGCAGGCGCCGCGTGTTGCGCGAGATGACGTCGAGCATCCGCCGCTGGGCATCGCTCAGATCGTCGGGACCGCTGTCCCGCAGCAGCTCCAGATAGCCGGAAATGCTGGTCAGCGGCGTGCGCAGTTCGTGCGACACGGTCGACATGAAGTCGGTCTTGACCGTGTCCAGGGCCTGCAGGCGCGCCGTGACCTCCTCCTCGTGGCGGCGGATGGCCTCGCTCTGCCCGGCCGCCGCGTTCACCGCCTCGGCCAGGGCCCGGATCTCGGCCGGCCCGGCCGCGGGATCGGCCCGGGCGTTGAGTTCCCCTTCCCGTACGCGGCCCAGCGTCTCGACGACCGCGCCGAGCGGCCGGGTGAGGCGGCGCGTGGTGCGCACAGCCGTCAGCACAGCGCCCGCCGCCGCGGCCAGGGTGAGCACCGAGACGACCGCGATCGCGACCCCCTGCAGCGTGCCGACCTGCGCCCGCAGATCGGCCGACCGACCCTCGAGCGTGAGCCGGAGCTCGTCGTTGACCGTGCCGAAGGCCTGGAAGAGCGTGGTGCCACGCTCGGCGTAGCGGGCCGCGGCGGCGCTCCGGGGCGGTTCGAGACGCTGCTCCTCGGCGTTGGCCCACCACCCGTCGGCCCGCGCGATCTGGACGGCGGCCGACGAGGCGTGCCGCTCCCCGCTCAACCGGCGCAGCTCGTCCCCGGCCACCGCGTAGTCGCTACGGGCCAGGTAGTACGTGTCGAGCATCCGCTCGTCGCCGGTCAGCAGATAGCCCCGCAGCCCGCGCTGGGCGTCGGTGAGCACAGCGCGCACCTCAGCGTTGGCCAGCTGCAACGGTTGCACCTCGTCGGTGAGCTGCTGCACGACCTGCCGCTCGATCAGCACGGCGGCCAGTTCCGCCGCCCCCGAGCCGACGATGAGCACCACCAGAACCGCGAAGGCCCGGCTCAGCAGCCGCCCGACGGACCCTTCACGTCGCATCGTCCCGACGCGCGCCCGGCCGGCCGGCCCTCACGCCCGGGCCCGGCTCAGCAGGGCCTGGATGCGGGAGACCAGTTCGCGGGGGCTGAAGGGTTTGGTCACGTAGTCGTCGGCGCCCGCGCTGAACCCGCCCTCGACGTCCTGCTCCTGCACACGCGCGGTCAACATGATGATCAGGATCCCGGCGGTGGCCGGGTCGGACCGCAGCATCCGGCACACGTCGATCCCGGACAGGCCCGGCATGGACACGTCGAGCACCGCCAGCGTCGGCTGCCGGCTGCGCGCCTGTTCGACCGCGGTCTGCCCGTCCTCGACGGCGATCACCTCGAAGCCGGCCTGCTCCAGCTTGAACGCCACGAGGTCGCGGATGTCGGCGTCGTCATCGGCGACCAGGACCACCGTCACGGCACTCTCCCTCGGTTGTCTGCGCAGTCGCTACTTATCGGGACCATATCCGGTTAGTCCGGGTTGTGAGGCCGCTCCACGAATGCCGAGGTTTGTGCAACTGATGCGCACCCGGCACGCAGCAGAGCTGCATCCACGCTCGGGTCTCCTGGATGGCAGGCCCCACTTGCACAGCCCAGCAGGAGGTTTCCGATGAACACGGTCCTCGACTCCATCCGCTCCGAGGCGCTTTTCGCCTCGACCCTGCAGCGCTCGCAGAGCCCCACACCCGAACTGATCCGGGAGGCCGTGACAGCCACGGTCGACCGTCTCGGCGAGGCCCGTTGCGCCGAGGTCGTGGCCCAGGAGTTCGGCGAGCACCCGGACTGCGCCCTCGGCCGGATGCGCTGGGCCCTCCGGGCTGTGCGCTCGGCCTTCGCCTGACCCCCGGCCCCCGGGCGGGGGAAATGTGGGACAGGGGTGGTGCGGACTCGACCGGCCCGCCTAAGCTCGGCCGCATGCTGCACGCGCGAAGGAACTGGTGGCCCGCCTGACCGGCGGACCCCACGCGCGTTGACACCCACGCGGCCGCCTCCCGAGGCGGCCGCTTCTGCATGGTCGA
Source organism: Paractinoplanes aksuensis (assembly GCF_024137025.1). Classification (GTDB taxonomy): domain Bacteria; phylum Actinomycetota; class Actinomycetes; order Mycobacteriales; family Micromonosporaceae; genus Actinoplanes; species Actinoplanes aksuensis. The sequence continues at coordinate 145,908 of NZ_JAMYJR010000033.1, forward strand.
GCCTCGGTCGGCGCCGCCGAGACCCGGAAGAGGACCACCATGCAACCCTTCGCCCTGCTCCACCGTGACGGCGCCGACCACGTCGAGGTGCTGACCGGCGACGTCGTGACCGTCGCCGCCCTCGACGACATCCCGCTGCACCGCGGCCGCCCCACGCTGGCGGTGATCCCCTACCGCCAGATCACCGAGCGCGGCTTCGACTGCGTCGACGACGGCGCGCCCCTCGAATGCCTGATCGTGCGGGAGTCGCGCCGGGAACCGCTCGACGCCTTCCCGCCCGGCCCGCTCAGCCTCAGCGGCGGCGGCTTCGACCTCTCCGACGACGAGTACGGCGCGATCGTCGAGGACGTGCTGCGCGACGAGATCGGCCACGGCGAGGGCGCCAACTTCGTCATCCACCGCGTCTACCAGGCCCGGGTCGAGGGCGACCCGATCGCCGCCGCCCGCTCCGCCTTCGGTCGCCTGCTCGCCGCCGAACAGGGCACCTACTGGACGTTCCTCGTGCACACGGGCACCCGCACGCTGGTCGGGGCCACGCCGGAACGGCACGTCAGCGTGGCCGACGGCATCACGATGATGAACCCGATCAGCGGCACCTTCCGCAACGGCTCGGGCCGCCTGCTCGACTTCCTGCGGGACCCGAAGGAGGTCGAGGAGCTCTACATGGTGCTGGACGAGGAGCTCAAGATGATGGCGACGGTGGCCGAGCACGGCGGCCAGGTGGCCGGCCCCTACCTGAAGCAGATGACCCACCTGACCCACACCGAATACCTGCTGGCCGGCCGCGGCTCGCTGGACGTGCGCGACGTGCTGCGCGAGACCATGTTCGCCCCGACGGTGACCGGCAGCCCGATCGAGAACGCCTGCCGCGTGATCGCCCGCCACGAACAGCGGGGCCGCCGCTACTACGCCGGCGTGCTGGCCCTGCTCGACCACGACGACCAGGGCCGCCAATCGCTGGACGCGCCCATCCTGATCCGCACGGCCGAGATCTCCCCCGACGGTGAGCTGCGGGTGCCGGTCGGCGCCACTCTCGTCCGCCACTCGACCGCGGCCGGCGAGGTGGGCGAGACCCACACCAAGGCGGCCGGCATCCTGGCCGCGCTCGGCGCCGTCCCGGCGCGACCCGCCCCCGCGCGCACCGAGGCCGAATCGCCCGAGGTGCAGGCCGCCCTGGCCGCCCGCAACACCGACCTGGCCCGCTTCTGGCTCGACTCGCGGGAGCCGGGCGCCCTGACCGTCCCCGCCCTGGCCGGCCGGACCGCCGTCATCGTCGACGGCGAGGACACCTTCACCGCGATGCTGGCCCACCAACTGCGCGCCCTGGGCCTGACCGTCACCGTCCGCCCCTGGACCGCCCTGCCCCACCCCGACGTCGCCGCGGCCGACCTGCTGGTGGCCGGGCCCGGGCCGGGCGACCCGGGCGACACGCACGACCCGAAGATGGTGGCGCTGCGGGACCTGATCGGCACCCGCCTGGCCGAGCGCCGGCCGCTGCTGGCCGTCTGTCTGGGCCACCAGATCCTGGCCGGCCTGCTCGGCCTGGCCCTGCACCGCCGCGACTCCCCCTACCAGGGCCTGGCCCGCGAGGTGGATCTCTTCGGCACCCCGCGCCGGGTCGGCTTCTATTCGAGCTTCACCGCGCTGGCCGCCCAGGACGAGCTGCGCACCGCCCACGGCCGGGTCGAGATCGCCCGCGACCCCGTCGATTCGGCCGTCCACGCGCTGCGGGGCCCGGCCTTCGCCGGCTTGCAGTTCCACCCCGAATCCGTGCTGAGCCGCGACGGCGTGGCCGTGCTGACGGATCTCCTGAATCAATTGATGGCCGACGTGATTAGCCCCGCCACGAACGGGTAGCGAAGAGGGTTGCCGGTGGTTCAAGGGGATCGAGAGCCTCCGCTTGGGCCACCGGCCCCGCTCGCCCGGCGAGCGCTCAACCGGCGAGGACATCATCGAGCACCGCCACGAGTTGGTCGGGTCGTTCGAAGAGGGCGGTGTGACCGGCGCCGGGCACGACGGTCAGCTTCTTGCTCGGTGCCCGCAATCGCGCATACCAATCGTCGAAGAGCACCCGGAGCCCGCGCATCTCGTTGCCGCCCAGGTAGAACCAGGCCGGCACGGGCAGGCTCGGCGCGTCGCGGCGAAGGTCGATCCCCTGCATCCGCGGATAGAGGACGCTCCACGTGTCGAGGATGGCGTTCAGCACGTGCGCCTTCTGGAGCAGCGTGTATTCGTCGACCCCCACCCCGAAGCTGGGCGCCCGCTGCCCGTACGCCTGAGCCTCGTACGTCATGATCGGCTCGTAGCCCCAGACGTCGGGGTACGGCGGCGGGCCCAGCGCGGTCATCTGCCGGACTGGCACCAATAGCACCGGCCGACCCGCCGGCCGCGGCAAAGCAGGACACGGCGCGGGCTGGGACCGAGTGATCAAGACCGTGGTGCAGTTCGTCGCGGTGTCGGGGGCGGGGTCGTTGCGGGCTCAGGCCACCGAGCAGCTCGGGCGGTTGACCGATCGGGAGCGCGAAGTGGCGATCGGGCTGGGGCGCGGGTGGTCCAACGCCGAGATCGGGGATGCGCTGGGCATGGGCGTCTCGACGGTGAAGGGGCACGTGTCGCGGGTGCTGGGCAAGCTCGGCATGAACAACCGCTCGCAGGCCGCCGTGATGGTCCACGACGCCGGCCTGGTCTGAGCGACAGCCGGCCACAGCGAGCACTGCGGCCAAGAAGGAGCGCGGCGCGCGGCCGCTGAGGAGCAGGTCGGGCGCCCGGCGGGGAACCGGGCGCCCGAGGTGGAGCTGGTGGTCAGGGCGTGGCGACTCCCGCGTCCTGGCCCTCGTTCAGCGTGATGTTGTGGCCGTTACCGGGGTCGAAGAGGTGGATCTTGTCGAGGTTCATCCAGACGCGGGCGTCGACGCCGTCGCGGACCCGGGACTCGGCGGACAGGCGGGTCACCAGGTTGTCCTGGGGCGGCAGGTCGGCGCCGCCCGCGTCGGCCGTCAGGTCTTCCAGATCGGCGGACACGGCCCGTTCGCCCTCGACCGTGAAGTAGACGTATTTGTCCGAGCCCATCGACTCGACCAGGTCGACCGGCATCGTGAACTCGAAGCCCTTGGCCCGCTGGTGCTCCTCGATCAGCGCCGCGTCCTCGAAGTGCTCGGGCCGGATCCCGACGATCAACTGACGCGGCGCGTCGGCACCACTCAGCGAGCGCCGCAACCGGTCGTTCAGCGGCAGATCACCGAGCGGTGTCCGCAGCACCGACTCCTCGACCGTGGCCGGCAGGAAGTTCATCGACGGTGACCCGATGAACCCGGCCACGAACAGGTTCACCGGGTTGTCGTACAACGTCTGCGGATCACCCACCTGCTGGATGTAGCCGCCGCGCATCACCACCACCCGGTCGCCGAGCGTCATGGCCTCCGTCTGGTCATGAGTCACGTACACCGTTGTGGTGTTGAGCTGCTTCTGCAGGCGCGAGACCTGCGTACGCATCTGGACCCGCAGTTTGGCGTCGAGATTGGACAACGGCTCGTCCATGAGGAACGCCTTGGGGCTGCGGACGATCGCCCGGCCCATCGCCACCCGCTGCCGCTGCCCGCCGGAGAGGTTGGCCGGTTTCCTCCCCAGATACTCCGTCAGTTCCAAGACGCGAGCGGCCTCGGCCACCTTTTTGTCGATCTCGGCCTTGGGCAGCTTGGCCAGCTTGAGGGGGAACGCCATGTTCTCGCCCACGGTCATGTTCGGATAGAGCGCGTACGACTGGAACACCATCGCGATGTCCCTGTCCTTGGGCGCCTTGTCGTTGACCCTCTCCCCGGCGATCCGCAGCTCGCCCGACGAGATGTCCTCCAGCCCGGCGATCATGTTGAGCGTGGTCGACTTCCCGCAGCCCGACGGCCCGACCAGGATGATGAACTCGCCGTCGGCGATCTCCAGGTCGATCTCGTGCACCGCCGTCGTCCCGTCCGGGTATTTCTTGGTCACTTTGTCGAGAACAATGTCAGCCATCGCTACCTACCCCTTCACGGCGCCGGACGTGAGGCCCGCGACGATGCGCCTCTGGAAGAACAGCACGAACAGGATGATCGGGATCGTGATCGTCACGGCGGCGGCCGAGATGGCCCCCGTCGGGTCCTCGAACTGCGAGGCGCCGGTGAAGAACGACAGCGCCACCGGGACCGTGCGGGACTGCTCGGTCGAGGTCAGCGAGATGGCGAACAGGAAGTCGTTCCAGCAGAAGATGAAGACCAGGATCGCCGTGGTGAACACGCCCGGGGCGGCCAGCGGCGCGATCACCTTGCGGAACGCCTCGCCCTGGGTCGCGCCGTCCATCTTGGCCGCCTTCTCCAGGTCCCACGGGATCTGCTTGAAGAAGGCCGACAGGGTGTAGATCGCGAGCGGCAGGGCGAACGTGATGTACGGCAGGATCAGCCCGAGCCAGGTGTCGAAAATCCCCAGGTTGCGCTCGATGTTGAACAGCGGCGACACGAGCGAGACCTGCGGGAACATCGCGATCAGCAGCGAGACGCCGACGAGCGCCTTCTTGCCCGGGAAGTCGAGCCGGCTGATCGCGTACGCGGCCATCGTGCCCAGCACGACGGCGATCACCGTCGAGATCAGCGCGATGCCGATCGAGTTCATCAGGGCCCGCACGAACTGGTCGGTCTGGAAGATCAGCTTGTAGTTGTCCCACGTCCACTCGCGCGGGATGAAGTTGCCGTCGGTGAGCGTCCCCGGCGTCTTGAACGACAGCGAGACGATCCACAGCACCGGGATCAAGGCGAACACGACGACGATCGCGTCCAGCAGACCCCATTTGACCTTGGCGGAGGTGGTCTCGGCGGCCATCAGCGCCTCCCCTCGTCGTCGCTGCTACCGGGGGCCGCCGTGCCGAACAGTTTCACGAAGATGAAGGCGATGATCGCGACGGTGAGGAAGATGAGCACCGACATCGTGGAGCCGATGCCGAGGTTGAGGCCCTTCATCAGGTTGTTGTAGGCGATCATCGAGACCGATGACGTCTCGTTGGCCCCGGCCGAGAGCACGTAGATGTTGTCGAAGATCCGGAAAGCGTCGAGCGTGCGGAACAGCAGCGCGACCAGGATGGCCGGCTTCATCACGGGCAGCATCACCTTGGTGAACCGCTGCCACCACGAGGCCCCGTCCATGGAGGCCGCCTTGAGCAGGTCGTCCGGCACCAGGGCCAGCCCGGCCATCAGCAGCAGGGCCATGAACGGGGTGGTCTTCCAGATCTCGGCGAAGATGATGATGGCGAGAGCGCTGGCCCGTTCGGTTAGCGGCGCCCCCTCGGGCGAGAACAGGTTGGCCAGATAACCCGTGCCCGGCGTCCACGCGTAGCGCCAGCTGAACGCGGCGACCACGGTCACGATCCCGTACGGGATGAGCGCGCTGGTCCGCACCAGGCCGCGCCCGATGATGGTCCGGTGCATGATCAGCGCGAGCCCCATGCCCAGCACCAGCTCGACCGAGACCGAGATGACCGTGATCAGCATGGTGACGCCGAACGCCGTCCACCAGTAGTCGTTGGACAGCACCGTGACGTAGTTGGCCAGCCCGATGAACTCCCGGTTCTCCGGAAACTTGAGGTCGTAGCGCTGCAACGACAGCCAGATCGAGTACAGGATCGGGTACGCCGTCACCGCCACCATGACGAACGCGGCCGGCGCGCACAGCAGCCAGCCGAGCCGGCGTTCCTGCTTCTTGCCCTCGCTCAACCCCGCGCGCGGCGCGGCTTCGGCCCCCGAGGCGGCCTTCTCACGCGAGAGAACGCTCACGGCAGCACTCCCTTCGAGTCGATGGCGGCCTGGATCGAGTCCCGCAGCGAGTCCGCGGTCTGCTGCGGCTGGATCGACGCCGGCGGGGACAGCTCGGCCGACACGACGGTCGAGAGGTTCTGGTACGCCGGGGTCCGCGGCCGCGGCGCCGAGGTCTTGAGCTCCTCGAGCAGCACGTCCTTCATCGGGTAGGCCTCGGTCATCGAGGGATCGTCGTAGACCGACTCGATCGACGGCGCCTGTCCCGATTTCGTGGCCAGGAACAGCTGGCTCTCCGGGCTCCGCAGGCATTGGATCGCCTCGAAGGCCAGGTCCGGGTGCTTGCTGTACGCGCTGACGGCCTGTTCGGATCCGCCGATGGTGGTCTTGCTCGGGGTATTGGCGTCGATCGCCGGGTAGCGGGCCCACCCGACGTTCTTGGCCAGGTCGGGCGCCTCCTGCACCATCGACGCCCACACGAACGGCCAGTTGAGCTGGAAGGCGCCGCCACCGTCCTGGAACGCCCGGCGGACGTCGTCCTCGACCGCGTTCGAGAAGGACGGGCTGGTCACGCCCGCGGTGGCGAACGCCTTGAGCGTCTCCAGCGCCTTCACCGCGCCCTCGTCCATGACGGCCTTCTTGCCGTCCTGGTCGACCACGTTGCCGCCGGCGCTGGCGACCAGGCTGTTGTAGAGCACGACCAGGCCCTCGTACTGGGCCCCCATGGTCATCACCTGGTAGGTCTTGCCCTCGGCCTTGAGCTGCTGGGACATCTGGATCATCTCGGCCCAGGTCTTGGGCGGGGTCGGCACCAGGTCCTTGCGGTACCAGAGAAGCTGCACGTTGGTGTTGTTCGGCGCCGCGTACAGCTTGCCGTTGTACTGCGCGGAAGCGACCGCCGGTTCGAGCGTCTCGCTCTCCACCTCGTTCTTGAGGTCCCCGGTGATCTCGCGGATCCAGTTCGCGCTGGCGAACTCCTGGGTCCAGGTCACGTCCATGCCGAGGATGTCCATGCTGTCGTCCTTGGCGGCGAGCCGGCGGACCATCTGCACCCGCTGGTCGTCGGCCTGCCGCGGCAGCACCTGGTACGAGATCTTGTACCTGCCGGCCGCCTCCTGGTTGCACCGGTCGACCACGCTCTGCATGTTCTCGACGGGTGAGTTGTAGAAGTTCAGGACGGGTACGCCGCCCTCGTCCGATCCGCAGGCCGCCAACGGTGCGAGCAGGGTGATCGCGGCCCCCGCCGCGAGTGCCCGGGCGCGCAGGGTGCGCCGTTGCGGATGTCGGTCCGTGATCGTCATTGACCCTCCATCCGGCCGGAAAGCGTCAAGTGATCTCGATCACTTGACGGCCAGTGGTTGTCCTGCCCCACACGGTGAGCCGACAAACCAAGAATGCATCGAAGAGATCTAGGCTCGGGGGATGGAAGCCACTTACTACTTCGATCCGGCCTGCCCGTTCACCTGGCGCACCTCGCGCTGGCTGGTCGCGGTCGCCCCCGAGCGGCAGGTCACCGTCCGCTGGCGGGCCTTCAGCCTGCTCGTGCTCAACGGCGACAACATCCCCGAGCAGTACCGTGGCGGCGTGACCGCCTCGTTCCGGGCGTTGCGCCTGGTCGAGGCGCTGCGGGCCGAGCAGCGGGACGACACGGTGGCCGCCTTCTACACCGTGCTCGGCACCCGGGTCCACGAGGACGGCGCCCCCCTCGACGACGACCTGGTCGACCAGGCGGCCGAGGCGGCCGGGGTCACCGACGCCAAGGCCGTCCTGGACGACGAGCGCTGGGACGACGCCGTCCGCGAGTCCCACGAGACCGCGCTCGAGCTGGCCGGCCCGGGCATCGGCTCGCCGGTGTTGCACGTGGACGGCGCCACCCGGGGCCTGCACGGCCCGATCATCGACACCGTCCCCGCGGGCGACGAGTCCACGGCGATGTTCGACTCGGTGGTCACGCTGATGCGCACCGAGACGTTCTTCGAGGTCAAGCGCGGCCGCTAGACGATCCCGCGGATCACGTCCATCGCTTTCAGACGCTCGGCGCCCGTGCCGAGCAAGCCGTCCGGGACGATCAGCTCGTCGAGACCGATTTCCGCGTACGCGGCCACGTCCTCGGCGAGCCGGGCCGGCGACCCGCCGATGACCGGCGGGCCGTCGGCCGGCACCGGACCGTCCACGACGACCAGCGCCTGCGCCGTGCGCTTGATCGCCCGGGGGTCCCGTCCCACGGCCGCGCAGTGCTCGTCGAGCACGGCCGACTTGTGCGCGACCAGGTCGGGCCGCCCCCAGCAGTTCCACTCGTCGGCGTGCTCGGCCACGACCCGCAGCATCCGCTTCTCGCCCTTGGCGCCGATCAGCAACGGCATCGGCCGCTGCACCGGCTTGGGCTCGTTGACCGCGTCGGTGACCTGGTAGTACCGGCCGTCCACGGTGGTCCGGGGGTCGTTCAGCAGCCCGCGCAGCACGAGCAACCCCTCGACGAAACGGTCGATACGCTGCTTGATCGGGGGCAACTCGATCCCGTACTGCTGGTGTTCGTTGATCTGCCAGCCCGCGCCGACGCCGAGCACGAACCGTCCGTCGCTGATCCGGTCGACGGTGGCCGCCATGTTGGCCAGCACGGCCGGATGCCGGTAGGTCATTCCGTACACGAGCGTGCCGATGCGCACCCGGGGCACGACCGCGGCCAGCGCCGCCACCACCGACCCGCACTCGAGCACGGGCCAGGTGTCGTCCTCCCCCGGCCCCGTGTTCGGCATGAAGTGGTCGGCGAACCAGACGCCGGCCCACCCGGTCGCCTCGGCGTGCCGGGACACCTCGAGCACATCGGCAAAGCTCTGCCCGGCGCCGGGCCAGATCGAAAGTCGCATGCCGCCACCTTGCCGGAGCTGCTCCCGATTTGCACTCAATCGCTGGTCGACGAACCGTCAAGCGAGGCCGCGGGCAACCGAAGGATCCCTGAACGAGCGGCACAGTGCCGGTCACCCGAAGGGAGCAAGCGGTGTTCCGTAGCGGTAAGCGCGCCGAGTCCGAGCGGACCAGCGCCGAACTGGCCGAGGCCCAGGCCGACGTGGCGGCGATCACCGCGATCATGCGGTCGATGGAGAGCGCCTCGTCGCCCGAGCAGGCCATCGGCGGCGCCCTCGACCAGGTCCGCAGCCTGTTCGGCTGGGCCTACGGCTCGTACTGGCAGCTGGAGCCGGCCGGCAAGGTGCTGCGGTTCGCCCAGGAGAGCGGCACGGTCAACGAGGAGTTCCGGCGGGTCACCCTGGACGCCTCCTTCGCCGAGGGCGTGGGCCTCTCCGGGCGCGCCTGGCGCACCCGTGACCTGGTCTTCGTCAGCAACATCGCCGACGTCACCGACTGCGTGCGCGCCCCCGTCGCGTCCCGGGCCGGTGTCCGCAGCGGGGTCTGCTTCCCGCTCATCGAGGACAACCAGGTGGTCGGCACGATGGACTTCTTCGCCACCGAGGAGCTGCACCCGTCCGAGGGCCGGCTGGCCGTGCTGCGGGCGGTCGGGCAACTGGTCTCGGGCGCGCTGGCCCGCCTGCACGAGGGCGTCCGCCAGGAGAAGGCGGCCCAGGACGTGCACGCCGTCTCCACCGTGATCCGCGAGCTGACCCAGGCCACCAGCCGCGACCAGGCCCTGCGGTCGGCGCTGGAGACCATCCGCCAGGACTTCGACTGGCAGTACGGCTCGTTCTGGCAGCTCGACGAGAGCGGCCAGGAGCTGCGCTTCTCGCTCGAGTCGGGCGACGCCGGGGCCGAGTTCCGCCGGGTCACGATGTCGGCCTCCTTCACCAAGGGCGTCGGACTCTCGGGCCGGACGTGGGCCCGCGACGACCTGGTCTTCGTCGAGGACCTGGGTGAGCTCACCGACTGCGTGCGCCGCCCCGCGGCCCAGGCGGCCGGGGTCAAGTCGGGCGTCTGCCTGCCGATCAAGGTCGGCGGCCACTTCATCGGCACGATGGACTTCTTCGCGACCCGCACGCTGATCATGTACCCGGGCCGCGAGGCCGCCTTGCGTAACACCGCCTACCTGGTCGGTCAGGCCCTGGAACGGTTCGTCTCGACCGACCAGCTGCACACCGCCGGCCGTACGCTGCTCGACTCCATCGCCGAGGTCGAGCGCAACGTCACCTCTGCCGCCACCGTCGCCGAGCAGGGTGAGCGCCTCACCGTCGAGGCCAACCAGCACGTCGCCGGGCTCGGTCAGGCCAGCGCCGAGATCAACCAGGTCGTGCAGACCATCCAGTCGATCGCCGCCCAGACCAAGCTGCTCGCGCTCAACGCCACCATCGAGTCGGCGCGGGCGGGCGAGGCCGGCAAGGGCTTCGCCGTGGTCGCGGGCGAGGTGAAGGCGCTGTCGGACGAGACCGAGCGGGCCACCGCCGAGGTCAGCAACAAGGTCAACGCCATCCAGGAGCGCGTCGACGCGGTCACCGCGTCCCTGGCCGAGATCCACACCGCCGTCGAAGAGATCAACCAGACCCAGCGCCTGATCGGCGGCGTCCTCACCGAACAGGTCGCCGTCACCGGCGCCATCCTCAACTGATCCGGAGCCCCCTTCATGCTTAGCAACGAATCCCCCTGGACCCGCCTGCGCGAAGGCAACCTGCGCTGGACCGAGGATCGCAGCACGGCCGCCGGTGACCGCGGCGCGGCCCGCCGCGCCCAGCTCAACGAGTCGCAGAACCCGTTCGCGCTGGTGCTGGGCTGCGCCGACTCCCGGGTGCCGGCCGAGATCCTGTTCGACCAGGGCCTGGGCGACCTGTTCGTGGTGCGCACGGCCGGCCACGTGGTCGACGCGGCCGCGCTCGGCTCGGTGGAGTACGCCGTCGAGATCCTGGGCGTCTCCCTGATCGTGGTGCTCGGTCACGAGGGCTGCGGCGCCGTGGCCGCGGCGACCCGGGTCGTGGACGACGGCCTGGTCCCGCCCGGCTACATCCGCGACATCGCCGAGCGCATCGCGCCCGACGTGACCCGGGCCCGCCGCGCCGGCGCCACGACCCAGGCCGAGATCGCCGCCCAGCACTCGCTCTACACCGTCGACCTGCTGCGGGAACGGTCGTCCATGGTCGACGCGGCGCTGCGCCGGGGCGCGGTCACCGCCGTACCCGCGCAGTACTGCCTCTCCACCGGCCTGGTGTCGGAGGTGCACGCCCCGGTCCTCGCGACCGTCTGAGAGTTTCCCTTCGGTGGCCGCGGTCCGGTCAGGCTGAGCCTGGGCGGATCGCGGCCATCACGTGTTCGACCAGGCCGTCGGCGTACTCGTCGGTCAGCGGCCCGGTGCGCAGCAGCCAGCGATGGAAGATCGGCCCGAAGACCGACTCGACGGCGTGATCCAGATCGGCCCCGGCGCGGACCTGACCCGCCTCGCGACCCACTTCCAACCTTTCCCGTACGGCGAGAAAGTGCGGCCGGAGCAGCCGGTCTCGCACCTGGCCGGCGAGCTCGTCGTCCTCCAGCGTCTCGACCGTCAGCGCCCGGGTGGTGGCCGACAGCAACGGATCGGCGAACTCGGCCACGGTAGCCCGGACGACCCCCCGCAGGTCGGCTTCGAGGTCGCCCGTGTCGGGCAGCGCGGTCGGCCCGGACTCGACGTTCTCGGCCAGCGCGTCGAGGACCAGCGCGCTCTTGCCGGCGGGCCACCACCGGTAGATCGTCGCTTTGCCGACGCCGGCGCGGGCCGCGATGGCCTCGATGGTCATCCGCGCATACCCGGTGTCACCGAGCATCGCCGTCGTGGCGAACATGATCGCGCGACGGGACTGCGCACTACGGCGGGCAACATCAGGCACAGGCTCACCCTACCCTGACGAGACGATACGTATCGTCTTGCCAACTCGCGAGACGATACGTATCGTCTCGTCACAACACCTCGAACTGCCCCTTCACCCCACCTGAGATGCGAGACGATACGTATCGTCTCGCTACGACTCGCCCTGCTGGCGAGACGATACGTATCGTCTCGGCTCGACGAGCGGACGCGGCGCCGCGACGAAAGCGAGAACCCGTGCCACACATCGCCATGGTCAGTATCCCGTTCCACGGACACGTGAACCCGAGCCTGGAGGTCATCCGCGAGCTGGTGCGGCGTGGTCATCGGGTGACCTACGCCAACGACCCGTCGTTCACCGAGGCCGTCACCGCGACCGGGGCCGAGCTCAAGCCGTATGCCACGACCCTGCCCCGGGCCGACACGCACGGCGACCTCGACCCGATCGACCAGCTCACGATGTTCCTCGACGACAGCATCGCGATGCTCCCGCAGCTCCGCGCGGCCTACGCCGACGACCGTCCCGACCTTTTCCTGTACGACATCGCGGGCGCCCCGGCCCGGCTGCTCGGCGAGCAGTGGGGCATTCCGGCGGTGCAGCTGTCCCCTACGTACGTGGCCTGGGACGGCTACGAGCAGGAGATGGCCCCCATGATCGAGGCGATGCGGGCCGACCCCCGCGGCGCCGCCTACTACGACCGCTTCACCGAGTGGCTGGCCGCCGAGGGCTCGTCCGCCACGGACAGCATGTCCTTCCAGGGCCGCCCCGAGCACGCCTTGGTGCTGATCCCCCGCGCCCTGCAACCCCACGCCGACCGGGTCGACCCCGCCGTCTACGACTTCGTCGGCCCGATCCTGGGCGAGCGCGGCACGTGGACCAGGCCCGACGCGGACAAGGTGCTGCTGGTCTCGCTCGGTTCGGCCTTCACCGACCAGCCCGACTTCTACCGGCGCTGCGTCGAGGCCTTCGGGTCGCTGCCCGGCTGGCGCACCGTGCTGCAGATCGGCCCGGTCGACCCGGCCGTGCTGGGCGACGTGCCGGCGTCGGTCGAGCTCCACTCGTGGGTGCCGCAGCTGGCCGTCCTCGAGCAGGCCGACGCGTTCGTCACCCATGCCGGCATGGGCGGCAGCAGCGAGGGCCTGTACTGCGGCCTTCCGATGATCGCCGCCCCGCAGGCCGCCGACCAGTTCGCCAACGCCGAACAACTGGCCGGCCTGGGCGTCGCCCACGTCGTCGACTCGGCCACCGTCACCCCGGCCGAGCTGCGCGACCACCTGCTCACCCTCACCACCGACTCGGCGGTGGCTGCCCGCAGTCAACACCTCAAGCATGAAGTACGCGCCGAGGGCGGCGTCACTCGATCGGCCGACCTCATCGAGAAGATGGTGCGGTGACCACACCACTGACGATTCTCGAGATGTCCCGGCGCAGCGGTTTCAGCGAGCCGACGCTGCGCTACTACGAGAAGACGGGCCTGCTGGGCCGGGTCGACCGTGATCCCGGGACCGGTCACCGCCGCTACGACGGGGCCACGGCCGAGCGGGTCGAGGCCCTGGCCTGCCTGCGGTCGTCCGGGGTGAGCGTCGACGGCCTGCGCGACTACGTGCGGCTGGTCGAGGTCGGCGTCGAGGCCGCGGACGAGCTGCGCGACCTCTTCGCCACCCAGGCCGGCCAGCTCGCGGCCGAGATCGAGCGGCTGCGGGTCCGCCACGAATACCTCCGCCTCAAACAGGAGCTCTGGGCGGCCCGCGGTCGCGGCGACGACGACACCGACGTCATCCGCCGCCTCAATGAGGTGCTGCAAGCGTTCTAGCCGACGAGACCGAGCCGCAGCAGGCTGTCCGCGGTGTCGGCGATCGTCGTGGCCACCTCGCGCGGCTGCCAGCCGAGCAGGCTCCGGGCCTTGGCGTTGCTGATCACCGGGATCCGGCCGCCCAGCAGGGCCGCGTCGCGCAGCGCGGGCTCGGTCCGGGCCGCCGCACGCACCTGCTCGACGGTCAGCTCGGTGGCCGGCACCCGGTCGGCCCGGGCGGGCAGGTGCTCGGCCAGCATCCGGCCCATCTGATAGAAGCTGATGGCCGGGCCGCCGACCGCTATGAAGCGCTCCCCGGCCGCGGCCGGGCTCAGCATCGCCCGCAGGTGCAGGTCGACCACGTCGCGGACGTCGACCACACCGAAGTACATCCGCGGCACGACCGGGCTGGCTCCTTCGAGGTAGCTCCTGACCAGGCCGGTCGAGGCCGAGAGCCGGGGCGCGAGCAACGGGCCGAAGATGCCGGTCGGGTTGATCACGGCCAGTTCGGGGGCGGCGTGCTCGCGGGTGTACTGCCAGGCCGCCTGCTCGGCGACGGTCTTCGAGCGGATGTAGACGGGCAGGTCGCCGGCGGTGTCGGTCCAGTCCGACTCGTCGTAGCGGTCACCCGGCTTGGGGGTGTAACCGACGGCGGCGTACGACGAAGTCAGCACCACGCGCTGCACGCCCTCGGCCCCGGCCGCCGCCAGCACCCGGAGGGCACCGTCGCGGGCCGGGACGATCACCTCGTCGGGGTCGGCGGGCGGCGTGAACGGGAACGGCGAGGCGTGGTGCCAGACGTAGCGGACGCCGGCCATCGCCTTGTCCCAGTTGTCGTCGGCGGTGAGGGCGGCGGTCACGAACTCCAGGCGGTCGCTCGGACCGGCCAGGGTACGGACGTCGTCCTCCTGCTCGGGCCGGCGCACCACGACACGGACCCGGTAGCCCTCGGCCAGCAGCCGTTGTACGGAGTGGCTGCCGACGTGCCCGGTCGCGCCGGTGACAAGAACGGTGGAGAGATCGTTGGTCATGACACCCGAGTGTTCGCGCCCTCAAGCGCTTGAAGGCAAGGGTGATCCGCATTACGGCGACGGCCGGCCGGTGAGAGCCCCACCGGCCGGCCGTTTCCCCATCCCCCACCCTTCCGGGGCGGGCCTCAGGTCGAGGGTTCGCTGCCCTGGCAGTGACGCCAGAGCCAGCGGCCCTCGACCTGCTCCACCAGGCCCGACACCCGGTAGGGGAAGTTCTCGTCGGCGCCGTCGTCGGGGCGCGCGATGCCGTCGGCGTCGGCGAAGACGTAGGCCCGGTCGCCGAACGTGTGGACCGTGACGTCGTGCGCGTGCCAGGCGTACGCCTCGGTCCGCAGGAAGACCTCGCCGAGCAGGGCCGTCAGTTCGGCCCGGCCCACCGCCGACTCGGAGCGTTCGGAGCCGGCGTAGCCGATGTCGTCGCCGGGGGCGAAGCAGGCCAGCGCCGCGTTCAGGTCGCGGGCCGCGAACGCCTCGCTGAGGTCGCGCACGGCCTGCGCGGGTCCTTGACTCATGCCGAAACCTCGATCTTGCCGGGAGCCGCCGGGCCGGCCGGAACCGTGGTGGCGACCGGAGTCGGCCCTTCGACCGGGGTGCCGGGACGTTCGATGTACTCGAGCCGTTCGACGCGGCGCATGCCGGGCAGGAACAGGAAGCCGAACGTCACGACCGCGCCCAGCAGGCCGGCGCCGATCAGCGTCTCGCGGACACCGATCCACTCGGCGACCGGCGCGGCCAGCGCGTACGACAGGGGCAGCAGCGCCGTCGACACGAACCAGTCGAGGCTGGACACCCGGCCCAGCATGCCCTCGGGCACGAACCGCTGTTTGGTGGTCGCCCAGGCCACCGTCCCGGCCGCTTCCAGGCCGTTGACCAGCACGCAGGCCGCGGCCAGCTGCCACGTGTGGGTGGCCGCGCCATAGCCGGCCACGGCCAGTGTCGCGATCGCCCACACCGCGTACGTGAAGGTCATGAACCGGCGCGGGATGCCGATCCACCCGACCGCCAGCGCGGCCGCGATCGCGCCCAGACCGCCGGACGTCAGGATCAGACCCAGGGCGGCCGCACTGCCGCCCAGTTCGTGCTTCACCACGTACGGGAGAAGCACTTCGGTCGGTCCCACGAAGAGCAGGTAGGTGAACGTGGCCGACAGGAACGTCCCCCACAGCCACACCTGACCGCGCACGAACCGGAACCCGGCCCGCATCTCCCGCCAGATCGATTCCACCGGCCCGTCGTCGGCCGAGGCCGGCAACGAGACCCGGGTCATCGCCAGCAGACAGGCCACGGACAGGGCGAACGTGGCCGCGTTGACCGCGAAGGCCCAGCCCGCGCCCCCGATCGCGATGATCGCGCCGGCCAGCATGGGCCCGAAGATCTGCATGCCGGCCGGGCGCACGAACTGGTCGAGCGCGTTGGCCGCGACCAGGTGCTCGGCCGGCACGACCCGGGGCACGGTGGCGTCGAAGGACGGGCCGAAGAACCCGGCCGCCGCGCCGTGCACCGCCGCGATGACCAGGATCGGCCACAGCGCGGTCAGCGACCCGGTCAGGGTCAGCACGGCCAGCGTGCTCATCGTGACCAGCCGTACCAGGTCGCTGGCGAGCATGACCTTGCGCGGGTCGAACCGGTCGCTGACCACGCCGCCGAACAGCAGCGTGACGACCTGGGGCAGGCTGAGGGCGACGCCCACCGCCGACATGGCGGCGGGCGTCCCGTAGAGGTCGTAGACCTGCCAGGCCAGGGCGACGAGCAGCACCCCGTCGCCGACCAGGGAGGCGCTCATCCCGGTCCACAGGAGCCGGAACTGGCGGTGCCGCAGCGGCGCCAGCGGACCGGGGAGCCTCACTCCGCGGCGCTGCGGAGCTTGCCGGCCGCGGCCAGTTCGGTGATGACGGCGTTCAGCTCGTCGAGCTCCTCGTCCGAGTTGGCCGCGGTGACCTGGGCCCGGAAGCCGACCTGGTCGTGCGGCACCAGCGGGTAGGCGGCCAGCGTGACGTAGATGCCGCGGTCCCACAGCAGCTTGCCGACGGCGTCGATGTCCTCGCCGGCGGCCAGCGGCAGCTCGATCACCGGGGTGTTGCCGGTGTTCGGGGTGAAGACGTTCAGGGCCCGCACGTGGTCGAGCACCTTCATGGTCTTGCGGTACAGGTCGGCGCGGATGTCGTCGCCACGCTTCTCGTTGAGGTCGAGGCCCGCGTTGACGGTGGCCAGCGAGGCGGTCGGGGCCGGGCCGGAGTACAGGTACGGCGGGGCCGACACCTTGAGGTGGTTCTTGAGCCAGGTCGGCAGGGCCAGGAAGGCCAGCAGCGACGAGTACGACTTGCTGAAGCCGCCGACGAGCACGACGTTGTCGTACGTCTCGCCGCTGTACTTGACGATGGCGTTGCCCTTGAGACCGTAGGGCGACTTCTCGTTGGCGCCGCGCTCGCCGATCACGCCGAAGCCGTGGGCGTCGTCGACGTAGAGCAGGGCGCCGTACTCGCGGGCGACGGCGGCGAACGCCTTCAGGTCGGGCGCGTTGCCGGTCATGCTGTTGACGCCGTCCATCGCCACGATCTTGGAGATGCCGGCCGGGGCCGCGGCCAGCAGCTCGCGCAGGTGCTCGTGGTCGTTGGCCCGGAAGCGCTGCACGGTGGCGCCCAGGCCCCGGGCGTACATGGAACCGTCGTAGATGGTCTTGTGTGCCTGCGAGTCGAGGAAGACCATGCCCTTGCCGGCCAGGATCGGCAGCACGGACATGTGGATGTGCGTGATCGTCGGCAGGACCAGGGTGTCGGGCGCGTCGAGCAGCGCCGTCAGCTTCTCCTCGATCTGCGGGTAGAGCGCCGGGTTGCCGAGCAGGCGGGACCAGCTCGGGTGGGTGCCCCAGCGGGCGACCTCGGGGGCGATGGCGTCCATGATCTCGGGCTCCAGGTCGAAGCCGAGGTAGTTGCAGGAGGCGAAGTCGGCCAGCCAGTGGTCGCCGACCCGGATGCGACGGCCGCGGACCTCTTCGATCGTGGCGTCGTACATCGGGTTGCCGCTGCGCAGGCGCTCCAGGTCGGCCCAGCGTCCGTCGCGCTTGACGAACTCGAGACCGGAACCTTCGAGGGGAGCGTGGTTCATGGGGGGTGGGGTTCCTTTCAGTGGGGGGAGACGGCGGAGCTCTGCGTGCGCAGGTACTCCAGGAATTCGTCGGAGGTGACCGGCTTGCTGAACAGGTAGCCCTGCCCGTACGAGCAGCCCATCTCGGCCAGGGCCGTGCGGTGCCCGTCGAGCTCGATGCCCTCGGCCACCACGGCCAGTTCGAGGGTGCGGGCGAGGCTGACGATGGTCTCGACCAGGGCCATCTGCTGCGGGTTGTGCAGGATGTCGTCGATGAAGGACTTGTCGATCTTGAGGACGTCGACCGGCATGTTGCTCAGGTAGCTGAGCGACGAGTAGCCGGTGCCGAAGTCGTCGATGGCGATCCGGACGCCCATGGCCCGCAGCTCGCGCAGGTCGGCCCACACCTGGTCGGCGTCGTGCAGCACCAGGCTCTCGGTGACCTCGAGCAGCAGCCAGCGCGGGTCGGCGCCGGTCTCGGACAGCACCTCGCGCACCTCGTCGACGAAGCCGGGCGTCCGGAACTGCCGGGCCGAGACGTTCACGCTGACGTACCGCATGGGACGGCCGGCCTCGGTCGTGCGCCAGTGGGCGAAGGTGGTCAGCGCCTCGCGCAGCACCCAGCCGCCGATCGCCACGACCGAGCCGTTCTCCTCGGAGAGCTCGATGAACTCGTTCGGGCCGAGCAGGCCGCGGACCGGGTGCTGCCAGCGCACCAGGGCCTCGAGCCCGGCCACGTCGCCGGTGGGCAGGTCGATGATGGGCTGGAACCGCAGGCGCATCTGGCCGCCGGCCACCGCCTCGTTGAGCGCCGAGCGCATCTCGAGCCGGCGCAGCATCGCCTCGTGCATCTCGTCCTGGTAGCGCTGCCAGGTGTTCTTGCCCTCGGTCTTGGCGCCGTACATGGCCACGTCGGCCCGGCGCAGCAGCTCGCTGATGCCGGCCGCCTCGGTGCTGGTGGCCACGCCGACGCTGGCCGCGCCGTGGATCTGGTGGGTGGCGCCGGTGGCGTCGACGACCTCGATCGGCTCGGCCAGGGCGGCCACGATACGGTCGGCCACCCGTTCGACCTCGCCGGTGTCGGCGATGAGGTCGATCAGCACGGCGAACTCGTCCCCGCCGGTGCGGGCCACGGTGGCCAGCGGGCCGGCCAGGTCGGTGATGCGGCGGCCCACGGTGGTCAGCAACTGGTCGCCCGCGGCGTGACCGAGGGTGTCGTTGACCTCCTTGAAGTCGTCCAGGTCGACGAACAGGACGCCGACCTCGTGCCGGCCGTCGACGGCGAAGGTGGCCGCGCTCTCGAGCCGGTTCTGGAAGAAGGCACGGTTGGCCAGGCCGGTCAGCGCGTCGTGGTACGCCTGGTGGGCCAGGTCGTTCTCGAGGCGGCGGCGCTCGGTGACGTCGCGGATGGTGACCACGAGCCCGTTCACGGCCGGCTCGTCCCGCAGGTCGCGGCACGTGCACTCCACCTGCAGCAGCAGGTCGTCACCCGAGACGGCGGTCAGGTCGACCCCGTCGCGCGGCCCACGGCCGCTGCGCACCTGGTCGAGCAGGTCGCGCAGCTCGGCGTGGTCGGTGCCGGCGATCAGGCGCGACAGCGGCATGCCGACGAGGTCGGTGCGGCCGAACACGGGCAGCGCGGACGGGCTGGCGTAGCGGATGGTCTCGTCGTCGCCGACGATCAGGATCACGTCGGAGGCGCTCTGGATCAGCGCGCGGAAGTAGTCCTCGCTGCTGCGCCGGTTCACCTCGTCGGTCAGGGTTATGCGTTCGACGGCCATGGTGGCCTGGGCCATCAGCGCCTCGAAGGACGGCTCGAGCGCAGTCAGCACCTCTTCGCTCGCGGCCAGGAAGACCTGGTTGTGGCGCAGCGGCCCGTTGCGGGTGCGCCCGGCCGACACCGCCTCGGCACACAGCGCCCACTCGAACCCGTCGAGCTCGGCGGTCAGGTCGGCCGGCAGGCCGGCCACCCGTACGCGGGAGGTGGACATGAGCCCGGTGACGGCGCCCGGCTCGGCGTCGGAGCCGCGCATGACCCAGCGGTGATCCTCGCCGGTCGGCACGATCGAGGTGACGGCCTGGGTCAGCGCTGCCCCGGCCTGGTCGACACTGCTCGCGGCGACCAGGTCGGCGCCGGTGATGCGCAACGTGCGCTCGCGGGCCGCGGTGTCGCGCTGCAGCTGCATGAGCCCGGCCACCCGGGCCATGACCAGCAGGAACATGATGCCGGAAGCGGACGCGATCATCGGCGCGTCGGTGACGCCCTGGTTCAGGTCCTCGATCAGCAGCACGGCCGGGGCGATCAGGGCGGCCACCGACATCAGGGCCAGGCGACGGCCACCGGTCAGGCTCTGCGCGATCTGCTCGCTCGTCGTCAGCTGACGCATCGACGGGTGCAGGGCGGACAGCGCGGTGGCGGTGTAGAACAGCACCCATCCGGCGTCGACCGGGCCACCCACCTGCCAGGTGCCGTCGAGCTGGCGCAGGCCGTAGAGGACGTCGGTGATCAGCAGGCTGCCGACCCCGGCCACGAGCACATGCAGCGCGACCGGCTTGCGGCCACCCGCGGTGAGCAGGCGGGCCAGCATGGCCAGGGCGAGGACGTCACCCAGGGGGTAGCCGGACGAGACGGCCTTCTCGACGAAACCGAGGTCGGTGTCCCGCACGTACGGCGAGATCAGGAACACCCACGAGAGCAGGCCGAGACCGGCGGTGGGCACGAGCGCGTCGAGCAGCGCGGCCCGGTTGCCGGCCCCCGAACGGGACCGGATGAAGATCAGCAGCGCCCCGGCCAGCATCGGGTAGACCAGCAGGTAGAACAGATCGGCCAGCGACGGGAACGGGTTGGCGATGTGCATGAAGTCGGTCAGCACGTTGTACGCCGTGTCGCCGAGCGTGAAGCTGACCAGCACCGCCGACAGCAGGTACCAGGGCAGGCGCTTGGCCGGCCGGTGCACCCGCACCCCGACCAGCACCGCCGCCGCCGCGGAGAGCCCGATCGTCGCCCACGAGTACATGCTGTACTGCGGGAACGAATAGAAAACGACCGTCAGCGCGGCTATCCACGCGCCGAAGCACGCTTGCATGCGGGGGGCCGACATCCGTGCTCCGATCTGACCCAGGGACGAGTGAGCCCCCCTGATCGGCACCCCGATGCGAAGCTGAAGAAAAGCTGAGTCAGGTCATCCGGTGAAGCGCGGCACGCATCCGGTCGAGGTCGCGGCGGCGGCGCTCGAGCGTGGTCGCGAGCAGCACGAGCAGCAGGCCGGCCACGGCGAGCGGGATCCAGCGCGGGATCAGGTCCCAGACCTGGGCCAGCTCGTACGCGGCCTGCCCGGCCAGCACCCCGCCGCCGATGATCACGGGCGCTCGCAGCCGGGCCGGCACCCCGGCCGCCACGATGACCACCGCCGTTGCGCCGAGCACCAGGCGGCGCAGGTACTGGTCGTCGCCGGTCAGGATCACGAACAGGTGCGGCAGCAGGCCGACCAGCAGCGCCGGACCGTAGACGACCCAGCTGGAGCGGCCCTTCCCGAGCACGAAGCCGGCCGCGAGCAGGGCGGCGTCGAGCACGAGGACGGTCCACCAGGGCAGCCCGAAGCCGGCCGGCACGGCCAGGGCCAGCACGGCCGCCCCGCCCAGCGCGGCCATCCGCCACCACGCGGCCGGGACCAGCAGCACCGAGGCCGCGGCGACCAGGGCCACGGTCGCCGGCAGTTCCCAGGTGAAGGGGCCGGCCACGGTCGGGTCGAGCGCCCGCACCCCGGCCCCGACCGCCAGCACGAAGGCCACCAGGCCGGGCGCGGCGGCCACGGCGATCGCGCCGTACCGGCCGTAGAAGCGGCCCACCCCGGCCAGCACGAGGGCGACCACGGCCACGGTCAGCAGGGCGTCCCCGTCGATGATCAGGTGGGCCACCCGGCTCGCGGCGACCCCGGCCGCGGCCACCAGCAGGCTGTCGCCGACCTGACCGGCCCCGAGCAGGCGGGTCGCGACCACCACGACCCCGGCCGTGATCAGCAGAGCCCCGCCGGACGTGGCGGCGTCGCCCGTCTCTTGCGTCGTGAACAGGCCGAGCAGCGCCCAGACGCCGGACACCATGACCGCCAGACCGCCGGCCACCCCGCCGGCCAGCCGCAGGCCACCGCGCAGCAGGGCCACCACGACGACGTCGAGACCGGCCACCGCGGCGAAGGTCAGGGCCCAGCCGGCGGCGTCGGGGTCGACCGGGACCATCAACATCGGGAGCACCGGCTGGGCGATCACCAGGGCCGCGTACCGGGGGCCGGTCAGGCCGGTGACGTGCTCGTAGCCCGCGGCCAGGGCGGCGGTCACGGCGAAGACGGCGCTGGCGTACCCCCAGCCGTTGGTCGCGGCCACGCCGAACAGGTTCACGTGCCAGGCCGCGTACCCGTCGAGCAGCACCAGCAGCAGACCCACCGCGGCGAAGGTCTCGGCGGTGGCCCGCAGGTTGCGCCGCAAGGCGACGAGCGGCGCGGCCAGCGCGAGACCGGTGAAGGCGGCCAGCACGACGGCCCGTCCGCCCAGGCCGAACTGGGCCCAGGCCACCGCGGCGAAGACGATCGCGGCCACGCCCAGCAACAGCCCGCCCAGTGCGAACAGCACGTTCTGGGCCGCCTTGGAGGAGACTTCCGGCCGGGGCGCGCCCAGGGACGCCTGGACCCGGGCCGCCGCGGCCTGCCGGCGGTTCCACACCTCCCGCAGCCGATGGTTCAGTCGGGCGATCTCGGCGTCGGCCGTGACCACCTCGATCGCGTCGGCGTCGGGGCCGCGCCCGCAGGACGGGCAGCCGGTGTCCGACGAGGCGGCAGTTCCGCAGGCCGGGCAGGGATACGTCATGACGCTGATCCTTGTCGCCGCCGGGGCGGAGCGGGTGAGCACGCGTACTCATCGGGGCTGAGTCTCTTGACGCGACTGGCATAGTGCTCGTCGATGATCCAGACCAAGGGTCTGACGAAGAGGTACGGAAAGACCGACTCCGTCCGCGACGTCACGTTCACCGCTGCCCCGGGCCGGGTCACCGGCGACTTGCCGTTCACGACGTTCATGAGCGCGGCCGGCGGCAACCCGGAGGGACTGCTGCTCTTCTCGGGCTACGCGCTGGTCGCGCTGGGCGTGGCGGCCTGGTTCATCCGCCGGGACCTCACCGACTAGTGACCCGGGTCACTCGGGGTCACAGTCGTCGCCGCCGGTCCCGTCCCGCGGGCATGACTGACATCGTGATCCTCGGGGCGGGCTACGCGGGACTGGCCGCGGCGAGCAACCTGGCCGGTCGGGTCCGGCGGCGGGACGACGTACGCCTGACCCTGGTCAACCCGGACGGCCGGTTCACCGAACGGCTGCGGCTGCACTCGACCGGCGCCGGCCGGGCCACCGCCGACCTGCGCCTGCCCGACCTGCTGGCCGGCACCGGCGTCCACCTCGAGTACGGGTGGGTGACCGCGGTCGACGCGGACGCCCGCACGGTACGCCTCGACGACGCTCGTGAGCTGCGGTTCGACACGCTCGTGTATGCCCTGGGCAGCACCGCCGACACGGCGTCGGTGCCGGGCGCGGCCGAGCACGCCTTCACGATCGACAGCCGCCAGCACGCCGAAGCCCTCGCTGCCCGCCTCCCCACCGGCGGCTCTGTGCTGATCTGCGGCAGCGGGCTGACCGGGGTCGAGGCCGCGGCCGAGATCGCCGAGCGGCACCCCGGGCTCACCGTCCGCCTCGTCGGCCGGGACGCGCCCGGATCCGGGATGACGGCCAAGGCGCAGGCTCACGTGACCGCGGCCCTGCGCCGGCTCCGGGTCGGCGTGCGGATCGGCGAGATCAGGAAGGTACTGCCGGGCGCGGTCGAAATGTCTGATTCTCGGCTCGAAGCCGACCTCGTCGTCTGGACGGCCGGCACCCGGGTCGCGCCCCTGGCCCCGGCCCTCACCGTCGACGAGCGCGGGCGCATCGTCACCGACCCCAGCCTGCGGTCCATTTCCCATCCACACGTGTACGCCGTCGGCGACGCGGCCGCCGTACGCCAGAAATTCGGTCTTCTGCACGGCACCTGCCAGAGCGGCATGCCGACCGGAGTGCACGCCGCCGCGTCGATCGCCCGCCGGCTCGACGGCAAACCGCCGCGGCCGTTCCGCTTCGGCTACTACCACCGACCGGTCAGCCTGGGCCGGGGCGACGCCGTCGTCCAGTTCACCCGGCCCGACGACAGCCCTCGCCGCGCGTGCCTGACCGGCCGGGCCGCCGTCTGGTACAAGGAGACGGTGACCGCCTCCCCGTGGCCGACCTACGCCCGCATGCTCAAGGTCCCGTCGCTGGCCTCCTGGTGGCCGCGCGGCGGCCGGTACACGCGATGACGGTCTTCGACGAGCACCGCCGCCTGCTGTTCGCGATCGCCTACCGCATCCTGGGTTCGGCCGCCGACGCCGAGGACGCGGTGCAGGACACCTGGCTGCGCTGGTCGGCGGCCGACCGCTCGGCGGTGGCCGACCCCAAGGCCTACCTGGCCCGCATGATCACCCACCAGGCCATGGACCAGTTCCGCTCGGCCCGCCACCGGCGCGAGACGTACGTCGGCCCGTGGCTGCCCGAGCCGATCGTGACCACAGGTGAGGACGTCGCCGACGACGTGTCGCTGGCCATGCTGGTCGTGCTCGAGACGCTGAGCCCGCTGGAACGCGCGGTGTTCGTGCTCAAAGAGATCTTCGATTTCCCGTACGCCGAGATCGCCACCGCCGTCGGCCGGGCCGAGCCCGCCGTCCGCCAGGCCGCGCACCGGGCCCGCGAGCACGTGCGCGCCCGGCGCCCCCGGTTCCCCGCCGACCACCGCCGCCGGCGCGACGTGACCGAACGTTTCCTGGCCGCGGCCTCGGGCGGCGACATCAACGGCCTGCTCGAGTTGCTGGCGCCCGACGTCACCCTGTGGACCGACGGCGGCGGCAAGGTGCGGCACGCCCGCCGCCCGGTCGTCGGCGCCGAGCGGGTGGCGGCCTGGATGGCCGGCGTCAGCCAGGTCCCGTACGAGGGAGTCGCCCCGGCCGACATGCGGGCCGACCTGGTCGACCTCAACGGCAGCCCGGCCCTGGTCTTCACCGCCCCCGGCCGCGTGATCGCCACCCTGTCCTTCGACTTCGACGACGAGAACCGAATCCGCGGCATCTACAACATCGCCAACCCGGACAAGCTGAGGGCCGTCGCCGCTTCGAGTTGATTTTGACGGACCGTGCCCCGTCTCATGGGGTACGCCCGAAAGCACTGCCGAGAATCTGACGCCCCGGCGCCTGGCCGACACATACGTCAGCGAGGTGTCCGACCTCAATCCGATCACCGCCGTCCAGCTGGGTCTGCACCTCGACCGCGACGACCTGCCCGACCTGTCGCCGGACGGGCTCGAGGCGGCCGCCGGCCTCTCCCGCCGGACGCTGGCCCGGCTCGACGCGGATCGGCTCGGGCAGGTCGAAATGGGTGCCCTGCAGGTGGCCCGGGCGGCCCGCGGTTCCGGCTTCGACCTCAAGGCCTGGCCCATGGCCGCCCTCGCCCAGGGCTCCCAGGGCCTGGACGACCTCTACCAGGCCCTGGCCGCCCTGTAGGTCAGGCGTTCCACACCACCCACCGCTCGACGGTGATCACGACGAACGGGCCCGCCGGGGGCTGCTCGCGATATTGCGGGTAGCGCCCGGCCAGGGCTTCCACCCCTTTCCCGTACGCCGGAAGGACGCGCGCCACCCCGTCCGCGCGCACCCACCACAGCCGCGACCAGTCAGCCTCGTAATGGTCGGCCAGCACGCTGACCCGCGGGTTCGCCTCGATGTTGGCCAACCGGCGCAGCGCCCGCGTGCGCTTGGGCTTGTGGTCGACCGCCGACACGATCTCGTCCGCGCCGAGCACCGCGAAGACCATCGGCACCAGGTGCGGCGTCCCGTCCGGGCCGGTGGTCGCCAGCCGGGCCACCGGCACGCTCGCGAACAACTCCGCCGGCGTCACCGCCCGGTCAGCTCCGCGATGGCCGCCTCCCACTTCTCCAGGGCCGGCTCGACCACGCTCCACGGCCCGGACGGCAGCCACACCGAGACCCGGTCCACGCCGGCCCGCTCGCACTGCTCCAGGGCCTTCGGGTCGGGCGGCACACTCAGCATCTGCACCTGCAGGTAGCGGTCGGCCCGGGCCCGCAGCTCACCGATCCGCTCGAACACGTTCTCGTCGCGCCACTGCGGGAACCAGCCGTCGCCGTGATCGAGCACCCGGTCGAGCACGGTCGGCCCGCCCCCGCCGATCAGCACCGGCGGATGGGGCCGCTGGGCCGGCTTGGGCCACGACCAGATGCGCTCGAAGTCGACGTGCTCGCCGTGGAAGCTGGCCTCGTCGTGGAGCCAGATCTCGCGCATGGCCTTGATCCGCTCGGTCATCACCGGCACCCGCCGCCGCGGATCCGTGCCGTGGTTGCGCATCTCTTCCCGGTTCCAGCCGAGCCCGACACCGAACTCGAACCGACCGCCGCTGAGATGGTCGACGCTGGCCACCTCTTTGGCCGTGATGATCGGATCCCGCTCGGTCACCAGGCACACGCCGCTGCCGATGCGCAGGCGGCTGGTCGCCTCGGCCGCCGCCGTCAGGGCCACGAACAGGTCGTACGTGTGCCAGTACTTCTGCGGCAGCTGCGCCCCACCCGGCCAGGCCGTCTCCCGGCCGGCGGGGATGTGCGTGTGCTCGGCGAAGAAGATCGCACTGTGCCCACGCTCCTCGGCCCGCCGCGCGATCTCACCCGGCCGCAGCCCGTCATGAGTAGGAAAATATCCGACACCGAAGTCCATGGGCCAAGTCTATGAACCCATCCGCTCCGAAGGCCGTGTGTGGGGAAAGCGCTTCGTCGCTGAGAGCACGGACGGGAGAAGTCCCATGGTCATCGGCATCGTCATCGGTATCGCTCTGCTGACAGGTTTCCTGGCCGGCTTCGTGTGTTTCAAGAAGACCAACGAGTTCTGCGGTCGCTGCGGCATCACCCGGCAGTGCCCGGTCTGCCCCGAGCCCCGGGCCGCCGTCCCGTCCCGCATTCCTTGTCGTACCGCCTCCGCGGCATAGAAAAAACTCCCCGCGCCGGCGGTGGGGGCCGGCGCGGGGAGCGTAGGAGGAGCCGGGGTCAGCTCGCGGCGTTGAGCACGATGGCGCCCAGGATGACGCCGATCACGCCACCGGCGACACCGGCCGCGGCGGCGTACCAGCCGAGCGGGCGGTCGCCGAGATAGCCGCCGACCAGGCCCAGCACGATCGCGGCCGGAGCGAAGACGATCGGCGCGAAGAGGATGGCCACGGCCGCGAAGACGAACGCGAGGATCGTGCACACGCGGGCGCCGGTCACACTTCCGGTGCGGCGGGTCGTCACCTGAGTCATCGGAATTTCCTTTCCCCGTGGGAGATTCGCTGGCGTCCTTTGTGTACCCGCCACTCCCCCGGGGCTAAACCGCAATCAGCGCCGCAGGGTCAGAATCAGGTCGACGACCAGGGCGGTCCAGCCGGTCTGGTGCCAGGCGCCCAGGCCGGCGCCGTTGTCGCCGTGGAAGTACTCGGGGAAGACGATGAGATCTTTCCAGTCGGGGTGTTCCTGCAGGATGCGGTTGGCGCCGTAGATCGGGCGGTGGCCGTTCTCGTCCGGCAGGAACAGCGAGATCAGCCGCCGCGACAGGTCGTCGGCCACTTCGGCCAGCGGCATCTTCTGTTGCGCGCCGGTCGGGTACTCGGCCTTCATGTCGTCGCCGAAGAACTCGGCGTACTCGCGCAGGGCCTCGATGAGCAGATAGTTGACGGGCATCCAGACCGGGCCGCGCCAGTTGGAGTTGCCGCCGAACAGGCCGCTGGTGCTCTCGGCAGGCTCGTAGCCGACGGTGAAGTCCGAGCCGCCGAGCGAAACGGTGAACGGTTTCTCGAGGTGACTTCGGGACAAGGTCCTGATTCCGTACGCCGAGAGGAACTCGTCCGGGTCGAGCATGCGGGCCAGGATCCGCAGCAGCTGGTCCTGCCCGACCATCGACAGCAGGCGCTGCTGCACCCCTTGGGCCGACAGCCGCCGGGCGCTGATGATGTCGGCGTACTCGCCCTGCGACGCCTGCAGCCAGCGCAGCCGCGCGTTCAGCTCGGGCAGGCGGTCGAGGGTGGTCTTGGTCAGCCGCGTGGTGGCGGCCAACGGCAGCAGGCCTACCACCGATCGTACTTTCAAGGGCAGTTTGTGGCCGTCGGGCAGGCGCAACTGGTCGTAGAAGAAGCAGTCCTCGTCGTCCCACAGGCCCTGGCGGTACGCGGCCTCGGCGATGTACGCGAAGTGCTCGAAGAACTTCGTCGCCATGTCCTCGTAGGTGCGATCGTGCAGGGCCAGCCGGATCGCCATGTCGAGCAGGTTGAGCGCGTACATCGCCATCCAGCCCGTGCCGTCGGACTGTTCCAGCACCCCGGCCACCGGCAGCGCGGCCGAGCGGTCGAACGGGCCCACGTTGTCGAGCCCGAGGAAGCCGCCCTCGAACACGTTGTTGCCGCCCACGTCCTTGCGGTTGACCCACCAGGTGAAGTTGAGCAGCAGCTTGTGCATGACCCGGGCCAGGAAGTCGAAGTCGCGCCCGCCGTCGATCTCGAAGACGCGCAGCGCGGCCCACGCGTGCACGGGCGGGTTCACGTCGCCGAAGGCCCACTCGTAGGCCGGGATCTGGCCGTTGGGGTGCATGTACCACTCGCGCAGCAGCAGCACGAGCTGGGCCTTGGCGAACGCGGGGTCGACCCGGGCGATCGAGACACAGTGGAACGCCAGGTCCCACGCCGCGTACCAGGGGTACTCCCACGAGTCGGGCATCGAGACGACGTCGAAGCTGTTCATGTGCCACCAGGCGTTGTTGCGCCCGTAGCGCCGGCCCGGGGGCGGGGGCGCCGAGCCCGGATCGCCGGTGAGCCACTGCTTGACGTCGAAGTGGTAGAACTGCTTGCCCCACATCAGCCCCGCGATGCCCTGCCGGGCCACGGCGGCTTCGTCCGGGGTTGCGGACGGCGGGATCAACTCGGCGAAGTAGTCGTCGGCCTCGGCCCGGCGCCCCCTCATGACGTACGAGAATTCGTCGCCCAGATCGAGGCCGGCGATCGGCTCGTCGTCCTGGGCCAGGCGCAACCGGATCGTCCGGCTCTCCCCCGGTCCGAGCGTGAGCACGTAGTGCAACGAGCCCTTGGTGCCCTCACCGGCCGGGTTGACCGTGGGCGCGCCGGCCACGACGTGATCGTTGATGCCGTCCTTGGGATACAGGCTCTTGCCCGGCTGACCCCACAGGCGCTGCGCGTTGGTCTCGTTGTCGCAGAGCAGCGGGGTGGGCTCGCCCTCGCCTTCGAGCAGCAGGTGGCCGAGGGTGCGATGGGCGCCGGCGAGACGGCCGGGGCGCCCGGCGAGGGTGGGCACAGGCCGGTTGGGCAGCCCCCATGACCACGTGTTGCGGAACCACAGCGTCGGCAGCACGTGCAGGGTGGCCTCGTCAGGGCCGCGGTTGGCCACCGTGACGGCGATGCAGAGGTCGCGCGGGGAGGCCTTGGCGTAGTCGACGGTGACGGCCCAGTAGCGGTCGTCGTCGAAGACGCCGGTGTCGACCAGCTCGTACTCGGGTTCGGACCGCGAGCGCTGGCCGTTCACTCGCACCAGTTGGTCGTACGGGAAAGGATCTTGGGGGTAGTGGTAGCGCCAGCTCATCCACGAGTGGGTCGGCGTCGAGTCCTGGTACCACCAGTATTCCTTGGCGTCCTCGCCATGGTTGCCGCCGTCGCCGCCGAGGCCGAACATGCGTTCCTTGAGGATCGGGTCCTGCCCGTTCCACAGGGCGAGCCCGAAACAGAACGTCTGCCGCTCGTCGCAGATCCCGGCCATGCCGTCGTCGTTCCACCGGTAGGCCCGGGACCGCGCGTGGTCGTGCGGGAAGTAGTCCCAGGCGGTGCCGTGCTCGCTGTAGTCCTCCCGGACCGTGCCCCAGGCCCGCTCGGCCAGGTAGGGGCCCCAGGCCCGCCACGGCTGCTCGCCCGAGTCGGCCTGCGCCAGCCGTAAGCGCTCCGCCATGCCCTTGATTGTGCACGAGAACAGCAGGTCAGCTGATGGCTACCGAGGGTCGAGGTCGGGGGTCGGCAGGGTCAGCGAGAACTCCGTGCCGCCGCCGGCCGCGGGGCGGGCCGTGAGCGTGCCGCCGTGGGCGTCGATGATCGCCTTGGTGACGGCCAGGCCCAGGCCTGTGCCCTTGATGCCCGACTTCTGGGCGTTGCTGGCCCGGAAGAAGCGGCTGAACAGGTGCGGGTACTGCTCGGCCGGGATGCCGATGCCGGTGTCGCTGATGGTGATCACCACGTTGTCGCCGTGGTGCCCGGCGTCGATTGTCACCGTGCCGCCGTCGGGCGTGTACTTGACCGCGTTGGAGATCAGGTTGTCCAGGGCCTGGCGCAGACGCTGGGGGTCGGCCAGCACCTCCAGCTCCGGCTTGATGGCCGCGTTGAGCCGCAGGCCCTTGGCCGCCGCGCTGAGGTGGTGGCTGTGGAGCACCTCGTGCAGCACGCCGTCCGCGGCCATCGGGGCCGGGTCGATGCTGATGTGGCCGGCGTCGAGCCGGGCCAGGTCGAGCAGGTCGTCGACCAGGCCCTGCAGGTGCCGGGTGGTGCGGTCGACGACGGTGGCGTGCTTGCGTTCGGCGCCGGCCAGCCCGGGGCTGTCCAGCAACACCTCCGTGTACGCCTTGATGACGCCCACCGGGTTGCGGAGCTCGTGGATGACCAGGGCCGACAGCTCGTCCTTCATCCGGTCGAGCTGACGCAGCCGCTCGACCTGCTCGCGCTCCTGCTCGAGCAGGCGCTCGCGCCGCTCGGAGAGCTCGTGCCGGTCGGTCACGTCGGTCGAGAGCCCGTCGACGAAGAGCCGGTCGCCCTCGAAGCGCGCGGCGGCCCGGGTCCAGATCCAGCGGACCACGCCGTCGAGCCCGACCACGCGGCACTCCATCTCGGCGTGTTCGCCGGCGAGCAACGCCTGGTTGAACTCGTCCAGGATCCCGGTGTCGTCCGGGTGGACCTGGTCGGCCAGGGTGGTCGGCTCCGTGACGGAGACCGGGCCACCGAAGACGGCGGCGCTGTTGGGGCTGGTGTAAACGAGGCGCGGTCCCTCGCCGGCGACCGCCTCGACGGTCCAGACGTAGTCGTTGACCTGGGCCACGATCCGGTCGAAGTTGCGGCGGGACTCGGCCAGGGCCAGCGACATGTCCTCGGCCCAGCGGCGCTCGACGAACCGGCCCAGGTGGGCCGCGGCCGCGTCCAGCATCTGCACGGTGTCGTTGTCGTACGGCAGATCCTGGTCGGTGTAGAAGGCGAGCACGCCGAGCGTACGGCGCCCGGAGCGCACGGGGACGCCGACCGCGACCTGGATGCCGACCTCGTGCATCTCGGTCCGGCCCTCGTCGACCATGTCGGCCGGCATCGCGCTGGTGTCCCACCACACCTCGCGGTTGCGGGCCCAGACGAGACCGGGCAGGCCTTCCCCGAGCACGAAGGTGAGCGGCGTGTCGCCCGTGAAGGCCGACAGGTCGCGGTCGCCGGTGGTGTGCGAGCTGTGCCGCACGATGCTCTTGCGGTCGTCGGTGACCTGCCAGTACTCGCCGCACGACCAGCCCAGCGTCTCGGCGATGGCGGCCACCGCCTCGATGCCGGCGTCCTTGGCGTTGGTGGCGTCGGAGAGCACCTGCGCCACCGCGTGCCGGGCCCGGCGCAGCTCCTCGGCCCGGTGGACCTCGGTGATGTCGTGGAACGCCACGACCGCGCCCAGCCGGCGGTTGTCGCCGGTCTCGATCGGCCGCCCGTTGGTGACGAACCGGCGCCAGGCGTCCGGCGTCTTGACCACCATGTGCTGACCCTCGACGCTCTCGCCGGCCTGGGCCCGGGTGAGCGGCATCCGGGTGATCGGCGTACGGCCGTCCGACTCGTGCACCTGGAAGCCGGCCAGCCACTCGGCAGCCGACGTGTCGGGCGTGATCTGCTGGCCGGTCACCTCGCGCGCGGCCCGGTTGAGCAGGGTCATCCGGCCCTCGGTGTCGCACGCCGCGATGCCGACGTCGACGCTGTCGAGCACGGCCTCGAGAAAGGCGTGCTCCTCGTCCAGCTTCTTGCGGTGCTGCTCCATCTCCGAGGTGGCGACCAGGCGGCCGGTGATGTCGTGCAGGAAGGCGTGGCAGACCGTGCCGCCGGGCTCGGCCACCACCTGCAGGGTCATCTCGGCCGGGAACTCGCGGCCGGTGCTGGTCAGCGCGGCGATCCGCAGGTGCTGACCGGAGAGCTGGGAGTCGCCGCTGACCCGGACGCGCTTCATGCCGGCCAGGTGGTCGGCCCGGAACCGCTCCGGGATGATCAGGTCGGCGATGTTGCGGCCGGCGACCTCGTCGGCGCGGTAGCCGAACATGCGCTCGGCGGCCCCGTTCCAGTCGATCACGTCGCCGTCGAGGTCGGTCGAGATGTACGCGTCGTGGGTCGCGCTCAGCACGGCGCTCAGCCGGGCCGCCGAGATCGCCTGCTCGGCCTGGGCCAGGCGCAGCGCCACCTCGGACTCGGCCGCCTCGGCCAGGTCGCGCAGCACGGCGATGTCGTCGAAGCTCCACTCCCGGGGCACCGAGTCGACCACGCAGAACGAGCCCAGGACGTGACCGTCGGGCGAGCGCAGGGGCATTCCGGCGTACGCGATGGCGTCGTACTCGCCGATGGCCGGGCTGTCGTGCAGCCGGGCGTCGAGGCGGGCGTCGCCGACGATGAGCGGGCTCTGGTCGTCGACGACGTACTTGCAGTACGAGTGGGACAGCGGGGTCTGCCGGGTCTCGGCCAGCTCTCCGGTGAGCCCGTACGCGCTGGCGAAGCGCTGCCGGTCCTCGTCGACCAGCGACACGAGCGCGGTCGGGGCGGCCAGCGTGCGGGCGGCCAGCTTCGTCAGGCGGTCGAGCGCGTGGACGCCCTCGGCCTCGAGCAGACCGGTGGCCCGCAGCGCACGGAGGCGTCCGGCCGCCTGCCGCGGCGTACCCGTTGAAGTCAGCACGGAGCCTGGTATCGGTCCGGCCGGGCCGTACTTGAGACAAGCGGCCGGACAAAAATGTCCGGCCTTTATCTCATTGCGGAAAGAATGGCGCGAATTCGCTCCACTTCCCATCGACGCCTTTTTCTCCGTGAATTCACTGTGAAAGAAAGCGAGGGCCGCACCCGTCGCCGGGGTACGGCCCTCGCTCCTATTTCAGGAAATCAGTTCACCGGTGACCGCGCGGACCGTGACCCTTCGGGCCGCCGTGGTGGTGGCCCCGGACGTCCCACTGCGCCTCGAGGGCGACCCAGCCGCGCTTGAAGCCGCGCTGCACCCGGTCGCAGTCGAAGTCGTCCCACTTGTTGCGGAACTCACCGATCTTGCCGGCCCGGTTGCAGGCCTTCATCGTGCGGTAATACCCGACGACGCGGTCCTTGCTCTTGAACTTGTGGTCCTGGACCTGAACGGCGGAGCCCTTCGCGGCCGGGGCGGCGGGGGCCGCCGAGGCCGGGCCGGCGCCCATCGCGAGGCCGGCGGCAACGGCCAGGCCGGTCATGGCGAACACGCGCGAGACCTTGTTCATGACAACGCCTTTCTCTCTTTGCACACAAGCTTGCGCTTGATGCAGGAGATATTAGGGACGCCGCCACAATTATCGGCCACAGAAACGCAACCACTAAAGGGTGACTTCAAATGATCAAGAAAACTTGTCCAGTTCGAATCTTTCCAGCAATCCGGGGGCGAAAATGCCGGCGACAGCGATCAGCGAGATCGTGACGAACCCGGTCCGCAGGACCACGGTCTCCACCTTGCCGCCGACCTTGACCGCCATCCCGTTGGGGACGCCGACCATCCGCCACAGCCGGCGTCCGGTCGGCACGGGCCACAGGATGGGCACCCCGGACTTGGTGATCATGTCGCCGAACAGGTGCACCACGCACCCCACGGCCACCGCGAACCCCAGCATCGGATAACCCCGGTCGCCGGGCAGGTTGGCCGCGGTGAACCAGGCGATCACGGCCGCGCAGAGGGTGACGATGACCCAGCCCGCCCGCTCGGCCCACTTGTCGAACAGGCCGCGCAGGGCGAGACCGGCCATGAAGAAGACGATCCCGATCAGGGCCCACTTGCCGTAGTGGCCGGCCAGCGACGTCGTGCCCCAGCCGACCAGCGCGGCGAAGGGCAGGGTGTGGGTGAACGTCCGGTGGCCGTTGGTCCGGCGTGGGTCCTTGCTGAGCCGGGTCGCCGTGTAGATGCCGAGCGACACCTTCTCGATCACCTCGGCCGCGAACAGCGAGAACACCCCGAACGTACGGGCGACGGTCGCGCCCCCCTGGTTGCGGGTGACCTTGCCCGAGAGGTCCAGGTCGGGTAGCAGCGCGCCGCCCGCGCAGACCAGGGTGCCGACCCCCACGGCGAGCGGCGACTGCTCGTACCCGGCGAAGTGGTCCAGGGCCCAGGTCCCGGCCAGCCAGGCGGTTGCTCCCGAAAGAGCGTGCGACGGACCCATCATGTGTGTGAAACCCTCCCCGAACTAATGTTCGAGGAGGGTGTCAAATCACGGCAGGTTGATCAACAACCTCGATGTCCACTGTGGAATCGCTGCGGGCCGCCCCAGCCCGGGCCGTTCCAGGGCGCGACGCCGTGACCGAGGCTGTACTCCATCTGCCAGCGGCGGTAGCGGGCGTGCTTGAAGAGGCCGATGACCAGGAACGTGAGCGGGATGGCGGGCCAGAAGAACTGCGCCCCCGAAATGATCCACAACCCGGTCAGGATCATGGCGATCGAGACGATGATCCAGGCGTGCCGGCGCAGGCTCCGGCGTGTCGCGATCTTGGCCTCGGGGGTGTTGGCCAGGGCGGTCCAGCCCCCGTTGGGCAGGTCGGCGGTGAGCGGGCCGAGCTCGTCGCGGAACTTGCTGGCGTACACCTGGGCCAGGCGCTCCTCACCCTCGGTGAGGTCGAGACGGCCCTCGGCCATCGCCGCCCGCAGGATCTCGGCGACCTGCTCGCGCTCCTTGTCCGACGTGCGGACGCGCTTGGTGCTCGTGCTCTCGTTGGGCTGCATCCCGGGTCCTCCTCGATCGGCGTCGTGTTCCCAGAATCGGCTTTCCGGGCCGCCACGGCGTCGGCCCGGCGGAGCATCTTCCGGGCGGCCTCCGGGTGGGTTCCGGCCCCTTGGCGTACGACCGGGGGCGCACGCCGTCCACCCGGGGTACGACGCCGGGAGTAGCCGAAACCAAACCCTGCTCCGATGCACCCGCCCCCACCGGTGCCGTAACTTCGGCACTGCACCCCGTTGCGCGGGCGTGCTCGCCAACCGACTCGCCGGCCTTACCGGACTTTCCAACGGCGGGGTGGCGTCTCGCTTCACACGGGCGGGGGCTTCCCGCTTCGCACGGACGACCTCGCCTCACACGGCGACGACACCAAGGAAGGGGCGGAGGCGTGAGCAGGGGTATGCGACACATGCACGGGCCGCCGATGCCCCCGTGGGCGCGCGAGCACCGCACCGGGCGGTTCCACGGCCCGCCGGTCCCGGGCCAGTTCCGGGGGCCGGGCGCCGGGGCCGCCATCGGGGCCGGGCTGTTCCAGGCCCTGGGGGCCAAGCAGCAGGCCGGCGACGGGCACGTGCTCGTGGCCATGCGCCCCGCGCTCTATCTGTTGCTGCTGGTCGGGCCCGTCGCGCTGCTGTTCCGCCGGCGCTACCCGGTGGTGGCCTTCGTGATCGCCGCCGCCGCGTCGCTCGGGTTCGCCACGGTCGCGCAGCCGCACTGGTTCTGGACGGTCGCCCCGATCATCGCGCTGTTCCAGCTCGGCGCGTGCGGGCGGCGCACGGTCGCGTTCGTGTGCGCCGGGGTGTCGTACGCGGCCTATCTGCTGATCTTCTGGGTCTTCGCCGACCCGATCGGCCTGCGGGCCGAGGTGCGCCCCGGCCTGCGCGAGACGCTGCTGCTCGGCGTCGCGCTGGCCGCGGCCATCTTCCTGGGCGGCATCGCCAAGATCAAGGGCGAGCAGATGGCCCAGGCCGTCAAGGTACGGGCCGAACGCGAACGGGCCGAGGAGGAGCAGCAGCGCCGCCAGGCCTCGGAAGAGCGCCTGCGCATCGCCCGCGAACTGCACGACGTGATCGGCCACCACCTGTCCCTGATCAACGTGCAGGCCGGGGTCGGCCTGCACCTCATGGACAACCGCCCCGAACAGGCCCGCGAGGCCCTGACGGCGATCAAGACGGCCAGCTCCGAGGCGTTGCGCGAGGTCCGCTCGGTGCTGGGCGCGCTCCGCACCGAGGACGAGGCCGCCCCACGCCAGCCCGCCCTGGGCCTGAGCCGCCTCGACGACCTGACCGCCGACGCCGGCCTGCCGGTCACGACCAAGGTGACCGGCGAGGTGCGCCCGCTGCCGCCCGAGGTCGACCGGGCCGCCTACCGCATCGTCCAAGAGGCCCTGACCAACGTCCGCCGCCACGCCGGCCCCGGCGCGACGGCCCTGGTCTCGGTCGACTACCTGCCGACAGCGTTGCACCTGGCCATCCGCAACGAGACGGCCAACGCCCCCGCCCCCGCCGAGGGCGGCCCACCCGGCACCGGCATCGCCGGCATGCGAGCCCGCGCCCAGAGCCTGGGCGGCACCCTGGAAGCCGGCCCGGTCCCCGACGGCTTCCTGGTCTCCGTCCTGCTCCCCGCCACCGACGACTCCCCGTCCAACTCCCCCCGAACGGCCAGCTCCTCGGGCGCAGCCGCCTCCTCGCGCACGACCGGCTTCCCGCGTGCTGACGAGTCCTCGGACGCGACCAGTTCCCCGCGAACGGGCGGCTCGTCAGGCGCCACGAACTCCTCCGCCGCCACCAGCTCCCCTCGAGCGGCCAGCTCCCCAGGCGCGGCCGGAGACGACGCTGACCGTGGGTACAGACCAGTTGAAGGAGCGGTGGAGTGATCTCGGTGGTGCTGGCGGACGACCAACTGCTCGTGCGGGCCGGTTTCCGGGCGTTGCTCAACGCCGAGCCCGACATCGAGGTGGTCGGTGAGGCCGGCGACGGCCTCGAAGCGGTCGCGCAGGCGCAACAGACCCACCCCGACGTGGTGCTGATGGACATCCGCATGCCCGGCGTGGACGGCCTCGAGGCAACCCGCCGCATCGCCGCCGACCCGACCCTGTCCGGCACCCGGGTGGTCATCCTGACCACGTTCGAGCTCGACGAGTACGTCTTCGAGGCCCTGCGCCTGGGCGCCTCCGGCTTCCTGGTCAAGGACACCGAGCCGGTCGAACTGATCCGTGGCGTCCGTGCCGTGGCCGCCGGCGACGGCCTGCTCTCCCCCGGCGTGACCCGCCGCGTGATCGGCGAGTTCGCCGGCGGCGCCCACGGCCGCTCACCCGCCACCCCTCCGGCCACCCTCGACCAGCTGACCGACCGCGAACGCGAGGTCCTCGTACTGGTCGCCGAGGGCCTCTCCAACGACGAGATCGCGGCCCGCCTGGTGATCAGCCCCGCCACCGCCAAGACCCACGTCAGCCGCACGATGATCAAACTGGCCGCCCGCGACCGCGCCCAACTCGTCGTCTACGCCTACGAGGCCGGCCTGATCCGGCCCGGTTGGCTGGCCTGATTGTTCCGGCCGACCCGTTCCGCCCAGGCTGGTTGCATGTACCTACGCGACGGGCCCTCCGCCAAGAAACCCCGCGAGCTCATGCCCGTTTCTGGCGGTTCCTGCCCGTAAGCGCATTGACAACGCTGTAAATGCGGTCGGATTCTCGGGAGATCCCCCAATCCCCGGGAGTCCCCATGAAGAAGAGATCCCTCGCCCTCGCCTCCGCGCTGCTCGTCGCCGCAGTGCTGGGGCTCGCCCCGCCCGCCGTCGCCGGGCAGACCTCGATGCGGGCCGCCGACCCCAGCGTGCTGCGCGTCGGCGGCACGTACATCTCGGTGCAGTCGACCGGCGGCGGCATCGCCGTCCGGCAGGCCTCGTCGACCGACGGGCTGGCCTCAGCGGCCGCGCGGCAGGTGTGGAGCGACACCCGCAACCTCGGTGAGGTGTGGGCGCCCGAGATCGCCACCGACAACGGCCGCTTCTACATCTACTTCTCGGCCGGGCGCGGC
Organism: Paractinoplanes aksuensis; assembly: GCF_024137025.1. Classification (GTDB taxonomy): domain Bacteria; phylum Actinomycetota; class Actinomycetes; order Mycobacteriales; family Micromonosporaceae; genus Actinoplanes; species Actinoplanes aksuensis. The sequence continues at coordinate 183,518 of NZ_JAMYJR010000033.1, forward strand.
GCCGCGCACCGGATGTACGTCATCAGCTCGGCCTCGGCCGCCAGTGGCTACACGGCCGAGACGCGGATGGCGCTGCCCGACGACCGCTGGGCCATCGACGGCGCCATGTTCGTCTTCAACGGTCAGCGCTGGTTCGTGTGGTCGGGCTGGGCCGGCACCACCAACGTCGAGCAGAACCTCTACATCGCCCGGATGAGCAGCCCGACCACCACCACCGGCGCCCGCTACGTCATCTCGCAGCCGCGGGAGAGCTGGGAGCGCGTCGTCGGCAACCCGTTCATCAACGAGGGGCCGGAACCGATCCGCGACCCCAACGGCCAGCTCCACATCGTCTACTCGGCCAACGGCAGCTGGAGCGACCAGTACTGCCTGGCCGATCTGCGGCTGCGGGCGGGCGGCGATCCCACGTACGTCTGGGACTGGTACAAGTCGAACGGGTGCCAGTTCGGCTCGAACCGGGCCACCATGATGCCCGGCTGGGATCCCACGATCTCGGCCAACGGGCCCGGTCACCACACATTCGTCCTGCTCAACGGCGACATCGCCACGAGCCCGCCGGCCGGCCCCCGATTCCCGATGATGTACCACGCCGTTCCCAAGGGCACGCCGTACGCCTGGGCGAACCGCTACTGGTACACCGGGACCTTCGTTTGGTGGGGCAACAGCACATACACGCGAGCGAACGTTCCGGGCGCCACTTCGAACACGGGTTACGGGTTGAAGTTCTTCGAGTAAAAAGCAATCACCGGTTCGGTTGATGCGCCGCCGGTTCCCGGCGGCGCATCATGTTCGTTCCTGGATCAAGAAAGTGTGCCCATGTTCAAGACCGCCGACGCCGAAGCCCGCCTCGCCACCGCGAACGAGATTGCCGCGCTCCTGCGCGCGCAGTACGTCGCCAGCGGGGACCGCGCGTATCTGCACGCCGCCACCATCGCCCTCAGCAAGGCGGGTCCGGCGGCCACCTCGTCCACCGACGAGCTGATGGCGGTCTTCACCGCCTGAGGCAGAGCACGCCGTCGACGACCCGCAGAATGCGCTCGTCCACGGCGGCCGACTTCGCCGCGTCGGCGAGCCCCGTGGTGCGATAGAGCACCACGGCCCGGTCACCGGCGTCCGTCACCCCGTTGAAGGTGCTCGTGCCGGGCACGTCACCGGGGTGCCCCCAGTAGCCGCCGCACGCGTTCGGCACGTGGAAGATGCCGAGCCCGTAGCGGATGCCGGGCGCGATGTCCTGCATGCCCTCGGCCAGCACCGTGCGGTGCATCTGGGCGGCCTGCGCCGGGCGCAGCAGCTCGCCGCGCTGCAGCGCGCGCCAGAACCGGGTCAGGTCGGCCGTGGTGCTCACCAGGCCGCCGGCCGCCCCGGCCGCGCTCGGGTTGAACTCGGTGACGTCGACCAGCTCGGCGCCCGGGGCGAACTGCTGGTAGGACCGGGCGTACGGGCGGGGCAGGGTGGCCCTGTCCCCCGGGTACGACGTGTCGTGCAGACCCAGCGGGCGCGTGATCCTCGACCGCACCTCGGTCGCCCACGACCGCCCGGTGACCCGCTCGACGATCATGCCGGCCAGGATGTAGTTGGTGTTCGAGTACTCCCACCGGGTTCCGGGGGCGAACAGCGGCTCGTGCTTCATCGCCATGGCGACCAGGTCTTCGGGCTCGTAGTGGTCGTACCGGTGGGCCAGATAGTCCTCGGCCGAGCCCAGCGCGGCCAGGTCGTTGGTGTAGTTGAACAGACCGCTCGTGTGCTGGAGCAACTGCCGTACGGTGATGCGGCGGCCGTCGTTGCCGTTGCCCGACACCACGCCCGGCAGCAGGTGGCCGACCGTGTCGTCGAGCGACAACCTGCCCTCACCGACCAGTTGCAGCACGACGACCGCGACGAAAGTCTTGGTGTTGCTGCCGATCCGGAACCGGCCGTCGACCGGCATCGGCCGGGCGGTACGTCGATCGGCCACACCGCTACGGGCCACGAAGTCGCGGCGACCGGCCGAGATCTCGCCCTGCGCGCCGACCATGCCGAGGTCACGCAGGTCGTCGAGGGCCGTCTGCAGTTCGGCGCGAGGCGTGGCCGCAGCCGCCGCCGGCACCGCGCCCACCGTCGAGACGGCCAGCACGGCTGCGGTGGCGACCGCGCCCGCCCGCATCACAGCGTTCGCTTTCACGGGTCCTCCAGTTCCACTTCGGAATGAGAACCTCAACGTACGAATCAGCAGCTCACCGGCACCACGGGGCTGACCCCCGGGTTTTTCGGGGTGCTACCACCCTTGAGTTCGTCGTAGACGGCGCGTGCGGCGTGCACCTGGGCGATGTGCGTCTCGGCCCACGCCTTGATCGCCCGTTGCAGCGGCAGCAGCTCGTGGCCCAGCCCGGTCAGCTCGTAGTCGACCCGCACCGGGACGGCCGCCGTGACCCGCCGGGCGACCAGGCCGTCGCGCTCCAGCTTGCGCAGCGTCTGGGTCAGCATTTTCTGGCTGGCCCCGGCAACCGTGCGGGAGAGCTCGGCGTACCGCATCGGGCCCTCGGCGAGCGCGCTGACGACCAGGGTGACCCACTTGTCGCTGAGCGCGGCCAGCACCTCGTGACCGGGACACTCGGCCAGGTTCGCGTTGTAGGCCAGCCGCTCCTGCTCGCGCCGCTCGGCGGCGGTCCGCGTCGTCATGCCGGTATGTTACGCACCCCGAGGTGCCTCCTTACGATCCGCGACGGCCGCTCCTAGCGTCACGGACATGAGAGCCGCAGTCGTCCGCCGGTTCGGCGGCCCCGAAGTCCTCGAGATCGCCTCGATCGACGTGCCGGAGATCCGGGACCACCAGCTTCTCGTAAGGGTGGAGGCGGCCGCGGTCAACCGGATCGACCTGTCCACCCGCAGCGGCGCGCTGGCCGAGGCGGGCCTGATGCGCCCGGCGCCGGTGGTCGGGCTCGGCTGGGACGCGGCGGGCACCGTCGAGGCGGCCGGGGCGGCCGTCACCCGCTTCGCCGTGGGCGACCGCGTCATCGGCCTGCGGGACCGGTTGTCCGCGGGCGGGGCCCAGGCCGAGTTCGTGGCGCTCGACGAGACGGCGCTGGCGCCCGCGCCGCGCTCGGTGCCGGCGGCCGAGGCGTCGACCCTGCCGCTGATCGGGCTGACCGCCGACCTCGCCCTGCGCCGCACCGGGCTCCGGGCCGGACAGACGCTGCTGGTCACCGGGGCCGCGGGCGGCGTCGGCGGCCTGGCGCTGGAACTGGCCGCCCTGCGGGGCGTACGGACGGTGGCCGACGACAAGTCGGCCGCCGCGACCTGGACCGTTCCGCGGGGCGAGCCGGCCCAGGTCCGCGATCTGGTCCCGGGCGGCGTCGACGCGGTGATCGACGCTGCCGTCCTGGGCGTCGAGGCCCACGAGGCCCTGCGCGGCGGCGGCACGTTCGTGACCCTCGTACGCCCCTTCGCCCCGCCCCCGCTGCGGGACACCCGCGTGGTGGTGGCCGAGGTGGCCGCCGACGGCGCACGCCTGACCGAGCTGGCCGCCCTGGTCGACGCCGGCCACCTCACGCTCGGCGTGGCCGCGACGTTCCCGCTGGACGCGGTGGCCGAGGCCCACGAGCGTCTGGCCGCCGGCGGATTGCGCGGTCGCCTGGTGCTCACCCCCGGCGTTCGAGCCGCCAGGTCTGTGAACTTTCTTTGATCCGACCGGGGCCGCACTCCGTATATCCGCGCAACAGGGGGCCGCCGAACGCACTTAGGAGGAGGTTGACGTGTCCGCCGTCGATCGCTTGTTCCGCCGGAGCCACCTGCTGGGGGTGGTGGTCGCCGCGACGGCCCTGCTCCTGCTCGCCCCGGGCGCGGCGTACGCGGAACCCGGAGTGCCGGATCCCCCGAGCGGCCTGCTCACCGACACCGGCGACGGCGACATCGCCGCGGCCGACAAGGACTTCGCGGTCAAGGTGCGGCTGGCCGGCCTGTGGGAGATCCCGGCCGGCGAGATGGCCCAGGAACGCTCGAACGACCCCAAGATCAAGAAGATCGGGCGCGACATCGCCGACCAGCATGTCGTGCTGGACAAGATGGTCCGCGACGCGGCCCGCAAGCTGAGCATCAAGCTGCCCGACAAGCCCAACGAGGACCAGCAGGGCTGGCTGGCCGAGATGCGCGACGCCGAGGGCGAGGAGTTCGACCAGATCTACATCGACCGGCTGCGGGCGGCCCACGGCAAGATCTTCCCGGCCATCGCCACGATCCGGACGAGCACCCGCAACGACACGATCCGCAAGCTGGCCCAGCGGGCCAACCAGTTCGTGATGACCCACCTGACCCTGCTCGAGAGCAGCAGCCTGGTCGACTACGAGTCGCTGCCCACCGCGCCCCCGCCGGCCGTCACCCCGGTCAGCAACAGCGGCGGCGGCAGTGGCCCGGGCCTGGCCGCGGCCGGGTCGACCACCCCGGCCTCCTCGGTCAACCTGCCCCTGATCGGCGGCCTGCTGGTCGTGATCGTCGGCCTGGCCTTCTTCGTCGGCCGCAGCCTCCTCGGCGACCCGCGCCGCCGACGCCGGCGGTATCGCTCGCGGTATTGAGATCAGGGCGCTCGGGGTAATCGACCACCATGAGCGCCTTGACCCGGGGGCGGGCGATAGCCCTGCTCGCCGTCCTCGTCGTCGTCGCCTTCCTGGCCGGGCTGCTGGCCGGCCTCGGCGACGGCCTGTCCGGCCTCGACTGGGCCCTCCTGCTGCTCGTCGCCGTGGTCGGCCTCGGCATCCTGGTGTTCGTGGTCGAGAGGCCCTGGGTGCCGGCGACAGTCGAGCCGGCCGATCAGGAGGCCGTCGCGCGGGCGCTGGACGAGGGCGGCACCACCGATCCGCGCATCGACCGGTTGGCCCGGGAGGCGGCCGAGCGCGCGGCGAGCCGGATGTGGTTCGTCTGGCTTCTGGGCATCTGCGCCGCTTTGCAGATGGCGGCCGCGGTGACCCGGGCCGTCGTGGGTGGAAACTGGCTCCTGGTCGTCATGTCAGCCGTGCTCTGTGTCTCCCTCGGCCTGACCGGGTGGTCGACCTGGACCGCCCGGCGCCGCGCGGTCCGGTATCTGGCCTAGCGGGCGACGTAGACCCAGGCGGTGCCGCCCGAGACCAGGGGCACCTGGACGCGGTGGTAGTCGTCGACCTCGTAGTCGTCGGCGCGGCGCAGCTCGTCGTCGGTGAGTTCGAGGACCGAGCCGTCGACCGTGTCGGCGGGCGAGCCGGTGGCGACCAGGATCGGGTGGTGGGACTGGCCGCTGAGGGCCACCACCTCGGCGTCGGCGATCTCCAGGACGTCGAGCCGGTAGCCCACGATGCTGTCGTCGCGCCCGGGCAGCGTACGGCCGAAATTGGCCTCTTGGACGGCCGGGTCGCGCAGGGTTCCGTACGAGAAGAGCAGTGGCATCAGAAACGCACGTCCTCGGGGCCGGTGGTCGTCGGCAGGCCCGCGGCCACCCACGCCTCGAACCCGCCGGCCAGGTCGGTCGCGTTGCGCAGCCCGAGCGCGCGCAGCGAGGCGGCGGCCAGGCTGGAGCTGTAGCCCTGCCGGCAGACCACGATGATCACGCGGTCGGCGTCGGTCGCCTCCGGGATGCGGTGCGGCGACTGCGGGTCGAGCCGCCACTCCATCACCGTACGGTCGATGACGATCGCGCCCGGCAGCGAGCCCTGCTGAGCCCGCTGCCCATCGGTGCGCGTGTCGATGAGCAGCGCGCCGGCCGCGACGGCCGCCCGCGTCTCGTGCGGGTCGAACCGTCGCATGCCGTCGCGGGCCCGGGCCAGCAGGGCGTCGACACCGGTCGTTTCTCGAAGATCGACGGAAGTCACCCGACGATCATGCCCGATCAGTCGATCTCGTAGGCCAGGTTGGGACGCAGCCAACGCTCGACCTCTTCCTGCGGCATCCCGCGGCGGACGGCGTAGTCGGCGATCTGGTCCTTCCCGAGCCGGCCGACCGTGAAGTAGCGCGACCCGGGGTGGGCGAAGATCAGACCGCTGACGGCGGCGGCCGGGGTCATCGCGAACGACTCGGTCAGCCCGATCCCGATCTCGGCCGTCCCCAGCAGCTCGAACAGGTCTTTCTTCTCGCTGTGGTCGGGGCTGGCCGGGTAGCCCAGCGCGGGCCGGATGCCCCGGAACCGCTCGGCGTGCAGGTCGGCCAGGTCGGGCTCGGAGCCGGGCTCGAACCAGTCGCGCCGGGCCTGCAGGTGCAGGTGTTCGGCGAACGCCTCGGCCAGACGGTCGGCCAGCGCCTTCACCATGATCGCGCGGTAGTCGTCGTTGTCTGCTTCGTATTTGGCGGCCAGCTCGGCCGCGCCGTGGATGCCGACCGCGAAGCCGCCCAGGTGGTCGCCGTCCCAATCGGTTTCTTTCTGTTCTCCGCCGCGGGAAGGCGCAGGCGCGATGTAGTCGGCCAGGCAGCGGTTGGCCCGGCCGGCCGGCTTCTGGGTCTGCTGGCGCAGCATCGGGAACTTGTACCCGTTGCCGAGCACGATGTCGTCGCCCTCGCTGTGCGCGGGCCAGAACGCGTAGCGGCCGCGCGCCTCGAACGAGCCGTCGGCGATGATCTGGTCGAGCAGCTCGTTGGCGTCGTCGAACAGCTCGCGCGCCACCGGCTGCTCCAGGATGGCCGGGTACTTGCCCTTGAGCTCCCAGGCCAGGAACAGGAACTGCCAGTCGATCATCTCGCGCAGCTCGGCGATGCTCGGGCGCACGTCACGGACGCCGGTGAAGGCGGGCGTGGGCAGGTCGGTGAAGTCGACCTGCTCGCGGTTGGCCCGCGCCTGCTCGACGGTGAGCATCGGCTGGGCGTGCCGGTTGGCGTGCTGCTCGCGCAGCCTCTCCTGGTCGGCCCGGTTCGCGGTGTCGAGCTTCTCGGCCCGGGCCGGTTCGAGCAGGTCGCTGACCACGCCGACGACCCGGCTGGCGTCGAGCACGTGGACGGTCGAGCCGTCGTAGGCGGGGGCGATGCGCACGGCCGTGTGCTGCTTGGACGTGGTGGCGCCGCCGATGAGCAGCGGCAGCTTGAGCCCGCGGCGCTGCATCTCGGCCCCGACCGCGACCATCTCGTCGAGCGACGGGGTGATCAGGCCGGACAGCCCGACGAAGTCGGCGCCCTCGCTGACCGCGGTGTCGAGGATCTTGGCGGCCGGCACCATCACGCCGAGGTCGATCACCTCGTAGTTGTTGCAGCCCAGCACCACGCCGACGATGTTCTTGCCGATGTCGTGGACGTCGCCCTTGACCGTGGCCAGCACGACCTTGCCCTGGCCCCGGCTGGTCTCGATCCGGCCCTCCAGGCGCGCCTGCTCCTTCTCGGCCTCCATGAACGGCTCGAGGTAGGCCACCGAACGCTTCATGACGCGGGCGCTCTTGACCACCTGGGGCAGGAACATCTTGCCCGAGCCGAAGAGGTCGCCGACGATCTTCATGCCGTCCATCAGCGGGCCCTCGATCACCTCGAGCGGCCGGGCCTTTGCGAGGCGGGCCTCCTCGGTGTCCTCCTCGATGAAGTCGACGATGCCGTGGACCAGCGCGTACGAGAGACGCTCGGAGACCGGGGTCTCGCGCCACGACAGGTCGACCTCGCGCTGCTTGCCCTTGCCGGTGACGGTGGACGCGAACGTCACGAGCCGGTCGGTGGCGTCGGGCCGGCGGTCGAAGAGCACGTCCTCGACCAGTTCGAGCAGCTCGGCCGGGATGTCCTGGTAGACCGCGAGCTGGCCGGCGTTGACGATGCCCATGTCGAGCCCGGCCTGCACCGCGTAGTACAGGAACGCCGAGTGCATGGCCTCGCGGACCACATCGTTGCCGCGGAACGAGAACGACAGGTTGGAGATGCCGCCGCTGGTCCGCGCGCCCGGGCAGCGCTCCTTGATCAGCGGCAGGGCCTCGATGAACGCCTTGGCGTAGCCGTTGTGCTCGGCGATGCCGGTGGCCACGGCCAGCACGTTGGGGTCGAAGATGATGTCGTCGGGGGCGAACCCGGCCTCGTTGACCAGCAGGTCGTAGGCCCGGCCGCAGATCTCGACCTTGCGGTCGCGGGTGTCGGCCTGGCCCTGCTCGTCGAACGCCATCACGACCACGCCGGCGCCGAAGTCGCGGATGCGGCGGGCCTGGGCCAGGAACTGCTCCTCGCCCTCCTTGAGGCTGATCGAGTTGACCACGCCCTTGCCCTGCACACACTTGAGGCCGGCCTCGAGCACAGTCCACTTGGAACTGTCGATCATGACCGGGATCCGGGCGACCTCGGGCTCGGTGGCGATGAGGTTGAGGAACGTGGTCATCGCCTGCTCGCTGTCGAGCAGGTCGGCGTCCATGTTGACGTCGAGCAGGTTGGCCCCGCCGCGCACCTGGTCGAGCGCGACGTCGACCGCGCCCTGGTAGTTGTCGGCCTCGATGAGCCGGCGGAACTTGGCCGAGCCGGTGACGTTGGTCCGCTCGCCGATCATGACGAAGCCGGTGTCGGGGCCGATCGCGAACGGCTCGAGGCCGCTGAACCGGGTCGTCTCGGCCGGCGGGTTGATCTCGCGCGGTTTGAAGGCCCGCACCGCCTGGGCGATTTGTCCAATATGCGCGGGTGTCGTGCCGCAGCAACCGCCGGCGATGTTGACCAGGCCGGCCGAGGCGAACTCGCCGAGCAGGGCGCCGGTCTGATCGGGGGTCTCGTCGTAGCCGCCGAACGCGTTGGGCAGCCCCGCGTTGGGGTGGGCGGCCACGTAGACGTCCGACAGGCGGGCCAGCTCGGCCACGTGGGGCCGCGCCTCGGTCGCGCCGAGCGCGCAGTTGACCCCGACGATCAGCGGCTTCGCCCGCTCGATGGAGCGCCAGAACGCCTCGACGGTCTGCCCGCTGAGCGTGCGGCCGGACAGGTCGACGATCGTCACCGAGATCCACAGCGGCAGGTGCGGCGCCACCTCGCGGGCGGCGGCGATGGCGGCCTTGGCGTTGAGCGTGTCGAAGATCGTCTCGATCAGCAGCAGGTCGACGCCGCCCTCGGCCAGGGCCGCGATCTGCTCGGCGTACGACGCCTTGACCTGGTCGAACGTGACCGCGCGGTAGGCCGGGTCGTCGACCTTGGGCGACAGCGACAGCGTCACGTTGAGCGGGCCGATCGAGCCGGCCACGAACTTGCCGCCGGCCTCGTCGGCGGCCTGACGGGCCAGTTGCGCGCCGCGGATGTTCATTTCCTTGACGTACGACTCCAGGCCGTAGTCGGCCTGGGCGATGCTCGTCGCGGTGAACGTGTTGGTGGTGGTGATGTCAGCCCCGGCCGCCAGATACTGTCGATGGACGTCGAGGATCACATCGGGCCGGGTCAGGATCAGCAGGTCGGGGTCGCCCGTGACGTCCTGCGGATGGTCGGGGCCGATCAGCTCACCGCGATAGTCCTCGGGTTGCAGCTTCGCGCCCTGCAGCATCGTGCCCCAGGCGCCGTCGAGCACCACGATCCGCTCGCTGAGCAGGCGCTTCAGCTCATCGATTCTGGACATGCTGGTTGTTTCCACACCGACCACCTCCGGTACAACGGAGGCGCCCTTGGTCGGTTTCCACCGAGCGAGCGTGGCGGGTGTCACCCCGTTGCAGCGCCTCTCGCTTCGGACAAACAAACTTACCCGATTTTCATTTCACCCCCGCGTACGAGGCCCAAGAGGTGAGACGTCCAAGGCCGGAGCCCCCGCCGTAAGCGAGCACGCCCGCCGGTGCCGCACGGCAGCCGGACGCGCGGCGGGCCGAGGCGCACGGCAGGCCGGGGGCGCACGGCAGGCCGGGGGCACGGCAGGCCGGGGGCACGGCAGGCCGGGGGCGCACGGCAGGCCGGGGGCACGGCAGGCCGGGGGCACGGCAGGCCGGGGGCGCGTGTCGGATCAGGATGCCGAGTTACTTGGCGTCGGCGTAGGCCTCAACGACGGCCACGTCGAGCGGGAACCGGACGGCCGTGTCGCCGAACAGCAGCCGACCGGCCATCACGGCGCTCTCCTGCACGGCCGCCACGACCCGCTCGGCCTCCTCCACCGGGCAGTGCACGACTACCTCATCGTGCACAAAAAGCACCATTTCCGCCTTGCTGCCCTCCAGAGCAGTGCGCAGGGTCGCGAGCAGCACCAACGCCCACTCGGCGGCCGTCGCCTGCACGACGAAGTTGCGGGTGAAGCGCCCCCGCGCCCGTCCGGAGGCGCCCACGGGCTCGGCCGCCTCTTCCGGCGGGTCGAGGCCGGCGTCGCGCAACGAGGCCGACGACGGCGGGCAGGTGCGGCCCAGCCAGGAGCGGACCAGCCCGCCCGCCTCACCGACCCGCGCCGCCTGCTCGACGAACTCGAACGCGGTCGGATAACTCTGACGCAGCACGGCCAGCGCCGGAATCGCCGCGCCACCCGTCTGCCCGTACATGGCCCCGAGCAACGCGATCTTGGCTTTGGCCCGGTCACCGTCGAACGAGTCGGTGGCCAGCGCGGCATAGAGATCACCGGCCGCCCCCGCCGCCGCCAGTCGCCTGTCCCCCGACACCGCCGCGAGCACCCGCGGTTCCAACTGGCCCGCGTCGGCCACCACGAAGCGCCACCCCGGGTCGGCCACCACGGCCCGCCGCACCGACTTGGGCACCTGCAAGGCGCCGCCGCCCCGGGTCGCCCAGCGGCCGCTGACCACGCCGCCCGGCACGTACTCGGGCCGGAACCGCCCGTTGATCACCCACGAGTCGCACCAGGCCCAGCCGTGCGCCGTCCAGATGCGGTAGAGCTCTTTGTATTCGAGCAGCGGCCGCACGGCCGGGTGGTCGACCGACTTGAGCACCCAGGCCCGCGTGTTCGGGATGTCGATGCCGGCCCGGGCGAAGGCCCGCACGACCTCGGCCGGCGAGTCGGGGTGCAGCCCCCAGGCCCCGAAGGCGGCGTTGATCTCGGCCGTCAGCTCGGCCAGCCGGCGCGGCGGCCCGACCGGCTGGGGCGGGCCGAGCAGCTCGCGCAGCTGTTCGTCGTGCAGGTCGGCCCGCCAGGGCAGGCCGGCGTGGCCCATCTCGGCCCCGACCAGCGCCCCGGCCGACTCGGCCGCGACCAGCAGCCGGAACCGGCCCGGATGCTCGGTGCGGCCCAGGCGGGCGACCTGGTCGGCGTACACCTCGCGTACGACATCGAGCTCGACGGCCGCCACCGGCGAACCCGCCGACTCGAACAGCGCCGCCTGAGCGAACCCGGGCGGCTCGGCGATGCGCGGCGGTGGATCAGCCGGAACGGGCAACCCGTGCCGGCGGGCATACGCGGCGGCGGGCGAGCGCGGCTCACCCCAGCGCCCGGCGTGACCGGAGAGCAGCGCCTCGGTCAGCTCGAGATCGTGGCAGCGGGCCACCCGCACCCCGGCCCGCAGCAGCCCCGGATAGACATCGGCCGTGGCCGGCCAGACCCAGCGGGGGTGATCGGCGGCTTCCCGTTCGCCGATCGCCCCCGCCAGGTCGCCGACCGGCCGCACCGGCCCGGCCGCAGTGCCATCGGCATGCAGGTCTTGCAGACGGCCCCCTCGACCGCCCGCCTCTGCCACCACCGCTGTCAGCACCTCACCATTCTGTCCCGGGGGTACGACACTTTCGGGCCGGGGAAGATAAGGGCCATGACTCTGACTGTGGGCGTGCTGGGCACCGGCATCATGGGCGCCGCGATGGCCCGAAACCTGATCAAGGCCGGACACACCGTCCGCGTCTGGAACCGCAGCGCCGACAAGGCCGAGCCGCTGGCGGACGACGGCGCCGTGGTCGCTCCGAGCCCGGCCGAGGCCGTGCGGGACGCCGACGTGGTGCTCACCATGCTCTACGACGGCGCCGCCGTCCGCGACGTCATGCGCGAGGCTTTCCCGGCCGTGAAGACCGGCGCCGCCTGGGTCCAGTCGACGACGGTCAGCCTGGAGGACGTGGACGCGCTGGCCGCCGCGGCTGCCGAGCACGGCCTCGCCTTCTACGACGCGCCCGTACTGGGAACACGGCAACCGGCCGAGGCCGGCCAGCTCACCGTGCTCGCCGCAGGCGCCGAAGACCGGCGTGACATCGTCACGCCGGTCTTCGAGGCAGTCGGGGCCCGTACGGTCTGGCTCGAGAGCCCCGGCGCGGCCACCCGCCTCAAGCTGGTCGCCAACAGCTGGGTCCTGGCCCTCACCCACGCCGGCGCCGAGACCCTCTCGCTGGCCGAGGCCCTCGGGGTCGACCCCGACAAGTTCCTCGAGCTCATCGCGGGCGGCCCGCTCGACAACGGCTATCTGCGGGGCAAGGTCGGCCTCGTGCGGGGCGACCAGTTGTCGCCGGCCAGCTTCGCCGTGACCACGGCCGAGAAGGACGCACGCCTCATCGCCGCGGCCGGCCGGCAGCACGGCGTCCGCCTCGACCTGGCCGAGGCCGGGGCCGAACGCTTCCGTCGTGCGGCCGAGCTCGGCCACGGCGACAAGGACATGGCTGCCTCGTACTACGCGAGCTTCGACAAGTGACTCGTCAGACTCGGTAGACCGAGATGGTCTGGTGCAGCTCCTCGGCCATCCGGGCCAGTTCCTGCGCGGTCGCCTGGGTCTCGGTCGCGCCGGTCGCGGTGGCGTCCGCGGCCTGGGCCACGCCCGCGATGTTCCCGGCGATGTCGTTGGCGCTGGTGGACGCCTCGGCCACGCTGCGGGACATCTCGTTGGTGGTGGCGGTCTGCTCCTCGACCGCGGCCGCGATGGTGGCGGCGTGGTCGTTGATCCGGGCGGTGACCTCGGTGATCTCGCCGATCGCGACCACGGCCTGCTCGGTCTCGGACTGGATGGTGGCGATCCGGCGCGAGATGTCGTCGGTGGCCCGGGCGGTCTCCTGCGCGAGGTCCTTGACCTCGGAGGCGACGACCGCGAAGCCCTTGCCCATCTCGCCGGCCCGGGCCGCCTCGATGGTGGCGTTCAGCGCGAGCAGGTTGGTCTGACCGGCGATGGCCGTGATGAGCTGCACCACGCTGCTGATCTCGGCCGAGGAGCGGCCGAGCTGGGCCACGATCTCGTTGGTCTTGTCGGCGGTCCGCGCGGCCTCGGCCGAGACCGACGCGGCCTGGGTGGCGCTGGTCGCGATCTCGCGGATGGCCACGCCCATCTCGTCGGCGCCGGCCGCCACGGTCTGCACGTTCTGCGACACCATGCCGGCGGCCGACGAGACCGTGCCGGCCTGGGCCGACGTCTCCTCGGCGGCCGAGGACATCTGCACCGAGACGGCCGAGAGCTCCTCGGAGGCGGCCGCGACGTGGTGCGCGTTGTCGGCGACCTGGCGCACCATCATCGCCATCGACTCGGTCGAGGTGTCCAGGGCCTCGCCCAGCCGGCCGACCTCGTCCTTGCCGTGCATGCCGGTGCGGACGGTCAGGTCGCCGTCGCGGATCGCCGTCAGCACCTGCACGGCCCGGGCCAGCGGCTTGGTGATCAGGCGGGCCACGCCGATGGCCAGGCCCACGCCGAGCAGCAGGCCGGCGATGATGAGGGCGATGATCAGCGTACGGGCGTTCTTGTAGGCCGCCGCCGCCTCGGCCTGCTCCTTCTGCGAATTGGTGATCGTCTGCGTCGACAGGGTGTCCATGGCCTCGCGGGCCTGGGCCACCACCGGGTCGATCTCGGCCTTGCGGATGGCCGCGACCTGGGCCTTCTTGTCGGCCCGGCTCAGCGGCAGCAGCCGGTTGTTGAGCACGTCGACGTATGTCGACCAGGCTTTGTCGAACTTGGCCAGCGCCTCGACGCGGACCGGGCCGAGCTCGAACGACTTGTAGCGGGCCTCGGCCTCGGACAGCGCCTTCAGGTCTTTGGTGATGGCCGCCTCGGCCTCGGCCTCGGTCGCGTTGTCGGTGGTGATGAAGTGGTTGAGCGAGTCGATGCGGACCCGGTTGAACGCGTTGCGCATCTCGGCGATCGTCTCGAGCTGGAGGCTGCCGGTGTAGACCTCATTGGTGTTCTGGTTGATGTGCGCCATCTTCACCACGGCGAACGAGGACACACCCGTGCCCAGCGCGGCCACGACCAGCACCGACGTCAAGATCTTGGTGCTGACCCGCAGGTCCGCGATCCGCCCGATCAGTCCGTGCCGCTGTCCCGGCTCCTCCGACGATCCCATGCGACTCCCCCTCGAGATGGCAGCCCCGAGGGCCGCGTTCGAAGGATCCAGTCGTCACCGAGGTCACCGAATCGGAGAAGTCGGGCACAGCGCACCGAATTGCAACCGTCAGACACCCAGTTCGGCCAGGTCGTCGGCGGTCAGCTTCAGCTCGGCCGCCTCGGCCGAGTCACGGATGGTCTCGGGGCGGCTGGCCCCGGGGATCGGCACCACCACCGGCGACTTGGCCAGGTGCCAGGCCAGGCAGACGCGCTGCGGGCTGACCCCGTAACGCTCGGCCACCGAGGCGAACTTCTCGGCCTGACCACCCAGCTCGGACGCCTTGCTGATGCCGCCCAGCGGCGACCAGGGCAGGAAGGCGATGCCCAGCTCGTCGCAGAGCCGCAGCTCGGGCTCGGACGACAGGAACGCCGGCGAGAACTGGTTCTGCACCGAGACCAGCCGGCCGCCCAGGATCTCTTGCGCCTGGCGGATCTGGTCCGGGTTCGCGTTCGAGATGCCGGCCATCCGGATCTTGCCCGCGTCGAGCAGGTCACGGATCGCGCCGACGGCGTCGGCGTAGTCGGTCTTCGGGTCGGGCCGGTGGTATTGGTACAGCCCGATCGCCTCGACACCGAGCCGCTTGAGCGAGGCCTCGCAGGCCTGCCGCAGGTAGTCCGGCGAGCCGTTCACCGTCCAGCTGCCGTCGCCCGGGCGCAGGTGCCCGCCCTTGGTCGCGACCAGCACGCCCGACGTGTCCCCGCCATAGGTGGCCAGCGCGCGGGCGATCAGCGACTCGTTGTGGCCGACCTCGTCGGCGCCGATGTGATAAGCGTCCGCGGTGTCGATCAGCGTGATGCCCGCGTCGAGCGCGGCGTGGATCGTGCGGATCGACCGCTCCTCGTCGGGCCGGCCCTCGATCGACATCGGCATGCCGCCGAGCCCGATCGCGCCGACCGTCACGTCACCGATGCGGCGACTCTGCATGATCAAAACCTTCTTCCCGTACGGGGGCCTCGCGCCCCCACAGAATTCTCCTACCCACACAGCACCGGAAAACCCGGCGGATCGACTAACATTGCCGCGATTTCCGGCGATGACCAAGCGAGGCGACATGCGGTGGTTCCGGCTCGGCTCCGGGCGGCAGAAGGATCCCGCCGCTGGTCAGGCGCTGGTCGACGACGTGCGGGGGCGGTTCGGGCCACACCTGCCGCAGTCGTTCCGCGAGCAGGCCGAGGCCGTGATCCCGTTGCTGAGCGGCGACGAGGGCGTGGTCGCGGCGGCCGCCATCCTGCGCGAGTTCGCCGATGACGCATACGCCGCCGTCCGGGCCCAGGCGCCGTACGCCTTCGACCGGGCCGACTACCGCTCGTTGTTCGCGGCGGCGCGGGGCAGCCTGCGCTGGCCGCTGTTCGAGCTGCCATGCCGCCTGCACCCGTACATCCAGGTCAGCGCGGCCGCCGCGGTGATCAGCGCGGAGGCCAAGCGGGCGGCCAAGCAGACCGACCCGGCCCCGCTGCTGGCCCACATCCTCGAGATCCTCGACCTCACGATCGACGGCTGGGAGTTCGCCCGCGTCCGCCCCGACACCGACGGCGCGACCCTGGCCCACCGGTTGATCGGCGCGGCCCGCGACCTGCGCGGCGCGATGAGCGACGAACCGCCGCTGCCGCAGCCGGTTCGTGAGCTTATGCGCCGCAACCACACCGTCGACGTCTACGACCCCCAGTCGCCCCAGGTCGTCGGCGGCTTCAACCCGGGCAAAGAGATGCGCGAGGCCCTGCTCGCCTAGGAGTCGCTGGAGCGAGCCCAGAGGTTGATGCCCGACTCGGTGGCGTACTTGTCGATCTCGGCCAGCTCGTCGGCCGTGAATCTCAGGTTGCCCACCGCGGCCACGTTGTTCTCGAGCTGGGCCACGCTGCTCGCGCCGAGCACGACCGAGGTCATCCGCGGGTCGCGCAGGGCCCAGGCGATGGCCATCTGGGCCAGCGACTGACCGCGGCGCCGGGCGATCTCGTCGAGCGCCCGGATCTTGCCCAGGTTCTCGTCGTTGATCCAGTCCGGGGTCAGCGACTTGTCCTCGGTCGCGCGCGAGCCCTCGGGCACGCCGTTGAGGTAACGGTCGGTGAGCATGCCCTGGGCCAGCGGCGAGAACGCGATGCAGCCGGCGCCGTCCCGCTCCAACCGGTCGAGCAGGCCGCCCTCGATCCAGCGGTTCAGCATCGAGTACGACGGCTGGCTGATCAGCAGGGGCGTGCCGAGCTCGCGCAGGATGACCGCGGCCTCGGCCGTCTTCTCCGGCGAGTACGACGAGATGCCCGCGTACAGGGCCTTGCCCGCCTTGACGGCGGCGGCCAGCGCGCCCATCGTCTCCTCGATCGGCGTCTCCGGGTCGTGCCGGTGCGAATAGAAGACGTCGACGTAGTCCAGGCCCATCCGCTTCAAGGACTGGTCGAGCGACGCCGTCAGGTACTTGCGCGAGCCCCAGTCGCCGTACGGGCCGGGCCACATGTCGTACCCAGCCTTGGTCGAAATGACGAGCTCGTCGCGGTACGGGGCGAAATCGGTGGCCAGCACCCGCCCGAAGTTGCTCTCGGCCGAACCGTACGGGGGCCCGTAGTTGTTGGCCAGGTCGAAGTGCGTGATGCCCAGGTCGAAGGCGCGGCGCAGGATGGCCCGCTGGGTCTCGAGCGGCCGGTCGTCGCCGAAGTTGTGCCACAGCCCCAGCGACACCACCGGCAGCTTCAGCCCCGAGCGGCCGGTGCGGCGGTACTCCATGGATGCGTAACGGTCCGCGTCGGCGGTGTAGATCTCAGTCACCTGCCCAGCCTTGCCCGAGATCAGCCCCCTGTCCACGGGCTTGGGGGATTCGGCGCGACGATCGGCCCACACTCTTCAGCAGATCGACCGAGCGCCATTACGTAGCGGCACCACTACGCCATCTACAACCATGCCCGCCGCCGGGCCGACGACGGGGTCCACGACATCGCCGGGCTGGGCTTCGGGCGGCCCTCCGCGCCGGTCGGGCCCGGCTATCCCCGGCCCACGGCCGGCATCGAGGGCCTGCCGGGGCCGTTCACCACGGGCATCGACGCGGCCGTCGACGGCTACTTGTTCCGGGGCGGCGACTATGTGCACGTCGTCGACCCCGGCGGAGAGCTTCGGGTGGACGGACCGCCGCGCGGCATCCAGGACGACTGGCCCGGCCTGGTCGAACTGCTGCCGGCCGGGAAGGCCAAGGCCCAGGTGCTGGTCTGGATCACCGACGCCGTGCGGCACCTCACCGTGCCGTTCGACCCGCTCCTCGCGACCGCGCTGTCCAGCCACTTCCACGTGGCCCCGATGGCCGGCGCGGCCGAGAAGGCGACCACCATCACGCCGGCCGAGCGGGCCGCGCTGCTGCTGCACGAGGCGGTCCGGGCCGTCGATCCGGCCGCCTCGGCACAGTCGCCCTCGGCACAGTCGCCCTCGCTCCAGTCGCCCTCGCTCCAGCCGCCCTCGGCCCTGCCCCCGAGTGGTATGTCTCCGACGCCGAGGCCGACCGCCTGCGCGTGCCGCACACCCGCGACGACCCACGCTGGCCCACCCGCTACGACCGCACGCCCACGGCCGCGGCGTTGCACAACCCTTCGGCGTACGCGGCCTTCGCGCGCCACCTCTCCCTCGGCCGCGACGTCCGACCGAGGCGCAAATCATGACCGTACGCGGCGCCCGGGTCGATCTTGCGGCGCCCGCCGATCTCAGACCGTAGTCCGATGTGCTCCGGCGGCGGCCCCGCCACACTTGCCGGGTGAGAAAACGGTGGATGGCAACCAGTGTGGTGGTTCTGCTGGCGGCGATCGTCGGCGGGCTGGCCTTCGCCTACCCGTCGGCCGCCGCGACCACCTGTCCCGGCTGCTACGGGCTGACGCGCGTGCAAGACGGCCTCTGGAGCGAGCGGGGTCTCACCGCGGCCCAGCGCGACCAGCTGACCACGCTCGTGGCCGACGCCCGCCGCCGCGTCGCCGATTTCTACGGCGGCCGCGAGTCCGACCCGCGCCTGGTCGCCTGCTTCACCGACGACTGCTACGACCGGATCGGGGGCGGCGGCGAGAAGGGCATCGCCATCCTCAACCGCGCCGTCATGCTCTCGCCACGCGGGCTCGACGCCGTCATCGCTTCCCACGAGATGTCCCACGTCGAGCTGCACGAGCGGCTCGACGGCGAGGTGCCGCAGTGGTTCGACGAGGGTCTCGCCGTCGTCGTCTCCGACGATCCGCGCTACCTGGGCGAGCGCTGCGCCGGGCCGGTCGACGCCGGCCCACTGCCCGAGACCCTGCCGGCCTGGCTGAAAGCCGCGAGCGCCGACCAACAGGTCTACTCCCGGGCCGGGTGCCGGGTCAGCCGATGGCTCGACGCCAACGGCGGCCCACCGGCCGTACTCAAACTCATCGATCAGCTCAACCGCGGTGAGGCGTTCGGAAGCGTTACGGTGAGGCCATGACGCTGCGCGAGACGCCACCGTTCCGGGCCGACCACGTCGGCAGTCTGCTCCGCCCGGCCCGCCTGCTCGAGGCGCGCGAGCGGCGCGCCACCGGCGAGATCGACGCCGACGAGTTGCGCGCCACCGAAGACGCGGCCATCCGCGACGTCGTGCGCATGCAGCGCGACGTGGGCCTGCGCTCGGCCACCGACGGCGAGTTCCGCCGCACGTCGTGGCACATGGACTTCATCTACCGCCTCGGTGGCATCCACCCGACCGACGAAAAGATCCAGGTCCACTTCCGCAACGCCGAGGGCAACATCGACTTCGAGTCGGCCGCGCTGGCCGTCGACGCGCCGATCCGGCTGACCGAGACCATCTTCGGCGACGACTTCGCCTACCTGCAGTCCATCGTGGACGAGGGCGTCAGGGCCAAGCTGACCATCCCGTCGCCCAGCATGGTCCACTACCGCGGCGGCCGGGCCGCGATCGATCCCGCTGTGTATCCCGACCACGACCAGTTCTGGGCCGACCTCAGCGCCGCGTACGCCGAGCAGGTGCGCCGCGTCGCCGGTCTGGGCTGCCGCTATCTGCAGCTCGACGACACCAGCCTGGCCTATCTCAACGACCCGGCCCAGCGCCGCCTGCTGACCGAGCGCGGCGACGACGCCGAACACCAGCACCTGCGCTACATCCGCCAGATCAACGCGGCGATCGCCGACCGCCCCGAGGGCCTGGCCGTCACCACGCACATGTGCCGGGGCAACTTCCGCTCGTCCTGGACGGCCGAGGGCGGCTACGACTTCGTGGCCGAGGCCCTGTTCAGCGAGCTGGCCGTCGACGGTTTCTTCCTCGAGTACGACGACGAGCGCTCCGGCGACTTCGCCCCGCTACGCTTCGTCCCGCCCGGCAAACAGGTCGTGCTGGGCCTGGTCACCACCAAGCGCGGCGCCCTCGAGACCAAGGACGCCCTGAAGCGCCGCATCGACGAGGCCGCCCGCTACGTCCCGCTCGAGCAGCTGTGCCTGTCCCCCCAGTGCGGCTTCTCGTCCACGGTCGAGGGCAACGTCCTCACCTACGACGAAGAGGTGGCCAAGCTGGCCCTGATCGTCGAGACCGCCGAGGAGGTCTGGGGCTAGGGCAGCCAGTCCCCCACTAGTTCCTCGCTCGCTTTCCACAGCTCCCGCCGACGCTGCACGTCCGGCCCGGGCAGCCGGACTCCGTCGGGGCCGTAGAAGCCCGGCTCCCGCCCGTTCACGGCCAGCGCCACCGGTGTCTGGGCCGCCCGCACCGGGTCGGTGCCGACCCGCTGCTGCACGGCGTTCAGCACGAACCGCAGCGGTGCCGGAACACCCGGCGCATCCCGGAAGACGCGGGTCTTCACCAAGCCGGGAAAGACACAGCTCACGGCGATCTCCGGCTGCCGCTCGGCCAGTTCCACGGCAAAAGCGTCGCAGGCGAACTGGGTCCGGCCCGCGATCCGCAGACCCCGGCCGCCGCGCCGCAGGTTCAGGTCGTCCATCGGCCCCAGCGTGTCGCCGTAGCGCCCGGCGTTGGCCACCAGCACCACCCGCCGGGGCAACAGCTTTCGTATGAGCAGATAGCGCGACAGATAGTTGAGCACGAAGGCCCGCTCCAGCCCCTCGCTGGTGTGCTCGGCGCGCAGCGTGAACACGCCCGCGCAGCACACGATCGCCGCCGGCCGGCCGCTCACCTGGTCGGCGACCCACGCGGTCTCGCTGAGCAAACTCAGATCGGCCCGGATCATCCCGTGCCGCCCGACTGTCAGCGCCCTCTCCCCCAGCGCGGCCGCGACCGCGCCGCCGATCCCCGTTGATCCCGTGACCAGCACATCTCTCATACCTCGACGCTAGGAACGGACAGCGGGACAATCCATGTGTGTTCGTCCCGCAGACCACACCGGACGTCCTGGGCTCGGTGCTGCGCGAAATCAGCTTCGCCAGCGCCGCCTACCGCTGGATCGAGATGGGCACCCCGTTCCGCCTCGTCTTCAACCGCCCCGGCTTGCGCGGCGTCCACCTGATCACCGCCGGCGCCTGCGACCTGGTCCTCCCCAGCAGCGCCGCAACCCCACTGACCGGCGGCGCCGCGCGGCCACTGACCGACAGCCCCACAACACCGCTGCCCGGTGGCTTGGCCAACCCGCTGCTCGGCGGCTCGGCAACCCCCATGACGGGCGGCGTGACCCCGTCGCCCGGCCGCTCCGCAGCCCCACCGGCCAGCGACTCCGTGACCCCGCCGCCCACCGGCTCCGAAGCCCCACCGGCCGGCAGCTCCGTGATTCCGCTGACGGCCGGCGACACGGTGATCCTGCCGCGGGGCGATGACCATGAGCTGCGCAGCGGGCGCGCCGCCACGGCGATCTCCGGTTTCGAGATGGCTGCCCGCACCCCGGGCGCCCGCCTGCGCGGTGGTGGACCGCAGGTCGCGGTCACCATCGTGTGTGGAGCGTTCATCGCCGGCGACCCGGACCATCCGGCGCTGCGCGGCCTGCCTCCGGTGCTCTTCGTGCCCGGCACGGACGGCCGCCCGCCGGCCTGGCTGGCACCGTACGTCGAGGTGCTCCGCCAGGAGGCGTTCGACGCCGGCCCCGGCAGCGACATCGTCATGGCCCGCCTGTCCGACGCGCTGGTCACCCGCGTACTGCGCGAACACGGCCCGCTGACCGACCACCCGGGCTGGCTCGCCGGTCTGGCCGACCCCCACCTGGCCGCCGCCCTGGGCGCGCTGCACACCGACCCCGCCCGCCCCTGGACGCTGGCCTCCCTGGCCGCGGTGGCGGGCTTGTCCCGGACCGCCTTCACGGGCCGCTTCGCCACCACCGTGGGCGAGCCACCGATGCGCTACCTGCAATCATTGCGCCTGCACCAGGCCCGCCGCCTCCTCCGCGACGAACGCCTCACGGTCGCGGCCGTGGCCGCCCGAGTCGGCTACACCTCGGGCGTAGCCTTCGCCGCCACCTTCCGCCGCGTCCTCGGCATCCCCCCAGCCGAATGGCGCCGACGGGCGACAGACTGCGCAACGGATCGGTGCGCTCACGAGCCGGGCTGGGCGCCACGACCACCCACCGCGTCGTGCCGGACCGCAGGGTGACCTCCGTGTCCTTCGACGGCCGGAACCTCGTGTGGTCGGATTGCGTGCGTGAAGGCGGCGAGGACAAGCAGTGCGTCATCCGGTACGTGGGGCGTTCCACCGCGTCCTACGCCGGGCAACGGGTGCACGACGTGCAGGGTGACTCCCGGTGGGTCTTCTACGCCAACTCCACCGGCGTGCACCGCCACGCCCGCTGAACATGATGATGCCCCGGGCGGCAGGTCGCCCGGGGCATCAAGCGTGTGCGTGTTACTTGACGGCGCCGGCCGTGAGGCCGGCCTGGATCTGGCGCTGGAAGATCGCGTACACAATGATCATCGGGAGGATCGTGAGGACCAGGGCGGCGAAGAGGGTCGACCACTCGGCCTGGTAGCCGGCCGACACGCTGATCTGGGCGATGCCCTGGGTCAGCAGCAGTTTCTGGTCGGCGCCGGGGCCGCTCATGATGACCACCGGCAGCAGGTACTGGTTCCACTGGCCGACGATGTTGAAGATCGTGATGCTGACCAGGCCGGAGCGCGCCATCGGCATCATGATCTGGAAGAACTTGCGGATGTGGGACGCGCCGTCGACGGTGGCCGCTTCCTCGATCTCGTACGGCAGGCTCTTGAAGAACGCGGCCAGGAAGAAGATCGTGAAGGGCAGCGAGTACGCGATGTACACCAGGATCAGGCCGGTGAACGAGCCCAGCAGCCCGATCCCCTTGAGGATGTAGAACAGCGGCGCCAGCGCCATGAACGTCGGGAAGGCCAGGCCCGAGACGAAGAGGTAATAGATCGCGCGGTTACCCGGGAACTTGTAGCGGGCCAGCACGTACGCCGCCATCGCGCCCAGCAGCATCGTGCCGGCCGTGCTGATGACGACCACGAAGACGCTGTTGATGAAGTAGCGCCCGATGTGGGCGTCGCTCCACGCGTTGACGTACGTGTCGAACGAGAACGAGTTGGGCAGCGCGAACGGCTTGCCCAGGAAGATCTCGGTGTTGCTCTTGAACGACGCGAGCAGCACCCACAGCAGCGGGCCGGCCGTGATCAGGGCCCACGCGACCAGGGCGACGTGCGACAGGCCGGTGGCGATCTTGAGGTCGCGCTTGGGTTCCGGCGCGCGGCCCGCGGAGAGGGGCTTGGTGCCGGGAGTCTTGGTGATGGTGGTCATCGTCTCGCCTCTCGCCGATCAGGCTTCGACGGATTCGCGGCGGGTGGCCGAGAGCGTCACCCAGGCGAACGTAAGGGTCAGGAAGAAGAGCACCACGCCCAGCGCGGAGGCGTAGCCGGCCTGCGAGAACTCGAAGGCGTTGCGATAGATCATGAGGCTGAGCACGGAGGTCGCGCCGTCGGGGCCGCCGCGGTCGACGGTCATGATGTTGACCAGTGCGAACGCGTCGAAGGCGGCGATGCCGAGGTAGACCCAGGCGACCTGCACCGTGTTCCAGAGCAGCGGGATCGTGATCTTGAAGAACAGGGTGACCCGGCTGGCGCCGTCGATCGCGGCCGCCTCGTACACCTCGGTCGGGATGTTGCCCATGCCGGCCGAGAACAGGACGACGTAGAAGCCCACGGCCTGCCACACCAGCACGACGAGGATGCAGCCCATCGCGTAGCGCTCGTCGGCCAGGAACAGCCAGGGCGACCACGAGTCCGGGAACAGGCCGTTGATCATGCCGCTCTTGTCCGGACCGAAGACCCGGCCGAAGATCACCGCGACGATGGCCAGGGCCAGCAGCTGCGGGAAGAAGAAGATGATCCGGTAGACCTTGGAGCCCCAGACGCCCCGGATCACGCCGCCCTTCTGCCCGCCGCCCACGTTGAGCAGGAAGGCGAAGATCAGGGCGAGGACGACCGTGATGATCGGCAGGAAGACCAGCAGGAAGATGTTGTGCTTGATCGACTGCCAGAAGGTGGTGTCGTCCCACATCTTCTTGAAGTTGTCGAAGCCGACGAAGTTCTCGACCGGGCCGAGGCCCGACCACTCGTAGACCGACAGGTAGAAGGCCTGGATGTACGCCCAGACCACGAAGGTCACGTAGAGCGCCACCGGCACGACAAGGAAGCCGATGATGAAGGGATACTTGCCGTGCCGCATGGCGCCTACCGTCCTGCCTTACTAGTTGCTATCGAAGATCAGCTGCGGGTGAACTTGGTGACCGAGGAGTCCTTGGCCACGGCCTGGGACGCCTTCTCCATGCGGTCGCAGAACTTGGCCGCGTCGTAGTCCTTGAACATGAGGTCGTTCGCGGCGGCGCGGGACTCGTCGTCGAGCTTCTTGTACCAGGTGTCGAACAGGTAGCCCATGAAGATGTCCTTGCCGGCCTTGGTCACCGCGTCGTTCGCGCTGGTCAGACCGGGAGAGATCGTCTGGCCGTCGGACGCGCCCGCCACCACCGTAAGCGACTTCGTGAGCTTCGTGAACTCCAGCGCCGCTTCCTTCGAGAGCATGGTCCGCAGGTACTCCTTGCCGCCCTGCGGGTTCTTGCCCTTGGCCGCGGCGAAGTAGATCTCGCCCGCGGCCGCGTTGATGGCCGTCGCCGGCAGCTTGTCGGCCGCGGTGACGCTCGGGTACGCCGCGATCGCGTACTCGAAGCCGGCCGGGGTGTCCTTGGCCTGCTCGTTCTCGAGCCAGGAGCCGCACGGGTAGAACCCGACCTTGTCCTGGTTCTGCTGCAGCTGGACCTCGGTGTGACGCAGGCCGAGGAACGTCTTGTTGATGTAGTTCTTGCCGATGCCGGCCCAGGCCTCGGCCGCCTGCTTGACGGCGTCGTTGGTCCAGGCGCCGGCCTTCAGGTTGTCGATGTCCTTGAGGACCTGCTCCGAGCCGATCTTGCCGGCGCTGGTCATGATGGCCCGCACCATGTAGTACGACGCGTTGGCGCCCGCGTAGCCGAACGGCACGACGCCCGCGGCCTTCATCTTGTCGCACAGCGCGGTGAACTCGGCCCAGGTGGTGGGCGGGGTCCAGCTGTTCTTCTTGAACAGCGCGGCGTTGTACCAGAGACCGAACACGGTGTACGCGTAGTTCACCGCGAACGGCTTGCCGTCGTAGCTGCCCTGCTCGATCGCGCCCGGCACCAGGGTGTCGGCCACGGTCTTGCCCTGGATGTCGAGCGACGGCGCCGCGAACAGGTCGGTCAGCTCGGCCGCCTGGCCCGCCTTGACGATCGCGCCGAAGTCCATCAGCTTCGAGCCCGAGTTGTTGATCATGTCCGGCGGGTTGCCACCGTTGATGCGGGGCTGGATGACCGTCGAGATCTCTTCGGTCTGCGAGTACGTGACCTTGGCCTCGGGCCACTTCTTGTTGAACAGCGGCGTGTCCACCTTGGTGGCGTAGTCCGTGCCCAGACCGCCGTTGAAGATCACGATTTCGACGCCGGCCTTGGGGTCGATGCCGAGCGGGTTGTCCGCCGACTTCGTACCGGTGGCCTGGTCCGGCGTGCCCTCGTCCGAGCTGCCGACACAGGCGCTGAGCATGCCCACGGCAGGGGTGGCCAGAAGACCGACAGCAGCCGCGCGACGCAGCAGCGTACGGCGGTCCAGTTCGGGCTTCGGGAATATGTCGGTCACAGCATCTCCTCAGTGCTTGCTGTATTGCTGCCTTACTGGTGTTGAGTCCTGATCATCCCTTGACCGCGCCGGCGGTGAGGCCGGTCGCGATATTGCGCTGAATGATCAGGAAGAAGATCACCACGGGGATGGAGGTGATGATCGCACCGGCCATGAGGGGCCCCCAGGCGGTACCGCGCGTTGTCTGGTTCTGCAGCAGCCAGGCCATCAGGTTCTGCTTGTCCGGGCTGTTGAGCGTGTTGATGATGATGAACTCGTTCCAGGCCTGGATGAACCCGTAGACGCTGGTGGCGACCAGACCGGGGCCGGTCAGGGGCAGGATGATCCGCCAGAACACCTGGGAGCGGGTGCACCCGTCGATCAACGCCGCCTCGTCCAGCTCCCGGGGGATGCCGGAGATGAAGCCACGAAGCGTCCAGACGGTGTAGGGCAGGATCAGCACGAGGTAGGTGATGCTCACACCGATCAAACTGTTGGTCAAGTTGAACGTCTTGAAACCAAGGTTGACGTTCTGCAGCATCAGGAAGAGCGGAATGAGCAGCGACAGGAACGGGATCAGCTGCACCACCAGGACGACCAGGATGATCGCCTTGCGGCCGTAGAACTGGAACCGCGCGATCGCCAGCGCCCCCAGGAAGCCCACGACCAGCGCGCCGGCCACCGCGAAGAGCGTGATGATGACGCCGTTGAGCATGTCCTTGAGGAACAGCGGGGCCTTGAAGGCGGAGATGAAGTTGTCGAAGGTCGGGTTGCTGGGCCAGAACCCGGGCTCCAGCGCCAGCACCTCGTCGGCCGGCTTGAACGCGGTGTTCAGCACCCAGTAGACCGGGAACAGCATGAACACCCCGAAGACGATGCCGGCCGTGTTGGCCAGGATCGTGCCGGAGCGGCTGCGGCCGACGGTGATCACGCCTTCGTCGGCCTTGGCCTTGCGCCGCTTGAGCGGGACGGTGGAGGCCGGCGCGGGCGCGGCGGGTCTCGCGGGGGCGACCATCAGTCCACCTCTCCGATCCGGAACATCTGCCGGATATAGAAGATCATCACGCCGAGCATGAGCAGCACCGTGATCACTGCGATGGCCGAGCCCAGGCTGTACCGGGACTGGCCGAAGGCCTGCGTGTACGAATAGGTCGCGAGCGTCTGGAACTGCGGTTCCGGGTGGCCGTCGCGCAGCACCCAGGCCTGCGTGAAGAGGCCGAAGTTCCAGATCACCGAGAGCGTGGTGACGATCGTGATCAGCGGCTTCAGGATGGGCAGGATGATGTTGCGCAGCGCCTGCCACGGGGTGGCGCCGTCGACCGTGGCCGCCTCGAGCAACTCCTTGGGCACCTGGGTCAGGCCGGCGTTGAGCGTGATGGCCAGGAACGGGATGCCCGCCCACACGACCAGCGTGGTGATGACGCTCCAGCCCTGCCACGGGTTCACGAACCAGCTGTGGTTCTGGTAGTCCACCCCGGGCAGCTTGTCGACCAGGTAGTTCACGACGCCGAAGTCGGAATCGGTCATCCACCGGAAGATCTGAGCCGCGACCAGCTGGGGCAGCGCCCACACGAACATCATGGCGACCACCATGAACATCCGGACGCCGCGGGTGACCCGGCGCATCAGCAGCGCGATGCTCAGACCGAACACGACCGAGATGATGACGGAGACGAAGGTGAAGGCGACCGTGCGCCCGACCACCGCCCAGAAGACCCCGTCGGTGAGCACCCGCGTGTACTGGTCGAAGCCGACCCACGGGGGCGTGCGCCCGCTGAGCAGCTCACGCAGGCGCATGTTCTGGAAGGACAGGACGAGCATCCGGATCAGCGGGTAACCCAGCAGTCCGGCGATGAGCAGGAGCGCGGGCAGGGCGAGCAGCCACGGGGTACTGCTGCTGCCACGCTGACGGCGGCGCTTGGGCGCGACATGACCGGGGACCCGGCCCTGCTGCGACCGGCCGGGGTCGTCCGGCCGCCGGGTCGCCGGGGAGTCGACGACAGACATCGGCTTTCCCTTTCTGAAGGGGCTGGCAAGCTGCCCGCCCCTTTCAGGAGGCGGGCAGCTCGGCGGATGTCAGCTCTCGTTGAGCGTGGAGTTGATCTGGTCGTCGGCCCACTTGGCCCCGTCGGCCACCGACTTCTTGCCGGTCAGGACGTCGGTCAGCATGGTCTGCAGGATGGCGCCCTTCTCGACGTCAGCCCACTTCTCGGCGTTCGGCGGGAACCAGCTGTTCTTCGCGGCCAGCGCGGCCGGCGCGATCTTCGGGTTGTCCGCGGCGGCCTTGTCCAGCAGCGCGGTCGCGTTCGGCAGCGCGTTGGCCTTGACCAGCCCGGCCATCGAGGTGCTGTCGGTGAACGCCTTGATCCACTGAGCGGCCAGCTCCTTCTGCTGGCTCTTCTCGGTGATGCCGAGGTTCGAGCCACCCAGGAACGAGGGGACCTCGGGCATCGGCGCGGCGGCCAGCTTGCCCTTGACCTTGGTCGCCACCATCGGCGAGTTCGGGTCGTTCGGGTCCTTCTTGATCTCCTCGGCCGCGCCCTGCTCCCACGCGTTGCCGTAGAACATCGCGGCGGTGCCCTGGGCGAACGTGTTGGCCTGGTCGTTCTCGTTCTTGGTGGGGTCGGCCTTCGAGTACTTCTTGGCCAGGTCGACCCAGCGCTGCAGGCCCTCGATCGAGGCCGGCTGCGAGAGCTGGCCGACCCACTTGTCGCCCTCCTGCTTGGCGATGTCGCCACCGGTCGACTTGACCCAGCTCATCGCCGCGTACCAGTACTGGCCGGGCATGTAGACGGCGCCGAACTTGCCGTTGGCCTTCTCGGAGGCCTGCACCTTCTCGGCCGTCTGCAGGAACTCGTCGTACGTCTTGGGGGCCTCGGCGCCGACCTTCTTGAGCAGGTCGGTGCGGTAGATCAGCACGCGCGCACCGGCGTAGTAGGGCACGCAGTAGGTCTGGCCCTCGAAGTCACAGGCGCCCTTGAGGCCCTGCAGCCAGGAGCCCGAGTTCTCGTAGTCGGCCGGGTTGATCGCGCCGAACGCGCCACTGAAGACGTACTTGGGGAACTCGGTGTTGCCCAGCTCGACGACGTCGGGGACGTCGCTGCCGGCCAGGGTCGCGTCCAGCTTGGTCAGGTGGTTGGCCCACTGCTGGTACTCGACGTTCACCTGGGCGCCGGTGGCGTCGGTGAAACGCTTGCTGGCGTCGTCGACCACGCTCTTCCACGCGCTCTGCGCGTCGACCATCAGCCAGACCTTGAGGGTCTTGCCGGCGCCGTCGACCTTGCCCGAGGCCGAGGTGGTGGGGGCGTCTTCGTCCGAGTTGGAGCCGCAGGCTGCGGCGCCGAGCAGCGTCGCGGCGATTGCCGCGGCGGCAGCGATCTTGCGCTTCACGCTTCCTCCTGGGGAGTTTTATTCAAAGGGGATGATGCGATTTCAGGTGGTGCTGCCGTCCTTGGCCGCCTTGTGGCCATGTACTGCCTGGGCGGTGCGCTGGAAGGCGGCGTGCGAACGTTCGTGGGTCCGCTGCGCGACGGCGATGTAGAGAAGATCGAGGACAACCAGTTGGGGATGCCGGGCGCTGAGCGCGTCCGGCCGGAACGTCGTGGCCTGAGTGGCCGTGAGCAGGTTGATGTCGGCCAGCTCGGCCAGCGGCGACCGCGGGAAGCTGGTGAGGGCGATGGTGGTGGCGCCCCGGCTGCTCGCCTCGGCGAGCATCTCGATCGTCTCGCCGGTCTCTCCGCTGTGCGAGATGCCGAGCGCGACGTCGCCGGGCCGCGAGAGGGCGGCGCTGGCCAGACCGTTGTGCACGTCGGTCCAGGCCCAGACCGGCACCCCGATGCGGTGCAGGCTGAACTGCATCTCCTCGCCGACCAGCGCGCTTCCGCTGGCCCCGAAGATGTTGACCCGGCTCGACGCGGCGATCGCCACCGCGGCCCGCTCGACCTCGGCCAGGTCGAGCAGCGCGGCCGTGTCGTGCATGGCCTGGGTGTCGGCCGCCATGATCTGGCCGAGGACCCGGTCGAGCGGGTCGTTGGGCTGGATCTCGCGCCCGATGTCGATGGTCCACCCGGCGGAACGCGCCCGCCCGGTCTCCGCCGCGATGCCCAGTCGTAGGTCCGCGTATCCGTCGAACCCGAGGGCGCGGCAGAAGCGGGTGATGGTCGCCGGCGAGGTGCCGCTGCGCTCGGCGAGTTCGACGATGGTCGCCCGCGACGCAGCGGCCGGGTCGGTCAGGACGTGTTCGGCGACGCGTCGCAGCGCCCCCGTGAACTCCGGCAGCATCGACCGCACGCGGGCCAGAACCCCGTCCGAGTTGTGCTGCCCGCCGTTGTTATGGCTGGTGGCGACCCCCGGCCGCGGAACCAGGGAGTCGACGACCGCGGTCGACGCGGCGCCGTCCATCTCCGGCTCGCTCATTGGCCACCCTTTCAGGAAACAGTGTTTACTGTCGCGGTAAAAGTTCTTACTAACCGCCCCTCCGTGTCAAGGTTCTGGGCGAAGTTTTCAAACCGTTACCTGACCTGCGCCGATGAACGCGTGTTACGCCGCCACCGCTTGACGGTCATCAATCCGGAAATGTTCTTTACGGCGTGACCGCCATCACATGCGACGCTTTGCCCGAGTTTGAGATCCGCCGTTCAGCCGAGCCGGAGCTGACGATCGGCCTGCTCCGGATAACCGTCAGGACCATCCGGTGGCGTATTTGAAACGTGACTTTTACTCGGGAAACCAGATCAACATCTTTCCCGTACGAGCCATGGCCCCTGCCCGAGCAGCCCGGCGTCCCCGCCCGGCAGGCCCTGCCGTCCACCGCGCCGCCCCGATTCCATCCCGGCGCTCACTGCTGACAGATCGCTCCGACCGCCACGCCCCACCCGGCCGAGCACGCGGCGATCATGCGCTACCGGCACGACCGTTACGGCGCCGACCTCGTCTCGATGACCGGCACCACGACCGAGTTCGCGGTGAGCCGCCCACCGCGCACCCACCCCGACGCCCTGCAGCTGGCCTGGCAGTACAAGGCCTACAACGACGGCTACTACGACTTCTACTTCGCCGACAACCTCACCGACCTGCCGCCAGCCTGCACGAGGCCCCGGTCTGGCGCTGCTGGTGGGACTGACCCGGCCCCCGAGTGAGACATGCGTGCCAGCCCACCCTCAGGCGCGCCGGCTCCCGGGCTGCCGCCACTCACCCCAGGCCACCACTCGCGTGGCCGGCCGGGGGCAGCCGCCCCTCAGGCGGTCGCTTTGATCGCTTCGGCGAAGGCCTCGGAACGGTGCTCGAAGTTGCGGTACTGGCCGTAGCTGGGCGCGGCCGGCGACAACAGCACGACGCCGCCGGCCGGGGTGAGCTCGCGGGCCCGGCGTACGGCATCGGGAAGGTCTTCCGCGGCCACCGTCCTGACCTTCTTCAGGCCGGAGAGCTCGGTCAGGATCCGCGGCCCGCTGTCCGGGATGGCGATCACCGTCAGCTCGCGGTCGGCCAGGAAGTGCCGTAGCGGGGAGTAGTCGAGCCCGCGGTCGGTGCCGCCAAGTAGCACGGTCAGCGGCCGGTCCGAGTAGGCCTCGATGGCGTGGATGGCCGAGTACGGGCTGGTCGAGAGCGTGTCGTCGACGAACGTCAGCCCCGACGGGTCGCTGATCTCGGTGAGCCGGTGCGGCAGCCCCTCGAACGACGCCACCGCCGCCGCGATCCGCTCCTTCTCCCCCGGTACGTCGATTCCCAGCCCGTCGAGCACGGCCAGAGCCACGCACAGGTTGCGGCCGTTGTGCCCACCCTTGAGCCGCAGCTTCGCGCGCGGGAAGAGCGGCTCGTCCGAGCAGTACACGACATCGTCGGAGACCCGGAAGCGCGAGTCGTCGGCCGCGGCCGGCACGGGCGGGAAGCCGTTGGCGTCGGTCACCCCGCGGATCTCGTTCCGCAGCCGCTCGTCCGACCCGTTCACGACGATCATTTCCGGACTGTGGCGGAGCAGGTTGAGCTTGTCGCGGTAGTACTCCTGCTCGCCCCCGTGCGCGTCGAGGTGCTCGGGGAAGAGCGACGTGACGACGGCCACCCGCGGCGAGTCGGTCAGGTCGGAACACTGGTAGCTCGACAGCTCGAGCACGTACTGCTCGGCCGGCGGCAGGTCGAGCAGCGGCACCCCGATGTTCCCGCCGAAGATGTTGGGCCGCCCGAGCGCCGCCAGCAGGTGACTGATCAGACTCGAGGTGGTGCTCTTGCCCTTGCTGCCGGTGACCCCGATCGTGCGCGCGGCGTGATCGGCCATCCAGAGCGCGCTACCGCCCGTGATGGTGACCCCGCGACGCCTCAGCTCGGCCATCCACGGGTGCGTCTGCGGCACACCCGGCGACCGCACCACGACATCGGCCGTGACCAGCGCCGGAAAAGCGTGGTCACCCCCGGCCAGCGGCGCCGCCGCGGCCAGCGGCCCCTCCCACGCGACCGACAGGAAGTTCGCACTGTCATCGACAGCGATCAGCCGTGACGGCGCGTGCGGGGCGATCGCCGTCACTGCGGCCCGCCCCTCGCGGCCCGTGCCCCAGACCGCCACGGACCGATCCTTCAGGTCTGCCAGGCGCACGTTCTCTTCCCTTCGACGAGTGGAACTAGTATTGCCCGTCGGCCCTCAGACAGGAGTTCCCGGGTGCAGTTCGACGTCATGCGGTTCCCTTCGTACGCCTTCGACCCCGCGACCGGGGTGGCGACGTTCGACTACGTGCTCGACGGCCCCGAACCGCTGCACTTCACCGAGACGATCACGCTGCCGGTTCCCGACGGCGACCGCCCGGTGCCGGCCGCGCTGGGCCGGGTGCTCGACCTGCTGCACGTGGTGGCCGGGGTCAGCTACTTCAAGGTCGGCGCCCCGCCCCGGGTGGTGGCGCCCCGGCCGGTGGCACCCGCCGTGGCCTCGTACTTCACGGCGGTTTACACCAAGGGCATGGCCGAGTACGCCTACCGCAACCAGCTTCCCCACGTGCTCTCCCTGGTCGTGGAGGTGCCCGCGGGCGAGGTCGAGCCGGCCGCAGCGGTCGACAACAGCCAGGCCCGGCCGCTCTCCGCGGTCGGCGGCGGCAAGGACTCGATCGTCACCCTGGAGATTCTGCGCGCGGCCGGGCTCGACCCGGTGCCGTTCTCGGTGAATCCGAACCCGGTGATCAAGAACGTCAACGCCGCCTCGGGCCTGCCCGCGCCGGCCGCCCGCCGCCAACTCGACCCGCGCCTGTTCGAGCTGAACAAGGCGGGCGCGCTGAACGGCCACATCCCGGTCACTGCGATCAACTCGCTGATCGCCGTCGCCACCGCCGTCTGGCACGGCCTGGGCCCGGTGGTGATGTCCAACGAGCGCTCGGCCTCCGACCCCAACCTGATCTGGAACGGTCACGAGGTCAACCACCAGTGGTCCAAGGGCATCGAGGCCGAGGGCCTGCTGCGCACCGCCGTGACCACCCACGCCGGCCTCACCGAGCCGTACTTCTCGCTGCTGCGCTCCCTGTCCGAGCTGCACATCGCGCAACTGTTCGCCCGTCACACCCAGTACGACGACGTGGTGACCAGTTGTAACAAGGCCTTCAAGCTGCACGACCCCACAGCCCGATGGTGCGGCGACTGCCCGAAGTGCCGCTTCGTCTACCTGGCGATGGCCCCCGCCATGCCCCGCACCCGCCTCAACCACATCTTCGGCCACGACCTGTTCGCCGACGAGTCCCAGGTCCCCGGCTTCCTGGAGCTGCTGGGCATCGACTCCCACAAGCCCTTCGAGTGCGTGGGCGAGGTCGAGGAGTCAGTGGTGGCCCTCGCCATGCTCGACGACGACGCCCCCGTCCTGGTCGCCCTGCGCGCCGCGGTTCCCGCCGAGGCCTGGGCCACCGCCAGCCGCGACGACGTCCTCACCCCCGGCGGCCCCACCTACGTCCCCGCCCCCTACGCCAAAATCCTCACTGACGCCCTGTGACCGCTCATCACCCCGCTGCCGCCGGCCCCGAGCCGCCCCCCACCGACGCGGCAGCTGAGCCCGGCGCAGTCAAAGCCGACCCACCCGACCACAGCGCGGCGACTGCCTTTCCGGCCGAGCCCGGCGACGGGAAGGTCTATGTCGGCCAGGCCGATCTCGACGCACCAGGCGAGCAGGGTTGGCTGCTGGGACACTTCCGCCCACCCGACGACCCGCGGCACAGCGCCGCCGTCGAGATCAAGTGGGGCCGCCACCCCAAGGGCGACCGCCGCGCCAAGTGGGTGACCGGCGAGGAGCGTACGGCCCTGCTGGTCTTGATCAAGGGCCGCTTCCACATGGAGTTCCCCGACCGCACGGTGATCCTCACCGAGCCCGGCGACTACGTGGTCTGGGGCCGCGGCGTCGACCACTCCTGGCTGGCCGAGGAGGAAGACACAGTCGTCCTGACCGTCCGCTGGCCCTCCATCGCCGGCTACAAGGTCCCACCCCCGGAGTAGCACCCGCCGACCGCCGCACTCGGCCGGGCGGGCGGGAGGCCGGGCCGAGGGCGGGGTCGGCCTACTCCGCTGGGTCGTGGTGGATGCGGTCGGGGGTGACGCCCAGTTGTTGCAGGGCGCGACTGGTGGCGGCGAGCATCAGGGGCGGGCCGGCCAGGTAGACCTCGTGGTCGGACCACTCGCCGTAGGCCGCGACGGCGTCGGTCACCAGGCCGGAGGCGTACGGGCCGGGGTCGCCCTCGGACACCACGGGCACGACCGTCGCTCGCCGGGCGGCGCGGGCGGTCGCGGCGATCTCGTCGATGTCGTACAGCTCGGTCAGGTCGCGGACGCCCCAGAAGAGCACCGCCGACCGTGCGTCGCCGGTGTCGGCCAGCTCGGTCAGCAGGGCCTTCAGCGGGGCCACGCCCGTGTCGCCGGCGATCATGAGCAAGTTGCGGGAAGGGTCGGCCGGGAGGGTCATTCCGCCCTCGGCCCGGCTGATCCGCAGCGTGTCGCCGACCCGGGTCCGGTGGACGAGGGTGCCGCTCACGCCGGCCGTCGTCTTGGCCCGCACGTGCAGCTCGACCAGGTCGTTCCGGCGCGGCGCCCCGGCCAGCGAGTAGGGCCGCCAGACGGCCGGCAGCTCCGGCACCTGGATGCGCGCGTACTGCCCGGGCGTGAACGGCATCGGCAGATCCGGCCGCAACCGCACCACGGCCAGGTCGGGCCGCCGCAGCTCGTGCTCGACCACTGTCGCGTCCCACACCGGCGGGTCGTAGCCCGCCCGCACCGCGCCGTGAGAAATCCATTCGTACACGTGCTGCCAGGTCGACCGCCAGGCCAGGTCGAAGTCCTGCCGCCACTGCCCCGGAGCCATCCCGGCCCGCATCGCCTCGGCCAGCGCCGCCCCGACCAGCTGCATCCGCCCCGGCTCGACCCCGCACGCGGCCAGCGCCGCCCCCAGCCGCCCGGTGCCCTCGACGAGCAGCGGCGGCCGGTCCAGATGGTGAACCAGCCAGGTCAGAGCCCGCGCGAGCTGGGCCGCATGGGACGCGGGCCCGCCCGGCAACGCCGCCATCAGCCCCGGATGGGCCTGCATCAGCGCCGCCCGCAACCGCTCGGCCACCTCGACGGGCCCACCCGCGAAGGTCAGGCTCGTGCTCAACAGCCGCTGCGTCTGCCGCAGCAGCGCGTCGTCGGACGGATCCATCCCGTCCCCCGCACCCCGATCCCGCGACACCATCGGCGGCATGACGTGCGGCAGATCAAACCCCGGCAACCGCGGCGCCGGCGCTCCCCGAGTGCCCTCGCGCTGACCTTCGCCTCGCAAAAACCCACCTTCATCCCGTACGCGGCCCCCGCCGGCCCACTCAGGCCGCGGCCCCGCCTCCAGCTCCGGCCCCTCCGGCGCCCACGGCTCAGCCCCCGGCCGAACCACCCGTTCCACCCGTTCCACCCGCCGCACCGGAAGCCCTCCGAACTGGTTCCGGCTGGGCCGCCCGACGGCCTCGACGTCAGCGAACCGCCCCGCCTCATCCGGCGTCATCAGGGCCCGCCCCGGCACGTCCCCACCGCGACCCGCCGGCTCGCCCGCACCGCGCAGCTCAACCGCACGCCCCGCTTCCGCACCGCTTTCGACGTCCCGCAGAGCCTCGGCATACCGCCCGGCTTCCTCCGGCGTCATCACCGCGCCACCAGCCAGGTCCACCCCCCGAAGCGCCTCAGCCAGAAGCCGAACCTCCTCCGGCGTCACCACCCCGTCCGAAGCCGCATTCCGAACCGCCTCGGCATACCGCTGAACCTCAGCCGGCGTCATCACTCCGGCCCGGTCCGCCTCCCGCAGAGCCTCAGCAATCCGTCTGACCTCGTCCAGCGACATCGCCGGAACGGTCGCCCCGGCCTCGTCCGGCGTCATCGCCGAAACGGTCGCCCCGAGATCCTCCCCAGGGCCGCCCGCGATGCCATTGCCACCCGCGGCGTGCGGCGCCGCCGAAGCCGGCTGCCTCCGCGTCGTGTCGATCGCCGGCATCCAGGGCCGCCCGCCCGAGTTCCCAGCCCTGTCACCGCCCGAGCGCAGGCCGGATCCCGTCGCCGGAGGCTCCTGTGTGCGCCCCGGAGGCACCGTCCGCACCGACCGCCTGTCCCAGAAGGAACGCCCCGGCACAGGCCCAGCCCTCTCGCCCGGTGCGGCACGCCCGCCCTCATCAGCCGGCCCGACCGTCTCCGCGAAAGCGCCCGAAGCCCCGCCCGCCCGATCACCACGAGCAGACCCTTGACCCGCATCCGGCACCCCCGGAACAACCGCCTCACCCGGTCCACCCGAATCACCGGGAACGCCCGGAACGCCCGACCCGTTTAGCGCGCCGCGCCCGTCACGCACCCCAGACGCCCCACCCGGCCCGCTCGAGAAGCCGCGCTCCCCCACCAGCCCACCCGACCCGCCCGACGGCCCGCGCTCCTCAGCCGGCCCACCCGGCCCGCTCGACAAGCCGCGCTCCCCAACCAGCCCACCCGATGACCCGCGCTCCTCAGCCGATCCACCCGGCTCGTTCTCCGGCCTGCGGCCCCCGCTCAACCCGCCAGGAACATCCGGACCGCTCGACCGCAGATAACCCGCGCCCACGGGGCCGACTGGCGAGGTCGGCACCCCGCGATCCTCACCCGGCCGGGCCGAGGCGGGCGTAGCCCAGCGCGGCCGCATCGGCTGCCCAGCAGGCGCCTGATCGTCGTGGTGCGACGGAGCGGGCGGCAGACCAGGCCGAGCCACACCCGGCGGCAGAGCCTCATGAACCTCACCCGGCGGCAACGGCTGTGGCTGCCCCACCTCGCCCTGCTCGCGGAGCGCCTCTACCGTGTCGGCGATCCCAGCCGCCACCGCGTCCGGAGCAGCCTGGCGCAGGCGGATCGCCCGCAGCAACGCCATCAGATGCTGGTCAGCAGCAGAACCCGACCCAGATCCGGACGACACTGAAACACCCCCGCTCGCGGATCACATCGGCCACATCAACCGTACGTCCGCACACGCCCCCGCGCCCGCGCTACCGACGAGACAGAGATACCCCGTCCCCACCCACAAGCACCTAGACAAAGAAGAATCCCAACCACCACCAACCGACACCCCCAGCCGACGCATCGGGCCGCGCGATAGGTTCGGTGGGGTCAGGCGACGCAGCGCCCGACGCCGCGGTCGAAGTAGGTGGCGGGCGGAATGGATCGCCGCGGTGCGCCGACGCAGGCGTCGGAGTAGATGGTGGGTGGGATGGGTCGACACAGCGTCCAACCGTCGGGCCGACACGGTGGGTTCGACGCGGCGGTCCAAGTAGTTGGTGGCGAGATCGGTCGACGCAGCGCCCCAACGGAGTGGCCCGACCCCTTGGGTTCGACGCCGTGGGCCGACGCGGCCGAGGCGGTGGTCGCAGCAGGTGGTGGGTGGGATGGGTCGACACAGCGCCCAACCGTCGGGCCAACACAGTGGGCTCGACGCAACGGTCGACGCGGCGGTCGCAGCAGGTGGTGGCTGGGATGGGTCGACACAGCGCCCAACCGTCGGGCCAACACAGTGGGCTCGACGCAACGGTCGACGCGGCGGTCGCAGTAGTTGGTGACGGGACCGGTCGACGCAGCACCCAACGGAGTAGGCCGACCCTGTGGGCTCGACGCGGTGGGCCCACACGGCCGACGCGACGGTCGCAGCAGGTGATGGACGGGACCGGTCGACGCAGCACCCAACGGAGCGGGCCGACCCTGCGGGTTCGACGCGGTGGGCCGACACGGCCGAGGCGGTGGTCGAAGTGGGTGGTGGGCAGATGCACCGCACCGCAGCCGCCTGGACCGCACCGTGACCACCGCTGCCGTACTTCGTTCCGAGCGCAACCGGCACGGTACGAACGGGCACCCCACCACCAAGCCCGGCCCGAGTGACAAACAGTCCCGGCTTCATCCACAACGCGGCAGCCAGACCCCGAACCCGCACGGATTCCCGCAGCTCAGCCGCCCACGAGGAGAAGCGCCGACCACGACGAGACCGCAACGCGGACCCCACGCGAGGACGGGGCCGAGGGCGACCATGCAAGGCATAGCTGCTTTTCAGCCTGGCATGGTCGCCCTCGGCCCCGTCCGTCCCAGCGCAGGAGAAACTCGCCTTCCACCAGCGCGAGAGAAACCCGACCCGGCCCAGCGCGGGAGAAACCCGGCCCAGCGCGGGAGAAACCCGGCCCAGCGCGGGAGAAACCCGGCCCAGCGCGGGAGAAACCCGGCCCAGCGCGGAATGCCAGCCAGTGCGGAAGAGGCCCTTCCGGCCCCAGAGAAACCGGCCAGCGAGGAAACCGGACCCACCGCCCCGAGAACCCCAGCCCGCCGACCTGTCATCGGGCAGCTGCGGTGACACCCGACATGCGATTCACCGCCTCGGAAAGGATCTCAGGACTGGTGGCGAAGTTGAGCCGCACAAAGCCGGACCCGACCGCCCCGTACCGTGGACCAGGCTCGAGGGCCACCCGCCCCTCGGCCAGGAACCGATCGCACGGCTCCGCGTCACGCCCCAGCGCCGAGGCGTCGAGCCAAGCCAGATAGGTGGCTTCAGGCGGCACCCACCGCACCCCCGGCAACCGCGCGGCCAGCAACGACGCCAGCTGATCACGCCGAGCCGCCAACGTGCTGACCAGCGCCCCGAGCCAAGCGTCCCCCTCGGTGAAGGCAGCCACAGCGGCCAGCACGCCCAGATGACCCGTACGCTCGGTGACCTCGACGACCAGCGAGTCGACCACCCCGGCCATCCGCGGCGA
The DNA here is from genome assembly GCF_024137025.1 of Paractinoplanes aksuensis. GTDB lineage: Bacteria > Actinomycetota > Actinomycetes > Mycobacteriales > Micromonosporaceae > Actinoplanes > Actinoplanes aksuensis. Next base: position 221,911 of record NZ_JAMYJR010000033.1, read on the forward strand.
GGCGCTGACGATCGCCGCGCACTTCAGCCCGGCCAGGTTGAACGCCTTGCTCGCGGAGACCACGGCCACCGCGACCTCTGCCGCCCCCGGCACGGTGAGCAGCGGCGTGAACGTCGCCCCCGGCAGCACCAGAGCCCCGTGGATCTCGTCGCTGATGATCGGCACGCGGTAGAGCCGCGCCAGCCGGACGAGTTCGGCCAGCTCATCGGCGGTGTGCACCCGCCCCACCGGGTTCTGCGGGTTGCACAGGACATAGGCGGCAGGATGCGCCGCGAAGGCGACCTCGAGCGCGGCCAGGTCAAGCTTGGTGCCGGCCAGTGGCACCTCGACCACGCGCCCGCCCGCCTCGGGCACCCAGTCGAAGAACGGCTGATAGACCGGCGGACTGATCACCACCGGATCGCCCGGCCGGACCAGCCGGCGCAGCAGCTCGACCACGCCCACCCCGACGTCGGTGACCTGCGTGACCTGGGACGGGTCGGGTTCCCAGCCCCACTGCCGCCCGGCGAACCCGGCGAACGCCCGGCCCAGCTCGGGCCCCGGCGTCGAATAGCCGACGTCGCCCCGCGTGACCGCCTCGGCCAGCACCGCGGCGACCGGCGGGGCGAGCAGATAGTCCATCTCGGCGACGAACAGTGGCAGCACGTCAGCCGGGAACCTTCGCCATTTGACACTGCGCCGGCGGCGAAGATCTTCGAGGGCGGGGACGGTCAGTTCTGCGGTCATGCCGACATCTTCGCGCGACCCCCCGACAGTTTCCCGGCCGGCGATTTCTGTGAATCTTCTGCGAGCTCAGCCGCCCTCTGGAAAGCTGCACCCAGGATCCCGACGGTTGCCCCCGAGCCGCTCGGCTTGAGCCCACACGAGGCGGAGCCATGAGCATCAGCCACCGTCAGACAGCCAGCGGCCGACCGCTGCGGGTCGCCCCCGCCTGGGTCGGTGGTGCGGGCACGGCCAAGAACGAACACCTTCTTCCCGTACGGGAAGCAGTGTGGGTCTGGAGCGTGCGGCGTTATGCCCGGCTGGCTCTGTGGGCGCTGCCCGCGGCGGCCGTGCTGCACGGCTGGACGACGCTGGGCATCGACACCCCGACCGGCGCCCTGCTGGTGACCGTGGCCGCGGGCTGGCTGGCCGCCATCGCCATGATCGCGCTGGCCGGTCTGCTGGCCGGTTCCCGGACCCGCCGCTCCGCGCTGTTCGGCCTGCTGCTGGGCCTGGCCGGGATGGCCGTGACGCTGCCGCTGGCCGCTCTGCCCGAGGGCGCCGTGGCCGACGGCTCGCCGCTCAGCGCCGACCAGTTGCACCTGGTCGAGGTGGGTGCCACCGCCGCCGTCGGGGCAGGCTGGGTGCTGCTGGGCTGGGCCGTCTTCCGCTCGCGGCTGGTCAACCCGGCCGACGGCGTGCTGCTGATGCTGGCCGCGGCGGCGATCGGGGCCGGCGCTCACGCGGACCGCCCGCTGCCCACCGTCGGGGCGTTGTTGCTGCTGGCCGCGGGCACGGGGCTGGCCTGGACGGGCGGACGGCTCATCCCCAAGCACTGAATCGTCGTACCCCAGTGGCATGCTCGCAGTCAGTCCCGGGAACGTCCGGGCGCTGGTGGAAGGAGCAGCCATGGCCAAGGTGGTCGCCGACATCTCGGTGTCGCTCGACGGTTTCGTGACCGGTCCCGAGCCCGGTCCCGGGCAGGGGCTGGGCCGCGGTGGTGAGGGGCTGCACGTCTGGGCGATCGACGGCGACGCGATCGACAAGGCCGTGCTGGCCGAGGCCACCGACGCCACTGGGGCGGTCGTCATGGGCCGGGCTCTGTTCGACGTCGTCGACGGGCCCGAGGGCTGGAACGACGACATGGGGTACGGCGCCGGCCTGGCCGCGCAGCCGCCGGTGCTCGTGGTCACCCGGGTCCCTCCGGCCGAGGTCCGCCTGGCCGACCGGTTCACCTTCGTGGTCGACGGCATCGCCAGCGCGGTCGAGAAGGGCGTGTCCCTGGCCGACGACCGCGACGTCGTGATCATGGGCGGCGGCGCGACCGTCCGCAGCGCGATCGAGGCCGGGCTGGTCGACGAGCTGCGGCTTCATCTGGCCCCGGTGCTGCTCGGCGGCGGCGTGAAGCTGTTCGACGGCGCCGCGCCCCGCAACCTGCGCCAGATCCACGTGCGGGCGTCCGGCCACGCCACCCACCTCACCTACCGGGTCGACTGAGCGCCGTGCCCGAGGTTCACCTGATCACCGATCCCGGCGACGACCGGCTCGGCGACTACCGCGCCCTGACCGATCTCGAGCTGCGCACGAGGTGGGAGCCGCCCAACGGGCTGTTCATCGCCGAGGGCGAACTGGTGCTGCGCCGCGCGCTTCGGGCCGGCTACCGGCCGCGGTCCTATCTGATCGACGAGAAGCGCACCGACCAGATCGCCGACCTGCCCGGCGACGCCCCGATCTACGCGGCCACTCCGGCCGTGCTCGAAAAGGCCACCGGCTTCCACGTCCACCGCGGGGTGCTGGCCTCGTTCCATCGGGCTCCTTTGCGTACGGCCGAAGAGGTCATCGCCTCGGCCGTCCGCGTCGCCGTGCTGGAAGACGTGAACAACCACACCAACATCGGCGCGGTCTTCCGGGGCGCGGCCGCGCTCGGCATCGACGCTGTGCTGCTCTCGCCGACGAGCGCCGACCCGCTCTACCGCCGCAGCGTGCGGGTCAGCATGGGCGAGGTGTTCGCCGTGCCGTACGCCCGTCTGGAGCCCTGGCCCGACGGCCTCGACCTGCTTCGGCACGGCGGCTTCACCGTGCTGGCCCTGACGCCCGACGCCGACGCGGTGCCGCTCCAGCGGCTGACCGCCGAGCAGCGCCGCAAGACCGCCCTGCTGCTTGGGGCCGAGGGTCCCGGCCTGTCGAAGAACGCGCTCGCGGCCAGCGACGTCCCGGTCAAGATCCCGATGCGCCGCAACGTCGACTCGCTCAACATCGCCGCCGCGGCCGCCGTCGCCTTCTGGGAACTGGGCCGCGACGACCCCGACGCCTGACCGCTCACCGAAGCAGACCCGACAGCGGGCTCGCAGGGCGGGCCGGGCAACGGCGGCAGGTCAGAGGTACGAAACGAAACGGCCGGCCCCGTCAGGGGGCCGGCCGTCTGATGTGACTGTCAGGCGCGTTCGCGGTCGACCACGCCGTTGTAGTCGGCGCCGCCCAGGGCGGCCGACGGCGGGATCGGCTCGGGCGCGGGCAGCGCCGCCGTCTTGTCAGGGTCGCCGCTGACCTGGGCCTCGGCCACCCGGACCTGGTCGTTGACCTTCGCCGCCTCGGCCGCGGCCGCCTCGGCCGCCTCGACGGCCTCGCGCTCGACGGCGGCCGAGTCGACCCCCGCCTTCGGGATGTCGCCGGCCATGTTGGCCAGGCCGCCCAGCGCGCCGCCCATGCCCTCGAGGGCCTTGGTCAGCTCGGTCGGCACG
>NZ_JAMYJR010000034.1 GCF_024137025.1 Paractinoplanes aksuensis
CCCCCCTCTCCCCCCCCCCCCCCCCCCCCCCCCCCCCCCCCCCCCCCCGCCGCGCGGCCGCCCCCCCCCCCCCCCCCGCTTCTCAGTTCTCGTCAGCCGGCGGGTCGGGCGGGCCCGATCCGCCCCGTCGCACCGCGCCCCCGGCCACGATGCCGACGATCGTCCCGACGATCCCGGTCACGGCATCCTTGTTGACCTTCTCGTACATCCCCAGGGCGGTGATCACCGCTAGTGCGAGCAGCCCGATCAGCAGCTCCGCCACGGGGACCGGCCGGACCGACGAGCGGGCATACCGGACCGCCAGCGCGGCCACGATCAGCACGACGATCAGGAACGCAGCGACCGACAGCCCGTCCCGCAGGTCGGTGAACGTCAGCCCCACGGCGCGCAACCCGGGAGGCCGCCGCCCAGCGACCAGACCATCCGCCCGCCGGTGGCCGGCCCGTAGACCCCGTCCGCGGACGTGCCCACCGTGCGCTGGACGTTGATCAACGCGTTCCGCGTCTGGTTACCGAAGGCGCTGTCCACGGTGAGGTTCTGTCCGTAGCAATAGCGAAGGCTCATCTGGAGGGCCCACACCCCGCTCGAGGCGTTGCCGACGCCCATCACGCAGTTCTTGTTGCCGCTGAAGGTGGCGAACCGCGGCCCGATCGGGCCGCCGCTCTGGGTCGAGGTGTTGCAGTTGGGCAGGGCGGCCTGAGCCGGCGCCGGAGCGAGCACGACGGCGGATCCACCGGCGATGGCGGTGGCGACAGCGATGGCCCGAAGGCGTTTGGTCATCATGGATTCACCGTGCGCCCGGCTCGGTGCTTCGTCGTCTGAATCAGACAGAGTCAGACATCGTCGGGCTGCCGGGCCCGCCACGAGTCGAGATACGTCCGCGTCCGGCGGGCAAGCGGGTGCTCCGGCCCCAGCGACTGCGTCGCGTCCCGCAGCGCCCTCTCGAGGCCGGCGACGGCCGCGGCGATGTCCCCGGCGTCGCCCCGGCACTGGGCCAGGTTGCCCCGGGCCCCGAGGGTGTACCGGTGGAACGGGCCGAGGATCCGGAGACAGTCGTCCAGCAGCGCGGCGAATTCGACCGTCGCGACCCCGATCGCCCCCGCCTTCCAAGTCCAGAAGGCCTGACCGTTGCGGGCTTGCAGGGTGTACGGGTGGTCGGAGCCGTCCTGACGCTGCCGCATCGACACCAGGTCCCGGAATTCGGTCACCGCGCCCCCGGGGTCCCCGGCGCCGCCGATGAAGTGCGCGAGGTCCGCGCGCAGGGTCAGAAGGGTCGGGTGATCGGCCAGCCCCGCCTGGTGGTAGTCGCCGACCAGGTCGGTCAGCTCGCCGACAGCCGTCGCTGCATCACCGCCCATCCCGGCCCAGCGGGCGCGGTACATCCGGGCCGACAGAGTGAGCTCGTCGCCGCCTCCGAGGTGCCGGCCACAGTCGGCGATGAGATCGGTCGACCGGGAGCGGGCCGCGGCCCGCTCCCCACTGCTGCCGAGCCAGTACAACAGATCGTGCCGCAGTTCGAGGGCCGTCCGGTGCCCGGGACCGAGCAGCGACTCGGCGAGGGCGTACAGACTCTCGCAGTGCCCGATCGCGGCCTCGATGTCACCGGATTCCCCGGCACTCATGATGAACCGGTGCACCAGCGGATGGCCGCCGCCGGCCACCAGCGACCCGCCACAGTGATCGATCACCGCGCGGGCGTTGGTGCGCAGGTAGGGCGGGGCCACCTGCGCCGACCGTTCGTCCGGCCACAAGTCGGTCAACCCCTCGGCCGCGACACGGGCGATCCGGGCGAGCTCGGGCGCACTGAGATGTTCGCGGGTCACCCGATGCACGACGCGATGGAGTCCGATCTCGCGGAACGGTTCGTCGCGGTAGTCGACCAGGTTCAGCCGGCGCAGGCAATGCAGTCCGTCCTCCGCGCCTTGGGCGTCCACCCCGAGGTGGCGGGTCACCGCGTCGGTCTTCAGCATTGCCCCGGGAATGCCACTTGGGTCCAGCAGGCTGAGCAACTCGATGACCGGCCGGGCGACACCGGCCGGCTGCAAGGAATCGGCGAGTTCGACCGAGATGCTCCATGTCATCACCACGGACCCTGGTTGGCCGTCCGGCCGTGAGCCCTGTTCCGGGACGAGTGTGCTGAGCGGTGCCCCGGCCATCCGCTCCAGATATCCGGCACAGGTGAGCCGGCGGTCGATCTGGAAAGTGACCGCCTGGGCCAGCGCGAGCGGCAGATACCCGAGCGCCGCGGCCAACGCGGCCGCACCATCGGTGAGTCCGGCGGGACCGAGCCGTTGCTGGAGGAAGGCCAGCGACTCGGCGGGCGTGAACACACCGACAGGAACGAGGATCCGTCCGTGACCGTCGAGGGCGTCGTCGGCCCGGCGCGTGGTGACGATCGTGTGTCCCGACGGATGGCCGACCGGTGGGGACAGCCCGTCGAGGTCGCCCGGCACGTGCAGGTCGTCTATCACCACCAGCCAGCGCCGGCCGGTGCGGCCCAACCAGGCCAGGAACTGCTTCGCCGCCTCGGTCTCGCTGTCCACGGCGGCCCCGGTGATCTCGGCGTGCGCCGCGGCGTAGGACGCGACGATCGCGTCCCGCGACGTTCCGTCAGTCCAGATCCGCACATCGGACCCGAGGTCGTCCCACACGTGACGGGCAATTTGCGTCTTCCCCGTCCCGCCAGTGCCGGCCAGGATGTAGCACCCCGCGGCCTCGAGACCCATGACCCGCTCCTGGAACGCGCGCGCGATCGGCGGCGGATGACCGAACACCAGCTCACGTCCGCCGGCCGGCGCGTCGATCGCCGCATGCAGGTCCCGCCAACGCTCCAGTGTGAACAAGCCCGGATCGACGCCCGAACCCGCACGGGCCTTGCACGTCACGACATACCTGGCCACCGTGGGCCAGCGCGGTTTCCGGGAGCCGTTGAGCAGGTCGTCCAAGGCTTGGCGCGAGATGCCACTGCTGCTGGACAGCCAGACTTTCGTCGGCTCACCGACCCGCCGCCGAAGGTCCTGGGCCGCCTCGGCGAAGACGGCAAGCGCATCCACCAGTCAACGACAACACAGGCCGGCGCCCAGAACCAGTCGGCAACCGCGCCGAATCGAGTTGTGGCCCGCCACGGCGGTCGCGGCGGGCCACAACTCGTCAAAGTCAGACCGGGAGGCCGCCGACCTGGGTGTTGACCCAGGTGCGGATGGAGGGCAGGTCGCCGTAGATGGAGGGGGCGGTGGCGCAGGTGGAGCTGCTGTTGCCGGCGCGGCTGGTGACGCCGATCAGGTTCCAGCGGCCGCTCACCGAGCGGACCTGGGGGCCGCCCGAGTCGCCGTAGCAGGCGCCGGCGTTGCCGCCGGTGTTGTTGGTGCAGATCTCGTACGGGCCGTTGATGCCGGCGCAGCGGCTGTCGGCCACGATCGAGGTATTGAGCTGGTGGGCCACGGTCGGGGCGGAGCCGCAGCCGCGCGGGGCGCAGGTCTGGCCCCAGCCGATGATGCGGGTGGCCGTGCCGACCGCGCCCGACGTGGTCGGAATGGGTGCGGGCGCGTAGCTGACCGAGGACGCCAGTTCGAACAGCTTCACGTCGATGCTCGGGTGGCTGACCGCGCGGCGCACCGAGACCACGGTGCCGCCGCTGGTGCGGTTGATGCTTCCCACCCGTACGGAAGAAGGGGTGGGGCAGTGTTTGGCCGTGACCACCCAGTTCGCCTTGATCAGCGAGCCGGTGCAGCCGGACGTGTAGACCATGAACGGGTAGTTCTCGGTGGCGGGCTGACCGCCGACGACGTTGGTGCCCACGCCGGGGTCGGCGCTGGGCGCGGCCATCGCGGCGCCCGCCGGCGACAAGAGGCCCGCGGCGAGCACGGTGGCGGCGGTGAGCAGGGTCCGAGCGAGAAGGCGCATGGCGAATCGTCCTGTCTGACCGGTAGGGAATCGCTGCGGGCCGGTGGCCCGGCCACACGGTAGCCCTGAATAGACAGGCATCGATACATGTCACCTGGGGCCTATCGCCGCGTGATCGTTCCGGAACCCTCAAGCCGGCGCGGCGCGAGCCGATGGACCAACCCGACATGAGACTGCTCCGGATCGCCTGCATCGCCCTGACGCTCGCCCTCGGCGGCTCGTCGGTGGTCGGGCCGCCCCCGACCGGCCCGCGGCCGGCGCCCGAGGTGCCCGACGCCGCGCAGCGGCTCGCCATGAACGATCCGTCCGCGCCCCAGCCGGAATTGAGCGTGTCTAGCTTCGTGGTCGGCGAGGCCGAGCCGCCCGGACGATGCGTGTCGTCGCCCGGCCCGGCCGGCCGCCCGATCACGGCCCCGCTGGGCGAACCCATCGTCTATTTCGGCGCCAAGTACACGATTCAGGAGATCGGCGTGACCGGCCCCGGACCGGGGAACGTGTGGCTGGCGGCCCGGGTCGAGGTCACCAGCTCGGGTTGCCTCGGATCGGCCAACCTCTGGGACTTCCTCTTCACCGCCGCTGACGGCACGACCTTCCCACCGTCGCGCCAGGAACGGCGGGGTGAGTTCACCTGGTACGACATCCCGGCCGGGACCCGGGCGACCGGTCTGGTCTTCTTCGACCTTCCGGCGTCAGTGGTGGCCGGCGGCGCCGTAGGGCTGCGCGAGCCTCTGACCGTCGCGACCGTCCTCCGCCCGACGCCGGCCCGGCCGTACGGGCTCTGGCCCGTCCCGGCATCTCCTCCGACGGCCCTGCCCCCTGACTGTTTCGGTCGCCGCTGACTCGCGCCTACGACGACTATGGTGGGGCGGTGGAAGCCGTGGTCTTCGACCTGCTCTACACGCTCGTCCATCCTCGGGATTATCCCGGCGGCGTGGGGCGGGTGGGATGGCTGGCCGAACTGCTGGGCGTCGACCGGGCGTCCCTGAAAGCCCGGTGGGACGAGTTCGAGCCCGTGCTCGAGGCGGGCCGTGCGCCCGGCCCCGACCCCGAACTGACCTGGTTGCGCGGCGTCACCAAGGCCACCGATCTGAGCGGGGCCGAAGCCGACTGGGACCTGACCCGCCGCGAGGCTCTGCTGAATCCGCCCCCGAGCTCGGTGGCGACCCTGGTCGCGCTGCGCGACCGCGGCCTCAAGCTGGGCGTCCTGAGCAACACGCACGGCCTGGAGATGCGGGCCTGGCCCCGCTCGCCGTTGGCGCCGCTGGTCGACGTCGTCGCGTTCTCGCACGAGATCGGGCACATCAAACCCGAGCCCCAGGCCTACGCGTACGTGCTCGAACGCCTCGCGGTGCGGCCGGGCTCGGCCGTATATGTCGGCGACGGCAGCAACGACGAGCTGCTAGGGGCCCGGGCCGCCGGCTTCGGCCTGGTCGTCCTGGCCGAACAGGCCGCCACCCCGGACGCGCTCCCCCGGCTGCGCGCACAGGCTGACGTGTCGGTTTCGTCGCTGTTCGAAGTCGTCACATTGGTGTAGGCGCGCTGGGCTGTGCGGGCCGTTCGGGGGTAGAAAGCGTGGGTGCCCGAACTGAGTCCCCGCCGGCGTGCGCTGGTGCTGGCCATCTGTTGTCTCAGCCTGTTCATCGTCGGGCTGGACAACACCATCGTCAACATCGCGTTGCCGGCTCTGCGGTCCGACCTGGACACGTCGGTGTCGGGTTTGCAGTGGGTGATCGACGCCTACACGTTGGTGCTGGCCAGCCTGCTGATCCTGGCCGGCAGCACGGCCGACCGGGTCGGGCGGCGGCGCACCTTCCAGGCCGGGCTGGCGCTGTTCACGATCGGGTCGTTGTTGTGCAGTGTGGCGCCCTCGCTCGGATGGCTGATCGCGTTCCGGATGGTGCAGGCGGTCGGCGGGTCGATGCTCAATCCGGTGGCCATGTCGATCATCACCAACACGTTCACCGAGCCCAAGGAACGGGCGCGGGCGATCGGGGTGTGGGGTGGCGTGGTCGGGCTGAGCATGGCCCTCGGGCCGGTGCTGGGCGGCGTACTGGTGGATTCGCTGGGATGGCGGTCGATCTTCTGGATCAATGTGCCGGTCGGGGTGGCGGCGATCGTGCTGACTGCGCTGTTCGTGCCCGAGTCGCGGGCGCCGCGGCCGCGCCGGATCGACCTGGTGGGGCAGGCGCTCGTGCTTATCCTGCTGGCCTCGGTCACGTACGGGATCATCGAGGGGCCCGGCACGGGCTGGGGCTCGGCCGAGATCGTCGGCTGTTTCGTGCTCGGTGCGGCCGCGCTGGCCGGCCTGCTGCTGTACGAACCCCGGCGTACGGAACCACTGTTGGATCTGCGCTTCTTCCGGAGCGTCCCGTTCAGCGGGGCCACGGTGATCGCCGTGTCGGCGTTCGCCGCGCTGGCCGGGTTCCTGTTCCTCAACACGCTCTACCTGCAGGACGCGCGCGGGCTGTCGGCCCTGCACGCGGGCCTCTACACGCTGCCCATGGCCGCCATGACGGCGGTGTTCGCGCCGCTGTCGGGCCGTCTGGTGGCCGCCCGGGGCGCCCGGCTCCCGCTGATCCTGGCCGGCACCGCGATGACACTGGCCATCCTGCCGCTGACCCAGCTCACCACCACGACCCCGGACGCCGTGCTGATCGGCAGCTATCTGCTCTTCGGCATCGGGTTCGGGCTGGTCAACGCCCCGATCACCAACACCGCCCTGTCCGGCATGCCGCGGGCCCAGGCCGGGGTGGCCGCGGCCGTGGCGTCGACGTCACGGCAGGTCGGCGGGTCGCTCGGGGTGGCCGTGATCGGGGCCGCGGTGGTGTCCGGCTTCGACGGCTCGATGGCCACCGGTTTCGCCTCGGCCAGCCACACCGGCTGGTGGATCGTGGTCGGCTGCGGCCTGGCCGTGCTGACCCTGGGCGTGGTCACGACGGGCCGCCGGGCCCAGTCCACGGCCCGGCGCGTCGAGAATCCGGACGCCGTTCCGGTCTAGTCAGCGGTGAAGACGGCGATCGTCTGCCCCAACGGCGTCAGCATGAACAGAGCGAGGGCGGTCGTGAGCACGGCGGTGGCGATGCACCAGCGGTACAGCCGCGGGGGCAGGCTGCGGCGCAGGGCCAGCTGGGCGAGCGCGGTGCCGGCGACGAGCGCCGCGAAGATCGGGCCCAGCAGCGCGATGTAGAAGCCGGGCACCCCCAGCAGCCAGCCGGGCACGATCCACAACTCGGTCGGCGGGTACGCCCGGGGCGCCCACAGATAGGGCAGGACGGCCCCGGCCAGGTACGCCACCACGACGTACAGCTGCAGCCCGACCAGCCCGCGAACGGCCCCGATCGGCGCGGGGCGGTCGCTGGACGCTTCGATGGATGTCACAGGCACCTTTTTAGCCGAACCTCGCCACGCGCGGAAGACGGGGCCGGCCGGTCAGTTCACGCCGGAGGCGATCAGGCCGACGCCCGCCGCGAGCAGACCGATCACGAGCACGCCGAGGCCGATCCAGATCAGGGCGCCAGCCGGTTCGGCTGCTGCGGATCCTTGCTCGCGACCGAGAGGAAGAAGCCCGCGGGTACGAAGATGGCCGCGAGCAGCACCCCGGTCGAGAGAGTCGCCCACGGCTGGGCCACATCGTTCGACTGCACCAGCACCATCACCAGCAGGCCAAGGATGACCAGGACGCCCGCGTGCGCATGCCCGGCCCGGAAGAACGACTTCTGCAGCGGGTTGGCCGGGGCGTGCCCGCGGACGACGCGGAGCAGGAAGGTGCCGCCATAAGCGATGCCGATGACGGACAGCAGGACCGAGCCCGCGATGATCCGGTGGGTGTCGTCGAGCATGGGTCACGGCCTCTCAGTTCAGCGGATCGGGTGGACCCAGCCAGTTTCCGCCTGATCCGCCGATTCCTCAGCCCCGCTCAGACCGCCAGACCGACATACTTCGTCTCGAGGTACTCGTCGATGCCCTCGGCGCCGCCCTCGCGGCCGAAGCCGGACGCCTTGATGCCGCCGAACGGCGCCGCCGGGTGCGACACGATGCCCTGGTTCACACCGACCATCCCCGCCTCGAGCGCCTCGCTGACCCGGACGGCCCGCGCCAGGTCCCGGGTGAACACGTACGCCACCAGGCCGAACTCGGTGTCGTTGGCCCGCGCCACCGCCTCGGCGTCGTCGGTGAAGGTGGCGATGGGCGCGACCGGCCCGAAGATCTCCTCGTGGTTGAGCGCGGCCTCCGGCGGCACGTCGGTGAGCACGGTCGGCGGGTAGTAGTAGCCGGGCCCGTCGACCGGCGCCCCGCCGACCAGCGTCCTGGCGCCCAGCCGGACCGCGTCGTCGACCAGCTCGGCCACCTTGGCCCGGGCCCGGGCGTCGATCAGCGGGCCGACGTCCTCGCCCACCCGCAGGGCGGCCATCCGGTCGGCGAAGCGCGCGGTGAACTCGGCCGCCACCGACTCGTGGACCAGGAAGCGGTTGGCCGCCGTGCAGGCCTGGCCCATGTTGCGCATCTTGGCCGCCATCGCGCCGTCGACCGCGGCGTCGAGGTCGGCGTCCGCGAAGACCAGGAACGGCGCGTTGCCGCCGAGTTCCAGCGAGAGGCGCAGCAGCTGCTCGGCCGACTGCTCCATCAGCAGCCGCCCGATCGGGGTCGAGCCGGTGAAGCTGAGCTTGCGCGTGCGAGGGTCCCGCACGAGCGGTTCCACCAGTTCCGCCGTACGTGTGGTGGTCACGACATTAAGTACGCCGGCCGGCAGACCCGCCTCGCGCAGCAGGTCGGCCAGGGCCAGCATGGTCAACGGGGTCTGGGTGGCCGGCTTGACCACCATCGTGCAGCCCGCGGCCACCGCGGCCCCGATCTTGCGGGTGCCCATGGCCAGCGGAAAATTCCACGGCGTGATCAGCAGGGCCGGCCCCACCGGCTGCCGCATGGTCAGCAGCCGGGACGCGCCGTCCGGGGCGGCCGACCACGTGCCACCGGCCCGCACGCTCTCCTCGGCGAACCACCGGAAGAACTCGGACCCGTACGCGACCTCGCCCTTCGCCTCGGCGAGGGGCTTGCCCATCTCGGCCGTCATCAGCTCGGCGAACTGCTCGCGGCGCTCGGTGAGCAGCTCGAACGCGGCCCGCAGGATCTCGCCGCGGGTGCGGGCCGGGGTGGCCGCCCACTGCTTCTGGGCGTCGTGGGCGGCGGTCAGCGCGGCCAGCCCGTCGGCCGGGGTGGCGTCGGCCACCGAGGCCAGCACCTGCCCGGTGGCCGGGTTCTCGACGTCGACGGTCGCGCCGTCGCCGGAGTCGCGCCAACTGCCGCCGATGAAGAGGCCCCTGTGCGTCATGCCTTCCAGCCTCCGCAGCCGGGTGCCATGCTGTCCAATACTTGAAAAGCCGCGGCACGATGCTCGGGAGGCATGGGCGTGGAACTCCGACCGTTGCGCTACTTCGTGGCGATCGCCGAGGCCGGCTCGGTCACGGCCGCCGCGGCGGCCCTGCACCTGACCCAGCCGTCGATGTCCCGCCAGGTGCACCAACTCGAACGGCAACTGGGCATCGACCTGTTCGTCCGCGACGGCGGCCCGTTCCGGCTCAGCGCGGCCGGCAGCGAGTTCCTGCCCCTGGCCCAGCGCCTGCTCGCCCAGGCCGAAGCAACCTGGGAAACGGCCCGCGCCATCGCCGCCGGCCGCCTGCAACGCCTGACCATCGCGGCCCCCGGCACCACCCTGACCGACGTGGTGGCGCCGTTCCTGGCCACGCTGACCGGCGACGACCCGATGCCCGCGGTGTGGGAGGAGGTGCCGGCATCGGTCTACGCGACCCTGGGCCGCGGCGCCGACCTGGCCATCGGCACAACGCTGTGGCCCTCGACCTGCGTAGGCATCCCGCTGGCCGAACTGCCGGTCTGGGCGTACGTGCGGCCGGACGACCCGTGGGCCTCACGCGACTCCGTCGGCGTCGCTGACCTGGTGACCCGGCCCCTGCTGGTGCAGACCCGCGACTTCCACCCACGCCGGGCGCTGGACCAGACGCTGGCAGCGACCGGGGTGGCGTACGGCCCGATCCACGAGTTCGCCTCGGCCGAGGTGGCCCAGGCCGTAGCCGCCTCCGGCCGCGGCGTGGCCGTGGTCTCCGACGACCCCCGCTTCGACCTGCGCCCCCTGGCCATCCAAGGCGTACGGATAAGCCTCTACGCCGCCTGGGAACCCCACCACCACGGCGCCGACACCATCCAAGCCATCGCCGAACGCCTACGCACCTTCTGCGCCACCCGCTACAACCTGACCTGACCCCCGGCGCGCCCCACTCCGGGCGCGGCCTTCCGCCGGGCTCGGCCTCGGGCGCGGTCTACTCCGGGCGTGGCAGCAGGGCCAGGGTGGCCGCCTGTACTGCGGGGTCGCGCCAGAGCACGGCGAGGCGGTCGTCCCCCACTCGTCCGGCGGCATCGCGAACAGCGGCGGCGATGGTGTGACCTCTGTCGAACGACGTGAGCACCGCCGGGTGGATGTAGGAGGCTCGCGCCACGGCCGGCGTGTTGCCGAGCAGCCGGCTCGCCGCGCGCACCGCGGCCAACTGCGGCGACTTGCCCTTCTCATCGTGCCGGGCCCCACCCAGGGCGGCCGCGGCCAGCACAGTGCCGGCCCAGGTGCGGAACCGCCGGGCCGTGGCGTCGATCCCCGTGTACGTATGGATGAACGCATTGACGTGCGAGCTGTGCACCCGCTGCCAGCCGCCGTCGTCGCGGCTCCAGGCCAGGAACGCCGGGTCGTCATCGCCGCGCTTCAGCAGCCGCCGGGCCCACGGTGCCAGCACCGGATCGTCCACCTCGACCACCCGATGCAGATGTTCCTTGGCCGAGTAGTCGAACGTGACCGTTTCGCCGCTCACGTGCACATGATGCCGCTGAAGGGTGGTCAGCCCGTACGTGTGATTGTCCCGGGCATACCGCTCCGAACCGACCCGGAAGAACCCGAGGTCGAGCAACCGCACGGCCGCGCTCAAAACGTGGTCGCGATCGAGCGCCCGCCGATGATTGGCCAGCCCACCGTTGACGTGCTCCCGCAGCGACGGCAGAGACGCCGCGAACCCCGGCACGTGAGCGAACTTGTCCCGCGACCGGCTCTCGGTCCACCAGGCCGCGTACCGATACTGCGTCCGGCCCGCACTGTCCACGCCGACCGCCTGCACCTTGGCCTCGGGATCGACAGCAATCCAGACGTCCCGCCAAGCAGGTGGGACCGCCAATGACTTGAGCCGCGCGACAACGTCGCCATCGGTCACCGGCCGACCGACCGGGTCCACGAAGTCGCCGCCGCCCAGCCGCCGATAACCGGGCGGACGAGGGTAATCGCTCGTCATGCGGCCCACGGTAGGCACCCACGAGCCCCGGCTACCAGCGCCGGCGAAGTCACCCTGATCACTCGTCGAAGGCGACCAGGTGGCGTTCGCGGGCCCGGGTCAGGTGCAGGCGCATGGCGGACTCGGCGGTGTCGGGGTCGCCGGCCTGGACGGCAGCGGCGATGGCCCGGTGTTCCTCGTTGGTGACGGCCGTCTGGGAGTACGGGAAGTAGCGCCGATGCAGGTGCAAGTGGGCATGCAGGCGGTTGATCGAGTCGCGCAGCAGCGGGCTGGTCGCGGCCTGCGCCACCAGGTCGTGCAGGTGGGCGTCGAGGGCCGTGAACTCGGCGTGCCAGGCCCGGTCGTCGCCGGGCGCGATGATGCGGGCCGACTCGGTCACCAGCTCCGCGCGCTGGGCCTCGGTCGCCCGGGACGCCGCCCAGCGGGCCGCCGCGCACTCCAGCAGCAACCGCATGTCGAACATGTCGGCGAACTCGGCCCGCGTGAGCAGCGGACTCACCGTGTACCCGGCCAGTGGGCGTTTACGTACGAGCCCCTCGGACTCGAGCCGGGCCAGCGCCTCCCGCACCGGCGTCGGTGAGACGTCCAGTTCGCGGGCGAGCGCGTCGATGTTGACCCGGTCGCCGGGCGGCAGGGTGTGCTCGAGCACGGCCGACCGCAGCGACGAGTAGACGTCGTCGCCGAGGGTCGAGCGTTTGAGCGGCGGCAGCGGCGCGGGGCTGGTCATGGCCACCATCCTGGTGTTTCGCAGGGATTTCGCAATCGTGTCTTGACTGCCCTCGATGTGAGCGAGTACACATCCAGGAAAGATCCTATAGGATCTACGAAGCCGAAAGGAACCCGCATGAAGCGGTCCCCGTTCCTCCGCCTGGGCCTGGGCGCGGCCGCCCTGGGCCTGCTCGCCACGGCCGGCTGCACCAAGAAGGCCGACAACGAAGACACCGCTGCCGCTGGCGGCAAGACGGCTGACCAAGTCCGCGTCGCTCTCGTCCCCGGCGGTGCCCACCCTTATTTCCAGCCCTGGAAGACGGCCGCCGGTGAGGCCAAGAGCGAACTGAAGCTCGGCGACGCCACCTTCAACGAGACCTCGGGCTGGGACCAGACCAAGCAGAACGACGTCATCAAGTCTCTGGCCGCGCAGGGCTACAACGCGTTCGGCATCTTCGGCGTGGCCCCCGAGAACATCAACTCCACGTTCGAGGACCTCAAGCGCCAGGGCTTCGCGGTCGGCTCGCTGGCCTCGTGCCCCGCCGGCGACGTCAACAAGGCCGACTTCTGCCTCTCCACCGACACCGGGGAGGCGGCCTACAAGGCCACCAAGGCGGCGATCGAGGCGATCGGCGGCAAAGGAAACCTGGTCCACCTGACCGGCAACAAGGTCGACTCGAACACCCAGCGGCGCATCGCCGGCGTCGACAAGGCGGTCGGCGAGACCGGCGGCCAGGTCAAGGTGATCCAGGTGGTGACCGACATCGACACCGACCTGCAGACCGCGCAGAAGGCCGTGGCCGACCTGCTCGCGGCCAAGGGCACCCAGATCAACGGGATCGTCACCACCGCCTACAACCCGGCGGTCGCGGCGGCCGAGGGCGTCAAGCAGGCCAAGCTGCCGATCAAGGTGATCGCCATCGACGACGACAAGACGATCCTCGACGGCATCAAGGACGGGTCGGTCTCCGGCACCGTGCTGCAGAACCCGACCGGGCAGGCGCTCGTGGGGTCGTACGCGCTGCTGAAGCTCTCCGAGGGCTGCACGATGGCCCAGCCCGGCGTGGTCGTCGACTCCGGCTCGTTCATCGTGACCAAGGCCAACGTGGACAACTACGAGACCGACCGCAAGGCCAAGACCGACGAGTTGCGCTCGGCGTTCGACGGCCAGTACCTGACGTGTAAGTGACCATGGCCGTCATCACCCAGGCCGAGGCCTACCTCATCGACCTCGAGGTCGAGACGGTCCGCACCGACGCCCTGCAGACCTTCGTCAAGCAAGAGACGATCTTCGTCGAGATCCGCACCGACGACGGCGGTGCGGGCGTCGGCTACAGCTACACGATCGGCACCGGCGGCACGGCGGTGCTCGCGCTGCTGCGCGACAACCTGCTGGCCCGGCTCGTCGGGCAGGATCCGCGGCGGGTGGAGGCGATCTGGCGGGACCTGTTCCTGACGACGAAAGCGACAACGGTCGGCGCCATCACCTCGCTGGCGCTGGCCGCGGTCGACACCGCCCTGTGGGACCTGCGGTGCCGCGCCGCCGGCCAGCCACTCTGGTTGCTGGCCGGCGGGGCCAAAGACCGCATTCCCTTGTACGACACCGAAGGCGGATGGCTGCACCTGAGCACCGAAGATTTGGTACGGGGGGCGAAGGACAGCCAGTCCGCCGGGTGGCCCGGTATCAAGATGAAGGTGGGCCGCTCCCCCGCCCAGGACGCGGAACGCCTCGCGGCCGTCCGGGCGGCGGTCGGCCCCGACTTCGACGTGATGCTCGACGCCAACCAGTCGCTGACCGCGTCCGACGCCATCCGCCGGGCCCGGCTCCTCGAGCCTTACGACCCGTTCTGGTTCGAGGAGCCGCTGCCCGCCGAGGACGTGGCCGGGCATGAACTGGTCGCCGCGTCGACCTCGATCCCGGTGGCCGTCGGCGAATCGATGTACGCCCCCGGCCAGTTCGCCGAGTACCTGCGGCGCGGCGCGGCCGGGGTCGTCCAGGTCGACGTGGCCCGCATCGGCGGCATCACCCCGTGGCTCAAGGTGGCCCACCTGGCCGAGGCGGCCAACGTCACAGTCTGCCCGCACTTCCTCATGGAGCTGCACGTAAGTCTCTGCTGCGCGGTGCCGAACAGCCGCTACCTCGAACACATCCCGCAGTTGCGCGCGATCACCCGCGGCGAGATCGGCCTCGCCGGTGGGCACGCGCTCGCGCCGTCCAC
Source organism: Paractinoplanes aksuensis (assembly GCF_024137025.1). Taxonomy (GTDB): domain Bacteria; phylum Actinomycetota; class Actinomycetes; order Mycobacteriales; family Micromonosporaceae; genus Actinoplanes; species Actinoplanes aksuensis. Next base: position 14,174 of record NZ_JAMYJR010000034.1, read on the forward strand.
CCCCGGTCTCGGCATCGACTGGGACCGCGACGCGATCGACGACCGGAGAACTCATTGACCGCGCTGATGGAAAAGACCGCGGCGCCGCCGGGCCGGCCGCGCCGCCTGCCGCTCTGGGCCAATCCCCGCCTCGGCCTCGTGGTGCTGCTGGTGCTGCTCGTGGCGTTCTTCAGCATCTTGCGCCCGGCGTTCCTCGACACCCGGCTCACCCTGACGCCGCTGCAGTCCGACATCAGCGTCTACCTCGTCGTGGGTCTGGCTCAGCTCAGCGTGCTGTCGCTCGGCCACATGAACCTGGCCGTGGGCCGCATGGCGGCGACGAGTGCCTTCGCGATGGGCCTGACCCACGACAAACTCGGCGCCGGGCTGATCGTCAGCCTGACTGTCGGTCTGCTGGTCGGGGCTCTGCTCGGCGCGCTGGCCGGGCTGATCATCTCGCGTACGGGGGTGAATTCGTTCGTGGTCACCCTGGCCATGGACTTCGCCCTGGTCGGCCTGATCACCATCCTGTACGCGTCGGCCACCGACGGTGTGGCGTTCCCGACCATGCCGGCGGGCATGGAGGCGCTGCGCTTCGACACGTTCGCCGACTACTGCCTGGGTGACATCTGCGGACCGCGCATCCCGTTGGTGGTGCCGATCGCGCTCGTCGCGGCGCTGCTGGTGGGCCTGTTGTTCCGCTGGTCCCGGCTCGGGCGCGAGATCCTCATGACCGGTTCGAACGCGCGCGCGGCCGAACTGTCGGGCATTCCCACCCGTACGCGGGTCGTGCAGGCCCACGCGCTCAGCGGTCTCATCGCGGCGCTGGCCGGGTTCCTGCTGGCCGCCAACAACGGCGCGTTCTCGGCCGGCATCGGCGATTCGTTCCTGCTGCCGTCGTTCCTGGCCCCCGTCCTCGGCGGCACCTTGCTGGTCGGCGGCGCGGTCAGTGTGCTCGGCACGGTGCTCGGCGCGACCCTGACCCAGGTCATCTACAAGGGCCTCAACCTGTTGCAGTTCCAGCTCGACCAGCTGCAGCTCTACATCGGGCTGGTGCTGCTGGCGGCGTTGTCGCTCGACCGGGCCCGCCACGTGCTCGCCGAGCGGAGAGGGGCTGCGCCATGAGCTGTCGCCCGTGGGCCGGCCACCACATCGCCGGCGCCACCCCGACCGTCCCCCGGCCCGGCCGTCGCATCGCCGGGGCCGAGCTCGCCGCCGGCATCCGGCCCGGCCGCACCGGTGGAGGCGCGCCATGACGCTCACCGCTTCATCCCGTGTTCTCACGACCCGGGACAGCATCTGGCGGGCTCCCGAGTTCACTCTTGCCGTGCTCGCTATTGCTGGTTTTGTGGCTCTGGCCATCGCGACCGGCGGCAATCTGCTGTCGGCAGGCACGCTCGAGGCGTTCTTCCGCTTCCTGGCCGTGCCCATCGTCATCGGGCTGTCCCAGATGGTGGTGCTCGCGGTCGGTCAGATGAACCTGTCGGTCGGCGCGCTCACCGGCTTCTGCGCGATGGCCTCGGCGTGGCTGATGCTCGAAGCCGGACTGCCCGCCCCGATCGCCGTGCTGGCCGCGCTGGCCCTGGGGCTGGCGGTCGGTCTGGCCAACGGGCTGCTGGTCGTCCTGACCCGGATCAACGGCTTCATCGTCACGCTCGCCACCATGACGATCATTCAAGGCCTTCGGTACGGGGTGAACGGCCCCGACACCTACCAGGGCTACTCCGAGGGCCTGCGCGCCTTCGGCCGCGCCTCGATCCTGGGTCTGCCGGCAGTGTTCCTCGTCGCGCTCGTGGTCGTCGTGCTGGTCGGGCTCTACTTCGCCCGCACGGTGTCCGGCCGCAAACTGCTGGCCAGCGGCGGCAGCCCGTTCGCGGCCCGGCTCTCCGGCATCTCGAACGACCGCTCGCTGGTCATCGCCCACGGCCTGTCCGGCCTGCTGGCCGGCGTAGCCGCAGTGCTCACGGTGGCCGCATCAGGCTCGGTCAACGCCACCATCGGCGACGACCTGCTGCTACCCAGCTTCGCCGCCCCCATCATCGGCGGCGTGGCCCTGACCGGCGGCATGGTCAGCGTGACCGGCACAGTGCTGGCCGCCTTCCTGGTCCGCCTGGTCGACGTCATGCAGGCCCAGTTCGGCATCAACCCCCGCTGGGTAGACCTGATCATCGGCGCCGTGGTGCTGGGCGCAGTCCTACTAGGCACAGCCCGCCAAAAACTCTTCTCCCTACGCCCAGGTTCGCCACAACCTGCTTCGGCGCAGCCCGGCTCAGCGCAACCCGACTCGGCGCAGCCCAGTTCGGCGCAGCCCGGTTCGTCGCGGGACGAGGAGAGGCGGTCGCCCTGATGTTTGTCGCGGACAAGCTGGTCAAGACGTTCCCCGGGGTGCGTGCGCTCGACGGCGCCACGCTCACCCTGAGGCCCGGCAGCGTGCACGCGCTGCTCGGCGAGAACGGCGCCGGCAAGAGCACCCTGGTCAAGCTGCTGACCGGCGTCTACCGCCCGGACGGCGGCCGCATCACCTGGGACGGCGAGGAACTGCACTTCGGCGGCCCGCTCGCCGCGCAGAAGGCCGGCATCGGGGTCGTACACCAGGAAAGGAACCTCATCCCCGCCTTCACGGTGGCCGAGAACATCGTGCTGCACCACCTGCCCGGCCAAGCAGGCTGGCTCGACAAACAGCGCATGCGCGCCGAGGCCCGCCGCTGCCTCGACCTGCTCGAGGTCGAACTCGACCCCGACACCCCCGTCGCCCGCCTCTCGGTGGCCCAGGGCCAGCTGGTCGAGATCGCCAAGGCGCTCAGCCTGGACAGCAAGGTGCTGCTGCTCGACGAACCGACAGCCTCGCTGACGGGCGACGAGGCCGACCGCCTGTACACGGTGGTGCGCCGGCTGCGCGACTCCGGCCACTCGGTGGTGCTGGTCAGCCACAAACTGGAGGAGGTTTTCGCCGTAGCCGACACGGTCACCGTGCTGCGCGACGGCCGCAGCGTGGCCGAAGCCGCCCCGTTGGAGGGCTACTCGCAAAGCGCGATAGTAGATCTGATGGTCGGTCGCGCTTTCGCGTCGATCGAGCTTCCCCAGCGTACGGTCGACGCCTCCAAGCCCCCGGCCCTCCGCTTGGACAGCGTGGACACGGCGCTGGGCCACCGCGACATCTCGCTCTCGGTGCGCCCCGGCGAGATCCTCGGCCTGTACGGCCTGGTCGGCGCCGGCCGCAGCGAACTGGCCAAGGCCGTTCTCGGTTTGGAACCCATCACAGCCGGAACAGTCGAGGTACACGGCAAGCCGGCCCGCATCAAAGACGTAGGCGAGGCATTGCGCCGCTACCGCCTGGGCTACGTCACCGAGGACCGCAAACACGAGGGCCTGTTCCTGGAACAACCGGTAGCCCGCAACATCGCCGTGACGGTATGGCGCCGCTTGGCCAAGGCCGGCCTCATCCCCGACCGCCAAGAACGAACCCTGGCCGCGACGTACGTCGAAAAGCTGGGCATCCGCATCTCCTCCGCCCAGCAGCTGGCAGGCCAGCTGTCCGGAGGCAATCAGCAAAAAGTAAGTCTGGCCAAGTGGCTCGCCGCTGAATGCGACATCCTGATCGTCGACGAGCCCACAGTAGGCATCGACGTACGCACAAAAGCAGCCTTCCACGAACTCATCGCCGGCCTGGCCGCCGACGGCCTGGCCCTGCTGCTCATCTCCTCCGACCTCCCCGAAACGATCGTCCTGGCCGACCGCATCGCCGTGATGAGCGACCTGCGCGTGGTGGGCCAACTCGATAACACCCACAACTACGCCCAAATGAGCCAGCAAATCATCCGCATGATCCACGCCGAGGTCCACACCGCATGACCTCACCACCCACTACTCGCGCGTCCGAAAACGCGCATCACCCGACCACGAATCCGCGCCAGCGCCCCCAGAAACGCGCATCATCCGACCGTCACGAGCCGCACTCGCGCGAAACGCGCATCATTTGACCGTTGTTTGAAGGACTGAAGGCTGAACTCGCGCATGAACCCGTTTGAAGTTGTCCGGTTGGGCCGTTCGGATGTGCACGTGACCCGGCTCGGGCTGGGGATGGCGCCGCTGGGCGGGCTGTTCGAGGCGGTCACCGACGAGCAGGCCCGGGCCACCGTCGAGCGCGCCTGGCAGCTGGGCGTGCGCTACTTCGACGTGGCGCCGCTCTACGGCAACGGGCTCGCCGAGCGCCGCACCGGGCCCGTGCTGGCCGGGAAGCCGCGCGACCAGTTCGCGCTGTCGACCAAGGTGGGCCGGCTGCTGCGACCGGGCGGCTCGGATACGCAGAACATCTGGGCCGAGCCGAGCGGCGTCACCCCCGTGTTCGACTTCAGCCGCGAAGGCGTGCGGACCTCGTACGCGGAAAGCCTGGACCGCCTGAACCTGGGCCGGGCCGACATCCTGCATCTGCACGATCCGGACGACCATTTCGACCAGGCGGTGAGCGAAGCGCTCCCCGCATTGAGCGAACTGCGAGCAAGTGGACAGATTCGAGCAGTCTCGGCCGGCATGAACCAGGCCAAGATGCTCGCCGAGCTGGTGCGCACCGGGCTGCTCGACGCCGTCCTGCTGGCCGGCCGATACACCCTGCTCGACCAGTCCGGCCGCGCCGAACTGCTGCCACTGTGCGCCGACCGCGGCGTCGCGGTCATCGTCGGGGGCGTCTTCAACTCGGGGCTGCTGGCCGATCCCCGGCCGGGTGCTCGTTTCGACTATGTCGCCGCCGACCCGGAACTGATCGAACGCGCGCTGGCGATACGAGCAGTTTGTGAGCGACACGGGATCCCGCTGCGCGCCGCGGCCATCCAGTTCCCGGCCACGCACCCCGCGGTGACCACCGTGCTCGTCGGCGCGCGCTCGGCCGCCGAGGTCGAGGACGCCGCACGGATGGCGGCCGTGCCCATCCCGCCCACGCTCTGGGCCGACCTGCGTACCGAAGGGCTGCTCACGTGATCATCGACGCGCACCACCACCTGTGGACGGCCGACTACGCCTGGCTGCAGGACCCGTCCCTGGCCCGGATCCGCCGCGACTACACGGTCGGCGACCTGCGCGCGGCGATCGACAGCACGCCTGTCGAACGGACGATCCTGGTGGAGGGCGGCCGCGGCGATCTGGCCGAGACCCGCGAGTTCCTGCGGATCGCCGAACAGACACCGGAGATCGCGGGCGTGGTCGGCTGGGCCTCGCTCACCGACCCCGGCCTGGCCGGCACTCTGGCCGGCCTCGACAGTCCGCTGCTCGTCGGCGTACGCGATCAGGTGCAGGCCCACGGCGACACCTACCTCGACCGTCCCGACGTCCGGGCCGGCCTGGCCGCGGTGGCCTCGGCCGGACTGGTCAACGAACTGGTCGTACGCGCATCGCAGTTGCCCTCGGTGGCCCGGGCCGCCGCTGCCCTGCCCAGCTCGACGTTCGTTCTCGACCACCTGGGGAAGCCGCCGATCGCCGCCGGCGACTTCGACCGGTGGCGTGACCTCATCATCCCGGTCGCCGCGCAGCCCAACGTGGTGGCCAAACTCTCCGGCCTGGTCGCGGAGGCGGACTGGGCCACCTGGACGCCTGCGGACCTCCGCCCCTACGTGGAGACCGCGGTCGAGATGTTCGGCGCCACCCGGCTGATGTTCGGATCGGACTGGCCGGTTCTCGAGGTGGCGGCCACGTACGCCGAGGTCTGGGACGCGCTGACCGAGTTGCTCGGTGGCGTCCCGGGGGATGTCTTCGGCGGCACCGCCATCAGCACCTACGAACTGGAGCTCAAGTGAAGTACCTGCGAGTCGGACCCGTCGGCTGGGAGCGGCCCGTCGCCGCGAGCGGCGGTCGGTTCCACGACCTCCCAGCGGTGACGGCCGACATCGACGGCGCGTTCCTGGCCACGCCGCAGGGGGTGGCGCTGTCGGGCCGCTTCCCCTACCTGGCCGAGGGCGACGTGGTCGAGGTCGAGGTCGAAGGGCTGGGCCGCCAGCGCAACACCGTGAGGAACGCCGCATGAAAATCGTCGCGATCGACACGTACGACGTCCGTTTCCCCACCTCGCGCGAGCTCGACGGCTCGGACGCGATGAACCCCGACCCCGACTATTCGGCGGCGTACGTCGTGCTGCACGCCGACAACGGCCGGGCCGGGCACGGGTTCACCTTCACCATCGGCCGGGGCAACGAGGTGTGCCAGGCCGCGATCGAGGCGCTGGCCCCGTTCGTGGTCGGCCAGTCGGTGGACGACCTGGGCGAGTTCGCGCGCCGGCTCACCCACGACTCGCAGATCCGCTGGCTCGGCCCCGAGAAGGGCGTGGTCCACCTGGCCGCGGCCGCGCTGATCAACGCGGCCTGGGACCTGGCCGGAAAGACCGCCGGGAAGCCGGTGTGGCAGTTGCTGGCCGAGATGAGCCCGCAGCAGATCGTCGACCTGGTCGATTGGCGTTATCTGAGCGATGCGCTCAATCCGGCCGAAGCGCTTGAGATCCTGTCCGCGGCACTACCGGGCCGGGCCGATCGCATCGCGGATCTGAAACGGAGTGGATATCCGGCTTACACGACGTCGCCGGGCTGGCTCGGTTACTCGGACGAGAAGCTGGTGCGCCTGGCCCGCGAGGCGGTGGCCGACGGCTACACGCAGATCAAGCTCAAGGTCGGCGACAACCTCGAGGACGACGTACGCCGGATGAAGCTGGCCCGGCAGACCGTGGGCGACAGCATCCGGGTCGCGGTGGACGCCAACCAGCGCTGGGATGTCGACGAGGCGGTCCGCTGGATGACCGCCCTCGCCCCGTACGACCCGTGGTGGATCGAGGAGCCGACCAGCCCCGACGACGTGCTCGGCCACGCGGCGATCCGCCGCGCCCTGAGCCCGTCCGGAATCAAGGTCGCCACCGGCGAACACGTGCAGAACCGCATCATCTTCAAGCAACTGCTGCAGGCCGACGCCGTCGACTTCGTCCAGATCGACGCGGCCCGGGTGGCCGGCGTCAACGAGAACATCGCCATCCTGCTGCTGGCGGCCAAGTACGGAAAGCCGGTCTGCCCCCACGCGGGCGGCGTCGGCCTGTGCGAACTCGTCCAGCACCTGTCGATCTTCGACTATGTAGCGGTCTCCGGCTCGATGCAGGACAGAGTCATCGAGTACGTCGACCACCTCCACGAACACTTCGTCGACCCGGTCGTCATCCAGGACGGCGCCTACCAGGTGCCGACGGCCCCCGGCTTCTCGGCCGAGATCCGCCCGGAGACGCTGCAGCGCTTCTCCTACCCCGACGGGCCCGAGTGGGCGTGACCCATCCTGATCCCCGGCCCGGTCGCGGCGCTGCGGCATCTGGCCTGGTACTTCTCGCGCGAAGCCCGGACGGAGAAGTCGAAATCCGGGAAATGCAGCACGTCGTAGTCGTCGGGCAGCGGGTTCAACTGCACCCGGCCGTCGGTCATGAAGTCCAGGAACGGCCCGGCGTTCCCGCTCATGTAGTGCAGGCCGGTGCCGAACTTGAACCGCTCCTCCCGGGAGAACTCGTGGGTCATCCCGCCCAGCATGTAGTGCTGTTCGAGGACGAGCACCTTCTTGCCGCCGAACTGCGCCGGCATCCGGGCCGCGGCCAGGCCGCCCATGCCCGACCCGATGACGACGACATCGGCTTCTTCGTACCCGCTCTCGCTCACCGCCCCACGCTAGGAAGACCGACTGGACAACTTCTGGATGGTCCCGTTCAGAAAAGCGGACCCATCCGCGCCGGCCGTGCCTGCGAATCACTCGGGACTCTGTGCGGGAGGGGGGTCGATGAGCTCCGACGACGAGCTGGCCGAGCAGTTGCGGGACGGCGACGAAAAAGCATTGCGTACGGCGTACGAACGGCACGGAGGGGCCGTGTTGCACCTGGCCCAGCGCCTGCTGGGTAACCGGGCCGACGCCGAGGACGTCACGCAACTGACTTTCGTGGCCGCGTGGAAGGGGCGCGACGGGTACGACCCGGGACGCGGCACGATGCTGAGCTGGCTGCTCGGCATCGCCCGGCGCAAGGTGGTGGACCGGCTGCGGTCGGCCGCCCGCGACGATCGGGTGGCCGAGTCCGTACGCGCGCAGCTGGCGCCGCCCGACGGCCGGGAGACCCCGGAGCGGGTGGTGGACCGGCTGCTGATCGCCGACGAGCTGAGCCGTCTGCCCGAGGAGCAGCGGCGCACGCTGGAGCTGGCCTTCTTCGACGACCTGACCCATCCCCAGATCGCCGCGGTCACCGGGCTGCCACTGGGTACCGTCAAGAGTCATATCCGGCGCGGAATGGCCAACCTGCGACGTCGTTGGGAGGTGGACGGTGCAGCATCTGGATCCCGATCGGCTGGTTCTACTCGCGCTCTCTGAGCCGCCGGGACCGGACGAGTCCGACCACCTGACCACGTGCGCCGCCTGCCGGCACGAGCTGGCCGACCTGCGCGACGTGGCCGGGCTGGGCGCCGAGACTCAGGACGTCCGCGACCTGCCCGCGCCGCCGGAACACATCTGGCGGGCCATCGCCGCCGACATCGAGCAGGAACAGCCGGCCCGGCGTTCCCGGCCGCGGTGGCTGATCCCGGTGCTCGCGGCGGCGGTGGCGATCGTGGCCGGGGTGGCCGGAACGGTTCTGGTCAACCGCGCGCCGGTCACGGCCCGGGCCACCCTCGCTCCCCTGGCGACGGTCCCGGCCGGGGCCGGTGGCAGCGCACGGGTGCACTCCGACGGCCGGATGCAGGTCGACGTGCGGAACCTGCCGCTCACCACGGGCTTCCACGAGGTGTGGCTGATCGATCCCGACGACCTCACCCGGATGGTGGCCATCGGCAGCCTGACCGGGAACCGGGACTCGGTGCTGGCCGTGCCGCCGGGCACCGATCTGCGCCGGTACCGCCTGGTCGACGTCAGCGACGAGCCGCACGACGGCGACGCCACCCACTCCGGGCGGAGCCTGCTGCGTGGAACTCTGACCTCCTGAGTGCATCCACCGGCTCGGTTCCGGACGAAGTACGGGTGGCGGCAGCGAGCCGTCACCCGTACTTGTCACTCGTACCGGAAGGACACCTCACGATGAGGATCACCCGAGCGGCCGCCGTGGCCACCGCCGCCCTCGTGGCGTCGGCCCTGACCGCGGCGCCGGCGAGCGCGCACGGCAAGACCAAGCCCTTAGGCACCAAATCGCTGGCCGCGGTGCTGACCGCCGACAAGAGCGGCTTCGACCGTAACGGTTACGACTACGACATCCTGACCGCAGCCGTGCTGGCCGTGCTCGAAGCCAAGCCGTCGAGCCCGGTCAAGGTGCTCACCGACGGCAAGACGGCGCTGACCGCGTTCGTCCCCAACGACCGCGCCTTCGAACTGCTGGTGGCCGACCTGCAGAAAACCAAGCGGCTGCCCAGCGAGAAGAAGGCGTTCACGGCGGTGGCCGGGCTCGGCATCAACACCGTCGAGTCGATCCTGCTCTACCACGTCGTGCCCGGCACCACGATCACCCGCGCGGCCGCCCTCAAGTCCGACGGCGCCCGCCTCAAGACGGCGGCCGGAAGCTCCATAAAGGTCGATGTGTACCGCTTCTGCGGGAAGCGGGTGAAGCTCGTCGACGCCGACCGGAACGACCGTGACCCGCGGATTGTCAGGTTCGACATCAACAAGGGCAACCGCCAGATCGCCCACGGCCTTGACCGGGTGCTCCGCCCGTCTGACCTGCCCTGATCCATCGCCGGGCGGACGGTGTCCGTCCGCCCGGCGCATTCGGACCGTGTGATGGGTTCCCCACGTTGAGTAGCGAATCTAGGTTGCTGGATATTCACACCGCTCGACGAGGGGAACACATCGTGGTGTCTCGATCGACATGGAGACGGATAGGCGGCGCGGCGGCCGCGGCGGTACTGCTGGGCGGTTTTGTCGCCGCCGGGCCTGCGCAGGCCACGTCCGGAAATAGCTCGGTCAAAGACGTGCCCAAGGCGGTCACGCTGGCCGGGGTGCTGCGGCACCTGGTGGCGTTCCAGGCCATCGCCAAGATCAGCGGGGACACGCGGGCGTCGGGCACGCCCGGCTACAAGCGCAGCGCCGACTACGTCGCGACGCTGATGCGGGCGGCCGGCTACAAGGTCACCCGGCAGCCGTTCGAGTTCAATTTCTGTACGGAGAACGGGTCGTCGTTCGCGCAGACCGCGCCCACGCCCACCACCTACACCGACCAGGTCGACTACGACGTGATGGACTGCTCGGGCAGCGGCACGGCGACCGGCGGCATCGTCCCCGTCGACCTGCAGCTGACGACGCCCAACACCAGCACCTCGGGCTGCGAGGCGACCGACTTCGTGGGCGTGAGCGGCAACATCGCCCTCGTGCAGCGCGGCGGTTGCCCGTTCGGCCAGAAGGCCGCGAACGCCGACGCGGCCGGCGCCACCGGCGTCATCATCATGAACCAGGGTGACACCGCGGCACCGGACCGCCAGGACCTCTTCCTCGGCACCCTGGGCACACCGGTCGGGATTCCCGCCATCGGGGTGTCGTACCCGCAAGGGGTGGCCTTCGCCGGCACGGCCGGCCTGACCCTGACGATCACCACCGACACCGTGGCCGACGTGCGCCAGACCGAGAACGTGATCGCCGATTCGCGCTACGGCAACCCCGACGAGGTCGTCATGTCCGGCGCCCACCTCGACTCGGTGCCGGAAGGCCCCGGCATCAACGACAACGGCACCGGCAGCGCCGGCATCCTCGAGACCGCCCTGCAGATGCGCAACGTCAAGACCAAGAACAAGCTGCGTTTCGCCTGGTGGGGTGCCGAGGAGGCCAACCTGGTGGGCTCGACGTTCTATGTCAACGCGCTCACCGAGGAAGAACACGCCAAGATCGCGCTCTACCTCAACTTCGACATGATCGGCTCGCCCAACTACACCTTCGGCGTGTACGACGGTGACAATTCTGACAACACCGGCGCCGGCCCCGGCCCGGCCGGCTCGGCCGAGATCGAGGCCGTCTTCCAGAAGTTCTTCGAGCAGCGCCGGCAGTTCACGGCGGCCTCGGACTTCACCGGCCGCTCGGACTACGGCCCGTTCATCGCCACCGGCATTCCGGCCGGCGGCCTGTTCACCGGGGCCGAGGTCCAGAAGACGGCGGCCGACGTGACGAAGTGGGGCGGTGTGGCCGGGGCGGCCTACGACCCGTGCTACCACCAGGCCTGCGACAGCCTCACGCCCGAGCGGGACGGTGCCGACAAGGCGGTGTACGCCCAGCTCAAGAAGGCCTACAAGAACAAACTGCTCGGCAACATCAACACGTTCGCGCTCGACACCAACGCCGACGCGATCGCCACCGCAGTGGCCACGTACGCCAAGGACACGTCCTCGATCCCGCCGCGCGCCGCGGCCGTGACGGCAGCGGCCCGCTCGGCCGGAGGCCGGACGAGCCACGGCGACTGGATCAGCTGAGAGAGAAAATGGTGGCCGGCGCCCCGGCGTCGGCCACCACCTTGACCGGATAGCGGAGAATGGGTCGCATGATCGCAAGGCGCATCGCCACCCTGGTCGCCACCCTGCTGGCCGTCGGCGGCGCCGGGGCCTGCGGAAACGCGGCCACCACGGACCCCCGGCGCACCGAGCCGGCGGCCATCGCGCCCGCTCCCGCCGAGGCCCGCACGCCGACGCGCGAGGTCCAGGCGGTGGCGGCGGCCACCACTGGCGTGCGGAATGTGCCCGCGGCCTTCCGCTTGCCGCCCGGCAGCCGGGTGGCCGGGCTGGCCGACGGCGAGGCCGGGGCGTCATTCACGCTGACGGCGCCGGGGCCGGAGGCGGTGCTCTCGTTCTACCGGCGCGAGCTGCAGCGATCGACGTTCACGATCGTCGCCGACCACGCCGAGGCCGGCGCCACCAGCCTGTCGTTCCGCGACGCCGACGGCTGGGCCGGCACCATCTACGCCACTGCCCAACGCGCCACCGTAGCCATCCGCCGCGCCTGACCACCACCGCCCAGCGCGCCGCCGTAGCCATCCGCCGCGCCTGACCACCAGCGCCCGCCGCTCCCCTCGCCCGGCCCCCTCCACCCGGCCGCCCTCACCGTCGCCGGCTCTCCCGCGCGCTCGGCCCCCGCACAACCGCCACCGCCCCGACGCCGGCCCGGGCGCAGCTGTCGCCCTCCGCCGCCCAGCGCGGCCGGCGCCCTCCCCGAGCCGGTACGTTGCCGGGCCATGACGGAGTGCTCGGGGGCAGAACTGTCCGCCAGCGCCTGCCCGGCGGTGACCGTTGGGGGCACAGAGCGAGCGCACTGGCATGTCACAAATGGTTCGTAGGCTGGGTTCATGCAATCCACTACGCTGCCTGAGCTGGCCGAATCCCTGCTGACGGAGGCGCGCGCCGCGCACAGCGGACGTAGCGCCCACACGTTGTTCGGCAACCACGAGCACCATTTGCGGCAGACTGTCATCGCGCTGGCCGAGGGTCGCGAGCTGGCCGAGCACAACAGTCCCGGCGAGGCCACGCTGCAGGTACTAGCCGGTCACGCACGGCTGACCACCACGAGCGCGGAGTGGGACGGCCGCACCGGCGACCACGTGGTCATCGGCCCGGAGCGGCACAAGGTGACCGCAGTGCAGGACACGGTCATCCTGCTGACCGTCGCCACCGCCTGAATCGTCGTTCATGTTGACTGAATCAACATTGACGTCAACATTGACTCCAGTCCACACGTAAAGGGTCAGCGTCCACCTGTCGGCGGCCGGCACGACTCCACCGGCGCCCAGCAGACTGCCCTCGACGGGTCACGGGCAGATGAACGTTTTGCGCGTGGTGATGGCTCGCGGCTTTGACCTTGATCGATGAAGTCGACGCAACATAATGGACGGACAGCTGACGCGGGGGTGTCGCATGTCCCGAGTGTTCGTGACCGGCCGCCTGAAGCCGCTGTCCCAGACCGGTGAACGGCGCTACGTCACCCCGCGAGCCCGCGGTCACGATCAGAATCCGCATACCAGGCCGTGCTCCCTCCCGGCAGCACCTCGCCGGTTGCGGCCGGGTCGCTGTGCAGCATCAGGGAGGCCGACCGCGCCTCCTCCGGCAGGGGCACGTCGTCGTCGCCCACATTAACTATGCACAGGAATCCGGGGCCGCGCCGGAACGCCAGCACCGTTTCACCCGCCGGCAGCCAGGTCAGGGCGGCCGACGGCAGCGTACGCCGGTGGGCGAGCGCGGCGCGATAGAGGTTGAGCATCGAGGTCGGATCGGCCGCCTGCCGTTCCACGGTCAGCGCGTTCCACCCCGGGGGCTGCGGCAGCCAGGTGGCCGCGCCCGGGCCGAAACCGAGCGACGGCGTCGCTTCCGACCACGGCAAAGGCACGCGGCAGCCGTCACGACCCGGTTCGGCGCCGCCGGTGCGCTGGAACACGGGGTCACGGCGTACGTCGTCGGGAAGGTCTTCGACCTCGGGCAGGCCCAGTTCCTCACCCTGATAGACATAGACGCTGCCGGGCAGGGCCAGCATCAGCAATGCCGCCGCGCGGGCCCGGCGCAGGCCGAGCGCCCCACCGCCGTACCGGGTGACGTGCCGGACCACGTCGTGGTTGGAGAGTACCCAGGTCGGCGGCGCGCCCACCTGGCCGAGCGCCCGCATGCTGCTGTCGACCGCTTCTCTGAGCGCCGCCGCCTCGAACGGGGCGGTCAGGAAGGCGAAGTTGAACGCGGTGTGCAGCTCGTCCGGCCGCAGATACAGCGCGAGCCGTTCGACCGTCTGCACCCAGATCTCGCCGACGAAGACCCGGTCGCCCGGATAAGAGTCCATCACCCGGCGCCAGCCCCGGTAGACGTCGTGCACCTCGTCGACGTCCCAGTGCGGGTGCCTGTCCTCGCCGGCGGTGGCCACGTCGCGCAGCGAGGGGTCCTTGGCCAGGCCGTGGGCGACGTCGATCCGGAAGCCGTCCACCCCGCGGTCGAGCCAGAACCGCAGAATCGCGTGAAATTCCTCCCGCACGTCGGTGGTCGTCCAGTCCAGGTCCGGCTGCTCCGGCGCGAACAGATGCAGGTACCACTGGCCGTCGGGGACGCGCGTCCAGGCCCGGCCGCCGAAGTTGCTCATCCAGTTGTTGGGCGGCTCGTCGCCCCGCCCGTCGCGGAACAGGTAGCGGCCACGCTCAGGGCTGCCGGGCGCGGCCGTCAGCGCTTCTTGAAACCACGGGTGGTCCGACGAGGTGTGGTTGGGGACGAGGTCGATGATGATCCGCAGGCCCAGCTCGTGCGCCTCTCGCAGCAGCGCGTCGGCGTCGGCCAGCGTGCCGAAGCGGGGGTCGACGTCGCGGTAGTCGGCCACGTCGTAGCCGTTGTCGGCCTGCGGGGACGGGTAGAACGGGTTGAGCCAGATCGCGTCGACGCCGAGGTCGCGCAGGTACGGCAGGCGGGATCGGACACCGGCCAGGTCCCCGATCCCGTCGCCGTCGGAGTCGGCGAAGCTCCACACGTACACCTGGTAGATCACCGCGTGGCGCCACCAGCTCATCGGGCCGTCCGCTCCCGCAGCTCCTCTTCCTCGAGGCTGGCCAGGTCGGCCGCGGCCGCTTCGTCACGGGTCAGGTTCTCGCCGCTGCCGGGGTCGAACAGGTGCATCCGGCGGGTGTCGACCCAGAACTCGCCCTCGTGACCCTCCCGCAACCGGCTCATCGCGTCGATCGAGATGATGAGCTGGGTCCGCAGGGCCTCGCCGTCGAGTTCGGCCGCCAGGTCGGCCAGCTGCTTGGTGACCTCGGCGTTGGCCTCGAACGGGATGTACGCGTACTGGGAGTCGCCCAGCCATTCGGTGACATCCACCTGGGCCCGGAACGTCGCGCCCTTGGCCCGCTTCGACTCGTCGAGCACGCGGGCGTCCTCGAAGTGCTCGGGCCGGATGCCCGCGATCAGCAGCTGGCCGTCGGTGACCTTGTCGGCCGCGATGGCCGGCACGTCGACCTCGACGAACGGCAACTTCAGCCGCTGCCCGGAGACCACGGCGGGCAGGAAGTTCATCGGCGGTGAACCGATGAACCCGGCCACGAACATGTTGACCGGCTGCTCGTACAGCTCGCGCGGCGACGCGACCTGCTGCAGGAAACCGCGGCGCAGCACGGCCACCCGGTCGCCCAAGGTCATGGCCTCGGTCTGGTCGTGGGTCACGTACACCGTGGTCGTGCCCAGGCGTCGTTGCATACGCGAGATTTCCGTACGCATCTGGCCGCGCAGTTTCGCGTCCAGGTTGGACAGCGGCTCGTCGAACAGGAACGCGTTGACCTGGCGCACGATCGCCCGGCCCATCGCGACCCGCTGCCGCTGCCCGCCCGAGAGGTTGGCCGGCTTGCGGTCGAGGTGCTCGTTGAGCTCGAGCATGTCGGCCGCCTCCTTGACCCGGCGGCGGATCTCGTCCTCGCTGACCTTCTTGTTCAGCCGCAACGGGAACGCGATGTTCTCGAACACCGTGAGGTGCGGGTAGAGCGCGTAGTTCTGAAACACCATGGACAGGTTGCGGTCGCGGGGCGCCTTCTCGTTGACCCGTTCGCCGCCGATCACCATGTCGCCCGAGGTGATGTCCTCGAGCCCGACGATCATGCGGAGCAGGGTCGACTTCCCGCACCCGGACGGCCCGACCAGAATCATGAACTCGCCGTCGGCGATGTCGAGGCTGATGTCGTTCACGGCCTTGAAGCCGTCGCCGTATTCCTTGACGATGTTGCGCATCTCGATGGCTGCCATGTCGAGTCCTTTCAGCCCTTGACGGCGCCGTTGGTGAGGCCGGCGACGATTTTGCGTTGGAAGAGGAGCACGAGGATGACGACCGGGATGGTGACGACCACGGCGGCGGCCGCGATCGGGGCGGTCGGCTGCGAGAACTGCGAGGCGCCCTGGAAGAACGCCAGCGCGGCGGGCACCGGCCGGGCCGCCTCGCTCGAGGTGAGCGTGATGCCGAAGACGAAGTCGTTCCACACGGCGAAGAACGTGAGGATGGCCGCCGTGAACACGCCCGGGCTGGCCAGCGGCACGATCACCCGGCGGAACGCCTGCCAGGCCGTCGCGCCGTCGACCTGGGCCGCCTGTTCCATCTCCCACGGGATCTCGCGGAAGAACGCGGCCAGCACGTATACCGACAGCGGCAACGAGTACGAGAGATACGGGATGATCAGGCCGAGCCAGGTGTCGTACAGTCCGACATTGCGCCACAGGTCGAACAGCGGCGTGGCGATCGCGATGACCGGGAAGACGGTGATGGCCAGGGCCACCCCGAGCACCAGCCGCTTGCCCGGGAATTCCAGGCGCGAGATCGCGTACGCGGCCAGGGTGGCCAGGATGACCGAGATCGTGGTGGCGATCAGCGACATGCCGACCGAGTTGCGCAGCGCCGAGGTGAACAGGTCGGAGGCGAAGACCGTCTTGTAGTTCTCCCAGCTCCAGACCGTCGGCAGGAACGCGTTGTTGGTGATGTCGTCGCCCTCCTTGAAGGAGAGCGAGATGATCCAGATGACCGGGATGATGGCGTACGCGATGATCAGGACGGCCCCGACGATCCAGTACGCCTGCGTTCGGCGGCTGACCTTCACTTCTTGTCCCCCCTCTGCTGCGACAGATCTGTCTTGAAGACCTTCACGAACAGCACGGCGATCAGGACGACGAGGATGGCCAGGATGACGCTGACGGCCGAGCCGAGCCCGACCATCACCCGGCTGATCGTCTGGCGGTAGGCCAGGAACGACAGGGTCTCGGTGCTCTGCGCGCCGGCGGTCATGATGAAGACGCTGTCGAAGATGCGGAACGCGTCGAGTGTGCGGAACAGCAGCGCCACCATGATGGCGGCCTTCATGTTGGGCAGGATCACCCGCTTGACCCGCTGCCAGGCGGTGGCCCCGTCGACCTGGGCCGCCTCGAGGTAGTCGTCGGGGATCTGGGCCAGACCGGCCAGCAGCAGCAACGACATGAACGGCGTGGTCTTCCAGATCTCGGCCACGCACACCGTGAACAGGGCCGACCACGTGCCCCCGAACCAGTCGAAGTCACCCAGCCCGAACAGGCTGTTGACGAAGCCGTACGTGTTGCTGAACGCGTAGGCCCAGGCATAAGCCGAAACCACAGTGATGATTCCGTACGGGACCAGGATGGCCACCCGCAAGGCCGTGCGCAGATAGAGCGCGCGGTGCATGACCATCGCCAGGCCGAAGCCGAGCACCAGCTCGACCGACACGGTCACCACGGTGATGATCGCGGTGACGCCGAACTGTTTCCAGAACAACCCGTCGGTCAGGATCGTGGCGTAGTTGCCCAGGAAGACGAAGGTGCGTCCGTCGGGGTCGGTCAGGCGGAAGTCGAACAGCGACAACCAGATGGCGTTGAGGATGGGATATCCGGTCACCGCGACCATCGCGATGAACGCCGGCCCGGCCAGCATCCAGCCCAGGTTGCGTTCCTTGCGGGCCCGGTCGGTCAGCCGGATCCGGCGCGCCGCGCGGGTCTCGGTGGGCTTTCGCGGCGGCGCGGCGGGAGTGGTGATGCTCATGGCCGCTCCTAGATCATTCGCTTGTTGGACAGGACGTCCTCGAGAAGCTGGTTGGCCTCCCGCGGAGTGTTCTGGGACGAGAGCGAACCCGGCGGGTGGAAGGAGGTCTGGATGGAACCGGTGACGTCGCCGTAGTACGCGCTGACCGGCCGGGGGGTCGCCGCGTCGAGACCCGTGCGGATCTCGTCGGCCATCGGGAACTTCTCGCGGATCTCGGGGTCGTCGAAGACCGACGCCAAGGCGGCCGGGTTACCGGCCTCGATCATGAAGTCCTTCTGGCTCTGCTCGTTGGCGAGACAGCGGATGGCCTGGGCGGCCAGGTCCTGCCGGCGGCTGAACGAGCTGATCGACAGGCCGAGACCACCGGACGGCGAGGCGCTCTCGGTGCCCGCCTCGACCCGCGGATAGGCGGCCCAGCCGACGTCGTCCTTGAAGTTCGCGGGCAACGAGCCCTCTTCGATGGCCGAGTCGAAGGCGGCCCACACGTAGGGCCAGTTGACCATGAACCCGCCGTTGGCCTCCTGGAACGAGGCCCGCGAGTCCTCCTCACCGGCGGTGCTGAACCCGGGCGGCGCGGCCGGCGAGACGGCCAGGTCGTGCATGATGCGGGCCGCGGTCGCGCCGGCCGGCGAGTTGATCCCGCCCTTGACCTCGTTGGCCGGCAGATTCTCGGAGCCGGGAGCCAGGATCGATCCGCCGCTGGACGAGATCAGTGCGTTGACCCAGACCATCAGGCTCTCGTTGCGCCGGCCCTGCGCGGCCACCGTGACTCCGGCCTGGGTCGCGCCCTTGATCAGCTGGTCCCAGGTCACCGGGCCGGCCGACGGGTCGACTCCGGCCTTCTGCAGCACCGATTTGCGGTACCAGAGCAGTTGGGTGTTGCCGTAGAGCGGGGCCGAGTAGAGCGTGTCGCGGAACGTGGACTGCTTGAGCGGGCCGTCGAGCACGCCCTGGGAGAGCTCTTGCCGCTCGGCGTCGGTGAACGCCCGCAGGAACCCGGCGTTGGCGAACTCGGCCATGAACGGCGGGTCGACGCTGACGATGTCCATCGACCGGTCCTCGGCGGCCAGTCGCCGCAGCAACTGCTCCCGCCCGCCGGCCGCTGTGTTCGGCAGCCGCTGGATGTTGAACTGATAGGCGCCGCCGGACTCGCCCGCGCAGCGCGTGGCCACGGACTCCTGGGCGGCGTCGGCGATGTAGTAGGTGAGCGTGTTGGCGCCGCCGTCGCCGCCACCGCATCCGGTGAGGACGGAGGCGAAGAGCGCGAGGGCGGACGCGGCCGCCCAGCGCCGGGGTTTTCTCTCAAGCACGGTGCCGTCCCTTCGCTACAGAGCGAGCCCTGGAACCGCTTGCAGATCTCAGACTGTTTGTGATCTGCGTCTCATGTCAAGAGTCACTATGTGCATGCACTGCGTGATCGGAAACGCTTCCAGCGGTTGCTACGCTCATCCCGTGCCACCGCACATGAGGGTCAATATGGCCGATGTGGCGCGCCGAGCCGGCGTGTCGATGGCGACCGCGTCCCGCGCCCTCAGCAACCACCCGCACGTCGCCGCCGAGACGCGGGCCCGGGTTCTGGCGGCAGCCGAGCAACTGTCCTATGTGGTCTCGCCCGAGGCGTCACGCCTGGCCGGCGGGGCCACCGACCGGGTCGCCGTGGTGGTGCCGCACATCGCCCGCTGGTTCTTCGCGTCGCTGCTCGAGGGGCTCGAGTCGGTGCTGCGCGACGCCGACCTCGACGTGCTGCTGTATCACGTCGGCGACGAGGCCGACCGCCGCCGCTTCTTCGAACGGCTGCCGGCCCGGCGCAAGGTCGACGCCGTGGTGGTGCTGGGCATGCCGGTGCGCGACGGCGAACGTGACCGGCTCGAGCTCATGGGCGTGCACATCGTGGCGGCCGGCGGGCAGGTCGAGAATTATCCGTACGTCTCCATCGACGACGCCGCGGCCGGGCGCCAGGCCGTCGACCACCTGATCTTCCTCAAGCACCGCCGGATCGGCATGATCGCCGCGATCGACCCGGCCGAGCCCGGGTGGCCGGCCAATCCCGGGCGGACCCACGCGTACGAAATGGCACTGACCGACGCCGGCCTGCCGTTCGACCCGGCCCTGGTCGTGACGGTGCCGTGGGGTGGATTGTCGGGCGCCGACGCCATGTCGGGTCTGCTGAGCCTGCGCGACCCACCGACGGCCGTCTATGCGCACTCGGACGAGGTCGCGTTCGGCGCCATGCGTACGCTGCGGCGGGCCGGCCTGCGCATCCCCGAGGACATGTCGGTGGTCGGGATCGACGACCACCCGATGGCCGAGCTGTCCGACCTCACCACGGTGGCCCAGCCCGTCCGCGACCAGGGTGTGCTGGCCGGCCGGATGGTGCTCGCACTGCTGGCGGGCGAGCAGACGGCGGGCGGGGTGACCGTCCCCACCCGCCTGATCATCCGCGGCTCGACCGCCCCGCCCCGTCGCTGACCTACAGGTTGTTGATCCGGGCCAGCAGCTCGGCCTCGGTCAGGTTCTCGAGCTCCGCGTCCTGCTTGCGGCCCAGGACGGCGATCAGCTTCTCCTTCTCGAGCTTCTTGGCCGCCGCCGCCTTCGCCGCCTGGTCCTCGGCCAGGCGGAAGGCGATGACGTGCTTGACGATCTCGAGCTTGGCCTCCAGGGTCGCCTTGGCCGGGTTGGTCTCGGTGGCCACGAACGACTCGGTGTCGACGGCCTTGAGCTCGGTGTTGACCGCCTTGGCCACGTCGTCGAGGCTGAAGCCGGACTTGGCGGTCAGCGGAAGCTCCCACAGCTGCTCGGTGGTCAGCTGGCCCTTGGCCGACGGGTAGCGGAACTTCTCCCGCGTGGCCTTCTCGAAAACGCTCACGATGCCTCTCTGAAAACTAGAACTGGATGCTGATGAGCCGGCGCCGGCCGCCGGTCGTTTTCACCTTGGCCACCACGGAGTTGCGGACCGTGGAGCTGAAGCCCAGGCCCGACAGCTGATCCTCCGACGGCTCGCACTTGGTGCGGTCGCCCAGAACCTCGAACACCTTGCGGTGCGGCTGCAGGTCGCCGCGGAGGAACTCGTTGTAGATGCCCCGGGTCGGCTGGTCGTTCACGCACCCCTTCAGGACGAAGAAGTAGTGGCGATGGCCGACCTCGTTGTCGTCGAAGTAGTTCGGCGAGTACATGACGGTGGACACCGGCACGAACTGTTCGGTGGTGATGCCCCACAGCTCCTGGCCGGCGCGGCCCGCCTTCATGGCCTCCCCCGGCCGGAACGCCGTGATCACCTCCCGTTCGACCGTCATCCGGCCCACCTCGACGGTCTGCTTCTGGCCGACCGCCCGCTCGTAGCTGTAGTGCTCGAGCCGCCCGTTGCTCTCGGTCTCGATCACGAAGCCGGTCTGGGTGCCCTCCCGCTGGTTGAACTGGTTCACCTCGATCCGGTACTCGCCGTCGGGGACCTTCCCGGCCCAGGTGACGTTCTCGACCGGCTGGCGGGTGAACCGGCCGCCCGCGTTCATGTCGACGTCCAGCTTGTCGAGCTTGTTCTTCCACCAGATGTGGTCGCCGCCGGGCTCGAACACGTGCAGGTCGAGGTCGTCGTGGTTGAACCAGGACAGACTCACGCGAAGCTTGCCGGTGACGTTGCCGCCGGCCCGCTTGACCCTCTCCTTGATCGAGTCGGTGACGTTGCCGTTGTAGGACCAGCCGAAGTCGTTGTCCCAGGTGAACAGCCGCGGGGCGCCCGGGTGCCGGCCGGTGGTGAGGCTGACGAAGTGCGGCTCGTGGCTGTTCGCGACGTACAGGTCGACGGTGGCCGCGCCGGGCAGGATGTCCTTCATGAAGGTGACCACGGGAACCTCCTCCGGCTTGGCGTCCCGCAGGCGCGCGCTGGAGGTGGTGGTGGCCGCCTGCATGAGCAACCCCTCGAGGCCGTCCTTCATCCGCGCCTGGGTGTCGTTGTCGACCCACAGCACGTTAGTGACCGAGACGTCGGACAGCCGCGCGAACCGGCGCTGCAACGACTCCTCGAGGCCCAGCTCGTCGATCGTCTTCATGGCCGCCTTGACCATGGCCGGCGTGATCAGGGCCCGGGGCCGCCGGTAGTTCTGCGGCGCCACCTTGGACTCGAACGACCGGACCGCCTGCTCCAGGTCGACACCCGCGGACAGATCCTGGACGAGGGTGCCGATCACCGTGTTCCGGAACCGGGCGGCCGGGTTCGTGGCGTAGGCGAACACGAAGGCCCGCTGGTCGGCCGCCTGCGTCCACTGGTTCCGCAGGTATCGGAACTCGGTCACCGCCCGCAGATGCTCCGTGCCGCGGTAGAGGGCGTTGTCGTCGATGAGGTCGGCCACAGTGTCCAGCGCGGCCGGGGTCAGCTCGGCCAGGCCGCGCTGGAACACCTGCACCGCGGCGTCGAACTCGCCGCGGGCGGCGCCGACGTCCTGGGTGCGGTGCCGCTTGGCCACCGGGCCGTGCAGGTGATGCCACACCTCGACCTGGCCGTCGCGCAGCGACCGGGTGACCTTCGCCCCGTACTGCGCCTCGGTCGACCGGAAGAGGCCGGACAACGGCAGCGTGGCGACGAACTCGTCCATCGCGGCGGCGACGACGGAGAAGACCGGGTCGGCCGCGGACACGCCGGACCAGACGGAGCGGACCTGCCCGTCGTCGATCTCGACCACATTGCCGAAGTTCTTGATGAACCCACGGCAGGTCGAGCAGTCGTACTCGGTCCGCTCACGGAACCGTGGATTGGTCCCGGCCGGGAAGGACTCGAGGAAGGTCAGCCAGAGCGAATCCCGGTCGAGACCGTCGCCGACGACGTACAACTCGCCCTTGGACATCGCGGACAGACGCATGGTCACGTCGGCCACGAACTGCTGGAAATCTCCCATGCCATGCCTCCTGGATCGTGGAAGATCCTAGGGAGTACGCGCCACCGGAGAAACGTATTTCCGGCCTAGCGGACCGCGACAGCGTGCTGCGTCCAGCGCCGCAGCTGGGTCAGGTCGACCGCGCCACCCATGGCCAGGAAGCCGGCGCGGTTGGGGTGCAGGTGGTCGCCGGGGCCGCCGACACTGCTGTTGGTGTCGAACTCAGGACGCAGGTGGCCGGGGCGGGCCGGGTCCTCGGTCACGGCCGCGAAGTCGGCGACCCCGTCGAAGGCGCCGCTGCGGATGAAGTCGTTGACGGCACGGCGCTTGGCGTCGGTCTCGGGCGTGCCGTAGAGGCCGAACTCCGTGCCCGCCGAGGGCGTCAGCGTGGCGCCGACGATCTTGATGCCGCGGGCGTGGACGCGTCATCGGGCCGGTCGCGCCGGACACGTAGAGCTGACCGCGAGCCGCTGGGTCTGCGCGTCGGTCACCACCACGCGGACCGGATCACTGAGGACGGTCTTCCCGGCCGGGACCACGACGGACTTGCGGCCGCCGAAGGTCATGGCCCGGTTGGCGCCGGCCACGAGGTTGGCGCCATTGGCCGGGCGGCCCGCGGAGGCCGATCCGAAGGTCACCGCTTTGGTACCGAATGGCACCCTCTTGAAATCCATCGATGCTCATCATTACAACCTATATTGATGAGATGAGGCTTCTCCGAGCGTTCGCCGTGCTGTCCCTGGCCGCGGGCTCCGTGGCCGTCGTCGCCGGTCCGGCCCGGGCGGCCAGTTGTCTCGATCCCGGCCGGCCGCCGTCGGTCGAGGAGAACCGGCTGACCTTCACACTGCCAGGGCAGGACCGGCCGTTCGCGCGGCAGATGATCGAGGGCGCGGGCTTCCAGAACTTCACCCCGGCCCTGGTCCGGCGGCTCTGCGCCACCCGCTCGCTCGCGGCGGCCGAGCGGGTCGTGGCCCGCGACGGCGAGAGGTTGTGGCGCGCGGCCGTCGACCGGGCGCAGCGGCACGGACCGGTGCGCGGAGAGCTTCCGTACAGTGATGATCGGCCCCTCTATTGGGCGCGGGTCGAGGCGATGGCGGCCATCCGGCAGTTCCCGCTCTTCTCGGGGCAGAACCTGCAGCTGATCGAGAAGTTCGACCGGGCGTCACGCGGGATGTCGGACATCAACCTGCCGACGGGCGCCACCAAGAAGCGGGTCATCGTCAGCGGTTTCGATCCGTACACGCTGGATGGTGGGGTCGGCGGCAACAACATCCGGCACGGCAACCCCTCCGGGGCGACGGCGCTGTCACTCGACGGCACCCGCCACGGGAACGCATTCATCGAGACCTACACGCTGCCCGTGAGCTATCCCGAGTTCCGGCGCGGCTATCTGGAGGACACGGTCGGGCCGCTCCTGCCGCAGTTGGACGCCTCGATCACCGTGAGCCAGGCCGGTGGCGCCGTGTTCAACCTCGAGCAGTTCAACGGGCGCTACCACGGCGTTTCCCTGGGCAACGACAACTTCCGGCCGTGCGCGGCGGTCGGCGGAGTGCCGCAACTGGCCGTCAACAACCCCGAGTGCAACATCGTGATACCCGATCGCTGGGGCGGCCCGGCCACGCCCGAGCTGCGCAACCCGCCGCAGTGGACGGCGGCCACGCTGCCGGTCGAGCAGATGATCGCGGCCAACACGGGCGCCGATGTGCCGCGGCCACCGGGTGACACCTGGCCCGACGAGTCGGTCGCGTTCGGCGTCGTCTGGCGCACGTCGTACACCGAGTTCCCGGACTGCGCGGCGCCGGAACGGGTCACGCGCGACGGGGTGCCGCCGTCACCGCAGTCCTGCGCCTACAGCGGCGGAGGCGGCAACTACCTGTCCAACGAGAGCGCCTACCGCAACACACTGCTGCGCGACCGGCTCGACCTGAGCATCCCGGCCGGGCACATCCACACCCCGGACATGCAGCACTTCGAGACCGACTACGAGCCCAGCGACCCCACCTTCGACGCGTGGCGGCTGGCCATCGCCCAGCAGACCCGCAACCTGATCCACGTGGTCGCCGACGAGGCGTGACGCTCGCCCTTCCCCGACGCGCTCCGCGCTCTCCATCCTCACCGCCGGAACTTGGTCACCGCACCGCCCGTAGCGCGGCTTCGTTGACGCCGCACCGGCGCGCTTCCGGGTCGGCCTCGATCGGCGCGACCCCGTCGGAGCCGGTTGCCACGAGCGCCTCCAGCGTCCTCAAGTCGAGGCGCACGATCCGCCGATAGTGTTCGAAGACGTCCGAGCAGGACGAGAAAGAGGCCGGTGACTGAGCGTTGACAGACCGAGTCGGCTCGGTCTTCGAAGGCGCAGTGGTCAGCACGCCCACCAGTGCGACCGCCGCCGCTACGATCTGAGCGGCGCCGGCGATGAATCCGGCCCGGACCTCATTGCTCATGTGTCAACGTTCCCCTCACTGAGCTTCGCCCTCAGTTCGTTTTCCTTGGCGAGGGCGGCGGCCGCCTCCTTCAGAATCCTGTTGCACTCATCCTCGGCAATTTCGGCGTCGACAACTTCACGGGCGACGCGACGCTTTAGTTCGTCGTGGGTGAGCCTGGCCAGGCCCGCGCCATCTTCATACAAGGTGTTCGGCCATGGTTCGGGCTCCCTCGGAATCTTCTCCAGCTTTGTCCGAGCTTTGTCCAGAATCGCTTTAGCCGCATCCCACTCACGTTGGGCCGCGGCGTGAGTACTCGAAGCCGCCTCGTACCTCTTCTCGAGGATTTTCTTCAGGTGAGCGTCCGAAATGTCGACCGGCGGCACCGCGCCGACGTTCTCCACGGGCTCCCGCACCTCCCTGTAGCTGCGCCTTCCCGAAGAGGGCGATTCAGTGGATTTCGGCGAGGTGTCTGCCGCGGCGGTGTTCCCGCTTAGCGGCTCCGGTTTGCAGGGTGTCTCTCGCTGCTCGGATTCTCACGGCTCCCGGCTTGTCGAGGTGGTCGCGCTCAGGCCGCCGGACTTCGATGCGAGAACGATTGTCGTCAGGAGGACCGCGGTGGCCGCCCCGGCCAAACTGACGGCCACCCACCAGGCCCGGGGCGCACCGCTGTTGGCGAGGAGGACGGCAGCCGCCACGGTAAGAGCGGTGCCGACGACAGTGATCGTCCATAGCGCCGAGCCGTAGGAGCTTTGCCTCGGTTCCGCTGCCGGCACAGTGTCCACAGCGCACCTCCCGGGCCGTCGTCAAATGGCCTATCCCGGTCGATGCGCGTGCGGCAACCCATGTGTCTGTGATCCGGCAGCGGTGTGCGGTCAGCGGGTGGCCAGATATTCCTGGGCTCGGGTGCGCAGGGTGGCGTGGATCCCGTCGTACGCGGAAGGGTTTTGCAGGTGGGTCTTGGCGACCTTGGCCAGCATCGTGTAGTTCGGGTCGCAGACGTTGCCGACGGGGGCCTCGCCGGCCTGGCTGATCAGTTGGTAGGCGTCGAGGAGGTCGAGGCCGATCAGGTTGGCGGTCCAGGTGACCAGGTCGTGCTGGCTCATGCGGTAGGCGTCCTCGAGAGGGCGGGCCGAGCCGGCCGACATGAGTGCGGCGTCGGTCTCGAAGCGCGGCGTCGGGGTGGCCGCGCCCTTGATGACGTCAAGGATGACAACAGTGTTCATGGCTGACTCGACGCCGGTGCCGCAGACCTCGCCGTCGCCCTGGCGGCAGTGGCCGTCGCCCAGGGCGAACAGCGCGCCGGGCACGTTGACGCCGAAGTACGCGGTCACACCGGCCCGCAGCTCCGGGGTGTCCAGGTTGCCGCCGTGCGCGTCGGGAACGATCGTCATGCGGCTCTCGAACGCGGCGGGGGCGACTCCCGCCGTACCGTGCATGGGGTCCAACGGCAGTTCGACGGTGAAGTCGCTGCGCCGGGCGTGATAGCGGACGACCCCGACCGCCACGTCCACGTCGTAGCGCCACACCAACTCGTCCAGCGGCGGGTGCAGGGTCGCCGTCGTGTGGGTGCCGGTCAGCGCACCGAAGTGCGGGAACGTTGACGACACGGCCCAGTCACGGGCCGGCACGATCTCGACGAAGTGCACGGCCAAGGTGTCGCCGGGCTCGGCCCCCTCGACGTGGATCGGGCCGGTGACCGGGTTCAGGTAGGGGAATTCGCAGACCACCGAGGGCAGGTCGCCGACGTCGCGGACCCGGCCGCCGAAGCAGTCCTCGGTGTAGAGCTCGACGATCGTGCCCGGCTTGACCCGGCGTACCGGCTCGCGTCCGCCGAAGGTGTACGACAACTCCTCCGGGGCGGGGCGATAGCTCACGACGTCGGTCATCGGCTGTCCTCCTGATCCGAGAGGCCGGCCAGCGCGGGACGGCGGCCGGTCACGGAGAACACGATAAGCACGATCACGCCGACCCCGAGCCAGGCAAACCCGAGAGTCTGCGCGGCGATGTCCGCGTTGATCACCACGTAGAGCAGGATCAGGAACCCGACCACCGGCACAACCAGGTGCCGCCACCACTCCCGGCTGCGATGGCTTACGACGTAGTGCACGACCACGGCCACGTGCAGGGCGAGGAAGGCCGTCATCGCCTCGAAGTTCACTGGACTAGCTACCGAGAACTGAGCCGTAGTCGTCCACGTGAAGCGCATCCTCGCACATCGATTCAAGCCATTCAGAACTCACATCACCGGCCGGCACGCCGCTTCGATCGGCGGCAGCCACAGCGTGGAACCAGGCTGCGACGGAGGTACCTGGGATTAACGTGACCGAGTTGAGGTCCACCAATTCGCTGAGGTTGGACCGAGTAGAAATAGCAACTGCGGCTCGAGTGGCTGGCTGCGCGTTGAGGTCAAGGCCTAGCCCGCTCAGGAAGGCGCCAACGTCGGGGAACGTTTCGAGCCACTTGGTGAACGTCTCTGACCAGGCCAAGAGGGATGCAGGTAGACCCGAGGGACCACCGCCCTCGCCGAATCGCACAGCGAGCACGAGGTCCGCGCATCCCGACTCACGGCCGAACATCGGGTATGCCGAGGTGGGGGGCGGGCTGAAGCGGGCCCAGGCAACCGGCTCGTCGTCGTCGACTGCGCGAAGTATGGCACCGAAGCTGGTCTTCGAGTGGTCACCGTAGCGAGTCCATGTCAAGCCGCCGATGTCGGCGTGGCGAGCAAGGGCCGTTGTCATCGCCGGACTGCTGAGCAGGGTCAACAGGGCATCCGATATGCGCTTTGCTCGTTGCGCTGTAGGTAATTCCGCGCAGGCGATGCGCCAGAGAAACCGAAACTCGGCTTGCCTGCCGCCGGCGACGACCGGCGAGTTGTAGATACTGCTCTGATCCCGAGCATACAAGGCAAGGCGCGCGGCTTCGGGGGGCAGCGTTGACCAAAGAGCGAACTGCGGTGGCTCGACCGCGCCAATGGCAGTCGGTTCGTCCACGCGGATTGCCTCGCTGCTGTTCGACCCGCTGGAAGCGCCATCCTCGAGAGTTTGCCTGCCGGGTGAGGGGAGCGGCAGAACGTTCATGGATGGGTTGTCGCCAGCAGCGCCCACTCCATTTGATAGAGAGCCCTCGCTAGGCAGAGGGCCCTCGCCAAGCCGGAGTGCTCGGACCAGATGGCTGTAGCCGTTCGGTACCGACAGGTCTACCCGGTGCAGATGGTGCAGCCGCTCAGGGACCTCACAAGGCTCGAGCAGCACAGGGACGAGAAAGATCGACCCTTCCGGCTGTTCGTCGGCAACGTCGAGGGCTCGGCGCAGCTCCTTCTGCACATATCCCCGCTTGATGATGGAACTGTTGGAGAGGCAAGCCAGAACGAAATGTGACCGGCGGATCGCCCTACCGATCTCAAGGTCCCAGTCCTGCCCCGGTAGAAGGCTCTCCTGGTCGAACCAACAGTTGAAGCCATCCGCCGTCAGGCGTCGATATAGTTCAGCCACCTGCTCCTTGTCTCCGGAGGAGTGACACAGGAAGACCTCGGATTTCACTCGGTCCCTCCACATTCCCCCGCCGACCACATAACTCGCGATCTTATCGACAAACGCCGAGAACCCCAGGGCCGGGAGGGGTTCGCGCACCGAGAAGTTCGGGGAGCCCGCCGTTGTCACGAAACAGACCGCGTCGAACATGGCATCATCGATCAATCCTTGGAACGCCGTTCCGTAGAGTTCCTCGATCGAGGGCACACTCTCCGACCCGGACCGGCGCGGTCTCCGAGTTTCCTCGCAATCCTCCAAAGCGAAGAAGAGACCGAGGAACGGTCTCGAGGGTCCGCCACCCGGGCGACGATTCCGGGCGTTGTCGGCCGCTAGGGCGATGATCTGGTCCAGTCGGTTATGAAAATTATTCCCAAACGACCCACCGACTTGAAGCTTGAACTCGACTACGGCCATCAGATCGTTGCCGTTCTGAATTGCCAGGTCAAAGCGGCGCGGCATGCTCCGGTAGGAGTGAACCAAAGGCTGGCGCAGATTGATGCGGATGTCAGAACGAGGCACACCCCGTTCGGCCAGGCCATCAACGACGAGCTTCCGCACCGGGTCGAGGGGAAGTGAGGCGCCGAGCGGCAACGTCCGACCCGCACGCGAGGAACGGTCGACTGCCTCGTCTCTGGCCGTCCAACACGAACGGAGTGCATCGCGCAGACCTTCGTCGGTCACGTCGCGTTTTTAGCACAGAACTCAGCCTCAACCCGCTTGGGAGAGCCGATCGTCGCGTCAGGCTGACAGCTGGTGGGGTGGCCGTGGTCGCCGCGCAGGCGGCGACTCGGCTACCGCCCAACTTCAGGGTTTGAAGGCGGCCGCCGAGTCCAGGACGCCGGCCTGGGCCATGCTGTCGACTGTGCCCAGGTAGTGCTCCTCGAGGATTTGGACGAAGTCTTCGGCGGTGCCGACGCGGAAGACGTCGACTACCTGTTGGTGGCGGCGGGCTGCCTCGTCGAGGCCGATGTGTTGGCGGTCGATCGAGGAGCGCATCAGGGCGCCCATCTGGGCGTCCAGGGTGCGCCAGAGCGCGGCCAAACGGTGTTTTCCGGCTGCGTCGATGATGCAGCTGTGGAATTCGGTGTCCAGGTCGATCATTGCGGCCACGTCGCCGCCGGCGGCGGTGGCGGCCATGCGGTCGACGACCGCCTGCAGGCGGTCGACGATGGGGTCCTTCTGGAAGGTCAGCAGGCGGGCCGCGCCGGCTTCCAGTACGAACCGCGCGTAGCAGGCGTCCCGGATCTCCTCGTACGACATGCGGGTCACCACGCTGTGGCGGCGGGGTGAGATGTCGACCAGGCCGTCGGTGTTCAGCTGGCGCAGGGCCTCGCGCACGGTGGAGCGACTGACGCCCAGTTCCTCCGCGAGCGGGGCCTCGACGAGGCGCTGGCCGGCCTCGTACTCGTTGTTGAGGATCTTGCGGCGCAGCTCCAGGTAGACCGCCTCCGGCAGGGAGCGGTGCAGGAAGCTCGCGGGGTCGCTCATGGCCGGAGTTCTATGTCGTCGGTGGTCACGCCCCGGTGCTGGTCGCCCTGGACGTCCATCGTCAGCGCCTCTTTCTGGCCGCAGAACATCGGCATCAGGCCTGGGCCGTGCCCGGGTTGGGGGCTGCCGCCGTGCACGATCAGGCCGACCGTGCGCCGGCCCCGGCGGTAGCCGGCGTTGTGGCGGACGTCCAGATCGTCGATCGCGACCAGGTCGCCCAGCCGCAGCCCGGCCAGCCCGGCCGCCGCCGCGGTGTCCGCCGTGACTTGCAGGTCGAGGTCCCACATGTGGGCCGGTCGGCCGATCCCGTTGCCGGCCAGCGATGACGGCACAATGGCCCGGACACCCAAGCCGACTGACGATTTCGGCAGCCGATCGAGGAAGTCCGGATCTGTGTTGATCATCGTCACGTCGGCCGAGGGAGCCGCACCCTGACCGTGGGCCCGCACCAGGATCGGGTCGCCCGGCAGCAGGAGCGCCAGCACATCGTCGGGGAAGACGACGATCACCCGGCCCTGCTCGCCGCGCTTGCCGAGCACCCGGCCGCGCCGCCCGGCTGCCGCGCCGCCGTGCACCACGGCCTCGTTGCCCAGGCAGGCGAGCGCGGTCAGACCGTGTCGCTATAGCTCGCGACGGTGACCGTCAGCGGTTGCTGTGGCGTGAACGGATCTTCAATCGTCGACCGCTGATTGTCGACCGTCGACCGCCTGCTGTTACCGTCCCGTTATCTACACGGTCCGAATTCAGGCGGTTACGAGGCGGATGTCGTCAGAGCCCGGCCCACCTCGGTGCGGGACGAGACGCCGAGCTTGCGCAGAATGTTGGAAACGTGAACGGCCGCGGTCTTCGGGGCGATGTAGAGCCGCCGGGCCAGTTCGGCGTTGGTCAGGCCGTCGCCGAGCAGCACGGCCACCTCGCGCTCGCGGGGCGTCAGCGAGGCCGGGCCGGAGACGGCGGGCGGCGCGTCGGCCGGGGCCAGGCCCAGCCGGGCGCGTACCTGGTCGAGCTGCGCCACCCGCCAGCCCGACCAGCCGGCCAGCAGGGTCGCCGCTGCCTCGGCGTGCGCGGCTGCCTCGGCCCGCTGGTCGGCGGCCAGCAGGCAGCGGGCGGCGCCGACCCGTACGGCGCCTCGGACTGCGGGGTTGAAGAACGGCACCTCGGTGATCGTGAGATAACCGGGCAGCGCCTCGGCCGGCCGGCCCTGGGCCTCGGCGATCTGGGCCGCCACCAGCGTGCGGTAGGCCGGGGCCACGTCGGCCGCCAGCAGTTCGCCGAGCAGGCGGTCGACCTGCGGCGCGGGCAGGCCCAGCTCGAGGGCGGCCGAGATCAGGTCGTGGGCCATCTCGCCGCTGCGCCACTCCTGCAGTTTGAGGCCGGCGATCAGCTCGTCCAGGGCGGCCTCGGCCCGGGGCAGGTCGCCGCGGCGGCAGGCCAGGTTGAAGGTGAGGCCGGGGATCGTGATCGGCGGGTTGCTGGGCAGCGCGGCCAGATCGGCCACGATCTGCTCGACCCGGTCGAGCTCGCCCGCCTCGATCAGCAGCCCGGCCAGGAAGACGCCGTGGTAGTCGGCCCAACGGCCCCTCCGCCGGTAGCCGCTGTCGTGCTGGCGGCCCTCCTCCAGCGCCGCGACGGCGGCCCGCAGGTCGCCCGAGCGCTGGGCCAGCCGGGCCCGGCCCTGGAAGTAGGTGGCCACGGCCAGCGACTCGAACCCGGCCCGCTCGGCGTCGACCCGCATCCGTTCCAGGGCCTCGGCCTGCTCGTCGGGCGACTCGGGCGGCACCTCCTGCACCAGGGTGTTGAGGGCGCGCGCGGCCAGCACCCACTCCCCCGCCTTCTCGGCCTCGTCGACCAGCGCGGACAGGATCTCGCGGCCCTGGGCGGCCGACTGCGGACGCTCGCTGAGGGCCGAGCCCTTCTCGAGCAACGCGGTCAGGCGGATCACGGGCAGCTCGAACTCGTCGGCCAGGGCCAGCGCGCGGTCGGCCCAGAGCAGGGCCGCCTCGAGGTCGTCGCGCAGGTACTTCGACTGCGCGACCGCGGTCATCGCTCGGGCCTGAGCGGCGCCCGGTGGCAGCTGCGCGATCAGGGTCTCGATGTCGTGGGTCAGCGCGCCCATCTCGTCGTACTCGCGGGACTCCCAGGCCAGCCGGACGAGCAGGTAGAGCGACTCGGCCCGGTCGGTCGCGGCGCCGGCCAGGTCACGCCAGCGCCGGCCGTAGCGCAGGGCGTCGTCGAGCAGACCGGCCAGCCAGGCCGCGCGGGCCGCCGCGCCCAGCAGTTCGGTGTCGTCGGGCAGCTCGTCCAGGCCCATCTCGGCCAGCTGCAACGCCTGGTAGGCGGAGCCGATCGACAGGTAGAGGGCGGCGCCGCTGCGGGCGGCGGCGACCAGGTCGTCGTACCGGCCGGCGCCGCGGGCGTGATGGGCCACCATCGCCGGATCGGAGGCGCCGCCGCGCAGCAGCACCTCGAGCGCGGCCTCGTGCAGGCGGCGGCGCTGGCGGCCGAGCATCTGACCGGCGATCGCCTCGCGGACCAGGGCGTGCCGGAACGCGAACTCGTCGTCGCCCGACTCGACCAGCACGCCCCGCGTGACCAGGTCGCGCAGCACGGCGATGAGCTGGTCCTCGCCGGCCCCGGAGACGTCGGCCAGCAGGTCGAACAGGATGCGGTGGCCGAGCACGCTGGCCGCCTCGACGATGCGCAGGCCGGCCGGGTCGAGGTCGTCGACGTGGCGGCGCAGCACGTCGGCCAGGCTCCACGGCAGCGGCTGCTCGACCAGCGCCTCGACGTCGTGCCCGGGCAGCGCGCGCAGCAGCTCCTCGAGGAAGAACGGGTTGCCGCCGGTGCGGTGGTGCAGGGCCGTGGCCGCCCGCAGCGGGGCCGGGCCGCCGGTCGCGGCGGCCAGCATGGCCGCGGTCTGGGCCGGGGTGAGGCGGTCGAGCCGCACGTGGGTGACCGCGTGCCGCCGTTCCAAGCGGGCCAGCAGACCGGCCACCGGCTGGCGGCGGGTCACCTCGTCGGGCCGGTAGGTGCCGATGAGCAGCCGCGGTCCGCGCTGGTCGGCCAGCCGCTCGAACAGGGCCGCGCTCTCGGAGTCGGCCCAGTGCAGGTCTTCGAACACGACCACCGCGGGCGCGTCCCCGATCAGGCCGGTCAGGATGGCGACGCCCGTGTGCAGGCGCTCGACCGGGCTGCGGCGGGCGTCGGTCAGGGCCGCCACCTGCTCGTCACCGACCTCGGGCCGGCCGTCGATGGCGTCGAGCAGCACCTCGTACGGGCGGGAGAGCGATCCCGGTTCGGCCTGGCCGACCAGAGTGACGGTCGAGCTCGGCAGGGTGGCCAGCAGCTCGTGGACCAGGCGGGTCTTGCCGATGCCGGGCTCGCCCGCGACGATCGCGACGGCCGGGTCACCGGACGCGGCGAGCCGCGCCAACCGGCGCAGCTCGCCCTCCCGCCCGATCATCACCGGGCCGGCACCGCCACGGAGGGTTCGCACGGGGCCACCCTACCGGTGGGCGGCGGCGCGGTCCGGGCCCGCCGCGGGAGGCGGAACTCGCGAGCGCGCTTGAGCAGGTGCGACTTCTCGGCCTCGGCGATCAGCTCGCGGTGGCGGTCGTTGACCATGGTCAGCATCAGTTCGGGGTGGATCAGCATGACGTGCCTCCTGGGTGCCGGTTGATGACTCAATCCTCGGCCGGCAGAAGGCCTGTCACATCGGGTGCGTTTACCTATCTTGGCTGGTCACGGCCGTCCTAGGCATACCTAGGGCGCGCACCGCGCCGATAAGCATCGACCAGAACGCGTCCACGTCGAGATCCACCGCGACCTCGGCGTTCACCGGCAGCCCGGTGCGGCGGTGCAGGTCGGCGACGGTCGCGCCCCGGGTGTACGCACCCCCGAGCTCGACCACGACCGGCGCCGGCACGGACCGGACCACGGCCGGCTCGAGCACGCAGGCCACCGCCACCGGGTCGTGCACGGGCGGATGCGCGAAGCCGAAGTTGCGCTGGTAGGCGTCGGCGAAGAACGTCATCAGCTCGGCGCAGACCGTGCCGACCCGGGTCCCCAGCCCCCGGAACTCGTCGATGATCCGCGTGGTGGCCAGCGCCCGGTGCGTGACGTTGAGCCCGATCATCGTCACCGGTAGCCCCGACCGCAGCACGATGTCGGCCGCCTCGGGATCGGTGACGATGTTGAACTCCCCGTACGGCGTGGTGTTGCCCCGCTCAGTCGACCCGCCCATGAAGACGACCCGCCGCACGTTGCGGGCGGTGTCGGGGTGCAGGCGCAGGAACAGCGCGACGTTGGTCAGCGGCCCGAGGGCGATCAGCGTGACCGGCTCGGGCGAGCGCTCGATCAGCCGCCGCATCAGCTCGACCGCGTGCACCCCCACCGTCCCGGCCACCGGCCCGTCGAGGTCGGGCCCGTCCAGCCCCGACTCCCCGTGGATGTCGTCGGCGACGGTCAGCTCGCCGACCAGCGGCCGCTCGCAGCCGGCGGCCACCGGCACGTCCGATGCCCCGGCCAGGGCCAGGATCTTCTGCGCGTTGACGGTCGTCTTGTCCAGCGTCTGATTCCCGGCGACGGTGGTGACGCCGAGCAGATCGATCCGCGGATCGGCCACGGCCAGCAACACCGCCAGCGCGTCGTCGTGCCCCGGGTCGCAGTCGATGATGGCGGGATTGGTCACGTCACTCCCGGAAGGATGGTGCCGTCGAGCAGGCTGCCCGGGTCGGGCGGGTCAGCACGACCGCGACGAAACCTCGCACCCTCATAGCGGCACGCTACGCCGTTCGCGGCCGAGATCACCGCAGTTCACTCCCGGCGATCGACAACTTCTGATTGTTGACAGGTGTAGCGACCCGGCGTTGGGTTACCAGAACACCGATGGACGTGGGAGGCGGTGTCATGGACCTCGACGAAGCCGAGCGCATGGGTGTGGACGAGCTGCGCGACCTGCAGCTTCAGCGGCTGCGGTGGACGCTGCGGCACGCGTACGAGAACGTCCCGCACTACCGGCAGGCGTTCGACAAGGCCGGGGTGCACCCCGACGACTGCCGCGAGCCGGCCGACCTGGCCCGGTTCCCGACGACCAGCAAGGCCGACCTGCGCGAGAACTACCCGTTCGGCATGTTCGCCGTGCCCGAGGCCGACGTCCGCCGCATCCACGCGTCGTCGGGCACCACCGGACGGCCCACCGTGGTCGGTTACACCCGGAACGACCTGGACATGTGGGCGTCGGTGGTCGCCCGCTCGATCCGGGCCGCGGGTGGGCGGCCGGGCGATCGACTGCACAATGCGTACGGCTATGGACTCTTCACCGGCGGGCTGGGCGCGCACTACGGCGCCGAGAAGCTGGGGTGCACGGTCATCCCGGTCTCGGGCGGCATGACGCCGCGGCAGGTGCAGCTCATCACCGACTTCCGGCCGCGCATCATCATGGTGACGCCGTCCTACATGCTCACGGTCATCGACGAGTTCGAGAAGCAGGGGCTCGACCCGCGCGCGTCCAGCCTCGAGATCGGCATCTTCGGGGCCGAGCCGTGGACCGAGCAGATGCGCCGCGAGATGGAGGAGCGGGCCGGTATCGACGCCGTCGACATCTACGGGTTGTCCGAGGTCATCGGGCCCGGCGTGGCCCAGGAGTGCGTCGAGACCAAGGACGGCCTGCACATCTGGGAGGACCATTTCTATCCCGAGGTGCTCGACCCCGAGACCGGCGCGGTGCTGCGCGAGGGCGAACTCGGCGAGCTCGTCCTCACCTCGCTCACCAAGGAAGCGATGCCGGTCATCCGCTACCGCACCCGCGATCTGACCCGGTTGCTGCCGGGGACGGCGCGGCCGGGGATGCGCCGCATGGAGAAGGTGACCGGTCGCAGCGACGACATGATCATCCTGCGCGGCGTCAATCTGTTCCCGACCCAGATCGAAGAGATCGTTCTGCGTACGCCCGGATTGGCCCCGCACTTCCAGCTCGTGCTCTCGACCCGGGGCCGTCTCGACCACCTCACGGTGCAGGTCGAGACGCGCCCGGACCACCCGGCTGACCGGGCCGCCTCCGCGGTCGCGAAGGCGATCAAGGACACCATCGGGACCAGCGTCGAGGTGGTGACCGTCGAGCCCGAGACACTTCCCCGCTCGGCCGGAAAGATCCAGCGAGTGATCGACCAACGCTCTTAGGGGGCGTCCATGTCCGTCTTTCGCATCCTCGAAGCCACCGCCCGGCCCGGCGCGATCGGGCGGCTGTCGGAACTGCTCGTCCAGCAGGAACAGTCGGTAGTCGCCGACGCGCCCGGCATCGTGTTCGCCCAGTCCTTGCGCAGCGGCGACAGCGTGCTCGCGGTCTCGAGCTGGCGCAGCGTCGAGGACATGCAGAGCTACCTCGACCAGCCCGCGACCAACTCCTTCTATCAGGCGCTGCCCCCGCTGCTGATGGGCGTGCCGAGCGTACGAACCTTCGAGGTCATCGGCGCCGACGGGTGGCGGCCGGCATGAGCTGGTACTACCCGAAGGGCTGGACCGACCAGGAGGACGGCATCGACCAGGTGCTGATCCACTACAGCTGCACGCCGCCCGGTCAGTGGCCGGACTGGAGCTGGCGCCACGACGCGCGCGTGCTGCAGGACGTCGGCGGCTTCCCCCGGCAGCGGCTCAAGGTGCTACGCATGCCGCGCGAGGTGTGGGACATGCAGCACGGCTGGTCGACGCCCGAGTACCGGTTCCACTACTACTTCGAGATCCACCAGAACGGGCACCGCTGGACGACCGACCTGTTCACCGAGGACATCGTCTATCGCGACCTCGAGTACACCGACGACAACGGCTGGGTCACCAACATCTGCATCTACTGGTCGGTCGGGGACTGGCGGGCGCCGGTCTACAGCCCGATGGAAGACCCGCGCATCCCCGCCGGCTCCGAGTTCCTGGCCAAGAACTATTACACGTACGACGACAAGGAGCGCTTCCACCGGCAGAAGTACCAGATGCTGTACGAGCTGGGGCTGCCCCACCGCTTCCATTCGCGCATGTGGGGGCCGCGGGGCACGACGATCGTGCAGCAGTACCACGTCGGGCGCATGTACCCGCCGGAGGAGAAGAACGAGACCTGGCTCGGGCCGCTCGGCTCGTCGGCGCCGGGAGGTGACAACTGTTGGACGCACCGGCTGTGACCCCGTACTTCGGGCTGCGCAAGACGTGGCTCGACCCCGGCCCCGGCATCGCACTCGTCCAGGCGCACTACACGTGGTCGGACCCCGGCGCCGCGCCCGACTGGGCCGACGCCGAGCAGGTGGTGCTCGCGCCTGAGGACGGTCCGCTGCGCGCGGCCGTGCTCGAGGTGCCCCGGCTCGCCGGGGACTTCCAGCTCCACCACTTCTTCTTCGTGGTCGGCGCCGACGACCGCGCCGCCTCACCGGTGTTCACCGAGGACATCGTCTCGACCGAAGTGACCTGCACCGACGCCACCGGCGACCTGACCGCGGCCGGCCTCGTCTGGAGCTCCGACGGCGCGCCGCCGAACTACACGAGCACGGTGATGGACGGGCTGCCGTTCGAGACCCTGGGGGACGCGCCCGGCGAGGGCAGCCTCTACGAGTTCGTCCGCGCGCAGCCGTTGCCGCACGTCTTCCGCGGGCGGGTCTGGGGCGTCCGGGGCACCAGCATCAGGTACGCCCTCCATCTGATCCGGCACGGTCGGCCCGACCCGGCCCAGGACGGCGAGAGCTGGGACGACAACGGCGGCCGGGGCTGGGTCGTCGCGTTGTGAGGCGGTTCGAGCGCCCGCTGCGCTGGTCGGCGCCGGGGCAGGTGCTCTACACGGGCCGCCTCGCCCGCGACGGCCGCAATCTGGTGCTGCACCTGGGACACGACGGCTGGAAGTACCCCACTGACGTGCCCATGACCCGGATCGGCGAGCATTCCTGGACGGCCGCCGTGCCGACGCGCGGCCGATCGCTTATCGATTGCGTCATCCGATCCGAGCCTGCTTCCCGCTCGACTTCCGCGCCTTCATCCCGGTCAGCTTTCGCAGCTGGGTCGGGCCGAGCACCTGGGGCGGTTTCGAGTTCTGTCGGCGGGGCCGACTTTAAATGCGACAACAACTTCGGCGCCGATTATCGATTATGGATTGGCGTGGAGCCGGTGGACGCGCACGTGCACGTCCGGGCGCCGGGGCGCGACACGCTGGGCTTCGGCAGCCTGCTCGCCGCCGAGTACTCCGGGGGCATGACCCAGGCGGTGGTGTCGTGGGGCGACAACGACTTCGTCGACATCGCGGCCGAGGCGGTGCCCTGGCTGACGCGACTCGTGTGGGTGCGGCCGGGCGGACCCGACCCGGACGACGTACGGCAAAGGCTCGAAGACGGCGCGGCCGGGCTCAAGCTGCATCCCGCGTACGACAACTACCCGGCCGACACCGCAGGCCTCGATCCCTATCTGAGAGCGGCTGAGGAAGCCGGCGTGCCGGTGACCGTCCACAGCGCCCCCGGCCCGGCCGACCCCGACCTGATCGCCCGCCTGGCCGACCGCTTCCCCACCGTGCCGTTCGTGCTCTACCACACCTATCTGGGCCCGCCCGACGGCCGCCGCCGCGCCGTCGCCCACGCGAAACGGATACCCACTCTGCATCTGGAAACCTCATGGTGCGGCTCCAGAACGGTCGAGCGCCTGATCGACGACGTCGGCCCCAGCCGCGTGCTGTTCGGCTCGGACGCGGCCACCGACGGCCCCCGCCACTTCGTGCGCGAGCCCCCCAACCTGGAGTCCCGCGAGACCTACAACCAGAGCCTGCTCCGCCTGGCCCAGCGCCTCAAACCCGCCGTCCTGCGCCAATTCCTCGAAACCAACGCCCGCACGTTGTTCGGCCTCGAGACCTGACCAGCACCTCACCCCGCCGTCCTCCACCAGATCCCGAGGCCAACGCCCGCGCGTTGCCCGGCCCGGTCGGCGTCGAATCGGTTCAAGGACAGAAGCAGCGTGGCGTGCGGGCTGTGGGCTTAGCCTGACGTCGGTTTGTCCTCAACGGAACTGGGTGATCCGGTGAGCGGGAACGAGCGGAGGGCTGCCCTCCAACGCGCGCTGCCTTTTGCCGCGACCTTTCTGGTTGTGGCCATCGTGCTGCTCGTCGGACTGTCGCGGCCCGAGAGGGCTGTGCCGTCCGAGCGCTCTGCCGGTTCCCCTTCGGCCGAGAGCCCGACGCCCGTGAGCCGCTCGGCCCAACCGCCGACCCGGGAGGCCGAGACGGGCGGCCCGGAGGCCGGGCCGGGCGGCCCGGCCCCGGCGCCGCTCCCCACTACCGGGGCCGCTGCGCCGACGACCCGGGTCACGCCGGAAGTCACGGCCACGCAGACCGCCGGGAAGGTCAGCTCCCGGGTGGTGGCCTGGATGCAGGATCTTGGGCTCACCGGCGGCGGTGGCTCCTATCAGGAGGCCTTCTTCGCGGAGCTGAGCTGGGGCCGATGCGCCGAACTGCTCAGCCATGTCGACGGGTCGTCGGCGGACGAGATGCCGACGTGGCTTCCCCTGCTGTACCGGACGGCGGCTCAGGCCTGTCTGGCCGCCTTCCACGGGAAGACGTCGCTCTGGAGCGCCGCCGGCGCGGGCGTCGAACGGCTCAGCGCACGTTCCTCGTCGTTCGACTGCATCGACCGAGCGGCCTATGAGGTCACCCGCGCGCTGGTCGAGATCCATCGCACTCAACCTGATGTGATCTTGGAGCGAGGCCGTGCCGACAGCGCGCGAGGACCGTGCCCGCGACTGCTGTCGGTGACGCCGAGCAGTGGGCCGGCGGCGGGTGGCTATCCAGTGGTGATCACCGGAGAGCAGCTTCCGAATCCGGCGGTCATCCACTTCGGTGCCGTCACCCGCACCGTCGCCACCAGCAACGGCCGGACCCTCCGGTTCACCGTGCCCCCGGTCGGCCAGTATCGCGACGTGGGCGTCTGGGTCGAAGGCTGGCCGTACGAGAGCAATCACTCGCCGACGTTCACCTACGACCCACCCGCGGCCAAGGAGAGCAGTGGTCCGTAGGCCGGGCGCCCGGCCCACGGCTGCCCGAGACAGCTATCGCCGTCTCCACTCGAACCGGCAGCGCGGCGACGCCGAGGACGGCCGCCTCTCCGAACGGTTCAAGGCCGTGCTCGGTGTCGTGTCGCCGCTGGCGGTGGGCACCGTGCTGCTGTTCTACTTCGGCTGGGTCCGGACCAAGACCGAGGCCGCGGCGCTGGGCTTCGACTCGAAGATCCTCGAGTTCACCACCGCCGACTACGTTCTGCGCAGCGTCAACGTGTTGTCGCTACCGCTGGTGGCGGTGCTCGTCCTCACGTTCGGAGCGCTGCGCGGCCATCGGTGGCTGACCGAGCGCGTCGGCCCGGCCGGACGCCGCCGGGTCGCGTACGCAATGCTGCATTTCTGGCTCCTGTGCCTGGTCATCGCGGTCTTCCTGGCCCAGTTCGCGCCCTCGGCGGCCACGCCGGCCGCGCCGTTCCTGCTGACCGCCGCCACGGGTTCCGCCCTGTACGGCGAGCATCTGCGGGCCGCCCTCGAACCGGCCTTGCGCTGGAGCCTGGCGGTCCGCGTGGTGATGGTGTCCCTGCTGGTCATCGCCGTGATCGGTGACACCGAGCGCTTGGCCCGGGCCGTGGGCGAGGGGCTGGCCGACAGCGTCGTGACCGACCCCGGACAGCTCGCCGCCGTCGAGATCCACAGCACCAAGGATCTCGCCATCGTCGTACCGAACGTGAGCGCTCGGAGCGATCCGGCCACGGCCGGTGCCTTCCGCTTCCATTACTCCGGGTTGCGGTTGCTGCAGCGGTCCGGGGACAAGTATCTGCTCATCAACGACGGATGGAGCCCGGAGACGGGCCGCGTGCTGCTGTTGCGCGACAGCGCCGATATCCGGCTAGAGTTCCATCATTGAGATTCGCGAGTCGCGCACGCTCCGGGCCTGACCAGCGCCGATAGTGTTGGTCATGGCTCCGATCCTGCGCCGCTTCCGGTTACGCCGTGACCTGCTGCGGGGTGGCCCGCCAACGGCCGACCTGCTGCGGCCGGTCGGGCCCGAGGTGCCCTCCGACGCCGAGGTCGTGCAGGTCGTCGACCTGTGCATGGGTGTCGGCGAGGTGTTGCTGTCCAGCGGCGAGCCTGCGGGCGACACGGCCGACACGATGGCCCGGCTGGCCGGAGCGTGCGGCCTGCCCACCGTGGACGTCGACATCACGTTCAACTCGATCAGCATGTGCTGCCACCGCGGCAAGGTGGCGGCCCCGGTCACCTCGATGCGGATCGTCCACTACCGCACCACCGACCTGACCCGCCTGGCCGCGGTCACCGACCTCGCCGACCAGGTGACCCGGGGCCGGGTGACCGTCGAGGCGGCCACGGCAGCCCTGACGAAAGCGACCGCGGCCCGCCACCCGTACCCGCGCTGGGTCGCCACCGCCGGCTGGGGCGGGCTGGCCGCCGCCGTCGCGGTGCTGCTGGGCGGCACGGCGCTGATCGCCCTGACCGCGTTCGTGGTGACCGCTCTGATCGACCGCCTGGGCCGCGTCCTCACCCGCTGGGGCGTGGCCCCGTTCTTCCTGCAGCTCACCGGCGGCCTGGTGGCCACGCTGGCCACGGTCGGCGTCTTCGCCACCGGCATCCTGCCCCCGGGCACGCAGCCGTCGCTGGTCATCGCGGCCGGCATCACCGCGCTGCTCTCCGGCCTGTCGGTGATGAGCGCGGTCCGCGACGCCCTCTCCGGCTACTACGTGACGGCGGCGGGCCGGGCGGCCGAGGTCGCGCTGCTCTCGGCCGGGCTGCTGTCGGGCGTCATCCTCGGCCTCAAACTGGGCCTGGAGTTCGGCATCGGCCTGGACCCGGCCCAGACCGTGAGCGCCGACGTGGCCCAGTTCGGCCTGTCCACGTTCGCCGCGGCCACCGCGGCCGGAATGTTCGCGCTGGCTTCGTACGCCCCCTTGCGCTCTTTGGCCGCAGCGGCCGTGGCCGGCGGCACCGGCTGGGCTGTGTACGGCGCTTTGACCCTCTACGCCGACCTCGGCCCGGCCACCGCAACCGGCGTCGCCGCCGCCGTGGTCGGCGCGGCCACCGGCCTGTCCCGCCGCCGCGGCCGCGTCCACGCCCAGGTCATCATCCTGGCCGGCATCATCCCCCTGCTGCCGGGCCTGACGGCCTACCGCGGCTTCTACCAACTGGCCACCCAGCAGGCCACGACCGGCCTGGTCACCATGACGCTGGCCCTGGCCATCGGCCTCGCCCTGGCCGCCGGCGTCGCCCTGGGCGACTTTCTCACCCGCCCCCGTCCGAGGAACCGCCGTGCCGTACGCGATTGAACTCTTTCTCGACGAGGCCGCCGACCACCGGATCCGGCAGATGTGGGCCGCCCTCGACAGCGAAGGCATCCCGTCCCTGGCCGCCCGCCCCGACTCGGGCTACGCCCCCACGTCACATTGTCGGTGTTCGACCAGGCCGACCGGTCCCGGATCACCGGCGCCCTGCGGCCCCTGCCGGCCACGGTGGGCGGGCTCCCGCTGACGCTGGCCGGCCCGGGATTCTTTCTCACCGACGAGGCGCCCGCCGTCCTGGCCGTCGTCCCCACGGCCCGGCTGCTCCAGCTGCACCGGCAGGTCCACGAAGCCCTGGACCCCATCGTGGACGGGATCTGGCCCTGTTACCGGCCCGATGCCATGGTGCCGCACTGCACACTCGCGACCGGAGCGACCGACCGGACCCGTGTCATCGACGTCGTGGCCACCTACCCGATGCCGATCCCCGCACTCGCTTCCGCTGCCTACCTCGTCGACCTGCCCGGCGGACGAACCCGCACCTCGCTCACCGCTGATTCTTGGTAGGCAGCGTTGCACTAATGTCTCGCGCCATGTGGAGTGAGGAGATCGTTGCGGGGCGGGCCGCGTGGCGGCACACCGCGTCGGGTGTCGTGTTTCGGGAGGTGCCGGGCGGGTCGTTCCGGATGGGGCTGTCCGAGGCCGAACTCGAGGCGGTCCGGGAGATCGAGCGCAGTGGTGGCGTCGAGGACACGATCGAGTCGTTCCTGGAGGGGGCGGGGGACGCGCAGCCCGTACGGGAGGTGAAGGTTCCGCCGTTCCTGATCGCCCGGCATCCGCTGACCGTGGACCAGGTGCGGCACTGGCTGCCCGACTACGACGACGACTACGCCGACGCGGACACGGGGGTCGCCCGGCTCGAGGACACGCTCGACGACCTGCTCGACGTGCTGCCGTTCCGGCTGCCCAGCGAGGCCGAATGGGAGTACGCGGCCCGCGCCGGCACCACCACGCTGACCTTCCGGGGCGACGGCAAGCCGGGCGAGGACCAGCTCATCGACGACTACGCCGACGAGGCGCGGACGGCCGCCGCCGAGAACGCGTTCGGGCTGGCCGGGCTGGGTTCGGTCAACGAGATCTGCGCCGACGCCTGGATCTCCGGCTTCGAGGGCGCCCCGGCCACCGCCGAGCCGCGGCCGGGCGACGGCCCCCGCACGGTCCGCGGCGGCGCGGCCGACCTGCACCCGTGGCAGGGCTGCGACGAATGGCTCCTGCTGCTGGCGGCCACACGCTACGAGCACTACCAGTTCACCGCCGTACGCCCGGTCGCCTCACTGCCCTGAGGCCAGTTGCGCCTTTATGCGGGCAGTGGCCTCGTTGAGGCTGACGGTGTTGACGGCCGAGGCAGCGGCGCCGTCGTGGGATCGGGCCGCTTCGACGAGCTGCTGGTGGCGCCACAGCGAGTCGTCGGGCGGGCCGTCGAGGGCGGCCTGGGCGCCGACGATCTTGTAGGCGCGGCAGTGGGACCACAGGGTCTGGATCGTCTCGACCAGCACCGGGTTGCCGCCGGCCCGGTACAGGATGGTCAGCAGGGCCTCGTCGTGGTCGAGGTAGGCCACCACCCGCTGCTCGGTGATGGCCGTGCGCATCAACTCGAGTTCGTCCTGCATGCGGGTGACGTCGGCGGGGGTGATGAGCTCGCTGCCGAGGCGAGCGGCATCACGCTCGTGCCGACCTGGGCCGCCAGGTCGCGGATGCGCAGGCGGCTGCCGGCCGGCAGGTCGCCGTTCATGACGGCCTCGTGCAGCGCGCTGTAGACCTGGTCGGTCAGCAGGGACGGTTCGGCGCGCTTCGAGATGGCCACTGGCCGAGTATGAAAGCGG
This sequence comes from Paractinoplanes aksuensis, assembly GCF_024137025.1. Lineage (GTDB taxonomy): Bacteria > Actinomycetota > Actinomycetes > Mycobacteriales > Micromonosporaceae > Actinoplanes > Actinoplanes aksuensis. Next base: position 58,125 of record NZ_JAMYJR010000034.1, read on the forward strand.
TCGGGGCGTGCCAATGGCGGGCCAGTGCGACGAGGCGGAACACGACGATGAAGACGGCGGCCCAGACGGCCGAGCCCGGCCAGTAGACCACCGCTATCGTCCCGGCTATGGCGGGCACCGCGTACAGCTCGGCGTCGGGCCGCACCAGGGCCGGCACCTCGCGGGCGATCATGTCGCGCAGCACGCCGCCGCCGACCCCGGTCACGACGCCGAGCACGGCCGCGGGCAGGAGGCTCAGGCCGTACGCCAGGGATTTGAGGGTTCCGCTGACGCCGAAGACACCGAGGCCGACGGCGTCGAACACGAGGACGACGACCTGCCACCGGAGATCGAGGCGGTTCTGGCCGGGCTCGACTTCGACGATCTGAGCGAACGCACCGGGAAAGGGCTGGTCGCCGTCGAGCGGTTCATCGGACGCGGCATCACCGAGGACGACCTGACCCGCATCGAGACGGAGAAGCTCGGCTACCGGGTCGCGGATTGACCTACTGGTCCCCGAACGGCGTCTTGCCCACCGTCAGGCGGGCGTCGAGGGTGGCCGGGGCGAGCACGTGGTCGCGGACCAGGTGGCCGGCGCCGGCGATGCCCGCGCGGGACTTGAAGCGGGTCGGCACGATCTGCAGGCGGCGGGTGGCCAGCGGCAAGGAGCGCTGATAGACGACCTGGCGGATCCCGGCCATCAGGTCGTCGCCGGTGCTGCCGAGCAGGCCGCCCAGCACGATCACGTCGGGGTTGAGCAGGCTCGTCGCGTAGGCCACGGACTCGCCCATGATGCGGCCGGCGTTGCGCAGCGCGGCCACCGCGGCCGAGTCGCCGCGGCGCAGGCGTTCGGCGATGTCGCGGGCGTCATGGCCCTCGCCCAGGTCGCGGGCCAGGGCCCAGCCGCCGACCAGCGACTCGAGGCAGCCGACGTTGCCGCAGCGGCACTGCGGGTCGCCGAAGCCGGCTACGTGGGCGTGCCCGATGTCGCCGGCCGCACCCTGGGCGCCGCGGTTGACCGCGCCGTCGATGACCATGCCGCTGCCGACGCCGGTGCCGGCCTTGACGAAGAACAGATGGCGGGCCGAGGGCCAGAAGCGGCGGTGCTCGGCCAGCGTCAGCAGGTTGACGTCGTTGTCGATGAGCACCGGGACCGGCCAGCTGCGCCGCAGGTGGCGGCGGATGTCGTAGTTCTCCCAGCCCGACATGACCGACCAGCCCATGACCCGGCCCGCCTCGTAGTCGACCGGCGCCGGCAGGCCCAGCCCGAACCCGGCCACCGCCGTCTGCTCCAGGCCCTGCTGCACGATCAGCTCGCGGACCAGCGCGGTGATCCGGTCGAGCAGCACCTCGGGGCCGTCACCCAGCTTCAGCTTCTCGACCCGGTCGCCGATGATCGCCATGTTGAGATCGAGGATCGCCATGCGGGTGCGGTCCTCACCGACGTCGACCGAGATGATCACGCCGGCGCGGGGGTTGAGCTCGAGCACCCGGGACGGGCGGCCCCGCGAGGGCAGGCTCTCGGGACTTTCGCGGATCAGCTGGGCGTCGAACAGCGTGTCCAGCCGCTGGCCCACGGTCGACCGGGCCAGCCCGGTGACCTGCGCGATCGCGGTGCGGGTGCGGGCCGTCCCGGCGGTGATCAGGCCGAGAACCCGGCCTGGCCCGTCATCGGCCATCAGAACGGTGGTCATGAATCTCCCCGTGGCGTGATGGGGCACAGTCAACCACAGCACTTTTGTCGATCACAAGACATAACTTCGACTTTGATGGTTGACAGCCGCCGTAACCAGCAACACGATGAGCCGTAACACCGCCGACTTAATTCGGCAGCCAACACATAAATTCTGGAGGACTCATGAAGGTCAACCGAGTCGCCGCGGCCGCGCTGGCGGCCGGCATATTTCTGACCGCCACCGCCTGCGGTTCCGACGACAGCGGCAGCAGCAGCGGGAGCAGCGGCAACAGCGACGTCACCATCGGCATCGTCGAGCTCAACCTGTCCAACCCGTTCTTCGGCACGCTGCAGAAGGCGACCGAGGCGGCGGCCACGGCCAAGGGCTGGAAGACGATGAAGGCCGAGGCCAAGGTGCCCGGCGACTCGGCCACCCAGGTGACCGCGATCGAGAACATGATCGCCAACAAGGTGAAGGCCATCGTGCTCGACCCGGCCAACCCGACCGCGCTCAACCCCGTGGTCAAGAAGGCCCGCGACCAAGGCATCCTGGTCATCACGGTGAACGCCACGCTGACCCCGATCGAGGGCGCCGACGCCACCTTCGCCACCGACAACACCGAGGCCGGCAAGCTGATCGGCCAGTGGGCCAAGGCCTCGGCCCCGGCCAACCCCCGCATCGCGATGCTCGACTTCGACCTCTCGGACGGCCCGGCCGGCGGCCGCCACAACGGCTTCCTCGAGGGTTACGGCATCAAGGACGGCGACCCCAGCATCGCCGGAGCGGCCCTCACGAAGGGCACCATCGAGACCGGGCAGTCCGCGATGGAGAACCTCCTCTCGGCCCACCCCGACATCAACGTCGTCTACACGATCAACGAGCCGGTGGCGCGCGGCGCCAACACGGCGTTGAAGAACAAGGGCATCAACAACGCCACCGTGGTCTCGGTCGACGGCGCGTGCAGCGGCGTGCAGGACGTCAAGGACGGCATCATCGGCGCGACCGCGATGCAGTTCCCGAGCAAGATGGGCGAGCTGGCCGTCGACGCCATCGCCAAGTACCTGGCCGACGGCACCAAGCCCACGGCCGGCCTCAACGACTCGGGCACGACGCTGATCACCGACAAGCCGGTGGACGGCCTGGAGTCGCAGACGTCGGAATGGGGTCTGCAGAACTGCTGGGGCGAGAAGTGACCAAGCTCGACGATGCGGTCCTCCTCGAGAAGGAGGACCGCGCCGGGCCCTGGCGGGCCGCGCTGTCGAGCCAGATCGCCGGCCCGCTCGCCGCCCTGGTGCTGGCGATCGTCATCTTCTCGGCCACCACTGACTCGTTCCTCAACCCGGGCAACCTCTCCCTGATCGCCCAGCAGTCGGTGGTCGTGGGCACGCTCGCGCTGGGCCAGACGCTGGTCATCCTGACCGCCGGCATCGACCTCTCGAACGGCGCGATCATGGTGCTGGCCTCGGTGGTGATCGGCAATCTGGCCACCGACGGCAACGTGCTCGGCGCGCTGCTGGCCGGGCTGGCGACCTGCCTGGTGCTGGGACTGCTCAACGGCGTACTCGTATCGCAGTTCTCGCTGCCGCCGTTCATTGTGACCCTGGGTGTCCTGTCGGTGCTGACCGCGGCCGCCCGGCTCTACACCGACTCGCAGTCGTACCCGATCACCTCGGAGTTCCTCACGGCGCTGAACGAGGGCCCGGCCTTCGGCGGGGTCACCATCACGTACGGGGTGATGCTCTGGATCGGTCTGACCGCGATCCTCGGCTACGCGCTGACCCAGACCGCGTGGGGCGTGCGGGTGTACGCGGTCGGTGACAATCCGCGGGCCGCCGCGCTGACCGGCATCAAGGTCAAGCGGGTGCTGCTCAGCGTCTACCTGACGGCCGCGGTCGTGTACGCGTTCGCCGCCTGGCAGGCCCTCGGCCGCACCCCGACCGCCGACCCCAGCGGCTACGCGACGGCCAACCTGGACAGCATCACCGCGGTCGTCATCGGCGGCACCAGCCTGTTCGGCGGCCGGGGCGGCGTGGTCGGCACGCTGATCGGCGCGCTGATCGTCACCGTGCTGGCCAACGGGCTCACCCAGGCCGGCATCGACTCGCTCTACCAGCAGGTCGGCACGGGCGTCCTGGTCGTGATCGCCGTCGCCGTCGACCACTTCGTGCGAACGAGGCAGACCCGATGACCCAATTCGTATTGCAGGCCCGCGGGCTGACCAAGCACTACGGTCACGTCGTGGCCATGGACAACTGCGACTTCGACCTGCGGGCGGGCGAGATCCTGGCCGTGATCGGCGACAACGGCGCCGGCAAATCGACGCTGATCAAGGCGCTGACCGGGGCCGTCATCCCGGACTCGGGCGAGATCATGGTCAACGGCGAGCCGGTGCACTTCCGCAGCCCGCTGGACGCCCGCAAGGCCGGCATCGAGACTGTCTATCAGGAACTCGGCGTCGCGCCCGCGCTCGACATCACGCAGAACCTGTATCTGGGTCGAGAGCAAAGGCGCAAAGGCTTATTGGGTACGGTGTTCCGCAAGCTCGACAAGTCGGCCATGCGGCAGGGTTCGGCCCGTCAGATGGCCGATCTGGGCATCCGGGTGCAGTCGATCCGGCAGAAGGTCGACACGCTCTCGGGCGGTCAGCGGCAGGCGGTCGCCGTGGCCCGGGTCGCGGCCTGGGCCACCAGTGTCGTGATCATGGACGAGCCGACGGCGGCGCTCGGCGTACGGGAAACGAACCAGGTCTTGCAGTTGATCGAACGGGTCCGCGAGAACGGCCTGCCGGTCGTGCTGATCAGCCACAACATGCCCAACGTGTGGCAGGTCGCCGACCGGATCCACATCCACCGGCTCGGGCGGCGCATCGCCGTGGTCGAGCCGGACAGCACAACCATGGAGGAGGCGGTGGCCGTGATGACCGGAGCCAAGCAACCGGAGGCCCTCGCGTGACCAGCTACACCCTGGCCGAACTGGTCGACGCGGCCCGGCAGCTGGTCGCGGACGGCGAGCGGCGCATCCTCGGCATCACCGGGGCGCCCGGCGCCGGCAAGTCGACGCTGGCCCTGCAGCTGACCGAGGCCCTCGGCGACCAGGCCGTGCTGGTCGGGCTGGACAGTTTCCACCTGTCCAACGCCGAGCTCAACCGCCTGGGGCGACACGCCCGCAAGGGCGCGGCCGACACGTTCGACGCGGCCGGCTATCAGAACCTGCTGCGCCGGTTGCGCCCGCAGACCGACGAGATCGTGTACGCGGCCGAGTTCGACCGCAGCATCGAGGAGTCGATCGCCTGCACGGTGCCGGTGCGCCGGGAGACGCCGCTGATCGTCACCGAGGGCAACTACCTGCTGGTCGACGACGACCGCTGGCGGGCCACGGCCGACCTGATCGACGAGGTCTGGTACGTCGACCCGGGCGAGGAGACGCGGATGGACCGGCTGATCGCCCGGCACATGCGGTTCGGGCGCAGCCAGGACGAGGCGTACGCCCGCTCGCACGGCTCCGACCAGCGCAACGCCGAACTGATCGCCTCGACCCGGCCGTTGGCCGACCGGGTCGTGCAGCTCATTAGTGAGAAGGAACTGGCATGAGCGTCTTGGATCTGTTCCGGATGGACGGCAAGGTCGCCGTCGTCACCGGGGGCAACCGCGGCATCGGCAAGGCCATCGCGACCGCGCTGGCCGAGGCGGGTGCGACAGTGGTGGTGGCGGCGCGGGACGCCGAACGCAACGAGCAGGCCGTGGCCGAGATCTCGAAGGCGGGGACGGCCGCGCACGCCGTCACCACCGACGTGACCAGCCGGACCGACCTGGTCAACCTGCGCAACACGGTGACCGAGCGGCTGGGCCCGATCGACGTGCTGATCAACAATGCCGGTGTCGGCATCCACGGCGAGTCGCTGACGATCGACGACGAGGGCTGGGACCGGGTGATGGCCACCAACCTGGACGCGGTGTGGAAGGCCAGCCAGGTGATCGGCGAGCAGATGGTGGGCCGCCGCTCGGGCGCGATCGTCAACGTCGGCTCGATGTCCGGCATGATCATCAACCGGCCGCAGTGGCATGCGCCGTACGCCGTGTCCAAGGCGGGGGTGCACCATCTGACGCGATCGCTGGCGGCGGAGTGGGCGCCACACGGCGTACGGGTGAATGCGATCGCTCCCGGTTACACCAAGACCGAGATCTCCGACATCGATGATCCGCAGTGGAAGCACTACTGGATCGACGAGGTGCCGATGCAGCGGTACGCCCAGTCGGCCGAGATCGCGCCGTCCGCGCTGTATCTGGCCAGCGCGGCCTCGACCTTCGTGACCGGCGAGATTCTGGTGATCGACGGCGGCTACACCCTCTGGTGACTCCTTTTTGTGAGGGTGCAGCCGCCTTCTCTCAACTACAGGCGTAGATCCTGAACTCCCAGAGCGAGTAGCCGTACGGGGTGCCACGCTCGGTGCCGTACATGCGCACGTAGCGCGCGTCGCCACTTAGCGTGTGGCTCACCTGCCCGGCGACGCCGGTGCCGGTGACCGTGGCGGCCGGCGTCCAGCTGGTGCCGTTGGCCGACGTCTCGATCCGGTACGACTTGCCGTACGCGGCCTCCCAGTTGAGCTCGGCCCGGGTCAGGGTGCGCGACGAGCCCAGGTCGACCTGGATCCACTGCGGGTCGGCGAAGGCCGACGACCAGCGGGTGCCGGTGTTGCCGTCGACGGCCAGGCCGCCCTCGAAGCCGGCGGCCTCGGTCGACGACACGGTGACCGGGCGGCCCTGCGAGGCCAGGGTGCCCGATCCGCAGCCGGTGGGCGGCGGATCGGTCGGGCCGGTGCCGCCGCCGGTGGCGTTGCCGCCCGACCAGTTGGTCGCACCGCCGGCGACCGTCTTACCGGCCGGCAACGCGAGGGTGCGGCCGTCGGAGAACGTCACCGTCTGCGCGGCATTCGTGATGTTCGAGGCCACGTACGTCTTGGCGCCGTTCTTGCTGAACACCTTCGCCAGCGGGTGGTTGGCCGTCACCGTGGTGTCGACCTGGCCCAGCGCTTGCAGATTACGAATCCAGTGGAACGTGTGGGCCCGGCTCTCGCCCTCTTCCGGCGTGTAATTGCCGGCCGCGCGCAGCCGTGACATCGCTCCGTCGGGGTCGCCCAGCGCGAGGTATTGCCACAGCATGTCGCGCCACAGTGTGGGTTCGCTGCCCTTGTTGCGCACCATTTCCGCGTACGTGTTGCGGACCGACGCCGGGTAGTCGCCGAGGTAGAACTGGCCGCCCGTGATCGGCAGCATGTTGATGCCGACGATCATCTCGTGCTCGCCCGAGAACCAGGTCGCATAGGCGCCACCGGAACCCCAGACGATCGCCGAGTAGTTGTGACCCCAGCCGGCCGGGAAATTCTCATTGCGTACGTCGAACCAGTACTCGTTGATGGCCGCCGACTGCGTCGTGTAGATCCAGATGCCGGCGTCGCGCACCGCGTTGTTACCCGTCGCCTGGCCCCATTGGATCAGCGCGTTGGCGAAGTTCTGACCCTCCGACGAGGACTCCTGGTTGTTGCCGGCGCCGAACGACCCGTGCCCCGAGGCCCAGTCGTGGCCCTCGTAGATGTCGAAGTCGCGCAGATACGGGAATCGGGTGTCGTTGCGGTCGTAGTTGTTGGCGTCGCGGATCAGCAGGTCGACCATGCCGCCGTAGCGGGCCGATGTCGCCCACGTCGGGTCGAACTTGGCCAGGGTGGCCGCGGCCGCGATGAAATAGCCGTAGTGGAAGTGGTGGTCGTTCAATTCCTGATCGGAGCCGTACGACGCCGGGTAGCCGATGAGCGTGCCCCAGTTGCGGTCGTAATAGAAGACGCGTGAGGTCTTGCCCGACGACGCGGTGAACCAGTCGGTCAACCGGGTGCGGATGACATTGAGAGCGCTGTCACGGACGGCCGAGAGGTTGAGCTGGTCGGCGATCTCGGCAACCCGCGCCGCCCGGCCGAGGCCCTTTCCGGTCCAGTACGTGTCGTCGCCCCGGAAGTCGGCCGGGTTGTTCAGTTCGGCGTTGAGGTAATTGGTGATCGTGGTCAGGTCGGCGCCCAACGAGTCACCCACCGCGGGGATCTCGGGCAGCACGCCGGTGTATTTCATCGACGTGCTGAACTGCGTGGCGGTGAGAATCCGCATGGCGCCGCGCGGCGAGACGTAGCTCTGCGCGAGCGGGGTCGAGCCGGTCAGATAGCGCCACTGGTGCGGGTAGAGCGCGATGACCGTGCCGGTGCCGCTGCCCTCGCGGGCGGTGGTGGTCAGCGCGTACGTGGTGTTGACCGTGCCCGCGCCCTGGTTGTAGCTGTACGACAGACGGCTGCCGGTGACGTGGTTGTGCGCGAACGGCGTGTACCGGTCGGCCAGCGCGATCTTGTCGGCTGTGCTGGTGGAGGCGGTGGTCGGCAGCACGGCCACCGACAGATAGCCGCGCCCGGCCAGGTTGGACCGGATGGTCGTGCTGTTGTGGGCCCAGGTGGCGCCGGTCGGGGCCCAGGCCACGTAGTCGTGACCGCCGATCGAGAAGCCGATCCGGTTGCCGCTGTTCGACCAGGCGGTGGCCGGGCCGGTCGTGGTGATCAGCGCGTCGCCGCCGGTCACCTGGTAGTACGACAGCGGCAGGCCGCGGCCGATGGTGGCCTTCAGGGTGCGGCCGCCGCCGGTCAGGCTGGTGGTGACGGTCCAGTCGCTCCAGCCGTCGACCAGGGCCTGGGTGGCGTTGAGGCCGTCGACGCCGACGCGCACGTGCTCGGCGTACGGGAAATGGTATTCGCCGGTGCCGGTGGGCGATCCGCTGATGGCGGCGTCGGTCTGGTAGCTCAGGCCCAGGCCGGCGGCGCCGGGCTTGTAAGCGGCCGGGCCGGCGAACAGCGGGGTCGAGAACTGGCAGTCGATCCGCTTGTAGAGCAGCGACGACCACCAGTCGTTGGTGGGGACGGCTCCGGCCGGGGCGTTGCTGGTGACGTACTGGCGGGGGTTGGTCGAGATGTCGCCGCAGCCCGTGGGGAGGCTGCGTCCGGCGGGGAGGGTCTCGGTGTAACTGCCGGCGCCGACAGGGGCGGCGGTCGCGGTGGTGGGGGCGGCGAGCACGGCCACGGTGCCGGCGCCCAGCGCGACCAGGGCGGTGGTGATCAGCGTGGTGAGGCGTCTGGATTCCATCGGGGATAGGCCTCCATGGGGATGGGGGGCCCTGGAGTGAGCGCTAAGCGGGGAGAGAGCGCTCTCAGGGTCTCAGAACGCTATCCACCCACATCAATTTCGTCAACGTTACGAATTCGCGCCCAGCCTGTTTCACCCACGCCGCGTCTTGCCCACCGCGCGCACTTCCACGGCCAAGCGGCACACGTCTTCCCTACGCACGCCTCCTTCACAGCACCTTTCCCGCGCATACCCCTCTTCGCGACTGCGAGACGCGCATCTCGCAGTGGACGCAGCCAGCGGCCCAGGCCACCTCGCACCCCCGACCGGGCCACGCCGCCGCGCACCACCCTCGTCACCACGCGGCCCCTCACTGTCAGGTGCGGTCGGGCGTGACTCCGTAGACGAGGCGCAGGATGGCGTCGGTCAGGGTGTCGAGCAATTCGTCGTCCGGGTAGGCGTCCGGGTGGGCGTAGGCGTCGGCGAACGTGACGCTGCGCAGGTTGACAGCCATGGTCGCCAGGAGCGTGGGCCGGCCCATCACGGTGAGCCCGGCGCGGGCGTCACGTTCGATGCGACGGCTGAACGCCGTGCAGCCGTCGGCCACCAGCCGGTCGCGGATCTGCATGACGTCAGGCCCGGGGTCCGGGTTGATGAACGCCTCCCGCAGCCAGCGACCGTCGATCTTCCAGCGAAACAGCGCCCGTCCCAGGCCCAGCCGCAAGGCCTGGCGATCGAGACCGTCGGAGGCCAGCCACTCGGCCATCTCGAGATCGTTCTCGCCGATCACCTGATCGACCAGCGCGGCCAGCAGCGCCTGCTTGGACTCGAAATAGAAGTAGAAGCCCGACCGCGCGATGCCGGCCGCCCCGGCCAGTTCGTCGATCGTCACCTGACTGATCGGCTTCTCGCGGAACACCAGCCGAGCCGCCTCGAGCAGCGCCCGCTCACGCTGATCACCCTTGGTCGGTCCACGACGGCTTCCGATGGTTGGCACGGCCCGATCTTACAACCTCGCCGTCGAGTGAAATCGACGTCACATCTCGCTTTTTCGACACGGTGTTGAGAATCATCGGCGACGCGTCTAGCGTTCGCCCCATGCCGTCCATCTCACCGTCCCGGCTCGTGCTGCCGGTCGCGTGCTACGTAGTCCTCCTGGTCTCGGCCCTGCAGACCCTGGTCGTCCCGGTGATCGCCAACATCCAGGCCGACCTGGGCGTCACCGCCACCGCCGCCAGCTGGGTGGTGACCGGCAACCTGCTGGCCGCGGCCGTGCTGACCCCGGTCCTGGGCCGCCTGGGCGACCTGCACGGCCGGCGCCCCGTCATGATCGGCATCCTGTTCGTCGTGCTGGCCGGCTCCCTGCTGGCCGCCACCACCACGAGCCTCCCGCTGTTGCTGCTGGGCCGCGTCGCCCAGGCCGCCAGCTTCGGCCTGTTCCCGCTGGCCATCGGCGCACTGCGGGAAGAGCTGCCCCCCACCCGCCTGACCGGCGCGATGGCCCTGGTCAGCGGCATGCTCGCGGTCGGTGCCGGCGCCGGCCTGACGGTCACCGGCCTCCTCATGCAGGACGGCGGCGACTACCACCGCCTGTTCTGGCTGGCCACCGCGCTGAGCCTCATCGGCCTGGCCGGCGTGGCCGCCCTCCCCCGTCGTGCCGCCGCCGCCACAGGCCGCCTCGACCTGGCCGGCGCCGGCCTGCTCGGCCTGGGACTGGTGCTGCTCCTGCTTCCCCTGGAAGAAGGAAACGGCTGGGGCTGGGGTTCCCCCCGGGTGATCGGCCTGCTGGCGGCCGCGGTGGTCGTGCTGACCCTTTTCGTGCTGGTCGAGCGTCGCCTCAGCCAGCCGTTGGTGAGCACCCGCATGCTGACCCACCGCCCCATCGTGGTGGCCAACCTGGCCGGCCTGTTCCTGGGATTCTCGATGTTCGCGGTGTTCCTGGCGGTGTCATCACTGGTGCAGACCCCACCGTCGCCGGCCGGCTACGGCTTCGGCTCGACAGTCCTGGCCGCCAGCCTGGTCTACCTGCTACCCGGCAACGCGAGCGGCATAGTCACGGCCCCGCTGGGCGGTCGCCTGGTCTCCCGCTTCGGCGCAAAAACAACCCTGGTCGTGGCCGCGGCCGTAGCCGGCATCGGCTTCACCATGCTGGCCGCCCTGCACAGCACCACCTGGCAGGTGATCGTCGGCGCGCTACTGGTCAACACCGGCGTGACGTTCGGCTATGCGGCCCTCCCGGCCCTGCTGATCGAAAACGTCCCCCCAGCCGAAACCGGCATCGCCAACAGCGTCAACTCGATCGCCCGCACGGTAGGCATGTCCCTGGGAACGGCCTTCGTAGTCACCATGATCACGCGCAACCTGGTCCCAGGCACTCCCCTCCCCCACGAGTCCCAAATCGTCGCAGTCTTCGCAACCGGCGCAGTCCTCGCCGCCGCAGCAGCCACCCTGATCTGGCTCGGCCTGCCCCGCCGCCGCCCAGCACCCATCTCCACCCTGGAAGCCGAGGAAGAAGCCGTACTAGGCGCCGCCGGCGTCGACATCCCAGCCGCCCTCGGCAACCCATCGAGGTAGCCGACCCCCACACCACCCGGTTCGGCCCACATCGAACGCGTCCAGCACGCCCGCCGCCGCCATCGCCTATCCCCTCGCGCGGCGGCTGACAACCCTCAGCATCGCCATCTCCATCCTGTGGCCGAGTTCGTGCTTCACACGCGACGAACTCCCACTAAAGCGCGGACCGTGCCCGTCACCAGCGAGCGAACCAGGCCACGAGCCACCCCGCACCGAACGTGCACATGGCCAGTCGGGGTGCAGACACTGCGAACCGCAACAAACGGATATCCCATCCGCCACGCCGACACGCTCACCACCGCAGCACACCAAGGCGACGCCATCACCAAGCCCATCCAGGCGCGTCCACGACCCGCACCGAACGCGCACACCGCCCGCCGGGAGGACGGCACTCGGGCCGGGA
>NZ_JAMYJR010000035.1 GCF_024137025.1 Paractinoplanes aksuensis
CGACGGCACTCGAGCCGGGACGACGGCACTCGAGCCGGGACGACGGCACTCGAGCCGGGACGACGGCACTCGAGCCGGGACGACGGCACTCGAGCCGCAACAAACGGATATCCCATTCGCCATGGCGGCATGATTAGCACCGCAACGCACCAGGGCCGCGCCATCACCAAGTCGGCCCGGGAGTCGGTGCGGCCTGCACCGGACACGCATAAGGCCTACCGCGCGGGCGGCACTCGGGCTGGGCGGGCGGCACACGAACCGCAACGACCGGATATCCCATCCGCTATAGCGGCAAGGCTTGGCACCGCGACCGACCAGGATGGCGGGGCTACGACCAGTGGAAGTCGGCCATTGCTTGGGTGGTGTGGAGGTCGTGGTTGGTGCGGCCGACCAGGCGGGGTGCGGCGTGCGGGCCCGGGACGGTGTGGCCGCCGCCGCGGATGGTGAACAGGCGGACGGGGGCGTGGTCGTTCTGGTGGTGGTCGGTGCGGGTGATGTCGGCGGTGAGTTCGGTGGTGGTCGGCGGGGCCGTGATGCCGTTGCGCTCGGCGAAGTAGGCGGCAGTGTCGGGTGCCGAGAGCATCTCGCCGCCGACCTTGAAGGCGAAGCGGGCCCAGGCCGCCATCTCGCCGCCGTCGTACGGCACGATGCGGTCGGCGGTGCCGTGCACGATCAAGACCGGCTTCGGTACGACCGGTAAGCCGGGGATCAAGAAGTTCGAAGGCGCCGGCTGCTGGGCCGCGATGATGGTCGCGCCGGCGATCAGGTCGGGGCGCTCGTGCAGCAGCCGCACCACCAGGCCGCCGCCGTTGGAGTAGCCGGTCGCGTAGACCTGTCGGCCGTCGGCGTGCCGCTTGACCACCGCCTCGGCGAAGGCCACGTCGTCGACGCCGGCCAGGCGGGCCGGGAAGCGGCTGCCGATGCGGGCGTCGTTCCAGTTCCCGCGGTAGCCGTCAAGGTAGGCGACCGCCGTTCCGGGGATCGCGTCGAACGCCCCGCCGGTGAAGGTGCGGAACTTGTCGGCGTTCTGCGTCGAGCCGTGGAAGACCAGCAGCAGTCGATCGTGACCGCCATCCGGCTCGATCAGGGTGTATGTGCGGGTGCGCCCCGCGGCGTCGATCTGCATGGCCAATCCTTCACCGTCCACGGATAACCTATCCGTTTCACCGTAGCAGCATCCGGATAAGTAATCCGGTTATCCTGGTCACCGTGACCCGCAAAGACGCCACCCGCAACTGGCAGCACATCGTCGACACCGGCCGCGCGTTCCTCGACGAGGACCGTCCGCTCCGGCTCAACGACATCGCCCGCGAGGCGTCGATCGGGGTGGCCACGGTCTACCGCCACTTCCCCACCGCCGAAGCCCTGCTCGAAACTCTGGCCCGGCCCCGCCTGGAACAGTTGGTCGCCGACGCCGAGATCGCCCTGCGCAGCGACAACGACGAGTGGACGGCGTTCGCCGATTTCCTCACCGCCGGCATCAACGCGCAACTGGCCGACCCCGCCGTCCAGCCGGTCTTCGCCGCCACCACCCACGAACTGCCCGAGACCGCCGAACTGGTCACCCGCCTGAACACCCTGACCGGCGAACTGCTCGCCTGGGTCCACGCCGCCGGCCGAATCAAACCAGGCATCGACCACAACGACATAACCCGCCTGATGTGCGGCGTCGTTTTCGCAGCCACAGTCCACGCAGCCCCGACCGAGCGCCCAGCCCTGACCCGCCGCTACCTGGACGTCGCACTCGACGGCCTGTCCGTCCGCGAAACGGATAACAAACAACGCGGCAGCGACCGCCGAGGTCGGCGAGTGCGAAACGGATAACAACACACCGCCAGCAGCGCAATCACACCCGATCGCTGGCGGGCCAGAGGTGCGGGCATTTAGCAGCACGGCAGCAACCGCCGAGGTAGGCGAGTACGAAACGGATAACAACACACCGCCAGCAGCGCAATCACACCTGACCGCTGGCAGGCCATAGGTGCGAGCAATTAGCAGCACGGCAGCAACCGCCCGGACCAGCGCGCTCGAAACGGACAACGCGAAGCGGCTGGCACAGGGCTGACGCCACAGCTCACACCCGTCGATCAGCACGCGGCAGGGTGTCTCGGGGCGTCATGACTCACGGCATGGCGGAGCAACCGGCGCGAGTTCAGGGCGGCGTCAGCATGAGTGGTGAGCTTCTACCCGCTGGATCGCGTTACCCAGCAATCGCCGGGACGACTCGCGGATCAGCCAGTGCATGCCCAGCAGTCTGGGGTCATTGATGATCTTCCGCAGCGCGAGAAGCGCGAGAAGCGCGAGAAGCGCGAGAAGCGCGAGAAGCGCGAGAAGCGCGAGAAGCGCGAGAAGCGCGAGAGACGGCGGGGAACCAGCCGGCGATCCGTTGAACTCCGTCACGACGTTGAGGGAGGCTCACCAGCCCGTGCTGGAACACTTCCGGCAAGGTTCGTGCGCCGCGGGCGGGTCGTCGCCGATAGCACCACCTACCCCGTTCGGCTTCCTAAAAGATTTAGGTTGTTGCATAATAGCTTTAGGAGGTGCACATGGGGCGAGTGGGACTTACGGCGGATCGGGTGGCCCGGGCCGGGGCCGAACTGGCTGATGAGGTGGGCTTCGAACAGGTGACGCCGTCGGCGGTGGCGCGGCGGGTCGGTGTGCAGGTGGCCAGCCTCTATTCGCACGTGCGCAACGCGGAGGACCTGCGCGTCCGCATCGCCCTGCTCGCCCTCGAAGAGATGGCCGACCGGGGGGCCGCCGCGCTGGCCGGCCGGGCGGGGAGGGACGCGCTGGTCGCGCTCGGCGCCACCTATCGCGACTACGCCCGCGAGCATCCCGGGCGATACGCCGCCGCGCAGCTCCGGCTCGACCACGAGACCGCGATGGCCAGCGCCGGGCCGCGGCACTCGGCCATGATGCGGGCGATCCTGCGCGGTTACGAGCTGCCCGAACCCGAACAGACCCATGCGGTCCGGCTCATCGGCAGCGTTATCCACGGATACATCATCCAGGAGCTCGGCGGCAGCTTCGACCACAGCGAACCCGGCCCGCAGCAGTCGTGGGACCGCATCCTCGACGCCCTCGACTCGCTGCTGCGGCACTGGCCCCACGAAGGACAACGATGATCACCACACCCATCACCGCCGATCTGGTGCGCGGCGCCGTCGAGCTCGAACTGACCGCCCACGGCCTGTTGCCGCACCGGCTGCCGGCGTGGGCCCGCGCCCAGGGCAACGATCCGCAACTGACCATGGCCGAGGGCCAACCTTCGGGCGTACGGGTGGTCTTCCGCACCCGGGCGGCGGTCATCGAACTCGTGACCGCACCGACCAAGCTCGTCTACCGCGGCGCCCCGCCTCGACCGCAGGGCGTCTACGACCTGTACGCAAACGGTGTTCTGGCCGGCCGGCAGAGTGTCACCGGTGGCACGACGGTCACGATCGACATGGCCACCGGCACGACGGAAGCCGAGCCGGGCGAGCCCGGACGCGCGCGCTTCGAGGGTCTGGCCCCCACGCTGAAGACGGTCGAGATCTGGTTGCCGTTCAACGAGAAGACCGAGCTGATCGAGCTGCGCACGGACGAGCCGATCGAGGCCGCCCCCAGTGTCGACCGGCCGCGATGGCTGCACCACGGCAGTTCGATCAGCCACGGGTCGAACACGGC
This sequence comes from Paractinoplanes aksuensis, assembly GCF_024137025.1. Taxonomy (GTDB): domain Bacteria; phylum Actinomycetota; class Actinomycetes; order Mycobacteriales; family Micromonosporaceae; genus Actinoplanes; species Actinoplanes aksuensis. The sequence continues at coordinate 3,667 of NZ_JAMYJR010000035.1, forward strand.
GAGTCCCAGCACCACCTGGCCCGCCATCGCGGCCCGGCGCGCCGGCTTCGAGCTGACCAACCTGGGGCTGAGCGGCAGCGCCCTGCTCGACCCGTTCACCGCCCGGACGATGCGCGACCTGCCGGCCGACGTGATCAGCGTGAAGATCGGCATCAATGTCGTCAACGCCGACCTGATGCGCTTGCGCGCGTTCGGGCCGGCCGTGCACGGCTTCCTCGACACGCTCCGCGAGGGCCATCCGTCCACGCCGTTGCTCGTGGTGTCGCCGATCCTGTGCCCGATCCACGAGGACACGCCCGGGCCGGGCGCTTTCGACCCGGCCGCGTTGGCCGAGGGACGGGTCAGCTTCATCGCTACCGGCAACCCGGCCGACCGCGCCGCGGGCAAACTGACGCTGACGGTCATCCGTGAGGAGCTGGCTCGCATCGTCGCCGAGCGCGCCCAGACCGACCCGCAGCTGTCCTATCTGGATGGACTTGAGCTGTACGGCGAGGCCGATTCTGCCGCTCATCCCCTGCCCGACCAGCTTCATCCGGACGCCGCCACCCACCAAGTGATCGGCGAACGCTTCGCGGACAAGGGATTCCCTCTGCTCGGCCCCATCCCCAGTAGAGTGTAGGCCGTGCGACGGTCCGACAATCAGACAGATTCGCTGGAAGCCGCCCAGTTGTTCGCTGCTCTGGACCATGGCGTTCCAGACCTACCGATGGGGCTGGCGCCGCAGGACCTCTGGATTGCGGCCGCCGGGACCTGGGGACGGTATGGCTCGGTCGTCGCTGTGCGTCGTGATCCGGAGGAGAACGACGCGCTGCTCTCCGACGTCTATCTGCTGGAGCGGTCGCCCGGCGGCGAATGGCGGGCACCCGACAGTCGCTCGGGTTCGGGGCTTCCCGAGTGGTTGCTGGAGCGCCACGACGGCCCCCTGCCGGAGGCGCACGGCAGCGACCTGATGGACCTGAGCGCACAGATGGCCTGTGTCGGTGGCCGCTGGTTGGCCGAACTCACCGTCGTGGCCAGTCGAGCTGTCACCAACGTCGAGCTGCGGTACGGGGGTGAGGAAATTATTGTTCCCGTGCCGCCCAGCGGACTGGTGACACTGCCCGGCGTTGTCCGATCGGCCGACGACGTCGCCGAATTCCGAGGCTTCGACGATGCCGGGCGTCTGCGATCGGTGCAGCACTACCTGCCCCTGACCGAGTACGACCGCAAACTGGGATGGCCTGACGCTTCGCTGTGGGCCCAGTAGTGACGACTATGCCGTTTTGCGGGCGGTCCACAGGGTGGCCGATCGACGAAGGACGAAGTCCGGGATCTCATCGACGCGTTCCAGCAAACGCGCGTGCATCTCGTTGCGTTTGTCGTCGGGCAGACCGTCGATGAAGCGGCCGGAACCGTGGGACCGGCTCCAGCGCCAATAGGTTTCGCCGTCCGGAACGGGGATGGCTACTTCGAGAGTTTCCGCTCTCACGTCGATCAGCGGCGACTGCTCGAAGAGTTCGCTCTCCTCGACCTCGTTGCCGTGCCGGCCGAACCCGTCGGCCTGGAATCGGCGGTACTCGGCATAAAGGTCGACCAGCGGACTCGAGGGAGACAGCCTGCCGAGCAGTGAAGACCTTGCTTCGGTACGGGGGTTGGAGCGCAAAGTCGAGGCGGCGCTCGCCATCGACGACGCCGGCGAATTGGACGGCGACGAATTCGGGGCGGGGCACGTGACGATCTACCTTTACGGGCCGGACGCCGATCGGATGCTGGCCGCGGTCGAAAGCATCGTCCGGCGATTCCCGTCGCCGTCCCGCCGGGCGTATCTGCGCTACGGAACGTGAACGACGACACCGCAGCTGAGAAGGTGCTGTGGCTTCAGCTGCGCACGCTTCCGGGGCCGGTTGCGCGGGTATAAGGGAGTCACGCGATCCTAGGAGGAACCCGCAATGGCAACCCTTGCCCAACGTGTCCGCGCTTTCCTGCAGAGCCCGAAGGGTCAGCAGCTGGTCGACCAGGGCCGTCGGCAGTTGGCCAAGCCGGAGAACCAGCGCCGGCTGCGGGGCCTGTTCACCCGCCTGCAGGGTCGCCGCCGCTACTGACCCGGCGCCAACGACCGAAACCACCTGCTCATGACGTACGCGTAGTGGAGTGGATCGACCGCGGCCGGGTCATCGAGCAGGGTGATCAGCAGGGCGCCGCTCGGTAGCCGACGGGTCCGAGCGGCGACCTCCGGCAGCGGGGGCGTGGAGAGGTTCCGGCCACGGCCCAGGTAGGTCCACCAGCCCAGCTCGCCCGGCCAGCCGCTGGGCGAGTCGATCTCGACGGGTGACAGCGGCGTGGGGGCCACGATGTCCTCGCGCACTTCGGCCTGCCAGGCCTGCTCACTGGACCACTCATCGCGGATCCGGCCCAGATCGGCATCGAGGCGTTCGGCGGCAACAAGCCACAGGCTGGTCAGCCGGGCATGAAGCTCCCGGAAAGGGTCGGCCTCAGGGCTTGGCCGGCGCCGGCAAAAGACGGCGTCGAGTGCCCAAACCAAGGTTCCGTCCCGCCACTCGACGAAGATGTCGACGTCGCCACCGGTCCAGAACTGCCCGTTCATTTCGCCGGTCGCCAGGGCGGCGATAGCGGCCTCGGGCTCGGTGACGGTCAGCAGATCGGAATCGGCGTTGGTGAACAGGTTGATCAGCCCGTCCGGGCGATGCGGATGGAGATCCCGCTCGGCCGCCAGCGCGAACACGTCACGCAGCGCCGCCTCCGCAGCCACCGGGGTCCGCAGCTCCCACGTCCAGTCCGAACCCATCGCCGCATGCTATGCCAGGTGCAACGCTGACTCGCCGGCCGCGCGCCACCTCAGGCCCGGCTCCGTGGCGCGCGCAAGCCACCAGAACAGCCAGAATCGTCACTACTAAAGCGACCACCGATGCTGGTGCCACGACCATCGCCGCCTTGAAAGGGGCGCAGCCCGGCACGGCGGGCACGATCTCGGCCCGGCGGGCACGATCTCGGCCCGGCGGGCACGATCTCGGCCCGGCGGGCCCACTATTGTGGGCTTGTGAGTACTCGCGATTTGCCTGCTCAGATTGGGGATCTGCCGCCCATCGGGCGACCGGCCAACAGCGCACTCCTCGCGGCTGGAGTCACGACCCTTGCTCAGGTCGCGACCTACAGCCGGCGCGAGATGCTGAGCTGGCATGGGGTCGGGCCGAAAGCGATCACCATCTTGGCCGCTGCGTTGGCCGAGAACGGCCTCGCCTTCGCTGATGAACAGCCCTGAGAAGCCTCGCACGACGAGATCCAGGCGGCTGCGGCTGCGACCGGTCAGGACAGTCGTAGTCGGACCTGAACCGGCATGTGGTCGCTGGGATACTGGGTGTCCCGGTGGTAGGGATTGATCAGCGCGGCCGATGTTGCGATGCCGGGGCTGGTCAGGACCCAGTCGATTCGGGGGCCGTCCGGCACCGGGGGGGCGGTAGCCATGGAATGTGCCGTAGGCCGGTCCCAGTTCGGCCGCCGTCGCCCACGTATCGCGGAAGCCGGAACGTGTGGTCAGCAGGTCGTAGACGTAGCTGCTCGAGTTGGCGGGTGTGTTGAAGTCGCCGGTCAGGATGGTCGGCAGGGCCGGGTCCATGGTTCTCATGCGGGCTCGGATCAAGTCGGCGGCTTTGCGGCGGGCGTGTTCGCTGGCGTTGTCCAGATGCGTGTTCACGGCGTAGAAGCGACGGCCGGTCACGTGGTCCTGGAATTGGGCCCAGGTCACCATGCGAATCGACCATCCGCCCCAGGTTTCCGAACCGGGGACCTGCGGGGTGTCGGAGAGCCAGAAATGGCCGTACGCCTGGCGGGTCAGCCTTTCCTTGTTGAAGAAAATGGCCATGAACTCGCCGCGGTTACCACCCATGCGCCCCGTGCCGACGTAGTCGTAGCGGTCACCCAGGTCGTCCTCGAGATCGCGCAGCTGATCGTTGAGGCCTTCCTGGGTGCCGATGAGGTCGGGCTGCTCGACCGTCACCAGATTGCGCATAACCGGGCGACGCTGTGGCCACGAATTGGGCAGGCCAGGACCGGCGAAACGCAGATTGAACGTCATCACATGCAGGTCGGCCGGATCAGCCGGGCCGGCCAGAGCCTCCATCGCCGACGCCGCGCCGCGCGAAGCGCCGGGCAGGGCGATCGTGCTCACCACACCCAGCACCGCGGAGATCAGCGACCGCAGGACGGATCGGCGAATCGCCATGAACAGATGATAGTTCGTGCCGTCACGAACACATGTTCCATGGAGCGTCACCCCCGCGACCTGGGGCAAGAGCCCTGACAGGTACGCGATCCTAGGACTGGGAGGCGCATGCCCGAGGACGGAAGACACAGGCACGTAGCGCGAGGCGCTGGAGGTGGGACGGGGACGGGAGAGCCGCGAACGCAGAGCGTTGGACGCATAGCGCGCTGAAGGCGGGGCGGTGAAGGCGGGGTGTCGCCGCGGGCACGCGTTCCTAGGACTGGGGAGACGCGTGCCCGTGGGGACGGGTCAGCTGGGCAGGGTCAGCTGGGCAGGGTTACCGGCTGGGGAGTTGGGCGGGCGGTGGTGGTGCCATCGCCCAGTTGGGCGTTGTTGTTGTTGCCCCAGCACCACAGGCTGTTGTCCGTGCGGAAGGCGCAGTTGTGGTAGCCCGCGGCCGTGTCGGGAGCCCAAGTGGTTGTGCTGCCGATGCGGGTCGGGGTGTAGCGGTGGGTGGTGCTGCCGTCGGCCAGCTGACCGTACGCGTTGTTACCCCAGCACCACAGGCTCCCGTCGGTGCGGGTCGCGCAGGCGGTGTCGAAGCTGGCGTTGACGCCGGTCCAGGTGGTGGTCGAGCCGACCTGGATGGGGGCGGCCTGGTAGGTGCCGGTGACGCCGAGCTGGCCGTAGCCGTTCTCGCCCCAGCACCAAAGGCTGCCGTCCGTACGCGTTGCGCAGGTGAACAGGTAGCCGGCTGTGACGTCCGACCACGTGGTGGCGGTGCCGACCTGGGTCGGGGTGGTCTTGTAGCCGAGGGCTCCGGTGCCGAGCTGGCCCGTTGAGCTGTCACCCCAGCACCACAGGGTGCCGTCCGTGCGCGTCGCGCAGGTGTGCGCGAAACCGGCTGTCACGCTCGCCCAGTTACTGGCTGTGCCGACCTGCAGCGGGCTGGACGCGGTGTAGACCGCCGCGCCGTCACCCAGCTGGCCGAAGCGGTTGAAACCCCAGCACCACAAAGTTCCTTCGGTACGGACGGCGCAGGTGTGACTGTCGCCGGCGCTCACGGTGGCCCAGGTGGTGGCGGTGCCGACCTGGACCGGGGTGGTCCGCCGGGTGGTGGTGCCGTCGCCGAGCTGGCCGCGGGTGTTGCTGCCCCAGCACCACAGGGTGCCCTCGGCCCGGACGGCGCAGTTGTAGCTGGTGCCGCCGTCGATCCCGGCCCAGGTCGAGGCGGTTCCCACCCGGACCGGGGTGGTCCGGTTGGTGACCGTCCCGTCGCCCAGCTGGCCGCTGTAGTTACCGCCCCAGCACCACAGACTGTCATCGGCCCGCACGACACAGGTGTGTCCGTAACCGGTGGCCACGCTGGACGGGGGCGGGGCGGCGGCGTAGGCCGGTGCGGCCAGCGCCCCGATGGCGGCGATCATCACACCGATCACCGTCACGATTGCTCGAATCTTGTTCTTCACGTGCTGACTCCTCCTAGGACGACGCGGAAAGCACGAACGCGGGAGCGAAAGCGGGAAGCGCGAACGCGAGGTAAAGCGGAGACGCGGGAATGGGAAACGTGTCACGAGGCGTCGCAAAGCGTGCCGTTCAGCGTGTACGAGGCCGGCCGCGGATTGCTTCCGCCGTGCGAGCCGTTGAACCCGAAACTGATGGTCGCGCCCGGAGCGAGGGAAGCGCTCCAAGCCTCACCGCTGGCTGTCACCACCGAGCCGTTCTGGGTCACCCGAGCCGACCAGGATTGTGTGACGGTCTGACCGTCGGCGAACAGCCAGCTCAGCGCCCACGGCGAGATGGCCGCGGTCCCGGTGTTGGTCAGCGCGACCGTCCCGGTGAACCCCGTGCTCCAGTCGTTAGTCGTGTACCGCACCCGGCACGACCCACCCGAACCGCTGCCGCTCCCGGTGGTCACCGCCAGCACCGCCGAACGCGCGGACCGGTTCCCCGCCGAGTCCCGCGCCCCCACGCTGAACTCGTACCGGGTGGCCGCGCTCAACCCGCTGACCGCATAGGACGCCGACGCGGGCGACCCGATCAACACACCGTCCCGATACACGTCGTAACCCGCCAGCCCGCTACCACCGGTATCGGTCGACCCGGCCCAGCTCAGCGTGAGACCGGAAGCCGTCACCCCGCCCGCGGTCAACCCACCGGGCACGCTCGGCGCCGTCGTATCGACCGGCGCCGCCGCATAGGTCAGCCCATAGCCGTACGGATAGAGCGCCGCCTTTCCGTCCCCATCGTTGATGGGCTGCTGCGACACCGACTGCATCCACGTCACCGGCAGCTTCCCGGTCGGGGCGTAGTCGCCGAACAGCACGTCGGCCACTCCCCCGCCCTCGGTACCCGGCAGCCAGGCCGCGACCAGCGCGTTCCAGTTGCCCACCTCGGCCGCGACGTCGAGCGGCCGCCCCGACACCAGCACCACGATCACCGGCACCCCGGCCGCGCGCAGCCGGGACAGCGTGGCCAGATCGGTCGCATCCAGACTCATCGAGCCGACCCGATCGCCCGCCCCCTCGGCGTACGGCGTCTCCCCCACCACCGCGATGGCGGCCCGATACGTGCTGTCGATGCCCGTACCGTCGCGGTTGTAGGTGATCGTCGTGCCGCTGCCGACCGCGGATCGGATGCCGGCCAGGATCGACGTGCCGGCCACCGTGTTCCCGCTGGCGCCCTGCCAGCTCAGCGTCCATCCGCCGCTCTGATTGCCCAGGTCATCGGCACTTTTGCCGGCCACGAAGATCTTGCCGCCGGTCTTGGCCAGCGGCAGGATCCCCTGCTTCAGCAACACCTGCGACTGCCGTACGGCCTGCCGGGCCAGCGCCCTGTGCTCGGCGCTCCCGATCGTCGCGGCCAGACTGCGGTCCGCGTACGGCTTCTCGAACAGCCCCAGCTCGAACTTCTTGGTCAGGATGCGGCGGTTGGCGTCGTCGATCCGCGTCATCGGGATCTGCCCGGCCTGCACGGCCGCCTTCAGATAGCCGACGAAGATCTTCCAGTCGACCGGCACCATCGCCATGTCGAGCCCGGCGTTGATCGCGGTGACCACCTCGGCCTGGGTGAAGCCGCGCTGCCCGTCGAGCTGGTCGATCGCGGCCCAGTCCGAGACGACGAAGCCGGTGAAGCCGAGCTCACCCTTGAGCAGGTCGGTGATCAGGTATTTGTGCCCGTGCAGCTTGGCGCCGTTGAAGCTGCTGAACGACAGCATCACCGAGCCGACGCCACGCTCGATGGCCGCGGTGAACGGTGGCAGGTGCACCGACCGCAGTTCGGCCTCGCTGATCTGCGTGTTGCCCTGGTCGACCCCGCCGGTCGTGCCGCCGTCGCCGATGTAGTGCTTGGCCGTGGCCAGCACACCGTTGTCCTGCAAGCCGTCCACGAGGGTGGTCATTGCCGTCGCGAGCTCCGGCTTTTCCCCGTACGACTCGTAGGTGCGCCCCCACCGGTCGTTGCGGGCGACGCACAGGCAGGGCGCGAACGTCCAGTCCTGACCGGCCCCCGTGACCTCCTCGGCCGTGGCCTTCCCGATCCGCTCGACGAGCGCCGGATCACGGGTGGCGCCGAGCCCGATGTTGTGCGGGAAGATCGTCGAGCCGGGCACGTTGTTGTTGCCGTGCACGGCGTCGATCCCGTACAGCATGGGGATCTGCAAAGGGGTGGCCAGGGCGCCCCGCTGGTAGTCGTCGTACATGTCGGCCCAGCCGGCCGGGGTGTTGTTCGACGGCGCCGACCCGCCGCCCGAGAGCACCGAGCCCACCCGGTACGAGGTGACGTCGGCGGCGCTGATCACGCCGCGCTCGGCCTGGGTCATCTGCCCGACCTTGTCGTCGAGGCTCATCCGGCTCAGCAGGTCGGCCACGCGGGTGGCGACCGGCAGCGACGGGTCTTGGTAGGGCAGGACGGCAGCGGCCCGCGCGGGTGGCACAGCAACGACAGAGAGGCCGAGCACTCCGACAAGAGCGGCCGTTCCCAGTGAGCGCATAGCGAGTCCTCATGGCGGTCGGACATTGACCGTCATGGTTGCATGGGAGCGCTCCCATTACAACAATGCTTCCAAGACGTGAACAGACACGGCACTTCAGCGCAGGCGGCGGACGAGCGGGACGACCGGGGCCGGAAGCGGTTCCAGGCCGGGGATGCCCTCGTGAGCGCCGAAGGCCTCGGTCACGATGTCCACATAGTCGCGCCGGATGCGGGCGGTGCCGGCCGCGATACCGCGGCGGGCCCGCTCAGCACTCTCGGGTCGCGCGGTGTAGGTCCACGCCGTCCCGAACACAGGGATCCGCGTGTAGTTGCCTTCGCGCGCATCGAGCGCAGGTAGCCCGTCATCCGGCAGGCCGAAAAGCACCCCTTCGACCCCGGCCGGCGCCGCGGCGGGCTCGGATCCGGCGGCCGAGGAGAGGGAGACTGGCTCGATCGTCAGGAACAGCACCTGGATGGGCGGCCGAGACCCGTCGACGACCTCCTCGTAGACCACCGGCCCGTTGGCGGTGTTGTCGGTGCACACGTTCCACGAGCGGGACCAGCCGGGCAGCCGCGCGCGAACCGGGTCGCGGCCGCCCAGAGCACTGATCGTCCCCGGCGCGACCAACGACCCGTACCCGAAGATGAGGGCCACGGCCTCAGGCGGCTTTCGTCAGGGCCTCGTACTCGTCATCGGTCAGTTCGACCCGACCGGCCGCCCAGTTCTCCTCGAGGTGGGCCACCGACGACGTGCCCGGGATCGGAACCATGACCGGCGAGCGCCGCAGCAGCCAGGCCAGCGCGAGCTGACCGGTTGTCGCGCCCGGATGGGCCCGGGACACCGCGTCCAGCGGCCCACCCGGGCGGGCCAGCACGCCGGCGTCGACCGGGGCCCATGGGATGAAGGCGATGCCCTGGTCGGTGCAGTAGTCGAGCAACTCCTCGGCCCGGCGGTCCCCCAGGTTGTAACGGTTCTGCACCGACGCCACGGGCACGCCCGCCGCCTGGGCCTCCTTGACGTCCTCGACCGTCACCTCGGACAGGCCGACCTGGGCCGCGAGACCCTCGTCGAGGAACTCGCGCAGCACACCGAACTGGTCGGCCCGCGGCGTCCTGGGGTCGATGCGGTGCAGCTGCCACAGGTCGATCCGCTCGACCCCGAGGCGCCGCAGCGACATCCGGATGCACTGGCGCAGGTATTCGGGCCGGCCCACGGCTGCCCACTGGTTGGGGCCGCTGCGAGTGAAGCCGCCCTTGGTCGCGATGACGACGTCGCCGTACCCACGGCCGTCGTACAGGGCCTCGCGGATCAGGTCTTCCGACACCTCGGGCCCGTACGAATCGGCGGTGTCGATGAAGGTCACGCCGAGCTCGACCGCCCGGCGCAAGACCCGGATCGCCTCGTCATGGTCGCGCGGTGGTCCCCAGATGCCGTCGCCGGTGATGCGCATCGCGCCGAATCCCAGCCGCTCGACAGTTTTGCCACCCAAGTTGATCGCAGTCACCCGCCCAGTATCCGCCCCGCCGATACTTAGCCCTTGCGCTAAGTATCGCGGCCGACAATACTTAGCCGCGTGGCACAGTATTCGGCGCTGCTCGACGACGTCTTCGTGGCCCTGGCCGATCCGACCCGGCGGGGTGTCGTACGCCGTCTCGGTCAGGGCCCGGCCAGCGTGGGCGAGCTGGCCGGCGCCTTTCCGATGACCCTGCCCTCGTTCATGAAGCACGTCCGCACGCTCGAGTCGGCCGGGCTGATCCGCACCACGAAGGCGGGCCGCGTCCGCACCTGCGTGCTCAACCGCGAGCGCCTCGCCGTCGTCGAGGACTGGCTGGCCGAGCAGCGCGCCGTCTGGCAGCAGCGCACCGACCGACTCGAACAATTTGTCACCGAAGAGGAGAACCCGTCGTGAACCCCGATCTGGACTTGTCCCTCGACCGCATCATCCGAGCCCCGCGGGCCGCCGTCTGGCGCGCGTGGACCGACCCCGCCCGCTTCGCCCAGTGGTGGATCCCGGCCCCCACCGTGTGCCGCGTCGACCGCTTGGAGGCGCGCCCCGGCGGCGGCCTGGTGACCCGCATGAGCGAGGACGGCGTCACCTTCGCGCCGCACATGGACGCGCTGTTCCTGGTCGTCGAGGACGAGCAGCGACTCGTCTTCACCAACGCCGTCGACAGCGCGTGGCGCCCGACCGACCCCGACCCGGTGGCCCTGACCGCCGAGATCACGCTGGCCGACCACCCGGACGGCACCGACTACCGCGTCCTCGTCCGCCACGGCGACCCGGCGGCCCGCGACCGCCACGAGAAGCTCGGCTTCCTCGACGGCTGGGGCACCGTCACCACCCAGCTCGCGGCAGTCACGGAACACGCTTGAGGCCGGTCCCGCCGGCGACCACGAGGGCGAACGGCTGCTTGGGGCCGCTGGGAACGGACACGCCGCGTACCCGCACGGTGTAAGCGCCCTCGGAAGGCGAAGCCACCGTGATCTGCTGGACGTTGTTGGTGGCGGTCGGGAACTGTGTGGTGTCGCCGTTCAGGACCGTGCCGTCCGGGGCCTGCAGCTGCAGGTAGAGCTGGTTGACCAGCGAGCCGACGCCCTCCAGCGACGGCGGGTCGGTCCGGACCAGGGTGACCTTCAGCGGCCGGCCGGGGACGGCGGCGGGCACGGTCCAGCGGCGCATCTCGCCCGTGCCGACGGCCGCGGCCGGGTCGTCGTCGCACCGCATGTGCTCGTCGAGGGCGGCGGTGACGTCGACCCGGCCGAAGCCGCAGACGTCGTTCGGGCCGGCGGCGATCTCGCCCGCGAACTGGCCCCGCATCGTGGCCGCGCCGTTGATGAGCACGGCCTTGAGCAGCGCGGCCGAGGGCCAGCACCTCCACCCCGGTCGCGCGGACGGCCGCCGCGTCGGCGGGCTCCAGCAGTGTCACGAGCATCTTGGCGGCCATGGCAGTCCTCCCCGGTCGGGTCGCACGAGACGGTTGTCCCTGCCAGTGGAGAGCGTCGGCCCGGGGCACGGATACCGGGAAGTCGGCAGGACGACACGGTTGTCACCTGATCGGATATAACAGTGATCACGAAATCGGGGGTGGGGATGACGCTCATCGTGTGCGAGAGCCTGGTGCGCATCTACCAGACCGGCCCGGTCGAGGTCCAGGCGTTGCAGGGGCTCGACCTCGTGGTCGAGAAGGGTGAGATGGTGGCCGTGGTCGGGGCGTCCGGCTCCGGCAAGTCGACGCTGCTGTCGATCCTGGCCGGGGTGGACGCGCCGACCGCGGGGCGGGCCCAGGTCGAGCAGTGGGACCTGCTGGGCATGTCCCGGGCCGACCGCGTGCGCTACCGGCGGCACACCGTCGGCTTCGTGCGGCAGCAGACGGCCAGCAACCTCATCCCGTACCTGACCGCGCGGCAGATGGTCGACCTGCCCATGACCGCCGCCCGCACCCCGGCCGGCGTCCGCAAGCAGCGCTCGGGCGAGCTGCTCGAGGCGCTGGGGGTGGCGGCGTTCGCCGACCGGAAGCCCGGTCAGCTCTCGGGCGGGCAGCAGATGCGGGTGGCCATCGCGGTCGCCCTGGCCAACCAGCCGCACGTGCTGCTGGCCGACGAGCCCACCGGCGAGCTCGACACGGCCACCTCGGCCGAGGTGTTCGGCGCGCTGCGTGACGTCAACCGCGACCTCGGCGTCACCGTCGTCGTGGTCACCCACGACCCCGCGGTGAGCGGTCAGGTCGAACGCACCGTGGCCATCCGCGACGGGCGCACGAGCAGCGAGGTGCTGCGCCGCACGGCCACCGCCGACGACGGGAACACGCATGTCATCGCCGAGGAGTACGCCGTGATGGACCGGGCCGGGCGCATCCAGGTGCCCCGCGACTACCGCGAGGCGCTCGCCCTGACCCGGCGGGTGCGGCTCGCCCTGGAACCCGACCACATCACGATCCGGCCCGACGCATGACCGAGCCACTACTTTCCGTACGCGGGGTCAACCGCACTTTCGGCTCCGGTCCGGCCGCCGTGCATGCCCTGCGTGACATCTCGTTCGACGTCGAGCCGGGCACGATGGTGGCCCTGGTCGGCCGCTCCGGCTCGGGCAAGACCACGCTGCTCAACGTGATCGGCGGGCTCGACCGCCCCGACGCGGGCACGGTCGTGGTCGACGGGCTCGACGTGACCGGCCTCGACGAGGACGGCCGCTCGCAGCTGCGGCGGGACAAGGTCTCGTACGTGTTCCAGACCTTCGGCCTGATCCCGGTGCTCTCGGCGGCCGAGAACGTGGGGGTGCCGCTGCGGCTGGCCCGGGCCGACCCGGCCGAGCGCGAGCGCCGCGTCAACCTGCTGCTCGACCTGGTCGGCCTGGCCGGTCACGCCCAGCAGCGCCCGGGTGAGCTCTCCGGCGGCCAGCAGCAGCGGGTGGCCATCGCCCGGGCCCTGGCCGCCTCGCCCCGGCTGCTGATCGCCGACGAGCCGACCGGCCAGCTCGACGCCGAGACCGGCCTGGCCGTGATGGGCCTGCTGCGCGGCGTGGTCGAGTCCGAGGGCGTGACCGCCGTGGTGGCCACGCACGACCCGGTGATGATGGCGCTGGCCGACCGGGTCGTCCGGATCAGCGACGGGCGAGTCGACGCGTGCTGACGTTGGTCGCCCGGCGGGCCCGGGCGCACTGGCCGCTGCTGGCCGCGCTGCTCACCATCCTGGTCGTCGGCGCGACCCTGCTCGGCACGAGCACGCTGCTGGTCACCCGCACCTCGGAACGCGCGGTGGAGGTCTCGGCGGCGCGGGCCGACCCGGACGACGTCACGGTCACCGCGTACATCGGTGCGGTCGCGGCCAGGAACGCCGGCTCGGTCGCCACCGACTCCCGCGACGTGCTGGTCACGGCGGTCGCGCCGTTCACCGCGACCACGACCACCCGGGCCTCGGGAGCCTTGCGCACCCTGCCCATGGCCGGTGAATCGGACGGTGTGCAGGGCGGCGGTTACCTGTCGGCGATCGAGGACCTGCCGGCCCGGGCCGCCCTGGTCTCCGGGCGCTGGCCGCGGGCCGGCACGACCGAGGCCGCGGTGCTGCAGAGCACGGCCCGGCTGCTCGGGCTGAAGGCCGGCGCCCGCGTCCAGCTCGGACCGGAACTGGGCCGGGACGCGAACGCGCCGGTCGAGGTGACAGTGGTGGCCGTGGTCCGGCCGTTGCCGGACACCGGCTGGGACCGGGATCCGCTGGGCGGCGCCGGGTTCGACCCGGATCCGCCGGAGAGCACGTCGGCCCGCCAGATCCACGCCTACGGGCCGTTCCTGGTCGACCTGGACACGCTGCTCTCGGGGCGGAACGCGCTGAGCCGGATCGAGGTCACGGCCCGGCCCGACCTGTCGGCGCCGACCGAGCGCGGGCTGGACGAGCTGACGGCGTCGCTGCTCGGGGCCAACCGCAAGCTCGAGGGCACGCTGGGCGAACGGGTCGAGATCCAGCGCGTCTCGTCCCCGCTCCCCCAGCTGCTGCTCGACGCCCGCGACCAGCAGCAGCTCACGTCGGGCGCGGTGCTGGCCCTGGCCCTGATCGGCCTGGTGCTGACGGCCATCGCGCTGACCCTGGCCGGGCGGTTGACGACCGGGGTGCGTACGAACGAGTTCAATCTTCTCGCGGCTCTGGGTACGAGCCGGGGGCAGTTCACCGCCGTCGCCGCCACCGAGGCCGGCGCCATCGCCGCGCTCGCCGTGGTGTTGTCGGTCCCGCTGTCGTCGTTGTTGTTCGCCGGGCTGACCCGTCTGCCCCCGCTGTCCGGCGCGGGCCTCGGTGCGCCCGTCACCGTGACCGGCACCCAGGTGCTGGTGGTGGCGGCCGGCGCCGTGGCCCTGGCCGCCCTGCATGTCCTGCTCTCGACCCGCCCCGCGGCCGACCCTGGCGACCGCCGCCGGCACCGCGAGCTGCTCGCCCGCTCCGGGCTCGACCTGCTGCTCGTGGCCCTGGCCGCGGTCGGCTGGTGGCAGTTGCGGGCCCAGCCGGCGGGGGCCGGGTCGCGGGCCGACGCCGTGCGGATCCTCGCCCCTGCGCTGATCCTGGTGGCCGGGTCGGCGCTGCTGCTGCGGGCCCTGCCGCCCTTGCTACGCGCGGCCGAGCGGCTGGCCACGCGGAGCCGCGGCTTCACGTTCTCGCTGGCCACGGCCGGGGCCGCCCGCCGCCCGCAGGCGCTGGCGGCCGGGCTGCTGATCTGTCTGGGCGCGGCGGCGGCGACGTTCGGGACGGCGTTCGGCTCGACCTGGCACACCTCGCAGCGCGAGCAGGCCGACCTGTCGGTGGGCACCGACCTGGCCGTCTCGCTGACCACCGCGCCCGTCACCGGTCAGAGCGCGCGGGTGGCGGCGGCCACAGGCGGGACCATCAGCCCCGTGGCCAAGCAGAACATCGTCGTCGGCCAGTGGCTCGGCGGGCCCGACACGGCGCCCCAGCTGGTCGCCGTCGACACCCGCCGGGCTGATGCGCTGCTGCGGGGACGGGTCGAGGCCGACGGCGGCTGGGCCGGGGTCACCCGTACGCTCGTCCCGGCCGCCCCCGTGACCGGTGTCGCCCTGCCCGAGGGTGCGTCCCTGGCCGTCACCGGCACGGCCACCGGCGACCGGCCGATCGCCGTCACCCCGCACCTCATGCTCCAGGACGACACCGGGTTGCGGACGACGTGCGACGGCGACCCGGTCGCGCTGAACGGCCGCCCCCACGCCGTGACCGGCTGCGTGCCGATCTCCGGGCTGCGCCTGGTCGGCGTCACGTTGTCGGTGCTGGGCGAGTCGGGCATCCAGCACCTGAGCGCCATCGACGCCACCGTGACGCTGCCCGAGCCGCCGGCCGCGGACTGGACGGTCCGGTCGGCCGCCCCCGAGTCCAACCAGCTCAGCGATCCGAAGGTGCGGGCCGACGGCACCCGGCTGGGCCTGAGCGCCGTCGTGAGCTTCGCCGACACCACCCCGTCGAGCCGGGTCCTGGTGGCCACCGCCTTCGCCGACCCCGGGCCGATCCCGGTCGTCGTCTCGCGGCAGTTCGCGACCGAGGTCGGCGCCGAACGCGGCTCCGAGATCACTTTCGCGGTGGACCAGACCCCCGTGGACGCCACCATCGCCGCGGTCGTGGCCGAGGTGCCGTCCGTGCCCGGCGGGGCGGCGCTGCTGGCCGACGTCGACTCGCTGAGCCGCGCCCTGGCCGTCCGGGGCAACGTGGACTCGCCGGTGACCGCCTGGTGGGTCGGGCACCCGGTCCGCACCGACCTCGGCGACCTGCGACTGGGCACCGTCACCACCCGCACCGGCGAAGCCGAGCGGCTCACCGGCAGCCCGCTGCGGGCGTCGTTCCCGGCCGTCCTGCGGGTGCTGGTCGTGGCCGCGGTCGTGCTGCTGCTGGGCGGTGTGCTGCTGCAGGTCACCTGTGACATGCAGTTACGCGCGGTCGAGGTGGCGCGACTGCGCGGCCTGGGCGTCTCTCGGCGGGGCATCCGGGCCGCGCTGCTGGGCGAACAGGGCGCGGTCGTGCTGCCGCTGCTGGCGGCCGGGGCCGGGGTCGGCGCGCTCACCACCTGGCTGGTGGCGCCGCTGCTGATCCGGTCCGACACCGGGGCCGCCGCCGTGCCGGCCGCGATCGCCCACTGGCCCTGGGCCGGCGAGCTGCTGCTGCTCGCCGTGCTGGCCGGGGCGTGCGCGCTGGCCGCCGGGGCCGCGGTGGTCATCCAGGTCAGCCGGGCCGACGCGGCGCACCTACGGGTGGCGTCATGACGCCCCTGCACTGGCCGAGCATCCGCGGCCGGGCCCGCGCCGACGCCGGTCCCCTGCTGCTGGTGGCACTGGTCGTCACGGTCGTGGCGCTGCTGGCCGGGGCCACCCCACCGGTGCTGCGCTCGACCTCGGACGAGGCCACCCGGGACGCCGTACGCCGGGCCGCCGACGACGCCGCGGTCCGGGTCGAGGCGGAATGGCCCGACGACTACGGCCCGAACGGGGGCCGGGTACGCGCCCCGCTGCTGGCCGACGACGTGGCCTCGCTGGCCCACCTGGCCGAGGGCGAGCTCGAACCCAGCCTGCGGTCCGCGTTGCAACCACCCGTCGCCACCGTCTCCAGCATCTCGATGGCGGTCACCGACGGCAGCGTGCAGCGCCGCCTCCAGCTCGAATACCTGCACAGCGGCGACGACGGCCCGGCCGTCACCTGGATCGCCGGGAAGGCGCCGGGCCCGTCGACGCCGGACGAGTCCATCGAGATCCCGCTCAACGGCGCGCCGTGGCCCATGCAGATCGGGCTGTCCGAGGCCGAGGCGACAGTGCTCGGCGCGAAACCGGGCGACAGGATCCCGGTCCAGGACGACCGCCGGACCCCGTACGACGTCCGGGTCAGCGGCATCTTCCGGCCGGTCGACCCGGCCGACCCGGCCTGGCGGCTCGCCCCCTGGCTGCTGCAGCCGGCGGCCAACCGGGACGGCCTGGGCAGCACCCGGTTCGGCGGCCTGCTGTCGGACGAGTCGCTGTCCGACGCCCGGCTCGCCTTCCGGTCCGACCAGCTGCGCCGCAGCGTCCGCTTCGACGCCGACCCCGGCACCCTGACCTGGGAGTCGGCCCAGGCCCTGGCGTCGGCGGTGGCCACCCTCAAGGGCCTGTCGGCGGTCTCGGCCGAGCGCGACACCTCGCTCAAGTGGGCCACCCAGCTCGACAGCGTGCTGCGCGACCTGCGCAACCAGATCGCCACCGCGTCGGCCCAGGCCGCGGTGCTGCTCATCGCCGTGCTGGCCGGAGCCCTGCTGGTGGTGAGCCTGGCCGCCGATCTGCTGACCCGGCGTCGCACCCCAGCGTTGACCACGGCCCGGCAGCGCGGCGCCGGCCTGCCCACGATCGCGGCCGAACTGGCCGTCGAGTCGACCGTGGTCGCCGTCCCGGCCGCGGCCCTCGGACTCGCGCTGGCCGCCGTCGTGACCGGCTCGGCCGCCCTGACCTGGGTCGTGCCGTTCCTGGTGCTCGCGGTCGCGGCCGGTCCGGCCTTCGGCACGCTGGCCGCGGCCCGCGCCACCCGGGACAAGCGCGCCCCGGCCAACCGCAGCGCCCGCCGCTGGGCCCTGCGCACAGTGCTGCTGCGGCGGGCCGCGATCGACGTGGCCGTGGTCGTGCTGGCCATCGGCGCGCTGGTCGCCCTGCGTCAGCGCGGCATCGGCACGGCCGAGGACGGCGACGTCGGGCTGCCCGCCGCCGCGCCCACCCTGGGCGCGCTGGCCGCCGCCCTGCTGCTCGTGCGTCTGCTGCCCGCGGGCACCGGCGCCGCGCTGAAGTTGTCGCTGCGCTCCCGGCGTCCGCTGGTGCTCTTCGCGGCGGCCCGGGCGGCCGCGACCGCCTCGCGCCTGCTGCCCGCGCTGGCCGTGACGGCCGCGATCGCGCTGGCCTCGTTCGCAATCACCCTGCACGCCACCACCGACCGCGGGCTGTCCGACGGCGCCTGGCAGGCCGTCGGGGCTGACGTGCAGCTGACCCTGGGCACCGAGGCCGCCGGGTCCACGGCCGAGATCGCGCAGCAGGTCGCGGCCGCGCCCGGCGTGCGGCACGCCGTCGCGGCCCGGGTCGTCGACAGCGAGCGGTTCATCGCCGACAACACGTCGATCGTGGCCCGCCTGGTCGTGGTCGACACCGCGGCCCTGCGGCAGCTGCGGGCCGGCACCCCCCTGGCCGGGCTGCCCGACCCGGGCGGCCTGACCACGGCCGTCGACGGCACCGTTCCGGCCCTGGTCCGCACGAGCGACGACAGCCTGCGACCGGGCACCTCGTTCCGGCTCCCGTTGCGGACCAACACCTTCACCCCGATGACGGCGGTCGGCCCGGCGCCGGCCATCGGCAGCGGCGACGATGTGGTCGTGGTCGACCGGGCCGCGGCTGCGGCGGCCGGGCTGGAGTCGGCGCCGAACACGGTGTGGGCGACCGGGCCGGGCGCGGCCGCGGCGATCCGGGCCACCGGGGCCGACGGGCGGCTGACGACCCGGGCCGAGGTGCTCGACGAGCGGCGCACGGCCCCGCTGACCGCCGGCCTGGTCCGGTTGCAGCTGGTCGCGGCCGGGACGTTGCTGGCCCTGGGGCTGCTGGGCTTCGCGCTGGCGGCGGCGGCCGGTGCTCCGCAGCGCTGGGAGACACTGGCCCGGCTGCGCACGCTGGGCTTGCGGCCGCGCGACGCGCACCGGGTCGCGGCGGGCGAACTGCTGCCGGTGGCGCTGGTCGCGGCGGTGTCCGGGCCGCTGCTGGGGGCGCTGCTGTCGTGGCTCACGGTCGGGCCGCTGGCCCTGAACGTGCTCACCGGCCAGGTCGCCGTGCCGGTCACGGTCGTACCGTGGTGGACCGTCGAGGTGGTGGCCGTCGTCGCGTTGACCGTGGTGCTCGCGGCCGTGGTGGCCACGGAATCGGCCGTACGGAAGAAGCGCAGGCTCGGCGACGTGCTCCGCGTGTCTTCCTAGCGGGTGCTCGAGACGTAGAGACGGTCGCGGCCCGCCCGTTTCGCGGCGTAGAGGGCGGCGTCGGCCCGGGCCAGCAGGTCGTCGGCCGTCTCGGCGCCGTCCCACTGGGCGGCGCCGGCCGAGAACGTCTGGCCGTCCGGGGTGACGGCCTGCAGGCGCTCGATGATCAGGTCGGCGTCGGCCAGGCGGGAGTGGTCGAAGATCGCGCCGAACTCCTCGCCGCCGTAACGGGCCAGCAGGTCCTCGGGGCGCAGCTCGGCCCGCCAGGCCTCCGCGGCCAGGCTCAGCAGCTCGTCCCCACCCTGGTGACCGTGCTGGTCGTTGTACTGCTTGAAGTGGTCGAGGTCGATGATGGCGACCACCACCGGGGTGCCGTGGCGGCGCGCGCCGGCGATGCGGCGGGACAGTTCGAGATCCCAGGCCCGCCGGTTGGGCAGGGTGGTCAGCGCGTCGATGTGGGCCACCGCGTCGAGTTGGCGGGCCTTGTCCTGGACCTGACCGACCAGGTCGACCATGCGCAGCGCGAGCAGGGCGAACAGGACGATGCAGCCGACGCCGGCGGCGATCCAGTCGACCTGGCCGTCCTGCAGCACGCCTTGGGCGATGAGCAGCGCCGGGGCGCCCATGCAGGCCACGTTGACCAGCAGCACGCGGCGCGGCGAGGTCTCGGCCACCGACCGCAGCGGCTTGGCGGTGAGCGTACGCATCGACGGGTGCAGGGCCGCCCCGGCCATCAAGAAGCCCGACAGCGAGGTGAGTGGCTGCATGTCGGTCGTTTTCACCGACGTGATGAACGGCAGCAAAGTGGCCAGGTGCGTGCACGTCTGCAGCAGCAGCGAGACGCTGATCTGCCAGAACGCGGCGTTGCGCAGGCCCCGCAGCGTGAAGAAGCGGATCAGCACGCCCAGCAGCAGCACGTCGCCGAATGGGAAGAGGGCGGTGAAGGCGTCGCCGGGCAGCAGATCGTCGAGCCGGAGCAACGGCGTGATGACCAGCAGCCAGCAGGCCAGGGCCAGCCCGACGCAGATCATCGCGGTGTCGAGCAGACCCGCGCGGTCCTGCCGCCACGACGCGCCCCGCATGATGAGCAGCAGCGCCGCCGCCTCCAGCGGGTACACCGTCATGAACACGGCGAAGGCCGCCGTCTCGGCGCCGGAGAGCCAGATGCCGAAACCGGCCACCATGACCGGGCCGGCCGACGCCAGCAGGAGCCAGGGCCAGCGTGGCCGGGGCCGGTTCAGCACCACGCCGGCCACGATCCCGGCCGAGAACAGGATCGGCATGGCGAACGCCATAGAGCCACCGATCGGGCCGGTCGGGTCGGCGAAGAACTGCCCGGCACAGAAGGCGACCGCCCCGGCCAGCCAGATCATCCAGAACCGTGACTGCCGGGCCGGGTCAGGGCCCTCCGGGACCGGTTGCGAGGCACGGATGGCCGCACGGTCGAGCACAGAGTGCGTCACCAGCGGCCCTCCTGATCCCGTCGTCGCTCTTCTGATCGGCAGCGGTCAGCCGCTCGTGAGCCGCTCCCGGTCGATCAGCCGGGCCGCGTCGGCCTCGGGCACCGGGCGCGAGAAATAGAAGCCCTGGGCCCGCTGACAGCCCAGTTCCCGCAGCAGTTCCACCTGTTCGGCGGTCTCCACGCCCTCGGCGATCGTGCCCAGGCGCAGCCCGGCGGCCAGGTCGATGATGGCCTTGACCAGGGTGCGGGCGGCCGGGTCGGGCGGGCCGGGGACGGGCATGAACGAGCGGTCGATCTTGACGTGGTCGATCGGCAGGTCGCGCAGATAGGCCAGCGACGAGTACCCGGTGCCGAAGTCGTCGACGGCCACCCGCACGCCGTGCGTCCGCAGCATGGTCAGGTGGCTGATCGCCTGCTCGGTGGCGATCCCCGAGTCGACCAGCACGCCCTCGGTGATCTCGAGGATCAGCGCCTCCGGGGGCAGGCCGGACGTCTCCAGCGCGTCCAGCACCATCAGGCCGAAACCCGGCTCGCGCAGCTGCCGCGGCGACACGTTGACCGAGACCACGGTGCCGTGGCGGCGGTGCCAGCCGGCCACCACCCGGCACGACTCGCGCAGCACCCAGGCCCCGATGGGCACGATAAGGCCGCTGTCCTCCGAGATGCCGATGAACTTGTCCGGCGGCACCATCGACTCCCCGGACGGCTGCCACCGGATCAGTGCCTCCACGCCCGTGATCTGCTCGTCGGCCAGCCGGATCAGCGGCTGGTAGAACACGACGAACTCCTCGCGGGTGAGCGCCTCGCGCAGCCGCTCGACCGTCCGGGCCGTCTCGAGCCGCTTCTCGCGCAACTGCTCGTCGTACAGCACGAACTGGTTGCGCCCGGCCTCCTTGGCCGCATGCAACGCCAGGTACGCGTCCCGGGCCAGATCCTCGGCGGGCCGGCCCGGCTCGAGCTCGCGCAGGCCCATGCTCACCGTCGCGAACAGCTCGTGCCCCTGCACCGTCAACGGGCGGCGCATGGCGGTCAGCACCCGCTCGGTGGTGGCCCAGGCGTCGGTCAGTGGAGCGTCGGTGAGCAGCGCGGCGAACTCGTCGCTGTGCAGCCGGGCGACCAGGGCCCCGCCGAACAGCAGGCGCAGCCGGGCGCTCACCTCGACCAGCAGGTCGTCGCCGACGGCGTGCCCGAACCGGTCGTTGACGTCCTTGAACCCGTCCAGGTCGAGCAGCAGCAACGCGCCCGGCCGCCCGCCCTCGATCGCGGCGGCGAGCCGGTCGTGCAGCACGGTCCGGCCCGGCAGCCCGGTCAGCACGTCGTGCTCGGAGCGGAACCGCAGCTCCTGCCGCAGATCGGCCTCGTTGTGCAGGGCCCTCTCGAGGTCGGCGGCCCGCGCGGCGGCGATCCGGTTGAGCTGGCGCATCCGCTGCACGACCAGGGCCGAGGTGAGGGCGGTGGCGACCATCGGGACGACCACGTCGAGGCTGCCCAGGGTGTCCTGCAGGGCCTCCCGTAGCAGGAAGAGGCCGGTCAGCACAGGTGTGGCGACCACCGTGCCGACGTAGATGCGGGTCGCGCCGTGCCGGCTCAGCGTGGCCTGGTCGGCCGGGAGCGCCACCGTACGCTTCATCGAGGGGTGCAGGGCGGCCGCGGTCAGCAGGCCGTTGCAGACGACCCACCCGACGATGCTGACCTCGGTCGGGAAGCCGGCGCTGCTCCCCACGGTCAGATAGGCGGTGTCGGCCGTCAGCCGGACCGCGCACGACGCGGCGACCAGCCAGTAGGACACGGACCGGGAGTCGCTGAGCAGCAGCAGGCGTACGCCGAAGGTCAGCAGCACCAGGTCGAGGAACGGCTCCACCAGCAGGTAGGCCTGGCTGTGGATGAGCCCGGTGTCGATCAGCGACGGGTCGACGAACACCATCCACCAGATCACCGCGGCGCCGGACGCGATGATCGCGCTCTCGGTCATGCCCAGCGCCGCCGCGCCCCGCCGCCCGTGGTTGGGCAGCAGGGCCACCCCGGCACACAGGATCGGGTACGTGATGCCGTAGATGACGTTGATGGCCACGCCCCCGGTGGCCACCTCCGGCGGCAGCAGCGTCGCGACGATGACGTTGCCGGCCAGCGCCAGCCCGACCGACACGAAGATCAGCCACCAGCCCCGCGCGAACTCGGGCCGGTGCCGCCGCACCCCGACGGCGATCGCCGTCAGCAGCAGGGCCGCGCTGGCCAGCATGAGCGTGGCCAGTCCGTTGAGCGACGACACCTGGAACGCGACCACGGCCAGCAGCGCGGTGACGGCCACGGCCGCCCACACGAGCACCGCAGGCCGCGCCGACTCGTCACCCACAGATCTCACAATCGCACGACAGTCCCCCCGCCGTTTTCGGAACAGGCGTTTCAGCGCCGGCGGCCGGTGATGACGCAAATGACGCCGGGGTACTGGCCGTCGTGACAACCCGGGGTCGGCAGGCCGTCGCTCATCTTGCTGCCGGCCCGGCCGAACGTCCGGTACGAGAAACCGTCCGGAAGGGCCAGCTCCTGGCCGGCCGGCTTAACCGGCCCCCAGCCGTCCCCCTGGCGCCGCCCACCGGCCGCGGCCGCCTCCACACCCACGCCGGCCGGAACCACCAAGCCGCCGACCAGTCCGATCCCGGTGGCCGCCAGCACATCACGCCGCTTCATAGTCATGGCGTCACGATGGACCCGGCGGGTGAACAGCGGAAGCGTCCTGACGGTCGGCTCGGCGAACGGGTCCCCCAACCCGGTCGCCGGCCGACAACGGCCGCCCGCCACGACGCCCCCCGCCGTGATCGAACCGCCGCGTAAAGTGTTCGACGTCGATACCTGGCGTGGGGGAAGTCCGCACGAATTCGGACACGCCGTTGACCTTGGGGAGCCGGCGTTGCCGATGCCGCAGCAAACACCGCCCGACCCGGCGGCAGCCCACGGGCTCGACGATCTCGCCACCGGCTTGCGGCGGTTGAAGGCGTGGGCCGGTGATCTCTCGTACGAGACGATCAAGGAAAGGGTCAACGCCGCCGGGGGCGAGCCGGTGTCGCGGTCGACGGTCGCGTACTGCTTCCAGCCGGGGCGGCGGCGGTTCGACACCGATCTGGTGCTGGCCGTGGTCCGGGTGCTGCACCCGGACGAGCAGTACGTGGGGCGGTGGCGCCGGGCCCTGCGGTCGGTCGGGGGCGAGATCGAGGCCGTGTCGCAGGTGCGGGTGCACGACAAGCTGCCGCAGGACCTGATCGGGTTCACCGGGCGCGACCGCGAGCTCGGTCAGCTGCGCGAGGCCCTGCGGGCGGCCGCCCGCCGCGCCGACACCGTCGTGATCTCGGCCCTCGAGGGCATGGCCGGGGTGGGCAAGACGCAGCTCGCGATCCACGCCGGGCACCAGCTCCACCAGCAGGAACCGTTCGAGCGAGTGCTGTTCGTCAACCTGCGCGGGTTCGATCCGGATCCGGCCCAGCCGCCGGCCGACCCGGCGGCGGTGCTCGACGGGTTCCTGCGGCTACTGGGGATGGCGGGTCCGGTGCCGCACGGTCTGGCCGCTCGCACGGCGGCCTATCGGGAAAGGCTTTCCGGCGTACGGGCCCTGGTCGTGCTCGACAACGCCGCCACCGTGGAGCAGGTCGCACCGTTGTTGCCGGCCACCCCGGGCTGCCTCACCGTGGTCACCAGCCGGCGACGCGTACGCCGCGGCCGCCCTGGCCGGCGCCGATGTGGACACCACGCGGGCCGACCTGCACGCCCTGCGGCAGGACCACCTGTTGCAGCCGGCCGGCGAGGGGCGTTACACGTTCCACGACCTCGTCCGCGCCTACAGCGCCGTCATGGCCGCCGACCAGGAACGCCCGGCCGAGCGCCGCACGGCCCTGACCCAGCTCTTCGACCACTACCTGGCCACTGCGGCCGCCGCCATGGACCTGCTCTATTCGGCCGAGAAGTACCTGCGGCCGCCGGTCGAGCGGGACGGTCACCACGTACCCGAGCTGGCCGGCCCGGACGACGCCCGCACGTGGGTCGACACCGAGCGCCCGACCCTGATCGCGGTGGCCGCCTTCACCGCGGCCAACGGCTGGGAGTCGCACACGACCCGGATGTCGCGCCTGCTGTTCCGCTACTTCGACGGCGGCCACCACACCGACGGCCTGGTCGTCCACGGCCACGCTCTGCAGGCGGCCGTCCGCACCGGGGATCGGGCCGGGCAGGGGCACGCCCTGACCGACCTCGGAGTCACCCACATCCACCTCGGCAAGAACGACACGGCCCGGGACTACCTGCACCGCGCGGCCGAACTGTTCGAGCCACT
The DNA here is from genome assembly GCF_024137025.1 of Paractinoplanes aksuensis. Taxonomy (GTDB): domain Bacteria; phylum Actinomycetota; class Actinomycetes; order Mycobacteriales; family Micromonosporaceae; genus Actinoplanes; species Actinoplanes aksuensis. The sequence continues at coordinate 28,074 of NZ_JAMYJR010000035.1, forward strand.
GGACGACGTCACCGGTCTGGCTCGTACGCAGAACAACCTGGGCATGGTGGCCGAGGGCGCCGGCGACTTCCCGGCCGCCACCGAGCACTATCAGCGGGCCCGGGTGCTGCACCGGCGGGCCGGCAACCGGACCGGCGAGGCCGGGACGCTGCGCAACCTGGGCAATGTGGCCGGCCAGTCGGGCCGCTACGACGCCGCGACCGAGCACTTCACGCAGGCCCTGGCCCTGACCCGCGAGATCGGCCACCGGGTCGGCCAGGCCGGGGCGCTCAACGGCCTGGGCGAGGTCGAGATGCGCTCGGGCCGGTACGCCGAGGCCGAGGTCCATCTCGAACAGTGCCTGGCCCTGTTCCGGGAGCTCGGCAACCGCCTCGGCGAGACCGACACGCTGGAGAGCCTCGGTCGCCTGCACACCCGGCTGGGCCGTCCGGAGAGGGCCGGCGAGTGCTTCCGGCGGGTGCTGGGCATGAGCCGAACGAGCGGTTACCGCCTGGGCGAGGCGGCCGCGCTGAACGGGCTGGGCGAGTCGGCCTGCGCGGCCGGCCGCGGCGACGCCGCCATCGAGTTCCACACCGCGGCCGAGGCGGTCGCGGCCGAGGCGGGCACGCTCGACCAGAGCGCCCGGGCCCACGCCGGTCTCGGCGCCGCTCATCGAGCCCTCGGCGCCCCGGACCGGGCCCGCGAGCACTACGAGCAGGCCCTGACCTCCTATCTCGACCTCGGCATGCCGGAAGCGGACGAGATCCGGGCCGAACTCGGCCGTCACCCGTCCGGCTGACAGGCCTTCGCTGAGCGCCGCTCAGGTCGTAGCCTGCGCGGGGAGGTCGCGATGTCTGCTGAACCGAGCCAGGTTACGGTCGCCCGCGCCACCTCGGACTGCCGGGACATCGCCGAGTTCCAGGCGCTCATGTCCCGCCGCTATGTCGATCACTGCCCGCGGGTGGTGGGTAACCCGCACGACTTCCGGTTCCGGTCCCGGTCGGCCGCGGCCGCCGGGCTCTCCGTCGAGCAGGCCCGCTACCGGGCCGTCGTGGCCGCCGCCACCGAGCCGTTCGAGACGGTCCTGGTCGTGTCGGTGCTGGCCGGTCAGTTCGATGTGGTCGCCGGGCGGCAGAGCGCCCGCGCCGGCAGCGGCGACTCCCTGCTGCTGCCGCCCGGGCTGGATCTGAGCATCGTCATGGACCGGTTGGGTCTGCGGGCCGCCCAGATCCCGGTCGAGGCGGTCGGGCGGGTCGCCGGCCGCAGCGGCGTCGACCCGCCCGACTTCCGATTCGACGCCATGACCCCGGTATCACCGGCCGCCAACCGGCTGTGGACGGCCACCGCCGGTTATCTCACCGACGTGCTGGCCGCGCCCGGGATCGCGCCGATGATGCTGACCGCCGCGATCGAGGCCGCGGCCACGGCGGCGGTGACGGTCTTCCCCAACACCACCATGACCCTGAGTTACGTGGCCGGCGCGGGCCGCGTGGCCCCGGCCGCGGTCCGCCGGGCCGTCGCTTATCTGGAGGCCAACGCGGCCGAGCCGATCACCGTGGACGACATCGCGGCCGCCGCCGGTCTCGGGGTGCGGGCCCTGCAGACCGGCTTCCGGCGGCACCTCGACGTCACCCCGCTCGGTTACCTGCGCCGCCACCGGCTCGAACTGGCCCACCGCGACCTGCAGGCGGCCGACGCGTCCGGCGGCGACACGGTGGCCGACATCGCGTTCCGGTGGGGCTTCCCCAACCTGGGCCGCTTCGCCGGCTACTACCGCGCCGCCTTCGGGCGGCCACCGAGCCAGACCTTGCGTACGTGAGTCAGCGGTTCGGGCGCTCCCGTCGCACCGTGGGCCGGCGGCCGCGGATGGTGGCCCGCGACAGCGCCTTGATGACCCGGTCGGCCGCCGAGTCGGGCACCTCGACCAGCGAGAACCGGTCGGTGATCTGGATGGCGCCGACGTCGCGGGCGGGCAGGCCGGACTCGCCGGCGATCGCGCCCACCAGGTCTTGCGGGCGCAGCCCGGCCCGGCGGCCGATACCCACGAACAGGCGGGTCACTCCCGAGTCGGTGGGCCGTTGCCGGGTCTCCTTGTCGCGGCGGGCCGGCGCGGGCGACGGGATCTCGGCCTCGTCGACGTCGCCCCCGGCCGCCTCGTGCAGCAGCTTGACCGCGGCCAGGGCGACAGTCTCGATGTCGTGGTCGTCGGTCAGCGAGTCGATCACCACGCGGAACCGCTCGAGGTCGTCGTCCTCGAGGGCGTTCTGCAACGTCGCGCGGGTCAGTTCGAGCCGGCGCGCCCGCAGGTCGGTCACCGTGGGCAGCCGCTCGATCGGGATGCGGCGGCCGATCAGGCGCTCGATGGCCTTGAGCATGCGCTGCTCACGGGGCTCGGCCAGGGTGATCGCGACGCCCTCGCGCCCGGCCCGGCCGACCCGGCCGATCCGGTGCACGTACGCCTCGGGGGCCGACGGCACGTTGAAGTTGATCACGTGGGTGAGCTGCTCGACGTCGAGCCCACGGGCGGCGACGTCCGTGGCCACCAGCAGCTCCGTGCTGCCGCCGCGCAGCCGGCCCATCACCCGGTCGCGCTGGTCCTGGCTCATGCCGCCGTGCAGCGCCTCGGCCCGGTAGCCCCGGCCGTTGAGCGCCTCGGTGACCGAGTCGACCTCCTCGCGCGTACGGCAGAAGACGATCGCCGCCGTCGGCGCCTCGACATCGAGGATGCGGCCGAGCGCGGCCGCCTTGTACGGGCGGCCCACGACGTACGCACTCTGGCGGACCAACGGCATCTCGCCGGGCGCGACGTCCTCGCGGGCCATCTGGATGCGCACCGGTTCGCGCAGATGACGCCGGGCGATGGCGTCGATCCGGGGTGGCATGGTGGCCGAGAACAGCACGGTCTGGCGCTCGGCCGGGGTCTCGGCCAGGATCGCCTCGATGTCCTCGGCGAAGCCCATGTCGAGCATCTCGTCGGCCTCGTCGAGCACGACCGTGCGCACGTCGCTGAGATCGAGGGTGCCGCGGCTGATGTGGTCGAGCACGCGGCCCGGGGTGCCCACGACGACCTGCACGCCGCGCGACAACGCCTGCAGCTGCCGCCCGATCGGCTGCCCGCCGTAGACCGGCAGCACCCGCACGTTCAGCTCACGCCCGTAGCGGTGCACGGCCTGCGAGACCTGCTCGGCCAGCTCGCGCGTCGGCACCAGGGCCAGCGCCTGCGGGCCCGCCGTCCGCTCGGCGGTCAGCGCCTGCAGGATGGGCAGGGCGAACGCCGCGGTCTTGCCGGTGCCGGTGGCCGCCTGGCCCACCAGGTCGTGCCCGGCCAGCACCGGGGGGATCGCCTCGCGTTGAATCGGGGTGGGTTCTTCATAGCCGAGGCTCAGGAGCGCGCGCAGCAGCTCCGGTCGAAGCCCCAATCCCGCGAAGCCAGCCTCGGACTCGACCAGGTCTTCGTCCATGCCGACAAGGATACGAGCCGGGATCTTCCGGGATTCCGGGCCCCGTGCCATACTGCGCCGCCATGGGCGTTCATCGATTTCTCGTGGTGGCGGCACTGCTGCTCGGAGGCGGGGCCGGGCTGGGCGCGGGGGCCGCTCCCGAGGGGCCGACGCTGAACCTGAGCGGGCCCGATCAGGTCGTCATCGGGCAGACCGCGGTGTTCACCGTGCAGGCCGGGGGCGCGGCGGATCCGCTCGGCGTCTCGGTGGCGCTGACACTGCCTGCCGGGATCACGTATGTCTCCGGGGCGCCGGGCGCGGTGAACACGGTCGACGGCGGGCGTAACTCCGGGCCGTGCGCCGTCGACGGCCAGGTGGTCACTTGCAGCGTGGACCACCCTGAGGACGGGTTGCTCAGCTGGACGGCGACGGTGCGGGTCGCGGCGGACGTCGTTCCGGGCGAGCCGCTGTCGCTGGTCGCGGCGAGCGGGGAGATCAACCGGAAGCTGGCCACGGTGCCGGTGCGGGGCGCCGACTTCGCGGTCAGCGTGGAGGACGGGCCGACCGGGGTGCTCGAGGCGGGGAAGCCGATCACCTACACGGTGGTCGTGCGCAACCTCGGGCCGGACGCGGGGGTGCCGTTCACGCTGCATGAATGGTTCGACGGGGGCTGGTACATCGGCGGCGGAGTCGAGCAGGAGGGGGTGGAGTGTTTCAGCGATCCCGGCGAGATGGCCTGCGAGGTCGACCGGTCGCTGCCGGCGGGCGGCGAGATACGGCTCGAGCACGTGCTGCCGACGCGGGCCGACGCGGGCACGGTCGGGCGGCGCGGGTTGATCGGGCTTCAGGTGCGCGACCAGCCCTTGCCCGTCGACCCGGGCAACAACGAACTCACCTTCCCGATCCAGTTCGCGGTCGCGCCGACCACGCCACCGGCTTCTTCGCCGACCTCATCACCGACCGCTTCGCCGACGCCAAGTTCGTCGCCGTCGCCGACTGCCACCGCGACGCCGGCGCCCGGCGGGGCCGGTGGCGGCCTCCCGATCACCGGCCCCGGCGCCGGACCGATCGCCCTGGTGGGAGCCGTGCTTCTGCTGGCGGGCGTCGCCGCCCTACGATTCGGCCGACGTCGCGCGCCGCGCTGATCCACCGGCCTGAACATTGACCAGCCGCTCGGCGCGCTCATCAAACGCTCAGCGCGGTCACCAATCGCTCAGCGCGTGCGTTGACATTGAGATTTGTCGATGTTCTTATTCAGGGATCGCTTGTTAACGTTCACCTCCGAGGAGGGCCCATGGTCACCAGGAGAGTTCTTCTCGGTGGGGCCGCGGCCACGGCGGCCGGGCTGGCGCTGGACGACGACGCCACCATCGCGATCCGGCCCGCCGCCGACTTCGGCGCCTGGCAGGGCTGGGGCACATCGCTGGCCTGGTGGGCCACCGTCTTCGGCGCGCGCGACGACTTCGCCGACCTGTTCTTCACCGACCGCACGGTCACCTACAACGGCACCGCGCTGCCCGGTCTCGGCCTGACCATCGCCCGCTACAACCTGGGCGCGTGCAGCCGCAACACGGTCGAGGGCAGCGCCATGGTGGCCTCGCCCAACATCCCGTCGTTCAAGCAGATCGAGGGCTTCTGGCAGGACTGGCGCAATCCCGACCCCACCTCGTCGGCCTGGAACTGGAACGCCGACGCCGTCCAACGGGCCGCCTTGACCAAGGCCGTGCAGCGCGGTGCGATCACCGAACTGTTCGCCAACTCGCCGATGTGGTGGATGTGCCTCAACCACAACCCGTCCGGCGCGGCCGGGGGCGGGAACAACCTGCAGTCCTGGAACTACGCCCAGCACGCCCGGCACCTGGCCGTGGTCGCCCGGCGGGCCCGGGACAGCTGGGGCGTGCGGTTCCGGACGGTCGACCCGTTCAACGAGCCGTCCTCGGCCTGGTGGACGGCGACCGGCACGCAGGAGGGCTGCCACATCGACGCCGGGATCCAGCGCACGGTGCTGGCCCACCTGCGCACCGAGCTCGACGCGCAGGGGCTGACCGACGTCGCGCTCTCGGCCTCCGACGAGACCAGCTACGACCTGGCCCGAGCGACCTGGAACAGCTTCGACGCGGCCACCCGGGCGCTGGTCCGGCAGGTCAACGTCCACGGCTACCAGGGCGGCGGTGGGCGGCGCGATCTGCTGTACGACGACGTGCGTACGGCCGGGAAGGTCTTGTGGAACTCGGAGACGGGTGACGGTGACGGCACCGGGCTCACCATGGCCAAGAATCTCTGCCTCGACTGGACGTGGCTGCACCCCACGGCCTGGGTCTACTGGCAGGTGATGGATCCGACGGCCGGGTGGGGTGTCATACGGTACGACGGTAATACACGGACTCCCGGGCCCGTCGAACCCAAGTTCTGGGTGCTGGCTCAGTTCACGCGGCACATCCGGCCCGGCATGCGCATCCTGAACACGGGCAACGGCAGTGCGGCCGCCGCGTACGACGCGAATGCCCGGCGACTGGTGATCGTGGCCGTCAACAGCGGCGCGGCCCAGACGCTCACCTTTGATCTTTCGGCCTTCGGCACGGTCGGCGGCGGTGTGGCCCGCTGGACGACGGTGCCCGGCGGCAGTGACCGCTATGTCCGGCGTACCGACCTCGCCCTCAACGGCAAATCGGTCGCCGTCCCCTTCCCGGCCGCGTCGGTCCAGACCATCGAGATCTCCGGAGTGAACGCATGAAGCCGGTCCGCGTCCTCGCCCTCCTGCTGATCGCGTCGTGGGCGGTCCCCTCCCCCGCCGTCGCGGCCGGGCCCTACGCCGGCTATCTGATGGCCCACTTCACCGGCGAATCGTCGAACGGTCAGCAGATCTATGTCGCCCACAGCACGGACGGGCTGCGCTGGACCGACCTCAACAACGGCAGCCCCGTCCTGCGCACGACGGTCGGCACCCGAGGCGTCCGCGATCCCGCGCTCGTGCGGTCACCGGCCGGGGACCGCTACTGGATGATCGCGACCGACCTGTGCATCGGCTGCGGCCAGGACTGGGGCACGGCGATCGGCAACGGCAGCCGCAACCTGGTCGTCTGGACGTCCACCGACCTGGTCACGTGGTCGGCGCCGTGGCTGCTCGACGTGGCCGGCGCCATCCCCGACGGCCGCAACGCGTGGGCGCCGGAGGCCGTGTGGAATCCGGCCACCAACGACTACGTCCTGTACTGGGCGACGAACGTGCCGCTCAACGGCGTGACCAAGCACCGCATCTACGCCGCGCGCACCGCCGATTTCCGCAGCATCACCACGCCGCAGCCGTACATCACCCGCCCCGGCAGCCAGGAGATCATCGACACCCAGATCGTCGAGGTGCCGACCGGCCCCTACCGCTACGTGCGCGCCTCGGGCGACGGCCAGATCACCCTCGAGGGCAGCAACAGCATTCTGGGTACGTGGACCACGCTGGGCAACCTGGCCGGCATCGGGCTCACCGGGGCCCAGGTCGAGGGCCCGATGTGGATGCCGTTCAACGACCGGGCGGAGTGGGCGCTCTACCTCGACCAGTACTCCTCGGGCCGCGGCTACCTGCCGGTGCTGACGACGAACCCGGCGAGCCCCGGCAGCTTCCGGATCCCCGCCACCGGCTCGTACGACCTGGGTGGCCTGCGCAAACGGCACGGCTCGGTGCTACCTCTGACGGCGGCCGAGCAGACCCGGGTGCTGGCCCGCTGGTCCGGGACAGCGTCCAACCGGCTGCAGTCCTACAACTTCCAGGACAGGTACGTCCGGCACGTCAACCACGACGTCCGGATCGACGCCAACGTCAGCCCCGCCCAGGACGCCCAGTTCCGCCTGGTGCCCGGCCTGGCCGGCGGAACCGGCACGGTGTCGTTCGAGTCGGTCAACTACCCGGGCGAATACCTGCGCCACTACGGCTTCGACTTCCAGCTGGCCGCCCCCGACGGCACGGCCGCCTTCGCCGGCGACGCCACGTTCCGCCGGGTGGCCGGCCTGGCCGACAGCTCGTGGAGCTCCTTCCAGTCGTACAACTACCCCGACCGCTACCTGCGCCACAGCAACTACCTGCTGCGCCTCGACCCCATCACCGACACCACCGCCCGCGCCGACGCCACTTTCCGCGTGACCAACTGACTCAAGCCCCCGGGCCGGCGGCCGATGGAGGGGACCGTGCAGCTCTCCGACCAGCTCACCAGCCTGATGGGCGGCGCGACGACCGGGTTGCTGAGCCCGGCCCGGTCGATGGACACCCACGCCCGGGCCGCCTGCGACCTCCCCGCCATCGGCGTCAAGCCGCCGGCCGCCCAATAGACGGACCGGTGCCGGCTCTCCGGACCGGGAGCCGCGCGGGTTCAAGCGCGACCACTTACGCACGTCGCGCGGACGGGGTGAGCGTCCTGGACGCGCCGGCGGCCAGCTCGCCCCGTCCGCGCCCTCGGCGTGAGCGACGGTCTGAACCCACCACCCCGCCACGACGTCCGGCCCTTGACTTTCGGGGTGATCGGCGGATGTCGGGGCTGTTGATTGATGCGAGTGGCCCCCCTAGATTTCGGGGTATGGCTGGAGGGTTCCGGCTCGATGCGGCGGTCGCCGACGTGTACGGCGATCTGCGGCTGGCGCCTGTGTTGAAGCGGCTGTTGCGGCACAGTGGGCGCTTGACCGGTTCCGCGGCGGCTCGACGAACGCCACGACGAGCGGCGAGCTCGACACCGGCGTCGAGCTCGCCCTGCGACTGTCCTACCGGCACCTGCCGGCCGCGCGGCAACACCTGCTGCGGCTCGCCTCGCTGCACCCCGGGCAGGAGTTCGACGCGTACGCGGCGGCCGCGCTGGCCGACTGCGAACTGGCCGCCGCGCGGGAGGCCCTGGCCCACCTGTGCCGCGACCACCTGCTGCAAGAGACCGCGCCCGGCCGGTACACGTTCCACGACCTGGTCCGCGCGTACGCCGACTCCCGGGCCCGCGACGAGGACCCGCCGGCCGCCCGCCGGGCCGCGCAGACCCGGCTGTTCGACCACTATCTGGCCACCACCGCGGCCGCCATCAACGCCCTGCACCCGGCCGAGGCCCACCTGCACCCCACGATCGAGCCGACCGGTTGGCCCACTCCCGACGTGACCAGCCCCGGGGCGCCCGTGGCGTGGCTCGACTCGGAACGGCACACGCTGGTCGCGGTGGCCGTGCACACTGCCACCCACGGCTGGCCCGCGCACACGACCCGGTTGTCGGGCGTGCTGTTCCGGTATCTCATCGGCGGCGGCCATCACAGTGAGGCCCTCACCGCGTACAAAAATGCCTATGCCGCCGCCCTCGGCAGCGAGGACCTCGCCGGGCAGGCCGCCGCCCTGACCAACCTCGGCATCTCGTACCTGTATGCCGAGCAGGACGACCTGGCCGCCGACCACCTGCGGCGGGCCCTCGACCTCTGGCGCCGGATCGGCCACCCCCGTAACGAGGGCCGCGCCCTGTTCAGCCTGGCCGCCATCGAGGAACGGGCGAGCCGCTTCCAGGCCTCGGCCGACCTGCTGCGCGAGTCCCTCGCGTGCTATCGCGAGGCCGGCGACGAGACCAACGTGACCACCGTCCTGGGCAGCCTGGCCATCGCGCTCGACCGGCTGGGCCACACCGACGAGGCCATGGAGGCCGGTCTGCAGGGGCTGGCCCAGGCCCGTCGGGTGGGCCACGAGCACGGCGAGGGGTACGCGCTGGATGTCCTCGGCAACATCGAGATGCGCGCCGGCCGCTACGAGCAGGCCCGCGAACACCTCGGCCAATGCTTGATCCTGCGCCGCCGCCTGCACAACCGGCTGGGCGAGGGCAGCGCGCTCGACAGCCTCGGCATGCTGCACACGCACCTGAACGACCTGGACGAGGCGGCCGGCTACTTCGAGCAGGCCCTGGCCCTGTTCCGCGAGATCGGCAGCCAGGAGGGGCTGGCCTTCTCGTCCAACGGCCTCGGCGAGGTCGCGCTGAAGGCCGGGCGGCCCGCCCTCGACCACTTCACCCGCGCCCACGCCATCGCGACCGAGATCGAGAACCGCTACCAGCAGGCGCGCGCGGCCGCCGGCCTCGGCCACGCCCACCGCGCCCTCGACGACGAGACGGCGGCCCGGCTCCACTTCAAGCAGGCCCTTTCCCTGTACGAGGATCTGGGCGTCCCCGAGGCCGAGCAGATCCGCCCGCTGCTCGACCGGTCGTAGGGTGGCGGCATGGATCAGGATCAACACGCGCTGTATCGGCGGTCGCTGGTCGTGGTCGTCGTCTCGCAGGTGTTCGGGGGCGCGGGGCTGGCCGCGGGCGTCACCGTCGGCGCGCTGCTGGCCCAGGACATGCTCGGCAACGACAACCTGGCCGGGCTGCCGACCGCGCTGTTCACCCTCGGGTCGGCGCTGACCGCGTTCACCGTGGGCCGGCTCACCCAGCGCTCCGGACGCCGGGGCGGGCTGGCCGCCGGGTTCGCGGCCGGTTCGCTCGGCGCGGTCGGCATCGTGACCGCGGCCGTGGCCGACCGGCCGGTGCTGCTGTTCGTGTCGCTGTTCGTCTACGGCGCCGGCACGGCCACCAACCTGCAGGCCCGCTACGCCGGCACCGATCTCGCGCCGCCCGGCCGGCGGGCCACGGCGGTGTCGATCGCGCTGGTGTCCACGACGGCGGGCGCGGTCGGCGGTCCGCTGTCGGTCGACCTGCTGGGCGACTTCGCCGTCTCGGTCGGCCTGCCCCCTCTGACCGGACCCTTCGTACTGGCCGCGGTGGCCTTCGCCATCGCCGGGCTGGTGCTGTTCGTGTTCCTGCGGCCCGACCCCTACCTGGTCGCCCAGCGGCTGGCCGTCCCGGTCGCCGCCGGCGACGGTCCCACGCCGCGGCTCGACAAGGGCGTGGTGGTCGGGGCCACCGTCATGGTGCTGACCCAGGTCGCCATGGTCGCGATCATGACGATGACCCCGGTCCACATGCGGCACCACCACCAGAGCCTCGGGCAGATCGGCGTCGTCATCAGCCTGCACATCGCCGCGATGTTCCTGCCCTCGCTGGTCACCGGGGGGCTGGTCGACCGGATCGGCAGCCGCCCGGTGGCCGTCGCCGCGGCCGTCACCCTGCTCGCGGCCGGGACCGTGGCCGCTCTCGCGCCCGGCGACTCGATGACCGGGCTGACCGTGGCGCTGGTGCTGCTCGGGCTGGGCTGGAACTTCGGTTTGATCAGCGGGACCACGCTGATCGTCGAGTCGACCGAGCCGGCCACCCGGGCCAAGACCCAGGGCTCGGTCGACGTGCTCATCGCCCTGTCCGGTGCGGGATCCGGCGCGGCGTCGGCCGTCGTCACCGAGGCCACCAGCTTCGCCACGCTGTCCCTGATCGGCGGCCTGCTCGCCCTGCTGCTGATCCCCGTGCTCGCGTGGCAACGACGGCCGTCCCATAATGCGACGGCCGGGCCCCTCCCCCGCCGTTAACGTCGGCCGCATGAAGGCACTCGTCTATCACGGCCCCGGCCAGAAGGCCTGGGAGGACGTTCCCGACGCGACGATCGTGGAGCCGGCCGATGCGGTCGTGCGGGTCGACCCGGAGACGCTGCTGACGGCCGCGTCGCTGGTCCGCCCGGGCGGCACGATCTCCAACATCGGCGTCCACGGCGTGCCGGTCGAACTCCCCATGCAGGACATGTGGATCAAAAACATCCGCCTGACCATGGGCCTGGTCGACACGGTCTCGATCCCCACCCTGCTCACCATGGTCGCGAGCGGCCGCATCCCGGCCGAGAAGATGGGCACCCACAAGTTCACGTTCGACCAGATGGACGAGGCGTACGACGTCTTCGGCAACGCCGCCTCCCACTCCGCCCTGAAGGTGGTCATCACGCCGGCCTGACTCACTCCCCGCGAGCCTTCTGGTCCCCGCGCGCCCTCTCCGGTGGCCGGAGCACGCGCGCGGGCCGCGGGCTGCGCGCCCTCCTCGACGGCGTGAGCCAGCTCGCGCGGGACGCGGGCCGCGCCCAACTACCTTGGCGTCATGACCGACGACTTCACGGGCACGTTGCCGCGCAAGCGGATGGGTGCGGGGGCGCTGCTGTCCGACGATCGCGGCCGGGTGCTGCTGGTCGAGCCGACCTACAAGGACTACTGGGAGATCCCCGGCGGGGTGGTCGAGGCGGACGAATCACCGTACGCGGCAGTGATGCGCGAGATGAAAGAGGAGCTCGGCCTGGACCTGCGGCCGGGCAGGTTGCTGTCCGTCGACTGGGTGCCGCCGCAGCCGAGCCGCACCGAAGGCGTGATGCTGCTGTTCGACGGCGGCGCCCTCACCGCCGATCAGGCCGGCCAGATTCAACTGCCACCGGATGAATTGCGTAGCTGGGCGTGGTGCGACGAGCAGGAGGCGGCCGAGCGCTTGCCCGAGCTGCTCGCCCGCCGCATCCTCGCGACGGTCCGCGCCCGCGATGAGGGCACAGTGGTCTACCTCGAAGACGGACACCCGAAAACCTGACCCGGGGCGCGCCGGTCTGCCTGATCCCGTTGCTAAGCGTTGGCCTGGTCGCGGGTGCGGACGCGGTCGGCGATGGCCTGGCCGAGTTCGGCCGTGGTGCCCTTGCCCTGCAAGTCCGGCGTCAGCGGAGCCTCGGTCGGCCCGTACGCCAGAACGTCTTCGATCGCGCCGAGCAGGTGCGCGGCGGCTTCGGGGTGGCCCAGGTGGTCGAGCATCATCGAGCCGCACCAGATCTGGCCGACCGGGTTGGCGATGCCGCGGCCGGCGATGTCGGGGGCGGAGCCGTGCACGGGCTCGAACAGGCTCGGGTGGTCGCGTTCGGGGTTGATGTTCGCGCTCGGGGCCAGGCCCAGCGTGCCGGTGCAGGCCGGACCCAGGTCGGACAGGATGTCGCCGAACAGGTTGCTCGCGACCACCACGTCGAACCAGTCCGGGTGCAACACGAAATTCGCCACCAAGGCATCGATGTGGAACTTGTCCACCCGTACGCCGGGAAATTGGCCCTGCATGGCGGCCACGCGCTCGTCCCAGTAGGGCATGGTGATCGAGATGCCGTTGCTCTTGGTGGCTGACGTCAGGTGGTTCTTGGGGCGACGGGCGGCCTGCTCGTAGGCGAACCGCAGCACCCGGTCGACACCGACGCGCGTCATCACCGTCTCTTGCAGCACGGTCTCACGCTCGGTGCCCTCGAAGATCCGGCCGCCGATGCTCGAGTACTCACCCTCGGTGTTCTCGCGGACGACGATGAAGTCGATGTCACCGGGCTCGCGGCCGGCCAGCGGACCGCGGACGCCGGGCAGCAGCCGGCAGGGCCGCAGATTCACGTACTGGTCGAAGGTGCGCCGGAACTGCAGCAGGCTCCCCCACAGCGAGACGTGGTCGGGCACCACCTCGGGCCAGCCGACCGCTCCGAAGTAGATCGCGTCGTACCCACGTAGCGTCTCTTCCCAGTCCGACGGCAGCATCGTGCCGTGCCGCTGCCAATACTCGGCGCTGGCGAAGTCGAAGGTGTCGAACTCGAGCCCGAGACCGAACCGGCTCGCTGTCGCTTCCAAGGCTTCCAACCCGGCCGGTACGACCTCCCGGCCGATGCCGTCGCCGGGGATCACGGCGATGCGGTGCTGAGTCACGGGGCCTCCCTCAGTGCGGCGAGCCCGCCCTGGGCGTCGGCGAGCGCGAGTTGCTCGGCGGCCGCGGAGTCACCGGCGCGCAGGGCGCGGACGAGAGCGCGGTGGCTGGTGTACCGCTCCAGCCCGAACGTATCGTCCTCGGCCACCTTGCGCAGCAGGAGCTCGCGACGGCGGGGGCGGCTGAAGACCCGGCTCTGTTCGAGCATGCGCACGAGCACCGGGTTGTGCGCGCAGGCGCTCACCGTGTCGTTGAATTCGAGCATCGTGTCGAGCAGTTCGTGCAGATGACGCTCGACGGGCTGGTCGGTGCGCCGGCGTTCCTTGAGCAGGATCAGCAGGTCGTCGGCGCGGTCGAGGATGTTGTCGAGCACGTCGAGCTGGGCCGCGGTGGCGTGCCGGGCCGCGAACCGGGCGACCAGTCCCCGCAGGCCGACCTCGACCTCGGCCAAATCGTCGATGGCGGCGCCGCGGATAGCGGCGACCAGCACCGTCCGCGGGCCGATCCGCTCGATGAGGCCGTCGAGCTCGAGCCGGCGCAGCGCCTCGCGCACCGGGGTGGGGCTGATGGCCAGCCACGCGGCCACGCCACGCTCGGTCACCTTTTCGCCCGGGGCGAGCTCACCGGCGGCGATGGCGGTGCGGAGTTGCCCGTAGGCCTGGTCGGCGAGGGTCTCGACAGCTGGCATGACGGCACTCTAGCGCATGCAATCTCTAAAAACGGATGCAACTGTTGACGCTTTTGCTATAGCAAATTAACGTGACGCCGGACACAGGAGGCGACATGGCCGAGGTGAGAAGCCACCGGAAGATCACGTTTTTCATCGCTCTGGCGCTGTTCGCGCAGGAGTCGACCTGGAACTTCTACGACAACCAGGTGCCCGTGCTGCTGCGCGAGCACGTGACGAGCGCGGCGCTGGTCGGCGCGCTCATGGGCATGGACAACCTGCTGGGGATCTTCATCCAGCCCTGGATCGGCAACCGCTCCGACAACACCCGCACCCGCTGGGGCCGCCGCGTGCCGTACCTGGCCGTGGGCATGCCGCTGGCCGCCGTGCTCTTCGTCTTCCTGCCCTGGACGACGTCGGCCACGATGCTGATCGCCGTGATGGTCGGCTACGCGCTGGTCGCCAACACGATGCGCCCGCTGGCCGAGTCGCTGGTGCCCGACTTCATCCCACCCGAGCGACGCAGCCGGGCCAACGCCGTCGTGAAGATCGCGGCCGCGCTCACGATCATCGTCGCCTCGCTGATCAGCCTGCTCGTCGTCGATGACCACCCGCACGCGGCGTTCGCCATCCCGTCGGCCATCCTGCTGCTCATCACGGTGGTGATGGTCGTGAAGGTGCGCGACAGCCGCTCGACCGGCTACCAGCAGGCACTGGCCGAGGACGCGAACGCCGCCCCCGGCGAGGCGCGGGTGCCGTTCCGCCAGGTCGTCCAGGACATCGTCTTCGACCACGACCGTCGCCGCCTGCTGTTGCTGCTCACGGTCATGCTGTTCGGCGGCGCCTGGTTCGCCTCGAGGTCCCTGATCACCCCGTACGGAATGGAAGCGCTCGGCCTGACCCGGGGCGAGGCGGGCGGGCTGACGCTGCCGAGCGGCATCGCCTACGTGATCGCCGCCTATCCGGCCGCCCTGCTGGCCGAACGCTACGGCCGCCTGAAAACGATGGGCGTCGGCATGGCCATCTTCGCCGCGGCCCTGGCCGCCGGCACGGCAGTGCAGACAGCCACCGCCACCGTCGTGGTCTTCTGCGTGGCCGCAATCGGCGCCGCCGCCTTCCTGATCAACGCAGCCGTGGTGCTGTGGAACCTGGCCCCGTCAAGCCGCGTGCTGGGCACCTACACCGGCCTGTACGCCGTCACCTGGTACCTGGGCGGCTTCGCCGGCCCCGCCCTGATCGGCGGCGTGGTCGACCTGACCGGCTGGAACACCATGCTGCTGGACATCGCCGTCCTGGCCACCCTGGCCATCCTCGTCCTGACCCGCCTGGGCCGCCTGCAGACCCGCACCGAAACCCCGATCCTCAAGTGATCCACGCCAGGCCCCCCGACCGCAGCTTTCCTCCGGCCGACCACGCCACTCCTCCGATGAAGGGCGCCATGCCGACGATTCTGATCACGACCGATTACCTCCAGCCCGGCGACGAGGTGGACACCTATCTGCGCGGGCAGGGTTTCACGACGCGGCACGATCCGATGCGCGGAAAGCGGTCGGCGGACGCGCTCATCGCAGCGCTCGACGGTATGGAGGGAGCGTTGATCGCCAACGAGCCGATGACCGCTGAAGTGCTTCGTAGCGCGCCGTCGTTGCGGGCGATCGTGCGCACAGGTGTCGGCTACGACTCGGTCGACGTCGAGGCGGCGGCTTCGCTGGGTATCAGCGTGAGCAACCTGCCCGGCATCAACGCCAATGCGGTTGCCGAGTACACGATCGGCCTGATCCTGGTCCAGGCCCGCAATCTGATCGGCCTGGCCACCGGGGTAGCCGCCGGCAATTGGCCCCGCGGCGACGGCTTCGAACTGCACGGCAAAACCCTGGGCATCATCGGCCGCGGCGCGGTAGCCCAACGACTGCGCCCACTGGCCGAAGCCTTCGGTATGACTGTCATACAAGAACCATGGGAAGCAGTCTTGCCCGAGTCCGACTTCGTGTCGATCCACACCTCGCTCACCGAGAAGACCCGCCACCTGATCAACGCCGCAGCCCTGGCCCGCATGAAGCCGACCGCCCACCTCATCAACACCGCCCGCGGCCCCATCGTCGACGAAACCGCCCTGGCCGAAGCCGTACGCACGGGCCAGATCGCCGGCGCCGCCCTGGACGTCGTGGACACCGAGCCACTCCCGGCCGACAGCCCACTACGCAACTTCGACAACATCACTGTCTATTCACACATGGCCGGCCAAACCACCGAGGCCCGCCACAACGCCGGCCTCTACGGCGCCCACGAACTAATCGCCGCCCTCGCCGGCCACCCGAAACACCCGGTCAACGCCGTCCCGGCTAAAGCCATCAATCGGCCGGATCGATGAACCCCGGACAAGCCGCAGCCGCCACTGTCCCAAGCGGATATGCACTCCACTTCGCTGAAGATGGGGCAGCCACGAAACACCCAACACCAACCGCCGCGCAGCCGCACCGTCTCGCGGACAGCGCCAAGAGGCGATCCGGCCTGCGGGTAATGCGCGAACGGCGAACCTGCCGCCGCGGCGCCTGTCCAAGCGGATATCCACACCACCTCGCGGTGGGCGGCACGAGACCAAACCGTCTCGCGGAGAGCGCCACGCACTGCCGACAGCACCAAGACACAGGACCAGTCAGCGGACAGCGCATGTCGGCTGGCCCGGCTTCCACGGCGGCTTGCTCTAGCGGATATCCACACCATTTGGCGGTGGGCGGCACGGGACCGGAGCGTCTCGTGGAGAGCTTCGCGCCTCGTCGAGTGCGCCATGGCGCTGCTCCGGTCTGTGGACAAGGCATAGCGGGTGCTCCGGTCGTCGGCGTGGCTTGCTCATGCGGATATCCACACCGCTTTGCGGCGCGTGGTGGGTGGCCGGGGTGGTCTGCGACGGGGTCGACCTACAGCTTGGAGGGGTTATGGATGCTGATGTGATTGTGGTGGGGGCCGGGCTGGCTGGGCTGGTTGCGGCGGCTGAGCTGGCGGCCGCGGGGCGGTCGGTTCTGGTGGTGGAGCAGGAGCCGGAGCAGAGTCTGGGTGGGCAGGCCTTCTGGTCGTTCGGGGGGCTGTTCCTGGTGGACTCGCCTGAGCAGCGGCGTATGGGTATCCGCGACTCGTACGAGTTGGCCTGGCAGGACTGGCTGGGAAATGCGGGCTTCGACCGGGCCGAGGACGAGTGGCCGCGGCGCTGGGCCGAGGCCTACGTCGGGTGGGCGGCCGGTGAGAAACGGGCCTGGCTCAAGCAGCAGGGCATCAAGCTGTTCCCGATCGTCGGCTGGGCCGAGCGTGCCAACAACTCCGTGCCCCGCTTCCACATCACGTGGGGCACCGGGCCCGGCGTGCTCGAGCCGTTCCTCGCGGCCGTTCTCGGCAGCGACCGCGTCACCATCGCGCACCGGCACCGCGTCGACTCGCTCATCACCAGCGGCGGCACCGTCACCGGGGTCGCGGGGCGGGTGCTCGAGCCGAGTGCCGTCGCCCGTGGGCAGGCCAGTTCTCGGCTCGAGGTCGGCGAGTTCGCGTTCACGGCGCAGGCCGTCGTCGTGACCTCCGGCGGTATCGGGGGCGACCATCACCTCGTACGCCGCAATTGGCCGGCTCGTCTCGGGACGCCGCCCGAGCACATGATCAGCGGCGTGCCCGCCCATGTGGACGGGCGGATGCTCGGCATCGCCACCGAGGCCGGGGCGGCCGTCATCAACCCGGATCGGATGTGGCACTACGTCGAGGGCATCCAGAACTGGGACCCGATCTGGGAGCGCCACGGCATCCGCATCCTGCCCGGCCCGTCCTCGCTGTGGCTGGACGCGCGTGGGCGCCGCCTGCCCGCTCCGCTCTATCCGGGGTTCGACACGCTGGGCACCCTCGCCCACCTGCGCACGACCGGGCACGACCACAGCTGGTTCGTGCTCACCCAGCGCATCATCGAGAAGGAGTTCGCCCTTTCCGGCTCCGAGCAGAACCCCGACCTGACCGGGCGCAGCGTCCGCCAGGTGCTGGGCCGCGTCCGGGCCGGAGCGCCCGCGCCGGTCGAGGCGTTCAAGCGCAACGGCGCCGACTTCGTGGTCGCCGACGACCTGGACGAGCTGGTCAAGGGCATGAACGCGCTGACCTCGGAGCCGCTGCTGGACCCGGCGGACGTCCGGCGGACGATCGAGGCCCGCGACCGTGAACTGGACAACGGCTTCGGCAAGGACCTGCAGATCGCGGCCATTCGCAACTTCCGCCACTACCGCGGGGACCGGTTGATGCGCACGGTTGCGCCCCATCGGCTGCTCGACCGGTCGGCCGGGCCCCTCATCGCCGTACGGCTGCATGTTCTGACCCGGAAATCGCTCGGTGGCCTGCACACCGATCTGGACGGCCGGGTGTTGAACGCCGCCGGCCAACCCGTCCCGGGGCTGTACGCCGCGGGCGAAGCGGCCGGATTCGGTGGCGGTGGGATGCACGGTTACCGCGCACTCGAGGGCACTTTCCTCGGCGGCTGCCTGTTCTCCGGCCGTCAGGTGGCCAACGCACTCAAGAAATGAGGCAACAAATGACCGAGGTACGCATCCTCGCCCCGACCGGCATGCTCGGCGCCGGCTTCCCGCCGGAGACCGTCACGCGCGGGCTCGAACTCGGCGCCGACGTCATCGCCGTCGACGGCGGCTCCACCGACTCCGGCCCGTACTACCTGGGTTCCGGCACGGCCAAGACCGCCGCCGCGGCCGTCACCCAGGATCTGCGGCTGCTGCTGAAGGCGGCCGCGAGCGCCCGGATCCCGCTGATCGTCGGCTCGTGCGGCACCAGCGGCACCGACTCGGGCGTGGACTGGGTGGCCGGCATCGCCCGCGAGATCATGGCCGCCGAGGGCCTCGACCTGCGCATCGCCGTCATCTACAGCGAACAGCATGCGTCCGACCTCGATCTGCGACGCATCCGCCCGCTGCCCCCGGCCGGACCGCTCGACCCGGCGACCCTGGCCGACTGCACCCACATCGTCGGCATGATGGGCCACGAGCCGATCGTCGCCGCGCTCGAGGGCGGCGCCGACGTGGTGCTGGCCGGACGGGCCACCGACACCGCCATCGCCGCCGCCGTGCCGCTGATGCGGGGCCTGCCGCCCGGCCCGGCCTGGCACGCGGCGAAAATCGTCGAGTGCGGCGGGCAGTGCACGACCAACCCGCGCGCGGGCGGCGTGCTCGCCACCATCGACGAGCACGGTTTTACCATCGAACCGCTCGACCCGGACAACACGTGCACACCGCAGTCGGTTGCCGCGCACATGTTGTACGAGACGGTCAACCCGTACTCGATGCGCGAGCCGGCCGGCACCATCGTCGTGTCGGAGGCCGCCTACAGCGCGGTCGACCATCGACGCGTACGGGTCGAAGGTTCTCGTTTCGAGCCGGCCGAGCAGCACACCATCAAGCTGGAGGGCGCCCGCGTCACCGGGTACGAGACGATGTCGTTCACCGCGATCCGCGACCCGCACATCCTCGGCCAGATCGACACGTGGGCCGCGCTGCTGCGCAAGATGATCGGCGAGTGGGTGACCCGCGCCCTCGGCCTGGGCGACGGCGACTACGAGTTCGACCTGCGGCTGTACGGCTACGACGCGATCCTCGACGGCATCGAGCCCGACCGCAGCCCGCCCAAGGAGGTCGGCGTGATGCTGCTGGTGCGCGCGGCCGACCAGGCGACCGCGACGGCCGTGGCCAAGGTGGTCAACCCGCTGATGCTGCACCTGCCCACACCCGACATGGACTATCTGCCCAGCCTCGCCTTCGCGACCTCACCGGCCGAGACGGAGCGTGGCGCCGCCTACGAGTTCGTACTCAATCACGCTGTTGACGTGGATTCCCCCACTGCCCTGTTCCGCATTCACCGGCTGGAGGCCACCGATGCCTGAGACCCGCACGATCGCCGACCTGGCCGTGGAGGTCCGCTCCAAGAACGCCGGCCCGTTCTGGGTGACGATGGAGGTTTTCCTGCGCGACCAGGCCGGCTACGAACTGGTGTCCTTTCTGGACGCTCCCGTCATCGCCCGCCTCTACGGCGTCGACCCGGCCGGCGTCCAGATCTTCCGCGTCCCGGCCCTCAACGTCGTGAAGGTCTCGTTCCCGCGCCCGGTCTCGCAGGGGAGCCTGCGCGACCGGGACATCCACGCCGGCCAGCATCACGTTCCGCTGGCCCGGCTGCCGATTACTGGTCTTCGGTCTTCGTGAGCACCTTGAACGCGGCGTCGAGGTCGACGTCCCACTCGGCGTTGTCGGCCGCGCGCACCTCGACCTCGTACGCCACGCCCTGGTCGTCGCTCTTCTCGACGTCCAGGACAGTGCCGCCGGGGAAGGCTTCCAGGGCTGCCTTCTCGGCCGCGGCCCGGTCGGTGGCGCTCACCGCGGGGTCGGCCGCGTCGGGCGTGTCGGCCTCCTGGGTGAGCACCTTCAGGTCCTTGTCGAGGGTCACGTCGACCTCGCTGCCGTCGGTCTTGCGCACCTCGACCTCGTACGCCTCGCCCTGGTCGTCGCTCGTCTCGACGTCGATGACGGTGCCGCTGCCCACGGCCTGCACGGCGGCGTTGCCGACCCGGTCGCGATCGTTGCCGCTGACGTCGGGGTCGGCGTAGGCGGCGGTCGCCCACACACCGCCCCCGATCGCGAGGGCGGCCACGGCCGCGGTGCTGACAAGGACGCGCTTGCTACGGAGCTTCGTGATGTTCATACGCAGAGCTTGCGGGAGGCTCGCTGAACCCAGCCTGAAAGCGCACGGTGAATCGCGCCCCGCCCAGCTTCGACCGGGTGACGGCCACCGTCCCGCCGTGCGCGGTCACGATTTCCCGGACGATGGCCAGGCCGAGCCCGCTGCCGCCGGCGTCCCGGGCCCGCGCCTCGTCCAGCCGCACGAACCGGTCGAAGACGCGTTCGCGCTGGTCGTCGGGAATGCCGGGGCCGTCGTCGTCGACCGTCAGCTCGACCCGGCCCGCACTCTCGCGCACCCCGACGGCCACGGCGCCGACGGCGTGCCGGGCCGCGTTGTCGGTGAGGTTGCGAACCACCTGGGCCAGCGCCGACGCGTCGCCCCGAACCCGGCCGGGGCCCACGTCTTTCGTGTCGACAGCGATGCCCGTACGACCGATTCGCCGCCCTTCGGCGAGGGCCAGGTCGTCCAGATCGACGTCCTGCCGGGCACGGTCACCGCCACCGTCGTCGGCCCGGGTCAGCAGCAGCAACTGGTCGACCAGCCGCTGCAGACGGGCCGACTCGGCCAGCACCGTCTCGGCCAGCTCCCCGTCCGGCAGCGCCCCCGGATGGGTCTGGGCGACCTCCGCCACCTGCCGGATGCTGGCCACCGGCGACCGCAGCTCGTGCGAGGCGTCGGCGACGAACGCGCGCTGCCGGTCGCGGGAGTCCTGCAGGCGTACGAGCATCTGGTTCATGGTCCGGGCCAACCGCCCGATCTCGTCCCGCGAAGCCGGCTCCGGCACCCGGCGGTCCAACCGGTCCCCGGTGATCTCCTCCACCTCGCGGCGGATCCGTTCCACCGGGGCCAGCGCCCGCGACGCGACGACCCACGTCACCCCGCCCACCAGCAGGACCAGCAACGGCAGCCCGACCGCCAACGGCGTGACCAGCGCCTCGGTCGACTCGTCCACGTCGTCCACCGGAACCGCCACCGAGACGCGAGAACCGCCCTCGCTGTCGACCACCACGAGGTACTGGTCGTCGCTGTCAGGCAGGCGCACGTCGTCGCTCGCCCTGTCCGGGAGTGCGACGCCGGACCGCTCGACCGTGCCGTCGGCCGAAGTGATTTGCCATAGCAAATCGTCGTCGGGCGCCGGCCGCTCGCCCCGCTGCAGGATCGCCTCGGCCCGCTGCTCGGCGGTCGCCGCTATGCCATCACTGATCGATTGCCGAACGAGGAACACCAGCACGAAGGCGCCCACCAGAAGGGCCACCGACACGACCAGAACGGCCGCCGCGGTCGTCCGCACCCGGACGTCAGCCACCACTGCCGCCACCCAGCCGATACCCGGCACCTCGCAAGGTCTCGATCGCCGTACGGCCGATCTTGTTACGAAGGTGCCGGATGTAGACCTCGACAATGTTGGGATCGCCCTCGAAATCGGCATCCCAGACCCCGTCCAGGATCTGCCGCTTGGACACGACATCCCCCGGATGCCGGGCCAGGAAGGCGAGCAGCGAGAACTCACGCGTGGTCAGCTCGACCTCGGTGTCGCCCCGCCAGACGCGGCGCGCGGCCGGATCCAGGCGCAGGTCGCCGACGACCAGCTCGGTCGGCCGCTCCCGGGCGCCGCGCCGGCTCACCGCGCGCAACCGGGCCACCAGCACCGGGAACGAGCACGGTTTGGTCAGATAGTCGTCGGCGCCGGTGTCGAGACCCTCGACCTGATCCCACTCACCGTCCTTGGCCGTGAGCATGAGGATCGGGGTCCAGTCCTGCTCGGCCCGCAGCGTCGCGCACACCTGATAACCGTTGAGACCCGGCAACATCAGATCAAGAACAATGGCGTCGTACGTGTTCTCGCGCGCGAACCACAACCCGTCCACCCCGTTGTGAGCGACATCGACGGCGAACCCTTCCGCCTCGAGCCCGATCCGCAACGAACGGGCCAGCCGCTGCTCGTCATCAACGACGAGAACGCGCATAGGTGTACCTCCAGGAAGCGGCCGATCCGCCATCCTCCCCCACCTACCCTGAACCCCACCTGAACACGCCCACCGCAGCCGCCGTTACGGCCGCACCTTCGGAGTTTTGGCCACGACCGTGCTCTCGGGCACCCCGAGCACGGCATCCTAGGAACCTAGCTCATTTGTGTCCTCTCGATTCAGCGCGAGCGGGAAGCGAGCCGACCTCAGGCGTCGCGGCGGTACAGAAGGAAAGCGCCGAGGACGAGGGCGCCGCCCGCCCACGCCGCCACCACACCGAGCGCCGACCACGGGCCCAAGGGCAGGATGGCGGTGTCGACGGTTGTCGTCATGGCCTGGACTGCTGTGGCCGGCGTTGTGCGGTAGAGGATTCGCTGCCAGTCCGGGTCGGGCAGCATGCGCAGGAGCATGGGCATCAGGAAGAGCAGCGACAGGACTATGCCGAGAGCCGCCGCCGAATTGCGCACTACGGCGGCGGCCCCCAGGCCGAACAGCCCGATCAAAATCAGGTGAAGCACCGACACGACGGCGGCCCGCACCAGATCGCCGCTCGGCGTCAATCCGAGCACCGCCACCCCCACGCCGAGCACTGCGATCGGCGCCACGAACGCGGTCAGCAGCCCAGCCTTGGCCGCCAACAGATCGAGCCGCCGCGGGACGGCAAGCAACGTCGCCCGGATCAGGCCGCTGCTGTACTCGGCGGCCAGCATCTGTACGCCCGCCGCCGCCACCGCGGCCTGCCCGAGCCGAACCCCCAACAGTCGCAGTTGCACCGGATCGACCGCATCGCGCCCGAGCGCCACTCCCCCAGCGATCAGCAGCAAAGCCAACGCCAACGGCACCACAAGGCCGGGCCCGCCAGTGCTCAGTTTGGCCCACTCGGCTCGCCACGCCGCCCTCACGCCCGACACCGCCCGGCAAAGTCCACCCCGATGACCGCCAGACCTGCGGTCGCACGAACGGCGGCACTGAGACCGGCATTCGCAGCGGCGGAACAAACGCCGGGTTCCGGCGCAGAAGCCAGGTTGCTACAGCAACCACGGACGCGGCCCCGAACGCCATCACGGCCCGCGGTGGTAGCACGACCGACGGTAACAGCGACGGGACTCATGCCGGACTCCGGCGAAGGCGCCAGGTTGCTGTAGCAACGGCGGCCAGCGCCCACAGCGCCAGCACGGCGAGGCCGGCCCACGGCGGCAAAGGGAAGTAGCCGTCGGCGACTGTCTGGGGGCGGGAGAACTGGGGGTAGGCGCCGACGCTCTGCTGGATCGCGAACGCGGCGGCCGGTGTCACGCGCAGCAGCCAGGCGCCGACCTCGGGCGGCAGGACCGAGGTCACGGCCAGGATCGGGGGCGCGACGAGCAGAGCCGCCACCGTCAGGACCGCGGGCACGGCCCGTCGCAGCAGGGCCCCCACGCCGTACGCGAAAACGCCGGCCAAGGCCATCAGCAGGGCTGTGCCGAGGGCGATCCGGAGCATGGTCGGCCCCGAGACGTCGAGGATCACTACCGCGTTGGCCCGTAGGAGGCGCGTCGCGACCGGCAGCGTCAACCCGACGGCGATCAGGCCGACCACCAGCGACACTGCTCCGACGACGGCGGCCTTGGCGGCGGACACACGCACCGGGCGGGGCATCGCGGTCAACGTCGTGCGGATCGTGCTGTGCCGGAATTCGGCCGTCCCGCACAGCACGCCGACGACGATCAGGGCCAGCAGCGCGGCGAAGAGGCCGGTCAGCACGCGCTCGACGGCCAGGCCACCCTCGGTCTCCAGGCCGATGTCGCCCGCGCCGGCCACGGTGAACACGCCACCGGCCTCGGTGTGGCCGGGCGGATGGGTCTGTTCCCACGTGGTGCGGTGGTCCGAGTAGCCGACCAGGCTTTCGCTCCACCCACCAGCCGGGCTGACCTGCGAGAATTCGGCCGTGGCCTGGGTCCAGCGGGCGGACACGGCGTGACCCCCCTGCGGGTTCTCCTCGACGGTGAGACCGCTCGGCGACGTCACGAACAGGCCGATCTGCACGGTCGAGGGCAGGCCGTCCAAGCGTACGGTCTCGATCTTTTGCCAGGCCGTGCCGTCCGGCGACACATAGCCGGTGATCCGGTTGCCCTCCCGGGAGAGCCGTAGCCAAGAACCGTCGGATGCGGCGGCTTTGTCGTGGGTGAAACCCGATTGCATGCGTACGCCGTGCGAACCCGTCACCATCACGGCCGCGTAATCGGCGCCGGGTTTCGTGCCGTCCTTGACCATCAGGCCCGCCTTGGCCCACGGCACCACACCGCGCACGATCTCGTCGTGGTTCGGCGGCGGGTACGTGATCGTGCCGTCGAGCGCTCCGACCTCGGCGGTGATCGACCCGTTGCCGGTCAGAGCCTGATGCACGAACGTGAACTGGTCGGCCACCGATCGGCCGGACGAGTCGGTCGGCGGGGCCGGGCAGTCGACCTCCTGCGTCCCGGCCATGCACGACATGGTCACGCCGGTCGCGGCCAGGCACCCCAACGCCACGACGATGAGCGCGGCCGCAGCCGATCCCAGGACCCAGCTTCGTACGGTGCGGAACTTCAGCCATTCGGCCCGCATGATCATCGGATGCCCCCGACGCCCGCGGTGAGATCGAGGTAGGCGGCTTCGAGCGAGGAGTACGCACCGATCAGCTCGTTCACACCCGCGTCGGCGATCACTCGGCCGTGTCCGACCACGACCACATGGCCGGCCATATCTTGCAATTCGCTCATGAGGTGACTGGAGACGAGCACCGAACGGCCATCTTCGGCCAATCCGCGCAGTAGATCGCGCATCCAGACGATGCCCGCCGGATCGAGTCCGTTGAACGGCTCGTCGAGCAGCAGCACCGGCGGATCCCCGAGCAGCGCGGCCGCCACCCCGAGCCGCTGCCGCATGCCCAGCGAATAGCCGCCGGCCGCCCGCCGCCCGGCCGCCGCCAGTCCGGACCGGTTCAGCACCTCGTCGACCCGGCTGTCCGGGAGATCCTGGGACCGGGCCAGCCAGCGCAGGTGATTGCGGCCGCTGCGGGCCGGGTGCAACGCGTGCGGATCGAGCAGCGCCCCAGCATGCCGCATAGGACACGGCAGGTCGGCATACCGCCGGCCGTCGATGGTCGCCGTCCCCGCGTCCGGCCGGTCCAGTCCTAGGATCATCCGCAGCGTGGTCGACTTGCCGGCGCCGTTGGGCCCGACAAACCCGGTGACGCGCCCGGGCTGCACCACAAACGTCATCCCGTCGAGTGCAACCGACGGGCCGAACCGCTTCCGCAATCCGTTCACTTCGATGGTCGTCATGCCGCGAAGTTCTACGCGGCCACACCTAACCCCAGCGCGACGAACACTGTTATGCCGCTGTCACACCCTCGTGGCGACGCCCGGCTCGATGAGCGGTTCCACCAGCGCCCAGCCGGGCATGGCCGATCTCGTGCGACAACGCTCTCCGGACGGAACGAGCCCACTGCGCGAACGGACAGCAACGACCAATTTCGGTGCGGCTTTCTGAGCGAACGCCCGGAAAGACCAACCTCCGCGCGGTGGACGTTGTCATGTCGGTGTCACATCCAGGCGGGCATGCTGTGCGGATGGGCGTCCGGCTGCGTTTCACCCTTCTGTACGGCGTGTTGTTCCTCCTCTCAGGGGCCGGGCTGCTCGCGATCGTCGCGGCCTTCGGCGTACGGTCGACGCGGCCTGCGGGCGAGCCGATCGACCCGGCGACGATGGAACAGATCGACGCCGCCGCCCGGGCCCACAACCGGCAACTGGCGGTCGGGGCGATCGTGGCTCTGACGTTCATGTTCCTGATGTCGCTGCTGCTGGGCCGGGCGGCCGCGGGACGAGTGCTGCGGCCCTTACGCACCATCACCGCCGCTACCCGACGGATCAGCGCCGACAACCTGCACTCGCGGCTGGCCGTCACCGGGCCGGCCGACGAGGTCAAGGATCTGGCCGACACCATCGACGACCTGCTGGGCCGTCTCGAGGAGTCGTTCGCGGCGCAGCGCCGGTTCGTGGCCGACGCCTCCCACGAGCTGCGCACACCGCTGGCCACGATGCGCGCCACGATCGACGTGGCCGCGGCCAAACCGGTGCCCCCGGCCGAAGTGGTGCAACTGACCGGCCGCGTACGCACGGAACTGGACCAATTGGAACGTTTGCTCGAAGGCTTGCTCGTGCTGGCCCGCGCCCAGCACGGCGCCCTCGATGACCGCACACCGGTGACAGTGCGCTCGCTGATCCCGCCCGGCACCCCGGTCGACGGCGAAGACTTCCTCACCGTCGGCAATCCCGTGCTGCTGGCCCGCATGGTCTCCAACGTGCTCGACAACGCCACCCGTCACAACGAGCCGGGCGGCTGGACGCGGGTGACCCTCTCCCCCGGCTCCCTCGTGGTCGAGAACGACGGCCCGGTCCTGGACCCGGAACAAGTGGCGACACTCGGCCGTCCGTTCCGCCGCATCGGGGTCTCCCGCACCGGCTCGGGCACCGGGCTGGGACTGGCCATCGCCGCCGCGGTGGCGTCGGCCCACGGTGGATCGCTGATTCTGCGGGCCCGCCCCAGCGGCGGGCTGCGCGTGGAGATCCGCCTGCCCGTCGGCGCGCCGGCCGAGCTCGAGGAGCAGCAGCTGTGAGGGTTCCGCGCATCGCCGGTGTGTCCGGGTCAGGCAGTGGGAGGCTGCGCGGACAGAACGGAAGGGACGGTCGTGAGGGTTCTGGTGGTGGAGGACGCGGTGGCGCTGGCCGAGGTGATCGCCGAGGGGCTGCGCGACCAGGGTATGGCGGTCGACGTGGCGCTCGACGGCCTGACGGCGGCGGCGAAGCTCGACATCAACCCGTACGACGTGGTGATGCTCGACCGCGACCTGCCCGGCCTGAGCGGCGACACGCTGTGCGAGATGATCACCGGTCGCGATGGCCGGCCGATGGTGCTCATGCTGACCGCCGCCGGCTCGGCCGACGACCGGGTGCGCGGCCTCACCCTGGGGGCCGACGACTACCTGGCGAAGCCGTTCCACTTCCCCGAGCTGGTGCTGCGCGTGCGATCGCTGGCCCGGCGCCGGCCCGGGGCGACGGCCCGCACGCTCACCGCCGGCGACCTCGAGCTCGACCCGATCCGCCGCACTGCCACCCGGCTCGGCACCCCGCTGAACCTATCGGTGAAGGAGTTCGCTGTGCTCGAGGCGTTGATGCGGGCGGCGCCGGGCTACCTGAGCAGCGAGGCCCTGCTGGACCAGGTGTGGGACGAGAACGCCGACCCCTTCACCAATACAGTCACGGTGACGGTCGGTCGCCTGCGCCGCAAACTCGGCGATCCACCCGCCATCGTCACCCTCCCCGGCGTCGGCTACCGCATAGCCGGCATCGGGTAGCTCGCGGGATACAGCCGACTGGCCGACCTGCTTATTGCATTGATGTTTCCGAATGGTTGACAACGCTGTCACGCTTCGCGCAATCTGGGAGCGCTCCCAAATTCCCTGGACTCGAGGTGACCCATGAGATTGCGTAAGAGATGGCTCGGCGGGCTGGCTGCGGCAGTTGTCGCGGCCGGACTGGGGCTGGCGGCTACCGGTCAGCCGGCGGCGGCGGCGGTGGGGATCAAGGTCAGTGGCACGCAGATCCTCGAGGGCAACGGCAATCCGTTCGTCATGCGCGGGGTCAATCACGCGCACACCTGGTACGCGGATCGATTCTCGTCGCTGGCGGACATCAAGGCGCTGGGGGCCAACACCGTCCGCGTGGTGCTGAGCACCGGGGACCGGTGGACGAAGAACGACGCGGCCGACGTCAGCCGCGTGATCGCGGAGTGCAAGCGGCTGCGGCTGATCTGCGTACTCGAAGCTCATGACACGACCGGGTACGGCGAGGACGCGGCGGCGACCACGCTCGCGAAGGCCACCGACTACTGGATCGGCATCAAGAGCGCACTCGACGGGCAGGAGAACTACGTCGTCCTGAACATCGGGAACGAGCCGTACGGCAACACGAACGCGACTGGATGGGTCGCCGACACGAAGAGCGCGATCAGCCGGCTGCGCGCGGCCGGGTTCGCGCACGCGCTGATGGTCGACGCGCCCAACTGGGGACAGGACTGGCAGTTCATCATGCGGGACAACGCCGCTTCGGTGTTCGCCTCCGACCCGCAGCGGAACACGATCTTCAGCATTCACATGTACGGGGTGTTCGACACCGCGGCCGAGATCAGCGACTACGTCGGGCGGTTCCAGACCGCGGGGCTGCCGCTGGTGATCGGCGAGTTCGGGCACAACCACTCGGACGGCAACCCGGACGAGGACGCCATCCTCGCCACCGCCCAGGCCCGCGGCATCGGCTACCTCGGCTGGTCGTGGAGCGGCAACGGCGGCGGTGTCGAGTATCTCGACATGGTCACCGGGTTCAATCCGGCCGCGCTGACCTCGTGGGGCACCAGGCTCTTCAACGGTACGAACGGCATCAAGGCCACCGCCCGCGAGGCCACCATCTACGGCGGCACCACACCGACCACGCCGCCGACCACGCCGCCGACCACGCCCCCGACGACCCCGCCCACCACGCCGCCGACGACTCCACCCACGACTCCGCCGGCGACCGGCGCCTGCACGGCTGCTTACGCCGTGACCGGCTCGTGGGGCAGCGGCTTCCAGGGCGAAGTCAAAGTCACGGCGGGCGCGGCCGCGATCCGCGGTTGGACCGTCACGTGGACCTGGCCCAGCGGTCAGCAGTTCTCCAATACGTGGAACGCCACGGTGACCACGAACGGCAGTGCCGTCACCGCACGCAACATGTCGTACAACGGCAATCTCGGGGCCGGCGCCAGCACCTCGTGGGGCTTCACCGCCTCGAACGCCGGAACCAACACCGCGCCGACCGTAAGCTGCGCCGCCGCCTGACGCTTGTGCGCCGGGCTCCCGATTCCTGCGCGACCGCCTGACTGTGTGCGCCGGGCTCCCATTCCTGCGGTGCCCGGCGCACAGCCCGAGGGAGGCTGAGCTCTCCATTTGTGCGGGGCCCGGCGCACAGCCCGAGAGGAGGCCGAGCTCACCATTTCTGCGGGGCCCGGCGCACAGCCCGAGAGGAGGCCGAGCTCACCATTTCTGCGGGGCCCGGCGCACAGCCGAAGGGAGGCCGGCCAACGAAAAAGGGAGCTCGACGCACGCGCGCCACCAGCTCCCTCTTAAAGTTATAGCGGAGTGCCCGTCTTGCGGCAAGACCCCCCGTTTCGCGCACAATCGGCCGGAACACAAGGGGGAAGTCGAACCATGACCAGCTACATCCTGGACCTGACCGAGATCAGCCCGGCCGACGTCGCCCTGGCCGGCGGCAAGGGCGCCAACCTGGGCGAACTCTCGCGGATCGACGGCGTCCGGGGGTTGCCCGGATTCTGCGTGACGACCGAAGCGTTCCAGCGAGTCATCGCGGACACGCCGGTCATCGGCGCCCTGCTCGACCGGCTGTCCGAGGCGAGCACCGCTGATCTGGCGGAAATTGCCGCCGACCTCCGCCGCGCGATCCAGACGGTCAGCATGCCTGTCGATCTCGTCACCGCCATCACAAGACAGCTGACCTGGGCACCCGCGAAAACGGATACCCACACCACTTCGGCCCCGGCCGGCGACCACCACGCCCGCACACAAACGGATACCCACACCACTTCTGCCGAGAGCGGCGAGCAGCACGTCCACACACAGCCGGATGTCCACACCACCTCCGCCCAGGCCAGCGACCACCACGCCGTCACACAAACGGATACCCACACCACTTCAGCCCAGGGCGGGCAACAGCACTTCTCCACGCAAGCGGATACCCACTCCGCTTTCGGCCGGGGCGACGACCGCCGCGCTACGACCGAAATGGATAGCCACTCCAGTTCGGGTTGGAGCGGCGGGTCGGATGCTTTCGACGGGGTGGACGCGGAAGCCGCGTATGCCGTTCGGTCGAGCGCGACTGCTGAGGACATGCCTACGGCCTCGTTCGCCGGGCAGCACGACACGTACCTCAATGTGCCCGCGCGCGAAGTGCACGACCACATCCGGCGGTGCTGGGCCTCGCTGTTCACCGACCGGGCCGTCAGCTACCGCCGGCACAACAAAGTCGACCACCGCCGCGTCCACATGGCCGTTGTCGTGCAGCGGATGGCTTATCCGCTTGCGTCCGGCATTCTGTTCACGGCCGACCCTGTGACGTCCGACCGTGCGGTCAGCACCGTCGACGCCGGGTTCGGGCTCGGCGAGGCGCTGGTGTCGGGGCTGGTCAACCCGGACGTCTACCGTGTGCGCGACGACACCGTCATCGCGCGGACCATCGCGGCCAAGCAGCTCACGATCCGCCCCCGGCCCGAGGGCGGCACCGAAGAGCGGGCGGTCGACCCGGAACGCCAGGAGCGGGCCGCTCTGGCCGACGACGAGGTCCTGACCCTCGTACGGCTGGGAAGGCTCATCGAAAGCCACTTCGGCCGCCCGCAGGACATCGAGTGGTGCCGCGACGACGACGGGTTCGTGATCGTCCAGAGCCGGCCGATCACCACCCTGTTCCCCGTACCGCCCATCAACGACGACGAGAAACACGTGTACGTCTCGGTCGGGCACCAGCAGATGATGACCGACCCGATGAAGCCGCTCGGGCTGGCCTTCTGGCAGATGACCACCCCACGCCCGATGGCCGAGGCCGGCGGCCGCCTGTTCGTCGACGTCACCGAGATCCTGGCCCGCCCGTCGAGCCGCGGCAATCTGATCGACGCCCTGGGCACGTCGGATCCGCTGATCGGCGGCGCTCTGCGCAGCATCGTCGAGCGCGACGGCTTTCTGCCCGACCGGCCGGACGAGGGCACGGCCTGGGTGCCACCGGGCAGCGGGGCGCCGATACTCGAGGCCGACCCGGCTGTCGTCACCGAACTGATCGAGGCCGCCGAGCAGTCGCTGGCCGTGCTCAAGCGCGACATCGAGCCGCTGACCGGGCCCGCGCTGCTCGACTTCATCCGGGCCGACCTGCCCGTGTTGCGCGCGATGCTGCAGCAACCGCGCAGCATGCAGGTGATCATGGCCGGCATGAACGCGGCCGGGTGGCTCAACGAGCACATCCGGGACTGGCTGGGCGAACCGAACGCGGCCGACACGATCGCCCAGTCCGTGCCGCACAACGTCACCTCCGAGATGGGTCTGGCCCTGCTGGACGTGGCCGACGCCATCCGCCCGTACCCGGAAGTGGTGGTTCTTCTGGAACGGGGCGGGATCGACGAGCTGCCGCCGGAGCCTCGGCGGGCCATTCAGGACTTTCTCGACGTGTACGGGATGAGGTGCGCGGGCGAGATCGACATCACCCGGCCCCGGTGGAGCGAGCGCCCGGCCACCCTCGTCCCGCTGATCCTGGGCAACGTCCGCAATTTCGAGCCCGGCGCCCGCGAGCGGCTGTTCGAGCAGGGCCGGCGGCAGGCGCTCGACAAGGAGCGGGATCTGCTGGCCCGCGTGCAGCCGGAACACCGCGACGAGACCAAACGCATGATCGATCGCGTACGCACGTTCAGCGGCTACCGCGAGTACCCGAAGTACCACATGATCGCCCGCTACTTCGTCTACAAGCTGGCCCTGCTGGCCGAGGCCGATCGGCTGGTGGCCGCGGGCGTGCTCGACGACCGGGAGGACATCTTCTTCCTCAGCTTCGACGAGCTGGCCGACCCGGGCCGGGCCACGGCCTTCCTGAGCGAGCGCAAGGCAGCGTACGAGTCGTATCTGACCGTCACCCCGCCGCGGGTGTTCACCTCGGACGGTGAGGTCGTCACCGGCACGTACGGTGATCAGGATCTGCCGCCGGGCGCGTTGGCCGGCCTGCCCGTCTCGGCCGGGACCGTCGAGGGGCGGGCCCGCGTCGTCCGGGACATGACCGGCGCCGACCTGGCCCCGGGCGACATCCTGGTCACCGCGTACACCGATCCGAGCTGGACGCCCGCGTTCGTGACCGTGGCCGGGCTGGTGACCGAGGTCGGCGGGCTGATGACGCACGGCGCGGTGATCGCGCGCGAGTACGGCCTGCCCGCCGTCGTCGGGGTCGAGCAGGCGACCCGGCTGATCACTGACGGTCAGCGGATCCGGGTCCACGGCACCGCCGGATACGTGGAGATCCTGGACTGATGTCGAGGGTTTTCCCCATTACATAGACAGAGCGCCATATATAGCGTCACTCGTGTCTCACCCGGCCGCGGCCATCCGCCGCGCCGGGAACCGAGCCCGCCCGCCACCCCCGCGGGCGGGGAAGGAGTACGCACGATGGCGCGAATTCCCCTGGTCATAACGCTGGCGGCGGGCACGGCGGCGGCATCCGCGCTGGTCGCCGTGACCGGCCCGGCCGCCGCGAAACCGCCCACCCCCTCGGCCGACGCGGTCGCGGTGGCCGACGCGGTGGTGGCGGCCCGCCCGGCGGCCCTGCGGGCGAGCAGGCACGACACGTTCCAGCGGCGCCAGGTCTACAAGTCGCACGGGCTGACGTACGCATCCTACGACCGCACCTACAAGGGCCTCCCGGTCAAGGGCGGCGACTTCGTGGTGGTCACCGACGACGCCGGGCAGACCCGGTACACGTCAGTCGCGCAGAGCAGCCCGCTGGGCGAACTGTCGACGGCGCCCGGCGTTTCTGAGAGCGCGGCCGTCGCCACCTCGAAAGCCCAGCTCAAGACGGTCAGTGGCATCGAGGGCACGCGGCTCGTGGTGGTCGCGGCCGAGGGCAAGACCCCTACATTGGCGTACGAAACGACGGTGAACGGCACGAGTGCGGCCGGGATCAGCCGGCTGACCGTCGACGTCGACGCGACCACCGGCGCCGTGCTCGCCACCGAGGAGCACGTCACCGAGGCCACCGGCACGGGCACCGGCTGGATCAACGGCTCGGTGTCGCTCAACACCACCCAGTCGGGCTCGACGTACTCGCTCAAGGACCCGACGGTCACGAACCTGAGCTGCCAGGACGCGTCGACCCGGGTGACGTTCAGCGGCTCCGACAACGTGTGGGGCAACGGCAACGGCACCAGCAAGGAGACGGGCTGCGTGGACGCGCTGTACGTGGCGCAGAAGCAGCACGCGATGCTGTCGTCGTGGCTGGGCCGCAACGGCGCCAACGGCAGCGGCGGGGCGTGGCCGATCCGGGTCGGGCTCAATCAGCAGAACGCGTACTACGACGGCACCCAGGTGCAGATCGGCAAGAACACCAGCGGACGGTGGATCTCGTCGCTCGACGTGGTGGGTCACGAACTGGGCCACGGCATCGACGACCGGACGCCGGGCGGCATCTCGAAGGGCGGCACCCAGGAGTTCGTGGCCGACACGATCGGCGCGGCCACCGAGGCGTACGCGGCGAACGCCAACGACCCGTTCGACTACCAGGTCGGCGAGGAAGTGAACCTGGTCGGCAGCGGCCCGATCCGTTACATGTACAACCCGTCGCTGGCCGGGGACGCCAACTGCTACTCCAGCAGCACCCCCGGCTCCGAGGTGCACTCGGCGGCCGGCCCCGGCAACCACTGGTTCTACCTGCTGGCCCAGGGCAGCGGCGGCAACGGCCAGCCCGCCAGCTCCACCTGCAACGGCACCACCGTCACCGGCCTCGGCATCCAGTCCGCCATCAAGATCATGTACAACGCGATGCTGCTGAAGACCTCGAGCTCCTCGTACGGGAAATACCGGGTCTGGACGCTGCAGGCGGCCAAGAACCTGAACCCGGGCAGCTGCACGCAGTTCAACGCGGTCAAGGCCGCCTGGAACGCGGTCAGCCTGCCGGCCCAGTCCGGCGAGCCCACCTGCTAGCCCGCAGTTGCTGAAGGGGGACCGAGCCGCGCTCGGTCCCCTTTCTCAACGGGCCGTTCCGGTCACCAGCAGGTGGCAGCTGGCGGCGGCCAGATCGCGCTCGGCGCTGTAGAGACGAGCCAGCTGCAGGGCGGCGTCGAAGACCACATCGGCCGACGGGCCATGGACGGCCGCCTCGGCCGCGGACCAGGCCGGGCCCTCGACGCCGTGCAGCACCACGTCGGCCAGACCGGCCTCCTCGCACTCGGAGAGCAGCTCGGGCACCCGATGGAAGTAAGCATGGGTGAAACCGACGCTCACGATGTTCTCGCCCTCGGTGATCAACCGCCAGGACTCCTCGAGCATGTGAGCGTCGAACCGGGCCGTCGCCGCGAAGTCGACCGGCCCGGCGAACCGCGAGATCGCCGCCACGGCCACCGGCCCGCCCGGCCGCGTCACCCGGATCGCCTCACGGATCGCGCGAACCCGATCGGCCCTGTCCTGCAGGTGATAGACCGGCCCGAGCAACAGCGTCGCGTCCCACGATCCGTCGAGCTCGGGCAGATCGCGGGCGTCACCGACGGCCGCCTCGATCGGAGGCGTGCCCGCCTGCGCCTGAGCGACATGCGCCGGTACGAGATCGATCAGCCGGACCCGATGGCCGTCGGCCATCAGCTCGCGGGCGTACGCACCCGGTCCCCCACCGACATCGAGCACCCGGGCCGGCGCGGCGGGCAGCAGATCGCGCAGCAGCTCCAGGGTCCGAATGCGCTCGAGCCGCGCCTGCGGCCGCCGATCCAGCCGCGTCGCCTCGGAATACCGCTCTTCATAAAAGCTGACGATCTCCGCCGTCGACTCACTCATCCCGGCATCCTCCAAGCCGGAACCGGCTACCGCCAACGGATTACGGCGAGCAGCCGCACTACAGGCCAAGCGCCAGAGACCCGGCAACCACGAGTGCGCCTTGTCACACGACAATCCTAGGCGAACAGCAACCAGTCCCTTGACTAGTGGTCACGGCGCGATCCAGACTGTCAACCGTCAATGGCGAGCACGGACGGAGGACGTAGTGACCGAAAGCGAATCCGCTGATACAAGATCGTCGCCGCCCCGCGATTTCGACGGGTTGTTCAAGTCTCTGATGGAGGCTCATCCCCGAGACGCGTTGCATCTGCTGGGCGGCGCGCGGCTCGACGGCAGCTCGACTATCAGTCGGTCAGCGTTCCCCACGACCTGGACCCCGGCCTGCTGCTGGCCGGTCCGCTGGCACCGCTGGCGTTGTGGTCGAAGAAACCGCCGTCTGATGTCGCGGCGCGGGTCGCCGATCGGAACGCGGCAACGAGTGAGCACGAGGAACAGCAGGTCCAGATCGAGCTGAGTATGCTCGTGCCAGATTGCCGACTTCGATGAAAAGGCAGCGACCTCCTCGGCTCGCTGCGTCAACACCCACCGACGGTTCCCCCATCACCTTGATCCAGTTCGCGCTGGTGGCGGGTCGCCCGTTGCTGCCTTCAGCAGGGTGATGGAGACGGCCCGTCGAGTGCGTCTCGGGTTTCTGGTACTGCGGGGAGAGGCATGAACAACATCCTGAAGCGGACCGAAGCAGGCCGCGTAATTGCCCGCGAGAACTGGGCTAAAGGTTTCGGCGAAGGCATTGGTGACACCGTTACTCAGATAGTCAGTCATGCCGTGGAGACGGCTCTGAACGAGGGCCTGAAGCTGGGCCGGAGAGACGGACTCCGGGTGCTCCTGCGGGAGAGGTACGGCGACCTCGACGACCTGGACGACCTGGCCCGACGTCTGGCCGACCAGAACTACAAGGACAACATGGTTCGCATCATCGCCAGCCCGACCCTGGAGGAGCTGCGCGGTGGTCCAGAGGTACAGCAGGCTGTACCTCGAAGTGGGTAGCTAGCCGGATCGATCTTGATCGTTGTTGTCAATAGCGTTTTGGGCATGACGACGACGAAGAATCTCCGCACACTGACGATCGGGCTCACCGCTACTGCCGTTCTTGCGGCGGGGGTGGGGGTCGCCAACGCCGGCCTTCCCGAGACGGGTACGGCGGCGGTTCAGCAGGCCGGGTGGGGCGGCGTCACCCGGGAGCTGGTGAAGATCGACTTCGGGAAGGGCTGGGTCACCGAGGCCGAGCTCACCTATCCGGCCGGGTCGACCGGGCGGCTGCCGTTGGTCATTTTCTTGCATGGCAGTGGGCACAACGATATGAACCAGACGCTTCCTGAGGGCAATGGGTCGACTTTTGTGCCGCTGGCTCAGGCCGCTTCGCGGGAAGGGTTCGCCACGCTGCGGTTCAACAAGCGGGGCGTCACCGGCATCGGGCCGATCGAGAGCACCGACCCGGCCCAGCTCAACCCCAAGAACCCGTACCGGCAGATCCAGCTCGATGCCGCCTCCGTGGTCCGGTTCGCGGCCAAGTCGAGCAAGGTGGACCCGTCGAAGATTTTCCTGCTGGGGCACAGTGAGGGCACCAACGTGGCCGCCAACCTGGCCGCCGAGCCGCGCAAGTTCGGGATTCCGAAGCCGGCCGGTGTCGTCGAGATGGGTGTGGTCGGGCTGCCGATCAAGGAGCTGCTGACCCTGCAGATCTTCGGGCGCCTGCTGCTGCAGATG
This sequence comes from Paractinoplanes aksuensis, assembly GCF_024137025.1. Taxonomy (GTDB): domain Bacteria; phylum Actinomycetota; class Actinomycetes; order Mycobacteriales; family Micromonosporaceae; genus Actinoplanes; species Actinoplanes aksuensis. The sequence goes on from NZ_JAMYJR010000035.1 coordinate 64,841, forward strand.
CACGACGAGTTCGACGTGAACGCGGACGGCCGGCTGACCGCGGCCGAGGCCTCCCACGGCCTCATCGGTAAGCCCAAGGAGGTCGCCGAGCAGTACCGTTCCGTCCTGCTCGACGGCAAGAAGGTGCTGCCCAGCACGGACCGGAACCGGGACGGGCAGATCGCCATCGACGCCGAGGCGGGTCCGGTGCTGCGGAAGATCACCGGGATCGACAAGTACCCGAACGTGCCCGGCCTGGACCAGCCGGTGATCGACTACGCCACCGACATCGCCCGCTTCCCGACCGTTTCGCAGGCGCTGCCGAAGTTCGACGGGCCGACGCTGATGCTCAACGGCGAGAACGACCTGCAGACGCCGGCCCGGGCCGCGCTGGTGGCCGACGCCGCCGTGGCCGCGTCCGGCAACAAGGACCACAAGATCATCATCTACCCGGGCATGGCCCACACCATGAACATCACCCCGAAGTTCGACCCGGTCTTCGGGGAGCCCGACAAGCAGGTCATCGCCGACATCCAAGGCTGGCTGAAGGCCCGCCGCTGACGGAAAGCCCCGGCCCGACAGAGGGCCGGGGCTTTTCGCTGTCTCCGGCTTAAATAAGTGGGTAAGAGTCCCGGAGTACGCACTTATATTGGCTGGATCGAGCGGAAATGATGACTACCGAGCTGCGGTCGCCGCACCACCGGCTGCTGGCCGAGATCGCCGCCCACGACGAGATCACCCGGGCCGGCCTGGCCGGGCACCGGCGAGGGTGACCGGCCGAGGTGCTCGCGAGCTGGCCCATATCCAGATCGACGACGACGGGCCGCTGTGCCCGTGCGGCGGGCGGGGCTGCCTCGTCCACGCGGGCTCGGCCCTGGTGAGCAGCGTCCAATCGGCGTACGAGGAAACCCTGACCTACGAACGGATCCTGGCCTTGGCCGCCGCGGGCGATCCGGGGCCGGCCCGGCTGCTGGGCGACTTCGGGCGCCGGGTCGGCCGTCCGCTGGCCGACATCTGCACGATGCTCAACCCCGAAGCGGTCATCGTGGGCGGCGCCGGTGGGCCGCACATCCTCGACGGCATCCGCGAGGCGATCAACCGGCATGCGGCACCACCGGCGGCGGCCGCGGTCACGGTCGTGCCGAGTGCGACCGGGGACCACGCGGACCTGCTCGGCGCCGTCGCGCTGGCTCGCCGATGACGGCCCCGCTGGCGCTGATCTTCCTGGCGCTCGGCCTCTCGGTGGCGCTGGTCTTCCCGTTCCAGACACTCTTCCTGACCGACGCCGTGCAGGCTTCGCCGTTGCAGGTGACGCTGTTCCTGCTGGCCGCGCCGCTGTCGTCGGTGCTCGTGTCGTGGTGGGTCGGCAACTTCTCGGACCGGCGGCCGGTGCGCCGTCACCTCATCATCGGCACCGCGCTGGCCGGGGCGGTCGCGGCCCTCGGCACGGCCTTCGCGCGCGACTTCTGGGTCGTGCTCGGCCTCACCGTCACCGCGACCGCGCTCGCCGGCGCGGCCCTCCCCCAGCTCTTCGCGTACGCCCGGGTCAGTTTCCAAGATGCCGGGCGGGCGGCCATGGCCATGAGCGGCCTGCGCACGCTGTTCTCGCTGTCCTGGGTGGCCGGCCCGTTCCTGGCCGCGCTGCTGCTCGAGGCCGGAACCTTCACCCTGGTGTACGGGGTGGCGGCCGGAACCTACGGGCTGGCCGCGCTGATCGCGTGGCGGCTGCTGACCAACCAGCAGGCGGCCGCGGCCCCGGTCGAGACGGCCGAGCCGGTACCCGACGACAACGCCCCGCGCCGGGTCATCGTGCTCAGCGTGGCCGCCTTCGCCCTGCTGCAGTGCGTCACCGCGCTCACCGTGCAGGCACTGCCGCTGTTCCTGGACGACGAGCTGGGCCGCTCGGTGAGCGACGCCGGCCTGCTGCTCGGCGTGTGCGCCGCGCTCGAGATCCCGCTGATGCTGGCCTTCGGCTTCCTGTCCACCCGCTTCTCGCTGCGCCGGCTGATGCTGGCCGGGCCGGTCTTCACGCTGGCGTACGCCCTGGTCGTGGCCTTCTCGTCCGAGCTCTGGGTGCTGATCGCGGCCCAGCTGGTCAACGCGGCCGGCATCGCGGTGGTGCAGGGCCTGGGCGTCAGCTACATGCAGGAGCTGCTGCCCAGGCAACCCGGACGCGCGTCGACGCTGTTCACCAACGCCTTCCCGGCGGGCGCGATGCTCGCCGGGCCCGTGCTGGGCCTGTCGCAGCAGGTCGGCTATCGGACGGCCTACCTGACCAGCGCCGGGCTGGCCGTCCTGGCGCTGGTCCTGCTGCTGGCGGCCCGGTCCTCCTATTCCGGCCAGACGTCGGCGGTCCTGGGCCCGCTGCGGCGGCCGTCCTTGTAGACGACAGTCACGGACACCGTCCGGGCCTGGGCCGGGTCGAGGCCCTCGAGGTAGTGGGCGCTGGTCCACCCGTCCTCGACCAGGACGGTCGGGCCGTCCGGCGCGAACTTCAGCTCGTAGTGCTGGATCTCGTCGACGTCACCGGCCGGGTACGCCCAGTAGACCGCCACGCTCGGGCCGGACCAGAACGCGATCAGGTATTGGACCGGCTCGGGCGCACCCGCTTCCTCGATCGTCCACGGGAACGTGAGCGACGCGGAGGTGCCGTCGGAGTCCGTCGCCGTGAGGGTCACGTCGAAGGTGCCCGCCTTCGTGGGCCGGCCGTAGATCTCCCAGCCGCCGTTCAGGTCGGCCAGCGTCAGGCCGTCGGGCAGGCCGGTGGCGGTCCAGGACTCGATCCAGTCGGGATCGGTCGCGTACGGCCGCAGTGACACGGACTGGCCGAGCGGGGTCCGCTGCGGCCCGGGATCCCCGATCGTCGGCTTGCCGTGCACCTTCCACGAGAAGACGGTGTAGGCCCGCCACCCGTCCGGGTCGGTCACCGTGATCGACACGACCGACCAACGGTCCTCGACCGGCGTGCCCGTGATGAGACCGTCCTCGCTGATGGACAGGCCCGTGGGCAGGCCCTCGGCGGTGAAGACCAGCTTCTGGTCCTGGGGGTCGGTCGCCTCGACCTGCAGGCGTACGGGCTCGCCGACCTGGCTGACCTGGTCGTCGAGCTCCACGACGACCGGGAACGGGGACGGCGGCGGGTCCACCGGCGGCGGGGTCGTCGGCGTCGCCTCGACGAGGACCGCGGACCAGGCGGCGGCCACGGCCGCGTACTCGGCGCTGTTCTCGCCGTGCAGGTCGGCCGCGCTGCGCAGGGTCGCGGCCCGGGCTTCGGAGAAATCGGTCGTGGACACCATGTAGCGGGTCAGCGCGTGGTACCAGATCGCCCCGGCCTTGTCCCGGCCGATGCCCGTCACCGGCGCGGCGCCGGCGCAGGGAGCGGACTCGGCGCTGCCCTCGGCCAGCATGTAGAAGAACTTGTTGGGCACGCCCGACAGGTAGTGGACGCCCCGGTCGTAGCCGTCCCAGCAGCTGACCGACACGCCGTCGCGGGCCGGGTCGGCCATGTAGCGCAGCGGCCACCCTTCGCCACCGAAGTCGGACTCCTCGCCGATCAGATAGTCGGGCGGGTCGGCCGGGTTGTTCGCCGCGAACTCGACCAAGGTGCCGAAGATGTCGCTGGTCGACTCGTTGAGCCCGCCCGACTGCCCCGAGTAGTGGAGATCCGCGGTGGCGCTCGTGACCCCGTGCGCCCACTCGTGGGCGACGACGTCCTGCGAGGTCAGCGCTTTGCTGTAGATATCGCCGGCCCCGAACCGCATGCAGAAGCATTCGTCGCTCCACATGGCGTTGCCGTTGGCGTAGCGGTCGTGGACGATGGCCAGCGTGCCCCGGCCGTCGTCGGCGACGCCGTTGCGGCCGAACGTGTTCTTGAAGTAGTCCCAGGTCTGCTGGACGCCGTGGTGCACATCGACGGCCAGCGTGGCCGGGTCGGCCGGCGTGCCGTCACCCCAGGCGTTGTCGGCGTCGGTGAAGGCCGCCGTCTGATCGCGCGTGGGGCGGGTCAGGTTCTGGCCGTCGCGGGTCTCGGAGTTGCCCCGGGCCGGATCGACCAGCTCGAACTGCCCGTCGTCGCGCTTCGTGGTGCTCAGCGCCACCTGACCGGCAAGCTGGCCGTGCCCGGTGCCCTCGGCGGAATGTACGGTGTCGATCTTCCGCCGCAGGGCGCCGGTGGCCGCGTCGACGATGTAGTTGTGGTCGTTGGCCAGGATGCTCCAGGCCAGCACCGGCCGGCCCTCGACGGCGTCGACGACGAGGGTGGCGGTCCGCTTCCCGGCCGGGATCCTGGCGACGGTGGCCGCCTCGGCCGCGGTGACGGCGGGCTTGGTCGCCACCTTGATGGCCTGCTTCTGGGCCACGGTGGTGTCGCGCAGGCGGCCGTCGGGGCGCGAGTGCACGACGAAGTCGCCGCCCAGCACCGGCAAACCCTTGTACGTACGGTCGATGCGCACATGCCGGGTGCCGTCGGCATCCACCACCACACTGCGCGGCGTGTAGGTCTCGTCCGGCCCGCCCCGCACCACGGCCCGGTCGCGCTGGACCAGCGTCTTGGCGTCGGCCGCGACCCGCTGCCGGGACGGCGGCTCGGTCGGCGGCGGGGCCGCCACGGCCGGTTGGTTGGTCATCACCACGGCCAGCACCGCGATAGTGCTCGTCACGCCGGTGAGCAGGCGTCGTCCAGCCACTGTTGCCCCGTTCCCCCGTGTATCAGTCGGAGCAACATAGCTGAATATTTCGATATCCATCGTCCCATCGACGGGCGGGTGTGGCCCGGCTCACTACCGCCGGTTCAGCGATGGGTCGGGTGCTCGTGGTCGGCGTGGCCGGCCGGCTCGAGCTGGAACGTGGAGTGCTCGACGTCGAAGTGGCCGGCCAGGCACGTCTGCAGGTGGTCGAGCAGTTGCGGGGCATGGCCGTCGAGGAAGCACGAGTCGTCGACCACCACGTGCGCGCTGAGCACGGGCAGGCCCGAGGTGACGGTGAGCACGTGCAGGTCGTGCACGTCGAGCACGTGGTCGACATTGGTGATGTGCTCGCGGATCTGGTCGAGGTCGACGTGCTCGGGCGCGGTCTCGAGCAGGATGCTGACCGCCTCCCGCAGCAGCTTCACCGCCCGCGGGACGATGATGAGCCCGATCAGCACCGAGACGATCGGGTCGGCCCGGGTGAACCCGGTCAGGGCGATCACAGCGGCCGCCAGCAGCACGCCGACCGAGGTCGCGGTGTCCGTGGCGACCTCGAGGAACGCGCCCTTCATGTTCAGGCTGGCCGAGCGGGCCCGGTAGAGCAGGGCCACCCCGACCAGGTTGCCGACCAGGCCGATCACGCCGAACAGGGCCATGCCGCCGGGCTCGACGTCGGCCGGGTCCACCAGCCGGCGCACACCCTCGACGAACACGTAGACGCCGATGCCGCTGAGGATCAGGCCGTTGAGCGCGGCGGCCAGGATCTCGGCCCGGGCCCAGCCGAACGTCCGGCGGCCCGAGGCCGGACGGGCCGCGAGCAGGGTGGCCCCCAGGGCGAGCGCGACGCCGCCCGCGTCGGCCAGCACGTGCCCGGCGTCGGCCAGCAGGGCCAGGCTGCCGGTGAGGATCGCGCCGACGACCTCGACGGCGAAGATGACCACCGAGATGCCGAGCACGGCGGCCAGGATCCCCCGGTGGCGGCCGGTCGCCGTGACGCCGTGGTCGTGCCCGTGTCCGTGGCCCATCAGGCAACCATCCCACTCCGAAGCATGTTCACATGCGTACTCTACTATATGTTTTCCGCGGTCTAGGCTCGCGGGGTGAGAGTTCCGCGTGTGCGCACCGAGACCGGCCGGCTCGTGACCCTGGAGTTCGGGCCGGACGAGGTGGCCGTGCACGACGTGCGCCCGGCCCGGCAGCAGTCGGCCAAGGCGGGCGCGGCCGGGCTCCTGCTCGCGTTCAGCCTCGCGCTGGTGGCCACCACGGCGACCGGCCGCGGCCCGTCCTGGCTCGAGCCGGCGCTCTGGATCACTACCGGCGTCGTCCTGGCGGGCGCGCTGGCCGGCCTGGTCTGGTGGCTGGTCACGATCGCCCAGGACCGCGGCGCGGGCCCGGCCTCGACGATCGCTCCCACCTCGGTGCTGAGCGCGCGCAGCGAGGCCGACAACGGCGAGGTCACGGTCACCCTGGAGCGCGCGGACGGCCCCGACCGGACGTTCACCGCCGTCGGCCACAGCGGCGCCCTGCTGGCGAATCAGTTCGCCCAGCTGCTCACACCTTGAGACTCGTCAGCGGTCGGCGTCGATCAGGCTCTGCGGCCGCATGTCGGTCCAGTTGGTGTTGACGTAGTCGACGCACTCCGGGCGCGGGGCCGGGCCGAACGCCGTACGCCAGCCCGCCGGCACCTCGGCGAAGGCCGGCCACAGGCTGTGCTGGTTCTCGTCGTTGACCAGCACCAGGAACGTGCCCTCGGCGTTGTCGAACGGGTTGGTGCTCATCGGTTCTCCTCGTGGTTGTCGCTGACGTGGATCGCCAGCGCCTGCAATGCGTCGAACCAGCCGCGGGCCAGGCGGCCGACCGAATCCTCGGTCAGCACGGCCGACGGCCAGGCCCAGGTGGCAGTGAGTTGGGGGCCGCCGGCGCGGTCCTCGGTCTGGGCGTTGACGACCAGCTCGTACGTCTCGGGCATGGCGTCGTCGGCGCCGTTCTCGGCCGCCTCGGCCTCGGGGGCGTACTCCCAGTCGGCGGCCTCGGGAAAGTCGAACCGGCCCATGTAGTTGAACTGGATCGGCGGATGCGGCAGGGCCGCGAGTTCCGGGCCGGTCGACGGGTTGAGGTACCGCAGCAGCCCGTACCCCATGCCGTTGTCGGGCAGAGAGGCCAAATGCTTGCGTACGCGCCCGACCGCCTCGGCGACGGCGGCGCCCCCGGCCTCGACGTCGATGCCGGCCGTGTCCAGGCACACCGGGAAGATGTTGGTGAACCAGCCCACCGTACCGGACAGGTCGGCCCCGGCCACCAGGTGCTCCTCGCGGCCGTGTCCTTCCAGGGCGACCAGGACGGCGTCGCCACCGCGCCAACGGGTGACGGCCACCCCGAGCGCGCCCAGCAGCACGTCGTTGATGGTCGCCCCGAGCGCCGCCGGCACCCGGGTCAGCAGGGCCTCGGTCACGTCGACGGGCAGCGCCAACGAGACGTCGAGCAATGTCGACGCGACGTCGACGGTGGGATCCAGCGGCCGGCGTACGGGCAGGGGCTGGCCCTTGCCCACGATCTCGGTCCACATCGGCAGCTCGGCCACCCGGGCCGGGTCGACGGCCTGGGCCGCCAGGCCGGTCGCCCAGCGGCGGAACGAGGTCGCCGTCGGGGTGATGTCGGGGGTGCGCCCGGCTGCCGCATCGCGCCAGAAGGCGCCGAGTTCGGGCAGCAGCACCCGCCACGAGACGCCGTCGACGGCCAGGTGGTGAATCAGCAGCAGCAACCGGCCCGGCGCGGACGGTCCGGCGTCCAGCCAGACCACCCGGATCATGTCGAGTTCGGCCTGGGCGATCTTCGCCTGCTCGGCCACGGCTTCCCACATGTTGCGGCCGGTGACGTCGATGCGGGTCGTCCACTCGGTGGCCCGTGACGAGCCCGGCGGGGGCACCTCGACGGTCCAGCCAGCGGTCCCGTCGGCCGCATCGTCGCCGCCGGCCCGCCGGGAGAAGCGGGCGCGCAGCATGTCGTGCTTGTCGGCCAGGGCCTGCAACGCGGTCAGCAGCGGCTCCCAGCCGAGGTTGGCGGGCACCTGGACGACCGCCGACTGGTTGAAGCCCGCCGTCGGCCCGTCGACCTCGCTGAGCCACCGCATCACCGGCGTCAGCGGGAAGCGGCCCACGCCGTCGCCCGCCCGGTCCTCGGCCGGCACCGCGGCCGTGGCCACCAGGGCCAGGCGTTCGACCGTACGCTCGGCGAAGATCTGCCGCGGGGTCAGCCGCAGCCCCGCCGCGCGGGCCAGCCCGACCAGCCGCATGGCCACGATGCTGTCCCCGCCGAGCAGGAAGAAGTCCGTCTCGGCGTCGACCGCGGGCAGCCCCAGCGCGGTCGCGACGACCTCGCCCAGAATCCGTTCCCGGTCGGTCTCGGGCGCGCGCCCCTCCCCCGCCGCGGCGAACGAGGGCGCGGGCAGGGCGGCCCGGTTGATCTTGCCGTTGGCCAGGGTGGGCAGCCGGTCCAGCCGGATCAGGGCCGACGGCACCATGTAGTCGGGCAGCTCGTTCGCGACCGAGGCCCGCAACGCGTCCAGGTCGAAGTCCTCCGGCGCGACGACGTACCCGGCCAGCAGGTGCACCCCGGGCCGGTCGGTCCGGGCCAGCACGACGGCCTCGGCCACCCCGGGCTGCGCGGCGAGCACCGACTCGATCTCGCCCAGCTCGACCCGGTAGCCGCGGATCTTCACCTGCTCGTCGACCCGGCCCAGGTACTCGACCTGGCCCTGCTCGGTCCAGCGCACGAGGTCGCCGGTGCGGTACATGCGGCTGCCGGAAGGGCCGTACGGGTCGGGGACGAACCGCTCGGCCGTCTGCCCGGCCCGCCCCAGGTAGCCGCGGGCCAGTCCTTCGCCGGCCACGTAGAGCTCGCCCGCGATGCCGGTCGGCACCGGCCGCAGCGCGTTGTCGAGCACGTAGGCCCGGGCCCCGGCCACGGCCCGGCCGATCACCGGGGCCGGGGCGTCGGCGATGCGGGCCGACAACGCGTCCACCGTGGCCTCGGTCGGCCCGTACAGGTTGAACGCGTCGGTGCCGGGCAGGCTGCCCAGCCGGGCCCACAGCGCGGGCGGGATGGCCTCGCCGCCGACCCCGACCACGGCCAGCGGGCAGCGGCCGTCACGGATCAGCCCGGCGTCGGCCACCTGGGCGAAGTGGGACGGGGTGAGCTCGATGAAGTCGATGCCCTCGTCGCGGATCTGCCGGGCCAGCAGCTCGGGGTCGCGCTGGGTCTGCTCGGTCACGATGTGCAGGGCGTGCCCGTCGAGCAGCCACAGCTGGGGCTGCCAGGACGCGTCGAAGGCGAACGACCACGCGTGCCCGACCCGCAGGTGGCGGCGGCCGGTGCGGGCCTGCGCCGGACGGTGCAGCTGGTCGCGGTGGCTGCGGAACAGGTTGACCAGGTTGCGGTGGGTCACCACCACGCCCTTGGGGCGCCCGGTCGAGCCCGAGGTGTAGATGACGTACGCCGGGTGCTGGGCCCGGGCCGGCCGGACGCGCTCGTCGTCGCCCAGGTTGTGGCCGGGCTGGGCGAGCACGGCGGCGTCGTCCACCCGCAGGCCGCCGGACCCGACGACCAGCAACGGCCGGGCGTCCTCGATCATCGCCGCGCGCCGGGCCTCCGGGTACGCGGGGTCGATGGGCAGGTAGGCCGCGCCGCTCTTGAGCACGGCCAGGATCGCCGTGATCGCGTCGGCCGTGCGCGGCAGCACCAGGGCGACCACGTCCTCGGGACCGGCGCCCCGGGCCACCAGCAGCCGGGCCAGCTTGTTGGCCCGGACGTTCAGCTCGGCGAAGGTCCAGCGCACGTCGCCGCACACGACCGCGAGCTCGTCGGGCGAATCGGCCGCCTGCCGCTCGAAGATCTGGGCAATCGTCGGGTCGCCCTGCTCGAGCTGCGCGTCCGTGGAAGGTCGCTCAGCCACTTGCGCGTTTGCCGCACTCCGCTCGGCGGCCTGCGCGTTCTTGCGTTCGCTGGGGCGACCGGGTGACGACGGGTTCCCGCCGGTGCGGTCCTCGTCCACCACCAGGTCGAGCCGGCCCACCGGGCGCGACGGGTCGATGGCGAAGGCGGTCAGGACCGCGGTCACGGCGGCCACGAGCCGGGTCGCGACCGGGGCCGGGAACAGGTCGGCCCGATGCTCGAGGCCGACCCGTAGCTGCTCGCCCGGGTCGACGACCCAGGTCAGCGGGTAGTGGGTGGCGTCACGGCCACCGGCCTCGGCCGCGCTCAGCAGCGTGTCGGGGCCGTCCTCGGCGCGGTCCGGATAGTTCTCGACGATCAGCAGCGTGTCGAACAGCTCGCCCACGCCGGCCAGCCGCTGGATGTCGGCCAGGCCCAGGTACTGGTGGTCGAGCAGAGCGGACTGCTCGTTCTGGACGCGGTCGAGCAGCGCTTGCGCCGGCTCGGCGGGGTCGATCCGGACCCGTACGGGAACGGTGTTGATGAACAGCCCGATCATCTGCTCGACGCCGGGCAGTTGTGCGGGCCGGCCCGAAACGGTCGCCCCGAACACGACGTCGTCCCGCCCGGTGAGTCGCCCGAGCACGATGCTCCAGGCCGTCTGCACGAGCGTGTTCAGTGTGAGGCCGCGCGAACGGGCCAGGGCGGTGAGCGATGCGCTCACTTCGAGCGGCAGTTCGTGCTCGATCAATGAAGGAACGATCGGTTCGCGCTGCGGGTCGGCCGGGGCGAGGCGGGTCGCGTCGGCCACACCCTCCAGAGCGGTGCGCCAGGCGTCCTCGGCCGCGGTGCGGTTCTGCCCGCCCAGCCAGGCCAGGAAGTCGCGGTAGGGCACGGGTTCGGCGTCGCCAGGGCCCGCGTAGAGGGCGGCCAGCTGGTCCATGAGCGGGCCGCGCGACCAGCCGTCGAGCAGCATGTGCTGGTGGGTGAGCACCAGGCGGTAACCCCCGCGGGTGCGGGCGAGCAACATGCGCAGCAGCGGCGCGACGGCCGGGTCGAAGCGGCGGCCCTCCTCGGCCAGGCACTGCTGCCAGGCCTCGTCGCCGTCGTCGGCGGTCAGGTCGACCTCGGCCCACGGCAGCACCGCGCCACGGGCGACAACGGCCACCGGGCGGCCGGAGCCCAGCTGGTGGAACGAAGCGCGCAGGTTGGCGTGCCGCTGCAGCAGGGCCTGCGCGGCCGACCGCAGCCGGGCCGGATCGACGGTCGCGGGCAGGTCGAACACCATCTGCACGGTGTAGAGGTCGAGCCCGCCGTCGTCGAACGCGGCGTGGAACAAGAGGCCCGCTTGCAGCGGCGACAACGGCAGCACTTCGGCCACGTCGAGACCCAGAGCCGCGATCTCGGCCGTCTCGGCGTCGGTCAGCTCGACGAGGGCGCCGCCACCGGACTCCGCGGTGAAGGCCGCTCCGGCCGCGGCGGCGAGGGCTGCGGGCGTACGCAATTGGAAGATCTGCCGCAACGTGAGCGACAGCCCGGCCGCGCGGGCCCGCCCGGCCAGCTGGATCGAGACGATGCTGTCGCCACCGAGCCGGAAGAAGTCGTCGTCGACCCCGACCGACGGCACCCCGAGCACCTGGGCGAACAATTCGCTCAACAGTTGTTCGCGCGGATTGCGCGCGGCCGTCCCGGTCGAGGCGGCGGCGAAGTCGGGAGCGGGCAGCGCGGCCCGGTCGAGCTTGCCGTTGACCGAGACCGGCAGCGCGTCGAGCCGCACGAACGCGGTCGGCACCATGTGATCAGGCAAAACCCGGCGCAAGGACTCCTCATCGACGGGGTCACTGCCGATTAGGTACGCCACCAGATGCGCAACACCGGGGCGGTCCTCGCGCAGCAGGACGACGGCGGTGTCGACGCCGGGCTGGGCCGTGAGGGCGGCCTCGATCTCGCCCAGCTCGACGCGCAGCCCGCGGATCTTGACCTGACCGTCGCCACGGCCCAGGAACTCGAGCACGCCCGGCTCGAGCCAGCGAACCTGGTCGCCGGTGCGGTACATGCGCTCGCCGGGGGCGCCGAACGGGTCGGCCACGAAACGGTCGGCGGTGAGGTCGGGGCGGTTCCGATAGCCGCGGGCCAGCTGGACGCCGGAGAGGTAGAGCTCGCCGGGCACCTCGGCGGGAACGGGCCGCAGAAAGGCGTCGAGCACGCTGACCCGGGTGTTCCAGACCGGGCCGCCGATGGGCACGGTGCCGTGGCCGGTGCCGCGCGCGGCGGGCCAGGAGGTGACGTCGATCGAGGCTTCGGTGGGGCCGTAGAGGTTGTGCAGCTCGGCCTGCGGCAGCAGCTCGCGGAAGCGCTCGGCCAGGGCTGTCGGCAGGGCCTCGCCGCTGCAGATGACCCGGCGCAGCGAGGTGCACCCGGCGGCGGCCGGCTCGGCCAGGAAGGCGGCCAGCATCGACGGCACGAAGTGGACGGTGGTGACAGACTCGCGCTGGATGAGCTCGGCCAGGTAGGCCGGGTCGCGGTGCCCGTCCGGCTTGGCCACGACCAGGGCGGCGCCGGTAATGAGTGGCCAGAAGAATTCCCACACCGACACGTCGAACCCGGCCGGCGTCTTCTGCAGCACGCGGTCGCCAGCGGTCAGCCCGTACTCGTGCTGCATCCACCGCAACCGGTTGACGATGCCGGCGTGCTCGACGGCCACGCCCTTGGGCTTCCCGGTCGACCCCGAGGTGTAGATGACGTAGGCCGGATTGCGCGGCCCGACCAGCGTGATCGGCACGGTGAGCGCATCGCTCAGTTCTGGCGTCGTGTCGCTCAAGGCTGAGGGCGTGATGAGCGCACCGGGGAAGAGGGTGGAGTCGGTGGCGATCACGGCGACCGGCTGGGCGTCGGCGAGCATGGCGTCGAGGCGGGCGCGGGGGTGGTCGAGGTCGAGCGGCAGGTAGGCGGCGCCGGCCTTCTCGACGGCGTGGATCGCCACGACCAGGTCGACCGAACGCGGTAGGGCGATCGCCACCACCGTCTCCGGGCCCGCGCCCGCCGCGGCCAGCACCCGGGCCAGCCGGTCCGAGCGTTCGTCCAACTCGCGGTAGGTCAGTTCCTCCCCGTCCGGGCCGATCACCGCAGTGGCGTCCGGGGTCGCGGCCGCCTGCGCCGTGAGCAGCTCGGGTAGGGTGCCGGTGCTCAGGTCCGGGCCGGCGCTTCGGAACGAACCGCCGATCGGGGCATCTCCCTGAGCCCGGTCGCGGCCGGACAGCACGCTCGCGCCGGGCACCACCACACCTTCGCCCCCGGCGGGCAGGGACGGGAGCAGGCCGATCCGGCCGACGGGTGCGTCCAGACCGCTCGTGAGGGCGTCGACGATGTTTCGCAAGGCGTCGGCCAGGCGGGTGGCGTGAGCGGCCTCGAACAGATCCGGGCGGTATTCGACGGCCAGGCGCAGAGTGTCACCGGGCTCGGCGATCAGTGTCAGCGGGTAGTGGGTGGCGTCGTGACCGTCGGTGCCGGTGATGGGCAGGCCGCCGTCGTCGCCCGCGTCCTCGTTGTCGGGGTAGTTCTCGAAGACCAGCAGCGTGTCGAACAGTTCGCCGCCGCCCGCGGCGCGCTGGATGTCGGTCAGGCTCAGGTACTGGTGTTCCATCAGGGCGGACTGCTCGTCCTGGAGGCGGGCGAGCAGCGTGCTCACGGGCTCGTCGGGGCGCAGCCGGACCCGCACGGGAACGGTGTTGATGAACAGGCCGATCATGTCCTCGACGCCGGGCAGCTGCGCGGGGCGGCCGGAGACCGTCGCGCCGAAAACCACGTCGTCGCGGCCGGTCAGGCGGGCCAGCAGCAGCGCCCAAGCGGCCTGCACGACCGTGTTCAGGGTTAGTCCGCGTGAGCGGGCCAGCGCGGTCAGGGCCGCCGTCCGCTCCTCGTTCAAGGTCGCTTCGACGACCGCGGGGGTCAGCGCGGCCCGCTGGCCCTCCCCCGGCGCGACGCGGGTCGGCTCGGTCAGGCCCTGCAGCGCGGACGCCCAGGCCTGTTCGGCGACGCGGCGGTCCTGCCCGGTCAGCCAGGCCAGGTAGTCGCGGTAGGGCCGGATCGCCGACGGGGCCTCGGCCGAGCGGTAGAGGGCCGACAGCTCGGCCATCAGCGGCCCGCGCGACCACCCGTCCAGCAACAGGTGGTGCAACGTGATGACGAGCCGGTGCTCGGCGGGCCCCGTGCGGGCCAGCGCGAACCGCACGAGCGGTCCCACCGCCGGATCGAACCGCCTCCCTTGCTCGGCCAGCAACCGCTCCCAGGCGGCCTCGTCAAGGCGACCGACGCTCTCGAACCGATCAGCGCTAGCAGACGGGTCAACGCCCTCGGACCGTGCAGCGCTCACAAACGGGCCAACGCCCTCGGAACGTGCAGCGCTCACAAACGGGTCAACGCCCTCGGAACGATCAGCGTCCATAGAGAGGCCAGCACCCACGGAAATATCCGGGGTATCGGGCGCGGCACGGGGCGTCCGGCCAGGGGCGGCGCCGACAGAGGGGTCGGCCTCTGGCGCGATGGTCGATCCGTCGGGCGGCGCCACTGTCACGTCGGCTTCCGTCCAGGTGAGGGCGGCCGACGTGGGGACGACGCTGACCGCCGTACCGGACGAGAGGTGGTGGAAGGAGGCGGCCAGGTTGCCGTGGCGGTTGAGGAGGGACTGGGCGGCCGCACGCAGGCGGAGGGCGTCGATCGGGCCGGACAGGTTCAGCACCATGCGGACGGTGTAGACGTCGGGGCCGGTGTCGTCGAGCAGGGTGTGGAACAGCAGGCCGCTCTGCAGGGGGGACAGCGGCAGCACCTCGCGCACGTCACCGGCCAGCGCGGCCAGTTCTCGCCGGTCGGCGTCGGTCAGCGTGATCAGCGACAGGGCGGCCGGCACGGCGTCGGCGCCCGATACCGTGCCGGCGACGGCGACCAGCCGGGCCGGGGTGCGCTGCTGGAACACCTGGCGCGGGGTCAGCACCAGGCCGGCCGCGCGGGCCCGGCCGACGAGCTGCATCGACATGATGCTGTCGCCGCCGAGGGCGAAGAAGTCGTCGTCGATGCCGAGCGCCGGGACGCCGAGCACGTCGGCGAACACGTCGCACAGCAGCTTCTCGCGCGGGGTGCGCGGCCGGCGGCCACCGGCGCCGGCCCCGAATTCGGGCGCGGGCAGGGCCTTCTGGTCGAGCTTGCCGTTGACCGACACCGGCAACGCGTCGAGCTGCACGAACGCCGAGGGCACCATGTGGTCGGGCAGCACGGCGGCCACCTCGGCCCGCAGGTCGTCGCGGCCCACCACGTACGCCACGATGCGCTTGACCCCGTTGTCGGTGCGCAGCACCACGGCGGCCTGCCGCACGCCGGGCCGCGCGGCCACGACGGCCTCGATCTCGCCCAGCTCGACCCGGAACCCGCGGATTTTCACCTGATGGTCGGACCGTCCGACAAACTCGAGGGCCCCGGCCGAGTTCCAGCGGACCAGGTCGCCCGTGCGGTACATCCGGCGGCCCGGACGGCCGAACGGATCAGCCACGAAGCGCTCCGAGGTCAGCTCGGGCCGGTTGAGGTAACCGCGGGCCAGGCCGAGCCCGCCCAGGTACAACTCGCCGACCGTCCCCGGCGGCACCGGGTTGAGGCCGCTGTCGAGCACGTACGCCGTCTGGCCGGGGTCCGGGAAACCGATCGGCACGCTGCCGGTGACCACCGTGGGCAGCTGGTAGAGCGTGGCGTTGACGCTGGTCTCGGTCGGCCCGTAGCAGTTGAACATGCGCCGCCCGGCCGCGAACCGCTCGACCAGCCGGGCCGGGACCTCCTCGGTGCCGACCATCAGCGTGATGCCGGTCGGCAGCTCCACCCCGGGCGGCAACGCGCCCAGCACCGCCGGCGGCAGCGCGACCTGGGTGACCTCCTGCTTGGTCAGGTAGTCGACGAGGGGCGCGCCGGGCGCCCGCAGCTCGGACGGCACCACGATCAGCGTGCCGCCGGAGAGCAGGGCCCAGCACAGTTCCCAGTACGCGACGTCGAAGCTGGGCGACGCGAACAGCGTGCTCCGCGTCGTCTCGTCGAGGCCGAGCCGCCGCTGCTGGGTGGCGAGCAGCTTGGAGGCTCCCTCGTGGGTAACCACGACGCCCTTGGGCTTGCCGGTCGAGCCCGAGGTGTAGATGACGTACGCCGCGTCGAGCAGACTCGGTTCGCGCGGGATCGCGTCGCCGTCGGAGGCCACGTCGACCACCGGCAGCCCGCCCGGCACCTCGGATCGGGTCACCACACAGGCCGGCCGCGCGTCCTCGATCATGTAGGCGAGCCGGTCGGCCGGGTAGTCGAGGTCGAGCGCGAGATAGGCCGCGCCCGAGCGCAGCACGCCGACCAGCGCGGTGACGAGGTCGGTCGAACGGGGCAGCGCGATCGCCACGACATCGCCCGGGCCCACGCCCCGCGCGGCCAGCGCCGACGCCAGCCGGGCCGAACGCGCGTCCAGTTCGGCGTAGCTGACCTGCTCGTCGCCGAGCACGACGGCCGTATTGCCGGGGAACTTGGCAGCCATCTCGGCGAACCGCTGCGGGAAAGTGGTGAGCGGGATGCCCTCGACGCTGCCGGCCCACTCGCCGAGCACGGTCGCGCGTTCGGCTTCGGCCAGCAGGCTGATCCGGCCGACCGGTGTGGCCGGGTCGGCGGCGAAGGCTCCGAGGACGCGGGTCAGGCGGGCCAGCATCTCCTCGGCCCGCTCGGAGGGCACGACGTCGGCGCGGTAGCGGATCTCGAGGCCGATCCGGTCGCCGGGCTCGGCGATCAGGACGAGCGGGTAGTGGGTGGCGTCCTGGTCGTCGATCTGGGTGACGCTCAGCCCGGGAACCGGGTCGCCGTCGTCGGCCGGGTAGCTCTCGAAGACAGTCAGGGTGTCGAACAGCTCGCCATGGCCGGCGAGGCGCTGGATGTCGGCCAGCCCGAGGTACTGATGCTCGATGAGGGCGGCCTGCTCGTCCTGCAGACGGGTGAGCAGGTCGCGCACGGCCTCGTCGGCACGCAGCCGAACCCGTACGGGAACGGTGTTGATGAACAGCCCGATCATCGACTCGACGCCCGGCAGTTGCGGCGGCCGGCCCGAGACGGTGGCGCCGAAGACGACGTCGTCGCGCCCGGTCGTGCGGGACACCAGGAGACCCCAGGCCGCCTGGACAAGCGTGTTGAGGGTGAGACCGTGCGCGCGGGCCAGTCCGGTGAGGCGGGCGCTGAGGTCTTCGTCGAGCGCGGTCGCCACCCCGGCGGGCCCCACCGGCGCGGGCCCGGCGCCGGCCTCGCCCGCCCCGCCTGCCTCGCCGAGACGAGACGTTTCGTCCCGCGCGGCCGGGGCGAGGCGGGTTGGCTCGTCCAGGCCGTACAGAGCCTGCTGCCACGCCTCGGCGGCTGCTTTCTTGTCCCATTTGGAGAGCCAGGCCAGGTATGCCTTGTAGGGCGTGGCCGGGGGCAGCGAGCCCGGCCGGGCGTACAGGTCGAGCAGTTCCCTGACCAGGATCGGCGCCGACCAGCCGTCGAGCAGGATGTGGTGGTGGGCGATGGTGAGCCGGTGCTGGTCCGGGCCGAGGCGCACGAGCATCATGCGCAGCAGGGGCGGCCGGGCCATATCGAAGCGGCGCTGCCGGTCCTCGTCGACCAGACGCTCGGCCTCGGCGACCGAGGACGCGTCGAGCGCCGTCCACGGCAGACGCGCCCGCGTGGGGATCGCCGCCACCGTGGTTCCTTTGGCGGTGCGGCGGAAGCCCGCGCGCAGGTTGGCGTGCCGGTCCAGCAGCGCCTGCCCGGCGTCGCGCAGGCGCGCGGGGTCGAGCGGGCCGGTCAGCTCCAGCGTCATCGAGACGGTGTAGACGTCGGGCGCGTCGGCGTCGAAGAGGGCGTGGAACAGCAGGCCCTCCTGGAGCGGCGTCAGCGGCAAAACGTCCTCGAGCCCGGACTTCTTGACGGTCACTGCGTCTCCCACTCGGCGTCGAGATCGGCGAACTCGGCCTCGAAACTGTCGATGTCGTCCTGGCTGAGCGAGACCAGGTCGAGGTCGGACGGGGTGTGCCCGCCCGCGTCCTGATCGGCCGCCAGCAGCCGCAGCGCGGCCCGCCAGCGGTCGGCCAGATCGTGCACCCGCTCGCCGCTGAGCAGGCCCCGCGGCCAGGTGAAGGTCGCGGTGAGCCGGGGACCGTCGGCGTGGTCCTCGGCGGTGGCGTTGATCTCGAGCGGATGGTCGGCCGGCATCGCGTCGTCGGCGCCACCGCCCCAGCCCTCTCCGGCCGGCTGCCAGGGCTGGTCCCCGGCGTCCCCGGCGGCGAAGCGCCCGAGATAGTTGAATCCGATCATTTCCCGTACGCCGGACAGCCGCAGCAGCCCGAAGCCGAGCCCGTTGTCCGGGACCGCGCGCAGCCGCTCCTTGACGGTCTTGAGCGCGTCCCCGGCATTCTCGGCGCCGAGGTCCAGCCGTACGGGAAATTCGGTGGTGAACCAACCGGCCGTGCGCGACAGGTCCGCCCCGGCGACCAGGTGTTCCTCGCGGCCGTGAACCTCGAGCATGATGAGCCCGCCGCCGTTCCAGTCGCGCAGGGCGAGGGCTAGCC
The DNA here is from genome assembly GCF_024137025.1 of Paractinoplanes aksuensis. Taxonomy (GTDB): domain Bacteria; phylum Actinomycetota; class Actinomycetes; order Mycobacteriales; family Micromonosporaceae; genus Actinoplanes; species Actinoplanes aksuensis. Next base: position 83,040 of record NZ_JAMYJR010000035.1, read on the forward strand.
CGGTCAGCAGCACGTCGTTGACGCCTGCGTGGAAGGCCACCGGCACGCTGGTCAGCAGCGGCGCGGTCTCCTCGGGCGGCAGCACGAGCGCGAACTCCTCGCTGGTGCCGACCGTGTCGCGCGCCGGGTCCAGCGGGCGCTCGGTGAACGCTGTCCCCGGAGAGTCCAGAACTTCTTTCCAGTACGGGATCTGGGCCGTGGTCCGCGGATCGCCGGCCAGCCGGTCGAGTTCGCGAGCCCAGCGGCGGAACGAGGTGCCGCCGCGCTCCAGCGGCTTTCCGGCCCAGGCCGCTTCCAGGTCGGGCAGCAGGATGCGCCACGAAACACCGTCGACCGCGAGGTGATGCACGACGAGCAGCACGTGCCCCGGATGCAATAGCACCGCTTGCAGCAGCACACCGGCGGCCGGATCCAGCCGATCCCGGGCGGCTGCGGCAATAACCGGAAGAGCGCTTTCGTCGTACGCCAATTCGGTCACGACGTCGACCGGCGCGCCCGGCTCGGGGATGTCGAGGCCATCGGCGGTGATCCGGGCCCGCAGGATGTCGTGCCGGTCGACGACCGCCTGCAAGACCTCGGTCAGCCGCGCGGCGGTGAGCCCGTCGGGCGCCCGCAGCAGCATCGACTGGCTGTAGCCGCGAATCGGACCGTCCACTTCGAACAACCAGCGCATGACCGGGGTCAGCGGCGCGCTCCCCCACGCCTCGCGCGGCTCCTCGACAACGACCGGTTCGACAGTGACCTCGCGGGCCAGCCCCTCCGGCGTCTTGTGGCGGAACACGTCACGCGGGCTGATGGCCAGCCCGGCCGCGCGGGCCCGGCTGACGAGCTGGATCGAGACGATGCTGTCCCCGCCCAGCGCGAAGAAGTCGTCGTCGGCGCCGACCCGGGGCAGCCCGAGCACTTCGGCGAACAGGTCGCACAGCACCTGCTCGCGGTCGTCCCGCGCCTCCCGGCCCCGGCTCAGCGCCGAGAAGTCCGGGTCGGGCAGGGCGGCCACGTCGAGCTTGCCCGCCACCGTCCGCGGCAGCGCCTCGACCTGGACGAAGGCCGCCGGAACCATGTAGTCGGGCAACACACCGCTCACGTCGCGGGGCTCGCCCACGGTGTAGGCCACCAACCGGCCGTCACGGACGATCACCGCGGCCTGACCACCCAGGGCGGCCTCGATCTCGCCCAGCTCGATCCGGAAGCCACGCACCTTGACCTGGCCGTCGGCCCGCCCGGCGAATTCCAGGGCGCCGGCCTTGTTCCAGCGGGCGAGGTCCCCGGTGCGATACATCCGGCCCGGACCGTACGGGTCGGCCACGAACCGTTCCGCGGTCAGGGCGGCCCGGTTGAGGTAGCCGTGCGCGAGCCCTTCGCCGGCTACGTAGAGCTCACCCAGCACGCCGGGCGGCACCGGCTGCAATGAGGCATCGAGAAGGTAAGTGCGCACGTTGGACAGCTGGTAGGCCGCCCGCTCCGGCCCGTGCCATCCGTACGCGTCGACCGACGCCTCGGTCGGCCCGTACAGGTCATAACAGTCCAGACCGGGAACGGCGGAAATCTGCGCCCACAGTTGCGGATCGATCGCCTCGCCACCGACCAGCAGCGTGCGCAGTCCCGCCTCGAGAACGCCCGCGGGAACAAGCTGCCGCAGATAAGTCGGCGTCACGTCGAGCACGTCGACGCTGTGCTCCCGGACGTAGCCAACCAAAGCCGCGTCGTCCCGGTACTCGTCGTCATCCAGCACATGCAGCGTGTGCCCAGCAAACATCCAGATCAACGGCTCCCACGACCCGTCGAACGTGAACGACGCGACATGGGCGACATTGCGGTCGCGCCCTTGAACAAACCGCTCGCGGTGGGTCGCCAGCAGGTTGGCGAGACCGCGATGCGGCACCACAACGCCCTTCGGCCGCCCGGTCGATCCGGAGGTGTAGATGACGTACGCCGGATCGTCCGCCCGCGGCCCGGCCGGGCTCGCAACAGGCCCATCGAACAGCGCAGGATCGTCCAGCAACAGCCGCTGCGGCCCACCCACCCCGCCACGAGACGAAACGGTTCGTTTCGTGGGCGGTGAGGAGGCGTCGTTGTCGGCCGTTGCCGGTAGGGCGCGGTCGCTCGTGGTCAGCACCAGGGCGGGACGGGCGTCGGCGAACATCGCGGCGATGCGCTCGATGGGCTGGTGGACGTCGTCGACGGGGAGGTAGGCGGCGCCGGTCTTCAGCACGGCCAGGATGGCGGGCACCGTCAGCGGGCGTGGTGTGGCCAGCGCGACCAGGTCGCCCCGGCCGATCCCCCGCCCGGCCAGGACGGCGGCGAAGCGGTCGGACCAGTCGTCCAGCTCGGCGAACGTCCATTCGCGCCCGCCCGCCACCAGGGCGCGTCCGTCCCGGCCGGCCTGCTCGCGCCAGACGTCCACGATCGTCGCGGAGAACGCTCCCACCACGCCCGTCGTCGGGAACGAGCCCGCAACTGAAGCTGCCCCCACCGCGCCCACCGTCGGGATCGAACCTGCACCTGAAGCCACTCCCACCGGGTCCACCGCCGGGAGCGGGCCTGCGGTCGAAACCCCTCCCGCCGCGACCGTCGTCGGGCCTGCCATCGGAGCTGGGAAGAAGCGGGACCGTTCCTCTGGGTTCAGTACGTCGATGCGGCTTAGGGGTAGCGCCGGGTCGGCGGCCAGGATCCGCTGCAGACGGTCTACGAAGGTGCGGGCCGTCTCCGGGTCGAACAGGTCGGTGGTGAATTCCAGGGTGCCCTCGATGCCGCCGGTGGGGGTGTCGGTGAAGTCGAAGGACAGGTCGAACATGGCTGCGCGGTGGCCTACCGGTTCGGGGTGTCCGTCGAGGTCGGCCAGTTGCCACGTGTCGCTGGTGCCGGGCAGGTAGGACACCATCGTCTGGAACAGGGGGTGCCGGGCCAGCGAGCGTTGCGGGTTGAGCGCCTCGACCAGGTGCTCGAACGGTACGTCCTGGCGGTCGAACGCGGCCAGGTCGGTCTCGCGGACCCGGGCCAGCAGGTCGCGGAATGTCGGGTCGCCCGAGGTGTCGGTGCGTAGCACCAGCGTGTTGACGAAGAAGCCGACCAGGTTGTCGACGGCGGTGTCGGGGCGGCCGGCGACCGGCGAGCCGAGCGGGATGTCGGTGCCCGCGCCCAGCTTGGTCAGCAGTGTGGCCACGGCCGCCTGCACGACCATGAACAGGCTGGTGCCGGTGGCGCGGGAGAGGGCCCGCAGTCGCTCGGAAACCGCGTCGGGGACGGCGAACTCGACCACTTCGCCCTGGTGGCTGGCCTCGGCCGGGCGCGGGCGGTCGTACGGCAGCTCCAGCTGTTCGGGCAGCCCGGTGAGGGCAGCGCGCCAGCCCTCGACCTGGGCGTCCAGCACCAGATCCCGTTGCCACAGCGCGAAATCGGCGTAGTGGACGGGTAGTGGCGGGAACTCCGGCGGCCGGCCGGCGCGACGGGCCTCGTACGCCAGGGTCAGTTCGGTTCTCAGCGGTTCCTCGGACCACTCGTCGCCCGCCACGTGATGCAACAGCAAAAGCAGCACATGCTCGCCGGGCGCGTCGGCGAAGACGTCGACGCGCAGGGGCGCTTCACGGTCGAGTTCGAACGCGTGCTCGGCCGCGGTGTCGTCGAACGGGCCGTCGTGGAACGTCACCGGCACCGCTTCGACATCGAGCAGGTGCTGGTAAGGCGTGCCGTCGACCTCGGGGAAGACGGTACGTAGCGTCTCGTGGCGGGTGGCCACGTCGTGCACGGCCGCGGTCAGCGCGTCCCGGTCGAGGTGGCCGCGCAGGCGCCAGGCGATCGGGATGTTGTAGGTCGGGTTCGGGCCCTCGAGCTTGTAGAGGAACCACAGCCGCTGCTGGGCGAACGAGAGCGGCACCCGAGCCGGTCGGTCGCGACGCACCAGGGGCGCCCGGGTCGAGCCGGTCAGCTTGGGCAGCAGCGCGGCCACGGTCGGGGTGTCGAACACGGCGCGCACCGGCAGGTCGACGCCCAGCACCGCCCGGACGCGTCCGGCGAGGCGCATGACCAGCAGCGAGTGGCCACCGAGGGCGAAGAAGTCGTCGTCGATGCTAACCGTCGGCAGGCCCAGCACCTCGGCGAACAGGTCGCACAACTGCTGCTCGCGGGTGGTGCGCGCCGCCCGCCCGGTCGACAACGCCGAGAAGTCGGGATCGGGCAGGGCGGCCGTGTCGAGCTTGCCGGCCACCGTACGGGGAAGGGTTTCGACTTGGACGAATGCCGCCGGAACCATGTAGTCCGGCAAGACCCCGCGGACGTCGCGCGGCTCACCCACGGTGTAGGCGACCAACCGGCCGTCACGCACGATCACCGCGGCCTGACCACCCAGCGCAGCTTCGATCTCCCCCAGCTCGATGCGGAAGCCCCGCACCTTGACCTGGCCGTCGACCCGGCCCGCGAACTCCAGGACGCCGTCCCGGTTCCAGCGAGCCAGGTCGCCCGTGCGGTACATCCGCCCGGGACCGTAGGGATCGGCCACGAAGCGTTCCGCCGTCAGCGCGGGCCGGTTCAGATAACCCTGAGCGAGGCCGTCCCCGGCTACGTAGAGCTCGCCGAGAACGCCCGGCGGCACCGGCTGCAACGCCCCGTCGAGCAGGTAGGTCCGGACGTTGTCGAGCTGATACGGCGTACGGGAGGGGCCGTGCCAGCCGTAGGCGTCGACCGACGCCTCGGTCGGCCCGTACAGATCGTGGACGGCCAGACCTCGTACGGCGGAAATTCGGGCCCACAGCTGCGGATCGATCGCCTCGCCGCCGACCAGCAGCACGGCCAGGCCCACGTCGAGCACCCCGGCCGGGATCAGCTCGCGCAGGTAGGTCGGCGTCACGTCGAGCACGTCGACGTTCTGCTCGCGCAGCCGCGGCACGAGCGCGCCCGCGTCGCGGTACTCGTCGTCGTCCAGCACGTGCAACGCGTGCCCGTCGAGCAGCCAGATCAGCGGCTCCCAGGACCCGTCGAACGTGAACGACGCGACATGCGCGACCCGCCGCTTGGGTCCCGGCATGAGCGTACGACGGTGGCTGGCGAACAGATTGGCGATGCCCTGATGCGGCACCACCACACCCTTGGGCCGGCCGGTCGAGCCCGAGGTGTAGATGACGTACGCGGGGTCGAGCGGGTCGATCCGGCGCGGCGGCAACGGTTCGGCGGCCGGGGCGGTCGCGCCGACCACGACCCGGGGCCCGCTCCACGGCAGGTCGGCGCCGGCCGTCGTCACCAGCAGGGCCGGACGGGCGTCGTTGAGCATGGCCCCGATCCGGGCCGCCGGCTGGTACGAGTCGAGCGGCAGATAGGCGGCGCCCGACTTGAGCACGCCGAGCAGCGCGGGCACGGTGTACGGCCGCGCGGTGGCCAGCGCGACCAGGCGGCCCGGCCCGATGCCGTGCGCGGCCAGCGCCCCGGCCAACCGCGACGTCCAGTCGTCGAGCTCGGCGAACGTCCAGGAGCGGCCGCCCGAGACCAAGGCGGTGGCGTGCGGCGTGGATTCCGCCTGAGTCGCGAAAAGGTCCACGATGGACCTGGGCGCGGCCGCCTCCGCGGGGAACGCGAGCAGCCGGGCCCGCTCGGCCTGGTCGAGCACGTCGATCCGGCTGAGCGGCAACGCCGGGTCGGCCGCCAGCACCCGCTGCAGCCGCGCCACCAGCACCTCGGCCGTGTCGCGATCCCAGCGGTCGGTGGCGTACTCGAGCTCGCCCCGCACCCCGTCCCGCGTCTCGAAGAAGTCGAACGACAGATCGAACATGGCGACCTGCTGCCGGACGTGCTCGGTCTCGACCCGCAGCCGCCCGAGGTGCCAGGCCCGGTCGGCCTCCCCCAGGTACGACACCATGGTCTGGAACAGCGGATGCCGCCCCAGCGAGCGTTGCGGGTTGAGCGCCTCGACCAGGTGCTCGAACGGCACGTCCTGCCGGTCGAAGGCAGCAAGATCAGTTTCCCGTACGCGCCTGAGCAGCTCCTGGAACGACGGGTTGCCCGACGTATCGGTGCGTAGCACGAGCGTGTTCACGAAGAAGCCGACGAGATCGTCCACGGCCTGGTCGGGCCGCCCCGCGACCGGCGAGCCGAGCGGGATGTCCGTGCCCGCCCCGAGTTTGGTGAGCAGAACCGCCACCGCGGCCTGCACGACCATGAACATCGACGTGCCGGTCGATCGGGCCAGGGCCCGCAACTGGGCGGTCACATCGGCCGGCAGGTCGAAGCCGACCACGTCACCGTGATAGCTGGCCTCGGCCGGGCGGGCCCGATCGGCCGGCAGCTCCAGCTCCTCGGGCAACCCGGCGAGCGCCTCGCGCCACCCCTCGACCTGGTCGTCGAGCACCAGATCCCTTTGCCACAGCGCGAAATCGCCGTACTGCACCGGCAGCGGCTCCTGCGCCGGCGGGTAGCCCGCGCAGCGCGCCGTGTAGGCGGCGACCAGGTCGCGGCGCAGCGGCACGTCCGACCACTCGTCGCCCGCGATGTGGTGCATGAGCAGCAGAAGCACGTGCTCCTCGGGCCCGAGCCGGAACAGCCGCGCCCGCAACGGCGGCTCCTCGTCGAGCCGGAACCCGTACTCGCCGATCGCCGCCAGCCGCCCGGCCAGCTCTTCTTCGCCGATCTCCTCCACCGGAAGCGTCACCGGCCCCTGCTCGCCCCCGTCTCCCGAGACGAAACGTTCCGTCTCGCCAGCAGTGGACGTCGGTGCCGAGCCGAAACGGTTCGTCTCGTCAGAGGCGCCCGCTTGCGCCGAGCCGAAACGGTTCGTCACGTCAGAGGCGCCCGCTTGCGCCGAGACGAAACGGTTCGTCTCGTCAGGAGCACCTGGCAGCGCCGAGCCGAAACGGTTCGTCTCGTCAGAGGCGCCCGGTTGCGCCGAGCCGAAACGGTTAGTCTCGTCAGGAGCGGTGTCGGTGCTCGGGAGCATCAGGCCCGGCGGGGGCAGTATCCGCTGGTAAGCGCCCTCGTCGTCCTCGGCGAAGACGGTACGTAGCGTCTCGTGGCGGGTGATGACGTCGCCGATGGCGGCGGCCAGGGCGTCGCGGTCGAGGGCGCCGCGCAGCCGCCAGGCGACCGGGATGTTGTAGGTCGGGTTCGGGCCTTCGAGCTTGTAGAGGAACCACAAGCGTTGCTGCGCGTAGGAAAGCGGGATACGGGACGGCCGTTCCTGTCGCACCAGCGGCGCCCGCTTGGAACTGACCAGGGTCGGGGCCAGCCCCGCCACCGTCGGGGTGTCGAACACCGCTCGGACCGGCAGGTCGACGCCCAGCACCGCCCGCACGCGGCCCGCGAGCCGCATGACCAGCAGCGAGTGCCCGCCCAGGGCGAAGAAGTTGTCGTCGATGCCGACCGTGGGCAGGCCCAGCACCTCGGCGAACAGGTCGCACAGCTGCTGCTCACGGGTGTTGCGGGCCGCGCGGCCGCCGCTCAGGACGGAGAAGTCGGGGTCGGGCAGGGCGGCCACGTCGAGCTTCCCGGCCACGGTCCGGGGCAACGCGTCTACCTCGACGAACGCCGCCGGAACCATGTACTCCGGCAGGACGCCGCGCACATCCTTGGGCGTACCCACGGTGTAGGCCACGAGACGGCCGTCGCGCACGACCACGGCCGACCGGCCGCCCAGCGCGGCCTCGATCTCGCCCAGCTCGATCCGGAAGCCGCGCACCTTGACCTGGCCGTCGGCTCGGCCGGCGAACTCCAGCGTGCCGGAAACGCTCCACCGGGCCAGGTCGCCCGTACGATACATCCGCGCGCCCGCGGGCCCGAACGGGTCGGCCACGAAACGCTCGGCGGTCAGCGCGGCGCGGTTGAGGTACCCGTGCGCCAATCCCTCCCCCGCCACGTAGAGTTCGCCCAGCGCCCCCGGCGGCACCGGCCTCAGTGCGGCGTCGAGCAGGTAGGTCCGCACATTCGCCAGCCGATACGGCGTACGCGCGGGCCCGTCCCAGCCGTAGGCATCCATCGACGCTTCGGTCGGCCCGTACAGGTCATGGCAGCTCAGCCCGGGAACCGCGCACACCTGGGCCCACAGCTGAGGATCGATCGCCTCACCGCCGACCACGAGCACGCTCAGCCCGACGTCGAGCACCCCGGCCGTGACCAGCTCACGCAGGTAGGTCGGGGTCACGTCGAGCACGTCGATGCGGTTGTCGCGCAGGTGCTCGACGGTGGCCACCGCGTCCCGATAGACCTTCGCGTCCAGCACGTGCACGGTGTGACCGGCCAGCATCCAGAGGATCGGCTCCCACGACGCGTCGAAGGTGAACGACGTGGTGTGCGCGACTGCGCGCCGAGGACCGGCCATGAGCCGGGTGCGGTGCCCGCCCAGCAGGTTCACGATCCCCCGGTGCGGCACGACGACACCCTTCGGCCGCCCGGTGGACCCCGACGTGAAGATCACGTACGCGGGGTCGTCCGGCCCCGCCGTCTCGGCGCCGACCAGCGCACCCGCGGACCGGCCTCCAGCAAAGCCGTCGGACTCATCAGCCCCGGCAACAGCAGGCGCTCCGGTCCCGGCCTCAGAGAGCCCCTGACCTCGAACGGCCGACCGGCCCGCCGACATGTCGGCGTCCAGCACGAGGCGGTCCCCGGACCAGCCCGGCACGGGGTCGCCGCCCGCGGTCAGCAGCAGCCTCGGCGCGGCGTCGTCGAGCATCCTCGCGATCCGCTCGGCCGGCTGTTCCGGGTCGAGCGGCAGGTAAGCGGCGCCGGCCCGCAGCACCCCGAAGATGGCGGGCACGGTCAGCGCGCGCGGCAAAGCGAGGGCCACGCGATCACCCCGGCCTACGCCTTGGTCGCGCAGCATTCCGGCCAGCCCCGCGGCCCAGGCCTCAAGCTCGGCAAACGTCCATGAGCGGCCGGAGGTGACCAGTGCGACCGCATCGGGCGTGCCCACCGCCAGCTCCCGGAGCACCCCGCTGATCGTCGTGTCCGCGGTCGGAGCCGCGGTGTCGTTCCAGCCGCGGAGGATCGTGTCGCGCTCGTCCTTGGACAGCACGCTGATCGTGGCCAGGGGCGCGTCCGGCGCGTCGCACAGCGCGGTCAGCACGGTCGTCAGCCGGTCGAGCAGCGTGCCCGCGGCCGACGCGTCGAACAGGTCGCCCCGGTACTCGAGGTCGAGGTGCAGCCGCTCGCCCGGCCGGGCCGTCAGCGTCAACGGGTAGTGGGCACAGTCGCGGATCTCGGCCCCGGCCACGCGCAGCTCACCGGCGGCGGGCAGCGAGGCGCCGAGCGGATAGTTCTCGAACACGGTCAGCGTGTCGAACAGCTCGCCGTGCCCGGCCAGCCGCTGGATCTCGGCCAGCCCGAGGTGCTGGTGGTCCATGAGCCGGGCCTGCCCGTCCTGCAGCCGGCGCAGCGCGTCGACCGCGGGCCGGGCCGGGTCGAGCCCGATCCGCACCGGCACGGTGTTGATGAACAGGCCGATCATCGTGTCCGAGCCGGCCAGATCGGGCGGACGCCCGGCCACGGTCGCGCCCACCACCACGTCGTCGCGGCCGGTCAGCGCGCCGGCCACGATCCCCCACGCGCCCTGCACGACGGTGTTCAGGGTGAGTCCGCGGGACCGGCCGAGCGCGACCAGGCGGGCGGTCAGGGCCGCGGGCAGGTCGCGCAGGATCCGGTCCGGCACCACCGCGCGGACCGGCGGCTGCCCGGCCACCAGCGTCGGTCCGTCGAGCCCGGCCAGGGCGTCCCGCCAGGCCGCTTCGGCAGCCGGGCGGTCCTGGGCCGCGGTCCAGGTCAGGTAGTTCTTGAAGTCCACCGGCTCGGGCAGCGTGTCGCCGCGGTAGAGGGCGATCAGCTCGTCCAGCACGAGCGGCACCGACCAGCCGTCGAGCAGCAGGTGATGGTGCGTGAAGACCAGCCGGTGCCGGTCCGGGCCCAGACGGACGAGCGTCATCCGCAACAGCGGGGCCTGGGCCGGGTCGAAACGGCGGCGCAGGTCGTCGTCGAGGAAGTCCGGCAGCTCGGCCTCGGTCAACTCCAACGAAGTCCAGGGCAGCGCCTGCGCGCGGGGCACGAGCGCGGCGGCCTGGCCGTTCTTGCGGCGGCGGAAGGCGACCCGCAGGTTGGGCCGCCGGTCGAGCAGCGCCTGCCCGGCCGCGCGCAGCCGCTCGGCGTCGAGCGGGCCGCGCAGGTCGAGCGTGAGCTGTCCGGTGTAGACGTCCGGGCCGTCGGCGGCCAGAGACGTGTGGAACAGCAGGCCCTCTTGCAGCGGGGTGAGCGGCAGGACGTCGACGAGCGCGGTGGGCGCGGTCACGAAAGCTCCCATTCGGATTCGAACTCGTCGATCTCGTCCTGGCTCAGCGTGAGCGTGAGGTCGGACGGGGTGAGACCACCGGCGGCCGGACCCCGGGCATGGGTCACGAGGGCCTCGAGCGCGGCGAACCAGCCGGCGGCCAGGCGGGCGACCGACTCGTCGCTGATCAGGTCGCGCGGGTAGGCCCAGGTGACACCGAGCTCGGGTCCGGCCGCGGTGTCCTGGACGTACGCGTTGATCTCGAGGGTGTAGGGGGCGACCGGCATGCCGAGGTCGAAGCCGCCGGCCAGGATGCCGTGCCCGGCCACGGGCGCCCAGTCCCCTTCGGACGTCGTGAAACGGCCGAGGTAGTTGAAGCTGATCTGCGGTGGCGCGAAGTCCCCCAGCGAGCCGGTGAGGTAGCGCAGCATCCCGTAGCCGATGCCGTGGTCGGGGATGGCCCGCAGCTGCTCCTTGACCCGCTTGAGCGCGATGCCTGCGGCCGGCCCGCCCGCGAGCGCGTCGGCCCGGTCGATGTCACCGGGATTCAGTCGTACGGGAAAGACCGTGGTGAACCAGCCCAGGGTCGCGCTCACGTCGGAGCCCGGGACCACCTGTTCCTCGCGGCCGTGGCCCTCCAGGGCGATGAGCACCGCGGACTCGTCGCCACCGCGCCACGAAGCCACGGCCAGGGTCAGGGCGGTCAGCAGGACGTCGTTGATGCCGGCGTTGAAGGCGGCGGGGACGGTGGTGAGCACGGGCTCGGTGGTCGCGGTCGTCAGCCGTACGGTATGGCGGGTCACCGACACCAGATCGTCGACCGGCCGCAACGGGCGCGCGGACAGCGCCGGATCGGGCCCGGTGAGAACGCCCTCCCACAATGCGGTCTCGGCCTGACGGGAAGAGGCCGCTTCGTGCAGGTCGAGCGCCCAGCGGCGGAACGAGGTTCCCGTACGCTCCAACGCCCCCGACGACCAGGCCGTCTCCAGGTCGGCCGGCAGCACGCGCCAGGACACGCCGTCCACGATGCTGTGATGCAGCACGAGCAGCAGCTGCCGTTCGGTCTCGAACCACACGGCCTGGGCCATGACCCCGCCGAACGGGTCGAGCCGCCCGGCCGCAGCCTGCTCCTCGTCCGCGATCGACGCGCCCGGCGAAGCCTGCGTCAACCAGTCGGTGTGCTCGCCGCGTGGCGCGACCCGCAGCACCCGCTCGTCGCGCACCCACCGCGAGCGCAGCAGGTCGTGCCGGTCGGCCAGCAGGTTCAGCACCGACCGCAGGCGGTCCGCGGTGGCGTCGACCGGGGTGGTGAGCACGATCGACTGGCTGAACGCCTCGATCGCGCCGCCGGTCTCGTCGAGCCAGCGCAGGATCGGCGTGAACGGGATGTCGCCCACGCCGTCGTCGGGCCGCTCGCGCGGGGCGGTGCCGAGCTCGGTGGCGACCTCGGCCAGGGCGGCCGGGGTACGGTGCTCGAACACCAGCCGCGAGGTGAAGACCAGACCCGCGGCCCGCCCCCGCAGCACGAGCTGGATCGAGACGATGCTGTCGCCGCCGAGCGCGAAGAAGTCGTCGTCGATGCCGACGCCGGGCACGCCCAGCACGTCGGCGAACAGGTCGCACAGCACCTGCTCGCGCGGGGTGCGGGCGGCGGTGCCGGTGGCCAGGGCGGCGAAGTCGGGCGCGGGCAGGGCCGCCCGGTCGAGCTTGCCGCTGGTCAGCACGGGCAGCGCGTCGAGCAGCACCCAGCCCGTGGGCACCATGTAGGCGGGCAGCCACGACTCGGCGTGCAGGCGCAGCGCCTTGGTCAGGGCGGCCGGGTCGGCGAACGCGGCCGGGGTGTTGGCGTGCGGGAACTCGCCGGGGCGGTAGGCGGCGGTGGGGCGTCCGTCGAGCTGGAACACGACATCGAGGTCGCCCTGCGCGGACGAGCCGTCGTAGGTGACTGCCACCTGGTAACCGTGCTCGGCGGCCAGTTCGTGGTAGCGCTCGACGTCCTCGCGCCGGTGGGGCAGGCCGGTCACGCGCAGGCGCTGCGGGCGCTCGGCCAGCAGGTCGAGACCGCCGGTGCGTTCCGGCGGCGGAGGCGCGGCGGCCACCGTCGACAGGGTCACGTCGTACCGGAAACGGCTGAGCTCATTGTCGAAGTGGCCGCGTTTGACCAGCACCTCGGCCGTGGGGAACTCGGGCCGGGACAGGAAGAAGTCGGGGTCGAGCAGCAGCTCCTTCTCTGCCTTCTCGGCCGCCTCGACGCCCTCGGGCCCGTGAATGCCCTCGAGCAACCGGCGGTGCAACCGCAGATTGCGTACGTCACCGACGAACACGCGTCCGCCGGGCGCGAGCTTCGTGGCAGCCTCGTGCAGCACCCCGGCCAGATAGTCGGCGCTCGGGAAATACTGCGCGACCGAGTTGATGACCACGGTGTCGAAATAGCCGTCAGGCACGCCGCTCAGGTCGTGCGCGGGCTGGGCGCGCAGCTCGACGCCGGGCAGGTCGGTAACCGCGCCGCGCAGGGTCTCGATGGCCTCCTCGGAGAGGTCCAGACCCCAGTAACTCTCGACATCGGGCGCGAGCCGGGACAGCAGCAGGCCGCTGCCGACGCCGATCTCGAGGATGCGCCGCGGGTTCAGATCCTTGATGCGCGCGACCGTGCCGTCGCGCCACTCGCGCATCTCGCCGAGCGGGATCGGCGAGCCGTCGTAGCTGGAGTTCCAGCCGGTGAAGTTCTCGTCGAAGCGCTCGACCCGGCCCGCCTGGTAGAGCAGCTCGTGCAGCTCCTTCCACTCGGCGACCTGGGTCTCGGCCTGCTCCTCGGGCGCGGCGTCGGTGGCCGGGACGACGTACGCGGCCAGGCGCTGATCCCGGACGACGACGGCGACCTGGCCGACGCCGGGGTGGCGGGCCAGCACCGACTCGATCTCGCCGAGCTCGATCCGGTAGCCGCGCACCTTGACCTGGTCGTCGACCCGGCCCAGGAAGTCGATGCGGCCGTCCTCGCGCCGGCTGGCCAGGTCGCCGGTGCGGTACATGCGGCCGCCGGCCGGTCCGAACGGGTCGGCCAGGAACCGCTCGGCGGTCAGGTCGGGCCGGTTGACGTAGCAGCGGGCCAGACCGGGCCCGGCCAGATACAGCTCACCGGTGCTGACCGGGCGCAACTCGTCGTCGAGGATGTACGCCTCGGTCGCCGGGTCGGGAATACCGATCGGGACGGAACCGCCCTCGATCCGCTGCGGGTCGCACTCGCCCAGCGTCGAGTTGACTGTCGCCTCGGTCGGGCCGTAGGCGTTGAACATGCGCCGGCCGTGGGCCCAGCGCGCGACCAGTTCGGGCGAGACCCGCTCGGTGCCCGCGAGCAGGATGCCCGGCGGCAGCTCGCACTCGGCGGGCAGGGCGGCCAGCAGCGCCGGGGGCAGGATCATGAAGTTGGCGCGGTGCTTCATCGCGTACTCGGTGAGAGCGGTGCCGGCCACCCGGCGCTCGGTCGGCACGATGATCAGGCGGCCGCCGCTGAGCAGGGCCAGGCACAAGTCGAAGAACGCGACGTCGAAGCTGGGCGAGGCGAAGTGCAGCACCCGGATGTCGGGCGTCATCCCGAACCGCTCGTAGCCGGTGGACATCAGCTTGGCCACGCCGGTGTGGGTGAGCAGCACGCCCTTGGGACGGCCGGTCGACCCCGAGGTGTAGATGACGTACGCCGCGTTCTCCACTTTCAGGTCGGGCCGCGCCGGGTCGGTCTCCGGGAAGCCCGCGGTCTCGCCGATCAGGAGCCGCGGGCCGGCGGGCAGCCGTTCTTCCAGCTCGGGGGTCGTCACGATACAGACCGGTTTCGCGTCGCCGACCAGATACGCGAGGCGCTCGGCCGGGTCGGCCGGGTCGAGCGGCAGATAGGCGCCGCCCGCCTTCATCACGGCCAGCTCGGCCACGATCATGTCGACCGAGCGCGGCACGGCCAGACCGACCACCTTGTCCGGCCCCACGCCGCGGGCCTGCAGGGCGTGGGCCAGCCGGTTGGCCCGCGCGTCCAGCTCGGCGTAGCTGACCTCGATGTCGGAGAACACCACGGCCACCGCGTCGGGATCGCGCCGCACGACGTCGGCGAAGACGTCGGGAAAGGTGCCCGGGGCGACGGTCAACGGGCCGCCGCTGGTGTGGTTCACGCCGAGGGTCTGCATAGAAAAGTCACTCCCGGTCAGGAAGAAGCGGGCCGGGTGGCACCCGCCGCCGGCCTGTCGTGGGTCTGAGGTCAGGGGTGGCGGGTGAGGTATCCGCCCATAGAGCGGAAATACTCGGTCGCGCCGAGCTCGGTGCCGTCGTCGAGACGGACCCGCTCGACGGCCAGGCCGTGACTCGTGCCGCGGCGGGCCTCGGCGCCCGCCACGATCACGACGGCGTCGTCCTCGCGATAGAAGATGCGGCCGGGCGTGCCGCCGTAGATGCCCTGCGAGACCCGCGCCGCGACGATCCGCAGACGCTGGCCCTTGTGGAAGGTGAAGGCGTTCGGGTACGGGTCGCATTGGGCCCGGATCAGCCGGTCGAGCTCCTCGGCGGTCCAGGTCCAGTCGATCCGGTTGTCCTCGTCCGACCGCTTGTGGAAGAAACTGGCCTGCGACCTGTCCTGCGGCGTCCACTCGGTGCCGCCGGATTCGATCAGGGCCAGCCCGTCCACGGTGATCGGGCCGAACAGGTCGAGCGTCTTGTGGAACAGGTCGGCCGTGGTGTCGCGGGGGCCGACCGGAACCGAGCGCTGCAGCACGATGTCGCCCGCGTCGAGCTCGCCGTCCATCATGTGCGCGGTCACGCCGACCTCGCGCTCACCGTTGATGAGCGCCCAGATCAGGGGCGAGAAACCGGCGTACTTGGGCAGCAGCGAGTCGTGCACGTTGAGGGTGCCCAGCCGGGGCAGGTCGAAGACCTGGGGCGGGATCCACGTACGCCAGTTGGTGGCGACGATGACGTCCGGCGCGGCCTCTTTGAGCGGCAGCAACAGGTCGTCGTCGGGGCGGTCCCGGGTCTCGACCGGGATGCCGTGCTCGGCGGCCAGGTCGGCGACCGAGTCGCTCCAGATGCGCTCGTAGGCGTGATCGCTCTTCGGGTGGGTGACGACCAGTGTGACCTCGTGTTCCGAGTCCAGCAGCGCTTGCAGGGTCCGATGACCCCACGTCTGGTACCCGAACATGACAACCCGCACGGCTCCTCCTGACCCTTCCGCTGACCCATCGAGGTCGGCAAAAGTTAGGTTAGTCTAACCTCGCTTCCGCCGACTAGGAGGGGAAGCCGAACCCCTTGACGCCCGTGTCGACACACTCGACACCGACCACGAGGACTGCCGATGTCACCGACCGCCCCGCAGCGCGATATCCCGGTCTACGACCTGGTGGGAGTGGGTTTCGGTCCGTCCAATCTGGCTCTGGCCATCGCTGTCCAGGAGCACAACGACGACACCCCCGCGAACCCCGTCACCGCCGTTTTCTTCGAGCGGCAGGCCAGTTTCGGCTGGCATCGCGGCATGCTCCTGGAGGACGCCACCATGCAGGTGTCCTTCCTGAAAGACCTGGTCACCCTGCGCAACCCGGCCAGCCGCTACAGCTTCCTGTGCTACCTGCAGGACCGGGGCCGGCTGATCGACTTCATCAACCACAAGACGTTCTTCCCGCTCCGGGTCGAGTTCCACGACTACCTGGAGTGGGCGGCGGCCAGGGTCGGCGACGTGGTGCACTACGGCAGCGAGGTCACCGAGGTCGTCCCGGTGATCCGCGACGGCGTGATCGAGGCGTTCGACGTGCTCGCCCGCGGCGCCGACGGCCTGGTCACGGCGTGCCGGGCCCGCAACCTGGTGGTGGCCACCGGCCTGCGCCCGATCCTGCCCTCGGGGGTGGAGCTCGGCGAGCGCGTCTGGCACAGCCGTGACCTGCTGACCAACATCGGCCGGGTCGAGAAGGCGGACCGTTTCGTGGTGGTCGGGGCCGGTCAGAGCGCGGCCGAGATCACGGCGTTCCTGCACGAGAAATTCCCCACAGCCGAGGTCTGCGGCGTCTTCTCGCGCTACGGCTACAGCCCCGCCGATGACAGTTCTTTCGCCAACCGCATTTTCGACCCCGCCGCCGTCGACGACTACTTCGACGCCCCGGCCGAGGTCAAGACGATGCTGATGAACTACCACAGCAACACGAACTACTCGGTGGTCGACAACGACCTGATCGAGGACCTGTACCGGCGGGTCTACCGCGAGCGGGTGGGCGGGGTCAGCCGGCTGCGCCTGCTCAACATGTCACGGCTGGCCAGTGCCCAGGAACAGGGCGACCAGGTCTCGGTCGACATCGAGATGCTGACCACCAGCGAGCTGACCACGCTGGACGCCGACGTGCTGATCTGCGCCACCGGATACGCCCCGGTCGACCCGTTCCCCCTGCTGGGCGACGTGGCCGACCGCTGCGAGCGCGACGAGTTCGGCCGCCCCCTGGTCGACCGCGACTACCGCATCCGCACCGACGCCACGATGGCCGCGGGCATCTACCTGCAGGGCGGCACCGAACACACCCACGGCATCACGGCGTCACTGCTCTCGACGTCGGCCGTCCGCTCGGGCGACATCCTCGCCTCGATCACCGCCCCGGCCCGCACCACCCTCGGCGTCTCCTGACCGGGCCCGAGAACTCAGCGCGCCTGACGAACAGGCGCGCTGAGCAGCCGGCCCGGGCCGGTCAGCTTGCGCGGACGCGGTCGACAACGGCCTCGACCAGCGGGCCGGGCGCTTCTTCGGGGACCCAGTGGCCGACCCCGGGCAGGGCAAGGAACCGGTAACTCGCGTCGACCAGAGCCGCCGTGCCCTCGGCGGCGGCGCGGCCCACGACGAAGTCCTGCTCGCCCCAGACGAACGTGGTCGGCACCGCGATCCGGCCGATCACGGGAACGCGCGGGTCGTCGAGGGCGCGGTACCAGTTGAGGGCCGCGGTCAGCCGGGCCCGGTCGCGCATGGCTTCGGCGTACTGGTCGGCGCGCGGCCCGAAGCGGGGCAGGAGGAGGCCGGCCACGGTCTCGCCGGCGGCCGACCGCAGCACTCCGACGTAGGCGAGCCGCAGGCGTTGGGTCCAGCTCTTCTTCAGCGCTCGGGCCAGCGCCCTCGGGTGGGGCAGCGACACCGCGGTCAGGCTGAGCACCCGCTCGGGATGCTCGGCCGCGAGCCGCCAGGCGACCTGTGCGCCCCAGTCGTGCCCGACGATGTGGGCCGTGCCCAGGCCGAGGGCGTCGAGCAGGGCGACCGCGTCGGCCACCGGTTCGGTCAGGCGGTAGTCGCCAACCGCCGCGGGGCGGGCGCCCGGGGTGTAGCCGCGCTGGTCGTAGGCGTACGTCCGCAGGCCCGCGGCGTGCAGGCCGGGCAACACCTCGTCGAACTCGCGGTGGTCCTGGGGGAAGCCGTGCAGCAGGAGCACCGGTCGGCCGTCGGGTGGGCCCGCCGCGTACACGTCGAAGGTCAGGCCGCGCGCCGTGATCTGTTCCATGCCGCCGTTCAACGGTCGGATCCGGCGCGATTTTCACGATGTGACCGACGTCTTACCGATGAATGGGCCGAAAGCAGCCGTCCGGCCCCGGCGGCCACTGCCGCGACCACGACGACGGCGGCGGTGGCGACGCCGATCACCGGAGACAGCACGGCCGCGCCGGCGGCGATCACATAGCGCTTCATGGCCCGTACGTCAGGAAGCCTTTATGACGGTCAAGTGCTCCTCCCGGTGGCTGCCGCGGAGCAGGCCGAAGGCGGCGGCGGGGAACAGCGCCACGGACAGGATGCCCGCGCTGACCAGGGCGGCGGCCGAGACTGCGGAGAGCAGGCCGACGGCCAGGCCGACCTGGGTCGCGGCCACGATGAACGGGAGCGAGGTGGCCTGCAGGAAGCCGGCCGCGACGGACCGGCGTACACCCAGGACCTTGACGAACAGCAGTGCGGGCACGCCGCGGGCGAGGAGCAGCGCCAGCAGGAAAATCGGCACGCGCAGCAGTGCCTCGCGGTCGGCGAGCAGGCCGTCCAGGTCGAGTTGCAGGCCGGTCGTCACGTAGAAGACCGGGATCAGGAAACCGAAGCCGAGCGCGTCCAGTTTGGGACGGAAGTGCGGATGCTCGCGCGGGCGGCGGTCGAGGACGCTGAGCACCACGCCGGCCAGGAACGCGCCCAGGATCGTCTCGAGGCCGAAGCGGCTGGCCAGCGCGGTCAACGCGACCAGCAGGACGACGGCCAGCCGGATGCGGATCTGGGCCGTGGTCTCGCTCAACGACGTCAGGATCCGTTGCAGGCGGCCGCTGCGGCCGGTGAGCGCGACGGCCACGGTGAGCCCGGCCAGCAGACCGGCGTACGTGAGGAACAGCGCGGTGCGCGAGGTCGTGTCGCCCTCGGCGCCGAACAGGATCGAGAGCAGGATGATCGAGACCACGTCGGCCACCGTGCCGGCCACGATGACCGACTGGCCGAACGCGCTGCGGGCCTCGCCGGCGTCGCGGACCACGGGCACGACCAGGCCGAGCGCGGTGGCCGAGAGAATGATCACGAGCAGGGCCGGGTCGTCGATCCAGCCGGCCAGGGCCAGCGCCACCGCGATCGGGGTGGCCAGGGCCAGGGTGATCAGGTAGCCCAGGCTCGCCGAGCGGACCAGCGAGCCGCGCAGGTGGGCCGGGTCGATCTCGAGGCCGGCCAGGAACAGCAGGAAGGTCAGCCCGAGCCAGCCCAGCACGGCCACCGGCTCGTCGACCTCGGCCCAGCCCAGCACGGCCGGGCCGAGCACGACGCCGGCCGCGATCTCGAGGACGACCGAGGGCAGCCGCAGCCGGGGGAAGAAGCCGAGGGCGAGCGGGATCACCGCGCCGACGACGCAGACAAGGAGAAGGTTCTCGTAGGACAGATCGGCCACGCCGCCGGTCAACGACCGGGTGGGACGCCCGTTCAAGCCTGTGGGTCAGCTCTCAGCCAGGTAGGCCCGCACCAGCTCGTGCGCGCGGTAGCGGCCCGGCTGGTGCTCGGTCAGCAGGTGCGCGTCCCGCAGTTCGCGCAGCAGCGCGGGCGCGGTCCGGTCCGCGGCCAGGTCGTCGCCGGCCGTCCGCAGCAGCGCCTGGGCGCCCGGGGACAGCGCCCGGTACGACCACGAGAACGCCTCGCGGAGTTCGTCGAGACCGGTGGCCGCGATCCGATCCAGGGGCTCGTCGGCGACCCGGGCGCAGACCACGGCCAGGGCCAGCGGCAGCCGGCCGCCGAGCGCGACGATCCGGTCGGTCTCGGAGCCGCGCCCGCCTAGCCGTTGCTCGACCAGCTCGCGGGCCTCGGCCGCGCCGGGCAGGCCGACCGGCAGCCGGACGGCGCCGTGACCGGCGACGAGGGCGGTGAGCCGCACCCGGCTGGTCACCAGCACCAGACACGCGGCCGAGGCCGGCAGCAGGTGCCGCACCTGCTCGGCGTCCCGGCAGTTGTCCAGCACGATCAGCAGGCGGCGGTCGGCGACCAGGCTGCGGAACAGCCCGGCCTGCGCGTGCAGCTCGGCCGGGATGGCTCCGGCGGCGACACCGAGCGAGTGCAGGAAGCCGCGCAACGCCTCGGCCGGGGCCATCACGGTGCCCTGCCCCTGGAAGCCGCGCAGGTCCACGTACAACTGACCGTCGGGGAAGCCGGGCGCGAGCTGGTGGGCGAGGTGGACGGCGAGGGTCGTCTTGCCCACGCCGGGCATGCCGTCGACGGCCAGCACCCGCGGGCCGCCGGGCCGGGTCGCCGCGGCGTGGGCCCGCGCCAGCAGCGTCTCGCGACCCGTGAAGTACGGCGGGTCCGGCGGCAACTGGGTGGGCCGGGGCAGGCCGGAGGAGCATGCGGACGGGGGCGCGGCCGCCTGCTGGTGCAGCACCCGGTCGTACGCCTGGCGCAGTTCCCGGCCCGGGTCGAGCCCGATCTCCTCGGCCAGCCGCCGGCGGACGTCGTGGAAACGGGCCACCGCCTCGGCCTGCCGTCCGTCGGCGGCCAGCGCGACCAGCAGCCGGCTCTGCAGCGACTCGTCCAGCGGGTACTGGTCGGAAACCTGACGCAGCGGGGTGAGGACGGTCCGGGTCTGCTCGCAGGCGACGGCGGCGTCGGCCGCTTCCCGTACGCCCAGGGCCCGCTCCCCCTCGATGGCCGCGAACGCCGGATGCCGCCCCAGTCCGGCCGCGCATCGCCCCCGCCACAGTTCCAACCCTCGCGAGTACGCGGCCAGGGCGCCCGCGGCATCGCCGGTGGCCATCCGGCTGCGGCCCTGTTCGATCAGCGCCCGGAAGCGCAGCAGGTCGAACGAGACCGGCTCGACCCGCAGGCGATAGCCGGTCTGCTCGCGCAACAGGTAACGGCCGACCTCGCGGGTTCGCAGCCCGGGCTCGAGCAGGCGGCGCAGGGCCCCGATCTGCCGGTGCACGGCGTTGGCCGCGCTGGGCGGGGCGTCGCCCTCCCAGAGCAGCTCGACCAGGTCGTCCATCGGCACCAGCCCACCGGCCCGGGCCAGCAGCAGGGCGAGCACGAGCTGCTGCTGACGCGGGCCCAGCGGGATCTCGGCGTCGTCACGGCGGACGCGCATCGACCCGAGGAGATCGAAGTTCACGAGCGTCAGTTTATACAATCTACTGTTGTAGTAAATCGGTGTCCCGCGTCACGGCGTTGAACAGACCCGTCGAGCCGTCGTTGACCGGGGGCGACGAAGGAGGTGCGCATGGACAGCAGCGCGCTGCCGGACGACCGGGTCGCGGCCTTCCAGCTCTTCCAGCGCCTCGGCAAGCGGGTGCTGCGACCGGGTGGCCGCGAGCTCACGACCTGGCTGCTGGACGAGTTGCGGTTGCCCGGGGCGACCGTGGTCGAACTGGCGGCCGGCGCCGGGGACACCGGCCGGCTGGCCCGGGCCCACGGCGCGGCCTCGTACATCGGGGTCGATCTGCACCCCGGCGACCCCGAACACGCCGTACGGGCCGACGCCGCCACAACCGGCCTGGCCGCGGACTCGGCCGACGTGGTGTTCGGCGAGGCGCTCCTCAGCATGCAGGGCGACGGGGCCAAGCACCGGATCCTGACCGAGGCGACGCGACTGTTACGCCCCGGCGGCCGGTTCGGGCTGCACGAGCTGGCCCTGGTGCCGGACTCGCTGGACGAGGACGCGCGCACCCGCATCCGGCGCTCGCTGGCCCAGGTCATGCACGTCAACGCCCGGCCGCTGACCGTCGGCGAGTGGACCGGGCTGCTGGCCGTGCACGGCCTGACGGTCGAGGCCGCCCGCCCGGCCCCGATGGCCCTGCTGCAGCCCCGCCGCCTGATCGCCGACGAGGGCGTGCCCGGCGCGGCCCGCTTCGTCGGCAACGTGCTGCGCCGCCCGGACGCGCGGCACCGCATCCTCGCCATCCGCCGCACCCTGCGCGAACACCGCGCCCACCTCGCCGCCGTGGCGATCGTGGCCCATCTCTGAGGATTGGAAACAACGCCGTGTCTCACCATCTCGACTCCCCCCTGGCCCGCCAGGACGCCCGTCTCAACATCACCGACCAGTACGTGTTCGACGTGCCCGGCGCGACCGTGTTCGTGATGGACGTGCGCACCTCGCTGGCCGGCGAGGACAAGCCGCTCGGCTTCCACCCCGAGGGCCGGTACGAGTTCAAGATCCACCTCGACGGGGCCGCGGTCGAGGACCTGACCTACCGGTTCGTCTTCGAGGACGGCCCGGACTACCGGGTCTACCGGCTGACCGGCGCCGAGGCGGCGGACGACACCGCCGTAGGCGTGCAGATCGCCCACGGGCATCTCGGCAAAGAGATCACCGGCGACGGCGACGAGACCATCTGGGCCGGCCGGGCCGCCGAGCCGTTCTATCTCGACCTGCGCCAGCTGGGCGCGGTCGACGAGCTG
Source organism: Paractinoplanes aksuensis (assembly GCF_024137025.1). GTDB lineage: Bacteria > Actinomycetota > Actinomycetes > Mycobacteriales > Micromonosporaceae > Actinoplanes > Actinoplanes aksuensis. The sequence goes on from NZ_JAMYJR010000035.1 coordinate 105,164, forward strand.
GTGCAGCACGGCCGGGACGCCGACCTGCGCCCACCGGCCGACGTGGCCAGCACGTTCGCCGGCTCCACGGTGTCCACCATCGTGCTGCGGGTGCCGCTGACCGACCCCCGGCTGCGCACCGGCCGCCCGATCCGGGTCTGGAGCGTCACCAAGCTGGCCACCGACGCCGGCGGCTGGGGGCAGATCAACCGGGCCGGGCTGCCGATGATCTGGCCGATCTTCCGCGACCACGACTCGCAGGCGGCCAGCCACGCCAACGAGACGGTGCCGGCCGACGACATCGCCAACTACGGCGCGGCCACGGGCGAGCTGATCGCCGAGGCGGTGCGGCGGCTCGAGACGTCGGGCCGGCCCGAGGCGTACGCGGCCGAGGTCGTACAGCGGATCTTCCCGGACACCCTGCCGTACGTCGTGGGCACGCCGGCGGCCTTCTCGTTCGCCGCGTTCAACGGGCGGCACCTCGGCGACAACGCCCCCGAGGTGATGTTCTCGCTGGTCACCAACTCGGCGGTGAGCACGGGGCTGGCCCCGACGACGACGTCGGACGAGTTCCCGTACGTCATTCCGGCCAACTAGGGAGTCGAGGTCGCCGGAGCCCGGCAGGCAGGGGGGGCGAGAGGCCGGGCCCCGGCGACCGGCTATTTGACGCGCTGGCCGTCGGGGGCGACCGCGAACCAGGTGCCGCCGACGCCCTGGCCCTTCAGGTCGCCGGGGTTCTTGTCCTGGGCGAAGCGGTAGACGGGCCAGCCGCCGACGGTCAGCTGCACCGTGCCGTCGTCGCGGCGGATCGCGCCGATCATCTCGGGGTCGACGCCGGCCAGGTAGACGTTGCCGGTCTCCTGGATGGTCACGGGCGGCCACTTCTGGGCGCAGTCGTCGAAGCAGGTGGTCTTGGACGGGTCAGCCGAGTCGTCGTCGAACCGGTAGAGGGCGGCCTGGTTGATGTTGATCAGGTGCGGCTTGTTCAGCGGGGGCGAGGTGACCGCGGACAGCTGGACCCAGACCGGGGGCTGCTCCTGCACCTCGATGCCGATCACCGTGCCGCCGTTGCCGGTTTTGCCGTCCTTCTCGGCGGTCGAGTTGACCAGCTTGAGCTCATCGTCCTCGGCCGGGGTGGTGACCGACGCGGCGGGCGGCGGTGCGGGTTGATCTCCGGCGTCACCGATGGTCACAGTCTTGCCGCAGCCGGCCGCGAGCATCGCGGCGCCGAGAAGGACGACCGCGGCACGGGTCTTGATCAGCGTCATGCCCGACACACGAGACAGCCCGCCTCAATGGTTCGAGTTCCTCTGCTCCTCTGTGACGTGGGCCTCCCCGATCGCTCCAGGTGTCACACCTTGTCGCGCCGAGCCGTCAAAGGTTCATGGCAGCACGGATCAAGCAGACCCGCTCGCAGAAGGTGTCGGCGGCCGCGGCCGGGGTCGACGAGCGGTTCCAGGTCTCCACACCCCTGCGCGGAGTGCTCAACAAGGTGTTCCCGGACCACTGGTCCTTCCTGCTGGGCGAGATCGCGCTGTTCTCGTTCATCGCCCTGCTGCTGACCGGGGTGTTCCTCACCCTGTTCTACGAGCCGTCGATGCAGGAAGTCACCTACCAGGGGTCGTATCCGGCGCTGCGCGGGGTCGAGGTCAGCAAGGCCTACCAGTCGACCCTCGATCTGTCGTTCGAGGTGCGCGGGGGCTTGTTCGTGCGGCAGATGCACCACTGGTCGGCGCTGCTGTTCATGGCGGCGATCGTCGTGCACATGGCCCGTACGTTCTTCACGGGTGCTTTCCGCAAGCCGCGCGAAGCCAACTGGGTGCTCGGCGTCGGCCTGTTCGTGTTCGGCTTCCTGGCCGGGTTCACCGGTTACTCGCTGCCGGACGACGGGCTTTCCGGCACCGGGCTCCGCATCGCGTCGGCCATCATCCTGTCGATCCCGGTCATCGGCACCTGGACGTCGGCCGCGCTGTTCGGCGGCGAGTTCCCGGGTGATCTCATCATCGGGCGGTTCTTCATCCTGCACGTGCTGCTGATCCCGGCCGTGCTGCTGGCCCTGATCGCCGTCCATGTGGGCTTGGTCTTCATCCAGAAACACACTCAATGGCCGGGACCGGGGAGGACCGAGCACAACGTGGTCGGCGAGCGCATGTTCCCGCGGTACGCGCTCAAACAGGGCGGCATGTTCATGTCGGTGTTCGCGGTGCTCGCCCTGAGCGCCGGGTTGTTCCAGATCAACCCGATCTGGCTGTTCGGCCCGTACCGGCCGGCTGATGTGTCGGCGGCCAGCCAGCCCGACTGGTACGTCATGTTCCTCGACGGCCTGGTGCGGCTCATGCCGGCCTGGCAGATCACCATTCCGATCGGGGACGGCTACAGCATCCCGCCCATCTTCTGGCCGGCGGTGGCCGGGTTCGGCGCGCTGCTCACCTTGACCGCGGCCTATCCGTTCCTGGAAAGACGATGGAACAAGGACTACGAGCGGCACAACCTGTTGCAGCGGCCACGCGACGTGCCGCACCGGACGGGGCTGGGCGTGATGGCGTTGACGTTCTTCTTCATCGCGACGGTCTCCGGCGGCAACGACATCATCGCCGACAAATTCCACGTCAGCCTCAACGCGATGACGTGGGCCGGGCGGATCGGGCTGATCATCGGGCCGGCGGTGGCGTACGCGGTCACGGTGCGCCTCTGCCTGGGGCTGCAGCAGCACGACCGGGAGGTGCTGGCGCACGGGGTGGAGACCGGCATCATCCGGCGGCTGCCGAACGGGGCCTTCGAAGAGGTGCACCAGCCGCTCGCGGTCGACCCGCCGAAGTACGGCGGGTGGGTCGTGCCGAAGAAGATGAACCGGGTGGGGGCGTTGCCGCCGGCCGTCAAGGGCTTCTTCTTCCCGGTCGAGCACGCGGCGCCCCGGGCGGTCTCGGGCGCGCTCGAAGCCAACGGCTCCTCAACCGCGCTCACAGCCAATGGCCCCTCAACCGCGCTCACGGCCAACGGCTCCTCGGCCAACGGCTCCTCGGCCAACGGCTCTTCAGCTCCGGCGGACGCCGATCACGGCCGGCAGGAGGTGGGTTAGCCCGGCTCGGACTCGTGGCCGGCCGGGACGGAGCGCAGCAGGCCGTCGTACGCGTGCTCGGCGGTGATGTCACCGGTGACCACGCGGTGGATCGTGCGGGTGATGGGCATGGCCAGCCCGTACTGGTCGGCCAACTGGGTCGCGGCGTGCACGGTCTTGACGCCCTCGGCGACCTGACCCATCTCGGCCAGGATCTCGTCGAGGCTGCGGCCACGCCCCAGCTGCTCGCCGACGTACCGGTTGCGGCTGTGCGGGCTGATGCAGGTGGCCACCAGATCACCCATCCCGGCCAGCCCGGCCAGGGTCGCCGGCTCGCCACCCATCGCGACGGCGAGGGTGCTCAGCTCGGCCAGCCCGCGCGAGATCACCCCCGCCCGCGTGTTGTCACCGACGCCGAGCCCCTGCGCGATCCCGGTCGCGATGGCGACGACGTTCTTGAGGGCGCCACCGACCTCACAACCGATGACATCGTGGTTGGTGTAGACGCGGAGCAGCCCCCGCCGAAACACGCGCTGCAGCTCGGCCGCGACCGTCAGATCCTCGGTCGCGATCACGGTCGCCGCGGCCATACCGGCCATGATCTCTTTGGCCAGGTTGGGCCCGGTGAGCGCGGCCGCCGGATGCCCCGGCAGCACGTCCTTGATCACCTCGGTCATCCGCAGCAGCGAGTCCCGCTCCAGCCCCTTGCTGAGACTGACCACGGGAATCCACGGGTGCAGATGCGGCCGCACCTGCTCGAGGGTCGCGCGAAAAGCCCCCGTGGGTACGCCGACCACGAGCAACTCGGCATGGCCGGCCGCCTCGGCCAGGTCGGCCGTGGCCCGCAGCCGGTCGGGCAGCGGAAAGCCCTTGAGATAGCGCTCGTTGGTGTGCTTGACGCCGATCTCTTCCGCCGCCTCGGGATTACGGGCCCAGATCAGCGACTCATGATCCCGCCGGGTCAGGACGGAAGCGACCGTCGTACCCCACGATCCCGCGCCCAGCACAGTGACCCGCATGGTTCCCCTCTCCCTGACGTGGGTCGAGGATACGGTGCCCACCCCCGTTCCGGGCCTACCGGCGTTGCTTCGAAGTGGTGTACTGACGATCACGCCCAGCAACCATGAACGGGGAAACGTGACAACCGGACAATCCGTGCGCGGACGCTACGGCGGCCCCGCCGAGTTCATCGCCTTCGCCGGCATCTTCGTGGTGCTGATCCTCCTCGCCGTGGGCACCCTGATCGCCGGCGCCCACATCATGTCCAACGGTTGCATCGTCGGAACGAGTCAGGACCTCTGCCCGATCAACGGCCCGGAATGGTCGCGCCCCCTCCCCGCGTACGCCATCGCCCTGGGCGTCCTCTCCGGCTTCGTCGGCCTGGCCGCCGGCCGCCCGGTCCGCAACCCCGCCCTCACCACCGGCTACGTCCTGGTCGCCACCGGCCTGCTCATCAGCCTCCTGATCGGCTGACCGAACCACCCCTCGCACGACGATCGGCTCGTTGATTCGACATAGTCACGCGACTATAGTCGTGCGATGACGCACAATCGGGGAAACCACCGACGTGACTGAGCTTCGCACCGTGACCGTGCCGATTGTCGTCGGGCGGGATGAGGACGGCGTTTGGTGTGCTTGCGCCCAGTTACGCCCGGGTGCGGGTGCACACGGCGAGGGCGAGACCGAGGACGCTGCGGTCGAAGATCTCCGCCAGGCACTGATCGGGCTGATCGAGGAGTTCGGCGTTCCCCGGGAGCTTTCGGTCACCGTGGCTGCTTGATGCCGCCGCTCCCCTGCATCCCGGCACCGGATCTGACTTCGGCTGCGCGGCGGCGGCCGTATTCGGCCAGGGCGTGGAAGGCGGCCTTGGGGGTCCAGGAAGGCCCGAGTACAAGATGCGGGGCATTCCCGCGGTCCTGGTCGACATCGTGGACGAGCTGTTCCTACCCCTCGTGCGGGTGCGGGGTTGAGCCGGACCGGCGGGTGGTGGCTGCGGTGCGTACCTCGTCGGTTTCCATCGGGTCGGTGGTCAGAAAGTCGAGTCTTTCGTTGACTTCCGGGGTGAGGGGGGCGTGTTCGGCGCCGAACTCGCGGACGGCCGGCTCGCAGTCCCAGAGGGCCTCGGCCAGGCGGGGATGGACGTGGTCGGGGTCGAGGATGAACAGCGCCCGCAGATAGGCGGCCCGTTCGTACGAGTGGGGGCTGTGCCACAGGCGGTGCAGACGGGGCACGGCGGTTCGGGCCGCCTCGCCACCGATGCGGGCCAGACCCGCGGCCAGGTCGTCGTAGCCGCAGAGGTCGTCGGGGCGGCTGTCGAGCCAGTCCCAGGCGGTGATCAGGGCCGGGGCGTCAGCTTCATCGCCGTGCTCGGCGAGCAGCGTGCAGGCCGACCAGCGCACGGGATGTGCCGCGGTCGCGGACCAGCGGCGGGCGAGGGGAAGCGCCCGGGGGCCGAGCAGGTCGAGGGAACGGCGCACTGCTGCGCGCAGGTCATCGACCGGAAGGCCGTCGAGCAGAGGCAACAGGCCGGGCCCAGGCCGTCGCGCTCTCGGCGAAAGAGCTGGCGCCGCCCGGCCGGCCCCGCCCCCACCCGTCGCGACCCCCTCACCTGCATGGTCCGCGCCGGAGCCGACACCGACGGCAACCCCCTCCTCGTAGACCTGAGCCGCCTCGACGGCGTCCTGAGCATCACCGGCGACCCCGCCGTGGCCCGCCAGGTCATCCAGAACCTGGTGGCCGAGGTGACCCGCCTACGCCCCGGCCTGCCGGTTCGCGTGCTACCCGACGGCAACCCCTCAACGGCGGCCCCACACCGGCCCGGTCCGAGGCACAGCCTGGCGCCGCCCCATCGCCGGCCTGGTCATCGCCTACTCCCCCGACCAGGCCGCCACCGCCCTGTCCCTGTGCGGCACAGCCGGCGCCGGCTGGACCGGCCTGTTCTGCGGCGACGCAGGCAAGGGCACCCACTGGCGCTGGTCCGTAGCCGCCGACGGCACCCTCACCATCCCCGTGCTGGGCGTCACCCTGACCGCGCCCGCTTGAGCAGGATCTGCACTGGTTCGGCACTCGGCTGCGGCACGGTGGCGGCCGAGTCTGAGGAGGACCAGGATGCGGATAACTACGCCTTTCACCGCGAAATCGACCGCTGACGAGGTGTCCGACGGGGTCGACCTGACCGGCCGGCGCGCGATCGTCACCGGCGGCGCGTCCGGCATCGGCGTCGAGACGGCCCGGACGCTCGCCCGGCGCGGCGCGGCCGTCACCTTGGCCGTGCGGGATGTCGAACGGGCCCGTGCCGTGGCCGACAACATCGCCCGCAGCACGGGCAACGACCTGATCGACGTCCGCCCGCTGGAGCTGACCGACCTCGAGTCGATCGCCGCGTTCGCCGAGGCCTGGGACGGGCCGTTGCACCTGCTGGTGAACAACGCCGGCGTGATGGCGCTGCCCGAGCGCACACCCGACCCGCGGGGCTGGGAGTTCCAGTTCGCGACCAACCACCTCGGCCACTTCGCGCTGACCCTCGGCCTGCACCGCGCCCTCGCCGCGGCCCGGGGAGCCCGGGTGGTCAGCCTGAGCTCGTCCGGCCACCTGTTCTCGCCGGTGGTCTTCGACGACATCAATTTCCACTTCCGTCCGTACGACGCCACGCTCGCCTACGGCCAGTCGAAGTCCGCGGTCAACCTGTTCGCGGTGGCCGCGAGCACGCGCTGGCGCGACGACGGCATCACCGTCAACGCGGTGAACCCGGGCGCCATCGCCACCCCGCTGCAGCGGCACGTCGGCGGCAAACTGGCCACCCCGGTCGAACTGCGGAAGACCACCCAGCAGGGCGCCTCGACCACCGTGCTGCTGGCCACCTCGCCGTTGCTCGACGGGATCGGCGGCCGGTACTTCAACGACAACCAGGAGGCCGTGCCGACCGACCACCGCCCCGACAAGGTCGAGGAGCTGGTGGCCAGCGTCGCGCCCTACTCGCTGGACCCGGAGAACGCCGAGCGGCTGTGGACCGTCTCGGCCCACGCGATCGGAGCACCGGCCTGACGGCCGTCGGCTGGATCGGGCTCGGCGACCAGGGCGCGAGCCACCTGAGCCGCGTCCACCCGATCGACCTGGACATCCACGCCAAGCCCGTGGCCGGCCTCGGCGACGACGTGGCCGGGCTGACCGGACGGGCCGGGGCCGGGGCTGAAGCCCGGCCCGGGCCGGCCCGGTGGCTCAGCGGGTGATCGGGACCAGGCGCGCCAGTTGGGTGACGTGGGCCGGGGTGAGTTCGGCCAGGCTGTGGGCGCCGAGCAGTTTCATCGTGCGGACGATCTGCTCGGTCAGGATGCCGATGGCGCGGTCGACACCGGGTCGGCCGCCCGCCATCAGCCCGTACAGATAGGCCCGGCCGATCAGGGTGAAGCGGGCGCCCAAAGCGATGCAGGCCACGATGTCGGCGCCGTTCATGATGCCGGTGTCGACGCTGATCTCGACGTCGGCGCCGACCTCGCGGACCACCTGGGGCAGCAGGTGGAACGGGATGGGGGCGCGGTCGAGCTGGCGGCCGCCGTGGTTGGACAGGACGATGCCGTCGACGCCCAGGGCGGTCAGCTTCTTGGCGTCGTCGAGCGTCTGCACGCCCTTGACCGCGAGCTTGCCGGGCCACATCTCGCGGACGATCCGCAGGTCTTCGTAGCTGATCGTCGGGTCCATCGCGGCGTCCAGCAGTTCGCCGACCGTGCCGCCGGTGGCCGAGAGCGAGGCGAACTCGAGCTTCGGCGTGGTCAGGAAGTCGTACCACCACCAGGGGCGGGGCACCGCGTTGGCGATGGTGCGCAGGCCGAGCTGGGGCGGGATCGAGAAGCCGTTGCGCTTGTCGCGCAGCCGGGCGCCGGCCACGGGGGTGTCGACGGTGAAGAACAGCGTGTCGAAGCCGGCCTTGGCCGCGCGCTCGACCAGGGCGTACGAGATCTCGCGCTGTTTCATCACGTACAGCTGGAACCAGTTGCGGCCGGTCGGGTTGACCTCTTTGACCGTCTCGATGCTGGTCGTGCCCAGCGTCGACAGGCAGAACGGGATGCCCGCGGCGGCAGCCGCCCCGGCCCCGGCCGTCTCACCCTCGGTCTGCATGAGCCGGGTGAACCCGGTCGGCGCGATGCCGAAGGGCAGGGCCGACGGGCCGCCGAAGACCGTGGCCGAGGTATCGACGTTCGCCACGTCACGCAGCACCGACGGGTGGAACTCGACGTCCTGGAAGGCCTGCCGGGCCCGGGTCAGCGACAACTCACCCTCGGCCGCGCCGTCGGTGTAGTCGAAGGCGGCCCGCGGGGTGCGGCGCTTGGCGATCAGCCGCAGGTCCTCGATCGTGAGGGCGGCTTCGAGACGGCGGGTGCGCCCGTTGAGCTGAGGCTTCTTGAACTGCATGAGTTCGAGGATCTCGGCGGGCTTGGGGAATTGACGCTGGACCACGCGGCCAGCCTACGGCTCAGAATCCGAGGTGACCATGTCTGGCGTCAACGGCCCTTTCAGTACGCCGGGGTGAGCTCCCGGGCCCGCAGCTGCGACAACGCGTAGTGCTGGCGCGACTTCACCGTGCCCACGGGAATGTCGAGGTGCGAGGCCGTCTCCTGCGCGGTCCAACCGGCCAGCGACATGTGGGCCACCACGCTCCGGTGCTCGGCCGAGAGCCGGCGCAGGGTCGCGGCGGCGTCGGTGCGGGCCACGACGCGGTCGGCGTGATCGGGGACGACGGCCACCGGCTCCTCGGCCACCCCGACGCACTCGTGCCGGGCGGCCGCGCTGCGCAGCCAGTCGATGGCCAGGTTACGCGCGACGGTGAGCAGCCAGCCGCGCAGTGAGCCCTCGGTGCTGTGCAGCCGCTCGGTGCGCAGCCAGGCCCGGATCAGCGTCTCCTGCACGATGTCCTCGGCCAGATGGTGGTCGCGGACGATCGTGCGCACATAACTGACCAGGGCGGCGTGATGGTCGGCGACCAGTGTGGCGAACAGGCGGTCGGTCTGCGTCATCGGGGCTCTCGATTCCTGCTGGGGACGCCGCCCTTCAACGTGACTTCGAGGCCCTGGTTCGCTTTATGATTCTTGACACTTCGGCACCTTTAGGACCGGATTAATAAATTGCGTTCCGAATCCACCGAATAACGTTCCGTCCAACCTTTTGCGGCACGCCGCAATCGTGCGAACGCGCACAGCAACGTCACTCGAATCGCATTCGCACGCCATTCCGATCGCACCGCGCCCACCTAGCGTCGGGATCATGCCTGCCGCGTTGGACACCGTCGCTGACCGGGACCGGGAGAGCCGCCTGGTCGCCTTGTACGAGGCGTGCTCCCCCGGTCTGGCCCGGTTCATCGGCCGCCTCACCCACGACGAACAAGCCACCGAGGACCTGCTGCAGGAGACGATGCTGCGGGCCTGGCGCCACATCGACGACCTGCCCCCGGACGACGAGGGCATCCGGCGCTGGCTGTTCACTGTGGCCCGCCGGCTGGTCATCGACAGCGTCCGGCTGCGCCACCACCAACCTGTCACCAGTACGGCCCTCGACCTCACGCTGATGCCGGCCGACGACGACACGATCGCGGCCGCGCTGGCCGGTCAGACCGTGCGGCACGCCTTCGACCGGCTCAGCCTGGCCCACCGGGCGGTGCTGTCCGAGGTCTTCCTGCACGGCCACACCCCCGAACAGGCGGCGGAGCGGCTCGGCCTGCCGGTCGGCACGGTCAAATCACGTACGCACTACGCCCTGCGCGCCCTGCGCACGGGAATCGCCGCTTAGCAGTTGCAGGCGGTCGCCGACCTCGTGCGGGGGCAGAGGCCGGCCGAACAAGTAGCCCTGGCCGTACTCGTAGCCCAGCCCGCGGATCAGCTCGCGCTGCTCGTCGGTCTCGATGCCCTCGGCCACCGACGAGAAGTCGAGCGCGGTCGCCATCTGGCTGACCGCGGTGGCCACGGCCGCCTGCCGGCCCACGGTGGTGATCGACTCGACGAACGAGCGGTCCAGCTTCAGGGTCGTCACCGGCACGGTCAGCAGTAGGCCGAGCGAGGACGCGGCGGTGCCGAAGTCGTCCAGCGCGAGCCGCAGACCCAGGGCGCGCAGACCGAGCAGGGCCGCCGCCGACTCCTCGTCGTCCAGCACCGCGGTCTCGGTGACCTCGATGGTCAGCAGGCGCGGGGGCAGGCCGGTGTCGCGCAGCACCGCGGCCACCTCGTCGACGAAGCCGGGGCTGCGCAGCTGGCGGCCGGCCACGTTCACGCCGACGCTCAGGTCACCCGCGCCGGGGAAGTCGGCCCGCCACCGGGCGGCCTGCCGGCACGCCTCGCGCAGGGCCCAGGCGCCGATCCCCACGATGTGCCCGGACCGCTCGGCCAGCGGGATGAACTCGACCGGCGAGACCAGGCCCCGGGTCGGGTGGTTCCATCGGATCAGCGCCTCGACGCCGGTCATCCGCAAGTCGTCGAGGGCCACGATGGGCTGGTAGACGAGCGTGAACTCGCCGCCGCCGACCGCCGAGGCCAGATCGCGGATGATCTCGGCGTCGGCCGCCGTGCGAGCGCCCATCTCGTCGCTGAAGCAGACCGACGTGCCCTTGCCCCGCCGCTTGGCCTCGTACATCGCGATGTCGGCGTTGCTGAGCAGGGTGGCCGGCTCGTCGCCGGGCCGGGCCCAGGCCACGCCGATGCTGGCCCGGGTGTGCCCGGCCAGTCCCGTCTGCAGGTCGTCGGCGACGCGGCGCGCACCCTCGGGCCCGGTGTCGGGCAGCAGGATGGTGAACTCGTCGCCGCCCAGCCGCGAGACCAGGTCGTCGGCCCGGACCGTGGCCCGCAGCCGCTCGGCCACGTCGACCAGCAGGGCGTCGCCGGCGGCGTGGCCCATCGTGTCGTTGACCGTCTTGAAGTCGTCCAGGTCGATCAGCAGCACGGACGGGGAGCCGCCCTCGTCCAGGTGCTGCTGCAACTGCTCGGTGAAGTGGGTGCGGTTGGCCAGCCCGGTCAGGCCGTCGGTCGAGGCCTGTTCGCGCAGCAGCACCTCCTGGTCGGTGAGGTGGTCGAGCGCGACGTCGAGGCGATCGATCAGCCGCACGTTGTCCTGGAAGGCGATGAGCTGCCGCACCGCGACCAGCACCGTGATGACGACCACGCCCGCGGTCGCGCCCCAGAAGCGGGTCGACACGTCGTCGGGCAGCGCGATGAGGAACACCGCGAAGGTCACGGCGATCATTCCGTACGGAAGCAGGCTGTAGGGCTTGCGCTTGACCGCGGGGACCGGGCCGTCGGTGCGGACCACAGCCTCCTGGATGCGCGGGCCGATCGCGATGAGCAGCGAGGGCAGCAGCAACACCATGAAGACGTACGAGTGGTCCTGGTCCTGGAACGGGCCGGGCAGGAACGCCGCGAGCCCCTGGACGACGGGCGCGGCGACCATCGGCCAGGCCGCGACCCGGGCCATCGGCGGCCGGGGCACCAGCGCGGCCTTGGTCGCGGCGAACGCGGCCACCACGACCAGGGCGGCCGTGATGCTGGCGGTGACCCGGTCGACCGGCGCGGTGACCGGGTAGACGGCGAAGCACCAGGCCGCCACGCCGCCGCCGACCAGCACGGTGGTCGCGTCGAGCCAGAAGACGAGCCGCTCGCGGGACGAGCGCAGGCCGTGCGGGAAGAGCAGGCAGGCCAGCACGTTGCTGGACATGCCGACGATGAAGAAGGCGGACTGCACGGTGGTGCCGGTGGTCGACGCGGTGGCCGGGTTCAACAGGGTGTGAACGGCCTGGAAGCTGTCGCCGATCGTGAACGAGGACCCGGCGAAGGCGATGGCCGACCAGAACCGGCGGTAGTGCGGCACGAGCGCGCGCAACCGCCAGGCCCCGTAGGCCAGGGCGGCGTCCATCGGCACCTGCGCGCACCAGAACACCTGCGACTGGCGGTGCGGGTCGCCCTCGAGCAGGGCGAACAGCACGAATCCGGTCAGGGTGACGGCGAACAGCGCCACCAGGATCGGATCCCGCCGCAACGTCCTCACATGCCCTCCCCACCTGGCTCTCGACCCGGGGAAAATCGGCCGCAACCGGCGCCAGTTGAAGGAAATGGTCAGATCAACCCGGGGCGGGCGAAGAACGTGCTGTCGGCACTGGCCGGGAGCTGGTCGATCCCGAGCTGGTCACCGATGCGCCGCACGAAGAAACCCCGATAGTTGTACGACTCCAGCGCGATGCCACCGGCCGCCGCCCCGGCCGCGCCGCAGAAGGTGGCGTCCCCGCGGAACAGCACGGTGCCGTCGTCGGCGTTCAGCCGCAGCCGGAAGTCCTGATGCCGCAGGTATCCGCCCCCGGCGGCGCGGAACGACACGCACGACGGGTCGGCCAGCCCGGCGACCACCTGCCAGGTGGCCTGCTGCCGGTCGGCGGCGACGCTGCCCGGGCCGACGGCGGCGAGCACGCCCTGATCGCCGAACACGGTCACGTACTGCCCGGGCGCGGCGGCCGACTCGAGCGACACCGGCCCTCTGGCCAACGGCCCGGCCGACGCTTGCGGCCGGGGCGGCGGCTGCGTGCCGGTGGCCCACCCGGTGGCGGGCACGGTGACCCCCACGGCCAGAACGCTCGCGCCGATCGCGACCAGCAGCGGATGCGTCGCCAGCGCGTGCAGGGCGGCAGCGGTCGCGGTCTTGGCCGTCACCGCGGATTTGATCAGGTCGGCGCCGAGAAGGGCGAGCGGCACGGGCAGCAGGCCCAGGGCCGGCAGCAGGCGGTCGGCCGGCACCTGGTCGCCGGCGGCGGCGGTGCAGACCGGGCAGGCCCGGACGTGGCGGCCGATCCGTTTGCGCCAGTACGAGTTCGCCGTCCCGTCCCAGTTGGCCACGACCTCACCGAGGGCGTCGCAGCCCGGCGCCGCCTCCAGGGCGGCCACGATGCCGCGGCTGGCCTCGAGCTGCTCGCGCATGCGCTGGATCCGGACTCCCGCGTGGGCCACGCCGACGCCGAGGCCGGCGGCGACCTCGGCCCGGGTGAGCTCGCCGACCAGTTCCAGCCACCACAGCGAGAACACCGTGCGCTCGTCCGCGCCCATCCAGGCGGTGGCGTGCCGCACCTGGCGGCGCTGCCCGGTCAGGGCGGCCCGGAGCACGGCCGGCCCCTCGACCTCGGCCGCATCGTCCGCGCGGCCGGCGGCCGCCTCGAGCGGGGCGGCCCGGTCGGCCGCGGCCCTCTCGCGTACGCCGTGGGTGCTGATCTGGTGGACGGCGATGGCGGTGAGCCAGGATCGGAAGCTGCCCGGCGACCGCAGGTCCCCCAGCTGCCGCAGCGCGCGCATCATGACGTCCTGCACCACGTCGTCGACCTCGGCGTCACCGGGCCGGGCCCGGCGGACGAGGTTGTAGACCAGCGGCAGGTGGCGGCGCACCAGCTCGTTGAGCGCGGCGCGGTCGCCGGCCCGGGCTGCGAGCACCATGTCGTCGTCACGGACGGGCCGGGGTGCCGTCATGGAGCCCTCCTTCCTGCGCCGAGCCGGGGCTCGACCGGATCGTAGAAGAGCGATTCACCGCATTCAAGAAGATGAAAAAGCGTTACGCCGGTACGGGCGAATTGGTCACCTTGAACCGGTCGAAACCGTCTGGCAACATTCGCGACATCCCCTTCGCTTCCCGGAACCCGTCCCGTGAGCGTGTGTTGTTAACGCTCACACTCCCCCATTCGAAGGAGCACCTCATGCCCCGACGCCGATTGATCGCGGCGCTGGCCGCCGCGGTCACCGCGATCGCCGGAGGTGTCGTCGCCACCGCCACGTCCGCCTCGGCCGCCACCGTCGACACCAGCGCCTCGTACGTCCTGGTCAACCGCAACAGCGGCAAGGCGCTGGACGTGTACAACCTGGCCACCACCGACGGTGCCCGGATCACCCAGTGGGCACGCAACGACGGCAATCAGCAGCAGTGGCAGTTCGTCGACTCGGGCGGCGGCTACTACCGCCTCAAGTCCCGGCTCAGCGGCAAGGTGCTCGACGTCGCCGGCGCCTCCACCGCCAACGGCGCCGCGATCAACCAGTGGAGCGACGCCAACGGCACCAACCAGCAGTTCCGGCTGGCCGACTCGGACGGTGGCTACGTCCGCCTGATCGCCCGCCACAGCAACAAGGCGGTCGAAGTGCAGGGCGCGGCCACGACCGACGGCGCCGACGTCGTGCAGTACGACGACTGGGGCGGCGCGAACCAGCAGTGGCAACTGGCCCAAGTCGGCAGCAACCCGCCGCCGACGACGACGCCACCGCCGAGCGGGTCCTGCACCCTTCCCTCGTCGTACCGCTGGTCGTCGACCGGCCCGCTGGCCCAGCCGAAGTCCGGATGGGCGTCCCTCAAGGACTTCACCGTCGCGCCGTACCAGGGCAAGCAGCTGGTGTACGCCACCACCCACAGCAGCAGCGCCAGCGGCGGCTGGGGCTCGATGAACTTCGGTCTGGTCGACAACCTCAACCAGCTCGGCTCGGCCAGCCAGAACACCATGAGCCAGGGCACCGTCGCGCCGTCGCTGTTCTACTTCGCGCCGAAGAACATCTGGGTCCTGGCCCACCAGTGGGGCCCGACGTCGTTCTCGTACCGCACGTCGACCAACCCGGCCAACGCCAACGGCTGGTCGTCCCCGCAGCCCCTGTCGACCGCGTCGATCACCGGCTCCAGCACCGGCGTGATCGACCAGACGATCATCGGCGACGACCAGAACATGTACCTGTTCTTCGCCGGTGACAACGGCAAGATCTACCGCCAGATCATGCCGATCGGGAACTTCCCGGGCAGCTTCGGCGCCAATTACACGACGATCATGAGCGACACCTCGGAGAACCTGTTCGAGGGACCGCAGGTCTACAAGGTGCAGGGCCAGAACCAGTACCTGATGATCGTCGAGGCCCGGACCAGCTCCTGGGAGCGCTACTTCCGCTCGTTCACGGCGACCAGCCTGAGCGGCACCTGGACCCCGAACGCGACGACCTACAACAACCCGTTCGCGGGCAAGGCCAACAGCGGAGCCACCTGGACCAACGACATCAGCCACGGTGAGCTGCTGCGGACCAGCGCGGATCAGACGAACACGATCGACCCCTGCAACCTGCAGCTGCTCTACCAGGGCCGTTCCCCCAGCTCGGGCGGCGACTACGGCCTGCTCCCCTACCGGCCGGGGCTGCTGACCCGGCAGCGCTAATTGGGCTGTGCGGCCGGTTCACGGGTGCGGAACTCGTGGATCGGCCGCCAACGGTCGTGCAGGGTGGTGATCAGCGAGATCATGGTCAGGAAGAACAGGGTGTCCCAGCCGTCGATCTGGTTGTCGAGGATCCAGTTGGCGATCGTGGCGAAGGCGATGTTCAGCAGCAGCCGGACGCCGAAGGTGGCGGCGATGGTCTTGATGGTCCAGGCCCGGCGCGCGATGGCCAGCGAGACCATGGTGTTGAAGACGACCACGATGGCGACACCGACGAACAGGTTGCTCATCGAGCCCGTGTAATCGGGCAGCATCTCGGCGAAGATGGCGCAGATCAGGCCGAGCAGCAGCACCTTCTCGAGCGTGTTGCGCGACCACACGGCGTCGTACCGGACCCGCCACGCCTCGCGCTCGTGGGGCTCGTCGATCTGCTCCGGCAGCGGCTCGGGGCGGATCCGCCAGTCCCAGTCGGCCGGGCGCAGGCGGGGGCGCACCACCCGCTGGAACAGCACGGCCAGGCCGGCCGCCAGGGCGACCAGCAGGCCGATGACCCACTGGTGCGCGGCCAGTTGGTCGGTGACGTCGAGCTGGGCGACGTGCAGCCACCACTCCTGCGGCAGCTTCACCACCACCCAGATCACGCCGGCCACGCTCAACCACCAACTGACCAGGAAGGTGAGCGGGGACCAGCGGGAACGAATGGTCTCGTACGCGATGAAGAAGTATTCGAACACGTTCGGGAACACCAGCAGCAGCCAGCGCCACTGCGTCAGCTCGAACAGCAGCGCGCCGACGAGCCGGTAGAAGAACAGGAACCGCGAGATGCGGAACGCCGATTCGCTGGTCCAGTTGCGCAGCGTCGACAGATACGCGATCGCCAGGTAATAGACATCCATGGCTTTGTCGTACGACTGATAGCCCGGTGGGTCGTACCCGAAGGACTGAAATATCGTCTGATCGACCCCGTCCAGCACCAAGCAGGCGATCACCGCCGGTAGCGGGAAATACGGAATCGCCAGCGGCAGCAGGAACCGGGCCGCCACGACCGCGACAAAGACAACAGCAGCTCCGGTGCTCACGGTTCCTCATCATCCGCTGCCGGGAGACCCGCCGTCGAGAACCGAAACGGGCGCGTCCCCGATTCCTGGGCAATCAGATTGTGATCTACTTTGGACCCCTCGGGCCCTCTCCCGACTGGTGCCGGGAAACACGCGACGCTAGGGTTTGCAGCGCTTGATCAACGGCGGGCCGGCGCGGACATTCCGCCGGCTTGGGGGCGCCGTGCGCCATCCTTCCTTTCACCGGATTGGATCGACTCTTGACGTCCACATCGGCTGGTCCGGCGGCGGAACGCCAACCGCGGCAGCAGTCCATCGCCCGGCGGGTCGTCCGGCTCGTGCTGGTGCCCAGTGTGGTGGCCCTGCTCATCTGGTTCGCGGCCTCGGGCTACCTGGTCTTCCAGGGCTTCTACAACCGGGCGGTGGCCAACTCGGTCCGGCAGGTCTCCATCCCGGCCGTGCTCGCGCTCTCGTCGCTGCAGCAGGAGCGCCGCCTCAGCGTGGCCTACCTGGCCCGCCCCGGGAACGGCCTGACCGGCCTGCTCGACCGGCGCCGCCAGAGCGACCAGCAGGTCGACACGCTGCGCCAGGCCGCCGACGGCGCGCTCGGGCAGGCCCCCGAGTCCATCAAGGAACGCTGGGCCGAGCTGACCGGCTACCTCGACCGGCTGGCCACGACCCGCAGCGCGATCGACGCCCGCACGATGACCGGCCCGGAGGCGTACACCTTCTACAACGGCCTGCTCGACGCGGCCACCGACCTGTTCGACAACCAGGCCCGGGTCGTGCCCGACGTGACCGCCACCCAGGGCGGCATCATCGCCACCGAGGTCTTCCGGGCCGGCGACCTGATGTCCCGGGCCGGTTCACTGATCGACGGCGCGCTCGCCTCGGGCCCGCTGACCCGGGCCGACTATCTGGAGTTCGTCCGGCTGGTCGGCGCGTACCACTTCGCGCTGACCAGCTCCGCGCCGCACTTCGAACCGGCCGTCCGGACCCGGTTCGCCGAGATCGAGGCCGGCGACGACTGGAAGCAGCTGACCCGGCTCGAGGGCAGCATCACCGCCGGCGGTCCGTGGGCCAAACGGGTGCCGCCCGGCCTCGGCATCGGCGTCGACCGGTGGTCGCAGCTCACCACCGCGGTCTCCGGCGACCTGATCGACCTGACCGTCCAGCAGGCCGACCAGGTCTCGGCCCGGACCCTGCGCACCGGCAACACCCAGCTGCTCACGGCCACCTTCGGCTCGCTGCTGGCGCTCGCCATCGCCCTGGCGGCGATCCTGTGGGCCGTCCGGCAGTCGCGGGTGCTGGTCGACCGGGCCCTGTCGGTGCGGCTGGCCAAGCTCGGCACCGACGCCGACACCCTGGTCGACCAGCGCCTGCCCGCCGTCATGGAACGGCTGCGGCGCCGGGAACAGGTCGACCTGGTCACCGAGTTCGCCGCGCCGGACTACGGCGGCGACGAGATCGGCCAGGTGGCCCGGGTCATCAACCGGTCGCTGCAGGCAGCCGCGGGCGCGGCGGTCGACGAGGCGAAGGCCCGGACAGCCGGCACGGCGATGCTGATGGGTGTGGCCCGTCGACCGCAGCGCCCGCTGCAGCGCGGCCTGAAGGTGGTCGAGGATCTGCAAGCTCAGGTCGGCGACGAGAAGCTGCTGACCGACCTGTTCGACATCCATCACCAGCTGAACCAGACCCGCCGGTTCCTGGAGAACCTGGTGATCCTGGCCGGTGGGCAGATCGGCCGCCGGTTCCAGAACCCGGTGGCGCTGCGCCGGGTGCTGCTGGCCTCGTTCTCCGAGGCCCGCAACTACCAGCGGATCACGCTGCGCCGGGCCGACGACGTGGCGCTGGCCGGGCACGCGGTGGCCGAGGTCATCCACCTGCTGGCCGAGCTGCTGGACAACGCCCTGGCCTTCTCGCGGCCGGACACCACGGTCTGGGTCACGTCGAGCCGGGTCCAGCACGGGGTGGCGGTCGAGATCGAGGACGCCGGGGTCGGCATGTCGGCCGAGGCCGTGGAGCGGGCCAACACGCTGCTCGCCACCGCGCCGACGCCGGACGTGACCGAACTGCGGGACGGGGCCCAGATCGGCCTGCACGTGGTGGCCGAGCTGGCCAAGCGCGAGGGCGTGCAGATCAGTCTGCGCCGGTCGGCGTACGGAGGCCTGCTGGCCATCGTGCTGCTGCCGGAGCGCATCCTGGTCGGCGGGGACAACGACGGCGCCGGCGACACGGCCGCGGCGCCGGTGGTGGCGGCCGCCCCGCCCGCCGAACCCGCCCGCCCGGCCCCGGCCGAACCGGTGCGGCAGACCAGCCGGGCCGCCGTGGGCGTGCTGGAACCTAAGGCCGAGCCACCTTCCTCCGCCGGGAAACCACCGCTACCTCATCGCCGGCCGCAGCAGCATCTCGCGCCGGGACTGCTGGAGGCCGAGGACGACGACGAGGACACCGCGGCCACCCCGGTCCGCTCGCCCGAGGATGCGCGGCGGCGCTTCTCCCGCTACCAGCGGGGCTGGGCCGAGGGCGCGGCGGCCGACCGCACCGACGAGAACAACACCGACGCTGAGCAAGGCGGGAACCCGTGACCGATCCGACCACCCCGACCGACCTGCCCTGGATGCTGGACGACCTCGTCGAGGTCCCGCACGTCGTCTCCGTGGTGGTGCTCTCCACCGACGGGCTGATCATCCAGAAGTCGTCGCTCATCGCCCAGGACCTGGCCGAGATCCTGGCCGCGGGCGCGTCCTCGATGTACAGCGTGGCCGCCGGCACCGGGCGGCGGTTCAAGAGCGGCCCGGTGCACCAGGTCATCATCGAGTACGGCGAGCACACCCTGTTCATCGCGGCCGCCGGGCAGAACGCGCGCCTGGCCGTGCTGTGCGAGCAGGAGGTCGACATGGGCCTGGTCGCCTACGAGGTGAGCCGGCTCGTGACCCGCATCGGTGACTATCTGGGCACCGGAGCGAGGTCCGGGGCGCCGGTCGACTCGTGAGTTTCGAGACCTGGGACGGCGACGACGAGTCCGCCGCGGGCCGCTTCGTGCCGCTGTACGTGCTCGTCAACGGCCGCACCGCGCCCCGCGACTCCACGCTCGACCTGGCCACCCAGGTGGTGGCGCTGTCGGTCGACACCCGCCGACTCGAACCGGAGTACCTGGAGATCGTGCGGCAGTGCGCGGGGTGGATCTCGGTGGCCGAGATCGGCGCGTACCTCAAGCTTCCGCTCGCGATCGCCAAGGTGATGGTCGACGTGCTGGTGGAACAGGGCTATCTCGCGGTCGGCACCCCGGCCCAACAGAGGATCTTCGACAAGAGCCTGCTCGACCAGGTGATCGCCGGCCTGGAACGGCTGTAGGACGGAAGGGACGCAAGGTGGACCGGACATCGGTCAAGATCGTCGTGGCCGGCGGCTTCGGCACCGGCAAGACGACGCTGGTGGCCTCGGTGAGCGAGATCCCGCCGCTGACCACGGAGGAGATCCTGACCGAGGCCAGCCTCGGCGTGGACGACACCACCGGGGTCGAGAGCAAGACGACGACCACGGTGGCGCTGGACTTCGGGCGCATCACGATCAGCCCCGACGTGGTGCTGTACCTGTTCGGCACGCCCGGGCAGGACCGCTTCTGGTTCATGTGGGACGAGCTGGCCCAGGGCGCGGTCGGGGCGATCGTGCTGGTCGACACCCGGCGCCTCGACTCCAGCTTCCCCGCCGTCGACTACTTCGAGCGGCGGGGCATCCCGTTCGTCACCGCGGTCAACCGGTTCTTCGGCGAGTGCGACTACACCGAGGACGAGATCCGCGGGGCGCTCGAGCTCGACCCGAAGGTGCCGCTGGTGTGGTGCGACGCCCGGGACAAGGAGTCGAGCAAGCTGGCGCTGATCACGCTGGTCCGGCAGGCGATGGCCCGCCTGAAGGTCAAGGCGTGATCGGGGCCAGCCGCACCTTGAAGTGACGAAGGATCGGCGGGGTCGAGACGATGCGGTAGCCGGTGATCCGCTCCGGGTCCTTGGCTATGCCGGCCAGCGTCTCGGCCACGTACTCGAAATGCTCCTGGCTGTAGACGCGACGCGGAATGGCCAGCCGGACCAGTTCGAAGGGGGCCGCGGTGACCAGCCGGTGCTGCTCGTCCATGGTGCCCAGATAAAGCGAGCCCAGCTCGGCGCAGCGGATGCCACCGTCGAGGTAGAGCTGACAGCCCAGCGAATGGCCGGGGAACTCAGCCGCGGACAGATGCGGCAGCAGGCGGCCCGCGTTCAGATAGAGCGCGTGCATGCCGGCCGGCTGCACGATGTCGACCCCGGCCTCGTTGATCATTCGAGCCAGGTGCGCGGTAGCTGCGGCGCGAGCCCCGAGGTACGCCGGATCGACCACCTCGCGCAGGCCGACCGCCAGCCGTTCCAGGTCGTGACCGGCCAGTCCCCCGTACGTCGAGAAGCCCTCGGTCGCGATCAGCAGGGCCTCGCAGCGCGCGTGCAGACTGTCGTCGCGCAGCCCGATGCACCCGCCGATGCTCGACAGACCGTCCTTCTTGAGGCTGATCACGCACCCGTCGGCCAGGTCGAACGCCTGCCGGGCGATCGCGCGCGGCGTCCAGCCGGCGTAGCCGGGCTCGCGTTCACGCACGTACCAGGCGTTCTCGGCGAACCGGGCGGCATCGAGGAAGAACGGAACGCCGTGCTGACGGCAGAGCTGGTGGACGGCAGCCAGGTTGGCCATCGACACGGGCTGCGCGCCGAGCCCGTTGTTGGTGATCGTCATCAGCACCAGGCCGACTCTGTCGCCCTCCGGCCCGGCCAGCAGGGCGGCCAGGGCGGCGACGTCGATGTTGCCCTTGAACGGCTCGTGGCTGTCCAGGTCGAACGCCTCGGGGCAGGGCAGGTCGCGGGCCTCGGCCCCGGCCAGCTCGACGTTGGCGTGCGTGGTGTCGAAGTGGGTGTTGCTGACGCAGATCCGGCCCGGCTTCAGCATGGTCGAGAACAGGATGCGCTCGCCGGCCCGCCCCTGATGCACCGGCAGCACGTGCGGATAGCCGGTCAGGTCGGCCACCTCGTCGAGGAACCGGAACCAGGAACGGGCGCCGGCGTACGACTCGTCGCCCACTGCGGCCGCCGCCTCCTGCGCGGCCGAGGTCGCGCCGGTGCCGGAATCGGAGAGCAGGTCGATGGTGATCTGGTCGGCCCGCAGGTTGAACGGGTTGTAGCCCGCGTCATCGAGCGCGGCGGCCCGCTCCGACGGGCTGAGGAACGGGATGGGCTCAACCACCTTGATCCGGTACGGGGGCAGCGGCACGGTGACTCCTCACAGGTCAGGCGGCTCGTCGTTTCAGGCGGCGGGGAGCCACACGGTGCGGGGCGGGGTGACCTCGTAGGCCTCGGCGGACAAATAAACCGTGACGCCCGGTCGGGGTGGGCCGAGCCGTAGCGAGACGTGGGCGATGAGCCCGACGCCGGCACCGAGCGGGCGGCGGGACACCGCGGCCACGCACCGATGCAGCAGTGCCGGGTCGAAGCCGTGCCGAGCGACCAGGGCCGCGACCCGATCGCGGGCCTGCCGGTCGTCGTCGACGTAATCGCGGATCGGCACGTAGACGCTGTAGCCGACGGGCTGGGCAGCCCCGCCGGCCAGGGTGTAGCTGCCGACCAGGGGGCGGCGGTCGAAGCGGCCGGGGCCGCCGGCGGCGTGACAGAACTCGCCGACGTCGTCCGGCGCCACCCCGGGTACGGCGGCCGCGGCGCGGGCCACGTCCTTGGCCTCGGCGTCGTAGTGGCTGACGTAGAGCTTGACCCGGGCCTGGGGGCTGTCGTGCAGGTCGACGGCGAAGAAGGCGAGGCGGTCGCGGCGGCCCAGTTCGCCCGGGCGGATCGAGCGCTCCAGCATCGTCCGGTAGGCGTCGCGCAGGCCGAGGCGGTGCAGGGCCTCCTCGACCAGTTCGGGGGCGCGACCGATTCCGGCCACCTCCGGGTTGAAGTAGACCTTGAACTCGGGGTCGCGACCGTGCCGGAACACGAGCGAGCACCACACGGCGAAGCCGGCGGTTGGTGATGCTGCCGCGCTTCCGATCGCCCGGACTGCCGCGCCGCCGGTCGTCAGAGGCGTGTTGCCGCCAGTCGGCAGAAGTACCGCACCACCATTCGGTACGGGCGCCGCACCACCGTTCGACAGAAGTGCCGCATTACTGGTTGGTGGGGGTGTCGCACCGCTGGTCGGTGGGGGTGTCACGAACAGGTCGCGGATGGCGTCGAGGCGGGCCGTGGCCAGGCCGAAGCGGGCGGCGTTGGCGGCCAGGAACGCGTACGCGGCCTGGGCGTTCGATCCGACGCCGGGCGCGACGCCCGGCACCTCGGCCAGGATGCGCAGGGCCGGGGGCTCGGAGTCGTTGAAGGCGACCGAGAATTCGACCGGTGAATGGTCGTCGGCGATGTCCGACGGCCAGGCCGGCGGGTCGGCCAGTGATCGGGCGCCGTGCGCTCCGAGCAAGCCGGCGAGGAGGTCGAGGGGGACGGCCGGGTCGAGATCGAGCACCCGGCACAGGGGGTTGAGCTGCCCGGCCAGATGTTCCAGGACCGAGAAGTGGCGCATGGAGTTGTCCTGTTCCGCGGAGGGGGGATCCGCTGACTCACCAATCGTGAGTGGACAGTCACTCTAAGTCGAGTGAGACATGGATCACAATGCATCCTGGATCGTCGCGAGCTCACCGTCGGTGACGTCCGATATGGATCAATCACCCACCGCGGGGCGAACGGCGGCTACTCTGCGCTTGGCTCTGCGGAAACAGGAAAATGCCTCATCCGGTTCCCCATCCCGCGTCTCGACCACCTTCGGGTCGGCCCTTCGGTAGGTTCTTGATCATGAAGGACGTGCGGCTGGAGCCGATGACCGAGGAGCAGTACCGGCCGTGGCGGGCCGAAGCCGAGACGCATTTCGCGCAGAGCGTCGCCGCGACGGGCCGGACCGTGCGGGACGCGGAGCGCAACGCCGCCGACACCTACGCCCGGCTGCTGCCGGACGAGTTCGCCACCCCCGACCACCACTTCTGGTACGCCTACGACGGAGACCGCCGGGTCGGCTTCCTCTGGATCAAGGTCACCGACGACTCGGCGTTCGTCTACAACGTGTCCGTCGAGGCCGATCTGCGCCGCCAGGGCTACGGCCGCGCGATCATGCTGGCCGCCGAGCGCTGGTGCCACGAGAACGGGCTGACCCGGATCGGCCTGCACGTCTTCGCTCACAACACCGGCGCCCGGCTCCTCTACGAGCAGCTGGGCTTCGCCGAGACCGGCCGCAACATGGCCAAGGACCTCAGGCCAGCCTCCTGATTACTACGTCGACGCCAGTCACGGCGACGCACTCGGCACCCCAGCTCGACCCAGCCACCTGACCACCTCTCGCCGACGCCGGTCACGGCGACGCACTTGCCGCCCCAGGTCGAACAGCTCGACCCAGCCACCTGACCACCTCTCGCCGACGCTGGTCACGCGGCGCACTTGGCGCCGAATACCTCAGCCCAGCTTCCTGACCACCTCGTCGACCGTGGTCACTTCGGCGTACTTGGCGCTCAGGTCGAAGAGGTTGGCCTCGTGCACCTCGCGCGTGCGGTCGCCGCAGGCGTCGGCGGCCACCACGGGGTAGAAGCCGTGTTGCATCGCGTCGGTGGCGCTGGCCCGCACGCAGCCCGAGGTCGAGACGCCGGCGATGATCGTGGTGTCGACGCCGCGGGCGGTCAGGGTGGCGGCCAGCGATGTGCCGAAGAACGCCGACGCGTACTGCTTGGTCACCACCACCTCGCCCGGGGCCGGGGTCAGCTCGGGCACGAACTCGGCCGCGGGCGAGCCGTCGACCAGGGCGGCCAGGGCCGGCACCTTGCGCACGAAGAGGCCGCCGTCGCTGAGGTCGGGCGAGAAACGGACGCGGGTGTGCAACACGGGAATGCCGGCTTCGCGGGCGGACGCGAGCAGGGCTGCGCACCCGTCCAGCGACTGCCGGGAGCCCAGGTCGAACGGACTGCCGGCGGTGAAGTAGGCCTGCATCATGTCGATCAGGAGCAGGGCCGGGCGGCGCCCCCAGCCGAGGGCGCCGCCGAACGGAGTGTCACTCACGTCGATACCAACCTGCTTCGCGACGTCGAGGCCGAGCCGCTTGCCGAGGTCGGGCCGGCCCCAGGCCGGGACAGGCGGAGATCTCTGAGCCGTGGCCGGGCCTCACGTCCACACCGGCTTCTTGGGGGCGGGCAGGCCGGTTTCCTCCTCGCAGCGGGCCAGGATGTCGTCCATCGAGCCGCCCATGTCGAACACCGGCAGCTCGCTCGGGCGGGCGTTTCTGAGCGAGGTACGCAGTTCTTCGGTCGCTGCGGGGTCGACGGCTCCGTCGTCGACCACCACGCCGTACGCCCGGGCGCCCTCGGCCGTGACCAGGCCGCGCCGGACCTCCTTGGCGACCAGCTCGGGGTCGCGTTCGAGCGGGTCGCCCCATCCGCCGCCGCCCCAGGTGACGAAGTGCAGAACATCCCCCGGGCGTACGGGAACGTCGTGACACTTGCTGGGCAGCACCTCACGCTCGCCGTCGGCCCGGTCGATCCACTTGGTGCCGCGGGCCCCCGGCGCGCCGCCGTTGACCCCCCACGGGTACATCAGCCAGCGGTCGTCGTGAATGGCGATCGTGCCCGGCTCGAGGAACCGGTAGGCCACGTCGACGCCGTTGCCGCCGCGGTGCAGCCCGGCCCCGCCGGTGTCGGCGATGGTCTCCCACTTCTCGATGCGCAGAGGGTAGTACGACTCCAGGAACTCGCACGGGATGTTGACGAAGCTCGGCCACAACGAGTGACCGTCGGGCCCGTCACCGAGCGGCCGCCCCGGGATGCCGCCGAAGCCGATCGAGTACAGCTGGAACCACTCGCCCTTGCGATCGCCACCGGAGTAGTTGCCGGAGTACATGAAGTGCGGCGACGACGAGAAGCCGGCCGCGTTGAGCAGCGCCGGGTTGGTCTGCCCGAGCAGCCCGCCGAACAGGTCGAAGACCCGCCCGATGCCGTGGTTGCGGGCGTTGAGCGCGGCCGGGTGCTTCGGCTTCCAGTACGAGCCGTCCGGGATCGTCACGTCGACCAGCGGATAGAACCCGTCGTTCCACAGGATCTGCGGGTCGGCCACGGTGATCATGTAGATCCCGAAGAACATCCGGGCCAGGTTCTCGTTCAGGTAGTAGTTGACCGGGCCGATGGCCTGCGGCGACGACCCGCTGAAGTCCAGGTGCACGCGTTCGCCGGTCCGGGTCAACGACAACTTCAGCTCGTACGGGCCGTAGCCGACCCCGTCGTCGCAGATGTAGTCGGTGAACGAGAGCGTGCGGCCCTCCTCGAACACGACCTGCAGCAGCACCTTCATGGCGTCGTAGTTGCGCTGCAGCAACGCATCCAGCGCCGACACGTACGTCTCGACGCCGAAACGCGCACACATTTCCTGTACGCGGCGGGTCGCCGTGCGGCAGGCCGCGACCAGGCCGTTGAGGTCGGCCCGGTTCCAGTCGGGCACGCGCACCTGGTTGAGGATGATGCGCAGCGCGTCCTCGTTGAGCTTCCCGCCGTCGTACAGCTTGAAGGGCGGGATGACCACGCCCTCCTCATAGATGGTCTTGGCGTCGGTCGGCATCGACGACGGGGTCTTGCCGCCGACGTCGGACATGTGACCGAACATCGACGACCAGCCCACGACCCGGCCGTCGAAGAAGATCGGCATGACCACGAGCCAGTCGTTGGCGTGGCTGATCGCGGCCCCGCAGGCGTACGGGTCGGAGGTCAGCAGGACGTCGCCCTCGCGGATCTCGCCCGCGAAACCGGCCAGGAAGTCGGGGATGCTGAGCCCGAACTGGCCCACCACCATCTTGCCGGCCGGGTCGGCGATCAGCGGGAACTCGTCGTGCTGCTCGCGGATGCCGGGCGAGAGGGCGGTGCGGAACAGCACCTCGTCCATCTCGTAGCGGGCGTTACGCAGGCCGTTCTCGACCAGGTCGAGCGTGACCGGGTCAACGTCCTTGGCGGCCAGGGGCTCGGTGTTGGTCTCCACGATGGTCGCCATGTCAGGCCTCCTTGGCCGGGGTGATGAGCAGGCTGCCGCTGGCGTGGGTGGTCGCGATGTGGCCGGGGAGGATGAGAGTGGTGGAGTCCATCTCTGTCACGATCGCCGGGCCCTCGATGACGTCGCCCGCGCGCAGGCTGAGCCGGTCGTACAGGCCGGCCTCCACGAACTCGCCCTCGACGTAGATCCGGGTGTGACCGGAAATTTCCGGCTTGCCCGTTCCGGACTCCAGCTGGATCGGTGCGACTCTCGGCCGCGGACCTGTCACCGACGCGCGGGCGTTCACCAGCTCGTGGTCGACGGGAAGGGTGAACGAGAACAGCCGCTCGTGCTCGGCATCGAACCGGGTCGCCAGCTCTTTGGGCCCGTCGGCCAGGTCGAAGGTGACCGGGAGCTCGTTGCCCTGCCCGACGAACCGGACGTCGGCCGAGTAGGAGATCGTCTGCCGGCCGACCGGCACGCCCTGTTCGGCCAGGCGTTGTGACGTCGCCTCGGCCAGCTCACTGAAGATGCCGGCGAACTCGGACGCTGACAGATCCCCCAGCTTGCGCAAGACGGTACGGGCCGACTCGTCGCGGGCCGACGTGGTGGCGTCGCCGAGAGCGCACAACACGCCCGGTGACGGCGGCACGATCACTGGCCAGGCGCCGGTCAGCTTGCCGAGCGCGTTGGCGTGCAACGGCCCAGCCCCGCCGAACGCGACCAGCGCGAAGTCGCGCGGGTCGAAGCCCTGCTGCACGCTGACCAGGCGCAGGCCGCCCAGCATGTTCTCGTTGACGATGTCGATGATCCCGGCCGCGGCCGCCTCGGCGCTCTCCAGGCCCATGGCGTCGGCGATCGTCTGCACGGCGGCGCGGGCCGCGTCCCGGTCCAGGCTGATCTCGCCACCGGCCAGCGACGACGGCAGATATCCGAGCACCACGTTGGCGTCGGTCACCGTCGGCTCGGAACCGCCTTTCCCGTACGCGGCCGGGCCGGGTTCGGCGCCGGCCGACTGCGGCCCTACGCGTAGTGCCCGCGTCAACTGGGGGACATGCGCGATCGAACCGCCACCGGCGCCGACGGTGCGAACGTCGACGGCCGATGCTCGTACGCTCAAATCGCCGACTTTTGTCTCGCGCCCGATGCGTGCTTGAGCGTTTTGCACGAGGGCGACGTCCGTTGATGTGCCGCCCATGTCAAAAGTGAGCAGTTCGGTGTGCTCGGACTGCTCGGCCACCCAGACCGCGCCCGTCACCCCGCCCGCCGGACCGGAGAGCAGCATCGTCACCGGGGCCGCGATGGCCGCATCGGCCGAGGACAGCCCGCCGTCGCTGCGCAGGATGGACAGCTCGGCCGGCACACCCTCGGCGGTCAGCTTGGCCGACAGGTTCGCGACGTACTTCGCCACCTGCGGTTGCACGTACCCGTTGGCCACCGTGGTGAGCGCTCGCTCATATTCGCGCATCTCCGGCAGCACGACGCTGGACAGCGACACCTCGATGCCGGGCAGCTCTTCTGCAGCCAGTTGAGCGATGCGCCGCTCGTGCGCGTCGTTGGCGAACGCGTTGATGAGCGAGACGGCCAAAGCCTCCACGCCGTTGTCGCGCAACTTGCGCAGCGCGGCCCGGGTCGCTTCCTCGTCCAGCTCGTGCACGACCGTGCCGTCGGTGCCCATCCGCTCCGGCACCTCGACGGTGTTCTCGAGCGCGGCCAGCGGCTCCGGTTTGGGCCAGATGATCCAGCCGGCCAGACCGCCGGGCACGAACGAGCGGGCGATCTGCAGCACCTGCCGGAAACCCTGGGTGGTGACCAGGCCGACGGTCGCGCCCTTGCCCTCCAGGATCGCGTTCGTGGCCACGGTCGTGCCGTGCAACACGTTCGCCACCGCGGCCCGGTCGATGCCGGCCTCGGCACACACCTTGTCGATACCGTTCAGGACGCCCACGGACTGATCGCTCGGCGTCGAGGCGGTCTTGGCCCGCCAGGTTGCTCCGGAATCCTCGTCGACCAGCAGCACGTCGGTGAACGTGCCGCCCACATCCACACCGAGCCGAAATGACATCGCTCTCCCCTAGATAATCTTGGCAGTGCGCAAACGCGCGCGCTCCGTTTCGTCCAGGCCCAGAAGGCCGCCGTACACCTCGTCGTTGTGCTCGCCCAGCGCCGGTCCGGCGGTACGCACCGAACCGGGGGTGGCGGACAGCTTCGGGGTCGCGTTCTGCATCGGCAGTTCGCCGAAGTCGGGGTGGGGCACGTTCACGATCGCCTCGCGGGCCGCGAAGTGCGGGTCGCCGAACATGTCCTTGGCGCGGAAGATCCGCCCGGCCGGCACGCCGTTCTCGTGCAGCGTGGCCAGCAGGGCCTCGGCCTCGACGGTCGAGGTCCACTCGGCGATCAGGGTGTCGAGTTCGGCCATCGCGGCGCCGCGGGCCCCATGCGTGGCGTACCGCGGGTCCTTGGCCAGTTCGGGCTGTCCCATGGCGGTGGCCAGCCGGCCGAACACGGTGTCCTGGTTGGCCGCGATCAGGATCAGGTCGCCGTCGCCGGTCGGATAGACGTTGCTGGGCGAGACGTTGGGCAGGGTGGCGCCGGTGCGCTCGCGCTGGTACCCGGCGACCGCCCACTCCGGCAGCAGCGATTCCATCATGGCCAGTACGGCTTCGTAGATGGCCGAATCGACGATCTGGCCGCGTCCGGTGTTCGTTCGCGCGTGCAGAGCGACCAAAGTGCCCAGGCACGCGTACGTGGCGGCGAGCGAATCGCCGAGGCTGATGCCCGCGCGCACCGGCGGGCCGTCGGGCTCCCCCATCACGTACCGGATGCCGCCCATCGCCTCGCCGATCGAGCCGAACCCGGCCCGGCTCGAGTACGGCCCGTTCTGGCCGTAGCCGGTGACCCGGGTGATGATCAGACCCGGGTTCGTCTGCCACAGCGTCTCGGGCGCCATGCCCCAGCGCTCGAGGGTGCCGGGCCGGAAGTTCTCGACCACGACGTCCGCCGTGTCGATCAGACGGCGGATCAGGGCCTGGCCTTCCTCCGTACGCAAATCGCAGGTGACGGACTTCTTGTTACGCGCGACGACGGGCCACCACAGCGACTTGCCGTGCGGCTTCTCCCGCCCCCACTGGCGCATCGGGTCGCCGCGGCCCGGGTCCTCGACCTTGACCACCTCGGCCCCGAAGTCGCCCAGCAGCTGCCCGCAGAAGGGACCGGCCAGGAGTTGCCCGAACTCGACCACCCGCAGATCGCCCAGCGGCCCGGTCATGAGTGTCCCCCGATCATCGTGGCGCGGGCGTTGTAGAGGTGGGCCCGCATGATCGCTTCGGCCCACTCCCCGGCGCCGGCCCGCGCGGCGGCAACCATCTCGACGTGGTGGTGCAGACTGCGCGACAGCGCGTCCGGCGTGTAGTCCTGGAAGTTCCGGGTCACGACGGCCGCATGGGTGACGCCGCGCAGCGCCCCGGCCAGCGGCGGCGAGCCCGCGGCGTCGATGAACAGCCCGTGGAACCGGCGGTTGAGCTCGACCAGGGCGCTCAGGTCCTGGTTGCGCCCCGGCCCGCCGACCCGCAGCATCCGGGCCGCGAGCTCATCCAGTTCGTCCAGTTGCTCCGGCCCGAGGTTGGGCACGGCCTGGCGTACGGCGTAGGGCTCGAGCCGCAGGCGGAGCTCGAAGATCTCGCGCAGGTGCTCGGCCGACCACGACGCGACCCGCGCCCCGCGGTTGGGCTGGATCTCGACCAGCCCCTCGGCCGCGAGCCGGGACAGCGCCTCGCGGATCGGCGTGCGGCTGACCGAGAGCCGACCGGCCAGATCGGCCTCGCCGAGCCGCGCGCCGGACGCGATCGCCCCTGACAGGATCTCCTCCCGCAGGGACTGCGCCACCTGTTCCGCCGCTGGTCGCACCCGGCCTCCTCGCCGCTCGGTTGCATGCAATCCTTGCCATGATCCCGTTGTTTCCGCAAGAGTGTGCGCATGGAAACGTCAGGTTGTATGCAATGACCGTTTCAATCGTCGAGGTCTCCCCGCGTGACGGGCTGCAGAACGAGTCCGCGCTCGTCCCCACGGCCGACAAACTGGCCCTGATCGGGACGCTCGTGGCGAGCGGCGTGCGCCGCATCGAGGCGGTGAGCTTCGCCCACCCGAAGCGGGTGCCCCAGATGGCCGACGCGGAGGCGGTGGCGGCCGGGCTGCCTCGCGGCCAGGTGTCGTGGATCGGGCTCGTGCTCAACGAGAAGGGCCTCGACCGGGCCATCGCGGCCGGCCTTGACGAGGTGAACGTGGTCGTCGTCGCCACCGACACGTTCAGCGAACGCAACCAGGGCGTACCGACGGCCGAGGCCGCTGCGGCGTGGTCACGGATCGCCGCCCGGGCCCGAGAAGCCGGATTGCGGACGACGGTGACCGTGGCCGCCGCATTCGGCTGCCCGTTCGAGGGCGAGGTGCCGGTGGCCCGGGTCCGCTCGGTGATCGAGGCGTGCGCGGCGGCCGGGCCCGACGAGCTGGCCATCGCCGACACCATCGGCGTGGGGGTGCCGGCCCAGGTCCGAGCCCTGCACGAGGCGGCGGTCGCGGCGGCGCCCGGCGTGCCGTTGCGCTGGCACTTCCACAACACGCGCAACACGGGTTACGCGAACGCGCTGGCCGCAGCCGAACTGGCCGGCTCGGAGCCGGTAGCCCTGGACAGCAGCGCGGGCGGCATCGGCGGCTGCCCGTTCGCCCCCAACGCGACAGGCAACATCGCCACCGAAGACCTGCTCTACCTGCTGCATCGCAACGGCTTCCCCACCGGCGTCGACGTCGAGCCGCTGCTACCCCTGGGCGCTCGCCTCGGCGAACTGCTGGGCCACCAGGTCCCGGGCCAACTGGCCCGCGCCGGCCTCTTCCCGTCCTAGATGGTCACCTCCGGATCGCTGCTGGTCCGCAGCTTCCCGTCCTGGATGGTCACCTCCGGATCGCCGCCGGTCCGCAGCTTCCCGTCCTAGAAAGGCACGCCCCGATCGGTGTTGGCCCGCAGCGAACGGGTAGGCCAACGTCGATGTGTTGGCGACCCGGCGGCGGGAGGTGGACCATGCGTGGGCGCATCGTGGCAGCTCAGCGCGTTGCGCGCCTGCTGTTGCTGGCGGGTTTGGCGGTTGCCGCCTACTTCGCGCTGAGCATGTTCGACCACGCCGCACACGCCGGCGAAGGTCTGACAGATCCACTGCCGAACGTCGATCCCACTGCCATCGCGCAGAACCTGACCAACGACGCCAAGAAGGGCCGGCCGGCCCCGATATCCACAGCGCACAGGGCCGCCGAGGCGAAGACAAAACCCCAAGCCGCCCAGGTAAAGACGGAACGCAAAGCGGTCGTTACGAAGACCGAGCGCAGGGCTGTCCGTGTCAAGACCGAGCACAAGGCTGTCCGCGCCAAGACCGAGCGCAGGGTTGTCCGCGCCAAGACTCAACACACGTCCGTCAAAACCAAGACCGAACGCCAAGCCGTCAAGGCGCAACGCCAAGCGATCAACGTCAAGGCAAAGCATCACGCCGTCAACGTCAAGGCGCAACGTCGAGCCGTCACCGTCAAGGCGCAACGCCAGGCCGTGAACATCGAGGCGCAACGCCAGGCCGTCAACGTCAAGACTCAGCGCGCAGCTGTCCGCATCTCGCCGGAACGAAAGACCGTCCACATCACGGCGGGACGCAACGCCGCCCACATCACTGCGGAACGTAAAGCCGTTCGTGTCGTGCTCGAGGCGGAGGTCGCACGCGGGAACGCGAACGTGAAGGCAGAGAGCCGGAAGGCAGTCTCGCTGGAGAAGGTAACTCCGCAACTGAGCAGCCTGCCCCTCGACTACTTGCGTGACTTACGCCTGCTGCGGGCTTCTGCCGCCTTGGCGTCCAGTCCCGACCTACTGGCCAACCTTCCATTGACCTCCGCCGAAGTTGAGGTCGGCCCCTGGGACGCGGCACGGCTTAGGCGGTTTGAGCAGATCGGTCCGGCGGGACTGACCGTTCTGCTCCCCCGCTCAGCGTCGCCGGAACAACTGTTCCGAGCGGGCACCCGGTACCTAGCTGGCACCCAGAGCCAACTGGCCACCGAGGTCCAGCTGGTCACTGAGAACCGATCGGTCACCAAGGACCGGGCTGGCATCCCGATCCAGGTGGGCACCTGGATCCAGGTGGGCACCCCGATCCAGGTGGGCACTCCGATTCGCGCGGGCACGCCGGTCCAGGCGAGCACGCCGGTCCGAGCGGGCACCGGGAATCAACCGGCTACTGCGACGTCCTTGGGCCCGTGGCTTGTCATGTCGGGCACTCCCTGGTTGACCGACGTTTCGGACCCGTGGCTGCGGGGCGGCGGCGCCGGGAGGTCGGGCGCGCCGGCCACTCGGATTGCCGCGAGCCCGGCGGAGCCGGCGTCGGATCCGGGCCCGCCGGGCTCGCCGAGCCGGCCGACCGGCAACGTGGCTGGGGCCGGCCACGTCCGGGACTCGGGCGGGAGCGCGGCGGCGCCGATGGGCACCGTCCCGTCGTCCTGGTGCTTGGAACTTGCCTCTGAACTGGCTCCTCTGCCCGCGAACGCCCGTTTCTTCGGGCTTACCGTCCGTTATTGCGGGCCTCCCAGCTGAATTCTGCGGTTCGGAATCGGGCTGTCGCCTTCGGGGCGACGGCCGTGAGCCGGCCGCTGGATTTCCGCGCGCCGGTTTCCCACCGCGAGCTCTGGCTGGGAGGCCATCGTGATCCGCATTCTGCTTGTCGAACCCATGAATCTGCTGCGCGGCGCTCTGGCCGCGACCCTGTCCCTGGAAGACGACTTCGATGTTGTGGCCGAGCTGCCCGGTCTCGGTGAGGCGCTCGACATGGCCCGCGCCGTGCCGCCCGATGTGGCCGTCGTCAACGTCGGGCTGCTGACCGAGGACGGTCTGCAGCTACTGAATCGGCTCAGTGTCGAGCAGCCTCAGTGCGCCACTCTCGTGCTGGCCGGGCCCGAGGCGCCGGAGCGGCTGCACCGCGCGCTGGAACTGCACGCCCGCGGCGTCGTCGGCACCCAAGCCGCGCCCTGTGAGCTCGTCCGCGCCATCCGGCGGCTGGCCGGCGGCGAGCGGGTCATCGACGCCGGACTGGCCGTGGCCATGGTGGCGGCGCCGCGCAGTCCGCTGTCGGCGCGGGAGATGGACGTGCTCAGCGTGGCCGCGTCGGGCGCGCCTTCGCCCGAGATCGCGGCCACGCTGCACCTGACCGCGGGCACCGTCCGCAACTACATCTCGGTGATCCTGCGCAAGACGGGCGCGCGCAATCGGCTCGAAGCGGTCCGGGTGGCCGAGGCGGCGGGCTGGTTCGGGTGAGGCCGATCAGCCCGGACACGAGCATCGGCCCCGCCCACGTCGTCGTCGGACCAGGCCCGGGTACGGCCCCGCCACGTCGACGTCGGACCAGGCCGGGTGTGACTTTTGTCAGCTCAGCCGATGACAACGCTCACTGGGGCCGGCCCGCGCCGACATCGAAGCTGGTCAGTGACAAGAACTCACACCAGCAGGAGGAACGATGAATCGGCAACGACTTCCGATGATCGTCGTCAGCGTGCTCGTGGCGCTGGGACTCGTCGCCGCGGGCACGAGTGCGGCCAACGCCGCGCCCAGCGCCGCAGCGCCGCCCGCCACCACCGCCGTACCCAGTGTGCCGGTCACCGGCAGCTTCACCGATGCCGGCGGGGGCGCCGGCACGTTCGCCGGTACTTTCACGCCCACGAAGTTCGCGGCGCCCGACGGAAGCCTCGTGGCCACCGGCACGCTGACCGGCACGCTCACCGATTCGACCGGCACCGCTCTGGGCGAGGTCACGCAGACCGTCAGCGCGCCCGCCGTCGTCGCCCAGGCCACCTGCCGGGTGCTGGACCTGGTGCTCGGCCCGCTGCACCTCGACCTGCTCGGCCTGACGGTCGACCTCAACCAGCTGCACCTGGTGATCAACGCGGTGTCCGGCGCCGGGAACCTGCTCGGCAACCTGCTGTGCGCGATCGTCGGCCTGCTCGACGGCGGCGCGAGCGCCGGCCAACTGGCCGCGATCCTCAACTTCCTGCTGGCTCTGCTCAGCGGGCTCTGACCCCTACTGCCCAGGTGGCCGCGCCCGTACGGGTGCGGCCACCTCGCATGTCGTTTCTGTCCAAGACGCCTTCGTGATCGTCTTCTAATCTGGCTGACATGCGTGAACTTGTGTACACCGGTTTCGTCTCGCTCGACGGTGTGGTCGACTCCCCCGGCGGCCCCAGCGAGGGCCACCGCAGCGGCGGCTGGACCTACCAGGACATCGAGTTCCTGCCCGAGGCGTACGCGCTCAAGGGCGAGGAACTGGCCGAGACCTCGGCCCTCATGTTCGGGCGGCGCAGCTACGAGGCGTTCGCGCCGACCTGGGTCGACTCGGCCGACCACGCCAGTTACAAAGACCTTCCCAAGTACGTCGTCTCGACCACCCTGTCCGAGGCCGAGCTCACCGACGGCTGGGGCGAGACGACGATCCTGCGCTCGACCGACGAGATCGCCGAGCTCAAGAAGGGCGAGGGCGGCGCCATCTTCATCCACGGCAGCGCCGACCTGGCCCGGCGCCTGTCCGAGGCCGGCCTGATCGACCGCTACCACCTGCTCATGTACCCGGTGCTGCTGGGCGCGGGCAAGAGCCTGTTCAGCCGGGCCGACAACGACAAGCGCATGCTGAAGCTGCGGACCTCCGAGGCGTACCCCAACGGGATCCTCAAACTGATCTACGACGTGGGCTGAGCCAGGTCGAGGGCGATCGCCCCGGGCGTGCCGTCGCGGAGCTGCCGCGGCGTGCGCCCGACGTAGCGGCGCAGCGCGCGGGCCAGGTGCGGCTCGTCGAAATAGCCGAGCCCGGCCACGACGTCGGCCACCGGCTTGCCCCCGGCGAGCAGGAACGACGCTTCCCGGGCACGCTCGATCTGGCGTACTGCCCCCTGGGCCAGCCCGGTCGCGGACCGGAACCGGCGTTCCAGCGTGCGCGGCGTGACCTCGGGCCGGCCACCGCGCCGCACCTCCGCTACCAGGGGATCGCGTTCCAGGGCGCCGGCCCGCACGAGCCGGTCGACCAGGGCCTCGGCGTCGTCCGGGCCGGGCGTCTCCCATCGGTCGCCGGCCAGCCGGAAGTGCCGGTGGGTAGCGTCGGGCAGCTCGAGCCCGGCGTCGACCAGGGCCGGCGTGGCCACGACCCGCAACGAGGTGCCGACCGCCAGCTCGATGCCGACGAACGTGGCCCCCTCGGGCACCGGCGCCGTTCCCGTACGGGTCTCGGGGCCGGTCACCCCGGCGTACGCGCGGCCGTCCTGCTGCCAGAACACCAGGCCGAGGTTGACGCCGGCCACCGAGGTCATCTCGGTGACGCGGTCGCTCGTGCAGGTCCACACCTCGCTGACCCACGGCGAGTCCGACCCCCGTCGGCCGAATCGCAGCTGCATCCGGAAAAGGTACGCGATCACCGATGAGTTCCGGCCACGGCCGGGGTCCACCCCGCATGGCGAAAATCATCTCGACCCTGTTCATCGCGGCCGACGGCGTAGCCGAGATCGACCCCGACTGGCACTTCCCCTACTTCGACGAAAACATGGGCCGTGCCGTCAGCGAGGACTACGAGACCTCGGACGTGCTGCTGATCGGCCGCGACACGTACGACAGCTTCGCCGGCGCCTGGCCCGGCCGCGAGCAGGCCGGCGGCGAGGACGCCCCCTTCGCGAAGCAACTGGGCGACACCCGCAAGATCGTCGCCTCCCGCCAGAACCTGACGTTCATCTGGCGCAACTCCGAGCTGCTGGAGGGCGACCTGCTCGACGCGGCCCGCGCCCTCAAGGCCGACCCCGCGATCAAGGGCGTTCTCATCCCCGGCTCGATCACCATCGTCCAGCAGTTGCTGGCGGCCGGCCTGATCGACGAGTTGCGCCTGCTCATCCACCCGGTCGCCGCCCGCAAAGGGCGCCGCCTCTTCGACGAAGGCGGCACCCCGTACCACCTGAAGGTGACGGCGACCGAAATCTTCCCGACCGGCGTCATCCGCGTGATCTACGCCCCCACCGACAAGCCGGCCCCGGCCGGCTACGAAGACGCCAAGGGCAAGGTCTAGGAGCGCGGCCAGCCCAGCTGATGCCAGCGGTGCTGACCGGAGAACCAGATACCGGTCTCCCGTGACAGGCGGTAGGTGCCGAGCCAGCCGAGCGGCTTCACCACCACGTCCACCCGCCACGAAGCCCCTTGGCGGGTCTGGGTCAAGCCGCAGTCGGACAGCGCGCGATACCAGCCGTCGTAACTGTCGCAGACGAGCACCGCCCGGGCCGACTCCTCCGGCCCGGTCAGCAGTCGGCTCGCGAACTCCGGATCGGCCGAGATCGGGCTGAACATATGCGAAGTAGGTGCATTCCGTCGCCACTGCCGAAGATGTTCCGCCACCGGGTATCGGTGCGACCTGCCTCGTGCCATTTCGAGTGGAGCTGGTCGCGACCCTGATCGGAGAAGGCATCGTTCAGGTGGTAGCCGACCTTGGCGAAATACGGTGAATGGGCCGACCATGCCAGGACATCCGGCACGTAGCGGCCCCACCACCGGTGGACCACGGCGAGAACGGGATCGTCGGTTGGCAGTCCGCGGTCGTGCCAACGGGCCAGGCCGAGGTCAGGCCGTCGCCAGCCGAGGCCATAGACCAGCAACTGAAGGAACGGCCCCCAATAGGCGATCCGCTCGTTCAGGCCCGCGGTGACGTCGTCGTTCCGTCCGCGGGCGGCCACCGGGTCCGGCGGGGGCGGATGACTGCCCTGCGGATCTGCCACAGCCGCCCAAGCCCGCGGGAGATAGAAGTTCACCCCTCCGTCCGTTCCGGCGGCAGCCGACGAGAACTCGGGTCGGGACAAGTCCGGGCCAGTCATGGGAGCAGGCTATGGGCCGGGCCGGACCCGACCGGCGTAACCGGGAAAAATCGGTGGCGCGGTCTCGGACCACCGTGGCAGGGTGGTCGGCGTCCTGCTGATCGAGACGAGGAGTAAGCAATGCGAGCAGCTTCCACGCTCCGGACCCTTTTCCGTCCCACCGTGGAGTTGCGTTTTGGCATTGTTGAATCTCGGGATCGTCGCCCATGTTGATGCGGGCAAGACCAGTCTGACCGAACGGCTTCTGTACGAGGCCGGTGCCGTCGCGCAGCCCGGCAGTGTCGATGCCGGCACGACGCGCACCGACTCGATGGAGCTGGAGCGGCAGCGCGGCATCACGATCCGGGCCGCGGTCACCTCGCTCAGCCTCGGTGAGCTCACCGTCAACCTGCTCGACACGCCGGGCCACCCGGACTTCATCGCCGAGGTCGAACGGTCGCTGGCCGTGCTCGACGCGGCCGTGCTGGTCATCTCGGGTGTCGAGGGCGTGCAGCCGCAGACCGTAGCCATCTGGCGGGCGCTGCGGCGCATCGGCGTACCCACCATGCTCTTCGTCAACAAGGTCGACCGGCGCGGCGCCGACGTCGACCGGGTGGTCGCCCAGGTACAGCGGCGGCTCGGCACCCGGCCGGTCGTGCTCACCACAGTCACCGGTCAAGGCACGCGCGAGGCCCGGGTGCGGGCGCTCGGTCTGAACGCCGAGACGGTCGTGGAGGCGGTGGCCGAGGCCGACGACACCGTGGCCGAGCGCTGGCTGGGCGGCGAGCCGGTGCGCGCCCGTGAGGTTCGGCGTGCGCTGCGGCGGACCGGGCTCACCCCGGTCGTGTGCGGCTCCGCGATCACCGGGGCGGGTGTGGCGCAGCTGCGGCACTTCCTGTCCGACCTGCTACCTCGGCCGGCCGAGCGGGACGGGCCGCCGGTGGGCACCGTTTTCGCCGTCGACCGGGACGGGCACGGGCGGCGGGCCTGGCTGCGGCTCTGGTCGGGGCGGCTTCGCGTACGGGAAAAAGTGCAGTTCGCGGCGGGCCGGGCGCAGACGGTGACCGAGATCGCGGTCAGCGAGCCGGGCGGCGTGCTCGTGCGCCCGTCGGCGTCGGCCGGGCAGATCGTGGCGGTGCGGGGTGTGTCGGCGCGGATCGGTCAACATGTCGGTGACCCGCCGCGGCGCGACCGCTACCGTTTCCCGCCGCCGACCCGGCAGGCGCTGGTCGAGCCGGTGGAGCCGAGTCAGCGCCTGGCCCTGTTCGCCGGGCTGGCCGAGCTGGCCGACGAGGACCCGCTGGTCGACCTGCGGCTCGACGAGCAGCAGGGCGAGGCCGTGATCCGGCTGCACGGCGAGGTGCAGAAAGAGGTGATCGCCGCGCTGCTCGAGGACCGGTACGGCGTCGAAGTGCGCTTCTCGGGCACGCTGACCGCCTGCATCGAGCGGGTGGCCGGCACCGGCACGGCCGAGGACCGGATCAAGGAACGCGGCAACCCGTACCTGGCGGGGATCGGTCTGCGGGTCGAGGCGGCGCCGGTCGGGCACGGCATCGAGTTCCGGCCCGGCATCGAACCCGGCCGCCTGCCTCCCGCGTTCGTGGCGGCCACCGAGGAGGGGGTGCGGGCCGCCCTGCGGCAGGGGCGCAACGGCTGGCCCGTCACCGACTGCACAGTCACCATGACGTCGTCGCAGTACTGGCCGCGGCAGAGCAAGGTGCACCAGAAGTTCAACAAGTCGGTCTCGAGCGTGGCCGGCGACTTCCGGCACCTGGCTCAGGTGGTGGTCACGGCGGCGCTGCGCCGGGCCGGCACCCGGGTCTGCCAGCCGGTCGAACGGTTCGACGTCAACCTGCCGCCGGACACGTTCGACGCGGTGACGGCGCTGCTGGGCCGGGCCGGGGCGGTGATCGACGACACCGCCGCGACCGGCGAGTACCTGGAGGTGAGCGGCACCCTGCCCTCGGCCCGGATCCCGTCGGTGGTGGGCGCGCTGCCCGATCTGACCGGGGGCGAGGCCGTGCTGACCGCGCAGTTCGACCACTACGCGCCGGTCACCGCCGAGGCCCCGCCGGTGCTGCCCCGGCGCGGCCCCGACCCGGCCGACCGGGAGGGGTGGTTCCGGGCGGTGCCGCGGTGATCAGCCCCGGTTGTACTCGTGCACGGTGACCGGTTTGCCGTCGGCGGCGTCCACGCGGACGGCGAAACCGGCGCGCCCAGCCGCGGTCGTCGCGTCCGTCACGGCGTACGTAAGGAATTGGATGTTCTCGTCGCCGACGTAGTCGATCTCTTCGGGCTCGGGCTCCAGCGAGCACAGGGCGGTGGCCCGGGCCAGTTCGCGGGGCTCGGTGCCGGCCTCCTTGACCGGGAGGCCGGTCAGCACCACGGTCATCTCGCCGTAGCCGGCGCAGGTCAGCCGCAGCTTGAGGTCGCCGACGTAGTGCGGTGCGTCGCGGCTCCAACCGTCGATGACCGGCCCGTGATACTCGATCGCGGCCGGCGCCGGCGACGAAGGCAGAGCCGCGAGCGCGTCCGCGGCCAGCAGCACCGGGTCGAAACCGGAACTGGCCGGCACCGGCTCGGCCCGACGCTGCCGGAGGACGACGGCCGTCGCCGCCAGCACCAGAACAGCGACGGTCGCGAAGACGATCTTTTTCATCCGGCGCACGGTAGTCGCCGCCACTTGACAGCCACTTACCCGCTCTACGCTGCTGGCTGAACGACCCCCGCCCGGTATCGGCGGGGGCCTTCCTTGTCATACGGTCACCTCATGGCGGACATCCGGCGGCGACCCCGGCCCTTGCTGCGCACCCTGGTCGGCGACGTGCTGCGCCGCCACCGGCTGCGTCAACGGCGTACGCTGGCCGAGGTCGCTCACGAGGCCAGCGTCTCGGTGCAGTACCTCTCCGAGGTCGAACGCGGTCGCAAGGAGCCGAGCTCCGAGATCCTGGCCGTGGTCTGCGACGCGCTCCGCATCGACCTGGCCGACCTGCTGGCCGAGGTCGGCCGCGATCTGACGGCCTACCAGGCGCCCGTCCTCCGGCTCGACCAGGCCCGCCTGCGCCGCGCTCCGGCTCCGGCCCCGCACCGCTCCGGCGACGTCCTGATGCTGGCCGCCTGACGCTCCCGTGGAACGTCTCGAGTTCGGCGCCGCCCTGCGTCAGCTGCGCGAGGCCACGGCGCCGGCGACTCTCGGACTTCCGATCGGCCGGCGGCGGACCCAAGGGTTGCGGCGGGAGGAACTCGGCGTCCTCGCCGGGATGTCGGCGGACTACGTACGCCGGTTGGAGCAGGGGCGCAGCCATCCGTCCGCCGGCGTGGTGAATGCCCTGGCCCGGGCCTTGCGGGTCGGGCGGGCGGACTACGAGCGACTGTGCGCCCTGGCCGGGTACGCCGCCGCGGACGGGCAGGTGCCGACCGACCTCGGCCCGGGCGCGACGCGTCTGCTGGAGCGGTTCACCGACACGCCCATGTTCGTCTCCGACGCGGCGATGAACGTGGTCGCCATGAACAGCGCATTCCTGGCTCTGGGGCATTGGGAACTCACGGGCGGCCCCTGGGACTGGAACATCGCCTGGCGGACGTTCTGCGATCCGGTCGGCGGCTTCAAGCAGTCGACGGCCGACGCGACCGATCACGAGGCGATCCTCGTCGCCCGCCTGCGGAGCGCGGTGCTGCGCTACCCGGCCGACACGTCGCTGGCCGCGCTGGTCGACGAGATGCGAACCCGGAGCCGCCTGTTCGACACCCTGTGGCGCACGCCACGCCCGGTGACGGTGTACGAGAGCACCGGCGTGTTCACCGATCCGGACGGCGATTCGGTCACGTTGGCCGGCAATCTGCTGGCCATCCCGGGCGACGACCTGGCGGCGCTGATGCTCACCGCGGCGCCGGGCTCGCCGGACGCGGCGCACCTGGCCGAGATCGTCAGCGGCGCCGGCGAGCCGACGATCATCAAGGTGGGCCGGTCCGGCCCAGGCTGACCACGGGAAATCCTGCGAGATTGAACTGATGATTCCCGACGACGATCCGGCCCGCTCACTGACCGTGGCCAACCCGGACGACCCGGCCACGACCTACATCTCGCTCGTGGGCAACACCTACGCCATGCTGATCACCGGCGAGCAGACGAACGGACAGTACTGCCTGATCGACATGCGGGTGCCCGACGGCGGCGGCCCGCCCCCGCACCGGCACGACTTCGAAGAGATGTTCACCATCCTCGAGGGCGAGATCGAGTTCACGTTCCGCGGCGAGAAGCACACCGTACGGGCCGGGTCGACGATCAACATCCCGGCCAACGCGCCCCACAACTTCCGCAACAACTCGGGCGCCCCGGCCCGCATGCTGTGCATGTGCACCCCGGCCGGCCAGGACGAATACTTCACCCGAATCGGCGACGCCGTGCCGAGCCTGGACGCACCGCCGCCCCAGCTCACGCCGGACGAAGTCATGGAGCGACGCCGCCGCGCAGCCGAACTGGCCTCCACCTACCGCAGCGAGTTCCTCTGACCTTGCCCGGCGCCCGACATCGATGATCTGATATGTCCACAGTCGATGGCGACGAACGGGGACATGATGCGACGACCGAAGCTAATCCTCGCAGCACTGACAGTTCTGGCCACGATCGCGGCCGGGCTGCCCGGGTCACCGGCCCAGGCCGCCTACCCGACGACCAGGTTCCTGGTCAGCGCGTCGTACTCGACGGCCTCGGGCACCATCACGTGGTACAACCGCTCTGTCGGCATCCAGGGCTACGTGCAAGACCACAACTCGTCCCCGGACGGCTACAGCCAGGTCCGGTTCCACTGGTTCCTCGACTACGACACCGAGTACGGCGTCTCCCAGACCAGAACGGCCAACCCCGGCGAGCGAAAGTCGTTCAACTTCCAACAGCAGGGCCCCGAAGGCGGAATCCGCATCGTCCACATCCGCGTGTGCGCGCTGGTCGGCGGCTGCGCCAGCGACTCGTTCCCGAGGCCGCAGTAGCACCTGCGGTTCTCGCGACGGATGAGGCGTCGCCGGTTACGAGACGTGCGGCTCAGTAGGGCGGCGGCTCCGCCACCGTCGACGTTCCCTGCGACTCCGTCTTGAAGATGTAGGTGCTCCCTTACGCCGCGTCGAGGCGGTAGGCGCGGGACTCGCGGTGGGTGATGACGCGGTCGGCCAAGCCGTAGGCGACTACCTCCGAGGAGCGTAGGGCCATGCTGCGGTCGGTGTCGGCTCGGATTTTGGCTATGGAGTGGCCGGTGTGGGTGGCCAGGATCTGGTCCATCTCGGCTCGGACCTTGGCTACTTCTTTGGCTTCTACGGCGAGGTCGGGCAGGGTGCCTCGGGCCTGGCTGGAGGGCTGGTGCAGGGTGACCCTGGCGTGCGGCAGCACCGAGCGCTTGCCGGGGGTGCCGGCGGCCAGCAGTGCGGCGGCGGCTGAGGCGGCCTGGCCGACGCAGATGGTCGCGATGTCACACCGTACGAAATGCATGGTGTCGTAGATGGCCGTCAAGGCGCTGAAAGAGCCGCCGGGTGAGTTGATGTAGAGGCCGATCTCTTGCTCGCCGGCCGATTCCAGGTGGATCAGCTGGGCGATCACCACGTTGGCCACGCCGTCGTCGATCTCGGTGCCCAGGAAGATGATGCGGTCCGACAGCAGCCTCGAGTAGATGTCGAAGGCTCGCTCGCCATTGGGGGTCTTTTCGACCACTGTGGGGATTGTGTACTGGCTCATGCGGTCAGTCCCATCGGCTGGCGGGTCATTTCGGGGCGTACGTCGTCGACGCTGTCGAGGATGTGGTCGATCAGGCCGTAGGCGAGGGCCTCGTCGGCGGTGAACCAGCGGTCGCGGCGGCTGTCGAGTTCGACCGTTTCGATCGGCTGGCCGGTGTGTTCGGCGGTCAGGCGCAGCAGGGTTCGACCCAGCCGTTCCAGTTGGTTGGCGTAGATCTCCACGTCGGCTGCGGTGCCGCCGAAGCCGGCCGAGCCCTGGTGCATCAGCACCTGGGCGTGGGGCAGGGCGAAGCGCTTGCCGGGGGTGCCCGCCGTCAGCAGGAACTGGCCCATGCTGCCGGCCAGGCCCAGGGCCAGGGTGCTCACGTCGTTGGGGATCAGGCGCATGGTGTCGTAGATGGCCAGGCCGGCCGTGACCGAGCCGCCGGGTGAGTTGATGTAGAGGCTGATCACGCCGCGCGGGTCCTCGGCCGACAGCAGCAGCAGCTGGCCGCACAGGCGGTTGGCGATCTGGTCGTCGACCTCGGCGCCGAGCACGATGATGCGCTGGTGCAGCAGCCGGGCCGCCACCTGGTCGTCGATGGACCCCGCACTCCAGGGGGTCGCCGCAGAGGCAAGTCGCATGGGATTCTCCATTCGGTCGGTCTCCACCATCGGGCGGCGGACGGCGACGGGCCAAGCGGATCTGCTGTCAGCAGATGCCGGGCGGGAGGATCAACGCATGACTGTCCACCTCCGGGGACAATCGACGGTCGCCGAGCGGCCGGGTGACGGGCCCCTGGAGCATCTGCGCACGATGATCCGGGCGCTGCCGGTGCCCACGGCGCCGATGACCTTCCCCAGTCGTGAGGCGGCGCTCGGGCTGGCCCTGATGGATCTGTCGTTCCGGCTCGACCACCTGCCCCGGTTGTCGGAGCACCTGACGTTGATGGACCGCGGCCACATGAGCCGCACAATCAGCGTCGACGTGGATGTGGATCTCATCTCGGGGCGGTTGCGCGAGACGCTGATGGTGCCGGGAGACACGTCGCTGTGGGTGCCGGTGTCCCGGTACAGCCGGCGTGACCTGGCCCCGGTGGTCATCCGGGACTCGAACGGCGAGGTCGTGCCCCGGCTCTCGCACCGCGACGCCAACCGGGTGACCGCGGCCGCGTTCGTGAAGTTGCTGTTCATGCTGATCAACGCGCACGACGACGTGTCGGTGCCGGCCACCGCGATCCACCAGCTGCGGCACACCCATCAGCGGTCGCGGTGGCTGATCGAGGCGGCCAT
Organism: Paractinoplanes aksuensis; assembly: GCF_024137025.1. Classification (GTDB taxonomy): domain Bacteria; phylum Actinomycetota; class Actinomycetes; order Mycobacteriales; family Micromonosporaceae; genus Actinoplanes; species Actinoplanes aksuensis. Next base: position 149,378 of record NZ_JAMYJR010000035.1, read on the forward strand.
CACCGAGCTGATCATGGTGGGGGCGCCGGCCGGGCAGCGGTTGCACACGCCGCTGGATCACGCGGCCGGGCTGGAGGGCTCGCACACCGTACGGGACCTGGCTTTGACCGGTCTTGACGAGCTCTTCCCACCGGCCGATGGTGACCTGCCGTTCGCCCGTCTGCTGCAATTAGCCGTACGCCAGTACACGCTGGTCGCGCAGCTCGGGCTCGACCGGCCCCGGCGCTTCCTGACGTGGGAGGCGCCGCTGCTGCCGGCCGAGCATCAACCGGCCCGGTGGCAGAGCCTGGCCAAGAACGTGCTCCCGGTGAACCGCGAGTTCGTCGTCGAGTACGAGACCGAGATCCCGCGCTCGGTCAAGGCGTACCACCTGACCCTGGAGACCCGGCAGGAGATCAGCGTCCGCCGGTTCCTGATGTCGAGCGACGTCGACGACGAGTTCGTCGAGGTGCTGGCGCAGGACCTGGAGTCCGTGGCCCGCCGCGCGGACACCCTGGGCAGTCACCACAAGCTGCTCGAGCTCGAGATGCAGGGGATCGCCTCGCGCCTGGCCGAGCTGGGCCGGCGGCGGCTGGTCGACCTCAACGGCTACGAGGCGTACCTGGCCCGGCTGCCCATCCCGGTCGGGCCGGGCTCGGCGCCGCCCCCGGCCCGGCTGACCGCCGACCAGGTGCTCACCGCGCTCTCGGCCGGCAACTGCTCGCTCGACGTGCTGGCCGCGTTCTGCGCCCACTACGCCGCCGACGGCCTGCAACATCTGGCCCGGAGCGGGCTGCCCGGGCCGGCCCTGCGCAACATCGCTGCCGGGCTGCGCGCGACCCAGGTCGGGCGGGACGTCACCTGTGACAACGACCCCCGCGAGCACGGCGCCCACGCGCACTGGCGGCGCCCGTCGGTCGAGCTCAGCCCGCAGTCGACCGAGCCGGTGCGGGTGTTCGCGTTCATGACCCTGGCCGACGAGGCGCCGGCCCTGATCGAGAGCATCACCCGGATGGTGGCCGGCCTGGCCCTGGTCGTGCTGGGCATCGGCACCCTGCTGTCGGGCGGGATCAGCTGGCTCTACTCGGCCGAGATCCCCGAGGGGTTCGTGCCCGACCAGGCCGACGCCGTCGTCGCCGTGCTGCTGCTGGTGCCCGGTCTGCTGCTGGCCCGGCTCGACCTGCCCAGCACCAAGTCCGTACTGGGGCAATTGCACAAATTCCAGAGGACGCTGGCCGCGGCCTCGGTCGTGGTCACCACCGCCCTGGCCATCGTGGTCGGCACGGTCGACTCCGACCGCGAGATGACCCGGTTGTTCCAGCTCGCGCTGGCCGTGCTGATCGTCATCCTGCTGTGCTGCCTGAGCGAGTTCTACGCCCGGCGGTTGCATCGCAGCAGCTCGGTGCCGCGGTCGGCCCGGGTGCCGCGCTGGCTGCGCGATGCCCGCGGGGCCACCCGGCCCACTGTGGATCCCGACGACTTCTTCGACGCCCGGGGCGAGGTGTGAGATGACCCAGCCGACGAACTCCACGAAGTCGTCCGAGCTCGCCCGGATAGCGGCCGAGGCGGCCGGCACCCACTTCTCGTCGGTGCAGTTCACGCTCACCCACGGCCCGGCCAACGGGGCGCCGCCGACGCCGATCATCGACCCCGACAAGGAGGACCCGAACGGCTGGCCGACCGATTTCTGCCACTTCTCGGTGGCCGGCCTGTCGATGTCGATCTCGACCTGGCCCTCGGCCATGTCGGCGTTCAGCGGCCGGGTGCAGCTCGGTCCGGCCGACGAGCCCGGGCCGCGCGACACCTACTCGTACTACGGGCACGCCGTGCCCAACCCGGGCTTCCTCAACCAGTCCTCCCGCAAGGTCGAAGTTCTGATCACCCTGGGTACGGCCCACTGGTCACCGACCTACCGCGAGGCGCTCATGCAGGCGCTGATCATCGAGAAGCTCACCGGTCTGGCCGCCGAACGCGACGCGCCCGTGCTGCACCTGCACACGCCGGTCGCGCCGGTGCCGCTGAGCATCCGGGCCGAGCGCGGCGACGGCTCCAACGAGCGGCTGCGCGACGCCATCGCGCCCTGCCTGCGCTTCTCGATCGGCGTCGACCCGCAGATGTCGGAGGCCCGGCTCGACTTCGAGACCGAACTGGCCGCCCTGGCCGAGGAGTACGGCTTCGGCCTGAAACTCAACGACCAGCGATTCAACCGCGTACGCGGGGAATGGTTCACCATCCGGGGCTTCGATCGCGAGAGGTATCGGCAGGCCCGCAGCCGCCTGTTCCCCGACGCGCCGGTGCTGACCCCGAAACGGGCGGTCATCGCCAGCATCATCGGCCCGTCCCGCACCGGTACGACGGCGGCCGCGGTGGCCGCGCTCCGCGAACGCGGCATCGGGGTGCTGGCCGCGTCCATCTCGAGCATGCGCAAGACGACGTTCATCAACCTGGTGCTGCCGGTCGACGCCGCCGTCCAGGAGACCCGGTCGCAGTGGTCGGGCGGCTGGCTCGACGCCCTGCCGATCCTCAGCGGCGGCGCCGGCGAGCCGGACGACGACAGCCTCATCGCGGACTGGAAGGTGGCGATCAGCCCGGCGATGCGCTGCACCTATCCCCCCTCGAGCCGCCAGACCGGCGCCACGTTCACCGGCCGGGTGCCGTACCCGATCTGGCTCTGGTGGCAACTTCCCCACCGTACGGTCGACACGCCCACGCTGCTGGCCGAGGTGCAGGCGGCATTGCAGCCGCATGCGCGGCGCTGCGAGATCGCGTACGCCCAGTCCCGCCTGTGCCGCGGCGACCTGATCCGCGGACGCGCGAAGCTGATCGTGATGCTGTCGCAGGAACACCGCGACCACGCCGCCGTCCAGCGCCTGCTGACCGACGCCACCGAGGCCGCCCAGCACCGCATCCGCGAACGCCTGCCCGCCCTGGGCCAGGTCGACCCCAGCAAGATTCGCCTACGCCTCTCCCCGCGCGAACGCTGGCTGACCTACGCCGACATCTCGGCCTAGGGCGTATCTGGTGGATCACGCGGGGCTGCGGCGTGGCCCAGCCCGCGCCTGACGGCGTCCGCAGAACGGCCCAATACAACTGTGAGGAT
>NZ_JAMYJR010000036.1 GCF_024137025.1 Paractinoplanes aksuensis
CGCCGCCCGCCGCCCGCCGCCCGCCGCCCGCCGCCCGCCGCCCGCCGCCCGCCGCCCGCGGTCTGCGGTCTGCGGTCTGTCACACTGCTGGCCAACAAGTCCCCCGGTCCGTCATTCCGTCGGCCGCCATCCCGCCGCCGCGGCTACCAACTCTGTTGGCCACCACCCGCGGCGACCTTGCGGCCTTCCCAGCCCGCTGCCCGGTTGGTCCGCTGCCCGGTTGGTCCGCTGCCCGATTGGTCCCTTGCCCGGTTGGTCCGCTGCCCGGTTGGTTCGTCGCGCGGGCCGTCCGTCGCTCGTTTGGTCCATCGCTCGGTTGGTCGTCACCCTGTCGGCCCGTCGCGCGGTCGGCACGCCGCTCTGCCGGCCCATTACCCTGCCTGCCCGCGACCGATGGCCATCTCTGCCGGCCTGGTCGCGCTCCCTTCTTTTTACCGGGCCTACCCCGTCTCGGCCCTTGAGTGCTGGCACAGGAGAGCCGGTAGTCCCGGTGCGAGGCCCGCTCGCGCACGTTGATCGGTGCTGGGTTGTAGGTCGGTTTCACGTGAAACGGCTAGTCACCATCGCTGATGGAGATCGCGGCAAGGTCGTGGCATTGCTTCACTTGGTTCGGGAAGTCGTGCCAGGCACCGGCAGCAGAAACTCGGCTAGACAATCTGGTCTTGTGCAAAGGGGCCGCCAACATTGTCGGCGCGTTTGCCGTGCTCGATCAAAATCGCCGATTCAGCTCGTACTGTGTGACAGCCCCGAGGCTTCTTCGGGCCTCTGAGGAGGGAACGCCTTTCCGTGGATGCTCGCGTGGGCAAAGGCCACGCATGGGTCCCTGTTCGTCGGTGGCGGCCATGTTCGGCGCCCAGTTCGCCGTAGGACTAGCCGAGCCGCCGGGGGCCTTCGAACCCTGCGCACAGAGTTGGTCAGCAACGCGACCGAGTGGTGAGCGAAGCTTTATCAATTTGCAGGACAGGTTCTCGTTCCTCGCTCCCCGTGCCTCGCTCCCCGCCTCTCGCTCCTCGCTCCCCGCCTCTCGCTCCCCGCCTCTCGCTCCCCGCTCCCGCTCCCCGCCCCTCGTTTCACGTGAAACAAGAGCGTGGAACGAGCAGAACCCTGGCCGATCTTGAAACACTTAAGCAATGGTTCAGCGCTGCTACCTCCGCCGCCTCCTCCACTCCCCCGGCGGCAGCGAGCCTGTCAGCAGACAAATGAGGAGGCCGACGGCCCCACACGGACGGTAGATCCAGCCATAGGCGGTCGAGGCTGGCCTTCGCTCTTCTATGCCAAGCAAAGGGTGACAACCGTCTTGGCGGCGTAACGACTCCTTCATTACCGCCACCCCAGCGATCTTTCCCGCTGAAGAGTGCTGGTGCGACGCGTGGTAGGCGTTACCACGCCGGCCCTCGAAGTCGGATCGGCGAACGCGGCTCGGTCAGGAAGCCAGTAAGGCCAGGCGGTCCTGCGCGATCTGATTCGCCCGCCGGCTGGAGCCGCTCGGCGCTGCCGGTCCGGGATGGTGAGCGGAGTTCGGTTGAGGGCCTGCTGATGCTTCGGTGCTACAGACCATGTTCGCTCAGCGTGGAAGCCCGACTCCAATGGCTCCGCTTACGTTCCACGTGAAACATGTCCGATGTCGACCCAGCTGGGTTGCAGTCACCAGGCCTCAGACCGCTCAGCCGGCATCGAACGAGATCAGTTCTGGTGCAGCCCGGACCAGACCTGATCCGTCCTCGGTCAGATCCTTGTCGTCAGAACGTATTGCGCGGCCTGGAAACCCAGAGCGCTCGGAGCGCGCTGCCGTACCTCTGCTTGCCGGACACCGGCCAGCCAACTGCTGGCTGCCGGCTAAGGTCCTACTGGCGATTCGACCCGCAAGATTCGATGTACTAGTCGTTTCACGTGAAACGACTAGCGAACTAGCATCCCCGGAGCCCGGAGCCCGGAGCCCGGAGCCCGGAGCCCGGAGCCCGGAGCCCGGAGCCCGGAGCCCGGAGCCCGGAGCCCGGAGCCCGGAGCCCGGAGCCCGGAGCCCGGAGCCCGGAGTCCGGAGCCCGGAGTCCGGAGTCCGGAGCCCGGAGCCCGGAGCCGTTTCACGTGAAACGTGTGCGAAAGGCGAAGCCCGCGGGCATGGTCATCGGGTGCTCGCAGGCTCGTCCGTCATGTGCACAGCGTGAGAGCGATGTCATCCGGCCTGAGGCGCGGCCAGATGGGCGCACTTCAGGACAGCGTCGTGGATCTTGCGAAGAATTTCAAACCCGAGCTGAAGCTGGACCACGACTTGCACGTCTGGTCGAGGAGTCGCACTGAATCAGCTCCTGCTGCCGGGCGGTTGTGGCTCTTCCCCGTCAGTTGCCAAAGCCGAAGCTCGAAGCCGAGTGACCGCCGAGCCTATCGGGATCGAGTCTCGGGCCCGGCGTTGCGGTGTCTTTGGTGCACGAGTCGTCCCGACGCTTGTACTTGGGCTGCGAATGCCATGAAGTACTCGCGTGCTTGATATCGCAGCGGCTGTGTTGGTCGCTCGGCTAAGCAAGGCTCGTCAAAGTGCCGGTTACGAAGCAGAGTGATGCAGCCCTGCTGCAGGCTGATTCCAAGCACATGCCAACGGCCGTTCCGCACTCGAGCGGACGGGCAGCGGACCAGAGTCAAAATCCAGCTGATTGCCGGCCGCCGGATCGGCTCGAACCTGACTAGCCAGGGACGCCCTCACCTGACCAGTCAGGGGTCTTTCCGAGTTCAAGGATTTGCGGGCTCTCGGCACTAGCGGGCGTAGCGACGATCAATCCGCGCGTAGCGCCTGCGTTCTTCCGCTCAACCCGTACCCGAGATCACCGTCCTGTCGGCAGATGTGGCCACCTGCCGACCGAGCTTGGCGGATTCCTCCCCGCGCCGTCACCACGATCCGACCCGACTCGGTTGCGGAGTCTCGGATGCACAGTCAGAGCAGCGATAGAGAGGCCGCGCGGGTCATGGTCAATTCGTCAACACTCAACAGCACGGCGGTAAAAGGCCCAGCCGGTCGCTGCCCCCGACGAGGCACAGTTTGTGACGAGATTCTTGGTGGGGCGCAGGTGTGATGAGGCGAAAGAGACGGCCAGGCTCACCGACGTCGGGACAGGCAGGTCGAACCTTCGCCACTTGCACAGAGCGCGCCGCGGCGTTTCAGGAGCCCCGTGATTGGGGCGCCTGCGCGTTGGGGTGCGCGCGTTGGAGGGGTGCGTGCGGGGTGGAGGGGTGCGTGCGCGTTGAAGAGATATTGCGTGCTGGAGGGTGGCCCGCATGTTGGCGGGGGTGGCCCGCATGTTGGCGGGGTACCTGCGCGTTGGCGGGGTGGCCGCGCGTTGGCAGGGTGGCCGCGCGTTGGCAGGGTGGCCGCGTTGAAAGATGCTTGCGCGTTGGAGGTGGCCACGCATTGGAGATGTGGCTGCGCACCGGAGGGGTGCTTGCGTGTTAGCGGGGTGCCTACAAGGTGGAGGCCAAACCTTGTCGGTGCGGACTGAGGTCAGGTGGAAGTCTTGGGGGACGGGCGACGTGTGTGATCGAGTCGGCCGCAGTCGGCTCGATGGTCGGGGTTGAGTAGAGGTCGCCCACGGGTCCGCGGTTGGTACTCCCCTGCTCTGAGCTCGCTCCGTCATCTGCCAGGAGGAACCGGTCTACTGTTCGACAACTCAGTGATCGGGTTACGGGTGACGAAGGGGTCCGCGTCAGAATCACTGTGCGGCTCAAGTGGCATCACATGTGGCTTGAAGGCACGTTGTGATCTGCGTGGCTCATCGCGTAGTTGTGCTTGGTCTCGATGGTGGCGAAACGCTCGTCCCGCCGGTCGACTCTCACCAGACCTACTTGGAAGCCACAGCAGCGTCGCCTGCTGCTCGGCCAGCGGCGCGGCGATCGGCCCACCTTCCCGGCGCGTCTCCCGTCGACAGGCATCAACTGGGCCGACCAGCCTGGTGGGCTCGATTGGAGGGAGGCGCGGCTCTCCACGGGCGGAGTTGGTTCAGCCGCCTGGTGTCCGTACCCGTTGCGGCCAGCGGGCGGCTCGGCCTCGGGCGAGCCGCCCACCGTGCCGCCGCCGACGCCAACGCCGCCGACGCCAACGCCGCCGACGTCAACGCCGCCGACGTCAACGCCGCCGACGTCAACGCCGCCGACGTCAACGCCGCCGACGTCAACGCCGCCGCCGCCAACGCCGCCGCCAACCCCAACCCCAACCCCCAACCCCAACCCCAACGCCGACGCCGACGCCGCCGACGCAGCCAACCCCGACGCCGACGCTGCAGTCGGCGATCTCAAGCGCCACTGCCCAGCGGTCGGAGGGACACGAGAGTGGGCGGTCTGCTTACGGGCCCAAAGCGACCTTCCCGGAACAGGTATCCGACGATGGCGGCAACCCGGCGTGCGGATCGGCGATGTGTGCAGCGGCGCCGAGACCGACATCCGCTGCTACTGCGGGCATGAGCCTCGTCTGTTGCAACTGCCTGAGGCGGCTGGTGGTGTGCTGCCAGATCTGCTGCGAGGAAGCTAGCTCATCACGACTGCATCCCTTCGAAACGATCGCTGTCTCAAGCCGACCCGCTCGCCCTGGAGCCGGCGGGCCGCATTCGAGCTTCTCTGCGGGGGTGCTTGCGCGTCCTTGCTCGGCAATCGATGAGAAGTTGGATTTAGTGCCGTGGCTGGCCGTTGGGGCCACCCCCTTCTTGGGTGCCGCTCATGCTTTGCAAGAGTTGGCTGCATCGGGCCTTACCGATGTGGGTCCGTGGATTGCGTTCGTGCTTGGGCGCGCTCCAGTTGGATCCTGATGCTCACGGCTAGCGGTGTGGAGCGCGGGATATTTATCCGTACCGCTGGTCGAATTTGGTCGGCCGGGCCGGCGCGCGTTGGTCGACGCGCTCGCATGAGGTGACCGGTGCTGGCGATGACCGTTGGCTCTGTCGGTCGCTGCGCGGCTGGACGCCGACGATGCCGACGTCGAACGCTCCCCGAGCTGATCTCAGTTGGACTGGCCGCTGACAAGCGAGAGGAGCGGAGGCTGCTCCGTAACCGCCCAGTCCTTTGCGCCCACGGTCGTGGAGACGGTTACGAATAGGGGGTCTGCGACGCCGATACGGGGCCCGATCTGGTCGGGCACGACCTGCCCTACCGCGACTCCATCGAGCAGGCCAGCGGTGGTGTGACGCGTGGTTGCGGTGCCGGCTGATCCCCCGAGGCCGTCATCGTTGGGGAGACTAACCGTGCTCGGCCATCCACGCCTCCGCGTTCGAAGCGCGACAAGGGCTCTTGGCGAAGCGAGCAACGTGGGCATAGCTGTCGGGTGGCTGGCAGAAGCTGCCTAGCACCAGGCGGCTGGATGCAGGCCCGAGGGCCAGGACGGGGCTCGAGTCAGAACCAATGCGAGTGCTTGGACCAGTGTCGGAGCCGGGCTGAGTCGGAACCAGAACCGAGGCTTCCGAAGCTAAGGCTCGGGGCTGGTACTGGAGGCGGGTCTGGCCCTGGTACTGGGACGCGGGGGCAGGCCGGAACCGTAGACAGGGCCGAGCCGAACTAGAGGCCCAGGACGCCGCAGCCGGAACCCGCCGCAGCCGGCCGAGCAAGAGCCAGGGACAGGCCGAGCTGGCACTAGAGGCCCGCGGCGCCGGAGCCGGGACCCGCCGCGGCGGGCCGGGCAAAGGCTGAGAGTGGGCGAGCTGGAACTAGTGGCCCAAGGTGCCGAAGCTGGGACCCGCCGCGGCGGGCCGGGCAAGAGCCGGAGAAAGGGCCGAGCCGGCACTAGAGGCCCAAGGTGCCGCAGCCGGGACCCGCCGCGGCAGGCCCAGTAAAACCAGAGACAGGGCCGAGCCGGAGCTGGACGCAAGGGCTGGGCGGGCTGGGGACTGGAAGCAGGGCCAGGTGTGGGACCGGGGTGGAGGGGCCGACGGTAGCGCCGGGTTCAGCGACGGCCCGGCGTCCGCCGGATTGGTTCGGCGCCAGGGCCGCCGCCGGCGCCCCATTCAGCGTTGTCGATGGGAGGTGGGGTTGATTTTGAGGGAGGGGTCTGGCCGTCCGAGTTTGGGTTGGGCTTGCGTTTGAGGGTGGGCCCAGCGGTTTGGTGTTGGTGTGAGGGGACGGCGGCGGGGAGTTATCCACAGGCTGTGTGTAACTGCTGTTGAGAACTTGGGGTGGCTGTTTCACGTGAAACGGCGTTGATGTGGTGTGTGGGGTGGGGTTCTGTATCCACAGGGTGCGCAAGTCTGCGACGTGGTGTTTCACGTGAAACTGAGTGGGCTGTGGATAACTTCTGTGGATAACTTTTGGCGTGTGGGGGTGTTCGCGGACGGTGACGATGATCTACGTCATCGGGCGGTGGTGGGGTGGGTTCTGAGGGTGGCTCAGTTACCGCGAAATTGACCCGGGACAGGGGGTCGGGGCTGGGCTAAGGTTCCCGTCGTGGCCGACAACATCCCCCCGCTGCCCGACTTCACGCGCTGGCCGTCGTTCCCGTTCGAGGGCGACATGAGGGTCAAACCGTTGGCTGCTCCCGTTGATGTCGAGCCGCCGCGTAGCGGTGAAGATGCGGCGGACTGCGTTGCCTGTAACACGCCCGACGAGGCGTACATCTGGATCAGCGAACGCTGGCGGGTGCGGGCGATGGACCGGCCTACGGGACTTCCTATGGTCCTCATTCTCGAGTGTCGATCGCACCTCGACATCGGGGACCTTCCGAACCTTCTGGCGGCTGAGTTGGGCGTCATGACTGTTCGGCTCGAGCGGGCGATTCGGTCGCTGGACGGTGTTGCTCGGGTTCACGTGAATCGTTGGGGTGACGGCTCGGCCCATCTGCACATGTGGTTCCTCGCGCGACCGCAGGGTCGGCTGCAGCTGCGCGGCACTTTCCTGACGCTGTGGGACGACATCCTGCCTGCCATCCCCGAGCAACAGTGGCGCGAAAACCTGGCCTTGGTTGCGGCCTGGCTCGCCGATTTCGGTGGCACCGCTCTGGCCGAGCCGCCGCACATCCAGTGGGAATCGCCCTCCACCATCAACTACGCCAGCGACCGATCCGACGCGCACGTTGATGAGCCCATTGACTCCCCCGCGCATCCGCCGTTCGGCACCACCGAGCGGGAGACTGACGCTGCGCCTCCGACCGTGGATCGGGAAACGCACGGAGCGCGCCCGACCACTGATCGGCAGACTGACACCGACCGTCCAACGGTGGACGCTGCGACCTCGGCCCAAGAAGCCGCGTGGTCGGGTGGCGCCAGCGATATTTCAACCTCGTCGAACCGGACTGCCGATGACTTGGCCGGCGAGTCGATCCCGGCCCAACGGACTGGTGATTTGGCGTCGGGCAACCCGGCTACGCTGCCCTCTCACATCACCCACGCATAGATACCACTCGCGCATTCCTCGGTGGCGAACGAGCCATCCCTACGGCTGGCGGATCAGTCGGCGGCGGTGAGGCGGGCGGTCGTACTTACGCGGTCAACCATCCTTCTCGGCTTGGTCGGGCCAATAAGGGTTTTGGCCGCCGCTGCGATCGCCACGACTCGGGCCAGTGAGTCCGGTTCCCGGACAGCACATCGCCGTATGCCATGGGCGGTGGAAGGCTCTTACACCACGCGAGCGGACGTGACCCCCTGGGCGCAGTCGTTCGTGCGACTCGCGAGTGTGGTTGAGCGAGCGCTGGCCGGCTCAACGTAGGCAACGTACCGGTCGCGTTGGCGCAACAGATGCGCGACCGCGCTGTCTTCGAGTGGTCGACCGACACGCTGCGGCTCAAACGCGCGCTACGTGGCTGGCTCGGCGCCGGCCTCGCCGCCCTGCTGCCGAGCACGGGCGCCTCGGCCGCCGGCCGGGGTAAGTCGGTGCGAGCAGGCGCGCGGCGCGGCACGTAGTCGCAGCAGTACGAGCGTGACTTGGTCGAGCGCGTAGATCGGCGCCACCAGCAGTGACGAGCACTGCGCGATGACGGTTACGAACCCGATCGAGAGTGTGGGCGCGCAGTCGGTGGTGGGCGCGGGTCGCGGGCGTCAGGATTTGGCGATGGAGTGGGGGCGTGTTGCCGACCGGTTCGGGCTGGGGGCGTTGACGGCTGAGCCGGTGCGGGTGGTGGGTGGGCTGTCCAATGAGCTGTGGCGGGTGGTGACTGCGGATGGGACGTTCGCGGTCAAGCGGATGGTGGTCAACGCCGAACAACCGCAGTTTGTGGGGAATGTCGAGGGTGCGTTCCGGGTGGAGAGCCACGCCTGGGCGGCGGGGATAGCGATGCCCGAGCCGATCGGGGAACCGGGGACCGGCCGTGCTTTGGTGCGCGTCGGGGGTGAGCTCTTTCGAGTCCATCACTGGGTGGAGGGCTGGGCGGCTACAGATGTGGCGGCCGCGCGGGGAGCGGAACTTCTGGCGGGTATCCATGAGGCCGGTGGTCCTCGGTGGGAGGTTGTCCCGGACATCCGATGGGACGGCTCGCGGTGGAGTCCGGAACTGGCCGAGCTGGGTGACCGGGTCGGGCGGGCGCCGGACCGGATGCTGATGGTGGACAGTCACCGAGACCTTGATCGGAAGAACGCGCTCGTTCGAGAGGACGGGCAGCTGCTCGCGCTCGACTGGGACGCCGCCGGGCCGATCGGGGCGATCCATGAAGTGGTGGCGCTGGCCCTCGACTGGTCACGCCCGGACGAGAAAACGAGCGCAGCCGCAGACGCAGCCGCGGCCGAGCAAGCAAGCAAAGGAGCGGACGCAGCCTCGAGCAGGAGGACGGGCGAAAGCCCGAACGAGAAGCCGGGCGCGACTCAGCTCGGGAGGACGGGATCAGACCGGAGCGGCGACGACCGCGGGCCGGGATTGGGTGATCGGGACGAGTTCGTTGAGGCGATCACGGCCTATCGTCGGCGGACGGGCCTGGTCGTGCCGGCCGAGCCGTGGGTCTTCGGCGGCTGGGTTGCTGCGCTGGGCGGCTGGCTCGACTACAACGCCGACCACCGCGCCGGCCAAGCAATCGGCCGCGCCGAGGTCGAAACGACAAGACAGCGCCTACATGCGCTCGCCGCCGACCTCGACGCGAGGGTGGAGGTGCTCGCGCTGATCAATCCGCGGAGCGAGCACTGATCAATCCGCGGAGCGAACCGCTGATCAATCCGCGGAGCGAGCCACCGCCCGGTCAACCAGCGTCTTGAGAATGTGGCCCAGGTCTTGCCCAGCCGCCTGCACGGCCAACGGCAGCAACGACGTCTCGGTCATGCCGGGCGACACGTTGATGCCCAGCACCTGAGGCGACCCGTCCTCAGCCACGATCAGGTCGACGCGGGACAGGTCGCGCAGTCCGAGGGCCTTGTGCGCGGCCAGCGCCGTCTCCGACACGCGCGCCGCCACCTCGGGCGACAGGCGGGCCGGCGTGTGCCAGGTGGTGAGGCCGGCCGTGTAGCGCGCCGCATAGTCGTAGACGCCGTCGCGCGGGACGATCTCGACGATCGGCAGGGTCTGCGGGCCGGCGCCCAGGTCGACGATCGACACCGCCACGTCCATGCCGGGCACGAACTTTTCAACCAGCGCCGTCGAGTCGTACGCGAAGCAGCCGACCATCGCCGGCGGCAGTGCACTTTCCTCGCGGACCACCGCGGCCCCCAGGCCCGAACCGCCCTGGGCCGGCTTGACCATCAGCGGCAGGCCGAGCCGGTCGACGATGCGGTCTAGCACCGCCACCGCGCCCAGCTCGGAGAACCGGTCGTGCGGCAGCGCCACCCAGTCCGGCGTCGGGATGCCGGCCTCGCGCAGCATCGACTTGGCCGACGGCTTGTCCCAGGCCAGGCGGGCCGCCCGGGCGTCGCAGCCCACGTAGGGCACGCCGCACAGGTCGAGCACCCCGCGCAGCGAACCGTCTTCGCCCGTGGCGCCGTGCAGAGCGATCACCACCGCATCGGGCGGATCCTCTTGCAGCGAGGGCAGCAGAGTTACGTCGGCGTCACGCATCTCGGCACTCAGGCCGGTGGCGCGCAGCGCGTCGAGGACGCGCCGGCCCGAGCGCAATGAGACGTCCCGTTCGTAGGAGAGGCCGCCGGCCAGAACCATCACGCGCACTTCGTCACCCATGCTGGAGATCATGCCAAGTCGGGGCCGGGAGCATCCGCGGCGGCCGTGCCCCGGCGCCGCGCGTGCGAGCCGCCGATGGACGGGCCGAAGACGGCCCGCATCGCCAGCTCTTGCTCCATCACCCCGGACAGGCGCCGGATGCCCTCGCGGATGCGCTCGGGCGAGGAGAACGAGAAGTTGAGCCGCATGTTGTTGCGGCCAGTGCCGTCGGCGTAGAAGCCCGTGCCGGGCACGTAGGCGACCCGCGCGGCGATCGCGCGCGGCATCATCGCCTTGGAGTCGAGGCCCTCGGGCAACGTCGCCCACACGAACAGGCCGCCGGTCGGGTGGGTCCAGCTGCTGCCGGGCGGCATGAGGTCGCGCAGTGAGGTGAGCATGGCGTCGCGGCGCTCGCGGTAGATCTCGCGATAGACCTTGATCTGCTCCTGCCACGGCATCGTCGACAGATACTGCGTCACCGCGCCCTGCGCGAACGCGCTCGGGCAGAGCACGTTGGCCTCGCTCATCATCACGAGCTTTTCCCGTACGGCGTGCGGCGCCAGAATCCAGCCGACGCGCAGCCCCGGGGCGAAGGTCTTGGAGAACGTGCTGACGTAGAAGACACCCTCACGACGGCGCGCCCGCATCGGCAACGGCGCCTCACCCTCGAACGACAACATGCCGTACGGATCGTCCTCGACCACCAGCAGGCCGGCCCGCTCGCAGATGTCGAGCACTTGTTCGCGCCGCTCGGCGGTCAGCGTGACGCCGGCCGGGTTTTGGAACGTCGGGATCGTGTAGAGGAACTTGGCCTTGCGGCCGGACCGTTCAACGGCGGCGATCGCCTCTTCCAGCGCGGCCGGGATGAGCCCGTCGTCGTCCATCGGGACGTGCTTGACCTGGGCCTGGGCCGCCTGAAAGACACCGAGCGCGCCCACGTAGCTGGGGCCCTCGGCCAGCACCACGTCGCCCGGGTCGAGGAACAGGCGGGCCAGCAGGTCGAGCGCCTGCTGACCGCCGACCGTGACCACCACGTCGTCGGGTGACGCACCGTGGATGCCGGACAGGGCCATGACCTCGCAGATGCGCTCGCGCAGGTCGACCGTGCCCTGGCCGATGCCGTACTGAAGAGAACTGGCACCTTGCTCGGCGGCGAGCTTGTTGAGCATTTCGCCGACCGCGTCGAGCGGCAGGGCGGCGATGTAGGGCGACCCGCCGGCGAGCGACACGACCTCGGGACGACTTGCCACTGCGAACAGTGCGCGGATCTCGGAGGTGGTCATGCCACGCACCCGACGCGCGTACCGATCGGTGTAGTCGTCCTGAGTAGTGCCGGTCATGCGGCTTCACCTCGCAGGTGAGAAGACAGTTGGTGGAATCGTAGCCGCGCGGTGCGACAGAAGCCCTCGATTAACCAGTCACTGTGCCCGAGCTGGTCCCGTTCATGACTATTGCGGCGTAGGATCCCACCCGGGGCGCTGGGCCCGATGACGCCGAGGGGGATGCAGTGTCGCGACGCCTGGTCAACCTCACGCTGGACACGCTCGGAGACCTTCCCCGGCCGTGCAGCCAGTGTGTCTTCTGGGAGCTCGACCCGGTCGCGGCCGAGCGCGCGTGCGCCTCGGGCGACCCGGGGCTCGAGAAAGAAGCGTGGGTCTCGCAGACCCTGCTCGAGTGGGGCTCCTGCGGCAAGCTGGCCTACGTCGACGGCATGCCGGCCGGTTTTGTGATGTACGCCCCGCCGGCTTATGTCCCCCGTTCGATGGCCTTCCCGACCTCGCCCGTGAGCGCCGACGCCGCCCTGCTGATGACCGCGCACGTGGTGGCCTCGTTTGCCGGGGGCGGGCTGGGCCGCATGCTCGTGCAGGGCGTCGCCCGCGACCTGACCAAGCGTGGGGTCAAGGCGATCGAGGCGTTCGGCGACGCGAAGTTCGGCGAGGCCGACGACGAGAAGCAGACGGGCTGTGTCGCCCCGGTCGACTTCTTCTTGTCGGTCGGCTTCAAGACCGTGCGCCCGCACCCGCGCTTCCCCCGGCTGCGCCTCGAGCTGCGCACCGCCCTGTCGTGGAAGTCCGACGTCGAGTACGCACTCGAGAAGCTTCTCGGTTCGATGAGCCCCGAGACGTTGCTGCGGCCGGTGCGCCCGGCCACAGCCACCCGTAGCGTCGAGAGCTGATCAGCCCTTGCTCGACAGCGCCATGCGCAGCTGGCGCACGTCGATCGAACCGGTGGGCACGTCGGCCTCGACGGGGTAGTACATGCGCTGCACGGCGGCCAGGATCGCCTCGACGATCTGCTCGCGGAACAGCGGGTTGACCAGCCGGTCCCGGTCAAGCGGCGAGGTCAGATAACCCAGATCCACCCGTACGGCGGGCATGCGGGTCAGTCGCAGCAGCTCCCACGTCTTGGCGTGGATGCGGCAGTCGCGCATGCCGGTGCGTACGACGATCTCGCGCTGGACCAGGTTGGCCAGCCGCTCCCCCACCGTCGAGCTGAGCCCGCTGCCGGTGCCGTAGTGGTAGGTCGCCACACCGTCGGCCACCTCGTTGTCGTGCCCGTCGAGGTGCAGCGAGATCAGCAGGTCGGCGCCGAGGCTGTTGGCCAGCCCGGCCCGCTCGGCGCTGCCGATGGACTCGGCCGGCTTGGGCCCGCGGGTCATGTGGACGCGCATGCCGGCCGCGGCGAGCCGGCCCTCGAGCCGGTTGGCCAGGTCGTAGACGAGGTCGGCCTCGCTCCAGCGCAGCGGACCGTCGGGCACCACGACGCCCTGGTCGTCACCGCCGCCGTGGCCCGGGTCGATCACGATCGTCTTGCCGACCAGGTTGGTGCCGGCCTGCCGGAACGCCTCGGCCTCGCGCAGCCACTGCGGGCGGCCGCCGACGACCTTGCGGCCGAGCTGGCGCAGCGCCTTCATGGTCTGGGGGCCGCAGGAGCCGTCGGAGGTCAGGCCGACCTCGCGCTGGAACTGGGCGACGGCGCGGGCCGTGCGCGGACCGTAGATCGAGTCGGGCCGACCGGAGTCGAAGCCCATCTCGAGGAGTCGTTCCTGCAGGGTGCGCACGTCCTCGCCGACCAGCGCGTCGGGCACCGAGTGGAACAGGGTGCGGGCGCCGAGCCGCCAGCGGGACGCGTCGAGCGCACCCCACGTCTCGTCGCCGACCAGACCGTCCACGCCGAGCCCGCGGCCCTGCTGGAAGGCCCGCACCGCGGTGTCCATGGCGTCGTCGAAGACATCCCCGGCGGACTCCAGCAGTTCGAGTCCGACCAGGATCGACCGGATCTCGGCAACGGCCGGGCCGCTGTCTCCACGTCGGATGGAACGCACGCGTGACTCCCTAGATAACGAAGGACGACTCTGCGCAGAGTACTCCGCACATGCCGACGCCCCGCATCCTCGAGGGGCGCGGGGCGTCGGAAATGACTGTCAGAGAGCCGATTCGATGAAGTTGACCAGGGCGCTCTTGGGCTTGGCGCCGGTGACCGAGCTGACCGGCTCACCGCCCTTGAAGATCGTGAGGGTCGGGACCGACATCACGCGGTAGGCCCGGGTGGTCTCCGGGTTCTCGTCGATGTTGACCTGGACGATCTCGACCTTGTCGCCCATCTCTTTGGCGATCTCGGCCAGCAGCGGGTCGACCTTCTTGCAGGGCGCGCACCACTCCGCCCAGAAGTCGACCAGCACGGGCTTGTCCGCTTGCAGCACGTCGCTCACAAAAGTGGCGTCCGTGACCGCCTTACCTGCAACTCCCACTACGACCCTCCAGGTCTTCTTGCCGCGACTCTTTACAGCTCGACGAATGAGGCGATGAAACGCTCGGCGTCCAGCGCCGCCGCGGTGCCGGTGCCGGCGGCGGTGATGGCCTGCCGGTAGGTGTGGTCGACCAGGTCACCGGCGGCGAAGACGCCCGGGATGTTGGTGCGGGTCGACGGGTGGTCGACCTTGACGTAACCCTCGTCGTCGAGCTCGATCTGGCCCTTGAACAGCTCGCTGCGTGGGTCGTGACCGATGGCCACGAACACACCGGTGACGTCGAGGACCTTTTCCTCGCCGGTCTTGATGTTGCGCAGACGGGCACCGGAGACCTTGCCGTCGTGGCCGATGATCTCTTCGACCGTCGAGTCCCACTCGACCTTGATCTTCTCGTTGTTGAGCGCCCGCAGCTGCATGACCTTGCTGGCCCGGAACGAGTCGCGCCGGTGCACGATCGTCACCGACTCGGCGAAGCGGGTGAGGAAGGTCGCCTCTTCCATCGCGGAGTCGCCACCGCCGACCACCACGATGTGGTGGTTGCGGAAGAAGAAGCCGTCACAGGTGGCACAGGACGAGACGCCGTGGCCGAGCAGTTCCTGCTCGCCGGGCACGCCCAGCGGGCGCCAGGCCGAGCCGGTGGAGAGGATCACGGCGCGGGCGAAGAACTGCTTGTCGCCGACCCAGACCGTCTTGAGGCCCTCGGTGCCGGCCTCGGTCGGCTTGTCGCCCAGCTCGACCCGGGTCACGTCGTCGGTGAGGAACTCGGCGCCGAACCGCTCGGCCTGGGCGCGCATGTTGTCCATGAGCTCGGGACCCATGATCCCGTCACGGAAGCCGGGGAAGTTCTCGACCTCGGTCGTGGTCATCAGGGCGCCGCCGGACTGAACGCCCTCGATCACGAGCGGCTTGAGGTTCGCCCGGGCGGCGTACAGCGCCGCGGTGTACCCGGACGGTCCCGAACCGATGATGATCAGATTACGGACCTCGTCCACTACCGACTCCTCAGTCTGCTCTTCGCCGGGATATCCGCTCGGCGACACTGCACGCTAGAACGCCATGTTGGGTACGCACCATTCCCGCACAGGCAGCCGTGGCCGACCTCACGCGAGTTGTCTGGGGTGCCGTTCAGCGTACCGGGACTTTGTCGAACTCGTCGGCGCCCGCCGGGCGCGTGCCGCAGTCGGCGCCGACGGCCCAGACCCAGTCACCGTTCTCAGCAGTGAATCGGACGATCAGCGCCGATACACCATCGAACCGGGCGAAGTCCACGGTTTGCACCCCGATGACGCCACCGGCGTTCTCGCGCTCGATCGCCTCGAAGCACTCCTGGAGCGCGGCCGGGGCGGACAGGCGGGTCAGGGCCGGATCCTCGAGAGCGATGCGGCTGCGGTCGGCCTCGGCCGCGCCCATGGCCGGCGGGGAGGCTTTGCCGCTCGAGGCGAGGGAACTCGCCGGTTCCGTGGCCAGGGTGGCCCGGGTGTAGTTGGTGCCCGTGGCCAGGATGACCTCGCTGGGGGCGGACATCGCCTGGTCGGCCGATCCGCCGCCGGCCGTGGAACTGGCCGACTCGTCGCTCTGGGTGTCGTTGCTGGTGCCGGCGAGATAGTCGGCGCCGAAGCCGACAAAAGCGATGAACCCCGCCGCGATGGCGATCGGAGTCACCCAGCGCCGGCGGCGGCCCGCGGGCTCGGCGGTGGGCGCCGCGGCGTCCCCCTTGACCAGGGTCAGGGCGGGCGCGCTGAACATGCCGTCGAGCCGCGCGGCCAGGTCGGCCGGCATCGGCTCGGGCTCGAGGCGGCCCAGCTCGGACTGGACCAGGGTGACGCCGCCGCTGAGCGACTCGTACGCCTCGCGCCAGTCCGGATCCTCAGCGATCAGGGTGGCCACCGCGGACTCGTCGGGGGTGCCCTCGAGGGCACCACCGATGTAGTCCGCCAGCAGGTCGATGTCGACCCCGCTGAACTCGGCCCCGGTCACCTCTGGTCCCTCCGTTCGTTGCGTCCGGGTGGCGGCTGCGCCGTACCCGGTCCGGATGGGACGGTTTCCGGCGCGTCCTGGTTCCCGGACCGGGGGTGACCGCTGTCTCTCCCCCGTAACTCGCCGAGCGCGAGCGCCATCCGGGCCCGGCCGCGGGCGCACCGGCTCTTGATCGTGCCGACCGCCACGTCGAGGATCTCGGCCGCCTCGGCCACCGGGTAACCCTGGACGTCGACCAGCACGATCGCGGCCCGCTGGTCGGCCGGCAGATCGGCCAGCGCCTGCCGCACGAGCAGCGACGTCTCGTGGTCGGTGACCGGCGCGGCCGGTTCCACACCCGACGGCCGGTCGTCGGACCGGCTGCCGTCGGGCAGCGGCACAGTCGGGTGGGCCTGGCGGCGCCGGATGCGGTCGAGCGAGGCGTTCACCACGATGCGGTGCAGCCAGGTGGTGACGGCCGAGTCGCCGCGGAACCGGGCGGCGTTGCGATGGGCCGAGAGCAGTGCGTCCTGCACCGCGTCGGCCGCCTCTTCACGGTCGCCGATCGTGCGCAGGGCCACCGCCCACAGCCGGTCACGATGGCGCCGGACCAGCTCGCCGAAGGCCTCGCGGTCGCCGTCGACGTGGGCGCGCAGAAGCTCGGCGTCGCTCGTCCCCGCGTTGTCGGGGCCGTCCCCGGTGTTCACGCTGACACGCTAACGAATAACTCGCGCGGGCGAGTGCTCAGTAACCGGTGAGCTCGATCTTCTCGACATCGACCTGGTAACGACCGTCGTCGCTCTTGGGCAGCTCGGTCAGGAAGACCAGCACGTACTGGTACTTCTGGTTCGGGTTGAAGCCGGAGAACACCTCGCGAGTGCCCTCGGTCTTCTCGGTGCCACCGTCGCCGAGCTTCTTGTACGTGTCGACGATCTTCTTGTCGCCGGCCGAGTTGTCGCCGAAGTCCTGCGTGCCGGTGCGGATGTCCATCGCCACGTTCGGGCTGGACGTCTCGACCGTGACCTCGGACAGCTGACGCGGGGTGCCGAGGTTGATCAGCACGCCCATGCCCTTCTTGATGTGCCCGAAGTTGGCCTGGTTGAAGTGCTCGGTGCTCCACACCGTTTCCGGGTCGTCGTCGACCGTGAACTTCGCCCGGTCGGACTGGCGGCGGTCGCCGTCCGGCGGGTCGACCATGCGGACCATGTCGGCGTTGAGCGGAATCTTCTTCGGCGTGGGCTGGGCCTGGGTCGCGCCGTCGTCCTGAGTGGCCGAATCCTGCCCGCCGGTGTTGGCCTGCGTGGTCTGTGAGGGATTGTCGTCGTTCGAGCCGCTGATGGCCCGGATGCCGAAGACCAGGCCGATGACGGCGATGACGACCAGGGCGGCCACCCCGATGACGATCTTCGACGTGCTGCGGGTGGGCTCGGTCGTCGTGTTCTGCGCGAAACGCAGGGGACCGACGTCCTCGTAGTCCTCTTCGGCGGCGTCGAGCCGGGCCAGCTCGGCGGCGAGCGCGTCGGCCTCGGGCGCGGCGACCCGGGTGTCGAGCAGGTCCATCGTCAGGTCGTCGAGGTAGGCCGGGATGCCGGCGCGGATCTGCCGGGGCGCGGCCGGGGCGCCGGTGGCGTCGCGGTTGGCGTCGGGCAGGGCCGAACTGCCGACCTCGGTGTGCGGCCAGTGACCGGTCAGGGCGAAGTAGAGGATGCCGCCGACGGCGCGGATGTCGCCCTCGACGTTGTCGGCCGAGTCGGCCCGGGCGTCGGCCAGCACGACCCGGCCGTCGTCGCCGATCAGCGTCGTGCCGGGGTGGACGTTGCCGTGCACCATGCCGGTCGCATGCACCGCGGCCAGCGCGTCGGCGATCGAGTGGGCGATCGCGGTGGCGCGGCCCGGGTCGAGCGGACCGTCGGTCGCGACCAGCTCACGCAGCGACTCGCCGTCGACCCACTCGCGCACGACGTAGGCGCGGGCGCCCTCGTCGATCGCGTCGTAGACGCCGACCAGATTGGGGTGGATGACCCGGCTCGCGTCGACCGCGGCCTGCAACATCTCGGCGGCCGAGGCGCCGCCGGGGTAACGCAGCACCACCGCGACCGGGCGGCGCAGGATGACGTCGATGCCGCGCCAGACCTGCCGGCCGGCGCTGTCGTCGTTGACGTGTTCCTCGAGCTGATAGCGCTCGGCCAGGACCTCACCGGCGGTGGGTGCACCGAAAGTCATGACCGGTCCGTCCGCATCGGCCGCGGTCTCGTGGCCTTCGCCGACCTGGGTCACCAGTCCTCCTCGGTGCTCCACGCACGGTTTGCCGTGCTAGGTGCAGATGCTGCTAGCTGCAGGTGCCGTGCTTGGTGCGAAAGGCGACGTGCTGAGAAGCACATGCCGACACCGACCATACCCGCCCGGGGCTATGCCGCGGCAGGTCGTCCCCCCGGCGCGGCTGCCCCGGCCGATGCGTCACGTGATTCCGGTGTGACCCTCGGTGTCGGCTGATCGGCTGATCAGCGGCCGAGTTTGCGCCGCACCATCCCGATCACCTGGCTGACCTCGGAGACCCGCAGAGCGAGGGCCGCGCCCAGGTAGGCCAGCAGAATCACCGCGCCGCCGGCGACCAGTTGCAGAATTGCCTCGCCGCGGCCGGACGGAGATCCAGCGCCGGGCAGGAAGTGCACGACGAGCAGACCGAGGGCGGCGGCGATCGCGGCTGCGACCACCACCTTGATCAGTGCCACGGCGACCGATCCCAGATTGAGCCGGCCGATCTTGCGACGGAGCACGGCCAGCGAGATCACCGCGGAGACGGCGTACGAAATGGCGTTGGCCGCCGTCATGCCGGCCGCGGCCAGCGAAGCCTTGAGCACCTCGGCCAGGACGAAATAGGCCGCGATACGAACCGCGACCACCGGCAGGTTGATCAGCGCCGCGGTGCGATTGCCCTGCAGAGAATAAAAGGTGTAGGTACACAGATAGCTGATCGACAGCGGGATGACGGCGAACGCGGCCACCATGAGAACCGTGCCCGTGGCCAGCGCGTCCTTGTTCTTGAAGGCGCCACCCTGGAAGAGCATGACCGCGAGCGGGGTGCTCAGGACGCCGTACATCACCGAGATCGGGGCCAGCGCCACCGTGACCAGCCGGATGGCCCGGCTCAGATCGGCGCTCACCTCGGCGTAGCGGCCGTCGGCGGCAGCCGCGCTCATCTTCGGCAGCAGGGCCGTCATCACCGAGACGCCGATGATTCCGTGGGCCATGGTGACCAGCAGGAAGACGTTGTTGAAGGCGAGCACGCTGGCGTTGTCCTGGCCGGCGACCCGGTTGAGGATGCGCACCACGACGAAGACGGCGATCTGGTTGGCCCCGACGTAGCAGAGCATCCAGCCGGCCAGCTTGCCGATCTCGCCCAGGCCCAGCGAGCGGGGATCCCAGCGCCACTTCCAGCTGAAGCCGACCTTGCGCAGCGCCGGCAGCAGGCCCACCGCCTGCGCCACCATGCCCAGGAGCAGGCCGCCACCCATCACCGCGATGCGAGCGGGTGTCATGTCCTCGGGCTTCAGGTTGCCGGCGGTGCCGAAGAACGCGATGAAGACACCACAGGCGGCGATCACGACCAGGCTGTTGAGGATCGGCGCCCAGGTCGGGGCGGCGAAATGACCGCGCACGTTCAGAACCGCACCGATCATCGCCGAGAGGCCGGTGAAGAAGATGATCGGCAGAACCAGGTACGCGAAGTGCGTGACCAGGTTGCGGTAGGGCTCGGGGTTGTCGCCGGCCTGGATCCAGGTGATCAGCGGGGCGGCCACCACGACCAGCGCCGTGGCTACGCCGAGCGACACGACGGCGAAGGTCAGCAGCTTGCGGGTGAACTCGAGGCCGCCGTCGGCGTCGGCCTTCTTGCGTCGTACGAGCAGAGGCACCAGGACGCTGCTGAGGATGCCACCGAGCAGCAATTCGTAGATCTGCCCGGGTAGGAACTGTGCGCTGGTGAACGCGTCACCGATGCCGTAACCCAGCGTGATGCCGATCAGGGCATTCCGGACGAAGCCGATGATCCGGCTGACAAAGCTGGCCACCGCCATCATCGCGCTGGCTCCGGTGGTGCTCTGCTCCTCCGGCGGAGGCAGCTGCTCGGGCGGCAGGGCCTGGTCCTCGACCGCAGCCACGCCGGGCACTTCGGAGTCGACCGAGATCAGGGTGACGCCGTCGGCCGGATCGTCGCCCGTAGCGGCGTACGCGCTGCGGTAGACGCCGTTCTCCGCCCTCGGGGGATCACCCTCGGGCGTGGCGTTCGCGCTGCGGTAGATACCGCCGTTCACCGAACCTCCCGAGCATCGTGCGGAACTTCAGCCACCATAGAGGTGCCCCTCACAAACTGTGCCGCAGGAGCGTGCCCGGCTCGGCCCCGGCCAGGGTCTCGACCATCCAGCAGGCCTCGGCCGGCACCAGCGGCTCGCTCAGCGCGTCGAGCACCGTCGGATGATCGCAGCCGGCCTCGGTGAGCGCACCGAGCAGGGCCGGAACCGGTCGAAGATCACCAGTGTCCAGGATGTGCCGGGCGATCGGGCGGGTCTCGGCGTACCACTGCTGGTCGCACACGGCTTCCAGGTGGGCGGCGGACAGGCGTACCAAATCGGCCAGTAACTCGCGCGGAAAGCGCGACCCACCGCGGACGTCGTTGAAGGTGCGCTCGGGCCGGCTGAGCTCGGCGATCGTGGCCTCGTCGAGCACCTGCGGCGACAGCGCCACCGGGGCCGGCCACCAGTCGTCGCTCGCGAAGAGCGGCAGCGGCGCCTGCTCGGGACCGGAGGGCGGCACCGGCGGCACATCCCGGCGAATCGACCGGTACGCCGCCTCGCGCATGGCGGCGACGGCCGGCTCGTCGTCGTCGGGCGTGACCGGCGCGAACGGCGACAGCAGCGCGACCACCAGGCCCGGATGCGGCAGCCGCGGATCTTCCCAGGCGATCACCCGGGCGCACAGGTCGAGCTCCCACCAGCGCAGAGCGGCCGGGGCGGGCCCACCGGCCGGCGCCCAGCCGAGCTGGATCGGCTCGCTGTGCGCGGGACCACGCAGACCGAGCGTGCGCTCGCCGGTGGCCGGATCGAGATCGAGCACGAGGGCGTAGCCGCCGATGACCGGGAAGGTCACCCGCAGCTCGGAGGAGGGGTCGTCGCCGGTCGCGCCAGTCCAGAAATCGGGGTTTTCGGTCAGGCGGAGCAGCGCCTCGGGAACAGGCACGCGCCCATCCTGCCCGCTGCCCACGACGCCTGCCACGGCCTCCCTCCAACCGCCCCACCCGCCGCCCGAAAGAGGACTGAAGGCCTATAACCTGGTTGTCCCATGTCTGTGTTGAACACCGCCCAGCGAAACGCGGTCGCCGAGCTGCTGCGGGTCTCCCCCGTCGCCGACGAGCTGGGGCGCCGGTTCGGCGCCGCCGGCCATGAGCTGCATCTCGTCGGTGGGTCGGTGCGCGACGCGCTGCTCGGCCGCCTCGGCGACGATCTCGACTTCTGCACCGACGCCCGCCCCGAGCAGACCCTCGAGGTCGTGCAGGGCTGGGCCGACGCGATCTGGGAGACCGGTCGCGAGTTCGGCACCATCGGCTTGCAGAAGAACGGCCTGCGCCTCGAGATCACGACCTTCCGGGCCGAGGCGTACGACGGGGTGACTCGCAACCCCGTGGTCGAGTACGGCACCTCGCTGCTGGACGACCTCGAGCGGCGGGACTTCACGATCAACGCGATGGCGGTGTCCCTGCCGGGGCATGTCTTCACCGACCCGTACGGGGGTCTGGAGGATCTGGCCGCGAAGGTGATCCGCACCCCCGCCGCCCCGGCCCAGTCGTTCGGTGATGATCCACTTCGGATGCTGCGGGCGGCCCGGTTCGCGTCCAAGCTCCAATTCACTGTGGATCAGAAGGTCATTTCAGCCATGCGCGACATGGCCGCTGATCTGGGGCGTATCACTGCCGAGCGGATCCGGGACGAGTTCACCAAACTCATGAACGGCGCCGACCCCATCACCGGCCTGCGCCTGCTGGTCGACACGGGTCTCGGCGACCAGTTCATTCCCGAGGTGGCCGGGCTCAAGCTCGAGATCGACGAGCACGCCCAGCACAAGGACGTCTACGAGCACACGCTGATCGTCGTGCAGAACGCGATCCGGCTCGAGGGCGACGAGGGCCCCGACTTCGTGCTGCGGATGGCCGCGCTCATGCACGACGTGGGCAAGCCGGCCACCAAGGCGGTCGGGCGCGACGGCCGGGTCAGCTTCCACCACCACGAGGTGGTCGGCGCGCGCATGACCAAGCAGCGTATGAAGGCCATGAAGTACCCCAAGGACGTCACTTCCGACGTGGTCGAGCTGGTCGGGCTGCACCTGCGCTTCTACGGGTACGGCCGGGGCGAGTGGACCGATTCGGCCGTGCGCCGCTACGTCACCGACGCCGGTCCCCTGCTCCCCCAGCTGCACAAACTGACCCGCTCGGACGTGACGACCCGTAACAAGCGCAAGGCGGCCAACCTGGCTGCCGACTACGACGCGCTCGAGGAGCGGATCGCCCGGCTCGCGGCCGAGGAAGATCTCGCCCGCGTCCGCCCCGACCTCGACGGCAACGCGATCATGGAGCTGCTGGGCGTCCCGCCGGGCCCGGTGGTCGGTCAGGCCTGGCGTTTCCTCAAGGAGCTGCGCCTCGACCGCGGTCCGCTCGACCGCGACGAGGCCGAGGCCGAACTGTTCAAATGGGCCCGCGACAACGGGCACCTTTCCGCTTAGCGACTTGTCGTACCCGAGGAGCAGAATCGGGGCATGTTCGTCGTCGAGTCACCCATCGGGCCGCTCGGGGTCGCCGTCGAGGGCGACACCGTTGTCGGGGTGCGGTTCGCCGCGCGTCCGGGGCCGTCCGGTTCTCATCCCGGTGTCGCCCAGCTCATGGCCTACTTCGCGGGCGAGCTCACCGACTTCACGGTGCCGGTCGAGATGCCCGGCGGGTCCGAGTTCGAGCGCGCGGTGTGGGGCGAGATCGCCAAGATTCCGTACGGGGAAATGGTCACCTACGGCGCCATCGCAACCGCCCTGGGTGACCCGGGGGCGGCCCGAGCGGTCGGCACGGCGTGCAACCACAACCCGGTGCCGGTGATCGTGCCCTGTCACCGGGTGGTCGGGGCCGGCGGCAAGATGGTCGGCTTCGGGGGTGGTCTCGATCGCAAGCGCAAGCTGCTCGAGCTCGAGGCGCGGGTGTCGCTGGCACTTCTGTGGGGCTGACATGCTTCGAGGCCGGACCCGTGCGGGCCCGGCCTCGATCAGCGAGGATCAGCTCTCGATGTCACCGCGGATGAACGCCTCGACGCTCTCCTTGGCGTCGTGGTCGTTGTACTGCACCGGCGGGGACTTCATGAAGTACGACGAGGCCGAGAGGATCGGGCCGCCGACCCCACGGTCCTTGGCGATCTTCGCCGCGCGGACGGCGTCGATGATCACACCGGCCGAGTTCGGCGAGTCCCACACCTCGAGCTTGAGCTCGGCGTTCAGCGGGGTGTCACCGAACGAGCGGCCCTCGAGGCGGATGTAGGCCCACTTGCGGTCGTCAAGCCACGGCACGTGGTCCGACGGGCCGATGTGCACGTCGCTCTTGACCATCTCGTGCGGGATCTGGGAGGTCACCGACTGGGTCTTCGAGATCTTCTTGGAGACCAGGCGGTTGCGCTCCAGCATGTTCATGAAGTCCATGTTGCCGCCGAAGTTGAGCTGGTAGGTGCGCAGCAGCTCGACGCCACGGTCTTCGAACAGCTTGGCCAGCGCGCGGTGCACGATCGTGGCACCGACCTGGCTCTTGATGTCGTCGCCGACGATCGGCAGGCCGGCGTCGGTGAACTTCTGCGCCCACACCGGGTCGGAGGCGATGAACACGGGCAGCGCGTTGACGAACGCGCAGCCGGCGTCGATCGCGGCCTGGGCGTAGAACTTGTCGGCCTGCTCGGAGCCCACCGGCAGGTAGGAGACGACGACGTCGACCTCGGCGTCGCGCAGAGCCTGCACGACGTCGACGGCCTCGGCCGAGGACTCCTCGATGATCTCGCGGTAGTACGTGCCCAGACCGTCGAAGGTCGGTCCACGCTGGACCGAAACACCGGTCGGGGGCACGTCGGTCAGCTTGATCGTGTTGTTCTCGCTGGCGACGATCGCCTCCGCGAGGTCCATGCCGACCTTCTTGGCGTCCACATCGAACGCCGCGACGAACTTCACGTCGGATACGTGGTAGTCGCCGAAGGTCACGTGCATGAGACCCGGGACGCGGTCGTTGGGGTCGGCGTTCTTGTAATACTCCACGCCCTGCACGAGGGACGAGGCGCAGTTACCCACACCGACGATGGCGACGCGGACGGAGCCCATCGCGTTTGCCTCCTTGTTCATCACGGCCGGTCCTGATGCGGACTCGGGGGTTCGGGGGGTGCGTCCCCCAGCGGCTCGGCGGGGAGATCGATCTCTCCTCCGGAGCCGGCGGGGGCGCGGCCGGAACGCTCATTCGTGATGAGCTCCTCCAGCCAGCGGACCTCGCGCTCAGCGGCGTCGAGGCCGTGTCTTTGCAGTTCCAGCGTGTAGGCGTCGAGCCGGCCGGCGGCGCGCGAGAGCACGTCACGCAGGCCTTCGCGCCTTTCCTCTATGCGCCGGCGGCGCCCCTCCAGGATGCGCAGCCGGGTGGCGCGGTCGGTCCGGGAGAAGAACGCGAAGTGGACGCCGAAGCCGGCGTCGTCGTACGTCTCGGGGCCGGCCTGGGCCAGCAGGTCGGCGAACCGTTCCTTGCCGTCAGCAGTGATCTTGTAAACAACGCGGCCCCGTTTGCTGGTCATCGGGGGGATCATCGTCGGGTCCGACGCGGACTCGGTGATCCAGCCGGCCGTCTGCAGTCGCTTGAGCGTCGGGTAGAGGGTGCCGTAGCTGATGGCGGCCCGGAACGTGCCCAGTTTGGTGGCCAGTTCCTTGCGGAGCTCGTAGCCATGCATCGGGGTCTCCTGGAGGAGGCCGAGAATCGCCAGCTCCAGCATCGGCCACCTCCCTGCCCTGTCCCGATGTATCGGCCCGATACATCGCAACCGTAGATCCGTTGCCACGGGTGCGCAAGGTGTTCATGACTGAGCTACTTGCGCGCCACGCTGAGTGATGACTGTCGCCCCTTCACGCTGGACCGCGTACTCTCGTCGCCATGCGAACGCAGCGGCAGGTCGTCGACTACTCGCTACAGAAGCGAGCAGTGCTGCGTGACGTGCACAACGGCAAGATCGGGACGCTCGAGGTCTGTGATGCCTCGCCATACCTCAAAAGTGCAGCTCGATTCCATGGCGAGCCGACCGAGGAGCGATGCCCGATCTGCCGCCGCGACAACTTGACATTGGTTCACTACATCTACGGCGACGAGCTCAAGCAGACCGCCGGCCAGGCTCGTAAGCTCTCCGAGCTGCCGGTGCTGGCGATGACTCTGCGTGAGTTCCAGGTGTACGTCGTGGAAGTGTGCCAGTCCTGCGCGTGGAATCACCTGACCGAGCAATACCTGCTCGGCCGGGACGCGCTCACCGCCGACGAACTCGATCGGGACGAGGCGGTCGCCGCCTCATCCGCCGCGGGCCGCCACCGCGAACCCGGGTTGATGTCACACGGCTGGGACGCCCGCTGATGACGCGGATCGATCTCGCTACCGTTGACACGACCCCGACCGGCTCGCGCATCCAGCGCCACAGCCGGTCATTCATGACATCCGTCAGGGCGGCTGCCGGTATGCAGCCCGAATCGTCCGCGCATGTCGTCGCTGGTGAGGGCCCCTCCAGGGTCCTCCCTGCGCGCGTCATCGCGACCGAGGTGTGACCGCATGAACCCGTACGGCGAACCGCAGTCTTCGCGTGCCCGGGCCCGGGTGCCCGGGCCCGGGAACTCAGCGCCCGACGACGACCAGTCCTCCTATCGCCCGGCGCCGGACGCCTACCGCCGGGGTGCCGGCGGTCGTGCCTCCGTGGGGTCGGCCCCGGCCGGCAGTGCTTCCGTGGGCAGCGCGTCCGTGGGGTCGGCTCGTGTCGGCGCCCGGGCTTCGGTCGGGGCCGCCGCGCCGGTTCGCGGCACCGGGCCGGTCGCGCGCGCGGCCGTACGCCCGGGCCCGCCGGCCCGTACGCCCGATGACGAGGGCAGCATCGGCGGCGGTGGCCGGTCGGGCGGCGGCAAGGACAAGTCGAAGGCGGCCAAGCGCCGCCGTCGCACGAACATCCTGACCGCGGCCGCGGCGGTGCTGGTCATCATGCTCGGCGCCGGTGTGGTCGGCGGCACCTACTTCTTCGACGACGTCGATCTGCCCTCGCCGGTCAGCGAGGACCAGTCGAACGTGATCCTCGACACGAAGGGCGCGGTGCTGGCCAAGCTCGGCGAGCAGAACCGCACGGTCGTGCCCGAGGCCCAGATCAACAAGGTCGTCGAGCACGCGGTCGCGGCGGCCGAGGACAAGAACTTCTACAAGCACCACGGCATCGACATGAAGGGCATCGTCCGCGCCGCGTGGAACAACTTCACCGGTGGCGACCAGCAGGGTGCGTCGACGATCACCCAGCAGTACGCCCGGCACGCGGCCGACCTCAAGGACATCAGCTACAACCGCAAGCTCCGCGAAGCCGTGATCGCCCGCAAGATGGAGGGCAAGTACAACAAAGACCAGATCATGGGCATGTACTTGAACTACATCTACCTGGGCCGCGGTCTGTACGGCATTCAGGCGGCGGCGCAGGGCTACTTCGGCAAGTCGGTGACCACGAAGGCCGGTCAGAAGAACGCCATCACGCCGTACGAGGCCGCGGTGCTCGCCTCGATCATCAAGCAGCCGGAGCCCACGGCCACGCACAAGGGCTACGACCCGACCATCAACCCGACCGACGCCAAGGCGCGGTGGGAGTACACGATGGCCAACATGCTCGAGATGGGCTGGATCTCCCAGGACGTCTACAACAAGCGCAAGTACCCGACGGTCAAGAAGGCCGCCAAGAGCAGCGCCACCAAGGGCGTGGACGGCAAGCCGGTCGGCATGATCATGCGGCACGTGCGGGCCGAGCTGGCCGAGATGGGCATCAGCGAGCAGGAGTTCGACAAGGGCGGCCTGACCGTCACCACGACGATCGACCCGGTCGTGCAGAAGGCGGCCGAGGAGGCGGGCTCGCGCAAGAGCGAGAGCTCCCCCATGAACGACAAGCCGGCCACGTACCAGGCGGCGGTGATCGGCATCGACCCGAAGACCGGGCGCGTGCTCGGCTACTACGGCGGTGACGACCCGACCGGCATCGACTACGGCGGCTACATGCGCGGCGACACGTTGAAGATCGACGGCGGCCAGTCGCCCGGCTCGACGTTCAAGATCTACACGCTGGCCGCGGCGCTGCGGGAGGACATCTCCTTCAAGACGCGCTGGGACGGCACGAAGCTGCGCCCGAACGGCACGAAGATCAGCAACGCCGGCGCCGACCCGGGCACGGTCTGCAAGGGCCAGATCAAGCGGTGTGACCTCGAGACGGCGACGATCAAGTCGTACAACTTCCCGTTCTACTGGATCGCCGACGGCATCGGCCGCGACAAGGTGATCGCGGCCGCCCGTGACGCCGGCGTCGGCCACATGTACACCGACGACGGCAAGTTGGTCGACCTGAACAAGACCGACAAAGAGACCTGGACGAAGAAGGGCTACTTCGACAACGAGGTCGCCTTCGGCCAGTACCGCGTCGTGCCGCTGGAGCACGCCGAGGGTGTCGCCACGATCGTCGGCGGCGGCGTCCACCACGACGCCCACTTCATCCGCTCGGTGTCGCGGGTCGATCCCGACACGGGCCAGAAGTCGATCGTCGGCAGCGAGAAGATCGACGGCAAAGAGGTCTTCAACCCCGACCAGATGTCGAACCTCCAGTCCGTGATGAAGGAGATCGTCGAGGTCGACGACCGCGATCTGCGCAACGGCCAGGAGGGCATCGCCAAGTCCGGCACCTGGGAGTTCAAGGAGGGCAGCGGTGACACCTGGTTCGTCGGTGGCATGCCGCAACTCGCCGCGACCGTCTGGGTCGGCGGGGCCAAGAACAAGGTCGAGCTGAAGGAAGCCAACGGCCGGGACATGTTCGGCGCCGGCACGCCGTCGCGGATCTGGAAGAAGTTCCTGGACGCCGTGATCAAGGCGAAGGACCTGGAACGCGAGGACTTCCCGCGACGCGTCGAGACCGGCAACCCGGACAGCTCCTTCGCCAACGGCCAGGCCGCGCCGCCTCCGCCGCAGAACCAGCCGGACAACAACAACGACGGCTGCGTGCTCGACTTCATCTGCGGGCCGGACGGGAACAACGGCAACAACGGTGGTGGCAACAACGGCGGCGGCAACAACGGCGGCGGGAACAACAACGGCGGCGGTGACCCCGACGACGGTGACAACCCGGACGACGGTGGGGGCAACCCGGAGGACGGCACCAATCCCGACAACGGCAACAACCCCGTACCACCGGCCAGCCCCGGCCAGACGGGCGAGCCCGAGAACGACGGTGACTAGCTTTTCGGTCCAGGTCGTTTCGAGCCCCCGGCGTGAAGTACGGCATGATGCCATGACATGAGCACGAATCCGTCAGACGACGTGGACCGCCCTGACAAGCCGAGCGCGCCCGCGACGTCGGACGGATTCGTGCGCGGCCTGTCCGAGGCCATCGGCGGCCCGCTCGGTTCGCACGCGGTGCGGCCCGAGGCCCGGCGGGGGCGCTTCTGGACGGCGCCGCGGATCATCCTCGCGCTGATCTGCATGACGCTGGCGTTCTCATGGGTCCAGAAGTCGCCGTGCCAGAGCGGCGACTGGCAGCAGAACGTCCAGTACACGCGGTTCTGCTACACCGACGTACTGGCGCTGTACTACGCGGAGCACCTCAACGAGGGCGCCGTGCCGTACAAGGACTGGCCGGTGGAGTACCCCGTCGTCACGGGCTATTTCATGGGCGCGCTCGGGCTGCCGATCCACGCGTACGGCGAGTCCCACCCCGAGATCAACCAGGGCACCTGGTTCTACAACATCAACGCGGTCGTTCTCTCCGCGTTGGCGGTGGCCACGGCCGCCGTGATCCTGGCCCTCCGGCGACGTCGGCCCTGGGATGCGGCGATCTTCGCGGTGTCGCCGATCATTTTCTTCACGGCCACGGTCAACTGGGACTTCCTGGCCATCGGTCTGGCCGCGGCCGGGCTCTATCTGTGGGCGAAGAAGCATCCGGCCTGGGCCGGGGTGTTCCTGGGGCTGGGCGGGGCGGCCAAACTGTGGCCGCTGTTCATCCTCGGGCCGCTGCTGGTCCTCGCCTTACGCTCCAAAGCCATGCGCTCGTGGGGCGCGGCCATGGCCACGGCGGTGGTGAGCTGGGCGGTGGTCAACTTCCCGGTCTTCTTCTGGTACCACGAAAGCTGGCTGCGCTTCTTCCGGCTCAACAGCGATCGGCCGATCGACTGGGGAACGCTCTGGTACATCGGGCGCTACCTCGACGGCAAGTGGAACACGGGCGCCGCGGGTGATCAGGGGCCCTTCCAATGGCTCAGTGATCATGTGCCGACTCTCAACCTGGTTTCGTACGCGTTGTTCGGCCTCGCCTGCGCCGCGATCGGCCTGCTGGCCTGGCTGGCGCCCCGCCGCCCCCGGGTCGCTCAGCTGGCGTTCCTCGTCGTGGCCGCCTTCCTGATCACCAGCAAGGTGTGGTCGCAGCAGTACGTGCTGTGGCTGCTCCCGCTGATCGTGCTGGCGCGGCCGCGGTGGGGCGCGATCATCGCCTGGACGGTGGCCGAGTTCGGCTACTTCACGGCCTTCTACGCCGAGCTGATGGGCGCGAACGGCAAGCCGGTCATCCCCGAGGGCACGTTCGTGCTGGCCTCGACGCTGCGCCTGGTCACGGTCGTGATCCTGTGCGGCCTGGTGATCCGCGAGATCTGGAAGCCGGAGCTGGACGCCGTCCGCCAGAGCTATGACGACGACCCCGACGGCGGCCCGCTGAACGGCCCGGACGCGCCCTGGATCGCCACCCTGCGACGCACGTTCCGGGTCGACCGCTCCCCCGCTGCTCCTCCGGCGCCGGTCGATCCGCCCCCGCCCACCGACCAGACCGTCGTCAAGGTCTGACCCCTCGTCACAGCAGCCGGCCGTTGCCGGTCGGCTGTCGTGGCCGGCCGGACCAGCGTCTCTGCTCAGTCGAGTACGTATAGCGGCCGTCCTCCAACTGCTCGGCGAACACGGTCACCGCGGCGACCCAGGACGGGGGCCTGAACGGTGTACGGATCGTCCGGTACGTCGTCCCAGCGGTGCACCGCCGAGTGGCTCGTGCGGGGCACCCCGCAGACGACGAACAGGTAGGAGCCGTCGTAGCGCACCACCGGCAGCCACTCGGGCCACCAGCGCATTAACTCCTCGGTCAGCTCGATCAGCCGGGCCGGTACTTCAGGGCGTCCGTCAACGACAGCAGCTCCCACGGCCCGGCTCCCATGGTGGTGCCGGGAACATCCGGGACCACGCCGTCGTGCCAGCTCCACCACTGTCGCGTTTCGACCGGTAGGACCAAGCCGGTGGAAGCTTCCACGGCATCGAGTTCGTCCGTGGTCAGCCCGGCCCGCAGGTGATCGACGACCGGTGACTGGTGCCTCAGCCAGGCGGCCCGTAACCGCTCGAACACGTCAACGGCGATCATGGCTGTTTTCTTCGGTGGCTTTCTTCGGCGGCGTGAGCAGGCTGCCGTCCTGGCCTCATCCACTGCTCCCCTGAGCTGCTGCAGGCCCGCATTGTGGGTCGCGGCGCCGCGTTCCTCGGTGTCGGCGCCATGAGGTCAGCGGAGGTGGAAGACGACTGCGTCGTCCAGGTCTTCGCGGCGGATGCCCAGGGCGTCGACCGGGATGTCGCCGGCCCGTTCCCAAGGTGTGCCCGCGGCGTCGGCGCGGATCAGCAGCACCCGGTCGACGTTGATCGAGCGGAGGTATTCGATGCTGGCGGCGTCGGGGAACGTCTGGACCTTGGCCCGCAGCTCGACCTGATGGGCGGCGCCGAATCCGCCTGCGCCATTGGCCAGCGGCTGGAAGCGGGTGGTCGACCACAGCACCACCGAATGGTCGGTGAGGGCGGTGGTCGGCAGCACCAGCATCGGGCCACTGACCGTGCGCATGGCCGCGGGCTGGGCCGGGGCCACCGGATGCGCGGTCGCGTTCCAGCCCTCGAAGAGAACCAGCATCAGCGGTACGAAGGTGGCCAGCCGCAGCCAGGGGCCGGGCCACGGCGGGATGCGCTGCTCGGACAGGTGCTCGGCGCGACGCACGAACTCGGCCACCGCGCCCGCGGCCAGGATCGCCAGCAGCAGCGTTGCCCAGAGCATGAGCCGGCCGGGGATGCGCAGGCCCAACGAGCCGGGCAGGTGCCCGAACAGCGGCAGATAGGTGTAGCGGCCCTCGTAGAAGTTGGTGCCCAGGGTCAGCACGATCGTGCCGGCCAGGGCCGCGAGCAGCAGCAGGCGTTGCCGCAGGGTCCAGATCGAGAAGGCCAGCCCGGCCAGGGCCAGCGCGTAGAGCACGAACCCGGGGAGCAGGGCCATCTCGGCCGGCCAGCCGAGCGAGGCCCGCGGCACCTCGTGCGGAGCGCCCCAGATGCGGGACTCGGCCGGGCCGATCAGCAGGCTGCGCAAGGGTGGTGAGAAGAAGGCGATCTCGGTGCCGGCCGGGCCGGTGTCGGGCACCCGGAAGTACGGGATGGCGAGCAGTCCGCTGAAGCTGGCCAGGAACAGCGTGCCCGCCGTGTTGATGACCAGCAGCCGTGAGAGCGCCGCGCGCTCGGCCGGGCGGCGCAGGAAACGGATCGGCACGGCCAGCAGGAACACGACCACGACCAGGCCGAGGACGTAGAGGAACGGGACGCCGAGCGAGAAACCGAGGCTGACCTGCCACGAGGCGACGATCCAGCCCACCGCGGCCCAGCCCGTGCGGCGCTGGTCGGGGCGCAGGCCGCGGCGCAGCGAGAAGCCGTGCCCGCGGGCCAGCATGGCCAGCGCGAGCGGGATGCCGCCGGCCGAGATGATGTCGAGGTGTCCCTCCTGGGCGAGGCGCCAGGGGGCGAACGCGAAGGCGACGGCGGCCACCGCGGCGCCCGTGCGGCCGGCGCCGAGCTGGCGGACCAGGGCGTAGCCGCCGACCAGCAGCAGGGCGTGGGCCAGCACGAAGAGGATGTTGTAGCGCAGGATCGCCGCGGCCGGTCCCTCGCCGATCATGCCGGTCGGCGCGTAACCGAGCAGACTGCTGCCGAAGGCGTAGGCGTCGGTCAGCGGATAGAAGATGTTGGACTGCCACAGCTGGACCGGGTTGGTCATCAGGGTGTGGCCGACCCAGGCGACCTGCCAGGCCTGGCGGGACGGGTCCCAGATGTCCTGCGGGAGCGTGTGCATCGGGTAGCGCAGGGTGGGCCAGGTGAGGGCGGCCGACATCAGCAGGGCGATGTAGGTGACCAGTGCGTACTCGTGGACCAGCGAGCGGGCGAACCGGCGGGTGCCGCGGCGGAACCAGCCGGGTGGCCGCTCAGCGGTGGCGGCGAAGGCGCGGAACGGGTCGGGCGGGGTGCCGGGGGGCCGCTCGGTCGGGAACGGCTCGGACCGCTTCTTGGTCTCTTGTGGAGCATCGACGGTCTTGGCCGCGTCGTTCTTGAGCGAGTCACCCTTGGCCGGCTCGGTCTTGGCCGCTTCACCCTTGGCCGCTTCACCCTTGGCCGGGTCGACCTTGGGCAGGTCGGTTTTGGTCGGGTCGGTCTTGGGCTGGGTTGCCGCTGTGCCGGCCATCTGGCCCTGGTCGCTGGGCGTAGCGCTCTTGGGCCGGCCCGCGACGGCACCCGGCGAGGCCTTGGCGTCGCTCGGCGCTGTGCTCTCTTGAGCCGGCGGGCCGGCCTGAGCCGGAACGGCGGACGCAGCTCGGGACCGCCGGCGCAGCCAGCCGCGCCGGCGCTCGGCCTTCTCGACGAACTTCGGCGCCTCGCTGGTCGCCGTGGTCGTGGCTTTGTCGTTTGTGGAGGTGGTGCTGGGCGCGGACGGGCGCAACGGCTCGGCGGAAGGTGGAGCCGGCGGGGCGGGGGACGGCCCCGGCTGCTCGGTGGTCATGACCCTCTCCCCGTGCGGCGTGTCACCGGCCGGTCCGCTCCCGCAGGAGCGTGATGTCGGCCGTCTGTCCTTCGGCGCCGCCCGGCGTCTCGACGACGGCCGGCGCACCGGCGGCCCGGATCGCGGCCACGATGAGTTCCGGGTCGATCTTGCCATTGCCGAGGTTGTCGTGCCTGTCCTGCCCGGAGTCGAACCCGCCCTTGGAATCGTTGGCGTGGATCAGGTCGATGCGGCCGGTGATCGCCTTGACCCGGTCGACGACGCCGACCAGATCTTCACCGCCGGCGAAGGCGTGACACGTGTCGAGGCAGAAACCGGCGCCGAAGGAGCCCACCGCCTCCCACAGCCGGGCCAGGTCGTCGAAGCGGCGGGCGCACGCGTTGTCGCCACCGGCCGTGTTCTCGATCAGGATCGGCAGTGGCAGGCCACCGTCGGATTCCGCGTATTCGAAGGCCTTGCGCCAGTTGTCGAAGCCGGCCGCGATGTCGGCCCCCTTGCCCACGTGGCCGCCGTGCACGATCAGGCCCTTGGCCCCCAGCTCGGCCGCGGCCTTGGCATGGGCCATGAGCAGCTTGCGGCTCGGGATGCGGATGCGGTTGTTGGGCGAGGCGACGTTGACGATGTAGGGCGCGTGGATATAGACGTCGACCTCGGCATCGCGCAGCGCGGCCGCATCCGCCCGCGGTTGGGGGGTCTTGTAACCCTGCGGGTCGGTCAGGAAGAACTGCACGGCCTCGGCCCCACGGGCGGCGGCCTCTTCCAACGGGGAAGCGGGATCGACATGGGCTCCGATGCGCATGGGACGAGACTACGACGCGGGTCCGACAGTTTGCTCCGCGCGTCACCGCCTCTCGGCGGGCGTCGTTAGCTCCATTGATCACATTTGACCGATACCGGCCCGCGGGCCGGGGCGACGTGGGAGATGGTGCATGTCTCGGCAGGTCCGACAGCGGGTGACGGCGATCGTGCTGGGCGGTCTGATCTTCGGTGTGCCCATGCTGGCGATCGGCTCGGCCCGGGCGGATCCGATCCCCGAGGGCGACCGGGCGGTGACGTTCTCGGGCAACGGGATGTTCAGCGTCTCGTGCAGCTCGCGGCCGAGCACCGAGTCGATGACGGTGCCGGCGGAGAGCACGATCCGGGTCGTGAACCAGACCGGGTACGCCGCGGAACTGCTGCTCGGCGGTGACACCAGGGGCACCGTGCCGGACGACTCCTCGACCGACGTGATCTTCCGGCGGGGCACCACGTCGGTGGCGCTGCGGCCGAACTGCGCGATCGGTGACGACCCCACGCCGATGATGGTCACGGCGTCGCCGTCGGCCTCGGCGGCGGGTCCGGCCGATTCCGATCAGGCGCGGCCCTCGTCGGCCGACGCGACGCCGATGTCGCTGGCGCCGGACGACGACGATCGGTCCCCGGCCGGATCCTCGGCTCCGGACGTCGCCCCGCCGGCCCAGCGTCCGTCCCGGGTCCGGCCCGCGACCACCCGGCCGGACCCGCCTCGCCAGCCGTCCCAGCACACCCACAGCTCGGGTCAGGCGACCACCACCGCCGCTCAGGCGATGCCCCACGGCACCGCGGCGACCACACCCAAGGCCAAGACCAAGAGCCTTCCCAGTACGGCGGGGAGCGCCGCGCCTGCCTTCGCCGGCATGCCGCCCGGCGACACCCCCACGCTGCTCCCCGGCGTACCAAATTTGGATCTTGACCCGGTGACGGTGGGGACCGAGCCGCCTGCGCCCGCGCCCGTCCCGACCGTGATCGCCGCGGCCGAGCCGGTGGCCGCGCTGGAGCCGATGCGGGAGGGTAACCCGCTCGGCCTGCTGGCCCTGACCGCCGCCGTGTGTGTGGTCGGGGTAACAGTTGCCGCTATTCGGGCATTCGTGTCGCAACGTGCAAATCGGGCAGAGATCGCTTAGTCTTCTCCCACAAGCTCCGCGGGGCGGCCGCGTCCAACCTCATCGGTGTGGTCGTTCCTCCCCAGGTCCCACCCAGCGAATGCGGACCGGACGCCCCGCGGCTCCACCAGGAAAGACCCCGCCCCACCCGGGCGGGGTCCTTCTTTTTGGCCACGCAGTGGTGGTGGGTATGATTGCTCGGTTCGCAGAGTGACCGCCGTGGGCCAAGCCCCACGGTTTTCGTTTGCGAGCGACACAAGACCTCCTGCCGCGGAGAGACCGCGGCCGTTCAGCCCACAGGAGGTGAGAACGTCTTGCGTCATTACGAACTCATGGTGATCCTCGACCCTTCGCTCGAGGAACGCACCGTTGCCCCGTCGCTCGATCAGTACCTGAACGTCATCAGGACCGCGGGTGGCTCGGTGGAGAAGCTCGACGTCTGGGGCCGTCGCCGGCTCTCGTTCGAGATCAACAAGAAGGCCGAAGGCATCTACGCGGTCGTCGACCTGCAGGCGACGCCCGAGGCCGTGGCCGAGCTGGACCGTCAGCTCCGGCTGAACGAGTCCATCCTGCGTACCAAGGTCATCCGGCCCGAGACCCGCTGAGCCTCGTTTTTTGTCGGGGGGTAGTGAGAACCTCCTACGAACGAGCGAAGCGGCGAGGAGAAGATCATGGCAGGAGAAACCACCATCACGGTCGTCGGGAACTTGACCGACGATCCTGAGCTGCGCTTCACCCCGTCGGGTGCGGCAGTGGCCAAGTTCCGCATCGCTTCGACGCCGCGGACCTTGGACCGGCAGTCGGGCGAGTGGAAAGACGGCGAGCCACTCTTCCTCGCGTGCAACATCTGGCGTGACGCCGCCGAGCACGTCGCCGAGTCGCTTCAGCGCGGCTCACGGGTGATCGTGCAGGGCCGGCTGCGCCAGCGGTCTTACGAGACGCGTGAGGGCGAGAAGCGCACCGTTTACGAGCTCGAGGTCGACGAGATCGGCCCGTCGCTGCGGTACGCCACGGCGAAGGTGCAGCGCATGAACCGCTCCGGCGGTGGCGGCGGAGGTGGCTTCGGCGCCTCCGGTGGTGGCGGCGGTGGCAGCCGGCAGTCCAGCAACAGCGGTGGCGGCGGAGGAAGCAACAACAACTTCGACGACCCGTGGGCGACGGCGGCACCGGCCTCTTCCGGATCCGGTTCCGGCGGCAACCGCTCCGGCGGTGGCGGCGGCAACTCCTCGTTCGACGACGAGCCTCCCTTCTAGCCCACCCGGGCTTCTTTGACATCAGGAGTAAGAGCAATGGCTAAGGCTGCGGCGCTTCGCAAGCCGAAGAAGAAGGTGAACCCGCTCGACAAGGACGGGATCACCTACATCGACTACAAGGACACCGCCCTGCTGCGGAAGTTCATCTCCGACCGGGGCAAGATCCGTGCCCGCCGGGTCACCGGGGTGACCTCGCAGCAGCAGCGGCAGATCGCTCGCGCGGTCAAGAACGCCCGTGAGATGGCGCTTCTGCCGTACACGGCGACGGCGCGCTGAGGAGGATCACGAATATGAAGATCATCCTCACCCAGGAGGTGTCGGGCCTCGGCACCCCCGGCGACGTCGTCGAGGTCAAGAACGGCTACGGCCGTAACTACCTCCTCCCGCAGGGTTTCGCGATCCGGTGGACCAAGGGCGCCGAGAAGCAGGTCGTGGTCATCAAGCGGGCGCGCGACGCCCGCGAGATCCGCGACCTGGGCCAGGCCAACGAGGTCAAGGCCCAGCTCTCCGGCCTCAAGGTGACGCTGACGGCCCGCTCCGGCAACGGTGGCCGGCTGTTCGGCTCGATCACCCCGGCCGAGATCGTCGACGCGGTCAAGACCGCCGGCGGTCCGTCCCTCGACCGGCGCCGCCTCGAGCTGCCCGGCCACATCAAGACCACGGGCGCCTACAACGTCCAGGTCAAGCTCCACCCCGAGGTCACCGCGACGTTCCCGGTGAACGTCGTCGCCTCGAAGTAAGACCGCTTCACGCGTTCGAAAGGCGCGTCGGGATCTTCGGATCCCGGCGCGCCTTTTGTGTTCCCGGCCGTGGGGGCGTGCGGATCAGCTGAGGCTGTTGCCGGTGATGGCCGAGGTCAGCACGGTGGCCAGCCCGCCCCCGACCACGGCCGCGGCCAGGCCGACGCTGACCGCCTTCCACGACTGGCTCACGAAGCGCAGGCCCAGCGCCACCAGGACGCTCAGCACCAGCGAGATCAGAAACTGGGGTGCGGCCTTGCCCAGAGTGCCGAGAGCGTGGCCTTGGGCGCCGGTGCCGACCACCAGCATGTACGCGACGAACAGGACGACCGGGACGCCGTACCAGACGACGGTGTAACCGACCACGGCCAGCGGGCTGCCGGACTCCTGTTCGTCCTCCTCGTCGTCCGGATCGAGCAGGTCGTTCTTCCGGCCCGTCGGATAGCCGCTGGTGACCGGGCGGCGCTCGTACGCCCCGGACGGGCCGTTCCAGCTGGCGGCACCCCGCTGCGGAGCCGCGCCCGCCTCACGCGGGATCGGCGCGATCAGCGAGGTC
Source organism: Paractinoplanes aksuensis (assembly GCF_024137025.1). Lineage (GTDB taxonomy): Bacteria > Actinomycetota > Actinomycetes > Mycobacteriales > Micromonosporaceae > Actinoplanes > Actinoplanes aksuensis. The sequence goes on from NZ_JAMYJR010000036.1 coordinate 37,331, forward strand.
GACGTGGTGGATAAGTTTGATTGTCCCTGGACCGCGGCTGAGCCGCCGGACCGAAAGGGCACGTAATCCGATGTGCCGAAGCGGCGGGATTCGCCCTCGGCCAGGTCGCTCTGATCGGACAGGTCGCGCCGCCAGTCGCCACCACCGCCCTCGCGGTAGGTCGCGCTGCCGCGGGCTCGCTCGCGGCGCTCGTCGAGATGCCACTGGCCCGTCTCGGACTGCCCGCCGGTGTCGTCCGGACTGTCCAGCGACCAGGGCGGGGCGTCGGCGGGACGCCCGGTCTGCCAGACCTCGGGGCTCAGCGGTTCGGCGGCGTACGCGGTCGGGTCGATCGCGGCCCGGCGGCCGGTCGGCGCGTCGTCGTCGGCCCGCCGGCGGCCGGAACGTTGCGGCTCCTCGAGCGGGATGTACTGGGGGACGCCGCCGGCCGGGGCGGTGGCCGAGCCCGGAGGCAGGGCCGGGGCGCCCGCATAGCCGCGCGGCGAGCTGACCGGGGCGGAGCCGATCGGGCCGCCCGCTCCGCCGTAGCCCGGGGCGCTGCGGGGGGCGCTCGGGAGGGCGGGCTGGCTGCGGTACGGGGTGGTGCCGCCGCCGTAGGCCGAGCCGCTGCGCGGGGCGTTGCCCGGTTCGTCGGAATAGGAACGCCGGGGCAGCGACGTGGTCGGCGTGCCGCCGTAGTCGTCGTACTGGTCGCGGCTGGGGACGGAGCTGGTGGGCGCGCTGCCGTAACCGCGCGGCTCGCCGTAGGGGTCGCGGGCGGGAACCGAGCTGGTGGGGGCCGAGCCGTAGCCGCGGGGCTCGCGCTCCGGGTCGTCGCCGTACGCATCGCGGCCGCGGGGTTCGTCGTACGGATCGCGGCTCGGGATGGCGCTGGCCGGGGGGCTTCCGTTGGCCCGCGGACCGCCGAAGCTGGTCGGCTCGTCGTACCGGTCGCGGCCGCGGCCTTCGCCGTAGGGGTCGCGGTCGGGCGCGGAGCCGCGCGGTTCCCCGTAGGGAACGGCACTGGCCGGGGCGCTGCCATTGGCCCGCGATTCGCCGTAGGGCCGACGGGTGGGCGGAGCGCCGAAGCTGGTGGGCTCGTCGTACCGGTCGCGAGCGGGCGCGGCGCTGCTGTAGCCGCGGGGTTCGCCGTACGGATCGCGGTCGGGCACCGAGCTGGTCGGCGCGCTGCTGTAACCCCGCGGTTCGCCGTAGGGCTGGCGGGTGGGCGGGGCGCCGAAGCTGGTGGGCTCGTCGTACTGGTCGCGAGCGGGCACGGAGCTGCTTGGAGCGCTCCCGTAGCCGCGCGGTTCGCCGTAGGGGACAGCGCTGGCCGGGGCGCTGCCGTTAGCCCGCGTGCCGCCGTAACCGGTGGGCGGGTCGTCGTAGCGGGCCGGGCTGGTCGGCGCGGCGCCGTACGGGTCGCGGGCCGGCTCCGCGCTGCCGTAGCCGCGCGGCTCGTCGTACGGGTCGGCGGCGGGAGCAGCGCTGCGGGGCGTCGGGCCCGGGGGCAGCGGCGGCGGAGGCGTGTTGCGCCACCCCGTCGGCGGGTCGGGCTGGCGGGCCTCGGGCTCGGCCGCGGCGGGGGGAGGCGGCGGCAGGGCACGGGGGCCCTCACCCATCGCCTCGCGGCGGGCGGCCTCGCGCCGCCAGGCCAGGATGCGCGGGTCGTCGTCGGAACGGCTCCACTGGCCGGTGTCGGGGTCGCGGACCCAGCTGCTGGTGTCGGGCTCGGCCTCCCACGACCCGGTCTGGTCGCGCCAGTCGTCGCCGCCCGCCTTGTATTTCGCGCGGCCCTTGGGCGGGCCACCACGCGGCGCGGAGACCTGCCCGGTGGGCATGGGAACCGCACTGCGTGGCGCCGACGACGGGGGCGCCGGCATGGGCACGGCGCTGCGCGGGGCGGACGACGGCGGCGCGGGCATGGGCACGGCGCTGCGCTGGGCCGACGTGGGTGGCGGGGCCGGCATCGGGACCGCGCTGCGCTGGGCCGACGTGGGCGGCGGGGCCGGCACGGCGCTGCGCTGGGCCGACGTGGGCGGCGGGGCCGGCATCGGTACGGCGCTGAACGTGGCGGTCTCGTCCGACTCGGAACGGGACCGGCGCGGGGTACGCGGCTCGGGCGGCGCGAACGAACCGGTGTCACCGCGGCGGGGCGCGTCGGGCTCGTCGGCGTAGCGACGGCGGCGACCACGGCCGGTCGCCGGCTCCTCGGTGTAGCGGGGCGGCTCGTCCTCGGCGTAGCGCGAACCGTAGCCGGTGGCTGTGGGCTGGCGCGGCGGTGGCTCGTACGGCGTCGCCGGAGGCATTTCGTAGCCGGGAGGATCCCCGTACGGGGCCTCGCGGCGATCGGCCTCCTCACGCCGGTTGACATTGCGGGAGCCGAAACCGACACCCGTGCCCCAGGCGGCCGGCGCGGGTGAGTCCCCGTACAGCTGAATGCCGCCGGTGTCGGTGTGGCGGGCCCAGTTGTCGGTGTTCTCACCGTTCTCGGCCTCGGAACGGCCGCTGGACCAACCCGTACCGCCGGACGGTGCGTAACCCGGCTCAGGAGCCCGCCGCCGCCCGACCGGGGGTGACCCGCCGCCGGCCTCGCGTCGCCACGCGGCGCGGTCGTCCTCGCGGACCAGGTGGCGCCCGTCGTCGCGCGGGTCTTCGCGGAGCCAGGTGGTGCCGGTGTCGGACGGGGCGGCCGAGCGCTGTTCGGTCAGATCGGTCCAGGTCGCGGAACCCTCAATGGCATCGCGCTGCCAGGACGGGCGGGAGTTCCACGACGGCTGCGGCTGCTGTTCCGGTTCGACCAGCTGCTGCCAGGACGGAGAGCTTTCCGCCGGCGTACGCGGGGAGGGCTGTTGCCAGCTCGGCGTGGTCGACTCGCCGGGGCTCGACCGCTGGCGGCCGGGCGTCTCGGGTTCGGCCGGCGAATCGGTGAACTGCTGCCAGGCGGGCCGGGTGTCGGTGCCGGAGTCGCCGGACCAGGCGGAACTCGAGATGGCCGGCTGTGCCATCGGGGTCTCGGACTCGGGCGGGTACGAGTTGTTGCCGTCGGCCTGCCAGGCCTCGGTGGTCGACCGCCAGACATGGGAGCCGGTGGTCGACCGCCACTCGGTGGTCTGCCGCCAGCGGGCGCCGGCGGCGCGCCACTCGGCCGTCTCGGTGCGCCAGCCGACGCCGTCGGCCGGGAACGTGGGACGGCCGGTGGCGGCGACGTCGGACCAGCGGTTGGCTGGTTCGACGGCCTGGTGAGGATCGGGTTCGGCCTGCTGGGCCCACTGGTCGGCCCGGCGCTGCCAGTCGAGAGCCTCGGCGCTGGGCTGCAGGCTGCCGGTGTCCGTCAGGGATGACCATTTCTGGTCAGGGTCGGCGAAATCGGGTGAATCCGAGGTACGGGGGGACCACTGATCGGCGGCACGTCGCTCACGCGACATGCGGGCGCCGTAGTCCCACTCCCGTTGGTCCACGACAAAAGCGTGCCTTCCGCGCGTCGGAACCGCAACGCCTCCGCGCGACGGCTTGCTCACGCCGGGCACCTTTTCGCACTTGTGCAGGACTTTTTCCCCCTCCACAGGTGGGGACAGCAAAACGCCTGCTCGGGAAGGCACAACCCGCGTCGTCCCCAGGAGTTGTACACAGGCTGTGCACAGGGCTGCCCACAGGCTGGGGCGGGATGTCCACAGGTTGTCCCGAGGCTTGTCCACCGGTGCGGTTGGGCAGGTGGCGGCCGGGTTCGTACAGTGGTGCCGCCGCAGGCGCGGGGCTTGATCGGGAGTTTTTCCTGATCATGGCGGGGATCAGCCGAAAGTGTCATACCCCAGCGGTTTGATCAGGGGTGCACGTACGGCTAATGGAGGAGGTCCGGGTGTCGATCACCGACGAGACACGGCCGCCGGCCCAGTCCGGGGGCGGGCCGTCGGGTGGCGGGCCTTCCGGCGGCGGGTCGTCGGCGGGTGGGCCATCGGGCGGCGGGTCGTCCCGGGGCGGCGCGTTCGACAAGTCCCCGCCGCAAGACGTCGCTGCTGAGCAGGGCGTTCTCGGCGGCATGCTGCTCTCCAAGGACGCCATCGCCGACGTCGTCGAGATCCTCAAGGTGCAGGATTTCTACCGTCCGGTGCACGCGTCGATCTACGACGTCATCCTCGATCTGTACGGGCGGGGCGAGCCGGCCGACGCGCTGACCGTAGCGGCCGCGCTGGCCGACTCGGGTGATCTGCAACGCATCGGCGGCGTGCCCTACCTGCACACGCTGATCGAGAGCGTGCCCACCGCGGCCAACGCCGCCTACTACGCGCGCATCGTCGGCGAACGAGCCATCCTGCGCCGCCTCGTCGAGGCCGGCACCAAGATCGTCCAGCTCGGTTACGGCGCCAACGGCAACGGCGGGCGTGACGTCGACGACATCGTCGACCTGGCCCAGCAGGCGATCTACGACGTCACCGAGAAGCGCGTCAGCGAGGATTTCGCCTCCATCGGAGACATGCTCCAGCCTACGGTTGACGAGATCGAGGCGATCGGCGCGGCCGGCGGCGGTATGGCCGGCATCCCGACCGGCTTCTCCGACCTCGACCGGCTGCTCAACGGTCTGCACCCCGGCCAGCTGATCATCGTGGCCGGGCGACCTGGTCTCGGTAAGTCGACGGCCAGCATGGACTTCGCCCGCAATGCGGCAATTCGCGCAAACTGCGCAAGCGCCATTTTCTCGCTCGAAATGAGCAAGATCGAGATGGTGATGCGTCTGCTGTCGGCCGAGGCCCGGGTACCGCTGCACGTGCTGCGTTCCGGCCAGCTCACCGACGACGACTGGAGCAAACTGGCCCGCCGCATGGGCGAGATCAGCGAGGCCCCGATCTTCGTCGACGACACCCCGAACATGAACCTCATGGAGATCCGGGCCAAGGCGCGCCGCCTCAAGCAGCGGCACAACCTCAAACTCCTGGTGATCGACTACCTGCAGCTGATGTCCTCGCCGAAAAAGACCGAGAGCCGTCAGCAAGAGGTCTCCGAGCTGTCCCGTGGCCTCAAGCTCCTGGCCAAGGAGATCGAGTGCCCGGTGATCGGCGTTTCCCAGCTGAACCGTGGTCCCGAGCAGCGCACCGACAAGCGCCCCCAGCTGTCCGACCTGCGTGAGTCCGGCTCGATCGAACAGGACGCCGACGTCGTCATCCTGCTCCACCGCGACGACTACTACGACAAAGAGTCACCCCGCGCCGGCGAGGCCGACTTCATCGTCGCCAAACACCGAAACGGCCCCACCGACACCGTCACGGTCGCGGCCCAGCTGCACCTGTCCCGCTTCGTCGACATGGCCATCACCTGACAGGTCATCCCCGGGGCGGGCCGTAATTCCAGCCGTTGCGCTCGCCCTCGTCGGACATCTCGGACAGCACGGCCTCACTGGGCAACTCGGTCCGCAGGACGTCGCGAGATATCTGCTCGGCTGTCGGCCGGTCAACGGGGCGGCCACGGTCTTGTTCCTCGTCGTCGTAAAGGACGGAAGCAACCAGGTTGGGCGCATAGATCCATTGATGGCGCGGAACGCTCCAGAGCACCGCGCGGAGGGTCTGCTCGCCGGGCTGATAGGCGACGAGGCTGGTGATGGTCGATCGATCGTCGCTCCGCAGGATCGCCTTGTAGCTGAAGCCTTCCGTCATTCGATCAAGCCCATCCCCTCGAGGCCGGGTACGTCGTCGCGTCCGAGGCCACGCCGCTGAAGTTCGGTTTCGAATGATATGCCGCGAGCTTGAAGATCCATTTTGTACTGAGAGAGTGTGGCCGCTTCTGACTGGAGCCATTTGGCCAGGGTGGTCACCTTTTCGTTGACGTCAGTGATCAGGTGCAGGTCGGGTGGCCGATGAGCATAGATTTCGAGCTCCTTGTTGATCGCGATGATGTCGAGGAACGCGCTCACTCGCTTGTAGGCCGGCTCGGTTCCGAGGCGCACGATCTCGTAGTAGTCGTGAGTCCTGCTTCCTGCCGTTTGCGATAGCGGCGTGGGGAACTGGACCTCGATCCGGAACCCCTCCGGCGTGGTCAGCCAGATGTTGAGACCGTTGTGGCGCCCATGGTTCGCCCAAAAGTTTGCGGCGCTTGTGCGTTCGTAGCCGCGTTCACGGAGTCCGGCGAGTACCTGCGTGACGGTGCGGCCGTAGTTCTCCTCAGGCGTTTCGACCGAGAAGCGGACACGATCTTTCACACGGTTGATGAACTCGTCGAGTCCTACGTTCTCGGTCTCGTAGGCCTCCAAGAACTTCCTGCTCAGACTCTCGACCGATTTGACGCGGTGTTCCTCGCCGACAAGTCGCGCTGTGCTGTGGTCGAGGGCCTGAACCACTGCCCCAAGATCGTCGGATACCCGTTGGGCTACGAGGTCAGCCTCGGTTCTCGTAGCGCTGAGGAGTGTCTGCTGGTCGGGCGTCAGTAAATCGAAGGCCGGCCGTATCCCACCGTGATCAGTTCCCGTCGGGGGCTGGGCGGACCAGGCGCCGGGGGCGTGGTGGGGAAGGGGGGTGGGGTGGCCTGAGGCGTTTACTACCAAGGCTTCCAGGGAGACGACGTTGATGGGGGTCGGAACTCCGTGGTGGTGGTAGAGGGGGGCGTTCTCGGAGATTCGGCCGATCTGGGGGTCTACGTAGAGGACTGTGCCGTTCTGGTTCAGGGCGGCCCAGGAGTGGCTTCCGCCGCCTTCCAGGTCGGTGATGAGGAAGGCGTAGGAGCCGTGGCCGGTGTTCAGCAGGTGGTTGGTCAGGTTTTGTACGGCCTGGTCCATGGCGGGTTTGGCCTGGGTCGGGTCGGCGTCGCCCAGGTGGGGGCACAGGTTCTGGAAGTCGCCGCCGGTGGCCAGGCGGATGCGGTTGATTCCTTCGACCTCGCCGCCCAGTGGGCGGTCGGGGTTGCCGTTCGCGTAGGCGTCGAACGTTCGGGGGGCCGACACCCGGGGGCGGCCGTGGATGTAGGTGTCGAACAGGGCCAGCGTGCCGTCTACGCAGTTCAGGCCCCTCGTCGGGTCGGCTGCGGGGCCGCCGTCGTTGGCCAGGCGGAACCAGGTGCCCTCGCGGGGGTCGGGTAGGCGGGAGACGTTGCCGTTGCTGTCTCGGGGGACGGCGTTCTCGATGTCGGTCTGGTGCACGGCCAGTGGGGGACGCAGGCCGCCGGCCGAGTTGTAGTGGCGGGTGCGGTCGATGGGTGGGCGGCCGGCGAAACCGTCCAGGGCCGAGCGGTCGCCGGTGCGGACGCCGCCGGGGGCCAGGTGGCCGACGTCGTTGTTGATGCGGGCCCATTCGGGTGGGTCGACCTCGACCCGGTCGGGGGCCAGCGCGCCCGAGCGGACCTGGGTGATCTGGTCCTCGATCTCGGCGACGATCTCGCTCAGGCTGAACGCCTGGCGGCGGTCCTGGGCCTCGCGCAGCGTGAAGCCGGCCCGCGCGGCCTGATCGGCGCTTCGGCCCAGGTCGAGGATGCGGGCGCGGTTGTCCTCGGCGATCGATCCGAGATAGGCCGCGTACTCGTCGCGCCGGTTCTGCTCGTGGGTCTCGCGGGCGTGGGCGGCATAACCGAAGTACGCCCGCTCGTCGCGGATCTCCGGTGGCGGGGCCGACCGGGTCGTGGGGGTTTCAGGCTTGCGTACGGGGTTCCGGGGCGCCGGGCGTGGGCCGAGCGCGTCGGCGATGCGCTCCAAATCGGAGAGTGGGCTTCGCCGTAGGCCGGGCGCGGCCGAGCCGGGGGTACCGAGCGGTCCGAACACCCCAGCCGGACCGATGCCGCCGGTTGAGGTCAGCGGTGGGCCGGCGACTGGTGTCGACGATGAAACCGGCGCCGTCGTCAGCGGGTCGGCGAACGCGACCGAGGCAGCTAGTACGCCCGACCCGTCCGACACGGAAGGCGACGGTGGTGTCAACGAGAGCGGGGTCGGGGACATCGGGTCGTGGGGGGACGGCGTGAGCTGCGGATCAACAGACGTAGACGTAGACGATGGGGGTGGGGATGAGGGCGTCGCGTCGATGGAGGGCGGCGTGAGCTGAGTGTCGACGGTCGACAAAGTTGAGGACGCGGGGGTTGGGGACGGGGAGGTCGGGTCGTTGGGGGACTGGGCCTGCGGTGAGGGAGTCGCGCTGAGCGAGGGGGTGGACGACTGGGGAGCGTCAGGGGTTGTCGTGGAGAGCGAGGGGCCCTGCTCTGCGATTGGTGACGGTGTGGCATTCGCGGCCAGCCCCTCGATGAGGGCGCTCCCGCCGGATAGATCAGCGCCTACCGTCGTACTTCCAAGAGGTTCGCTATTGGCCGAACTGGGCAGCGAGGCGGCGTCGAAACCTTTGAGATGACCGATGTCGATCGACGAGGGCATTCCGTGCAGGCCCGCGCCGACCGCGCCCGAACTGGCGGACTTGGCGATTCCCGTCGCGTCGGGCAGTTCGCCGAAAGTCGCGGCCGCGCCGAATTCGGCCATGACCTCGCCGCCGGCGCCGCGCATCATGCCGCCGTGTCCGTGCGAGCCGGCGTGGGCCCCGGTCGAGGCGGCTCCCCCGGCGAAACCGGCCAGCGCGGTCCGGCCCAGATTCTCGAGGTCATAACCGTCGGAGCGCCCGGTCGACTGCTGGTACGTCTGAATTCCGCCATTGATCGCGATCTCTTCGCGAGCCTCGTCGAAGCCTTCGTCGAGCGCTTGGCGGCCCAGGCGTTTCAGGCCTTCGCGGCTGGTCACCTGTTTGATCGCGCGACCGGCGGTCTGCTTCAGGGCCTTGGTGCCGAGCTGCTCGACGAGGCGGCGGAAGATCTGCTGGATGGCGAGGCGGGTGGCGACGATGAGGCCGCCGGCGGCGGGGGATGCGACGCCCAGGGTGAGCGCGACGGTGACGGCCATGCCGACGAGTTCGATCAGGAAGATGCCGATCTCGATCCAGGCTTCGATCTTGGCGGCTTCGAGGTCGGCACCGCAGCCTTCGACGAGTTTGCCCAGCTCACCTGAGACGCGCAGCAGGTCGTGGAGCGGCGCGTTGTCGTCGCCCGCGACCATCTGCCAGGCGTCGGCGAAGCCGTCGGCCGTGATGCCCGTGCCGCCGTAGCCGGAAAGGAACCGGCCGGCGGCCGAAATCGCGGCCTCGTTCGGCTCGGCCAGCGACGTGGCCAGGGAGAACCAGCGGTCGGCGACGTCCCAGGTGGCGACCTCGTTGCCGGCCGGCCAGTCGAAGCCGACGACCCACTCGAGCGCCTCGTAGGCCCAGGCCGGCACGTCGAACGGGCTGAACTCGAGCGGGTGGGGAATGGGACTCGGCAGGACAGTCATGATCGACCCCGGTACGTCGAACGGATGCGGCCTGCGGCGTCGGCGTCGGCGGCCAGGTTGTCGCGGACGGACAGCGCGGCGGCGTCGCCGAGCCCGGCCAGATAGGTCGCGAGCTGTTGCCACGCGTCGAGGACCTGCTGTTCGAACGGGCGGTAGTGCTGGTCGAAGGACTTCCCGTAGTCGTCGCGGCCCCACGGGACGGTCGAGCTGGCGGCCGCGATCTCGGCGCCGGCCCGGTTGCGGCGCGCGCCGAGGTCCTCGCCGGCCGCGCTCAGGGCGCGCGATCCGGCCAGGGCTTCCTCGGCGTCGAGCCGCAGCCGGGCGTCAGACATCGCGGCCGGCCAGGTCCTGGACGATCTCGTCGGACCGTCCGAGCAGCGAGCCGAAGTTGTGGTCACGCAGATAGCGAAGAGTGCCGGAGTCGGCCGGGAGATAGTCGGCCATCAAAGTCTGAATGCGTTCCGCGGCCTGCTCGGCGGCAGTGTGGACGGTGGTCACGATCGTCCGGGAAACGTATTCGTTGTCCATGTTCCGAGTCGCCCGGCGAATGAGCCGCAAATCGATCAATTCGCCGCGCGGCCCGACCGTCACGCGGACCAGTCCGTCGGTCGAAACAACGGTGACGCGGACGTCGGCGAGGCGCCTTTGAAGATCGTCCAGATCGGACCGCAGACGCGCATACCGCTCGTGCACCTCTGTCAGTCGGTCGCGCAGTTCCCGATTCGCGTCGCGATTCGCCGTAACAGCCACCGGGTCACACCCCTCGTCCGTGTCGGGACTTTGCGTGTTCGGTTAACTTCAATCTGCGAACGTCGCCACGGGCGATCGGGTTCAGGACATCGGGAGGGGAGGGCGCGATGATCACTCGAGCGGAGGCCGAGGCGATCGCGGAGCGCTGGGCGCGCAACGAGTCCGAGCAGCGCGGTTACGGGTGTGAGCCGATGCTCACCGAGTTCGACCTGGGTTACGTGATCTGGACCAAGCAGCCGGCCACTGTGCTCTCCGTGCCCGGCGACGGCGCACGCACGGTGATCGATCGAGAGACGGGCGTCCTGTCCACGTGGCCCGGAGTGCCGCCGGACGAGATCGCTGCCATCTATCGCGACCGCCGTCCGAGCCCGCCGGGAACGGTGGATCCGGCGGTCGCGCTACTCCGGTTGACACGGCGCCGGCCCACTCCGACCACGATGGCCCACTTGACTGTGGGTGAGCGGCTGTTCCGGGCTCAGGGCGCGAAGGGTGACCAGCGGATCACTCACCATCAGTTGGTGATGGACCGGCTCGGGATGCTGGGCGCGGAGAGTCAGGTGCGCGGCGTCGAGCGGCACGCCGAGTTGATCGCCGTCTCCGACGCGCTGCACGCGGCCACCCGCACGCGCGGGCGTGAGATGGGGCTCGACGACGCGCGGGCCTGGCTGACCGGGGCCGAATTCACTGCTTTTCTCGTACGCGACCAGGGTGATCCGGTGGGCGGGGAGGAGCACCGGCCGTGCGAGACGTGCATCAGCGTGCTCGTCGACCTGGCGGTGCTGCCGTGGTCGGACCGGGCGTTCGTCAGCGAGTGGCGGCACGGTTCCGATCGGATTCCGGTGGCTGGGCGGTTCCCGCACGAGGTGGCTCGGACGCTGGCCGGCGGCGGGTGGATCGGGGCGGGCCCGGCCGCGGCGGCGATCGAACGGGCGGTCGAGGCCTCGGGCGGGCGGCTGCAGGCGTTCGAGGCGGCGCGGGCAGCGGTCGCGGACTTTCCCGGGGTGCGCTGCGCGCGGCGGGGGCCGGGGCTGCGACGGGCCATTCGGCTGCTGCGGCTCGACCCGGAGCCGGGGGCCTACGCGGTGGCCGCGCTGAGCGAGTTTGCCGAGTTCACGGGCGTGCCATTGTTTCCGATCGGGATCGAAGGGGGCGACGCGGTGGTGGCGATCGACGAGCTGGCGCGGGTGTTCGTTTTTGATCAGGGTGGGGAGTGGTTCGTCGGCAGCACGCTCGATGAGGCGCTGACCGGGTTGCTCACGGGTGACGGGCCGGCGCGGCGCGTGCGCGACGACGGCACGTGGTGAGCGCGGGTTGACCTTGGCGCGGCCGGTGGCGCGCGTTGATTCTGGCGCGGCCTGTTGTGGGCGCGCGTTGACCCCGCCGCCGGCCCTTGGCGGGCCGGCGGGCGGTGGTCAGTGCTTCCTCAGTCGAACAGGTTGTGCAGGAAGCTCTTCTGGCGGCGGTAGTGGCCGTGGTGGCCGCGCCGGTAGTGGCCGTGGTGGCCGTACGCGGGGGCGTGACCGGGGACCGGCGCCGGCGGGTAGCCGTGCGTCGGCTGGCCGTAGCCCGGCGCGGGCGGCGGAGGCGGCGGGGCGTAACCACCCGGCTGCGGCTGGCCGTAACCCGGCTGCGGGGCGGCGGCCGGCCGCGGGGGCGGAGCGGACTGCGGCGGAGCCTGACGAGTGTTGTAGCTCGACTCGGCCTCGAACAGCTTTTCCAGCTCACCGCGGTCGAGGAAGATCCCTCGGCACTCGGTGCACTGGTCGACCGTGACGCCGCTGCGCTCGTACACTCGCATCTCGCCGTGACACTTCGGACAGGTCATCTGCATCTCACAGACGGTACAAGGCCGCGTCATCCAACGGGCGACTTGTGGCTGTGTGGTTCCTGTGTGCCGGGCGCAGGGCGGCCGCCCAGACCATGAACGCGACCGGATACAGCAGGTAACCGAAGCGGGTCGTCGGCATGAGCAGGATCGCCGCCAGCAGACCCCAGCCGCAGATCAACGCGGCGGTGTCGGCGCGGCGTGGGGGCCACCAGAGCATCCGTACGGTGATGACGACCGCCACCGCGGCCAGTAGTCCGAGCGTGAGATAGCGGCCGTGGGGCACGTTCTGTGCGATCAGGTAGCCGGGGAACGGGGACTGGGCCGGGCTGGTGACGAGTCCGTGCCCCAGCGGGAAGCGGATCACGTTCTCGAGGAAGCCGTCCTGGTTGACCTGGAACGGCGGGATCAGCACCAGAATCGGCAGACCGATCGCGCCGGGCAGCAGCCGGCCGCCACGGGCCACGGCCATAGCGAGAATGGCCAGGACGGCGACCACCGGCAACGCGAAGAGTTTGCAGGCGGCGGCCGCGCCGACGGCGACACCGGCCCAGCCGTAACGGTCCGTGGCCGCGAGCGCCAGCGCCAGCAGGCAGAAGGCGAGCACCGGGATGTCGTCGCCGCCGGTGGCCAGGGTGAGCGCGCAGATCGGCAGAACGGTCACTGCCTGCAACGCCCGGACGGTCGGGAACGTCCGCGCGGACCGCAGGACCATGACGGCGGCGATGAGAGCCAGGGCGGTGAACACGGCGAACCAGACACGGGAGTCGGTCCACCAGACGTCGCCGAAGAGGGCCCGCGGAATGCCGAAAATGGACATTCCCGGCTGGTACGGGCTGTAGCCCATCAGACGGTCGGCCTCGGGCAGGGCGGCGATCGTGTCCCGGGAGAGATACGGGGTGCCGTCGTTCAGCAGGCGCTCGCCCATGTGCTCGACGACCAGCACCTCTTCCTGTGCGCGGTCGGTGCGGCCGTCGGCTCGCTGCATCGCCTGGACGACCAGCGGAACGAGCGCGGCAGCGGCCCACACGGCCCAGGTGACGGCGGCCCGACTGCCATTCCCGAACAGCGCGGCGACGCGGCTGCCGGCGCGGCGGCGGGTCAACAGATAGCCGGTGAACTGAAGCGCGGCCACGACGAAGGCACCGGTGTAGGCCCAGACGGCGATGGAACCCCAGGCTCGGTGCGGCAACAGGGTCGAGTTCGTCGCCGTGATCAGTGCAAATCCCGCCGACAGTGCATAAAGCACGAGGTCGACGGCGTAGCCGCCCGCCGCCCGATCGACGCGGGCAAAGAACCGACCTACCCGTCCGAGTGGCGCCGGCTCCCCCACGGGCCGCGCAGCCTTCTTGGCACCCGCGGTCTTCGCCCCGGCGGCCTTGGACGCCACGCTCCGAGCTTCCGCATCCTCGGACGCGGCATCCTCGGACGCGGCATCCTCGGACGCGGCATCCTCGGACGCCGCGCTCTCGGACGCGGCTGCCTGGGATGCATCGGCCTCGGATGCAGTTGCCTGGGATTTGGCGTCCTCGGACGTGGCTGCCTGGGATGCAGATGCCTTGGACGTGGCGGCCCGGGATGTAGCAACCTCGGACGTGGCTGCCTTGGACGTGGCTGTCTGGGATGTATCTGCCTCGGATGCAGTCGCCTGGGATTTGGCGTCCTCGGACGTGGCAGCCTGGGATGCAGAGGCCTCGGAAGCGGCGGCCTGGGATGCAGAGGCCTCGGATGCGGCGGCCTGGGATGTAGCGACCTCGGATGCGGCTCCCTCGGATGCGGCTCCCTCGGATGCGGCTCCCTCGGATGCGGCTCCCTCGGATGCGGCTCCCTCAGATGCGGTTGCCTGGGAGGTGGCGGGCCCGGATGTAGTCGCCTCGGAGGTTGTCAGCTCGGATGCGACAGGCTTTGGGGTGTCGCTCTTGGTTGCTGCGGCCTCGGATGTCGCCCGTTCCGCGGTGGCCGCCGTCCCGGGACCAGCGATCGTGGGATCCTCGGTCCTGGGATTTGCGCTCCCGGGATTGGCGGATTCGCTGGCGGGCGTGCCCTTCGCTGGGGACTCCACGTGACCGACGGTCCCGGAAGGCTTTTCGGCTACAGCGTCGGCGCGGGTTGCAGCGAGCGCTTTACCCGACTTGTCCGTGGACTTGGCGGGCGAGCCGGGCTTAGTTGCTGAAGCGTCGTCGGACGCCGAATCGGGCTGGGTATCGGAGTCGTCGACCGGTTGCGCGCGCAGCTCAGTCGCGGACCCCCCGTCGAGCTCAGGCGCAGAATTATTGTCGGGCTCAGGGCGCCGCTGGATCGCGGAGGTCTTGTCAGGCTTGGCGCTTGTTTCCGTTGCGGGAGTTTTGTCGAACGCGGGGCCCGGCGCCGTCGAGGGTGGACTGCCAAGAGTTGTAGTGCCGACGGGCGTGGCATCCACCTTCGCCGGATCTTCGAATGTTGCGGTCGGCTTGGCGGGCCCCGGGTTCGCGGAATGCTGCGGTGCTGATGAATCGTCCCGTCCCACCGGCGACTCGGCAGCCGAAGGAGTGGCTGAGCTGGAGGCTGCGGGCGGCCGGTCAGGTGACTGACCAGCAGGTTCGGCGGCCGTTCGGGGCGTTGACGGCTCGCTGGTCGCAGGCCGTGCTGCGTCCGCAGATTCCGCCGGCGGTCGGGGCGTTGACGGCTCGCTGGTCGCAGGCCGTGTTGTGTCGGCAGGTTCGGCGGCCGTTCGGGGTGTCGACGGTTTGCGGGTCGCAAGCCGTGTTGCGTCAGCAGGTTCGGCGGCCGTTCGGGGTGTCGACGGTTTGCGGGTCGCAAGCCGTGTTGCGTCAGCAGATTCCGCGGGCGGTGTTGCGGGCTTGCCCGTAGCTTCACCGGCGGCGAGAGGCTTGGCGGCGATCCGGGACGTTTTTTTGGGTTTTGCGCCGTTGGTAGTGAGCGGAAGGTCGCTGACGACGACGTACATGCCGACTTGGGCGCCGGGACCGGCGGGGACTTCGGGCGTGACCGTGGTTGGGGGCTCGGGCGATTTGTCCGCTGAGGGCGGCCGGCTGGGGGCGCTGCCCTCCGGCGTACGCGGGGAAGGGTTTTCGGCCGAGGGCGAGGCGGGCCCTTCAGCTGCGGGTTTGCGCGCCGTCTGCCCTGGTTCAGTCACGCGGGCAAGTGTGGCAGAGCGGATCTGCCCGATCCCCCGGACCGCCGCCGCGACATGCGGACGACTGCGCCACCGTCGTGGAGTGATGCGGCCAGGGTGCCCGGCCGGCCGGCCGTTCCGCGTTGCATCGTGGCCAGCAGGCGGGCGGCCGACATCGGGCGGGCGAACAGGTGACCCTGACCGGCCACGCAGCCCAGACTCCACAGCGCGTGCCGCTGCGGTTCGCTCTCGACGCCGTCGGCGATCACCGACAGGTGCAGGCTGCGGGCCAGGTCGACCGTGGAGCGGATGACCGCCGCGGCCTCGGACGACGTCTGCACGGCACCGACGAACTCGCGGTCGATCTTGAGCTGGTGGACCGGGATGTGGGAGAGCACCGACAGCGGGGTCACACCGGTGCCGAAGTCGTCGAGGGCGAGCCGCACGCCCGCCTCGCTCAGCTCGTTGAGGGCGCGGCCCACCACGTCGAGCTGGCTCAGGGTCAGCGTCTCGGCCAGCTCGAAGATCAAGCGGTCGGCCGGAACGGCGTGCCGGCGCAGGCGGGCCAGCACCGTCTCGGGGAAGCTCGGGTCGAGCAGGCTGCGCGGCGACACGTTCACCGCCACCGGCAGGTCGAAGCCCGCCTCGCGCCACAGGTCGGACGCCTCGAGTGCCTGGTCGAGCACCGCGTCGGCGAACGCCGGCAGCCGGCCCGAGCGTTCCACCGTCTGCAGGAACTCCATCGGCGTCAGGTAGCCGTGTTCGGGGTGGTGCCACCGGGCCAGCGCCTCGGCTGCCGTGACCTCGCCGCTGCCCAGGTCGACGATCGGCTGGAAGTCGACCACGAACTCGTGTTCGGCCACCGCCCGCTGCAACTCGCCGCCGAGCACCAGACGGCTGACGTCGGCCGTGTCCTGCGCGTGGGCGTAGGTGGTGGTCGGCAGCCCGGCCCGTTTGGCCTGGTACATAGCGATGTCGGCGCGACGCATCAGCTCGTTGACGCCGCCGCTGCCGGGGGCCAGGGCGATGCCGCCCGCGGCCTCGACGGTGATCTGCATGCCCTCGACCGTCACGCTCTGTTCGAGGGTGGCGAGCATCGTCTTGGCCCGGTGGGCGGCCAGGGCCGGGGTGGGCAGGTTGGTGAGCAGCACCGCGAACTCGTCGCCGCCGAGCCGGGCCACCAGGTCGCCCGGCTCGGCCGCGTCGGCCAGTCGCCGGGCCACCTCGCGCAGCACGGCGTCACCGGCGGCATGCCCGAGGGTGTCGTTGACCTCTTTGAAGTGGTTGAGGTCGATGAGCAGCAGCGCGGCCACGCCGTCGCCGGAGCGGCCCTGGAACTGCTGGTCGGCGTGGTCGTAGAGCTCGCGCCGGTTGGCCAGCCCGGTCAGCGGGTCGTGGGCGGCGTCGTACGCGTTCTGCTCGTTCAGCCGCTGCAGTTCGGCATACGCGGTGGCGTTGCGGATGGCCGTGCAGAGCGCCGCCGAGAAGGTCTTGAGCTTGTACTGTTCGAACTCGTTGAGCTTGACCCGGCCGTGGAAGCCCAGAGTGAGTAGCCCGGCGCGGTAGCTGTGGTCGCCGGTCTCGAGGTCGGACGTGATCTCGGTGACGTAGGCGTCTCGGCTGGGCCGGGGTCCGTCGTGCACCACGTCGCTGCCGCGGGCCCGCACCACCCGGTCGACCCCGCTCACGGTCAGGTCGATCTCGACCTCGTCGGACGAGAAGACGCGGGCGCCCTGGGTAGCCGCCACGTGCAGCACCTGGGTGAGCTCGACCGAGTTGAGCTCGTCGGTCGTCTTGGCCAGCTCCCGCCAGGAGCGCCGCTCTTCCTTGGTACGCAGCTGGCGCGAATGCCACAGGTGGAGGCAGACGATAAGTAGTGGCACGAAGCCCAGCAGGAGCAGGTTGGCTCCCGTGGCGAGGATCTCGATGACGTAGACGACAGTGGCCAGCCGGACCACGTGCGCGATGAGCCGGTCGCCCAGGTCTTTCCGGATTGCCTGCAGGATCGTCGTGCGGGACGCGACGGCGAAGACCGGCATGAAGACGACCTCGTCGACCAGCGACATGGCCACGTACGCCAGTGCAACGGCGCCGCCGGCGGTGCCGGGCGAGTGGGGCGTCGGCGGGAAGCCGGCCAGGGTCAGCACGAGGCTGGCCGCGCTGATGATCAGCACTTCCTTGGCCAGCGAGAAGATCGCGCGTTGGGGGGCCGCCCGAACCATGATCTTGACGATGGCGATGCCGGCCACGCAGCACAGGACGACCCACGCGTGCGGCAGGAAAGCCAGCCCGACCAGGGTAGGGATCTCGCCCCAGGTGGTGCCGTTGTGGCTGGACCGCACACGCACGTAGACCTTGACGCGGTTGGCGACGGCCGCGCCGACGATGAGCAGCGCGAGAAGCCCGACGTGGGGAACCGGCTGCGGGTGGGTAAACGCGAACCAGAAATCGGCCGCCGCGACGCCTGCCGCCAGAACGACGACGAGACCGATGAGCAGCGAGAGCTGCCGACCGGTCGCGTCGTCGTTGGAGCTGTGGGTATTCGGCAAAGCAGTCGTCCAGTCGCTGAGCGCTTCGGAGGCAGGTCCGGGCTCAAGCGTAAGCAAGCGTGCGCGTTTGCGCACCAACCTCACTCCCAGTCGTGCACGTTCATTGTTCTTCTCCTCGCGGTGTGGACCATCGAGCGGTCCGGAGATTGGAGCTTTCAAGATCTGTGTGTCGCGACGAGAGGAACAATATGCAATGAGAAGTGATTTTGATACCGATTCATGTCGTATTGCGCAGAAACTGATAACACGACATGATTTGACTACACGGCGTCCCGGGTATACGACTCTTAGCTACTTGAGTCGACGTTTTGGGTGCAGTGTCCAAATCGCGGAGCGTGCCGTTTGGCTAACGCTCCGGATTGTCAATGATCGTGTGAAGGTTCCCCGTTTTCCAGCCCCGCCATATGGTCGCTGACCTGCGCATAGATCGCCAACATTTCACGCAAACGAATCGTGAGGAGAAGGCCACTATTGCGCCGCGGAGTATCTCGGGAGTTGTTTCTATAAACTCCCGGTATGCCCGACGAATCCCTGCTGACTCACGTTGACGAGGCCGGCGCCGCGCGCATGGTCGACGTCTCCGCCAAGGCGGTCAGCACCCGCCGTGCCGTTGCCGCCGGACGAGTGATCACTACTCCTGAGGTCGTCGCCCTGTTGCGCGGGGACGGACTCCCGAAAGGCGATGCGCTCGCCGTGGCCCGGCTCGCCGGGATCATGGGGGCCAAACGCACACCTGATCTCATCCCGCTCTGCCATCCGATCGGTTTGCACGGCGTCGTGGTTGATCTCGAGTTGACGGCGAACACGGTCGAGATCACCGCGACCACGAAGACGGCCGACCGCACCGGTGTCGAGATGGAAGCCCTCACCGCGGTGGCGACGGCCGGGCTCACGATGATCGACATGATCAAAGCGGTCGACCCGGCCGCGAGCATCGAGTCGGTTCGGGTGCTTCGCAAAGAGGGCGGCAAGACCGGCGATTGGGTACGACCGGAGGACCGGCCATGACCATGTCCGCGCGCGTGATCGTGGCCAGCAACCGGGCCGCCGCCGGGGTCTACGCCGACACGAGCGGCCCGCGCCTGGTCGCCGGTCTGCGCGAGCTCGGCTGCACGGTCGGCGAGCCGGTGGTCGTACCCGATGGTGAGCCGGTGGCCGACGCGCTGCGCCTGGCCGTGGCCGACGGCGTCGACGTCGTGCTGACCAGCGGCGGCACCGGCGTCACCCCGACCGACCGCACGCCCGAGGCGACCCGCGGCCTGCTCGACTTCGAGATCCCGGGCATCGCCGAGGCCATCCGCGCCCACAGCCGCGACAAGGTGCCCGCGGCCGCGCTCTCCCGCGGGCTGGCGGGCGTCGCCGGGCGCACCCTGATCGTCAACCTGCCCGGCTCGACCGGCGGGGCCAAGGACGGTCTGGCCGTCCTCGGTCCGTTGCTCCGGCACACGGTCGACCAGATCAACGGCGGCGATCACCCTTCGCCGGGCGCGGCTGGATAGGCTCAGCCGGTGAGTATCGACTGGGAAGAGGCACGCCGGCTGGCCTACGAGGCGGGCCGGGCGGCGATCGGCCCGGGCGAACCGGTCGCGTTGCCCGACGCCGACGGCCGCACGCTGGCCGAGCCGCTGCGGGCCCTGACCGACCTGCCCGCGTTTCCCACCTCGAGCATCGACGGCTGGGCCGTGCGCGGCCCGAAGCCATGGCGCCCGGTGGGCCGGGTGCTGGCCGGGGGCGTGGCCCCGCCGCTGACCGAGGACGGCACCTGCGTCGAGATCGCCACCGGTGCGATGGTGCCGGCCGGCGCCGACGCGCTGGTCCGCATCGAGGCGTCCACTCGCGACGGTGACGGCCGGGTGCTCGGGGAGCCCCGTGTGGGTCCCGTGCCGGAGTGGCGCCTGCCCGGCGAAGAGGCGACCAAGGACGAGGAACTGCTGCCGGTCGGCTCGGCGGTCGACCCGGCTGTGATCGGTGTCGCCGCCACGTGCGGCTACGAGTCGCTCAGCGTCCATCGCCGGCCGCGGGCCGGGCTGCTGGTGTTCGGCGACGAACTGCTCACCGGCGGCATCCCGGGCGCGGGTCGGGTCCGCGACTCGCTCGGTCCTCAGGTGCCGGGCTGGCTGCGGCGGTACGGCGCGACCGTCGACCCGTCGGCCGTCGCCGGTCCGGTGCAGGACACCCTCGAGGCGCACCTGTCCGCGGTCCGTGGTGCGCTGGCCGAGGCCGATCTGGTCTGCACGACCGGCGGCACGATGCACGGCCCGGTCGACCACCTGCACCCGGCCCTGACCGAGCTGGGCGCCGAGTACCTCGTCAACACCGTCGCCGTCCGGCCCGGCTTCCCGATGCTGCTGGCCCGCGTGCCCGGTCCCGACGGGCGGCCGCGCTTCCTGGCCGGCCTGCCGGGCAATCCGCAGTCCGCCGTGATCGCGCTGATCACGCTGGTCGCCCCGCTGCTGGCCGGTCTGCAGGGCCGCCCGGCTCCGGTCCTGCCCACGGTCGAGACCACGGACAAGGTGCGCGGTCGCGGCGGCGACACCCACCTCGCGCTGGCCCGGCTCGGCCACGATGGACGGTCGGCGACCCCGGTCGGCCACGTCGGCTCGGCGATGCTGCGCGGCCTGTCGAACGCGCACGGCTTCCTCGTCGTCCGCCCGGGCACCGAGGCCGCGGCCGGCGACCTGCTGCCGTTCCTGCCCCTGCCCCTGCTGACCGGGGAGCGCCCGTGATCGCCACCGCACTCGTGACCGGGGAGCGCCCGTGATCGCCACCGCACTCGTGACCGGGGAGCGCCCGTGATCGCCACCGCACTCGTGACCGG